>CAWEZS010000031.1:0-714996 GCA_963813645.1 Terriglobia bacterium
GCAGCGCATAGAGATACACTTTATGGACGCGCCGATCTACCAGCAGGTCGCGCGCTACGCCGAGAACGATCAGCAGGTCCAGGCAAGGAAAGAAAAGATTATTGTTGAACAAGTAGTCAAAGCGGCCAAAGGCCGCGTCCATGAGCCCGCAGGTTGCGATGAAGATCAGCCGGCGATGCAGCTCTGGTTTCGTGCGCCAATAGATGGCCAGCGCCAATGCACACGCCAAAGGCGATCATGTCGTAGAACGGGATGCTCAGAAAAGCATCCGCACCGGGCAGATGCAGTTGAACCATGTCAAAGCGGGCCATCACGATGGCGGTAGCAACGCCCAGCGGAACCATCACCGCCGCCAGCCCAGCGCCAAACCATCCGATAGAGCGATGCCAACTGACCTTGTGTATCCGCACCAGCGCAGACTGACAAATGAAGAAAATCACCCACGCGGTGAAAGCCGAGGCATGAATCCAGAGAATAAAGGGCCGCGGTATCGCGGGATGAAACAGGTTCTCGTTGACGGTACGCTTGAAGCCGGCGAACACAATCGCCGCCAACAGCAGCGACATCGCAAAATAAAAATAGCGACACAGAATCCCGTTACGACCGGTCAGGGACGTCGTGCCCAGTTTTTTCTCCGGGCTGATTGCAGGCCCGACGCGTTCTACGTGGACAGTAGCCATAGAAGGATGAGCCGGAACTTCAATTCTTGTCACCCGGCCCACGGGAGCATACACCGCGAGAGCCCGGCTCGCCATCTTTTTCCGGATTCGCCCAAAGGAAAAGGCCGGGTGCCCCATCCTTGCGCGTTCTTTGCGCGAGGATGGGATTCCACGGACACTGCACACAGGGTCTCTTTCGCTGTTAGTTTGGGCAACGCAGACCCACCATTCCTTCCACTTGCCGGCGGTGCTATGCTTAAAGGCACATGAGCACGGCGAAACATGACGTCGAGCAACTCCTCAATAAGCTTCCTGACGACTGCTCGGTTGAAGACATCCAGTACCATCTTTACGTCCTTGAGAAGGTGCGGCGCGGCCTGGAGGATGCCCGTGTCAATGGCACCGTTACCCAGGAAGAAGTCGAATCCCGCCTCAGCAAATGGCTTACCGAGTAGTCTGGGCGCGACGTGCTTTCCAAGACCTGGAAACCATCGTGAGTTATATCGCTCAAGACTCGCCTGCTTACGCCAGTGCGGTTCTGAAAAACATTGTCAGCCAAACCAGAACCCTCACGAGCTTCCCTCGGTCTGGCCGCAAAGTTCCCGAATTTGATAATGAGGACATTCGGGAGCTTCTCGCGTGCAACTACCGGATCACCGCTTGCAGCAAGACGAAGTGGTGATTTCTGCAGTTATTCACGGCAAGCGAATCCTGCAGTAGCGATCCGACCAAACTTCACGTTCCCTCAGCGTGCAAAACGGAAAAGGCTGGAGCTGCGAAAGCTGTACCAGGTGGTCGCTGACGATGCCGCTGCCACGCACCATCAACTCCGCGTGATTGATGAGTCGGGCGAGGATTATCTTTATCCCGAAGAATATTTCGTCCCTGTCCAGCTACCCCAGGCGGCCGAGAAAGCCGTCCTGCGCGCGGCAAACCTCACTTCAGCGAAATAACTACGTCCAGGAATGGACGGTCGGGTGCCCCATCCTTGCGCTTTTTGCAAGGGTGGGATTCCACGGACACTGCTTACAGGGTCTTTTATATCCTTGGATGTGAGGAGGTGGAGAGACCCACCCTTTCGCAAAAAACGCGAAAGGATGGGGCGCCCTCAGGTTCTGAGGAGATAAAGGGTGGGCCACCCGCCGCTGTAGAATTAGCGGATGAATACCGTACCCGATCGTGTGACCGACGAAAGCGATCTCCTGGTTCCCTTCGAGCAGCAGGTTCTGCCATCCGAATACAAGGACTACTACCGAACCAAGCGCAATAATTTCTTCGCGTCGATTCAGAAGTTGCCCCAGTTGTGGGATTACTATCTGATGCTGGACCAGATTTGGTTCCGTGAAATTGATGTTCTGAAGCCGAGCTCTCCGAATCGCGGATTCCCAGTAATCGTGTACATCAATGCCCATGCGAAGAAAGATCCCGCGCTACAGTTGATCTGGCTCAACAAGCTAGACGATGAAGAGGCGTTCAAAAAGGAGTTCTGGTACAGCAAGCAAACTGGCCTCTTTGCTGGCTTGGATGAGTTGTATGAAGTCTGGGGGAAGCTCTCAGAGACGGGCTCTCACGCGAATTTGACTTCGATCTGTGAACGGGTGCGAACCGTCGAAGTTGACGGCGAACCAGAGTGGCGTCTTAACTACACGGGACTCGCGGAGAAACCGTGGGCAATGGGAATCTTTGACATGCTGCTAATCGACTTCAAAATGGAAGAGACGTTTTTCAAGGACTATCAGATGCGGTTCCAGTTTGACGAGAAATTGCTGACAATGCGGCGTGAGTTCGAGGTATACAAAGAGCAAATTCGAACATTCCTGACGACGCGCTATAACGTTAAGCGACCCGAGGCACCACTGATAGTGCCTTAGAGGAAAAACCGGCATGGAACACTTTCGTAGTTCCGAAGAGTGCAGCGCGGTTCTGGCCAGAGGTGTACGGGTCGTACAGATGCTTCGCGGCACCTTGGCATGAAGGATGTTTCCACGAGTTTGCCCTGAATGCGCAACAGCCACCGTACAGATGTCAGCTCTGCCAAGGGCGAATTGCTGACGGCGATGATGTGTTGTGCTTCGTGATCGGCCAAGAAACTAGCTCAGATTACTCCGTATCCGAGAGGCGAGGCTACGAAATCTATTCTGTGCGACACGTTCGCTGCAAGTGGAGAATGAAGGAAATCACTGATCAGTCCGTCCCTATCTTCAACAACAACGATGAACTTCCGCTAAACGACAAACGGAAACAACTTGGCTTCCAGTTCCTCTTCGCTCCACTCTTCGGGCAACGGCCAACCGATCCCGGCCGCAGCCGCCCGCTCTAAATAGTCGTGGACCGTGCCCAGCCCCATCCCGCAACTGCGCGCGATTTGCCGCTGCCCGAGCCCCAACTCAAACCTCAACCGCAGGACTTCCTTCGTTTTCCGCATGGACATTCTCCTAGCCGGCACCCTGTTCTCCTCATTGATGGAGTTTCTTTTGCCGGGTAATTGTCCAGCGTCGCTACCTCCTCCTGCGGCTCACCTGTGGAAAACATTCCGCTCCAAGCCGAACACCATTCCGGTAGACGAGCAAAACTGTTCGCCTTCCCACCGGAATCGCGTTCACCTTCAGACCGGAATGCTGTTCGGAATCACAACGGAATGGCGTTCAGCTTCAGACCGGAATCGCGTTCACCTTCGACCGGATTCCCCACTTTCGCGCCTCCATCTTCCCGGCGGCCATATTTCCACACCTGCGCCTCTCAGATAGGCGCTGATGGTCTCTCGACGCACTCGCGTGGCCTCTTCGATCTTTCGCAGAGACCATCCGAGTCGTCCCAAGGCTATGATTTGCTGTTTCTTTTCGTCCTTCAAGACATTCGCCATGTTGCGAGAGGCTACTAACCCTCCCGCTGCTGTCAATGTCCTGGACGTTTCTTCTGAAAGTATGGCCGCTTTTCAAGTGTTCTTCTATGGCCGCTTTTGGGTGTTCACTGAGGTCTCCGGCGAGTCCAACTGTGACGGTCAGATGGTTCGGAAGAACTGGGGTGATCCGAGTGGAAATCGAGGGGGACCTCGTTCAAATCGAGACAAACACCACTCGCTAACCAACATAAGGAAAAGGCCATCAAGATTTCTCTCAATGGCCTTTATCTAAGCCGGCGACGACCTACTCTCCCACACACTTTCGCGTGCAGTACAATCGGCCCTGCGGGGCTTAACTTCCGTGTTCGGTATGGGAACGGGTGGATCCCCCGCGGTAAGATCACCGACAACTGAAGCAGCTTTTAGCTATTAGCTCTTGGCTTTTAGCTTTGCCGTGCCGATCGGGGAGCTTGCGCTCAACCCGTCCAGCGAACGACTCGCTGCAATGTCGTGACTATTGACTTCGCGTGCTTCCAGCATGTCTCCAACTTCCGAAGGAAACAAGCTAAGAGCTAACGGCTAAAAGCCAATAGCTGATTTTCAAAGATCGTGAGGACGATGCCTCACAACTGAATAGATTGGGTGTGGCTTACTTTCTTCTTGTTTTGCTTCCGATTTCAACCACTGCTACCAAGGCTAGCTTGCTTTCACAAACTCGTCGGCGCCCAGTGTCAGCGTGTTTTTCAATTTCCATCCCAGGTTCGAGCGGATGAGAAAAACGCTGCTTTCATTCAGCTCAGGTTCTAGCTGAAGGCTGAAAGCTAAGAGCTGACAGCTGGTTTTAATGCACCGAGTAAATTTTATGGTCAAGCCGAACGGGCGATTAGTGCGGGTAAGCTTCACACATTACTGCGCTTTCACTTCCCGTCTATCAACCAGGTGGTCTTCCTGGGCCCTTCTTATCCCTTACGGGTTGGGAGATCTCATCTTGAGGAGTGCTTCCCGCTTATATGCATTCAGCGGTTATCACAACCGAACTTCGCTACCCAGCTATGCCGTTGGCACGACAGCTGGAACACAAGAGGTTCGTCCATCCCGGTCCTCTCGTACTAAGGACAGGTCCTCTCAAATCTCCTGCGCCCACAACAGATAGGGACCGAACTGTCTCGCGACGTTCTGAACCCAGCTCACGTACCGCTTTAATAGGCGAACAGCCTAACCCTTGGAACCTTCTACAGCTCCAGGATGCGATGAGCCGACATCGAGGTGCCAAACCGGAGCGTCGATATGAACTCTTGGCTCCGATCAGCCTGTTATCCCCGGCGTACCTTTTATCCGTTGAGCGATGGCCCTTCCATGCAGAACCACCGGATCACTAAAGCCTACTTTCGTACCTGCTCGTCTTGTAGGACTCGCAGTCAACCACGCTTATGCTTTTGCACTCGTCGGCTGATTTCCAAACAGCCTGAGCGTAGCTTCGCGCGCCTCCGTTACCGTTTAGGAGGCGACCGCCCCAGTCAAACTACCCGCCTTACTATGTCCCTCTCCCGGTTTACGGGAGTAGGTTAGAACCACAGAACTCGCAGGGTGGTATCTCACCGGTGGCTCCTCCAAGCCCGAGAGCCTGGAATCAAAGCCTCCCACCTATCCTGCGCAGCAAGTGCCATAGTTCATAGTAAAGGTATAGTAAAGGTGCACGGGGTCTTTCCGTCTAGTTGCGGGCAACCGGCATCTTCACCGGCACTACAAGTTCGCCGTGTCAGTCGGCAAGACAGTCGCACTTTCGTTACGCCATTCGTGCAGGTCGGAACTTACCCGACAAGGAATTTCGCTCGCATTGTTACTACCTCGTTCTTTCCCGCAAACGCTTTGGGTAGGGCATGGCTTTAGCCGTGCCAATTGAAGCCGCCCACCTGGCGGCTTTAGCCGCTGAGGGACGTCTTCTCCAAATTTGTCTGTGAGATCAAACGAGAAGGAGTGGACATTTCTGCCACTCTCTGCATATCGCTATGCAGTCCGGACTGTATCATTTCCAATTTTGAGTTGGAATCTGGCGTACAGTCTCTGAGGATTCCAGCGGGATCGGAAGCGAAACCTCAGGGGCTGAAGCCCCGTCGATCTAGCCACGTTGCGGCACGACTGAAGTCGTGCCCCTCCCGAACCTCGCGTCTTTCCAGAAACTTGCGATTTCCAGAACTTGCGAGATCCTTTGTCCCACTGGCCTTTCCTGCTGATTATCTGCACCTGACGCATTGTCACGTGATTTGCATCACGTAGCGCAGGATACTCAGACCTTCCAGCAAATAGCCAGATTTTACTAAGGCTAGCGAATACTAACCTTAGGACCGTTATAGTTACGGCCGCCGTTCACTGGGGCTTCAGTTCGAAGCTTCACCTTGCGGTTGACCTCTCCCTTTAACCTTCCAGCACCGGGCAGGCGTCAGCCCCTATACGTCGTTTTCGACTTTGCAGAGACCTGTGTTTTTGTTAAACAGTCGCAGTGCGCATTTCTCTGCGGCCGCTTCGGGCTTTAACACCCAATGCGGCACCCCTTCTCCCGAAGTTACGGGGTTAATTTGCCGAGTTCCTTACCAACTGTTCTCACGAGCGCCTTAGGATATTCTCCTCGTCTACCTGTGTCGGTTTGAGGTACGGATCCCTTATCTTCTCCTTAGAGGTTTTTCTTGGCAGTGTGGAATCAGCAGCTTTCCTCCATACGGAGTACTGTTTTGCGTCTCAGTGATAACTTCCTCGCGGATTTTCCTACGAGAAACACCTTACACGCATCAACCGTCATAGCCATAGGACGGCCTGCTTATCCTACTGCGTCACCCCATCGTAATAACGAATACAAGGGAGTTCCGGAATATTAACCGGATGTCCATCGGTTACGCCTTTCGGCCTCACCTTAGGATCCGACTGACCCTGAGCGGATTAACCTTTCTCAGGAAACCTTAGACTTTCGGCGCGGAGGGTTCCCACCTCCGTTATCGCTACTTATGCCGGCAGGGTCTCTTCTCAACCGTCCACCAGTCTTTTCAGTCTAGCTTCAAACTGTTGAGAATGCTCTCCTACCACGCATCGACGTGAATCGATGCATTCGCTGCTTCGGTACCAAGCTTGAGCCCCGTTATATTGTCGGCACCGGACCGCTTGACCAGTGAGCTATTACGCTTTCTTTAAAGGATGGCTGCTTCTAAGCCAACCTCCTGGCTGTCTGGGCGTTCCGACTTCCTTTCCCACTTAGCTTGAATTTGGGGACCTTAGCAGGCGATCTGGACTGTTTTCCTCTCGACGACGAAGCTTAGCCCCCGCCGTCTGACTCCCGTGCTTGTTGTTCTATGGCATTCGAAGTTTGATTGGATTCTGTAAGCTGGAAAGCCCCATAGTCCATTCAGTTCTCTACCACCACGACAAATCACACGAGGCTAGCCCTAAAGCTATTTCGGAGAGAACGAGCTATCACGGAATTTGATTAGCCTTTCACCCCTACCCTCAGCTCATCGGAGCTTTTTTCAACAAACACCCGTTCGGCCCTCCAGTAGGTTTTACCCTACCTTCAGCCTGGCCAAGGGTAGATCATCCCGCTTCGCGTCTATTCCTGCCAACTGATTCGCCCTATTAGGACTCGCTTTCGCTACGGCTCGCTTTCGCTTAACCTTGCTGACAAGAATAACTAGCCGGCTCATTATGCAATAGGCACGCGGTCAGACTTTCCGCTTACGCGGCATAGTCCTCCCACCGTTTGTAGGCACACGGTTTCAGGTACTATTTCACTCCCCTCGCAGGGGTTCTTTTCGCCTTTCCCTCACGGTACTGGTTCACTATCGGTCAGAAGCTAGTATTTAGCCTTACGGGATGGTCCCCGTAGCTTCCCGCAAAGTTTCTCGTGCTCCGCGGTACTCAGGTATCGACTTCGAGTCCAGTTCGTTTTCGCCTACGTGGCTATCACACCCTATGGCTCCGCTTTCCAGCGGGATTTGGCTAACGACTGGATTGTTAACTCTACTGTTGTCGACCCTACAACCCCGGCCACACCCGAAGGTATGACTGGTTTAGGCTAATTCCGATTTCGCTCGCCACTACTTTCGGAATCGAGGTTTCTTTATTTTCCTCCAGGTACTGAGATGGTTCACTTCCCAGGGTTCGCTCGTTCCCAACTATGGATTCATTGGGACGTACACAGGTTTTACCTGTGTGGGTTTCCCCATTCGGAAATCCCCGGATCAATGCCTGCTTGCGGCTCCCCGAGGCTTATCGCAGCTTGCCACGTCCTTCATCGCCTGCTTCTGCCAAGGCATCCACCATGCGCCCTTAGTAGCTTGACCATAAAATTTACTCGACACACTTGAGCTTCTAGCTCCTAGCTTTTGGCTACTAGCTAATCCACTCAAACACGCCTCGCAAACTCTATGGGCCTGTCTGCCTGCTCCTCGCACGGGATCACTGCTTCACATCCCGGATCTCTTGCTCCGGATAAATCCGGAACTTGAAATCTGGAACGCGAAACTCCTCCGCACACCAGCAGGCTTCTCTCTAGGCACTCATAAAAATTTACAGCCTTGTAGATTGCCCAATCTATTCAGTTGTCAAATATCGTCCTCACCAGCTTGCGCTGGATCACCCTGCCTAAGCAGGTATGGGTCTTACTCGACTCCGAAGTGTGCAAACTTCAAAAGTCTTTCCAACCCAATGTTCGGCGCCAAGCGACTTTCTTGAACCGTGAACAGAATCATGGTTGTCACAGTTGGCGCCCAACATCGGGCTCGTTGTCAGACGGGATCTCAATCGAACCCAGTTAGCAGTTTCAAGTTCACAGTTGTCAGTTCTGACGACTGAGGACCGACGACTGATGACTGAATTCTGGTGGAGCTGACCGGGATCGAACCGGTGGCCTCCTGGTTGCAAACCAGGCGCTCTCCCAGCTGAGCTACAGCCCCTTAACAGCAGCTCTTCAGCTGTCAGTCGTCAGCTATCAGCGAAGACTTGCTGACGACTGAGGACCGACGACTAACGACTGATTTTGGTGGGCCTGGGTAGAGTTGAACTACCGACCTCACCCTTATCAGGGGTGCGCTCTAGCCACCTGAGCTACAGGCCCGGTCTTGCTGCACAAAATCAGCTTGCACAAAATTATCCGGAGCCTGAATTTTATCACCGGCTCCAGCCACTAGCCGCTAGCTTCCAGCCAAATCGTTTTTAGATGATTTAGCCAGGAGCTAGAAGCTAGTAGCCAGAAGCTCAATATTTTTTCGAGGACAAGGTTGAACGTACATCCCAGCTAAGCCGGGACTGACCATCATGCGGATAGGACTCGAGCAAGAGAGGTCCGAACGGGTTTCCTATTCCACTTCACAGGTTTGCCCTTGCGGGTTATCAAGAAGCGGGACAGGGTACACGGCAACATCTTCCGTATGTTTAATTTCCACTGGTCTTTATCGAGAACTCGAAAGCTCAAGATTCAGATGGGTGGAACCGCGGAAGTGCCGTGACGTTCTCTCTAGAAAGGAGGTGATCCAGCCGCAGGTTCTCCTACGGCTACCTTGTTACGACTTCACCCCAATCATGAACCATACCTTGGACGGCTGCCCCCTTGCGGTTGGCTCACCGGCTTCTAGTGCAGTCCACTTTCGTGATGTGACGGGCGGTGTGTACAAGGCCCGGGAACGTATTCACCGCGGCGTGCTGATCCGCGATTACTAGCGATTCCAGCTTCATGGAGTCGAGTTGCAGACTCCAATCCGAACTGAGGCCGGCTTTTTCCGATTAGCTCCCCTTCGCAGGTTTGCGACGGTTTGTACCGACCATTGTAGCACGTGTGTAGCCCTGGACATAAAGGCCATGAGGACTTGACGTCATCCCCACCTTCCTCCCCGTTATCCGGGGCGGTTTCGCTAGAGTGCCCGACTTGACTCGCTGGCAACTAACGATAAGGGTTGCGCTCGTTGCGGGACTTAACCCAACATCTCACGACACGAGCTGACGACAGCCATGCAGCACCTCCACAGCAGTTCTTGCGAAAAGGGATATTTCTACCCCGGTCCACTGTGCTTCGAGCCCAGGTAAGGTTCTTCGCGTTGCGTCGAATTGAACCACATGCTCCACCGCTTGTGCGGGCCCCCGTCAATTCCTTTGAGTTTCAGCCTTGCGACCGTACTCCCCAGGCGGGATGCTTATCGCGTTAGCTTCGGCACAGCCGGATTGGGTACCGGCCACACCAAGCATCCATCGTTTAGGGCTAGGACTACCAGGGTATCTAATCCTGTTTGCTCCCCTAGCTTTCGCGCCTCAGCGTCAGATGTGGTCCAGTGCGCCGCTTTCGCCACAGGTGTTCCTCCCGATATCTACGCATTTCACCGCTACACCGGGAATTCCACGCACCTCTCCCACCCTCAAGCACGGCAGTTTCGCCTGCAGGCTCTAGGTTGAGCCTAGAGGTTTCACAGGTGACTTACCGCACCGCCTACGCGCCCTTTACGCCCAATAATTCCGAACAACGCTTGCCCCCCTCGTATTACCGCGGCTGCTGGCACGAAGTTAGCCGGGGCTTCTTCCACCCGTACCGTCATTATCGTCCGGGTCGAAAGGAGTTTACGTCCCAAGGGACTTCATCCTCCACGCGGCGTTGCTGCGTCAGGGTTTCCCCCATTGCGCAAAATTCCCCACTGCTGCCTCCCGTAGGAGTCTGGACCGTGTTTCAGTTCCAGTGTGGCCGTGCGCCCTCTCAGGCCGGCTACCGATCTAAGCCTTGGTGGGCCGTTACCCCGCCAACTAGCTAATCAGCCGCGACCCCCTCTTCCAGCGAATTGCTCCTTTGATCTCCGGAATTTCCACTCCAAAGATGTTATGCGGTATTAGCCCCGGTTTCCCGAGGTTATCCCCCACTCGAAGGTAGGTTAGTCACGTGTTACTCACCCGGTCGCCACTTTACTCATGGATTGCTCCACTTTCTCGTTCGACTTGCATGTGTTAGGCACGCCGCCAGCGTTGATTCTGAGCCAGGATCAAACTCTCATTTGAAACCTGTCGTCTGCCGACGGGTAGTTGGCAGACTGCCACCACGCCCTCGAAGAGGCATGGTGGATCTATCTTGTGAGATCGCTCGGATTTCAACCCGAGCCTTCCTCTCACGACTGGCACGTTCAACCTAGTTGTCAAAGAACCGATCCGCTACCGCCTGAGCGGGCGCTTTCAGTTCAGAGCAGAGACACACAAGTGCGTCCCTGCCTGTCCTCGAAACTTGTACAAACTACGCGCTTGCGGCGACCACTGTCAACCCATTGCTGGCACAGGATTTCCACCTGTTTTCCACAGTCCGGGGAGCTGCGCGCACGCGACGAAACGCATCTTCCACCTGCAACAACGCCTATGCCATTTCGGCACAAGCCGAGGCGGAAGAGCATCAGTTTGAAAAAAGATCACTTGGAGGTTTCTGCGAACAACGCATTCAACCCTTCGAGGAACCTTGTCCCCGAATGAAGCCCCGTGGCCGGGACTGATTTGCAGGAATTACCTGTATTTAATTTGATGCCGGACAAGCGACGAGAGTTTCACAAAATTCGCCCGGCTAGCCACACACTGCTCTCGGTGAATTGTTTATATCAGATGAATGCGGGAAAGTGCAAGGGGGAATCTGTTTTGTTAAGGCGCCGTGTCGGAATTCGTACGCAAGACAAAACACAAGGTCCCTCGACTTCGCACGGGATGACAACTACTTGGGCGATGGCAGGCGCCATATTTTTGTGACCACGAGCGCTACTGCGATTCCCAGCGACACTTCTATGAAGCGGTGGTAGGCGACGACCCAGGGCGGGCGCGCGTGCGCGACTAACAGGACGATGGTCAGCGTGATTGCCACAAAACGATAGGCGCCACCCAGGCGCAGCAGGGCAGAGAGAATTCCGCAGACCAGGATTCCGGCACCGTAGACCATCCAGTTCATAGGGAAGAAGGTGGCGATCAGCGCGCCAACGACAGCGCCCAGGGCTGTGCCGGCGAAGCGCTGCCAGGCCAGGGTGAACGGATCGGACGGGGAGAGAAGGATCACTATCGTCGAAATTGGCGCCCAGTAAAATTCCGCCAGCTTAAGGGCGTGGGCCAGCATGAGGGACAGGATGGCGGCGACGGCGGTCCGGAGCGAGTGCAGTAGGGCTTCGCGGGTAAGGCCTATGCGGTTTGTCCATGCGGGCATGGCGGCTCATTGTAGCTTGCCGGGTTTTTAGGGCGTATCGCAGTCTAATTGGAAAGCTAAAGTCAAAGCCTTCGCGGCG
This sequence comes from Terriglobia bacterium, assembly GCA_963813645.1. Classification (GTDB taxonomy): domain Bacteria; phylum Acidobacteriota; class Terriglobia; order Terriglobales; family Acidobacteriaceae; genus JAIQFF01. The sequence continues at coordinate 11,772 of CAWEZS010000031.1, forward strand.
AGTCGCCCGCGGCCACACGACCACACTAAGGACGGCAACCTAAACCTTGCCGAGCTTTCGCTCGGCTGGGCAGGTGAGGACACCTGCCCCTATGTGGGCTGTGGTGGCTACGGGAATTCTATGGTGATCAGCTTGGCGTCTTGTTTGCCTATGTTGGTCAGGGCGTGGGTGGTGTCGCCGTTTGTCCAGGTTACTTCTCCGGACTTGAGTTGAATCTGGGCTGGGGCATTGCCTTCGATGTCGCCGCGCAGACTCAGATCGGATACGGCCACGATCAGGCTGGGGCCGGCGTGATGGTGTTTGGGGAGGATTCCGCCGGGTTGCAGGTCGAGCTGGGAGACGCGTACCCCGTCGTTGACGAAGAGAATGTGGTTGGTGCCGCCGTTCAGGACCTCCAGTCCGCGTTCTTCATCTCCATTCTCTCCCCACTTCGGCGGAGGCGATTGGCGGGCTTTCTCGTCCTGCATGAGTTCGATGAGGATGTCGCGGAAGGGGCGGTCGGAGAGATTCTTGGCGACGTGGGCGAATCCGCCGGGGACGAAGTGGGTCTCGCCATCCTGCAGCGTGAGCTTGATGGGCGACTTTCCAGCAACGTCGTTTTCTACCTGCGAAATTCCCAGGCTCACGTAGATGTAGTCGTGGCGGTGTTGGTGCAGTAGCGTGGACGCGCTGGGTCCGAGTTCCACCTTGAAGACGCGCACATATTCATTTTCGAGGGCGAGATGATGTCCGGGCTCGGCAGTGACTTCGACTGGCGTGGGTCGGGCGCGGTGCGCGTACAGGAACCAGATTAAGGCGACGACAATCAATGCGACAGGGATAAAGACGAACCTAAGCTGGCGGGGTGTCATTTGAGCGAATTCTAGCACTGCGTCCGGAAGGGAACAGTTAAACTTAGCTTCATGACGGACCTGGGCAAAGTGCTGATTGTGGCGGGTGGGCTGGCCATCGCAGCCGGTGTGGTCTTTGTTCTGCTCGGCCGCGCCCATGTTCCACTGGGGCGGCTTCCGGGGGACATTGTTTATCGCGGGAAGAACACTACGTTTTACTTTCCGCTGGCGACTTCGATACTGATCAGCGTAGTGCTTTCAGTGGTGCTTTATCTGGTTGGGCGATTCCGGCATTAGGAACATGCACTGACTGTCTGAAAAACCCCTGCCCAAGCGGAGCTTGGACGGGGCACCCTTCCGACACCTTTCCGATATCGCGTCGGCTACAATGGAAATTGACGCAACTTACGACCAAGGACTAGCGACCCATCCCGCATGATTAAGAACGATTCGAAATCTCAAGTCTCTGAAGCCATCCGCGCTTGCCTGGAAAAAAAGGCAGACGAAATCACAGTACTGGAACTGGAAAAAGGGTCGGGCGCATTTACCGACTATTTCCTGGTGTGCAGCGGGACGAATCCGCGGCAAGTGCAGGCCATCGCGGACGAAGTCGAGCTGCGCTTGAAAACGGCCGGGCAGAGGCCGACTCATGTAGAGGGTTACCGGCAGGCGGAGTGGGTGCTGCTGGATTATGTGGATTTCGTGGTCCACATTTTTTCCGAGAAGGCGCGCAAGTTTTATGACCTGGAGCGGTTGTGGAAGTCGGCGCGGCGGATGGAGCCAGCGGAGTTGGTGGCCACCCCGGCCAAACAACGCCGGGCTCCGGTACGGAGCTTAAGGAAGAAGCGCGCCTAGCAGCTCTAAAGATCCTTAACCGCAAAGGTCGCAAGGGAAAATCCGGTAGTAGGCCGATTTGGATGAATCCAAATGCACGGCGTCATCCTGAAGGACTTCAGTCCTGAAGGATCCAGCGCGCATCGCCACGATCGGCGTGAGAGAGCAGATCCGCTGCGCGCCAGATCCTTCGCAAGCTCAGGATGGCCCATCGTTAGAAGGGGGATTCAAATTGAACCCACTACCGAAAATCCAGCGCGTCCGCTGTGGTTAAATCCTTCCTGTGAAAATCAAAGTAGCGTGGATCGGTAAGACGAAAGAAGCGGCTATCCAGTCGCTGACGGATGAATATCTGAAACGGCTGTTGCGTTATGCCGACGTCGAAGGAGTCGGGCTCAAAGATGAGGCGGCGATTCTGAAACTGTGTGCGCGGGATGCTCACTACCGCCACACGCTGGTGCTGCTTGACGGCCGAGGCAGGCAACTCTCTTCGGAAGAACTGGCGAAATTTGTGGGCGACTACCAAGACCGGAATCCGCTGCCGCTGCTCTTCGCCGTGGGCGGGGCAGACGGCTTCAGCGAACAGGCGCGTCGGGAGGCCAAGTTAGTCCTCTCGCTGGGCAAGATGACCTTGGCCCATGAACTGGCGCGAGTCGTTCTGCTGGAGCAACTTTACCGCGCGTTCACCATTCTGAAGGGTCACCCCTATCATCTGGGGCACTGAGAAAGTCAGGAATTCAGGCGTGTACCTTCGTGATGTTCCATCTCGTCTCGGGGAAGATTAGAGTCGAGGTGTCAGCGGAAGATCGCTGGTATTTCAGCCCTCCCCTTTAAAGGACTTACGGCCCATGAAGAATCCATTTGAAGTGTTGAAAAGCAAGGAACAGGAAGTCGCTCAGGTCAAAAAAGAAATCAATGCTTTGCGGGTTACCATTCAGCTGATCGGTGATGAGAAGTCACCAGTGCCTGATCCCAAAGTGGATTTGCGGTCCGTGATCGAGATGCCGTAGGCTGCGTTTCCTCTCCGGTAAAAGCAAGATTTAAAAACCAATGGAGCACGGGCGTCACCCGTGCTTTTTATTTCCGCCACTTTTCGGCCGCGGTCCCTTTCCTCTTAGGCATCAGTGGGATAGCGCTGCACGGGGTGTTCGCGCCTACATTTCTCCGGAACAGGTACAATTAGAGATTCGCTCTCATGCCGGACATTCGCCGTGGGCTCATCATCGTGAATACCGGCCCGGGCAAGGGCAAGACCACCGCTGCCATGGGCACAGCCCTGCGTGCGGTGGGGCAGGGCATGCGCGTGCTGATGCTGCAGTTTTTGAAGGGTTCGTGGCACTACGGCGAGCTGGATGCCGTGCAGGCCTTTGGCGACAAGTTTGTGATGAAGCAGATGGGCCGGGGGTTCGTGAAGGTTGGGGCCGAGAAGCCGGATCCCGAAGATGTCCGCATGGTGGAAGAAGCCTGGGCGGAAGGCGTGGCTGCGATCAACTCTGGAACCTGGGACCTGGTCATCCTGGATGAGATTAACTACGCCATCAGTTACGGAATGCTCGACCCGGCCACAGTGGTAGAGACTCTAAAGAGCAAACCTGAAATGGTGCACATTATCTTGACCGGGCGAAACGCGCATCCGACAATCGTCGAGGTCGCGGACACGGTGACCGACATGCGCCAGGTCAAGCATGCCTACGAAAAGGGCGTGATGGCGCAGAGAGGGATTGAGTACTAGGAAAACCGTCGTTGGTCGTTGGCCCTTGGTCGTTGGCATTCTCCGCCTGCGCCGGACCGGGCCCTTTAGGCTTTGGCCAACGACCAACGACCAAGGGCCAACGACGATTTATGGCATGGTTCAAACGACAGGCCGGCGAGCTGGATACCTCGGGCGAGCGCAAGGTTCGCACCGAGGGGTTGTGGGTGAAGTGTGACACCTGCCGGCAGATTATCTGGAAGAAAGATCTGGAAGAGAATTTTAATGTTTGTCCCAGGTGCGACCGGCATTTCCGCATTGATGCGCGCGCCCGGTTAGCCCAGCTTCTCGATGACAACGAATACGAAGTTTCCGACTCCAATCTGACTTCTACCGATCCCCTGCATTTCGTGGACCTCAAGGCATACTCGGCGCGGTTGAAGCAGGCGCAGGCCGACACCGGACTAAAAGACGCGGTGATCAACGCTCGGGGAAAATTGAATGGCCGCACCGTGATTGTGAGTTCGATGGAGTACGCGTTCATCGGCGGAAGCATGGGAGCTGTCGTAGGCGAGGCGATTACACGGGCCATCGAACAGGCGACCGAAACCCGGGCGCCCATTGTTATCGTTTCTGCTTCAGGCGGAGCGCGGATGATGGAAGGCGTGATCAGCCTGATGCAGCTGGCCAAGATCTCGGCCGCGCTGGCACGGCTGGACGAAGCCAGGGTCCCATTTATTTCTGTTTTGACCGACCCTACGACGGGAGGCGTGACCGCTTCGTTTGCCATGCTAGGCGACTTGAACATCGCCGAACCTGGGGCGCTGATCGGATTCGCCGGTCCTCGCGTGATTGAGCAGACGATTCGCCAGAAACTTCCTCAGGGCTTCCAGCGGAGCGAATTTCTGCTGGAGCATGGGATGCTGGACGCGGTTGTGCACCGGCGTCAGATGAAGGCTTACATTTCGCGGGCGCTGGAATTTATGATTCAGTCTGAAGGGCAGTCTTCAGTCATCGGTCGTCAGGCCTCGGCCTAACCCCAGTTTAAAACCCAGTGATCAATTGTTTGTTCTCGGTTCTCAGTTGTTCCGTCGAGCTCCCCTCCTCCCCCGTTCGGCCATCGAGTTTGTCGATTCGACGGCATGCTCTCGAGAGCCCAGAGTTGAAGCTGATAACCTAGGATTTAGCTGACGACCGACGACTGATGTCTTCCTACGAAATTGCCATTGCTCGCATGTACGCGTTGGGCCATGAGTTGGCTCAGACGCCCGCGCACAAATTCGACCTGGCGCACATGCGGGTGTTACTGGCGGCGCTGGACAATCCGGAACGGCGTTTTCCCAGCGTGCTGATTGCGGGGACAAACGGCAAGGGCTCGACTGCCGCGACGCTAGCTTCGATTTTGCGGGCTTCGGGGTTGCGCACCGGGCTTTATACCTCTCCGCATCTGGTGCGGATCAATGAGCGCATACAGATCGGCGGAGAATCAATCGGCGATCATGATTTCGCCCTGATCCACGACTTGGTCGACCGTACAGCCGAGCGCTTGGTCAGTGAGAATGAACTGCCGTGGCATCCCAGTTTTTTCGAGATGCTGACCGCGATCGCATTCGAGCACTTCGGACGCCGGAAGGTAGAAGTCGCGGTGCTCGAAGTCGGTATGGGCGGGCGGCTGGATGCGACCAACGTGGTGGAACCGCGAGTCAGTGTCATCACCGATATTTCGCTTGATCACCAGAAATTTCTGGGTGATACGGTGACTGAGATTGCAGGCGAAAAAGCCGGGATCATACGTCGCGGAGGCGTGGTGGTTACGCTGCCGCAGCAGCCAAAGGCCAACGACGTGATCGGGAACACGATTCTGGAGTTGGGAGCGCGGGCTGTGAGTGCGGTGCCGTATGTGCCGCCGGTGAGTCCGGCCAGCGGTGCATACCTGGCACTTGGCGCCGACAAAATGCCGGTGTCACGGTATCCGCTGCAAGTGATGGGCGAGCAGATCATGGTCGAAACTCCGTTGTTGGGGCGCCACCAGTTGAGAAATGTTGCGCTTGCGATTGCGGCGGCCGAAGAGCTCAGCAGGCAGGGGTTTCCGGTGACGGCGGCTTCGATTGAGCGAGGCATACGGGAGACCCATTGGCCGGGGCGGTTCCAGGTGATACCCGCGAGCGGCGGTGCGCCGGAATATGTGTTCGACGTGGCCCATAACCCGGCTGGGGCATGGGCGCTGCGCTCCACTCTTTCGGCCGGTTATCCCGATCGCCCATTGACGCTTATTTTTGGCGCGATGCGGGACAAGGCAATTGGAGAGATGGCGGAGATTCTGTTTCCGCTGGCTGACCGGGTGATTGCGACTCGCGCCGATAATCCCCGTTCAGCCTCACCAGAAGAGATTCGCGAGGCGGCGGCGCGCACGTCCGCTCCGATTGAAGAAGCCCCGGATGTGGCCGCTTCGATTGAACTGGTGCGAACTTCGGCTCGCGCCGATGCAGTGGTGGTTATTACCGGATCGATATACATTGTAGGAGAGGCGATGCGACTGCTCGGCGCGCGCATCTAACAAGCGGTGCAATCTTTGAAAACACCGACCGAGATGGACGGGGCGACGGAAGCGACGGAGGCGTCGACCCCGGCCCAACCCGCCACAGAAGCCATCTCTCGACGGTATGGTTGGGCCAGCCGTTTGCGGTCCTATTTCATCTTCGATCCGCTTATCTGGGCCTACACGGTTGTCCTCGGAATTATTTCCATCCCCGTATCACTGTTCGGAAACAAGGGCCGCATCCTGCATGGGTTCGCGCGGTTCTGGTCGAAACTGATCATGGCGACGATTTCCTCGCCCACGAAAGTAACCGGGATGGAAGCCATCGACACTTCGAAGCCCTACGTCTACGCCGTCAATCATGCCTCGGCGCTCGACATTCCGGTGTTGTATGTGTATCTGCCTTTCGAGTTTCGGATTGCGTTCAAGAAGGAATTGCTGGGCTATCCGATTGTGGGGTGGCACCTGAGAAGGTCAGGGCAAATCTGCGTGGACCAGCAGAATCCGTCGCGGTCGATTGGCAGTATTCGTGCCGCTCTGAAGAGTTTGAAGAGCGGTATGCCGCTGGTCATCTTTCCCGAGGGGGGCCGCACGCCGGATGGAGAGATCAAACCGTTTCTGCCGGGAGCATTATTTCTGGCGATCAAGGCACAGGTAGACATTGTGCCGGTGGCTTTGGTGGGAACCTTCGAACTGCTGCCGATGAATACTTACCACATCAAGTGCCGGCCGCTGGAGATGCGGGTTGGTCAGCCCATTTCGACCTCTGGATATACCCTGCGAAATATGGATGCGCTTTCGGATCGGGTGCACCAGGCGGTCGGGGATCTGCACGCGAGATCTATATAAAACCAGATCTTAGTTTTTAGATCTTAGTTGTCAGTTGATTTGCCTCGACGGGCTGCATCCGAAGTTCTTCCACTCTTTCGGCGATGGCGTATTTCAGCTCATCGATCCCTTTGCCGGTCACGGCTGAGACGGGGAACAACTCCAGGTTCTTCTTTTTGCAATAGCGCTTGAGCTGGGCCAGTTTTTCTTTATTGGCGACGTCGATTTTGGAAGCCACCATGATCGCGGGCTTGTCTTCCAGGTGCGCTCCAAAGCTGGCCAGTTCCTCGGAGATGACTTCCACGTCTTTGACTGGGTCGGGGCGTCCGCTGGCGTCGGAAACGTCCACCATGTGTACCAGCAGGCGATTGCGTTCGATGTGACGCAGGAACTGGGTGCCCAGTCCGGCGCCGGTGTGCGCGCCTTCGATCAAGCCGGGGATATCGGCAACCACGAAACTTTTCTCATTAGGGGCTTGACCAACCACCGCCACGCCCAGGTTGGGTTGCAGCGTGGTGAAGGGATAGTCGGCGATCTTTGGCCGGGCGGCGGAGATGCGTGAAATCAGCGTGGACTTGCCTACGTTGGGGTAGCCGACCAGGCCGACATCGGCGAGCAGTTTCAGCTCCAGGCGGAAGACACGTTCTTCACCGGGACGGCCCGGTTCGTGCTCGCGCGGAGCCTGGTGGGTTGAGGTAGCGAAGCGCGCGTTTCCCCGACCGCCGCGACCGCCGCAGGCGATGACGATGCGGTCGTCCGGGTGAGAGAAGTCGTGGACTTTCTCGCCAGTTTCGTCGTCGTAGACGATCGTGCCCACCGGAACCTTCAGGAGGACGTCCACGCCCTCGCGGCCGGTGCGGTTGGAGCCTTCGCCGTGGCGTCCGCGCTGCGCTTTGTATTCCGGATTGAAGCGGAAGTGCACCAGGGTGTTGTGACGTTCGCTGGATTCCATGATGACGTCGCCACCCTTGCCGCCGTCGCCGCCCGAGGGGCCGCCGCGCGGGACGAACTTCTCCCTGCGGAAGGCCATGCAGCCATTGCCGCCGTCGCCCGCTTTGACCCGGATTTTTGCCTCGTCAATAAACATAAAAGCAGCCGTCAGACCTCAGCTGTCAGCCTTCAGCAAACGCTGCAGGTGGAGAAACAGGCGGTTGGCTGAAAGCTGATGGCTGAGAGCTGACAGCCGTCAAACAAAAATGCCCCGGCCCGCGCCGAGGCTTCGGGCCGCTTGCTACGCGCGACCCTGTTTGATCTTCCGACTGCTACTTCGCTTCCAGGGGTTCGATCATGACGAACTTGCCCATGGAGCCCTTGTCCATGAATTTGATGCGTCCGCTGATTTTAGCGAAGAGGGTGTCGTCTTTGCCGCGGCCGACGTTCAGGCCGGGTTTGACCCGCGTCCCCCGCTGGCGCACGATGATGGTGCCGCCCGGGACAACCTGTCCGCCGAAAGCCTTGAAGCCCAACCGCTGCGCGTTGGAGTCGCGTCCGTTTCGTGAACTGCCTAGACCTTTTTTATGTGCCATGGATTTTCAGTTTCCAGTTTCTGGTTTCAATTTCTGCGGCGCTACCTTTTCTTTTTCGACGCCGACTTTTTTGGCGCGGCCTTTTTGGCTGCCGCTTTCTTTGCCGGTGCTTTCGACTTAGCTTCGACTTTCGGTGCGTGTTCTGCCTCGGCCGGTTGAACTTTCTTGGGTTTTGCTTCTTTCTTGGGAAGCTCTGGGGCGGTGAATTTCTGGCCGCCGAACGCGATCTCTGTGATGCGAACCGCAGTGTATCCCTGACGGTGTCCGCGCAGCTTCTTGTATTGCTTCTTTCGCTTGTAGTGGAAAACGAGAATTTTCGCGGCGCGGCCCTGCTCCACCACTTCACCGGTCACCAGCGCGGCGGACTCCGGACGCCCGATCTGACCGGGCTCACCCGAGACGGCCAGCACGTCGTTGAACTCGATTTTGCCGTCGGTACCGTTGCCCTGATTCTCGAGTCGAATCACATCGCCGGGCGCCACCCGGTACTGCTTACCTCCGGCGCGGATGACCGCGTACATACGTATGCCTCCGTCCAATCTCGTGCCCGTCGCGGCCTGGCGCGATTGCGGGAAACCTGCTGAATTTCCTGTGCTTGCGTTCCGCGTCGGCGCTTTGGGCAACGAATGCGGGGCGGCTCCAGAACGGAACCGTGAGTACAGGCAAACTAAGCCATTTTAGCGTGTGCTGTAGAAACGCGTCAAACCGTGGGGCGGAAGGATAGTGGCTCATTCGGAAAAATCCACCATACCGGCGTCATCCTGAAGGACTTCAGTCCTGAAGGATCCTGCGCGCGCCGCCACAATTGTCGCGAGGCCGCATCCGCTGCACGCCAGATCCTTCGCAAGCTCAGGATGACCCCGTCATGAGAACGGCGGCTTGCCCGCGAAAGCCGCGAGCGCGGAGTCAAAAGCCGCGGGCGAGTCGCCCGCGACCACACAACCAACACTTCGGAATCGAATTTCGTTTCCGGACAGGCCTCTGATTGCGGTTCGGCACGCATCTAGCTAATTGAGTGCATAATCCGGTAAGGTCTGGGGCATTCCAGGTCTTATTCGTTTGTATTCCCGTTGGGTCACAAAAGCCGGTCTTGTCTTGAAGGTCAGCCATGGGAGCGGTTATAACTGCGCTGGTTGCGTTTTCTTGCGGGCGGGGGCGTTATGAGTCTTCGTAGGAGTGTCGGGGTCCCGGCGCAAGTCGTCATCGTCATTTCGGTTTTGGCGATGACCTCCGGGGCGCAGGAGAAGAAGGAATTCACTTATAACGTCGGGCCCAGGGCAGTTGTTTCAATCACCAACAATTATGGCCCGATTACAGTTAAGCCCTCGGGAAGCCGGCAGGTTGTGGTCGAGACCGTATCGCATTCCGATGCGGTGGGTTTGGTGAACGAGCAGCACGGCGATCGCATTGAGCTGCGGTCAATTTCCAGCCGTCAGGGCACGAACCTGGTGGACTACACGGTGCTGGTACCGCTCGACGCGTTCGTAAGCCTGCGTTCCTCGGACGGAACCCTGCGGGCCCAGGGGCTGCGCGGCGATGTGATCCTGGAGGCTGCGGCCGCCTCCGTCGAAGTGACGGACATCAGCGATGCCCACCTGCATGTCAGGACCCTCAGCGGGCCGATTACTTTGACCGACATCCGCAACAGCCATCTCGACATTCATTCCGTGAGCGGCAACGTAAGTATCCGCAACGTGACCGGACCATCGGTAGAGGTGAATTCAGGAAGCGGTCGAATCTCCTATCAAGGCGATCCCGGGCCGGCAGGCGAGTACTTGCTTACCAGCCATTCGGGGGACCTCGAGATCTCGATTCCGGCCAGCGCTTTCGTAGACATCAAGGCGCGCTCTATCAAAGGGCAGTCAGATCCGGAGTTCCCGATTGCAAACGGTTTTGCCGCGGGCGGCGCCGGGAATCTGTTGCTGAAGCCAGGGATGGTGACTCGATCCCGTTTCGAGCTGCGTTCGTTCCGGGGCAAGATCAGCCTGAAACGTCCCTGAGCCACCACGACCACGCAGGAAAGGACGACACCAATCCGCCGCGTATCGCTCCGCGCAATCTGTTTGACCTCGCCGTGGGGACGACAATCTTTTCCACGGGGAGCGCTTTAAGTGGAGCCTTACTTTGACGGCGATCAACGTGACCAACAAAGTCGCGTTGTATAACTTCCTGTCAACATTCAGCGGGACGCACTACGTGACTCCCCGCTCGCTGACGGCTGAGATCGGCTTCCACTTCTAAACAACATGCGTAGGCCCGGACGCCCCCGTCCGGGCGGGCGAGCGAGAGCTCGCCTTTTTTTGGCTTAGTCCTGGTTGCCGGGTTCGGGTAGCCGGGCTTTGCCCGGCGGGCGGACGAGAGCGTCCGCCCCTAGGCGGTTCGTGGCGGGTTCGCATATCGATGGGCGGGTTAACATAGCTGCATGAAGCGAGCCCTGCTTGCCTTGTTAGCCGTGCTGATCCTGCTGGGGGTGGTCTCATTTCGCGGCACAGGCCGGTGGCTAGAACGAGAAGATCCACTTTCTCATGCGGACGTGATTTTCGTCCTGAGTGGAGGTCTGCCGCAACGCGCTCTGGAAGGCGCCAAGGTCTATGCCATGGGCTACGCCCCCGAAGTATGGCTTAGCCGGCCCGACGGCCCGGCAGACGAGCTGGCCAAACTTGGAATCCGCTTTTCCAACGAGGAGGATTACAACCGCCAGGTCCTGATTCATGAAGGCGTCCCGGAAAACGCGATTCATGTTCTCCCCGTGCCGGTGGTGAACACCGAGGAAGAACTGCAAGAAGTGGGAAGCGAGATGCAGCGCAATGGGAAGGCAACCATCATTCTGGTCACTTCACCGCAACACACCCGGCGGGTCTGGACCATATGGCAGAAGGTGGTGGGAAGCGATGCCAGGGCCATGGTCCGCGCCGCGCATGATGATCCGTTCGATGCGGACCACTGGTGGCGCAATACGCGCGACGTTTTTTCGGTGGTGCGCGAAACCCTTGGGCTAGTGAATGCCTGGATAGGGCTGCCGGTGCCGCCTCACTTGAAGCGAAGCACGGAGCCACGGCCGGCCGAAACCATGACCTGCGAACACGATTCGGGCCTGCCTGCAGCTCTACGTCGATTTTGGAAAGAGGGTGTGGCGGGGAGTGGGTTCTTGCCGACCGTCGGGAGTTTCGCCACTCACATCTGGCAATTCCTGTGGGAATCCACACCCGCGCAGCGACGCCGTCGTTACGGAGACGCGGATTATGATTGGGAGTACCGCGTCGATACTACGAGCGCGACCATTGGGTGGCGCGAGCGCCTGCTGGGACACTTCCATTCTCCCTATCAACCCACTGAGCCTGCGATTTTTCGGGAGATGATGGCGATCCTGAAAATTGATTCTCGGGAGTTCGCCTTTATTGATATTGGCTCGGGTAAAGGGCGTGCGCTCCTGATGGCTGCGGATTATCCGTTTCGCCGCATTCTGGGGATCGAGCTGCTGGCGGCTTTGCATCATGTGGCACAGAAGAACTTAGCCGTCTACAAGAACGGTTCGCAGCAATGCTTCGCGGTGGAGGCGGTGTGTGGGGATGCCCGCGAATTTATCTTTCCTGCGGAGCCGCTCGTGGTCTATATGTTTAACCCTCTGACGGAATCGGGGATCGTTGACGTGATTGCGAATCTTGCTCAGTCAGTGAGCCAATATCCGCGAGTTGTGTATCTGCTGTATCGCAATCCTGTGTTTGAAAACGTCGTGGAGAGGTATCCAGGGTTTAACAAAATCGCGGGTACTCCGCAGTATTCGATCTTCCGTGTGGTGGGTGAGCTTGAATCTCCCCTCTCATGATGGGTTCATCCTGAGCTTGCGAGCCTGCCCTGACCGAAATCGAAGGAAAGAGCGCACAGCGCATGTATACCCTCACGACCATGTGGCGGTACGCGCGAGATCCTTCGGGACTGAAGTCCCTCAGGATGGCGCCGGTCATAGTGAATTTGTTCGAACAGGTCACCACCCAAAATCCCGCCCACGCGAGCTTGATCGGGGCACGCGCGAGATTATTTTTTGTCACATATGCGTGAGCGTGCCGGTGATCTTGGTGCGGCGCAGCGACCAGGCGAAGACCACGCTCGAAAGCGGCAGCAGGATTACCGCGAAAAGGAGCAGTGCTCGCACTGCCGGCCAGAGTTGCGCGAACGTGGCGCCCGCCAGCAGCGCCTGACGCATTCCTTCGAGGGAATAAGTAACCGGAAGCAGGCGTGCCATCCATTGCAGAGACGCCGGGAGCACGGACACCGGGTACATCATGCCGCCGAGCAGGCTCGACGCCCCTACGATCAGCCACTTCGCCGGGTTGCCGCGCTTGAACAGGAGGAGATAGCTGGTAGAGATAACTCCCAGGCCGGCGAAGGCGAGAATGGAGACGATCAGTATTGTCACCGCTCCCAGCCAGTTGGCTTCGTGAATCGGAAAGTGAAAGAACAACACGCCCCAGGCCAGGTAGATTACCGTCCTCATGGCGAGCAGGACGAATGGGTATGCGGTCGAGGCAATCAGGATCATGGTCAGCGGGGTTTCCGTCACCAGCATGGCCTCGAGTGTGCCATTGCGCTGTGCTTCGGTGATGCTGCTGTCGAAGGCGCTCAGCGAGACGGTCAGATAGTCGAAGAAAGCGAAGCCGACCAGGGCGAAGGCGAAGTAATCGCCGCCCGCGGGAAGCGTCCGCGCGAGTTCGTCGTTCGAAACAAATCGCGAGAGGTAGTAGAAAGTCGCGACCCCGAAAAAGGCTTCGAGGATTTCGAGCCCGAAGGCCATGCGGTAGCTGCGGGCGATGGCAACGTCGCGCCGGAAAAATGCGAGCACCTTGCGCCACATGCGCTGTGAGTTCACGAGGACACCTCGGCCAGCGAGTCGGGAGGAGTCAACCGCTCCAGCGCCTCTTCGAGCGTAGGCGCGCCGGTGCTGGCGCGCAGGCTGCGCGGCGAATCGCATGCCAGCATCCGTCCTTTGTCGAGGAGCACGACGCGGTCCGCCAGTTGCTCGACTTCCGCCAGGGTGTGCGAAGCGAACAGAATAGTCGTGCCATGGCGTTCGACCAGCTGAGTTTTCAGAAACCTGCGGAAATCGGCGGCGGCTATGGGATCGAGACTGCGCGTGGGCTCATCGAGCAGCAGCACGCTGGGACGATGGATCATGGCCCGCGCCAGGCCCAGGCGATGGACCTGGCCGGTGGAGAGGGTACGCACCTGGCTGTCGATGAATGTGCCCATGCCCATCAGATCGGTCAGTTCTTCAAGACGCCCGGCAGCTTCGGCGTCGAACAGATTGTTCATGGCGGCAAAGAATTGAAGGTTCTCGCGCGCAGTGAGGCGATCGTAGAAACCGCCGTCGGTGGCAGAGTGAAAGCCAAGCTGGGCACGGACCAGCGGACCCTGGCGTTCGACATCGTATCCGGAGACCCGGGCACTGCCGCGGGTCGGCACCAGCAGTGTTGCCAGAATGCGTAACAGAGTCGACTTGCCAGAACCGTTGGCGCCGATCAGGGCCGCGATTTCGCCGGGCTCGACCTGGAAGGAAACGCCTAGCAGCGCGGGATGGGTCAGCGGCGAAAAAGGATTGAGAAACGCCCGCACTCCGGTTTGCGGCACCGGGAAATACTTCACGACATCTTCAATCGCAAGCGCGCTGGCAGCCATGTTTTATCGTATACCCTGAGTGTACGATGGCCGGGATATAGCGGCACACAGCCCATCCGAGAAATTATGCGTGAGATCGTGACCCCGCCATGACCCCCGTTTTGACGACTCCCGTTTTGAGCCGCGAGGACGAACTCTGCCTGCTGCTGGCGCGCGGAAAACTCAATCCCGAAGAGCGGGCTCGCGTCCTGCAATTCCTCGCGATCCCCCTGCAGTGGCCTCTGCTTCTGGAACGCGCTTACAGTCACCAGGTTTATCCGCTCATCTATCGCAACCTGCTTGAATTCGGGTTCCCCGGCGTGCCGGAGGCGGTGCAGGCGGAACTGAAAGGTCAATATCTTGCGAACGCGCTTCGTAACCAGTTGCTGGCCGAGGAATTGGCCCGGCTGCTTGGCTTGCTCGATGAGGCTGAGATTCGCGTCATTCCCTTGAAGGGCGTAGCCCTGGCGCAGTCACTTTACGGCGATGTGGCGGCCCGGGTCTGTGTCGATATTGATATTCTGGTTCCGCCCGCGAATGTTGATCAGGCGATCTCGCTCCTTCTGGCTTCCGGCTATCGTGCAGAGCCCAATGATCCGTATCTGTCGAAGCTTGCCGTGCGCCATGGCCGGCATTTCAGCATGGTTCGTGAAGGCCGGGGTATTTCTTTCCTGCTGGAATTGCACTGGATACTGGTGCAGCATTCCTCGAAGAACGATGAAGCCGTGCGGGACCTTTGGGCCGAGGTCCATCCCCGAATGTTTCTTGATGCCCACGGATTTTCATTGAGCCCTGAGTGGGAATTTCTTTATTTGTGCATACACGCGGTGGACCACGAGTGGCGGAGCCTGAAGTGGCTGATTGATATTCATGAAATTGTTTCTGCCTCGCCGATAGATTGGCAAAAAGTGGCGAAGAAAGCCGAGCAATTCGAGCTCAATCTCCCGATTCGGCAAACCCTGGCTGTGTCGTCGGGGCTGCTGGGAACGCCGCTGCCTTCTTACTATTCTCCTGCCGAACTGCCGGAAGGAGTGAAGCTCTACCCACTGGATCCTCCCTCTGAAGAAGCGGAGAATGCGCTGACCTTTCGGCATTTACGTCTTTTGCATCGTCCCTGGGACAAAGTCGGGTATTTTTCGAGCATCCTGTTTGCGCCCAAGTCTACGGACCTGGAGTTCCTGCGCCTGCCGCCGTTGTTGGGGTTCCTTTACTACCTGATACGCCCCCTGCGCTTGGCGGGTAAATGGGGCCGGAGGGTTCTGGGGGCGGGTTCCGAACGCTGAGAGGCTGTCATCAGATTGGTCGTGCGGTGGCGGGCGACTCGCCCGCCGGGTCTTAGAAAGCGCGGGCGAGTCGCCCGCGACCACACGGCAGAGGTTAGCTGGCGAAGTTACGGGAGATGGCTGAGACCAGATTGAATGCGTCCTGGCGGCGCTGGAATTTGGTGGGGAAATTTTTTACCAGTTCCTGCGCTATGGCTTCTAGTGACATTTCTCCTTCCATGAGCGACAGGATACGGCGATGGATCCTGCCATCTTCGTTAAGTTTCGGTTGAAACTGGGAGGCGGACGCCCGCAGCTCCGGCAGCGACAAGTCTGCGCCAAAGAAAGTTGACTGGCGAAACAGCGGCTTCGCCCCATTGGGCGAATTTCTGGTCCGCAGTTGAGTGTCCCAGCGCCAGACATACTCGTCGCCGACCAATTTTGCGGAAATAGCAACAGTTACGGTGTCGCCGGGGCTGACCTGGAGTGGTTCAGGCCAAGGGAGTAATGCCTGGCGGTAGATAAGACGGGGGGCGCCGGGTTGGTTGGTCCATGAGATCCCATCGGCCAAGATCGAATCGAACCAGAGAGCGAGACCGTGGCCCTGGGCGGTCTGGTCGGCCGTCCATGAGACCGTTGTATCCAGACCGGTTTCTTTGACCGTTTGGTAGTCGAGGGTGGCCAGGCAGCGTGGTTCGAGGAATACTTGCTCCGCAGTCGCGGCGCACTGGTCGATCGAATTGATTCGCCTCATGCCTGCTGCTGACATATCGAATTCGTAGGGCCGTTTGTTCCAGGGGCCAATTTGTTTCTCGTAAATTTCCGGAGCAGCGATTCCCGCGATCCAGAGCGTGTCACTACGAGGGACCATGTGCCCGTTGGAAGCCAAAAATCGCTCCCGTGCGTCGATAATGGAAACCAGACTCTTGCCGAAAAAAGGCAGAATCCCATGGATGTCGGAGACAATCATATTCGCCGGTTCCGGCAGGGAGCTTTCCGTTGACATCTTCGGGATGAATTCGATCCGGTCAGCAAAGCCGTTGGCGGCGGCAATTTCCCGGGCGAGTTCGATAATTGGGGAGGGCTCGAAGGCGAAGACGCGGCGGGCGCCGAACCGGCACGCCAGAAGGGCAAGGATTCCCGGTCCAGTGCCAATATCAACTACGACGTCGCCGGCCTTTATGAGTTGTTGGAGTGCCTGGGCATAGGCATCGGTGCGGATTTTGTCGGCGACCATCTGTCCATAGGCGGCTAACGAGTACACGCAAGCGGTCCTTAGCTGGTCTTGTCGATCTTCATCTTGGGGCCGTCCAGGTTCTTCACTGTGTTTCCCGTGGTTTGGGTAATGTCCCTCAAGTTGCCGTAAACCTGGAGTTGCGGCTGACGGTAGGCCTTCTTGGATCGTTTTGTAATAGGCAGCTGTTCCTTATCCTTCATACTTCGCCTCCCGCCTGACCTCGGCAGTGGATAAAATCACAGGGCTCACGCCGAAATCGCGAAGGGCCGATTCGGTACCCGTACCTTCGCAGGCGGAGCGCGGTGGGGCTTGCTTTGCAAGTTCCGCAACCAGTAGTTAAGGGCCCTCGGACGTAACCCGACCCAGAAATTCATCATATCCTGATTGGCCAGATCAGGGGTCTGAATTACATATTTTTCCAGCTCGCCCACGGGGCGCATTGGCGACGGCCCCGAGCGCAAAGTGCCCTCCCATTGCGGGGTTCCGACCAGGGGCGATTTGGAGCGGCGCAGCACGGGGAGGGGCAGCACCCCAAGCATGGCGCGGCGAAGAATATGTTTTTGATCGCACCAGGGGACGGCCGGAACCGCCAGCAAGTAGCGGAGAAGGCGCAAGTCCACAAAGGGGTGACGGATCTCTGCCGCCGCGCCGGTTATCTCCGCGTCCGACTGAGCAAACAGGCGGTCCCAAAGCAGGCCTTCGAATGAGCGATACGCCAAGGGGCGCAAGCGATGCGGATTTGGCTCCGTCCACGAACGCTCGATGTATTCCCGGCGCTGACGCAAGTTCAGCCGGGACACTAACTCCTGATTGAGCCACTCTGGAAACTGCGCCTTCTCGGGTTGCGCCTGCGACTGCATGGCTATTGACTGCCGTATGCGACCGAGAAATGGAATGCGCCGCGACCGGATCAGCAAGTCACACGCACTCTTCACCAGCCGGCCAAAGTGCCCTTGCCGGACCAAGTCAGAGAGATAAGCCTGCCATTCGTGCCGGAGCGCATTGTCGGGGCCTTCCCCGTAGAACGAAATGCGGCTGTAGGCGGCCATCTCCCGGTATTCCTTCTGCTCCAGAATGAGGTTCGTGGGATCCTGCACAGGTTCCGGGGTCCGGACGCCGGCTTCCTCCCAGTGAGGATCGATCAAATTTTTGCTTCGATCGAAGTAGTGGATCGGGATTCCTAGATGTTCTGCCACCAGGCCCGCGTAATAGCGTTCGTTGCTGTCGATTACGCCATCGAGGACGCTGGTGAAGGCGCGCACTTCGGAATCCGGCGACCGGGCGCGCAGCAGCTTGTTGGCGGTCGCGGCCAGGGTCGGCGAATCGAGGCCGCCGCTCATCATGACCCCAATCTTGCGGGTGCGCAGGCGGTCACTTACTGCCTGGTCGAGCAGCTCGCGGAAGCGATCTACATAGTCTTCGGATTTGCGGAAGTAAAGCGGCTCGTCGATGGGGAGGGTCCAGTAGCGGCGCAGTTGCGCACTGGTGGTTGACCACTTTGCCGAGTGCGCCGGGGGGAGGCGTTGGATATCGGCGAAGCTGGTGGCGGCCAGATCCTGGTTGAGATCGAACAGCAGAAAGTCGGCGATGGCCAAATCGTTCAGCCGGTCGGAGACGGCGGGATGCTGGCGAATGCAATCGAGCGAGCTGCTGAAGATGAGTTTCTGCCCGAGGTGGGCGTAAAAGAAAGGTTTGACGCCCAGGTGGTCGCGCGCGCAGAAGAGACTGCGCTTCGGCGCGTCCCAGATGGCGAAGGCGAAGTCGCCCAGGAGGTGTTCGACGCAATTCTCTTCCCAGGTCTGCCAGGCGCGCAGGATGAACTCGACATCGGTGGCGTCCGGGGAGACGTCCTCATGGCCGTGGGCTTTGAGTTGGGGAACCAGGTCGTGGCGCGCGTCCACGCGGGCGTCGGCGACGATCCAGGTGCGGCCGTCGAGGGTGAAGGGTTGGCGCTCGTGCTCGGATTCATCCGTCGTCTTGAGGAGGGCATGGCCGAAGCCGACATGGCCGTCAATCCATATTTCCTGGGCGTCGGGGCCGCGGAAGGCCATGGACGCAGTCATCTGTCCCAACAGATGGCGGTCTACCCGCTCTTCATCGAAATGTACGATGCCGACGATCCCGCTCATGCAGATTTCCGTTCTCGATAAGGTTCAGCTAGGCGGCTTCGCCGGGATGCAACTCGATGAGACCCTGTTCAAGCATCTGGTCGAGAAGACGGTCCATGTCCTGGCGGAGGCGCTCCGGTTCGACCTCGAACTCATCGAGGAGCGATGCATGCGCTGCCTGAATGGAAGGAGAGTCTTGAAGGACTGTCCATATGCGAGTACCGACCGGGTCGAGGCCGAGATAGGTTTCGCTCTTGAGATTCAGAATTACTGCTTCGTCGCCGATAATGCGAAGCATCACATCCGGGGCGCTGGTGACGCGTGATGAAAAATGGCGTGACATCTTTAACTCCTATAAAATCCAGAACTCAGTCCAGCACTTAGTCCAGAACTATGATGGAATTGTAGTGATTTGGCTGCTGCCCGCCTAGCACCACTTGGCCGTGGCAAACCACCCAGGCATGGGCTTGAAGGCGGCGCCGATCGTCCCTGGCAACGCCAATCTCCACTTGCGAGGGGAAACCGGACTGGGTGAGCAGGGCCTGGGCGGCCAGGGCCTGGGTCAGGCAGGTAGCGCCGGGCAGGTAGCGGCTCGCGACTTTGACCGCCCACACCATCTGCTCGAGCGATCCCGAGGCGCCAGCGGCGGCTTGGGCTGCCACTTTGCGGGCAGTGTCGGTGGAGAACACAAAGAGCGCTGCCCGCGCCATCCCGACCACGAAAAAGACACGGACAAGAATGCGCCTCTCGGTGTCCGTAAGTTGGGCGAAACGCTTCAATCGCCGCATGCTGCCTGCCGGTCGTCGGGGGAATTCATGTCCGCCAGAAGGGCGTCCCGGACGTCGGGAAGCCGGGCCAGAATCCGGGGGTACGCCACCTTCTTTACCGGCATGACGCTGACCACCCGGGTGGCGGCTTCGAACTGGCGTTGCAAGCGGGCAGGGGTCACGATCCGATAGTTGAAAGTGTTCTTTACCAAGGCGATGAAAGCGTCGCGCGGGGGCAGGACCGAAATACGGATGGCGTGTTTGCGAGCTTTCGACCCGGGCGTGAGCAGAGCGTAAATGCCCTTGAGCGGAACCGGGTCCAGCGTGCTTTGGGTGTGACCCAACGGAAGGATAAGCTTCTTGCTCTCCAGGTTCATGGCGACACCCCCCGCTGCCTCATGCCGGAACCGGCGGGCCAGCTTGGGAAACAGTTTGATGCGCGGAGGCCCCGGGTAGGCCGTGACGCCCCGGCGGCCCGGACTCAGGATCAGCAGATCGTCGGTCAGGAGGCGATGGCCCGCGTCCAGGAAGCAGGCCGCCAGGCTGGACTTCCCGAAGCCGCTGCTGCCCAGAAGGACCGCGGCTTCTCCGTTGACCACGATGGCGGTGGCGTGGAGAGGTTCAAAACCTTGTTTGACCAGAGCGTAAGAAAGCGCCTGCCCCAGCAGGTATACCTGGAACGACTCCTCATGGGCCTGGTCATTCTGCCGGCCGGTGATTCGGCGGCCGTCGGGAGAAATAAGAAATTCTCCCACGCCTTCCCATCGGACATAGGTTGAGCCGTCCGGCAGGAACCTTGCCTGGTAGAACGATTCTGAATCCGGGTGCAGGGGAAGGCTGCGGGCCGCTTCGGAAAAATGGGAGGCGGGGGCAACGCAGAGGTCGATTTGGCCCAGGCCGCCGTGTCCCTGCTCCGGCAAAGCTAGAGGGATCTCGCTGTGGAGGGTTATGCCATAGACAAAATAGCGGTAGGCGGAGAGTGGTCCGGGATTCGACGAGGACTGCAATACGCTACTGCGAGCGTGCAACATGATTTTCGGCCTGGCGGGAAAGAAGAAGTCTGGAATCGCTAATATACCGCAATCTGCGGGGCGGACGCCCGCACGGATGGATGTGGGCGCGAGCGTCCCTGCTCGTGCTTCCTTTACCGCGGCGCGATGGCGATGTTTTCAAAGATCTTAACCGCAAAGGTCGCAATGAGATCCGCAAAGGACGCAAAGAAAAGCCCATGGGTTAAAACAGCTGCTATGCCTGGCAGCGCAGCTATAATGCCCTGCAATGTTCTTCCGTCTTGGGGAAAGTTCGCGCGCGGTCTGCCTGGTTGCCGTCTTGGCGGCGGCCACGATGGCCAGCGGCTTTTCCCTCGCATCATGGCGGGGAGTGGTGCGGAACGATGCCGGGAAGCCGGTCGGGAATGCAACCGTCAAGCTGAAAGCAGTCGCAGGAGAACGCTACTACGCTACCAGCACTTCGGCTGACGGCCTATTCGCTTTCCCTGAAATCGCCGCGGGCCAGTACGAACTGTCGGTGGAAAGCGGGGGCAAGAGTTGGGGGTCGGTGAAGCCCGTCGTTGTCGTGGTCAAGGACGGCGCCGTGCTCACCAGCGGGCTGCAGCTTTCGTCCCAGGCGGCGGAGGTAAGATTGCTGCCGTCCGCCGAAGCGATTTCGGTGCAGGGCAGCGGAGGGGAGCATCTTTCGAGTGGCGAGGTTTCGAGCCTGCCGCTGAACGCGCGCGACTTCAGCAAGCTGCTGCTGCTGGCGGCCGGCACCATGACCGACACCAATGGCGCCGCTAACTTTACTGCGCAATTCGCGGTGAATGGACAGCGCGGTACCGCCACCGTCTTTGCCCTCGACGGGTTCGACACAACCGATCCGGAGCTGGGAGGCGCTACTTTTTCGAATTTCAATGTGGACGCCATCCAGGAAGTGCAGGCCAGTTCAGGCGTAATGGAGGCGGAAATCGGTCACGGCGCGGCGAGCTTTACCAACGTTGTATCCAAGTCCGGCACCAATCAGGTACATGGCAGCTTCTTCGAATTTGCCCGCAATGCCGCCTTCGATGCGCGCAATTATTTTGATCACAAAAGTGTCGCCGACGAGCGCCGCATTCCGCCGTTTGTGCGCAACGAGTTCGGCTTTACCAACGGCGGACCGGTGGTGCTGCCAAAGATCTACAACGGCAGCGGCCGCACCTTCTATTTTGGCCAGTACCAGGGCTTTCGGCAGGTGCTGGGGACGACGCAGGTTTTTCCCGTCCCTACCGCGGCCGAGCGCCAGGGGATCGACACCGAGACTTTTCCTGGCGACACGCTGACCGTGCCTGTGAATCCGGCCATTGTCCCGGTGCTTGACCGCTATCCCTTGCCCAACGATCCAACCGGGGCGTACGGCGACCGCACTTACGCTGCTTCTTCGAAAATCTACACTCGCACCGACCAGTTTTCGGTGCGGGTTGACCACAAGATCTCCGACAAGGCCTTGCTGATGACCCGGTTCAGCCTCAATCAGGTGACAGGGCCGTTGACCAATCCCGATCAGACTGCAATTGATCCCAGTTTCGCGGTGCAGTTCTTCGATCATCAGCGCAACGCCGGAGTGAGATATACGCGGACGATTTCTCCTCGTTTTGTTTCGGATACTTCATTCAGCTACATTCGCAGCACGCCATTCTTTCCTACCATCAATCACACCCAGCCGGCTTTGCAATTCGGCGATGGACTTTTTCAGGGATTCAACTCAGCGGGCGGCTCGATTTTCGGGTCCTTCGGCAACCTTTACCAGCTGAGGGAAGACATGAGTTACGTCCACTCTAACCATGCCTTCAAATGGGGCGTGGAAATACGGGCCAACCGCGATGCCACGATTTTCGGGAGTAACGTGAACGGGAGTTACACGTTCGGCGGAGGCACGGCATTTTCTCCGGTCCTGATCACTTCGGCCAGCGGGACTCATGACATCAAGCCAGGAGATCCGCTGCCGGATTCGCTGACCGGCCTGCTCACGGCAACACCGTATTCATTCAGCATCATCGTCCCGGCGGACGTTACCCCCGCGGGCGACAGGTTTGACGAAGCCGCAGTCCGGCGCGAAGCCTACAACTTTTATTTCCAGGACACATGGAAGGCACGGCCGAACCTGACCGTCAACTACGGATTACGGTACGAAGTGAACAGCCGCATTCACGAGGCGGGGAACCGCACTTCGCTTCCGAAATTCGTTGATGCAAACGGGAAAGATGTTCCGTACTCGGACCATACGGCCAAGCAGATTTTCCTGTACAACCCGCAACCTCCTTATGACCAGGATTGGAATGGCTGGGGACCGCGGCTGTCGGTGGACTACAACGTAAAGAGCCACACCGTGCTACACGCCGCAGGCGCAATCACAACCATTCTTCCCAACCTGTGGCAGGACAATTTCGTTACCGGCAGCCTTCCGCTGGCGACCAGCCTTTACGCCAACGCGTTGCCCAACGTTCCTTTGCCCTTCCAGAACAAGTTCGTGCCGATCACTCTGCCGCAGCCGTATACCACCTCGGGCCAGCTTCTGTTTCCGAATGGAGACTCCAAGCACGTGGCCCCGAATACGATAGTGGACCTGCAGCGTTATCAGGACGATCTGCGCGCGCTCACGCCGGGAAACCAAGTGCAGCTGCTGACCATGATTGGCTTCGCAAAGAATTTCCGCAGTGGTTACATCGAGACTTTCACCGCCGGCGTTGACCACGATTTTGGCGATGTGAAGTTCACCGCTGCGTACGTGGGCACGACCGGCGTGAAGCTGGCCAGCGTCTATTCGCCGAACAGCTTTGGCGGCGCCGAACCTGCTTTCGCGCCGTTTACCCAGTTCGACTCGGCGGGCAATGCCATTGGAGGTTTCGGGCCGGAGCTGGTGATGACCAGCCGATCACACTCCACCTATCACGCCCTGCAAAGCAGCCTGAGCAAGAATTCCGCGCGCGCCGGCCTGGGACTGCAGGCCAGCTATACCTATTCGAAATCTCTGGATGACACCAGTTCGGTGCTGGGCGGAGTTCTGGGGGGCGCCGGGGTGGTGTTGCAGACCCTGCCGCAAGATCCGTGGAACCCGGGCGCGGAGAAGGGCCCGTCAACTTTCGACGCGACACACTCGTTCACGCTCAGTCTGATTCAGGTGCTACCGCTCGATCGGGTAAGTTTTTTGCGTCCGCTGGGAAGAACGCTCACCCGGGGCTGGCAGGTGCTGAATATCACCACGCTGACCAGTGGATCGCCGTTTTCAGTGTATTCGGGAGTGCAGCAAACCGGTGTGGGCGCGGGGGGAACGGATCGTCCCGATCTGGTGGAGCAACCCAAGTTTTCGACCAGCGGTGCGGTGCGAGAAGATTATTTCGGGCGCGGCGCGGGCAATGCGTCGTTCTTTTCAATTCCGATCAATGTTCCCGGCGGCACCGGTCCCAACCACGGCCGCTTCGGCACGCTGGGTCGCAACACCTTCCGCGGACCGGGCTTCAAGGACTTCGACTTCGCCCTGATCAAAGACACTCCGTTTGGACGACGAGGCGGCGCGGAGTTGGGCACGGTGGAATTTCGGGCTGAGTTTTTCAATGTATTCAACCTGGTAAATTTTGGCTTGCCCTCGAACATTCTGCGAGGGAGCGGCTTTGGCATCATCAGCAAGACCGCGGGATCCTCGCGGCAGATTCAGTTTTCGCTGAAGCTGATTTATTGAGTTCCATTTCTGGATGGCCGAGTTGAGGTATTTCGCTGCAGGATGCAATCCAGCCGCGCAGCGGCGCAGGAATGTAGTCCAGGGCGTAAGCCCTGGGTGAAGATCGAAAATCGGCGGAGCCCTGGAAGGGCGAAAGGACCCGGCTCTTCCGCCCCCTTGGGGCTTGCTCGGGTTTCGCCTCCAACCCACGGCTTACGCCGTGGGCTACATCCTGACGCCGCTTCGCGGCTCGACTTGGCGCGCGGGCGGGAGCTACCATCGTCAAGCGATCCCATTGAAGGAGTCCGATTATGCGATCTGACATCGTACCCGGAGGCGCCTTTCCCGACTATGAACTGCCCGATCACACGCAAACACTGCGTAGGCTCAGCGAGCTGCAGGGCGATGACCCGCTGATCCTCACGCTGGCGCGTGGCCACTACTGCCCGAAGGAGCACCAACAGCATCTGGAGCTCGCCGCGTTCTACCCGAAGGTCGCCGTGGCGTATACCCAAGTCGTCACGATCTCCACCGACGACCACCATACCCTGCAGGAGTTTCGTGCGTCGGTCGGCGCCCAGTGGACCTTCCTCTCCGACCCGGAGCGAAGAGTTCAGAAAGACCTCGACATCCAGGAGTACACCGACCCGGAAAACAACCCGATGATTCCGCACACGCTCGTGCTCAAGCCAGGTCTGGTGATCCACCGAATCTATAACGGCTATTGGTTCTGGGGCCGCCCGTCCACAACCGACCTCTGGCACGACCTGCGCACCGTGACCAGCGAGATCCGCCCTGACTGGGATCTGAGCACGCCCGGACTTCGTGAGGCCTGGAACGCGGGCGACTTTTCGCGCTTCCATGGGTGGAACAAGCGGGCCGACGCGAAAGCGGCTCCGGTTGGCCGGAGGAAGGAGCAATGACGGCCTAAACTGATTGATAATCCCTAAGGAGCTTATCGACCGGGCTTCCAGCGAACGAACGGCGCAAACTTGCGCTATCGCCTGTGGCTGTTGAAAAACCCCCTCTTTTGAAAAAACTGTCCCAGCCGAGGGATAGAAAATGTCCACCAAAATCGAGAACGTCGTTTATAGGGCATCCTGGCGCGACGAAATTTCTGCGAACGTCGAGAGTGTGACTTTTTCAACAGCCACGCCTGATTGCAACAGCTATCGGAAAATCGCGAAGCGCGGGAGGTACAACTCTCACAACTCTTTTCGCAACAGCAATCCAACGCCGAAACGAGTCTCGATCGTTCCGATCTGCTTGAAGCCGCAGGCAATATAAAAATCCTCGGCATGGGGATTCCCGGTTACGTGCAGCGCTTTTGATCCTTGCCTGCGTGCGACTTCTGCGCAGTATTCGACCATCGAACGTCCAACGCCATGTCGACGAATGTCCGGCTCGGCAAAAAGGGCGTCCAGCTCGGTTTCTCCATCCCTTCGAGGCTCTATTGCAGAAAAGCCTACTGTTGCGCCGCTCAACTCCGACACGAATACCCGTCCGGCCGCGATCTGTTCCAGCGGGATTTCGATCGCATCTGGATTGGCTAGCAGGGAGTGACGATCGCCATCATTCGTAAGAGACGCGCGCAGTTGCAAGGCTTCAAGAGCCTTCTGCTCGGCTGTGGTCGCGGTGCGTATGATGAGGTTGCTTGTCACAGGTAGATTGGGGTTTCGTGCCCAGATCCAACTCGCAGATAATTGCACTCAGTGACCGGGTTTGCAAGGGTCAGCGACAGCTATGGACACTCAATTGGTGAAAACTCGCCATCTCTAACAATTCGGACAGGGAAAGGGTCAGTTGCTAGTACGAATTATGCGCTCCCGATAGTTGGGGGTGCCTGGCGCCTGTGCTCACGCTCATGCCTATCGGTGATTGGGCTCACTGCAGGGGCGTTCGTGGTTTCGTAGCATGTGACTCAGGAAGTGGCCTGTGACATTGTCCCTGACAATAGCCGTTCTCGCCGCATGGTGGTTGGTCACAGTCGCCCTCGCTACCGGCGCATTCAAAGTCAGAAGGCATCACTCTCGACACCACCACGAGGAAGGGAGGCACCAGTCAGGATAATCTCGATTTTGGCCAAGGGCTTGCCGATGCGAGTTGACGGCTCCAGTGCTGGACTCGATTGGCGGAGGCTAATATATGGCAAAAACGGTAGTTGGTTTGTTTGAGAATCCGGGCTCGGTTGACGAGGTCGTTCGCGATCTCGTGGCCATTGGTTTTCCTCAGAATGACATTCGTATTTTGCGTGAGCCAGAGGAGATGGCGGGTAGCGGAATCATAAGTATCCCACACACTGATTTTGAAGTGGACTTGATCCGGGAGCTTAGGACGATCGGGGCCGCCGAAGCGGACGCGGAAGCTTACGTCGAGGGCGTACGGCGCGGAGGAGTCATGCTTTTCGCAATGGGTTCGGGCGAGAAGGCAGACGCGGCTGTCGAGATTATGAACCGCCATCGTGCTGTAGAGATCGAAGAGCTCGGCGCCTTGGAACCGCACCTCCCTGGCACTCACCGCGATGACCAATTGGCTCGCGGCCGCAATAGCTCTGTCCAGGTTGGCAGGTTCCGCTCCTCCGGCGGTGGTGCCCGCATGTTCGTATGGTAGCAGGCAATGGTTGCTGCTTCACTGCTGACCTCGGGAAGGCACCGCCGCAGCGGCCTACCACTCCGAAAGTGACGCCTTACTGAATCATGCACTTCTTTTGTAGTCCAAATTAATCGTGCATCGGAATAGGAAAAGGGCGGTGCTTCAGTGAGCTACGCAGGGTCTGAAGAATGCACAGCGCATTGTACAAACGCTCCCCCTCTTCAGCCGGCAGCATCTCCGATCCACAAACTCAAACTGCAGTTCGCTCAACCAGCGTTCGAACCAGCGTGCGTGCCCGCTGGCTTCCATTCCCAGCCGTATCTTCTTGCCGGCCAGAGCACGTTAGAAGTTCTCCGCCTCTTCACGATGCGCTAATCGTTTTTCCTGGAACTTTCCGGTGTCGGTATCCACCGAAGCAATTTGCTGAAACTCGGGATAGAAATCTACTCCTATAAATAATCATATTCGGCTCCTTTTCTCCCGAGCCTGTTGGTTGGCCTTAGCACCACCAACTTTACTCGGGACTTAGAGCCGACATTGTCATGGAATCAATCACACTCACAAGCCCGTAAGAAGCTGCGCCAGTGGAGCTCTCCGGGTCTTAATCCTGCAAACGCCCGATTCAACACTTGTCCGGGCGGGCCGCTATAATTCGCCCATGGCCAGCGACCCCTTTATCTCGTGGTCGAACCGGACCGTGCTTCGCCCGGGCCGCGAAGAGCCCTACCTGTCGATCCAGGACATTGTCGTTTTCGTTCGCGATCTGGATGTGAGCAAGCAGTTCTACCTGCAACAATTGGGCTTCGAACTCATCACCGAACAACGCCTTCCCACGGGCGAACGTTGGATCGAAGTGGCGCCGCCCGACGGTAGCGCAAATCTCGCGCTGGTGGAACCAAAGCCCGACGCGCCGGAATACAAACTGATTGGCGGCTACCGCTGGGTCCTGTTCATGACCGAAGACGTCCACGCCAAGTACAAAGAATGGAGCGAACGCGGGGTTCGTTTCACAACTTCTCCGGAGACGCCGGGGTGGGGCGGCACCTATGCGCGTTTCGAGGATCCGGACGGGAATGCGTTTGGCCTCGAAGGCTTCGATGAGGTGCGGCAAAGCCTGGAGTTGCGCCGGCAGGCGCACGCCGAGAAACTCGAAGCTGAACGCCGCACCGCCCAGGAAATGGATATAGCGCGGCAGGTGCAGGCGCGGTTGTTTCCGCAGATTCAACCGGAGCTGAAATCGGTTGAGTACGCGGGTATCTGCGTGCAGGCGCGCCAGGTGGGCGGGGATTATTTCGATTTCCTCAATCTCGGGCCGCAGCGGCTGGGGTTGATCATCGGTGATGTTTCCGGCAAGGGAATCGCCGCCGCCCTGCTGATGGCGAATCTGCAGGCCAGCCTGCGGAGCCAGTCGGCGCTGGCCTTCGATCAGCCCGAGGCGTTGCTCCGCTCTGTGAACCGCCTGTTCTATGACAATACCGGCGACAGTGCCTATGCCTCGCTTTTCTTTGCCGATTACGACGAGGCGGCGCGGCGACTGCGCTATGTCAATTGCGGGCATTTGTCAGGTCTCCTGGTGAGAAAAGACGGCAGGGTGGATCGGCTCGACTCGACCAGCACGCTGCTCGGAATGTTCAGAGAGTGGCATTGCTCGATGCGGGAGCAGGAGCTTTTTCCCGGCGACGTGCTTGCGCTTTACACCGATGGCATCACCGAAGCCAGTAATGAGCGCGGAGAGGAATTTGGCGAGCGCTGCCTGATTGAATCGCTACAGCAACATCGGGACCTGCCGTGCCAGGCTTTGTTGACCGCAATCGTGGATGGCGTTCGGCAATTCAGTTTTCAGGAACAACACGACGACATTACGGCGATCGTCGCGAAGTTCAAAGCTACCAGCTGATGTTGCCGCCGGTGGGTGGTGAGCAGCCGGGGAGATCCTTTACATATTAGACCGGAGACATTCTTTACACTTGAACCTGACCTTGCTTCCCGGTTTGAGCGAGGGGAAGGGGTGCAGGGGAAGGGGAAGCGTCCCCTTCCTCTGCATCAGCGATGTCGAAGTCTTCCTTCCTGGGCAACGGTCGGATGGACAGTTTGCGTGTGTCCAACAGCGCGATGGGGAAGGTGGAGAAGTACACCACGAAGCAACCCTCATCGAGCGGCAGCAGTCCGATGCGCTCGCCTTGAAACACCATCCCCAAGAACACCCGATCCGACTTCCCACGAAACGGGCCCTGTTGCTGCACGCGCCGCACTTTGAAAGCGCTGTCATACTCGGGTTCGCGCGCCCGGCCCGGATACTGGCATGGCGAACACACATAGACCGATGCGGGAGTTTGCATGCCCAGTGCCTCATGGGGACGCACCTGGTTGTTCCGGATGTCCGGCCTGGATACGTTCCGGCCGGATGCCTAGCTTCATCCCCCATAACGACAGCCGGGAAATCCCGTTTACGGCCCGTGCCGCAAAGGGCGCCCCGTGGTCGCTGCGAATCGTCTCCGGCATGCCGTACTCACTAAAGGCGGCGGCGAAGATGGCTTGCACCCGCTCGGTATCGGCCTTCTCCACCGCTTGGCAGCGCAGCAGATAGCGGCGGTGCGCGTCGGTCACCGTCCAGGGATCAATGCGTTCGCCATTCTGGGCGCAAAACCAGCCCTTGAAATCCGCGCACCATACCCGGTTCGGTGCGCTGGCAGTCGCGAAGGGCCGGGTGTAGGGCGGCACCCGTTTTCTCTTCTTACGGGCGAACACCAGTCCTTCCCGCGCCAGGATCTCGCCGATGGTGCTGGCCGCCGGCCACACCACTTCGGGTTCGGCCTGCTCCAAAACCCACTTCAATTTACCTGGCCCCCAGCGCATGTGTTCTCGTCGTAACGCCAGTACCGCTTCGACGATCTCCCCCGGCGTTGCGTTGGCCACTCGCCACGGCGCCCGACTGCGATTGCCCAACCCCTCCACTCCTTCCCGCTGCTGTCGGTGCTTCCACAGATAGCCCGTCGGCCGCGAAATCCCATATCTCCGGCACAACTCCGCCATGCTGCACAGACCACGTTCGTACTCCAGAACAAATCGTGTGCGTTCGTCCACAACACTGCTCGCTTTCCAGGGCATACGTTGTTCTACATGCCCTTGTGCTTTTTCTGCAGTGTCAAGCATCTCCCCGGTCTGTTCTGTAAAGGATGTCCCCGGTTTGTACCGTGGCCCACTCAAGCCTGCTTTTGGCTTGAGTGGGACTGTTCGGAGTTGGACTATTCGGAGTTGGACAACAGAGTCTTCCTGCCGCCGGTGTGTTTTCTTGTCGTCTATTCGGACTCGATCTTCATCGCCTTTCACAGCCCGATGACATCACAACACAAGGTCCCTCCACTTCGCGGATCACCGCTCTCGCGGTGATCTGCTCCGGTCGGGATGACAGAGTTGGGGAGATCTGAACGTCCCCACTCAAGCCAAAACCGGGCTTGAGTGGGCCACCTGTCTGTGAAACGGACTCTTTCGCCCCCTTTGGGGCTCGCTGGTTTCGTTCTCAAACTCCACGGCTTGCGCCGTGGGCTTCATTCTGATGCCGCTTTGCGGCTTGACTTAGTACTTCCTGATTATTGCCTCAACCACTGAATGCCTTTAGACTGCGTGAGCTATGAAGTGGCGCGAAATCAGGCTGCGCTTGAAGCCGAGCCCTGCCACCCGCAAGCGGCTGGGGATTGCTGCGATCGTCCTCGCTGTCGTCTACGTGGCTTTTGGAAGTTATATCTGGTGGGCAATGAACCAACCTCCGGAGACTTTCGGGCGGGTTATGGCGAAAATGCCGGGGCCGGTGCCTTTTCTCCTGTTTCCGTTTGAAACTTTTTGGCTGCGCGTTCGCGCGGGAAATCTGCAGGTGGGAGATGCAGCGCCGGATTTCTCCCTGCTTAAGCTGGACAAAACTGAACGCGTGCAGTTTTCCGCTTTGAACAAACAGCAGCCCGTGGTGCTGGTTTTCGGAAGCTATACCTGACCGCCATTCCGGCGGGAGGTTCCTGCCCTCAACAAACTCTACGAGCAGTATCGCGATCGCGTGGGATTTCTGGTGGTGTATATCACGGAAGCGCATCCTAGCGACGTCTGGCAGATGCAGAGCAACATCAAAGACCAAGTCGTCTTCGCCAGTCCAAAAAATGAAGATGAACGCGCGTATATTGCCGGGGCTTGTGTGCGCAAGCTGGGCATAAAATTTCCCAGCGTGCTCGATGAGTTTGGCAATTCAACCGAGCGGGCCTATACCGGCTGGCCCGATCGTATTTATCTGATTGACGATAAGGGCCGGGTTGCGTACAAAAGCAAGCCCGGCCCGTTCGGATTCCTGCCCGATGAGTTGAGTGCGGCGTTGGTCCGCATTCTGGCGACGCCGCAGAATCGTCAGTCTTCGACTCGTCAATCGTCGACATTGAAGGACTTCAGGAGCGAGCCCCTCGGGGTGCGGTAAAACATCTACTCGTTGGCTGCGCGGTCTCGCCGCTGTTCGGCTTCGTCCTTCTCCACTTGATCCTGCTCAGCCTGGTTGGTGCTGGGCTTCTTTACAGCGTCCTTTGCCTTGCCCCAGGCATTTTGGACTTTTCCTTCTACCTGTTTGGCGGCGCCTTTTACCTGAGCTTCCTTGTCGCCCGTCCACTCTCCGACCTGTCGCTCGACTCGACCCGCGATGTCCTTGGCTTTTCCTTTTACCTCGTCGTTGTTCATATGATTCCTCCAACACGCATGATTGAACGTCCAGCCAAAGTTAGCGGACCGTGGCCGGACGATACATCGGTAAGAATCTGTAATCGGTTAGGGAAGGTACTGTACGGTTACTTACTGGCTTTTTCTGCGCAGACGAAGTTGGCGGCATCGTTCTTGTCGCCGGAGCCCCTGAATACCGCCAC
Organism: Terriglobia bacterium; assembly: GCA_963813645.1. GTDB lineage: Bacteria > Acidobacteriota > Terriglobia > Terriglobales > Acidobacteriaceae > JAIQFF01. The sequence continues at coordinate 43,221 of CAWEZS010000031.1, forward strand.
TTGTGGATAGGGGCAAAGCGGACGCGTCATCTTCACGCCTTGGCTGGGATCAAGATCATTTACATATTTGGTAGCGATAATCTTTTGCGGAGCCACGCCGCTTTCTACCCAGCGCTCCACCGCGCTCAACACGTCGTGCTCGGGATCGCCCTGCGGGCCGAGTGAACCTTGACCAAAAGAATTGGGTCCCGGTCCCATGAAACAGTGTTGCATCCCGGGGGCCATGAACAATCTGATGAAATCACTGCTCCCGCTCCCCATCTTTTTCACCACGCTGTCGTAGTAGTGAATGGCGTTGACCGGGGAAATCGCGGCGTCGCTCCATCCGTGATACATGATCAGCTTGCCGCCGCGTTTCTTGAATGCGTGCAGATCAGCATCGGTGGCGTTAAGAATCGCTGCCATTTTCTGGTCCGCAAGTTTCGTGTCCTGCTCCAGATTGAATTTGCGCACATCCCAGTTGGCATCCTCGAATACCATGTCGGCAAAAAAATGAGTGCCGAAGGCAAATTGCAGACTCTTGCCCGGGGCCGCACCGGTTATCCATAGTTGCCAGCCGCCGCCCCCGAGTTCGCCGCCGGGCATGTAACCCGGGAAGATCTGACTGCCGCTGGAAGTCCGTGGGCCGGCATAAATCTTCTTCAGCGCCGTGACCTGAGGTTCGGTCAGACAGCTGTCCGATTCCGCTCCCTTGCACTGGATTTGCGCCGGATCGAAATGGCACTGCCGGGGATCGCTGATCATTTCGTCTGCCAGTCCGTCCCGGGCGTCGCAGGAAGCAAGCGCGGCGGCGCTGATTGCCGGTAGCTTCGCCGCGGGGACATGACTTGCCGGATCTGCAAGCAGAGCCTGGTCATCCCAGGCGGCTCCCGCCACCAGGTGGGTCCAGAAGTTGGCGGGGGCGCCGGCGACAATCCCGTCGTAATCAGCCGGAAAACGCTGCGCCTCCATGAGAGCTTCGCGCCCTCCATCGGAGCAACTGGAGAAATAAGAATGTTTGGGAGCAGCGCCATAAAAGGCCGCAATGACGGACTTCGCCTTTTCCGACATTTCGTGGATACCGCGGTAACCGAAGTCGACGATTTTCTCGGGATGCCCGGGGGCCCAGGAGGCATCGGTAGCGTCGCCGGCGTGACCGGTGTCGGTTGCGGCGCTGGCATAGCCTCGGGTCACGGCGCCTGCCAAAGGACCGTAGTCAATCGTTCCGGCGAAGCCGCCGTTGCCCTGCCCCTGATATTTTCCATTCCATCCTGAGGCGGGCATCCACACTTCGATTCTAATGTCCGAATCTTTCGAAGGCCGAACTTGGGCGCGGACTCGGCAAAAAGGCGGGACGCTCTTGAACACCATTGCGCCGGGGCCGCTTTGCTGTCCTGCCGGCGGAGTGAATCCACTTGCCGCCACAACCTCCGCCGAGGTGATGGTTGTGTTCTCCAGATGGAGCGAGGTAAGACCCTGGCATGAAGTCGGGGCGTCGGCCGCGAAGGACCAACTCGAGGCAACGGCGAGCGTGGCAACAACCAAGAGCAACTGGCGCATTCGAAACTCTCCCGGGCGCTACTGAAGTGGACGGCACCGGCGTTGTGGCGGGCATCCTGCCCGCCTATCGGGCCGGCCGGAGGCCAGCGCTACACGACTCAGGGCGCGACTCGCACCATCACCACGGAATGTGGCGCCACCGTGGCAGAGAATTTTTCCTTGAATTGTCCAAGATCTTTTGCCTGCCAAAGATCGCGAACGCTCGCGCTCAGATGGCTGGGATAACCTAAATTTTCCCAGGCGAACTCAATCTCTTTTTCGGTGGTAGCGCGATTGAGCAGGACGACGGCGCGGCTTCCATCCTGCATCTGTTTGGCCCAGACTTCCAGGTCACCGTTCTTAAGCACGCGACGGCCTTCGCTGCCCAGGGGATCCTGGTCCACCGCGATCACTTCCTTGTTGGTGAGAATGTCGTGGATCTCGGGTTTCATCTCACGCAAGTCGTTTCCCGCAATCAGAGGAGCGGCGAGGATGGACCATAGGCTGAAGTGGGCGCGATATTCCTCCGTGGTCATGCCGCCGTTGCCCACCTCGAGCATGTCAGGATCGTTCCAGTGTCCCGGCCCGGCATAACTTTCGATTCCATTTTGCAAGTCGAGAATGTTCAACATGCCGAGTGAGTCTTTCTCTTTGGTTTCCCACTTGTCGGAGATGTCACCCGTGGTGCGCCAGAGATTTCCACCGACCTTTTGGCCCCAGAGCCACGGCTTGGCCGTGCCCCACTCGCAGATGCTCAACACGATGGGCCGGCCCGCGGTGTTCAGCGCGTTGCGGATAAGCGCATAGGCGGCCGGGGCATCCTGGGTCGAGGTGTGGCACCAGTCGTACTTCAGGTAGTCGACATCCCACGCGGCATATTTCAACGCGTCCTGATATTCATGACCGAGGCTGCCGGGACGCTTGGCGCAGGTCATGCTGCCGGCATCGGAATAGATCCCGAACTTCAGTCCGCGGGAGTGAACGTAGTCCGCCAGAGCCTTGATTCCTGAAGGAAAGTTTTTGACATCGGGCACGATGTTGCCGCTCGCATCGCGGTCCACTTGCCAGCAGTCGTCGATCACAATGTATTGATAACCGGCGTCCTTCATGCCGGACTTGACCATGGCATCGGCCATCTGCCGGACCAAGTCTTCGCTGACATGACATCCAAACTTGTTCCAGCTGTTCCAGCCCATGGGCGGAGTGGGAGCCAGCGGTTTTTCCTGGGCGGCCAGCAGCGCTGGCGCGAGCAGAAGGCTCAGCATCGCGATCAGGATTCTGGCTCTTGCCGGCATGGGTTTTATGTCCTCCTCAATTTTTTTCGCCCATTCGAAGTAGCAGGATCCACTCCGCTGCCTGAATTCGAACGCCTGGTCGATTGCCGCATCACCAGTTTGGGGACAATAAGCACTTTGCGGGGGCGCAGAGCCCGCTTGGAGGCGATACTCTCGAGTAAGAGGTTGGCGGCACGTTTGCCCATCTCGGAAGTTCCCTGGTCGACAGTTGTTAGGGGGACGGCCAGAAAATCCGAATAGTGGACGTTGCCCGCTCCCACGACGGCAATATCCTCGGGCACTCTGAGCCCGGCCTCGGAAATGGCGCGCATGGCGCCGATCGCCACCGGATCGTTGTAGCAAAAGACGCCATCGGGTGCGGGTTCTTTGCGCAGCAGCTTCCGCATGGCCTCGTGGCCAGTCTCGTCCTGATAGCCGGCGTCCACCACGTATCCGGGAAAGAACCGCAGCCCACCCTTGGCCAACGCGCTGCGGTAGCCCTGCATGCGCCGGGTCGCGATACTGATTCCCGGCCCGCGCAAATGGGCAATGCGACTGCAGCCCCGCTCGATGAGGTGGGCCGTGGCCAACTCGCCGATGGCCTGATTGTCGGCGCCCACGAAGCTGGCCTGCATTCCCGCGATCGGGCGGTCAATCAGGACGAACGGCACTTTTCGTTTTTGCAGGCAGACGAAGGGCTTGGCTGCGGGCTGGACCGATGCCACGATGAGGCCGTCAACTTGCCGGGCCAGAAGGGATTCGGCTTCGTTTATCTCTAATTCGGGATCTTCGTCGAAATATGAAATCACAACGTGATAGCCATGCGGCCGCACGGTTTCAGCCACTGCTTTGGCAATCTCCGCGAAAAAGGGGTGGGTAAAATCGGGCAGCAGCAGTCCGATGGTGAAGGTGCGCCGCGTCACCAGGCTGCGGGCAACCCAGTTGGTCTGGTAGTTCAGCGCTTTCGCTCGGCGCAAGACACGCTTCCGGGTGGCGACACTGATCTCGCCCTTGTTGCGCAATACCTTGGAGACGGTGACAACCGAAACGCCCACATCCCGGGCGATGTCCTGCATGGTCACGGCCATGGTCGTGAAGGATATCATCTAAGGCGATTTCCGTCCGCCTCGAGAGGAGTTCAATGGCGGGGCGTTCGAAATCTGTCAGGCGGGCCTTGCCATAACGACTTTAGCGGTAGTGATGGCTTGCCCCACGTGACGCTGAGTATGATCGGCGATGTGTATCAACAACCCTGCCACCGTCGTGGGCAATTGCTTCCGGCCCACTATTCGAGTGCGCTCGAACAGGCTTGCGTCGAACGCTTGAATCCGGATCATGCTTTTGGCCCGTGCAGAATTCAGTTCTGTAAAGAGGGCTTCGCGCGCCGCTTCAGGAGTCATCTCCTGTTTCAGCGCTGCGAGTTGCTGCTCATTCAGGTCTCGTCCTTCGGCGTAGGTCAGCAGGCGATCCAGGCTTCTCGCAATGTGGCGCAGGTGAAACGCAACCGGAGGCAATCCGCCCGGACGCGCATTAATCTGTTCGTCGCTTAAGCTGCCGCACCAGCGTTGCAGGTCTTCTCCGGCAAGCTCGAGCGCGTGCATCACGGCACGCTGTACGGCCGGAACTTCCTGTAGCGTGCCCCGCAGCCAGGGCTCTGGTCTACTCTCGGACATTCTTTTACCTCGGTGAACGATCAGTTTATCCGGTGTTGGGCATTCACCAGTGCAAATGTAGGCGCGAGCGTCCCGCTCGTGCGGGTGGGGACAGTCCCCGCGTGGCTGGTCAAGCTTCCCGCACGAGCGAGGACGCTCGCGCCTACATTACAATGTTGACGGCACAAGTCTGCCGAAGGGGACCCGTAGCTCAACTGGATAGAGCACTGCGCTTCGAACGCAGGGGTTGGGAGTTCAAGTCTCTCCGGGTCCACCACTCGACCGTCAGAACGCCAGGACCTGCCGCAGAAATAATCAGACCCAGAAAAGTGCTCACATGCCACGCTTTGACGTGACCATCGCCGGAGAACTGAACCTCGACCTGATCCTCTATGGTCTGCCTGATGAACTTCCGCCGGAGCGGGAGTTGCTCGCCGACCGCATGACGCTTACGCTCGGCAGCTCTTCCGCTATCGTTGCCCACAATCTCGCGGCGCTGGGAAGCCGCGTAGGTTTCCAGTCGTTGATTGGCGAGGACTCGCTGGGACAGATTGCGCTCGACCGCCTGGTTGAAGGCGGTGTGGACATCTCACGGGTGCGGCGGTTGCAGGGCCCGGCTACGACCGGGCTGACCGTCATCTTGCAACGCGCCGGCTGGCGCAACATTCTGACCTACTCCGGGACCATCGCTGAACTTTCGCTGAAAGATCTCGACTTCGACTATCTTGCGGAGTCCCGGCATTTTCATTTGTCGTCACTCTATTTGCAGCAGGGCCTGAAGCCTGACGTCGGCGAATTGTTTCGCCGCCTGAAGGCGGCTGGGCTCACCATCTCGCTCGATACCAACGACGATCCGCAGGATCTCTGGGGTGGTGGTTTGAAAGATTTGTTGAAGTACGTTGATGTGCTGCTTCCCAACGCTCGCGAGGCCACGAGGATCACGGGGACTGACGATCCGGAACTCGCTATCCGGCGGCTGGCTGAGATGGTTCCGCTGGTGGTGGTGAAACTGGGTCACGCGGGCGCGCTGGCGCAGCGGGGCAACGAGCGCTTCACCAGTCCGTCACTGAATGTCGCGGCTGTCGATCCGGTTGGGGCTGGGGACAGCTTTGACGCCGGGTTTCTGCACGAATATCTCCGCGGTTCCGATCTGCCGACCTGCCTGGCCAGCGGCAACCGTGCCGGCGCTCTTTCCGTAACACGACCGGGGGGAACGGAAGCCTTCCGCGACAAGGGTTATCGCGAGAGGTTCTTACGGGAGCACCCAGCAACTTCCGCAAAGTAGCGCCGGCGTCTTGCCGGCTGGCGGGATGCCAGCCGGATAGCCGGGACAGCGGCGCTACGAAAAGCTACTTCTCCACTTCCAGCAGCAGATGATCTTTGAATTCTGTTTTGAGCTTGGGAGTTGCATCCGCGGTGACGTCTATTGTCCCCAAGTCTGTGCCTTCGGCGTAGTCGCGGACGTGATAGCTGCCGGGGGCGAGCCCGCGCAGTTCGAGCTCGCCTTTCCATGATGCCGTTGAAGGAGCGAAGAAGGCGTAGTACATCTTGCCTTCTTTTTCGATGGCATAAGCTTCCGGCGCGTCGTATCCGTAGACATAGAGATCACGGAACGTTCCCTTCGACAGCATCTTCTGGTTGTAGATATCGATCCACTTCTTCCAGTGTTCTTCTTTTCCCTGGGTTAGAGCCACGGCCTTGAATTTTGGGCCGGGATCGGGCCAGACGAATTTCGTGCCTACCACGCCGCCTACGCCGATGGTGGAGGCGAAATCTTCGCCATGTTCGCGCCAGTTGTTGCCAATGCGATCCATGGTGGAGAGTTCTACGTGATCGCCGTAGACGGCAGACTCGGGCCCCAGCAGCGCTTTGTACATCTTGATGCGGCGCCGCACCTGCACTGCACCCACCGGGTCCGCGGTCACGGCCTGGTCGAGGAAGGGCAGCCAGGCCAGCGAGGGCGGCGTACCGCAGGGACAACTCTGGGTCACGCTCTCGGGTTTGAGGGCCCGGCTGGTCTGGAAAATTGTTTTGTAGACATCGGCCACGGCGTTGACCGAATCCTGCGGGGACTTGTGATGGTGCGCCGGGTTGTAGCACATAGGCACGCTGTAAATATTGTCCAGCTTCGAACCGTCAAATCCCCATTCGCCGATAAATTTCTCGGTCAATTTCTTGAAGTATGCCTGCACCTCGGGCACGGCCGGACACAGCGTCGCCAGGTCGCGGGTGATGCGGCCGTGCGTTCCATCTTTGTTGAGGAGCAGCCACTCCGGATGCTCCTGCACTATCTTGGACACGATGTACTTGTGCGACTCCCACTTGCCCCGGCCGTCTTCCGCAGCCAGAGGCAGCCACCAGAGCTGCACCAGGATTCCCTGCTTGTGGAAGTCATCGGTCATCCTCTTGATGGAGTCGCCGGGGAAGGTGTCGGCGCGCGGCTCCCAGTCGCCGTAGGTGTTGAACCAGCGATCGTCGAGGGTTGCCCACTTGATGCCGAATTCTTTTAACTTCGGGACCGTGCCCAACATTTGCGCGGGAGTCACGTTGAATTCATAACCCCATCCGCACCAACTCACGTTGTAGGCTTCGCCGGAGGGCTTGGGAATTTCCCATCCTTCTTTCTGCAGCACGCTCGACCACAGGTGCAGCGGCTCGTAGAAGTCGCCCGCGTACACGGAGACGAAGCTGCGCGGCGTGGAATAGGTTTCTCCGGGCTTGAGCGTGGTATCGGCGGCAATGTCCACGCCGGCGTTGACGCCATTGGCGTCCACTTTGACCGGCAGCGACAACGTCAGCGGTAGCGTCTCCACGTGGCCGACTGCTTCGCCGACCTGAGCCGTCCAGAAGGCGACAACCGGAATGCCGCCACCGTAGCCGCCTTTGACTACCGCGCCCATTATGTTGGGTTGAGCAAAGTTGCGGCCGAGCTTGATCACATCATCTTTGCCCCAGTCGTAGCTGGCGCCGTGGAAACTCCACATGTCATAAGGCTGTACCTTCTTTTCTGCCAGGCTGGCGCTGAATTTATGTTGCTGCTCGATGACGCGATCGATATGAAAATCCTGGGTGCCGGAGTTCTTGTATTCAGCGCTGGAGAGCAGCAGATTTGGGAAATCGTCATAGACCTCCACTTCAACCGTGCGCTGGATGTTTGAAGCGGAAGGATCGGAAGTCCGAGCCGGAATTTCCACTCGCTTGCCCCGGCCCAGCTTTCCCGTGCTGTCCTGAACTTTGGCAGCGCTCAGGTCCAGCGCGAATTGAAGTGGTTTACCGTTCTGCAGCAGAAGATCGCTGCCGACCGCGCCCGGTTCGTCCAGGGTGAGCCGCTGATCGCCTTTGAGGAGGGATGCTTGAATGTATCCCGAAGGCAAAATCTGGAATTCGGCTGAACTCGTGGTCAGGACGATGGGACCGCCGGGCTTCACTTCTACTTTAATGTGCGACGCTTCTGGCGCCGGAGTTTCTGCCTTGGGCTGGGAACGACTACAACTTGCGCTCAGGAGGAACAGACCTGCCAGTCCCAGAACACTCCATCTTCGGGTATCGCGAAATAAATTACCTATGCGCTCGGCTTTCATTGTGTTCCTCCCTTGGCCACACCCTTGAACTGGCTGAACATCTTCTCTGCGTTCAGGTGATAAATTTTTTCCAGGACCGGATCGGGCAGATCGAGACCGTAAATCTCCCAGCGACCTTGTGCCGGATATCCCCAGTAGTCGAACGACTCGTCCGCGGTTTCGAGCCAGCGGAAGTGATTGCGGTACATTGCTTCATCCATCCCGTTGTCGGTGCCGAACATAATGCGGTCCTGATACTTCAAGAAGAATTCGCGGGTCTGCCGCGGTTGCCGGCCCAGTTCTGCTTCCCGCGCTCCGAACTCCACCATCACGTTGGGATGCTCGTCGAGCATGCGCGAAACCCAGCCCAGATTTTCCGGCCAGCCCATATGAAGCGAAACGAAACGCGTCTCCGGGTGCCGGGCAAAGACACGATTGCGCGCTTCCAGCACCTCGTCGAGCTTGGGATATTGCGGACCGTAAAAACTCCAGTCGGGATGCTCAGTCAACTCTTCGTAGCGTTCGTTGGTGGCATCGGTCGGATGAAAGAAAGCTTCAGGATCACCGGTATGGATTGAAACTGGAATGCCCAGGCGGCCGCATTCGCGCCACACCGGGTCCATCCGCGGATCGTCAACTGCTACCAGCTTGCCGGTCTTGTCGCGTACCCCCAGACCCCAATCTTTCAGCAGCTTCAGTCCGCGGGCGCCGCGGGCGACGGCGTCGTCGAGCTGGCGCACCATCTCCTGGCCGAAATCAGGATCGTCAATCTTGCTCCAGTCCATCATGGTGAAGACAATGAAGCGGCCGGGATAGGGCTTTACCATCTCGTCCATCACGCGCTGCAGTTTCTCGCCCCACATACCCGTGAGTATCACGACGGTCTTCACGTTGGTCTGGTCCATGATCTCGATCACGCGCTGGGGCGGCATGTGGTCGTCAATGCCGAGAGCATCGTTGGTGTGATTGTGGACATCAATGACGTAAAACCTGGCCCGGTTCACCGGGTGCGCGGGGACGTGAAGCATCGAAGCGGGATGGAAGTCACGCAGCAGAAGCGTCTTCTTCTGTTCGGCATCCGAAGCCGACTTGTAGCCTATTTGCGATGACACGGCGTTCGCCGCAGGGCCGGCAGTCTGGGCACTGATCCCGCCAGCGCAGAGAAGAAATGCCAGCAACCACCTAGTGTTGTTCGACACCATCTCGCCCATCCCCATCTTGCTTTGAGTTTCCGATGTCTCCGCTTGACATCCCGAACGAAAGCAAAAGTAAGTAATCGGAACTATACAACAGTCCGCCGTTCCCATTCCCAAAAAAGTTCCCGGGCTGCCGGCCGGGCGGGACCCTGTGCAAAAAAAGGCTGCCAACCGAGACCTCAAGTCTGGCATCTTGATAGCAGCAACTTTATTTCTATGAAGAGGGAAAGCAATGGGAACGCGCAAAGATAAAGTTCTTCTGAATATTTTGCTGGGGACAGGTGTCTACCTGCTGGATTCCTGGCGCAATCGTATGGGCGGAACGGTGGACGATCTACGCTCAAGAGCGCAGGACACCTATGAGACGGCGGCCGACCGTGTCAGCCGCGCCAGCGATGTGATCCGCGGCGAAGACAGCCATCTGCTGGGCACGGCCGCGGCGGCTCTGCTGGGACTGGGTATCGGCATCGGCGTCGGCCTGCTGCTGGCCCCGGCCAGTGGAGAAGAGACGCGCAGCAACATCGCCAGCAAGGCCCGAGACATTCGCGATCGTGTTTCCTCGCGCGAGGGCGCGGCGGCTGCAGCCAGCTACGGAACTTAGGGGCGGGCGTCGGACTTCAGACCTCGGACTTTGGCTTGAACCCTCTGGATCTGACGTCCGAGGTCCGACGTCCGACTCACCGTCTCTTGTAGTGAATTGGCCAGACGACTGTCCAGGTCTTGCCGCCGTCCTTCGAGCCTTCCCAGCTCCAGTCGAACTGGTCATGGGTGATGTTCTTGAATACCATCCGTTGCAGGCTTTTGGTACCGTCGGCACGGGTGGCCTCACGGGCCAGAATCATCTCGCCATCTTTGAATTCTCCGACAAAATCCAGATAGCCGCCTTCGTTGTCCACCCAGGTCTGTTTCCATTTGCCCGCACGAACGTCGAAAATTGATACGCTCTGGCCGCGCAGGTGCATGGCATCGTCGCCGGAGAAATTCTCCTGGACGATGCAGCCGTCGAGAATTCGTTTGACGCTGTTCGTGCCATGATCGATCTGGCCCTGAGTATTTCCCGGCCATGTGAGGTCCCATTCGCCCACCCAGAAATCGAGCTGCTTCTGCTCGGGTTCCGAACAGGGCTTGGGTTGTGACGCAGGCGTGTTCTGCCGGGCGCTGGCCAGGCAGGTCAGGATTACGACGACGAGGGCCAGCCGATAGATCTGCATTGATGGTTCTCCGCGGATCGCCTTGCATCAGACGGAGTCACATCGAAAATGGTAGCAAGGGGACGGCTCGTGCGGGCGCGTCGCCCGCGACACACGAGCGGTTGTCCCGGCGCGGTTCGTGGTGAATCAATCTTGTGGTACACCTTTATTCTTGACGCTCGAACACGCCATCTTCCTTTTTCTGGCCAGCATTGTCGGCGGAGCTTTGAATGCAGTCGCGGGGGGAGGCAGTTTTATCGCTTTTCCCTCCTTGCTTTTTACCGGTGTGCCGCCAATTCCGGCGAATGCCACCAACACGCTGGCTCTCTGGACGGGCGCAGCCGCCAGCGGCGGGGCGTATCGCAACCGGTTGGATGTGCCCACGCGGGTGCTGCTGCCGTTGCTGCTTGCCGGCCTGGCGGGAGGAATCGCGGGCGCAGTTCTTCTGCTGCGGACCCCGGCCCACACTTTCCTGCGAGTCCTGCCCTGGCTGATGCTGGCAGCGACGCTGCTTTTCATCTTCGGCAAGAAACTGGCGGGTCGCCGCGCTTCCAGTGTTGGACATGAAGCGACCACCGCGGCCATCGTGGGCGCATCTTTTTTTGAACTCGTAGTCTCTGTATATGGCGGTTATTTCGGAGGCGGGCTGGGCATCGTCAACCTGGCCATGTTTGCCGCCGTCGGCATGACGGACATTCACGCCATGAACGCGTTGAAGAGCATTCTGGGAGTCGCGATCAATGGCGTTGCGGCGCTGGTATTTGTAGTGAAGGGCGCGATTTACTGGCCGCAGGCCATCGTCATGATCGTGGGGGCGCTGGTGGGTGGATATTTCGGGGCGCACTACGCGCAGAAGCTGCCGCAAGCGTGGGTGCGAAGTTTTGTGATTCTCGTAGGAACGGGGATGACGGCTTACTTTTTCGTCAAAGCTTATGGGTTCTCGTAGCGCCGCCGTCCCGGCGGCTGTAGTGAGGGCGTGCCGCCCTCACCGCCGAGGGCAAGATGCCTTCGGGACAGCCGGCAGGATGCCGGCGCTACACAAATCGAGGCTTCAGAGAAGGTGTAGGTCGAGGGCGTCCTGTGGCGCTTCGCCCTGTGCCGTCAGTTTTACTGCAACGGCTCTGAGGTGTGCTCGTGCACGATCATCCACTTGCCGGCTTGCTTTTCGAAAATTATCGTCCAGCGCAGCGTGGCCAGTTCGTGCTTGCCGGCGGTGGTGAGCCCGTCCTCTTTCACGGTCGCCGTGGCCCAGGTCAGATTGCCGTCAGTGTGAATCTGGGGATCGTCGTTCACGGTAAGCTTCAGCTTCTTGTAACCCTTCAGCAGCTCGGTTGCACCCGCCTGGTACTCGGCCCAGCTGGCGTACTTCAGGGGCGCGATATCGAAGAAGGTGTACACGCCCTGATCGTAGTACTGGGCCAACGTGGAAGGATCAAGCGAACTCCAGCCGTCCATTAACTTCTGCAGATAGGCCTTGTCAGGAGCGCCCGGCGCAACCACTTTCTTCTTGGGCTTTTTGGCGAAGCCGGAGACGCTGAAGGCAAAAACGCAAAGCAAAACGATCAAAACACGCTTGTACATTGATGTTTCCTCCCCATGTGGCGAAGAATTGTCGCATAGGAGGGCGGAAAGCTCAAAGGGCTGGAATCTCGGGGTTACTGGCCCATTTTTAATTTTCTCGCTCTCGTGACTGCGTCATCCTGAGCTTGCGAAGGATTCAGCGCGCAGCGGATACACTCTCGCGGCAATTGTGGCGGGTGCACGCAGGATCCTTCAGGACTGAAGTGCTTCAGGATGACGCCAGTATGGAGCCACTACCGATCTTGCCAAACTGGGCGGGACGGCCGCGCTCGGCTGTTCTGCGCAGCAGCGCTCCCCCCGGCTTGGTTCGGGCAAGAGGCTGTCGGGCTTGCTCGACGGACAGCCGAGGGCGGCTGTCCCCCCCGTGGTCTGTGCGGGCAACCAAAACATCCCAGTCTAGCAACTAAATAATTAGTTGACCTTCGGGCTTGTTACTGCGTCTAATAAAGACATGAGGGGAACGGTCTGTGCCACCAAGGAAGTCTGAAACTCTGACCGAGGCCGAACTGCGCCTGATGGACGTGCTGTGGCAGAAGGGGTCCGCCACGGTCCAGCAGGTGCTGGACGCCCTTCCCGAAAAGCCGGCTCTGGCCTATAACTCCGTTCTGACCACCATTCGCGTGCTCGAGAACAAAGGTTACCTGGAGCATGTCAAAGACGGCCGGGCGCACATTTACAGACCCATCATGGAGCGGGAAGAGGCTACGCGCTCGGAAATCCGGCACCTGGTCAGCCGGTTTTTCAAGAATTCTCATGAACTGCTGGTCCTGAATGTTCTCGAAGATCTGAGTTCCGGAAATGCGGGTTCCGAAGGTATGGGGCTCGAAGCCAAGGAACTGAAGCGTCTGCGGCAACTCCTGCAATCGAGCGCCGCGACGAGGGACGAGAGATGACCGGCACCCTCAGTCTGCAATCCCTGGCCCAGCTTTCCGCCGAGCGAGTCATCAACTGCACGGCCGAAGGTATGGTTATCGCCTTGCTGGCATGGGTTCTGCTGCGCGCCATCGGCCCGCGGAATTCGGGGACGCGGTTCGCCGTCTGGTTCGCTGCGTTGTTAGGGGTCGCGGCGCTTGCTCTCTTCGGCAATTGGGCCGCGAACGGCGGCGAGCTGACGAAACGGTCTGAGATCAGCCTGCCTGCCGCGTGGGCGCTCTATGTATTTGCTGTCTGGGCGCTAGTGGCCTTCGTGGGATTGCTCAGAGTTGGAATTGGTTTCTGGCATTTGAGCAAAGTCCGCAAGAACTGCGTGCCAGTGGATGTCGCGGCCATTGATCCTCTTTTGCAAAGGACTTTGGCGGAATTCGACTCGCCGAGGCCGGTGATGCTCTGCGTGTCGGATGATGTGCGCGTGCCGACCGCGATCGGGTTCGCCAGGCCGCTCGTCGTCATTCCATCGTGGACCATGGAGGAGCTCTCCACTGTGGAATTGAACGCCATCCTGTTGCACGAACTGGCACATCTGCGGCGACGGGATGACTGGACCAACCTGATCCAGAAGATTGTCGGGGCGTTGTTGTTCTTCCATCCCGCAGTCTGGTGGATCGAGAAGAAGCTGGCGCTCGAACGCGAGATGGCTTGCGACGACATGGTGCTGGCCCAGACCACCAGTCCGCGGGCTTACGCGGAGTGCCTGGTTTCACTGGCGGAGAAGAGTTTTCTGCGGCGGGGAATTGCGCTGGCACAGGCGGCGGTTGATCGACTGCGGAACGTATCGCTGCGGGTAACCCAGATTCTGGATGTAAACCGCTCGCGCGCCACGCGCGTCTGGAGCCCGGCCCCGGTGCTGGTAGCCGGGGTTTCCCTGGCCTGCGTGATGGCTTTGTCCCACGCGCCTACACGGCTGGTGTCGTTCGAAGGCGACGCTGCTTCCCCGTCGGCGACGACTGCGATTGCGTCCGGCGATTTCGAGGCGAGCCCGATGTCACAGATGGGAGCACAGGTCGTCCCGGCGAAACTTCACGTGCGATCAGAAGAGGCTTCGCAGGTACGAAACCATATGATTGGCGTGGGTGCAAAGTCTGCAGTTAAGAGTTCGTTCAAGGAAGAGACCAAGCCTGAGGTTATCCCGGCCCGCGCAGTGCAGCGTCGAGCCACCGCTCCGATGCTGGTACGCTCCAGCATCGCGGATGACGGCGTCGATCCCCAGCTTTTGTTTGTCGTGATGCAGACCGAATTGGTACAGACCCGGCAGTATGACGCCACGGGTGCTGTGGTTTGGGACCTCTGTATTTGGCGCGTGACCATGGTCGGGCCGGTGCAGAACAAGATTGAGGCGGGAATCGTCGCCAAGTCTATTTGAGTTTTTTTCTCATCAACAACTAAATAATTAGTTGTACCAACAGGAGAGAAGTCAATGAAAAGCTGGATGCAAAGCTGGAAAACAGGAGTAGGGCGGCACTTCATCATCCCGATTCTGACGATTGCGCTGGTGGGCTCGGTCGTGACCTACGATTTCATGAAGGCGGTACCGGCGAAGGCCGCAGCCATGGCGGCGTCTACGACCACGCCGCTCGATGACAACAATGTGGGTGCGCTGCTTTCACTCGACCAGGCCATGGAAACCCTGGCCGCGCGCGTTACCCCTGCGATCGTGAACGTGACGGTGACGTCGCGGGCAACAACCAATGTGGCCGAAGGCGAACTGCCGGAGGGCTTGCAGGATAGTCCGTTTGGGCAATTTTTTGGGCAGCAATTCGGACGTCAGTTCGGACATCAAGGCCGGCCGCAACAGCCGCGCGTCGAGCATGGGCTGGGCAGCGGCGTGATCATCTCGCCCGACGGCTACATCGTCACCAACAACCACGTAGTTGATGGCGCGACCGACGTTCGCGTCACCATGAGCGATCGCCGAATTCTTCCTGCCAAGGTCGTCGGCACAGATCCGCTGACTGATCTCGCAGTTATTAAGGTGGACGGGAAGAATCTGCCCAACGCACCCTGGGGCGACTCGACGAAGCTGCACCCGGGCCAGACTGTTCTTGCATTTGGCAACCCCTTCGGATTCCGCTTTACGGTGACCCGCGGTATTGTCAGCGCATTGAACCGTCCCAATCTGTCTTCGGACGATGCCCGCAAGCCGGGGCAGTTCATTCAGACCGATGCAGCCATCAATCCCGGCAACTCCGGTGGTCCGCTGGTGAACGCTCGCGGTGAAGTGGTCGGGATCAACACCTTCCTGATCTCACCCTCGGGTTCGTTCTCGGGGATGGGATTCGCCATTCCGACGCAGATCGTGCGCCCGACTGTGGACAAGCTGATCCAGTTCGGCAAGGTGACGCACGGCTACATGGGAATTGGGATTGCCGACGTCACTCCGGACAACTCGAAGTTCTTCCACATGGACAGGGCGGTGGGAGCCGTGGTCAGCCAGGTCGAATCCGGCTCGCCGGGAGCCAAAGCCGGTCTCAAAGTCGGCGACGTGATCACCCAGGTCGACGGCAAAGAAGTGAGCGATGCGAGTGATCTGCAGGTCGTGGTCGGACAGAAAAATCCGGGCACGACGGTCCAACTGCAAGTCATGCGCGATGGCAAGAGTGTTTCGGTGCCAGTCACTCTGGAGGCCATGGGCAGCCGCGACAAATCCGGCAAAGAAGTCTCCGAAGCCGGAACCGGCAAACCGCGCTGGGGAGTGGGACTGTCAGACATCACCCCTGAGATGCGCGAGCAACTGCAAGCGCCCGGAGATCTGCATGGCGCGGTGATCCAGCAGGTGCAGCCGGGCAGTCCGGCCGACAACGCCGGATTGCAGTCCGGAGATGTGATCCTCGAAGTCGACCGCAAGCCGATGCAGAGTGCGTCCGATGTCAAGAATGCGCTGAGCAGCGTGCCCAAGGGACAGGATGCTCTGGTGCTGGTTTGGTCCAACGGCGGCAGCAGCTTCCGTGTGCTGCACCCGGCGCAGGAGGATGGCAACAGCGGTATGTAAGCAGTTTCTCCTCGGGGGAGGCGTGCGTTCGCGCCTGCCTCCCCTTTTTTCTTCTTCCACCAGCCACGGGGACAACCGCCCTCGGCTCTACGGCGGACGCAGCTCCGCTGATTTTGGGTCAGCAAGAAAACCATCGGCGAGCCTTGCTCGCCCGGACAGCCGAGGGCGGCTGTCCCCACGTGGCCGAGTGATAAGGCGGCGCACTTGCAAATTCGCGGCGGCTCCCGTAACTTGAGCGGGCAATCCAACAAATCGCCTTCTGCCTGTCAATGTTGGGGCAGCTGGCGGTTGGCGTGGATTGGTCCTCGAGGAGCACGATGGAAATCAACGTTCGTAAACTTTCAGATGTTCAGGTCGTACAGATTCGCGGCGCTTTACGGCTGGGCACCGGTGTGGATAGCTTCCGTCAGATGATCGACGATGCTATGGCTGCGGGGGACACGCGCCTGGTCATCAACTTTGCCGAGGTGCCGATGATTGATTCGAGTGGCATCGGAATCCTGGTAAAGGCGATGGCCTCGGCGAAGCAGCGCGGCGGCGGGGTGAGGCTGGTGACACCTTCCAAATTCGTGGTGCAGACGCTCAAGCTGATCGGCGTGCTGAATCTCTTCCAGATTTTCGAAGACGAGAATACCGCCGTGCAATCGTTCGCCGCTCACTGATTCCAGCTTTTGTGTGGCCGCGGGCGACTCGCCCGCGAGACTTCAAAGTCAAAGTCAAAAGCCGCGGGCGTGTCGCCCGCGACCACACGTGCGAATCAAGTTAGTGCAGATGAATACTGAACGTGTTGAAGATATCTAGCAGGTAGATCGCACTCCCCAACGACAGAAGCGCCAGGGTAAAGGCCGCCAGGCGCGGGCTAAAAATTCGGCGGCGCGGCGGACATTGTTGGTCCAGTGCGGCTCTGTACTTGTCAATCCACTCCTGGTCCTTGCTGACTTGTCCAAACCATGACTGGATCGAGTCCTGTAGCCGCCGCTGGTCATCTTTTTCGAGTCCCACAAAACGAAAAGGCTGCTGGTTCAACGAAACAGGCTTCAGCATTTCCGCGGTGCCGAGCACGGGCCCAGTCGGAGTGACAAACATCAGCTTCACGCGGGACTCCCGCACCACGGGTTTGGGCAAGGAAAGAACGCCGCCAGTTAGCGAGATTACTTCCAGTTGTCCCTGGGTGCGATGGCCGTCTTCGAAGCGAAGAACTGCCGGAGTGATGTCAGACAAATTCAGCCGTGGAGCGCGCCGAATGGGAGTAGCAACGTTGGATTGGGGGAGGGCGTTCACGAGATGAGTATCCTCTTCGTTTCTTCTAATGGGGAGATCACGGAAGGACATGGCAGGTCTCGTTACTTTGGGACGTGCGGGGAAAGTAGGGCTTGGGACGTCAGGCGTCGGACCTCGGACATCAGCTTGATATTCCCCTCCTTGCGTCATCCTGAGCTTGCGAAGGATCTGGCGCGCAGGGGATACACACTCTCACATTAGTGGCGATACGCGCGAGATCCTTCAGGACTAAAGTCCTTCAGGATGACGCCGGGTCGGTGGCGGCGATAGGGCTCCTTCGACTGCGTGGCTGCTTCGCGAAGCGAAGCAGCCACTCCGCTCAGGATGACATGGTTTTCACGGGTCACAGTGCGGTCGCCGCCTTCTTGCGAATCAGGACAAAACCTAATGCACCGGCATCCTTTTCTACTTCAGCCAAGCGGGCACGCCCATCTTCCTTGTGCCCATGTTGCATCTCCGCTTTGCCCAAGGCCAGGCGGGCCTCATAGAGGGCGCCTCGAATTCCCTTCTTTTCCGCTTCCTTAATCACTGCATTCAGAGACGCGGTCGCAGCCTGAAAATCCGCCGGCTTCCCGGACGCCGCCAACACTTCGGCGACGGCAATTTCGAATTGCAGGCGCAACAGGCACTGCTGGGTCTTGGCAGCCAGCGGTTTGCCGGTCGCGATTTCCTTCCGGGCCGGATTCAATTTCCCTTGCGCGAGCAGGGCCTGCGCTAAAACGGCATGCGCCGAAACCTGGAGTTCGGATATCTTGGCGGCGTGAAATTCTTCCAGAGCCTGACGCGCCAGCGCCTCGGCTTCTGATGCATTTCCTTCCTCGATAGACAAGCCTGCCAATAAGAGGGAAACCTCGGCTGCGCCGCTTTTCTCGCCGATATCGTTCCGCAGTTTGATGGCTTCCCCATAATTTCGGCGGGCAGCGACCAGGTCTCCCTGCTGCAATGCAAGCGATCCCAGGTTCGCCAGCGCGACCGCGGATTCGTGTTTCTCCCCGGTTTCCCGGCTGATCGCCAGCGATTCTTCGTAGCTCTTCTTCGCGTTGGCGAAGTCGCCGGATGCGGCATATACGTCACCCATCCCGACCAGGGGATAGGCCGCCTTGCTGTTCTCGCCGTTCTTGCGGAAAGTTTCCAGAGACTCTTGGTAGGCACTCCTCGCGCCCGCGATCTCCCCCAACGCCATGCGCGTGTCGCCAATGTTGGTGAGGGCGGTGGCTACGCCGTCGGGCGAGCCCATGGTGCGCCAGATATCCAGCGCGTCCTGGAAGTTTTTCTCTGCCGCGGAGAGGTCGCCAGCTTGCACCATCTGAGCAGCCAGGTTGTTCAGGGTTTGGCCGATGCCGGTCTGGTCGTCAACCTCGCGGTAGAGCGCAAGTGCCTCCTCGGACATCTTTCGCGCCGTCACCAGGTCGCCCTGATCGCTGATCACGCTGGCAGCGTTGTCCGTGGCGGCCGCGACTCCTGCTGTACTACCGATGGACCGATAGATGGACGCGGCCTGGTCGTAGAGTTTGCCGGCGCCGTCGAGGTCTCCCTGGTCGTACAGCACATTCGCGATTGTGTTGATGGAGGCGGCCTCTCCGGCACGGTCGCCAATGGCGGCCGAAAGGTCCCGCGCTTCCTGACAAAACGCCATCGCCCCCTTGGGGTCGCCCAGGTTACGCAATGCCGCGCAGCGGAACTGTAATGACTTCCCAGCAGGTACCTCGCCCCCTGCTGCTTGGCTTTTTCCGCTAGTGCGGTCGCCAGGCTGATGGTGCGTTTGTAGTCTGACACCTCATTGGCTGCCATCACTTCGTCGACATCAATGCGCAGGTCGTCACCCTGAGGCGCAGGCAGCCGCCTCAACTCGGCCAGGGTGGCGAGCGCTTCTGGGACCTTGCTCGCCCCAATCTGCGCATTGGCCAGACGTAGCCCGTAGTCCAAGTTGTCCCTGGAGCTCTCATAAAGCGAACGATAGGTTTCAATTGCCTTTTCCAATTGATGGGAGGCTTCGTAGTATTGTCCCTGGACTCGCAGCTGCTCCTCCCGGCGCAGGCCGGTGGAGAATTCAACCGCCTTCTGCGCCGCCGCTACCGCTTTTTGATCGTAGCCCAGCGCCTTCCAGGCTGCGGCCAGATAGGCGTGAGACATGGCATGGTGCGGGTCTGCCGCCACCGCTTTCTGCAACAGGTCGCGGGCGGCCATGGGCTCGAAGTTGCGCAGCTTCTGCAGGCCTTCTGAGTAGAAGCGCGCCGCTTCTACGTTTGAAGGCAGCTCGGCCCTGACTGCCACTTCCTCGGCCGCCGGGGTCGGCGCCACTCCCAGCTTGCCGCGCAACTCAGAACCGGCCAGCGTGATCAGATCGTCGAGGTGGGCCTCGCTGCCGCGCCGGGTGACGGTAGAAACGATTTGCCCCGTCTTCGCATCCTGCAGCCGGAGATCGACGCGGATATCCGAACCAGCGCCCAGGTCGAGGTACGAACCTACAACCACAAAATCGCTGCCCAGATTTTTTCGGACGCGGGCGAGTGTGTCGGGCGCCAGGCTGTCGGTTTCAGGCAGGGAGAGATCGTTCTTTACCCGCGCCACATTTTCCCCGGAAATGGTGAGCAGTTTTTCGCCCGCAGCCAGCTCGGCGGTGAGCATTTCGGAGAGCGCGGTCGAAAGCCACGCGGTATCGGGGCGGCCGGAGAGGTTCTTCAATCCCAGGATGGCCACACTCCGCCGGGCATTGTTGGTACGGACTACGCTGACCTCAATCCCCGGGGGATGCTTGCGCAGAAGGTAGGCCGCAGCCACGACCATGACAATCAGCGCCGCCGCCCACAGAAGTACGCGGTGCCGCACGCGCCGCGACAGACGGGTCTGAGGCGAAATCCCCGCAGTCAGCCGCTCCAGATCGCTTTCGAGTTCGCCTACGGACTGGTAACGGTCATCGCGATTCTTGCGCAGCGCCTTCCAGATGACGCTTTCCAGCCCCTCCGATATCCGGGGATTTCTCTTTCTCGGCAGCTCCGGTTCCTGGTTCAGGATGGCGTTGATGAGCATGGGGCCGTGCGTTTCCGGGAAGGGACGCTTGCCGGTGGCGAGTTCGTACAGCACGGCCCCGAAGGCCCAGATGTCAGTCCGGCGGTCGGCGGGTTCGCCGCGTAATTGCTCGGGGGCCATATAGGGCAGAGTCCCGGTAATCTGCTGCGAACTGGTCAAGCTCGCCGTGACGGCCAGATCGCTTTCGGGATGGACGAACTGGGCCAGGCCAAAATCGAGGATCTTGAGGCGTCCGTCAGTCGTCAGGCGAAGGTTGGCCGGCTTCAGGTCGCGATGAATGATGCCCTGCGCGTGGGCGGCGGCCAACCCCTGCGCTAACTGCACGCCCAGGCGAACCACTTCCTTCGAGCGCAAGGGGCCCGAGGCGAGCCTTTTGTCGAGCGACGCGCCCGCGATGTATTCCGTGACCAGGAAATCAATTTCATCCGCGGTATCAAAATCGTGGATGGTGGCGATGTTGGGGTGGTTGAGCTTGGCCAGCGAGAGAGCTTCCTGGCGAAATCGCTTGCGAGCAGCTTCGTCCGCCAGGGTGCCGGGGGGCAGAACTTTTATGGCAACCTGGCGTTCCAGTTGCTTATCATGCGCTAGAAATACGACTCCCATCCCCCCGCCCCGATTTGTTTCTCGATGCGGTAGCGGTTGAGAGTTTTCCCTAGCAGGTCCCCGAACACACGGGGATGTTAAGCCCATCGGGGAAAGAGGGTCAAATGATCCTCATGTGGTCGCGGGCGACTCGCGCGAGGGAGAAAGTCGAAAGCCGCGGGCGAGTCGCCCGCGACCACACAAGATCAAACGCGACCGCTGGGTTACCTTTGCAGATAATATCCTCTCTGCAAATCTGTGGCAGCATGAACGCATGCTTGAAAAACCGGAATTGATCGCCCGACTTCAGGTAGGCTTGGCCGCTTCTGGGGAATGTTCGGTTTGCCATGAAGTCTTCGTTGTCAGCCAGAGCAGCAGGCCGGAACAACTGAGCGACCGGCTTAAGCAGATATTCGAAGAACACGTTCGCGGCGTTGATCTATCGAAAAAAGCGATTGACTAAAACGACAATTTGGATTGACAGGGCTTGGCGACGCCGATACCCTGTCATATACAGATCAGAACAGATGGATCGTATAATCATTGTCGCTAGCCGTGCAGCCCGGGAGGTGCGAGTGCGCCTTCTCGCCCTTAGCGTGGCCATTCCTGGCCTGGTGCTTGCACCTCAAAAAAGCGGCGGATGATCTAGCAATATCAGTTCAGCAAAAGGCCATCATCCACCGCATCGGATGATGGCCTTTTTAGTTTCTAGAGTTACAAGCTAAGGACACGAGTTCAGGCACGGCCCTTGACGGCCGGGGAGGCAGATTTGGCTCAAGCAGAGCACGTCACCATATTCGACACCACCTTGCGCGACGGGGAACAGTCGCCGGGTTGCAGCATGAACGTGGCCGAGAAAGTGCGCATGGCGCACCAACTGGATCGGCTGGGTGTAGACATCATCGAGGCGGGGTTTCCCATAGCATCGGAAGGCGATTTTGAGGCGGTTCGCGTGCTGTCCCGCGAGATTCGCCGTCCCGTCATCGCCGCCCTGGCGCGCAGTTGCCCAGGCGACATTGAGCGCGCCTGGAAGGCCCTGGAAGGCGCTGCCCGTCCCCGCATTCACACCTTTCTCGCTACCTCGGATATCCACCTGCAGCACAAGCTCAAGATTTCACGGCGGCAATGCCTGGAGCAGGCCCACGACGGCATCAAGCTGGCGCGGTCGTTTTGCAAGGATGTTCAGTTCTCCGCCGAAGATGCCAGTCGCACCGATATCAACTTTCTGTGCGAAGTGATGGAAGCGGTGATTGAAGCGGGCGCCACCACCCTGAACATTCCCGACACAGTCGGCTTCAGCGTCCCCCATGAATTCGCCGAACTGATGCAGACGCTGAGACGGCGAGTGCGGGGCATTGACGGCGTGACCATTTCGGTTCACTGCCACGATGACCTGGGATTATCTGTGGCAAACTCGCTGGCAGCCATAGGCGCCGGCGCGCGCCAAGTGGAGTGCACGGTAAATGGCATTGGCGAGCGGGCCGGGAATGCGTCGTTGGAAGAGCTGATCATGGTGATGCGAGTGCGGGCGGAGCACTATCCGTATGAGACCTCGGTCGTGGCCGAGCAGTTGTTTCCGTCGAGCCAGCTGTTATCTGAAATCACCGGCGTTTATGTGCAGCCGCACAAGGCTATTGTCGGGCGGAATGCGTTCGCCCACGAAGCTGGGATTCATCAGGATGGAATGATTAAAGACCCATCCACCTATGAGATCATAGCGCCTCAGTCGGTGGGCGCTCCCCACAACTCACTGGTGTTGGGCAAGCATTCCGGCCGGAACGCCCTGCGGGTACGCTACGAGAAGCTAGGCTTCACCTTCGAACGGGCACAACTCGACGATGTGTACCGCCGTTTCGTGGCCCTGGCGGACAAGATCAAGACCATCGAGGACGGGCATCTGCTCGAGCTGGTGCGCGATGTCCCCAGCCGGACCGCCACCATTCCGGACAGCGCCGGCAAAACGGCCGCAACGTGGATGGCTCCCGTGAGCAAGGAAGATGTGCAACCGGAGCATCCTGACCTGATAAGCGCGAAAGAAAAGGCCCATGCCGCGCACGCAGCTCACGAGCGCGAGGGCGAGCAGGAAGATTATTTGTGGGGAGTATGATTAACGCGGCAATTGGCAGTTAGCACTTAGCCAATACCTATAGGCCGTGGCCAAGTGCCAATTGCTAATTGCAACAGATTGAAGATTGAGGGACCGGATCCATGACAAAAACGGGAGCACAGATTCTTTGGGAATGCCTGGAGCGCGAAGGCGTAAAACATGTCTTCGGCTATCCGGGCGGAGCGATTCTGCCGGCGTATGACGCCCTGAAGCATAGCGATATTCACCACATCCTGGTGCGTCACGAGCAGGGCGCTACCCACATGGCGGATGGCTACGCCCGCGCCGGTGGCGACGTTGGCGTCGCGGTCGCAACTTCGGGACCCGGCGCGACCAATATGGTCACGGGCATTGCCACTGCAATGCTGGATTCGTCTCCCATTGTGTGCATCACCGGACAGGTCGGCAGCAAGCTGATCGGCTCCGACGCCTTTCAGGAAACTGACATTACCGGCATCACTCTGCCGATCACCAAGCACAATTACCTCGTAACGCATGCCGATCAACTGGCGCGCGTATTGCGCGAGGCGTTCTATGTAGCTCGATCCGGACGTCCGGGACCGGTTCTCGTCGATATAACCAAGGACGCGCAACAGTCTTCCTGCGAGTTCGATTGGGAAGCGGCACGGCCGCAACTGCCGGGTTATCGTCCCGATCTTTCTCCGGAAGAGACGGAGTACGCTCAAGCGCTGGAGTTGATCCACAAAGCCAAGCGGCCTCTGATCCTGGCGGGACACGGCATCATCGTCTCTGGCGCCATGGCGGAAGTTCTGACCCTGGCGGAGAAGGCCGGCATTCCCGTCGCCCTGACCCTGCTCGGACTGGGCGCGTTCCCGGCTTCTCATCCTTTGAACCTCGGCATGATGGGGATGCACGGAGAAGCCTGGGTAAACCACGCGATTCAGGAAGCCGACCTGTTGCTCGCTCTCGGCATGCGCTTCGACGACCGGGTCACCGGCAATCTGAAAACGTACGCGCAGGATGCCAAGAAGATCCACATTGAAATCGATCCCGCGGAAATCAACAAGAACGTCAAGGTGGACGTGGCGCTAGTCGGGGATCTGCGCGAGGTCCTAAAAGAATTGTTGCCTCGGGTGCAGTCGGTGGACCACACCGAGTGGCTGGATTCGATCGACAAGCTGAAAGGCGATTCCGCGGTGCGGGACGTTCAGAAACTTCCCGACAATGGACATCTCTACGCCGCGCACGTGATCAACGACCTGTGGCGTGAGACGCGCAACAGCAACACGGTGGTCGTGACGGACGTCGGCCAGCACCAGATGTGGGAAGCGCAATACTTCAAGCACGAAAAGCCGCGGTCCTTAATTACCTCAGGAGGGCTGGGGACCATGGGTTTTGCCCTGCCGGCGGCGATCGGAGCCAAAGTAGCGCGGCCGGATGCTGAAGTCTGGGTGATCGTCGGCGACGGCGGCTTCCAGATGACCATGTCTGAACTCGCAACCCTCCAGCAGGAAAAGCTGAAGATCAACATTGCGATCATCAACAACGGTTTCCTGGGCATGGTCCGCCAGTGGCAGGAATTCTTCTACGAGCGCAACTATGAAGCAACGCCCTTGCTGAATCCAAATTTTGTGAAACTGGCAGAGGCGTACGGCATCCGCAGCATGGCCGTGACCGAGCGCTCGCAGGTGCTGCCGACGGTGCGGGCGGCACGCGAGCACGATGGCGCGGTGCTGATTGACTTCAAGGTGGAGCAGGAAGACACCGTCTACCCGATGGTTGCGGCCGGTGCGTCGTTGAACGATATGATCCGGCGGCCCAGTCCGATTGTCGAAACCGCCGCAGACGAATAAGGGAAAAATGCTGAACATTTTTGTTGTCTACGTCGAAAATAAGCCAGGCGTGCTGACCCGTGTGGCCTCGCTCTTCCGCCGCCGCGCCTTCAACATTGATTCGCTGACCGTCGGGCGCACGGAAAAGCCCGAAGTCTCGCGCATGACCATTACCGTGGATACGAATCCCGACCAGGCCAAGCGCATTGAAGCCAATCTCTACAACCTGGTCAACGTGTTGCTGGTGGAAAACATCACCCATGAACCTGCGATCGCCCGCGATCTGGCCATGATCAAGGTGGCCGCAACTCATGAAGCGCGCTCGCATGTACTGGAACTGGCCAGCGTGTTTCGCGCCCGCGTGGTGGATGTCGCGCCGGAATCGCTCACCATCGAAATCACCGGCGGCGAAGACAAGATTGATGGATTGCTGGAAGTGCTGCGCCCTTACGGCGTGGTGGAGATGGTTCGCACCGGAATCGTTGCCATGCGCCGCGGGACAACTTCTGCCGCGGCCAATCCGGCCCAGACGAAGGCGCCGGAAATCGTCGCCGATGAAGGCGTATCGTATTCTGTTTGATCGTGCGGGAAGGGCACGCTTTAGCCGTGCCGCCAGGCGCCAGAGTTGGCGGGCTTCAGCCCCTGAGGTTGGCTTCGTCGGCTGAGTCGGAACCTCAGGTGCTAAAGCGCGACTGGTTCGGCAGCTCAGCGGCACGAGTGAACTCGTGCCCTTCCCGTTCGTGCCCTTGCTCCAACCTCAGTACGCTTCAGGCAAGTTCCGTTAATTTAGATTGGCTCTGTTAACTACCGAAAGGAACCACAATGGCTAAGATGTATCACGAGAAAGATGCCGATGTTTCACTGATCCGGGCGAAGAAAGTCGCCATCATCGGCTACGGATCGCAAGGTCACGCCCACGCCCTCAGCCTGAAGGACAGCGGAGTCGACGTCCGCGTCGGACTGCCCGCCAACAGCGAATCGCGCGCCAAAGCCAAAGCCAGCGGCCTGACTGTAGGCACTCCGGCCGAAGTGTCCGCCTGGGCCGATGTGATCATGGTACTGGTGCCAGATACGGTTGCGTCGGAAGTGTACAAGAAAGAAATCGCGCCTAACCTTACCGCGGGCAAGACGCTGATGTTCGCCCACGGCTTCAACATTCGCTTCGGCACCATCACGCCTCCGGCGAACGTAGATGTTTCGATGATTGCCCCCAAAGCTCCTGGACATCGGGTGCGCGAAGTTTTCGTGGAAGGTGGCGGCACGCCTGCGCTGTTGGCGATCCACCAGGACGCGACGGGCAAGGCCAAGCAGCTGGCGCTCTCCTACGGCAAGGCCATCGGAGCCACTCGGGCCGGCGTGATCGAAACTACATTCGCAGAGGAAACTGAAACCGATCTGTTCGGCGAACAAACCGTGCTGTGCGGCGGCGTAAGCGCCCTGCTCAAGGCGGGATTCGAGACCCTGGTCGAAGCCGGCTACCAGCCCGAGATTGCCTACTTCGAGTGCCTGCACGAGCTGAAGCTCATCGTGGACCTCATCTACCGTGGCGGCCTCAACTACATGCGCTACTCGGTCAGCGATACCGCCGAATACGGCGACTACACCGCCGGACCGCGCATTGTCACGGAGCAGACCCGCGAGACCATGCGGCAGTTGCTGAAAGAAGTCAAAGACGGGACCTTCGCGAAGAAATGGATCAAGGAAAACGAGACCGGCCGCGAATGGTTCGAAGCCACCCGCGAGAAAGAACAACAGCAGCAGATCGAAAAAGTCGGCGTCGAGTTGCGAGGCATGATGACCTTCCTCGATCCGGTGACGATCAAGCAAACCAGCAAGCGCACCAAAGTCCCGGCGTAGTCTTTGTTCAAGATGGCGGCGCCAGCGCGCCGCCATCCTCTTCAACTGAGAACCGACAACTTGGGACTGACAACTGAGTTTTTGTTGTCCCGGCTAATCAACGGCGATCGGTAAGACATCTGACCTTCAGCGTATCCCCCTCTTAAGAAGTTCGTGGTTTTTCGAAAAACCAGTGGTCAGTTTCTGGTTCTCAGTTCTTAGTTGACCTCCCTTGACATCCTGCATTGTCATCTCCACAATAAGGCGAACAAATAGCGAATATATACCTCCCTCCAGCTAGGGCGATGTTCATCGAACTCCATTCCCGCTCGGCCTTCAGTTTTCTCGAAGGCGCCTCATTGCCCGAGGACCTGATCGCCACGTGTGCCCATCTGAATATGCCGGCCATGGCCTTGCTCGACCGCGATGGGGTCTATGGCGCGCCCCGTTTTTACATGGCGGCAAAGAAGGCGAAGGTCAAAGCGCATTTGGGAGCGGAGGTCACCAGCGAAATTTCAGATTCCAGATTGAAGATTACAGATTTAAAACCGGGAAAATCCGAATCAATTTGCAATCTGCAATCTGGAATCTGCAATTCTTTTCGCCTTCCCCTTCTTGTCTCTTCCCGCACCGGCTACCAAAACCTCTGCCATCTGATTACGAAGATGAAGTTGCGCTCGAAGAAAGGGGAGGGTGCCGCCTGCAAAGAAGAACTGGAAGAGCACGCGGAGGGCCTGATCTGTCTTACCGGGGGCGATGATGGTGCGCTCGCCAGAGCGCTGGCGCAGGGCGGGATGCAGCAAGCACGCAGGGCAGTGGAATGCCTGACCGGCATTTTCGGCCACAATCACGTCTACGTAGAATTGCAGCGCCATTTTCATCGAGCGCAGGAAGCTCGCAACCGCGCAGCAATCGAAATCGCCCGTTCGCTCAAGCTTCCACTGCTGGCCACAAATGGTGCCTGGTATGCGACGCCCCAGGAGCGTGAACTCTGCGACGTCTTCACCGCTATTCGAAATCACCGAACGCTGGCCACTGCCGGACGCCTGTTGGCGCGCAACTCCGAGCGTTATGTGAAATCGCCGCAGCATATGCAGGAGCTTTTCCCTGATCTGCCGGAAGCCCTGGCCCATACGGTAGAACTTTCATCCCGGCTCGAGTTCACGCTTGAAGCTTTGGGATACGAATTCCCCAAATATTCGGTGCCGGAAGGCGAGACTATGGTGTCTTTCCTGCGGGAGCGCACCCGGGAAGGTTTTCAGCAGCGCTACGGCCGGGCAGAGGCCGGCCTCAAAAGCCGCGCCCAGGACCAGATTAAGCGCGAGCTGGCGCTGATCGAAAAACTCAAGCTGGGAGGTTATTTTCTGATTGTGTGGGACCTGGTCCGCTTCTGCCGCGAGCAGAACATTCTGGTCCAGGGACGCGGCTCCGCCGCCAACAGCGCCGTCTGCTATTCGCTGGGGATCACAGCGGTCGACCCCATTGGTATGGAATTGCTATTCGAACGTTTTTTGTCTGAAGAACGCGGCGAGTGGCCTGACATTGACCTCGATCTGCCCAGCGGCGACCAGCGCGAACGCGTCATTCAATATTTGTACAAACGCTATGGGGAACGCGGCGCTGCCATGACTGCCAACGTCATCACCTATCGCAACCGCATGGCCGGGCGCGAAATGGGCAAGGCCTTGGGCTTCGATCCTGAGACTCTGGACAAAGTTTCTACCGCCGTTTCCACCTGGGAATATCGCGACGCTCACGATGCGCTCGACCATCGCTTCCATGATGCAGGGTTGGACCTGCGACATCCGCGTCTGCGCAAATATTTTGAATTGTGCGAAGCGGTGCAGGATTTGCCGCGTCACCTGGGACAACACTCCGGCGGAATGGTCATCTGCCAGGGACAACTCGATTCCGTCGTTCCGCTCGAACCCGCGTCCATGCCGGGTCGCGTGGTGGTGCAGTGGGACAAGGAAGATTGCGCCGACCTCGGCATCATCAAAGTGGACTTGCTCGGCCTAGGCATGATGGCCGTGCTGGAAGATTCCATCACGCTCATCCGCAACCATTATGGTGAAGAAGTGGATCTTGCCCACCTGCCGGCGGACGACCCCACGGTTTACTCGACACTGCAAAAAGCTGACACCATCGGCATGTTTCAGGTGGAAAGCCGCGCCCAGATGTCGTGCCTGCCCCGACTTCGCCCCAAGCGCTTCTATGACATCGTGGTGCAGGTTGCGATTATTCGTCCCGGACCGATTGTGGGGCAGATGGTGAATCCATTTTTGCAACGCCGCATGGGACGCGAGCAAGTGACCTATCCGCATCCTTCGCTTGAGCCGGTGTTGAAGCGCACTTTGGGTGTTCCGCTTTTTCAGGAACAGTTACTGCGCATGGCCATGGTGGTCGCCGACTTCAGCGGCGGCGAGGCGGAAGATTTGCGCCGCGCCATGGGATTCAAACGTTCGGAAAAGCGCATGAAGGAAATCGAGGCCAGGCTCCGCGCCGGCATGGAACGCAATGGCATTTCGCGCGAAGCGCAGGAGCAGATCGTGCTTTCGATTACTTCTTTCGCGCTTTATGGATTTCCCGAGTCCCACGCCGCTAGCTTCGCGCTGATTGCGTATGCCAGCGCCTATCTGAAGTGTCACTACCTGGCTGCTTTCACCGCCGCCCTGCTGAATAACCAGCCCATGGGCTTTTATCGTCCCGCCACGATTGTGAGTGATGCGCAACGTCACGGGCTGAAAATATTTCCCATTGATGTCATGAAGTCGGAGTGGGATTGCACGGTCGTTGGTCGTTGGTCGTCAGTCGTAAGCACGGTCGTTGGTCGTTGGTCGTCCGCCATTAGCCAAGATTACGATCCGGAAGATGACGGCGATTTCGTAGAACCGGCAAACCCAGCCGCGGAGCGGCGAAAGAATGTAGCCCACGGCGTAAGCCGTGGGTCAGTCGCCGAGGAGAACCGAGCCCCGGAGGGGCGAAAGAGTCTGGCCTCGACGAACGGTGGGCGGGACGCCCACCGGACAGCCGGCGGGACGCCGGCGCTTCGCCTTGGCCTTCGATACGTTCGCGGGTTGCGTGAAGAATCTGCCCAGGCTTTGATTCGTCAACGCAACCTCGCACCGTTCGCTTCTATTCACGATCTCATCTACCGCGTTCCTGAGCTGCGCAAGGATGAGCTCGATACGCTGGCGGAAATCGGGGCGCTAAATTCAGTTTCCAGTTTTCAGTTCTCGGTTCCCAGTTGGAAACTGCATCGCCGCGACGCTCTCTGGCAAATCGAGCGCTCGGTCCGTCACTCCGGACCGCTGCTCGATGAACTTCCCGAGCCAGATACCAGATCTCCACTGCGTCCTATGAATCCAGAAGAGCGACTGGTGGCCGATTTCCGTGGCACGGGGCTGACCGTGGGCCCGCATCCCATGGCTTATCACCGCGAGCGCATGGACGCGATCGGGGTCCACAAAGCCAGCGACCTGGCCGGCATTCCCAATGGCAAGTATCTGCGAATTGGCGGATGCGTCATCGCGCGCCAGCGTCCCGGCACCGCCAAAGGTTTCGTCTTTCTCAGCCTGGAGGACGAGACTGGAGTCGCCAATGCCATCATCATGCCCGACCTGTTTCAGAAAAATCGTCTGCTTTTAACTTCCGAGCAGTTTCTAATGGTGGAAGGGATCTTGCAGAACCAAGATAACGTTATCTCGGTCAAGGCGCAGCGGGTAATGCCCTTATCGATTACCCGGGCCGCGACCCGTTCGCATGATTTTTACTAGCGCTTCGTGTAAGCGATTACTAAAATTGTTCCGAGAAAATCAATATTTTTCTTGCTTTCCCTCTCCCCCATCCACAGCGATCCGGTTTATGATTTAGATGTTCATCCGCCACAATCTAGGTAGACCCCTTTCGGGTAGTGTGGCTCATTCATCAATTCGGTT
Organism: Terriglobia bacterium; assembly: GCA_963813645.1. Taxonomy (GTDB): domain Bacteria; phylum Acidobacteriota; class Terriglobia; order Terriglobales; family Acidobacteriaceae; genus JAIQFF01. The sequence continues at coordinate 73,684 of CAWEZS010000031.1, forward strand.
CTTTGCTGAACCTTGGAATGTGTAAGGAGTATCCGATTATGGCTCGTGTAAAAATCCCTGGAAACGGAAGCCCCCGTAAGAAGCAGGTCGCAACCATGCCTGCCATCAATTCGCCTGAACCCAAACAGACCTTGCCCCCTACCGACCTGGAAGTGGAAATCCGCCGTCGCGCGTATGAACTGTATGAGAAGCGGGGATACACGCCAGGCCACGAACATGAGGATTGGCTGGTGGCTGAGCAGGAAGTGCTGTCTCGTCACGACCAACAGCAGAGCGCCTAGTCATCAAGAACCAGGTGGGGACAGCCGAGAGCCTGCCCTGCAGCGAAGTCGAAGGGGCGGTTGTCCCTACGTGTTTTGCCTGCCCTACCGGGTTAGTCGTTCTCTACTCTCGGGTTGCTTGAAACCCCCGTTTCTGAAAAGATACCGTCCGGGCTTCCCCATGTCGCAAATCGGCAGTTTCGCGCTCTTGCTCGCCCTGGCGCTCAGCACCTATTCGTTCCTGGCGGGAGCTTTGGCCCTGGCTCGTCCCGGCCCCGGATCGGAACGGCTGGGCGAGACCGCGAGGCGCGCCGGGATCGCCACCTTTGCAGTGGTATTTCTTGCGGCCCTCATCCTGGTGATCTCCGCATTCCAGGATAATTTCTCCATTGCTTACATTTATCACCACAGCAATCGCGATCTCCCCGGGCCCTATAAGTTCGCCACCCTATGGTCGGGGCAGGAAGGTTCTCTGCTGTTCTGGTCTTTATTGCTGTCGGCTTACGGACTGGTCCTACGGCTACGGCACAAAACCGACGCCCGACTTTTCGCCTACGCATCCGCCATTATTGCCGCGGTACAGATTTTCTTTCTGCTGCTGCTGAATTTTGCCGCCCATCCTTTTGCTCTGATGACGGGCGAATTGCCCGCTGACGGCGCCGGACTGAACCCACTGCTGCAATATCCTGAGATGGTGATCCATCCGCCCATGCTTTATCTGGGATATGTGGGATTCACAGTGCCTTTTGCTTTCGCTTTAGGCGCGCTGATCATGCGGTATCCCGGAGAAAAGTGGATCCACATCACCCGCCGTTGGACCATGGTGACGTGGGCATTTCTGACCTGTGGAGTGTTTCTGGGAGCGCACTGGGCGTATTCGGTTTTGGGTTGGGGCGGCTACTGGGGCTGGGACCCGGTCGAGAACGCCTCGCTCATGCCCTGGCTGACCGGCACCGCGTTTTTGCATTCAGTGATGATGCAAGAAAAGCGCGGCATGTTAAAGATGTGGAACATGTGGCTGATCTTCGCCACCTTCTGGCTGGCGATTCTGGGGACGTTCCTGACCCGCAGCGGAATCATCAGCTCGGTACATGCTTTTGCCCAGTCTTCGATCGGCGGATGGTTCAAGTGGTTTCTGCTGATCACGCTTGCGGCTTTTACCTTTTTCTTTTTCAAAAACAAATCGCACCTGCGCAGCGAGCACAAACTTGAGTCGCTGATTTCGCGCGAGTCGAGTTTCCTATTCAATAACCTGCTGTTGTTGCTGGCTTGCTTCACCGTGCTGTGGGGCACATGGTTCCCCTTGATCTCCGAATACGTACAGGGCAACAAAGTCACCGTGGGACCGCCGTTCTACAACAAGGTGGCTATCCCGGTCGCGCTGTTGTTGCTGTTGTTGACCGCATTAGGGCCGCTGCTGGCGTGGCGCAAGACCTCGTTCGAGAGCCTGAAGCGAAACTTCAAGTGGCCGGCTCTGGGTGCGCTCGTCATCGGGATTCTGATGATCGTGTTCGGGGTGCGACCCTGGCAGGACATTGCTTATTTCTATGCACTCATGGCGGCGATGCTGGCAGCGCTGGTGATGTGCACCGTGGCCTCGGAATTTATTCGCGGCGGCCGGGTGATCTCGCGCCATACCGGGCAAAACCTTCTTGCTTCGATGGTGCACTTGTTCCATCGCAATACCCGCCGCTACGGTGGCTACATCGTGCATTTCGGGGTGGCGGTGGTGATTATCGGAATCCTGGGCACTCCTTTCAATCGAGACAAAGAGCAGGAGATGGGATTCGGCGACAAAATGACCATCGGCCCTTACACCCTGGTCTGCGAGTCTTATACCCAGGATGACAATCCGAATTACAGCAACGAATGGGCGATGATCAGCGTCTTCAAGGGTGACAAGAAGCTTGAGACCATGTATCCCGAGCGGCGCTTTTACAAGGCCAGCCAGCAGCCGCAGACCCTGCCCAGAATTCGCTCGACTTACAAAGAAGACCTCTACCTGACCTACGAAGGCGTGGATGGCGGAACGGGCAAGCCGATCATCAAGGCGCACCTGAACCCGCTGGTCATGTGGATCTGGGTAGGAGTGTTGATCATGATCGGCGGAACCATCCTGGGTCTGATCCCGAATGCGGCTCCGGTACGAGCTGCCGCTCCGGCCCGGATCCAGCCGGCTCCGGCGGGAGCGGGAGACTGATGTTGGGGATTTCAGATTCTAGATTGCAGATTGCGGATTTCAGATTGCCGTCGCAGCCGGAGAGGTCAAGATGCAATCAACGATGGGACTGATAATCTAAAATCCAGAATCTGAAATCTGAAACTATGAAGTCATCACCCAATTCCGCGTCGCGCATTCTTCAGGCGGGAGTGCTCTGTCTGACAGTGTTTGCCTTACTCGGCGCCGGTGACGACGGAGCCCGCTTCAATAGTCTGGGTCATCGCCTGATGTGTGTGTGTAGCTGCAACCAGATTCTGCTCGAGTGTAACCACGTGGGCTGCACCTACTCCGACCGCATGCGCAACGAACTCATGGCCGGACTCGATCGGGGCGAGAACGACGACTTAACGCTGCAGGATTTCGTACAGAAATATGGCCCCACGGTGTTAGCTGCTCCAACCGGCACAGGTTTCAACCGGGTGGCTTGGATCATGCCGTTTCTGGCGCTGGTCCTGGGCTTGCTGACCACTATCTTTATCGTGCTGGCGTGGAGAAAGAGGCCGGCGCTGGCTGCGCCAGGCGGCGTCTTCCCGGTCAGTGGCAGCGAGCTTGAGCGCTTTCGCACGCAAGCGCGGAAGGACACGCAAATATGACCGTCGCATCTCTCTCATGCATCATGGTGACGCTCTGCGTTCTGTTTTATGTCTTCTATCTTCCCGGCAGGCTGAACCTCGGTCCGGAAAAGACCCGGCTGGCGTATTTGCAGGAGCGCAAGGAAGCGATATACGAGAACATGCGCGATTTGAATTTCGAACAGCAGGCGGGAAAACTTCCCGACCAGGACTACCAATCGCTGAAGTTGTCGCTCGAGGAAGAAGCTGCGGGAGTCCTGGCGGAGATGGCCACACTGGAACAGGTCGCGGCCCCCGTTTCCTTCGGCAAAAAAGGAGACAGGGTTTGAGGGTCTCTCCAAGAATTGTCATCGCAGCGCTCTCCTTCCTGCTAAGTACCGTTGCCTCGGCGGAAACGTTAAGCGGCACACTCAAGAATGGAACCACCGGCAAGCCCGACGCCGGGGACGATGTCATCCTGATCAAGCTGGGTCAGGGGATGGAAGAAGCTTCCCGCACCAAGAGTGACGCGAGTGGCCGCTTCAGTTTCAACCTTCCGGACAATGGCCCGCACCTGATTCGTGCCGTTCACGAGGGCGTGACCTACCACAGCATGGCGCCTCCGGGGGCGACCTCGGTCGAGGTGCAGGTCTTTGACGTCGCCAAGAAGCTCCCCGATATCAGCGTCACCGCCGACGTTATGCGTTTTCAAGCGCAGGGAAACCAGCTTGAGGCTACCCGTTTGTTCGCGGTCAACAACACTTCCAAGCCGCCGCGCACCCAGATGAACGACCAGAACTTTGAGTTCTATCTGCCGGACGGCGCGCAGATCATAGAATCCTCCGCTCAAACCGCGGGCGGCCAGCCGCTCAAGACGGACCCCGTTCCCCAGAAGGAAAAGAACCGTTACGCCTTCAACTTCCCGCTACGCCCTGGACAGACCCTGTTTCAAATCGGTTTCGAACTTCCGTATAGCGGTGAGTTGAGCATCGATCCCAAATCGCTTTATCCGGCACAACACTTTGTCGTGATGTTGCCCAAGACCATGCAGTTTACAGCCGGACCGGCCGGTGGCTTCGAGTCGAGAGCCAACCCCCGGGAGCCAAGCGCCACAGTTCAGGTGGCATCGAACACCGAGTTGGGCCAGTCGCTGGCCTTCAAGATTTCGGGCACAGGTACCCTGAGTGAAGCCCGCGAGGACAGTGAAGGCGGCGCTCCGGCGGGCGACAGCGGCGCTGCCACGGCCGGGCGGGATGCGCGTCCCGGAGGAGGGCTGGGACCGCCCATCGACGCTCCCGATCCTCTGGAAAAATATCGCTGGTACATTCTTGGGGCCTTCGCCGTGATACTGGCGGCGGGCGCTGTCTACATCACCAAACACTCCCGCACTGCCTCGCTTGCGACCATCCCCGACTTCGGCGCATCTGATGTACAGGTAGCTGACGGTCCGCCGGCGCGGCGGCCGGCTTCGGGTCGCGCCGGTTTGCTTCTCGAAGCGCTGAAAGAAGAGATGTTTGAACTGGAAGTGGAGCATAAGCAAGGTAGCATTTCCCAGCAGGAATACGAGCGAGCCAGGGCCGCGCTGGACCAGACTCTGGAACGAGCGATCAAGCGCGTAGCCCCCACGGCCAAAAATGCTCCCTCGCGAGATTAACCCCAGGGCCAGTTGACGCATCTCAAATTAAGCGCATATCATTTTCGTTTAACTCATAGCCGATGACGCACTAAGGACGCGGCCTAAGGGCCGCGAAATTATTATCCATGGACAAAAAGAAACTGGAGTACTTCAAAAAGAGATTGGAATCGCGGCAGGTAGACCTGCGCCGCATGGTGACCCGTACCGAACAAGATGGCCGGACCGTGGATGAGGACTCGGCCCAGGACATCGCGGACCGGGCAGCGAGTTCCTACACCAAGGAATTTCTCTTTCACCAAAGCAACAACGATCGCCAGCTGTTGCAGATGGTAGAAGTCGCGCTGGAACGGCTGCGTGAAGGGGAATTTGGGGAATGCATTTCCTGCGGCAAGGAAATCAACGCCAAGCGTCTGGAGGCTGTGCCCTGGACACGGCACTGTATCGAGTGCCAGGAGAAGCTCGAACAGGGAATTCTGGAAGAGACCTCGCACTAGTTGCTCGGTGTTCGCCTGAAGCAAAAGCCGCCGGAGTGTCCGGCGGCTTTTGCATTTCAGGCAAGCTGCGGAAAACTCCTAAGCTGTCATCCTGAGCGGAGTGACTGCTTCGCGCAGCGAAGCAGTCGCGCAGTCGAAGGACCCCTATAAGCGGCATCGGCCACGTGGGGACAGCCACCCTCGGCTGTCCGGCGCAGCGTAGCTCCGTTGGTGGTTGGTGTTGTGAAAATCTATCGAGCTCTCCTCGATCGGACAACCGAGGGCGGCTGTCCCCACGTGGCCTGTGGTAATGAGAGCTCAGGAAGAATGCATTTCGCTCCAACTATAGTTGAGCTTATAGGGGTCCTTCGACTCCGCACCTGCGTTCGCAAGGCGAACGCAGATGCTCCGCTCAGGATGACAGGATTTCGGTGGCCGCTTCGGCATCCGTGCAAGCCCCGGCTTATCAACATCTGTTAGACTCAATAACGGTCAATCCACAGCTCTAATCTCACCAGAAGGGACGTTCGTGCGCGCAGAAACTCGTCATCGACTTAAAGAAGATAAATTCAGCCGGGCCACGATCGGGGCAGCGGAAGCCACCGTTCATTGGTCGGAGGAGCACAAGTCAAAGCTCATCATTGGAGCTGTAGTTGTGGCGGTGGTATTGGCGGCCACTTTTGGCGGCTGGTACTACCTGAACCAGCAGGACCAGAAAGCCAGCTTGCTGTTGAACCGGGCGGTACGCACTATGGACACGCAGCTACGGCCCGCCGGCACTCCCGCCGAGCCCAACATTCCCAGTTTCGCTTCCGCCAAGGAACGCACGACCGAGGCGCACAAACAGTTCCAGGCACTCGCGGACCAGTACCCGCATACCCGTACCGCTGAGTTTGCGCGCTATTTTCTCGGACTCACTTCTTCCCAGCTGGGTGACAATACCGCCGCCGAACGAGATTTGAAAGCAGTAGCCTCGACCCACAACGAAGATCTTGCCGCGCTGGCGAAGCTGGCTCTGGCCGCGGTTTACCGCGATGCGAACCGCAACAAGGAAGCGCTGGACCTCTACAACCAGCTCATCGCCAAGCCGACACGCAGCGTGGGCAAGACCACGGCGCAGATGGAGTTGGCGGACATGTATTCCTCTATTCAGCAGCCGGCCGAAGCCAAGCGCGTGTACGAGCAGATCCAGAAGGAAAATCCCGCCAGCGAAGTGGCGCAACTCGCGACTCAGAGACTGCAACAGCTTAAATAGCAGTAGTCGGACGTCAAGACCTCGGGCGTCGGACCTCGGGCTCACCGACTTAGTCTTTCGTCCGGGTAAACAGCTTTTTCCAATCCTGCGGCGGAGCGGGATTGGTCAGCGCCGGTTTCAGATTCACGGCCACGTGCTCTTTGCGACCCATTCCAATTAAAGAAGTGGTGAGGCCGGGCGCGGAGCGCGAGAATTGAATCGCGTTGTCTGCATCGGTCTTCATTCCCAGAACCTTACCGACGAAATCGGGCAGGCCCTGCGTGAGCCTCGACTGGTAGAGCGTGGCGCTGCCCATCACCGCGATACCGAGGCGCCCCGCGGCAGAGAGCAACGACATCTTCTCTTTTGCGAATCGCTGGTTGACCAGCCCGTAGGCCTCGGGCATCGCTAGATTGAAGGGGAGCTGGATGAAGCGGAAACGGTGGTGCTCTCCGGCAACCTCATGCGCGATTTTCGCCAGTTCGAAAAGGTCCATGTAGTCGCGTGAGCTGTCGGCCACGCGAAAAGCGCTCCAGGTCGCGACTCCGTAATATTGAAGTCTGCCCGTTTTCACCAGTTTTTCGAGAAGTGTAAAAGCGTCTTTCAAGCGCTGGTGAAAAACTTCGCGGGTAACATCCGCTAACTGCGATTCGGGATTGTGAACATAAAACAGGTCAATGGTGTCGAGACCCAGGTTTCGACGCGAGCGCTCGATTTGATTTTCAAGATAAGCCGGAGACATGCAGTGCATTCCGCCCGCCAGAGCCGCCGGATCGAGAACCCCGGTCTCGACGTACTCGCGATGGAAGTAAGCACGCGGGTCCGGCGGTGGATTCCCGTCGAAAGAGAGATAACCCGCCTTGGTGCAGACCAGCACTTCGTCGCGATGGAGGTCGCCGGACTCGATCATCTGCTTGAGCACGGCGCCAATGTTGCGCTCCGAGCGCTGATGACGATAGTTGATCGCGGTATCGAGAACGTTGATTCCCGATCGCAGACCAGCCTCGATGGCCGCCATGTAGGACTGGTCGGCGGCATCACTGGGGTCGCCGAGATAGGTCCCCAGTCCGATGGACGAAAGCCAAAGCTGGCTTACTCCCGGCACATGGTCCGCCTGGCGGAAGTGGCCGGCGTCGCGCAGGTTGGCGAAGCGGTCGCGGTAACGGGCGGTGCCGGCGGCAGTGGCGTGTCCGGAAAGCATGGGGAAATATTTTAGCAGCCGGGTCCGAGCCTCACGCGAGCTTTTGCAAGTGGTCATGTTATAATGACCATGGTCATCTGGAGATGTCATGAAAAAGATTGCCGCCGGAAAATTCAAGGCGCAATGTCTGAAAGTCATGGAGCAGGTGCGCACCACTCGCGAGCCCGTGCTGATCACGAAACGAGGGCAACCTCTCGCTAAATTGGTGCCGGCGGAAAAACCCTCCGACGATTTTATTGGGAGGCTGGAAGGGATCATCACGATCGTGGGAGACATCGAGTCCCCGGTTGTGCCGCTCGAAGATTGGGACGTCCTGCGTTGATCGTTCTGGACACGCACGTGCTGCTTTGGGCAATCGCGGATTCCAAAAAGCTATCTCGCGCGGCCGATGCCGCGATCCGCAGAGCACGCCAAGTGGATGGTCTCGCCATGTCCGCAATCTCGCTCTGGGAACTGGCTTTTCTGGTAGCACGAGGACGAATTCGAAGCTATGGAACCGTCGAAAGCTCGGTGAATCGACTCATCGAAGGCGTCACGATCAGACCTATCACGCCAGAAATCGCGAGTCTGGCCGCACAGTTTCCGGACGATTATCCACACGACCCAGCTGACCGGCTGATCGGTGCCACCGCACAGGCAGAGGGCCTGGTCCTGGTTACCAGAGACGAAGGCCTCCGCAAGTCCCCATTGCTGAAGACGATCTGGTGAATGTGGGCGCGAGCGGCCCGCTCGCGCGGCGGAGGCGCAAGCTTTGAAGATCAAGATCAAAGGCGGCGGGCGAGGGCGGCCGCCCCGCACCTGCGAGCTCCCTTCCTTGACACCCTTTCTCACGGCCTTTATTCTTGAAGTTACTTCCTGGAGAACCTGCTCTTCAGAGCGTGCTTCCGCGGGTGTTCGCGGTACGATTCAGCAGCGCGGGGGGTGCCTGATGTTCATCGAAATCCACGAACTGGAGCTGCATCCCATTGATTTCGAAGAGGAGATTCGCCCGGGTGTGCTCGATTTGGGCGAGGATTTGCGGCAGGTCGAAGTGCTGCACACTGCGGGGCGGGCTCAACTGGTCGAAGAGCAGCACGGCAAGCATAAGATAGTAAAAGACATACGGCTCGCTGGGAGTCTGAAGACGCGGGTCGAGTTGGCCTGTGCCCGCTGCCTCGAGCCGGTGTTGCAGGACGTGGACCACAACTATGATTTGCTATATCGCCCGCAAGGTGTGGACGCGGGACGAGAAGAGATTTCGGTAACTACCGCAGAAGCCGAGGTCAGCTATTATCAGGGTGAGGGATTGCAACTGGAAGATGTGTTGCAGGAGCAGGTCATCCTGGCTCTTCCGTTGCGAGCGATTTGCCGCGACGACTGCAAGGGGCTTTGCCCGCATTGCGGCACGAACCTGAATGTAGAGAAGTGCGCATGCGCCGAACCGCTGGAGGATCCGCGATGGTCGGCCCTGAAAGACATTCGCGGCAAACTGGATCACTGATCGAATAGAAAGCGTTTCCGCAGCACCAGATATCTGAAAATTGAGATCGAAGAAAACCGAGGAATCGAATGCCTAATCCAAAACGGCGACACTCGAAACGGCGCACCAGCATCCGTCGCGCACACGACGGACTCAAGAGCCACTCGCTCTCTGAGTGCCCCAACTGTCACGAGCGCAAGATGCCGCACCGCGCCTGCCCGAAGTGCGGACACTACAAGGGCCGCGAAGTTCTGGACGTCAAAGAAGCCAGCTAGCCTGAACTCTCCATGCCAAGCGTCATAGCGCTGGACGCGATGGGCTCGGACCGGGCGCCGAAACCTGAGATCGAAGGCGCGATTCAGGCGGCCCGGCACCATGGCGTTCATGTCCTCCTAGTCGGAAATGAAGATGAGTTGCGAGCCGAACTGGCTGGCCACCCTTCCGCCGCAGGACTGCCGATTGAAGTCGTGCACGCCAGCGAAGTCATCACCATGGATGACAAGGCGGTACAGGCGGTCCGCTCCAAGCGCGACTCTTCCATTCATGTTGGCACAAGGCTGGTGCGCGAAGGCCGCGCTGCCGGCTTCGTGACTGCCGGCAATACCGGGGCGGCGATGGCCACTGCGAAAATGGTGTTCGGATCGATACCAGGCGTGGACCGTCCGGCGCTGGCCGCGGTCTTCCCCACCGCCGTGAGTACGGTTGCCATCCTGCTCGACGTTGGCGCCAATGTCGACTGCAAGCCAGAGAACCTGGAACAGTTCGCGGTCATGGGCGAAATCTACTTCCGCAGCATGTTTGGCACGCGGCGTCCGCGTGTGGGCTTGCTTTCCATCGGAGAAGAAGAAAGCAAAGGCAACGAGTTGACGCGCGAGGCCTTTCAGTTGCTCAAGCAGTTGCCGCTGAATTTTATCGGCAACGTGGAAGGGCGCGACATCTACAGCGGCAAGGTGGACGTAATCGTCGCCGATGGTTTCGTGGGCAACGTTGCGCTGAAAACTTCGGAAGGCGTAGCCAACCTGGTGCGCGCTACGCTCAAAGAAACTTTGAAGGCCACGATTACACGGCAGGTGGGATATCTGCTGTCGCGCAGCGCCTTTGCCGATTTCAAGAAGCGTCTTGATCACACTGAGTATGGCGGCGCGCCCTTGCTCGGCGTTCGCGGCGTGTGCTTCATCACTCACGGATCGTCGAATATGAACGCCATCAAGAATGCGCTGCGCGTGGCCGCCGAATTTGCCGAGCGCAATATCAATGACAAGATCGCGAAAGAAGTGGCCGGGTTAAGGCGTCAGGTGCCGGTAAACACGTAGTCAGCGCCACGAACCATGTAGGCCCGGATGTCCTCATCTGGGCGGGCGAGCAAAGCTCGCCTGAGGTTTGAACTGTTCGAGTCGTTAGCCGAGCTTCGCTCGGCTGGGCAGGTGGGGCACCTGCCCCTACATAAAGCAAAGCAAAAACCCTATGACTGCATCGCAACCCATCGCCTTCCTCTTTCCCGGCCAGGGCTCTCAGGCTGTTGGGATGGGTAAAGAGCTGGCAGAGAAATATCCCGTCGCCCAGAAAACCTTCGATGAAGCCGATGAAGCGCTCGGCTACAAGCTTTCGCAACTATGCTTCGAGGGTCCGGAGGAGAAACTGCGGTTGACGGAAATCACGCAGCCCGCAATCCTGACCGCCTCCGTCGCGGCCTGGCGAGTCCTGCGCGAGAAAGGCGTGAACCCGAACTTCGTCGCCGGACACAGTCTGGGCGAATATTCTGCGCACGTCGCCGCCGGCACCCTGAGCTTCCTGGATGCCGTACGCGCCGTCCGCAATCGCGGAAAGTATATGCAGGAGGCCGTTTCGGTGGGCGTCGGCGCCATGGCCGCAATTCTCGGGATGGGCCTCGAGAAGGTCACAGTCGTGTGCGCCGATGCGGCCCAAGGTGAGATTTGTGAACCCGCCAATATCAATTCCGCGGAACAGATCGTAATCTCCGGCCACCTTGCCGCAGTTGAGCGCGCCACCAAGCTTGCCAGCGAACGCGGAGCCAAAAGGGCGATTATGCTGTCGGTAAGCGCGCCCTTCCACTGTTCGCTCATGAAGCCCGCGCAGGACAGGTTAGCTGCGGATTTGCAGTCTCTTGGATTTCAGCAGCCTGCGGTTCCGATCGTATGCAACGTTGACGCAGAGTCAGTCGAAGACGCCGACCGCGCCCGTGATGCGCTGGTCCGGCAAGTAACGGGCGCCGTGAAATGGGAGCCGTCAATGCGCCTGCTAATCGCGAAGGGAATCCAGTTATTTGTAGAAGTTGGTCCGGGGAAAGTTTTGTGCGGGCTCATGCGCCAGATTGATCGTTCAAAAGCCTGTGCAAACGTGGCCGACGAAGCTTCTTTGACGAAGACTCTCGAACAGCTCTCTGCGCCGCGAGTCTAGGCAGTTTACCGAAACAGGAGTTCGCAGGGCGGCGGGCTCAGCGTCTTGTCGGATTTCTCCACCCACAACTGCGCATGCTCGGCGCGCTGGTTGACGATCACATCTACCACAACTCCGCTGGCCCCGCTCGAACAGGTGCTGGAGCCATTCACTTTGTAAGTCCTGATAAGCCCCCACTGTCCACCCGGGCCCCAATCCTGAATAAATTGGTTTAACGGATACTTGGAATATTTCTCGGAATGCGTCTTCCACTGCGGGTCGGCATAATAAATTCCGTAGGCCGTTTCGAAGTCTTTGTTCTGGAGCGCGGCGAAGAATTTGTCCACGACCCGCTCTTCTGACCAGTAACGGTTCATCCACGCAACGGCTGCTAGAACGAGGATGACGATTACGGCGATTGCAATCCGGATCTTGCGCCGGCGCGCCGGGGCCGGGTCGTAGGGGATGGCATCCAACAAGGTCATGGTTGTCTAAGCATAATAGACTTCGGCATGGAGGTAAAAGTTCCTGTCATCCTGAGCGGAGTAGCTGCTTCGCTCGCGAAGCAGCTTCGGAGTCGAAGGGCCCCTATAAGTGCCACTGGCGCAGAGGGAGCCGGACGTTTGAAGCACAAACATCCTCAACTGGAATTGAGGTGCCGCTGCTAGGGGTCCTTCGACTACAGAGGGCGCTTCGCAAGCGAAGAGCCCTCTTCCGCTCAGGATGACAGGGCTTACAGGGTGCGCTTGAACAGAGGGGTGGCGATGCTTAGCGCGACCACCGCGAATATGGAAAGATAGATGACGTCCGGCACGATGGCGGACAATCCCGCTTCTTTCAGCAGCAGAGTCTTGAAACCGTGGACTGCGAAGGTGAACGGGTCGACTGTGGCGATACTGCGCAGCCACCATGGAAATGCCTGAATGGGATAGACCGCACCGCTGGGAAAAAACAGCAGAGTGTTCAGGATGCCAAAAATGGCGCGCGGCACAAGGGGATCGTCGACGCGGACGACAATGAGAAACATCATCGTATTCAAAGCCGCAGCGGTCACCATGATCATCAGAAGCAGTCCAAGCGCGGTCGAGAAGCTGAACAGCGTCCCCACACCAGCCAGCAAACAGCCCACTACCGTGATGACGACTCCGACCATTACTGCTTTCACCACGCTGGCTGCGTTCAGTCCCAGAACAAGTTCGGCTTTGGTAATGGGTGTGACCAGGTAGCCTTCGTGTACCCCGCGGGCTTTGTCGTCAATGTAGAGCATACCTCCGCCGATCATGACCGACATGAAGATGGCCAGTGTGATCGAGCCCGGCAACAGGAATTTCATGTACTCGATATAGGGATAGAGTTCCACGATCTGCAGGACAGTTTTCTGCAGGAGACGCGGCTCGACCGTGGGGTTATTCAGCGCGTTTGTGATCTGACTGAGTTCATCTTCAAGCGCGGCGCTCATGAAGTTGTCGCTGTTGTCCACTACCAGAGCGATTTGCGGCTGGTCCTGCTCGTAAACCTTGCGGGAATATTGGGGAGGAATAATGACCGCGCCCTCCAGCTTTCCGTTGCGTACGTCTTCCATCGCCTGTTTGGGATCGGTGTAATAGATAGGCTCGAAGGTGCGCATGTTGGCGCGGACCGAATCGAAGGCTTCGCGAATTTTCAGCGCCTGCGTCCCTCCGTCCTGATCCACCAGGCCTAAACGCGCATCGCGTATCTTTCCGCCGAAGGCATTTCCCAGCACGATGAGTTGCACTAACGGGAAAACCATCGAAACAAACATCAGGGCCGGGGAGCGGAAGAATTTCCGCATCTCGCGTTCGACAATGGCCAACATCCGGTTCATGGCTGCATTCCTGGTCTGGGCGGCATGACGAAGCTGTGCGCTTTTACCAGCTCGTCGCGCAACTGCCTTCCCGTGTAATGGACGAAAACGTCGTCCAGGCTGGTGTTCTGCACGGAGAGCGATTTGACGGTGACTCCGGCGCGTACCGCGGTTTCCACCAGTTCGGTGGTAGTCCTTGATCCATCGCCCGTCAGCACGCGATACATTCCAGCTCCTTCATGCTGCACGGATGTGACGCCGATGAGTTCATGCAAGGTCTTCTCCCAGTCGGCGGGAGCACTGTCAAATTGCGCTTCAATCACGTTGGAGCCCGGCACGCTGGCTTTCAGCGCGGGCGGAGTGTCGAGCGCGACCAGCTTGCCGTGGTCCACGATGGCGATGCGATCGCACAGGCGGTCGGCCTCGTCCATGTAATGCGTGGTGATCAGAATGGTGAGCTGGCGGTGCGACTTGATGTTGGTAAGCATTTCCCATACCGCCACCCGGGACACCGGATCAAGGCCGGTCGTCGGTTCATCCAGGAAAAATATTCTCGGACTGTGCACCAGGCCGCGCGCGATTTCCAGGCGCCGCCGCATGCCGCCAGAGAGAGTCTTGGTTTGTGCCCCGCGCCATTTAGTCAGGTCTACGAGTTCCAGCAATTCGTCAATTGCGGCTTTTCGCTTTTGTGCGGGCACATCGTAGAGCTTGGCGTAGATGTTGAGGTTCTCTTCGATGGTCAGGTCAAGGTCGCTGGTTAATGCCTGGGGAATGACGCCGATGATGCGGCGAACGCCGTCGGGGTCTTTGGTGACGTCGTGCCCTCCAACCCGAGCCGCTCCGGCAGTGATCGGAATGAGCGTAGTCATCATGCGGATCAGCGTGGACTTCCCCGCTCCGTTCGGGCCGAGAAGCCCGAAGATTTCTTCCTCTTTCACGTTGAAGGTGACGTCATCTACCGCGGTGAAGTCGCCATACTTTTTGACGATATGGTCCACTTCAATGGCGTTGCCTGGATTGATCGGCTTGGCGCGCCCATCGGTCGCGGGCTCGCGTGCACCGGATGCGCCATTCGGTTTGAAATCAGCAACCATGATTTGCACTCACTGCTGTTTCTGCCCGCCTGCGCCGGTATTGGCGGCCGTCGCCTTGAGCTGATCGGGCGAAACCAGGACCTCCGCTGTCATGCCGGGCACGTAGGCGTCTTTGGGATTGTCCAGCCGGACCTTGAGCACGATGGTTCTGATGTCGCGCTTGCGCCGGCTCACATCGCGCTGGGTGGCGAAATCAGCCTCTGGAGCCTTGAAGAACACTTTGCCGGAGGTGACAGTGCCGCCGGGCAGACGAATGCGCAGTGTGTCGCCCAGTCCGATGTGATCAGATTCTGTTTCCGGAATCGCAGCGCGCACCCAGGTGTCGCTCAAATCCACCAGGGTGATGATCGGTTGACCGGCGGTGAGAACTTCGCCTTCGCGGGCGGCGCGCACCGACACCGTGCCACTCACCGGCGCGTAAATCTTGGTGTAGCCCAGGCGCACTTCAGCTTCCTTGAGTTGTGCCTCGGCGTTGGCCAGCTGTCCGCGCGTCGATTGCACCGTGCTGGCAGCCGCATGGGCCTGGTGAGTGTTGGCGATCGCGGTGTTCAGGTCCGCCTCGGCGGCGCTGACCTGGTCTTTCAGCGACTGCACCGTCGCCGCCTGCGCCTTCAGATTGCTTTCCGCCTGCACCCGGTCCTGGTCGGAGGCGACGCCCTGTTTCGCCAGTTCAATCATGCGGCGGCTGTCGCTTTCGGTGCGTTGCAGCATGGCTTCCGCCTGCAACAACTGGGCGCGAGACGGATTGCAGTCTGCGACTGCGCGTTCACCACGTTGCTGGAAGTTGATCCGTGGGTGGCGGCGCTGGTGGCCTGCGTGGCCGAGACCTGCGAACGCAGGCTGTCAATCATGGCCGCGGCGGCGCGGGCCTCGGCTTCGAGTTCGGAGGGATCGAGTATTGCGATCAGGTCTCCCTGTTTGACTTGCGTGCCTTCGTCCACCAGCAGCTTGGCAATCCGGCCCTGCATCTGTGGGCTGACGATGATCTGATTGGCATCCACGGTGCCGATCAGCACCAGGTCGCTGGAGCGCGGCGTCGAAATAAAATAGTAAGCCGTGACGGCGACCAATATGACCGCGAGAACGATCAGAAATTTATTGCGCGGGTTCACTTTCGCTCTCCTTTGGAGTTGGCTTCTGAGTGAACAGTGCCGCCGAGATGAAATCGAGCACCGCGGCCCGGCGGGCGGCGACCAACTCCGGCGCCAGGGGATCGATCCCTCTGACCATGCGCATAACCGGCGCGTTGATGAAATGAAACACGATGATCGAAATCATGGAGGGAACAAAGTGCTCGGGATCCACCGGACGGAAATCTCCTGTAGCCTGGCCTTCCTCAATTACGGATGCGACTTTGCCGAACAACGGAAGCAAGTATTGCTTCGCAATGCGCTGCAGATGCGGCGCTTTGCCGCGGGCCGCACGCATCATTTCGCTCTGCGTGATTCGCGGATACAGGGGATGGCTGGCGATGTAGTCGAAGTGCGCCCCCACGTAGGCCAGCAATTTCTCCCGCGGCGGCAGGTCACTGGAGAGCGCCTCTTCGATGGCCGCCCGCAGTCCGCCGAAGACCTGGTCGAGGACTGCGCCGTAAAGCGTTTCCTTGTCCTTGAAGTAGTAATACAGCAGGGCCTTGTTGACACCGGCGGCGCGCGCAATGGCGTCAGTGCGGGCACCGGCCACGCCTTCACGGGAAAATTCACGCACCGCAGCCTGCAGGATGGCGGCCCGGCTTTCTTCGGGGCGTCCGCGGGAGCCCAGGCGCGGTTTGGAGAGTGTGGCTTTCATGCCTGTCCTCGCATTAATTAACCAGTTAGTTAGATAATACACTACCGGCGGCGGATGCACAATACATTTTTGTGTCTGTAACAAATACAATCGAAGAGCTTTAGATCGCCTGAGGAGGACCATGAAATACCGGAAACTCGGCCGCACCGGTTTTGAAGTCAGCGAGATGGCGCACGGACTGTGGGGAATGAGCGGATGGAGCGGCTCCGACGATCGCGAGTCGCTGGACGCTTTGCAGCTGGCCACTGATCTGGGCTGCAATTTCTTCGACACCGCATGGGCCTACGGCGAGGGCAAGAGCGATGGTCTGCTGGGGCAAATCTTGTCTACGAATTCCAAGAAGCGTTTGTACGCGGCTTCCAAGATTCCGCCGCATGAATCGAAAGTGGCCGGCGCAGGTCTTCGTACAAGTATCAGGATGTGTTTCCCGCGGACCATGTTTTCAAGCACGCCGATATGATCCGGAAGAAACTTCAGACCGACGCGATCGATCTGCTGCAGTTTCACGTTTGGGACGACAGCTGGACTGACGAACCGGAATTTCGCAGCACGGTGGAGAAGCTCAAGCGTGATGGAATCATTCGCCACTTCGGTCTCAGCCTCAATCGCTGGGAGCCTGAGAATGGCCTCAAGGCTTTGCGCACCGGCCTGGTGGACGCGGTACAGGTGATCCACAACATTTTCGATCAGGCGCCCGAGGACAAGCTCTTTCCAATTTGTGAGGAGTTGAATATCGGCGTGATCGCGCGCGTGCCGCTCGATGAAGGCAGCCTGGGCGGGAAGATGACTCTGGAGACGAAGTTTCCTGCCGGCGACTGGCGAGCCATGTACTTTGGCCCGAAGAACCTTCCTCCGACGATCGAACGGGTGGAGAAGTTAAAGGCAATGCTGCCCGCGGGTCTCACATTGCCGCAGATGGCGCTGCGCTACATTCTTTCCTTCCCCGCGGTGAGCACGATCATTGTTGGGATGAGAAAGCCGGAGCATGTCCGGCAGAATATTGCAGCCAGCGATGCGGGAGGGCTGGATGCAGGGCTGCTGCGCACGTTAAAGAAGCATCGCTGGGATCGAAAGCCCGAGCCCTGGGCGGATTAATTGTCAGCCTGAGCGGAGTGGGTGTTCGACGTTTCGCGAAGTAGCTCCGTCCTAAAGAAGAGCAGGCGGGCAAATCAAACTAAACCGGCGTCATCCTGAACCCGGCTTCAGCCGGTGAAGGATCTGGCGCGGATCACCTCGGGCATGTCGGTTAGTTGTGAGACTCGAGTGTCTGCCGCCCCGCGCCAGATCCTTCATGGCCTGAAGGCCATTCAGGATGACGCCGTCACGAACTAGGAAGTCCGTTAACTTGGTCGCTGGCCAAAAACACAACTGCCGGCAGAAATATTACGGTAGGGGTCCTTCGACTCCGCATTGCGTTTCGCAAAGCGAAACTCAATGCTCCACTCAGGATGACAGCTAGTTGGCGCCGCCGGCGATGGATGGGACCAGCAGCACTTCGTCTCCGTCCTGGAACGCGTACTTGTTTCCACCGAGGAAGCGGATGTCTTCTTCGTTCACATATACGTTCAGGAAACGGCGAATTTCTCCTGACTCATCCCGCAGGTGCGATTTGAGATCGGGAAATTGCTGGTCGAGCGCGGTAAACAGTTCTCCCAGGTTGGTGGCCGAGCACGTCACTTTCGCATTGCCTGCGGTCAGGCGGCGAAGAGCGGTCGGGATTTGAACTGTGATGTTCATCTAGACCCCCACAGTCTCCGGAACTTCTTTCGAGGGAGCATCCATCGTTCTTTCCATGTACTTTTCGAACTCGGCAACCTTGGGCGCGATGGGCTCTTCGGCCTGGTACTTGCCGGCAAGCGCGTCGGTGGTTTTCAACCCGTTGCCGGTAATGCAGAGCACCGTGGTTTCGTCGGGCGAGATTCGGCCCTGGTTGTACAGCTTGCGTGCGGTGCCGACGGTGACGCCGCCGGCGGTCTCGGTGAAGACACCTTCGGTTTCCGCCAGCAACTGGATGCATTCCACCAGCTCGGGGTCGGAAACATCCTCTGACCAGCCGCCGCTCTGGGTGATTACCTTGATCGCATAATGTCCGTCGGCGGGATTGCCGATGGCCAGCGAGCGCGCGATGGTTGTCGGTTTCTGCGGATCGATGTCGACATTCCCAGCTTTTACCGCGGTTGAAATGGGCGAGCAGCCGGTAGCTTGCGCCCCGAAATATTTCACCGGCTTCGCTTCCACCAGTCCCAGGTGGATGAGTTCTTCAAATGCTTTCTTGATTTTTATGATCAGCGATCCGCCTGCCATCGGGCACACGACGTTGTCGGGCAAACGCCATCCCAACTGTTCGGCGATCTCAAAGCCAACTGTCTTCGAGCCTTCCGCATAGTAGGGACGCAGGTTCACGTTGACGAAGCCCCAGTTCCGTTCGTCGGCAATCTGGGAGCACAGGCGATTGACCTGGTCGTAGCTTCCAAGAATACGAATCAGCTTCGCGCCGAACACTTGTGTGCCCAGAATCTTTGCCGGCTCGAGGTCGGCGGGAATGAAAATCACCGCCTTGAATCCGTTGCGCGCCGCTTGCGCCGCGACCGAGTTGGCCAGGTTTCCCGTGGAGGAGCAGGAGACGGTATCGAATCCAAACTCGCGGGCCTGGGCCAAAGCCACTGCGACGACGCGGTCCTTGAAACTCAGGGAGGGCTGGCAAACCGCGTCGTTTTTCAAGTAGAGGCTTTTCGCTCCCAGCTTTTGAGCCAGGCGCGGCGCCTCGAGCAGTGGGGTAAACCCGGCTGGAACCGTGGGCTGATAATTCGCGGGCAGAGGCAACAGGGCGGAATAACGCCACATGCTGGCCGGGCCCTGCGCGATGCGCTCACGGGTGAACGTGGGACGCGCGGCTTCGTAATCGTAGAAAACTTCGAGAGGAGAGAAACAATCGTCGCAGATGGAACGGGGCTGGTTTCCCCAACTCTTGCCGCATTCGCGACAGCGCAATTCGTATGTCCTGTTCCGAGGTCTGTTTTTCCGAGGTCATTGAGCCACTCGCTTCGGAGTAGCCTGCGGGACGAGCCGTCTTAAAAAGCGCCCTGAAAAGCGAAATCCTCTTTCCCTGACGAATGAGGAAAAGAGGAACGAGATGCTTAAAATTCGGCACCCCGAATCTCATGTTCCCCCTGTGTAGGGCGAGAGTTGACACCGGGCGACCAGAAAATGAATTCTGATCCGGTTGTCGTGGCTTCGTAGGGCTCGTCCCTCAGCCACTCTGCATGAAATCCAAGGTCTGCTCCGTAGAGCAAACTGGATAGATGGTAGTGGGGAGGGCAGGGGTTCGTCAAGTAGGGACGCCAGGTTGGGACGCCAGTGTCATCCTGAGCGAGGAGGATCGTCCGCTCGCGGACGATCCGACGAGTCGAAGGACCCCTGTAGGCGGCAGGCAAATTCAGACATGGGACTTTGCTGCTTGCGGCTTTGAGGACCATGCAGGAACAGCTAGCCAGGTGGCTACCATAGGGGTCCTTCGACTGCGCGGCTGCTTCGCGAAGCGAAGCAGCTACTCCGCTCAGGATGACATGGTGTGAAAGTCATCGCTATTCCAACACCGGGTTGCGTAGGGGAGGAACGGATTTCAAGTCGTCCTGGGAGACCCGTTGAATCTGTTGCGTCAGCAGGGCGACGATTTCGTCTCCGGCTGGAGCGTGGGTTCGGGCGTTTTCATAGGCGCGCACGGCTTCGTCACGTTTGCCGCGCTGGATCAAAATGTTACCCATTGTCGATCCAGCGGTAATAAACCCTGGGGTTGACCTCGAGAGATCTCGCCATCAGCAGTTCGGCCTTTGCCAGGTCGGGGGTTGCGGAATATTCGGCGTCGAGGGCGCGATCGGCCAGACGAAAAGCTCGCGGTCCCGAAAGCGTGTACGTGCCGTGAAAGATCATCAGATTGCCGAATCGCTGAACCGGTTCGGTGGCGAGCAACGGGGTGTAGTCGAGCATGTAGTCGGACTGCGGATGTGCCGGAAGCATGGACGCTGCGATCATGACGGTGCCGCTGACCACGTCAGACGAGTCGGTCTCGGGATGCGCCTTCCACTGGGCTTGCATGGAGGGTATTCCGCGGCGGTCGTCCTCCGCATAGGATTCCGAATATTCGACGTACGGAATCTCTCCTTTGGGTTCGAGATATTGATGGTAGTAGGCGGCAAGTTCTTTGGTTCTTTGTCCCGACTCCATGCTCTCGTCGCTGAGATGATGCCAGGCGTTTTCCGTTCCGCCGACCAGTTCGTTGTAGTACTCCCAGGGCCGCAAAACCGGAAGGGCCGATGCCATCGCCACTACGGTCGGCAAGCGCGATCACCGGCAAGAAGCAAGCGGGACTTTCGCTCCCACGCAATCGCGAGCGCGGCTGCCGCGGCCACCGCTACGGAGGGAAGAACAATCAGTGCATGGCGCATGCCGGCATAGCTTGACGTGCCTTTGATCAGCATGGCCAGCAGCAGGCATCCGAAGAGAAGTATGACCAGCAGCGGCTCTCTGCCGGGCCAGTCGCGGGTTGTAAATGCAAGCACAAGGCCTATCAGCGCGAGCGCAATCAGCCCGAGCGGAATCTTTACCAGGAGCACCGTGGGGAAAAAGTAGAAGGGAGCGCGCTGCATATAGGTGCGGCCCAGGAAAGAACATCGGCGTCACGCGTCCTTCAACTCCCACGTGCAGGATGTCGGCCAGTCCCCAGAGGTAGGACCGCGGCATGAAGTGGGTGCGGGCCATGAGGGTCACAGCGTTGCGAAGCAGAGGACGATGAAGGTCTGCGATCTTGGCAGCCAGCGGGCGATTAAATAAGTCGAGGCCCGCAGGGCTCTCATTGAAGCGAAACCGGTAGAGACCCCACAAAGTGATCCACGCCAGCAGCAAAACCACGAACACCTGAGCCAGCCTTGGCAATCGCGGACTGTTCTCTTCTTTCCTTAGCGACATCACCGCACCCAGAAAAGCTACGGCCACCGCGACGATCAACCCGGTGTGCTTGGCGCCGAGGGTAAGCCCCAAGGCCAGTCCGGCAAGCAGAATATCCACTTTGCTGCCACGGCGAAACGCACTCCATGCCAGCAGAATCGCCGTCGCTCCCAGAAGTGCGACGGGTAGGTCGGTCAGCACCACCGGCAAGTGGGCCGCGATTGTGGGATCGATAATTAGGAAGGCCAACGCGCCCACGGCCATCATCGGCCCGATCTCGCTCCCGAAAGCACGCCACACTGCCAGGGCGAAACCGAGCAGCAGGATTCCGTTCAGGATGAACATGGCCAGACGTACACGACGCTGGGCTGCATCTGGATCATTTTCCGTGAATACGACGGTCTCGGTGAAATGGCGCTCGTCCCATTTTTCCGCGAGGGGGCGAAGTTGGGGTGTCTTGAAAACGCTTGGCGTAAGAAACGCGCCCACCCAAAGCTTGATCAACGGGGGATGCTCAGGGTTCAGACGGTAATCACCGAGGCGGACATAGGTGACTCCTGCCGTAATGTGATAGGCCTCGTCAATGTCAAAACTGTCGAGACGGGTCGCGATGGCGGAGCGAAGAATTCCGCAAAGAATGAGCCCTACCAGTAGTACCAGGACAGTTTTCTTTCGGCGAGCGCCCCACATGTTCGGGAGAGTATAGCTGGGCCCTGCTGGCGGCGCGCCCTGAAGTTGTCCATTCCGAAGCGCGGCTTTGGTGTGGCGCGGGCGCCCTCGCCCGCGAAAAGCCGTCAGCGAGAGACTGAGTCGCCAAGTCAACGTCAAAAGCCGCGGGCGAGGGCGCCCGCGCCACACAAGGACCGACAAGGCCTAAATACGCAGAAACACAAGGGTCTATCGCCCGCTCAAGCCGGGAAGCGGTACCCAGTAAGCGTCTTGACCCGGCGTTGGCGGCAGAGCATAATTATGCTCTTGCAAGACTATGGTTTTCCGCTTGAAAACCGTGTCCCTGCCCCCGGCAAGAAGTGCTCGCCAAATTCCCGCAACCCCTAGGGAGATTTAGACATGAGCGACGAAACCAGCAAGCGAATCGGCGATTACGAGATTCTTAAGGAGTTGGGCGCCGGCGGTATGGGCAAGGTCTACCAGGTCCGCAACGTCATCACCGACCGCATCGAAGCCATGAAGGTCCTGCTTCCAGACCTGGTCTCAACGCAGGATCTGGCGGCCCGCTTTCTGCGCGAGGTCAAACTCACGGCCAGCCTCGACCACCCCAATATTTGCGCGCTTCGCACTGCGTTCTCGAACGACAACCGGCTGTACATGGTGATGGAGTACGTCGAAGGCACGACGATGGCGACCAAGCTGGATACGGGGCCACTCACGGTGAACGAAGCGGTCAAGTACATCAGCCAGGTGCTAAGCGCGGTCAGCTACGCCCACCAGCGGCACATCATTCACCGCGACATCAAGCCGGCGAACATGATGTTGACGACGCAGGGCGTAATCAAGCTGATGGATTTCGGCATTGCGCGCTCCGGTGACGAGCGCGGTTTGACCATGACCGGCACCACCCTGGGCTCGATCGGATACATGTCGCCGGAACAAGTAAGGGGCGATCCAGTGGACGAGCGGTCCGACTTGTACTCGGTCGGTATCGTTCTCTATGAATTCGTGACCAGCCGCAGACCCTTTCTGGCCAACAGCGAATACTCGATCATGGCCGCGCACCTGAACCAGGCCCCCACGCCCCCTCTCGAGTTGAATCCCGGACTGCCGGCGGCGCTGAATGAAATCATTCTCATGGCCATCGCCAAGGAGCCGGCAAAGCGCTTCCAGACCGCGGACGCCTTCGCCAATGCCTTGACCACCGTGCCCGCATCCTCGGCCGTCGCGCCTACCGTCTCGCGAACCCCGCCGGCGGGAACCACCGGAGGCAGCACCGAACTACCCGCCGGGTTTTGGGAGGCTTCGCCGACCCTGGAAAAACCCAGCGCTCTCCGTTCAGCAACTGCGACTGCATCACCGATCGCGGCTCATGTGCCGGAAGCGACCGCTACAACTCCAATGCCGGTCACGGCTACCACCCCGATGCCGGCGACGGCTACAACTCCAAGGCCAGCGACTGCAACCACTCCCATGGCAGCTGCGACACCGATGCCGCCGACAGCTCCGCTGTCGGCTGCCAGAGTTGCGCCGTCCGCCCAGGGGCTCGCCGCCGCACCCGCGACGCCAGTGCCGATGCCACCGCCACCGCAAGGGAGCGGCCATCGCGGGTTGTACATGACGTTTGGAGCACTGATTGTGCTCGCGGTGCTCGTGGTCGCTGGAATTTACGTCCCTCGAATCAGCAAGACCAATGCGAAGGCTCCGGACGCTTCTGGAATGGCCGCGCCGGACACGACGTCGCAGGCGCCGGTCCAGACCGAACAACCATCTACAACTGTGAGCAATCCGAGCGCACAGCCGGGCGCACCGGTTGCCACAACAGCGTCGGTTGACACTTCGGCACCAATGCCGCCCGCCCAAGCTCCAGCGGCGGCGCCTCCATCGCCCAAAGAAATGAGCCCAGCCCAGCCCAGCCATCCCCGGGGCAAGAAGCTGACGGCACAGAACAACGGAATGGCCAGCGATACCGCCATGCCTGCGCAGGGCGATAGCGGAATGGCCGCGTCCGCGGCAAACGATTCGGTCAACTTCGACGAAATGGAGACTGAACTGGATCAGCTTTCCAACCGTGCCGCCGCGGTGAACAGCAGCCTGGATCGCCTGCAGCAACAGCAAAGCGCCTCCGGCCTTGGACTGCGCGGCGACATGGCGGCGAAACAGGCGAGCATGAAAGGGAATTTGTTCAAAGCGGAAGAAGCGGTGCAGCACCACGACGCCGCCAGGGCCAAGAAGTACCTGGAGCTCACGGGACGCGATGTCGATGCGCTGGAAAAGTTTCTAGGACACTGAAAAGCAGTTTCTGGTTTCTGGTTTCCAGTTTCCAGGTCCCGAAGGATGCTCTGTCATCCTGAGCGCAGCAGGAGTCGAAGGACCCCTACCGATTGCACTGACGATTTCATCTGGAATTCTTGGCCGATCCGCGGAATCACGCCGCCGGCTTCCAATTCAGCTATAGGGGTCCTTCGACTACGAAGCTGCTTCGCGAAGCGAAGCAGTTCCTCCGCTCAGGATGACAAGAACTTGTACGTCGAAACGAGATACTCACTCTCTAGAATTCGCCGCCCACTGGAAACTAGAAACCGGAAACCAGAAACTGCTCTTCTCACTTGCTGTATTGATTTCTCTTCTTCTCTTCGTGCCGTTCCTGGCCTAGCTGGATCAGGCGTTCAATCAACTCCGGATAGGGCAGACCCGATGCCGCCCACAGCTTGGGATACATGCTGATGGCGGTGAATCCTGGCATGGTGTTGATCTCGTTGAGATAAATCTTCCGGTTTTTCGGGTCCATCAGGAAATCCACCCGCGCCAGGCCGGAACAGTCCACCGCTTTGAAAGCGCTGATGGCCAGTTGCTGAATTTTTTTGCTTTCGGCTTTGCTCAGCTTGGCGGGGATAATCAACTGCGAGCCTTCGTCGAGATATTTGGCGGTGTAGTCGTAGAATTCTTTCCCTGGAACAATCTCGCCGGCTACGGAAGCGGCGGGCTTGTCGTTGCCGAGCACTGAGCATTCGATTTCGCGGGCCTTGTGCTTTTTGCCGCCGACGCCTTCCTCGATCACAATCTTGCGATCAAACTTGGCGGCTTCTTCCATCGCGGGAGCCAGTTCCTTACGCTCACGCGCTTTCGAAATTCCTACCGACGATCCGAGATTCGCGGGTTTAACGAATACGGGATACTTCAGTTTGCTCTCCACCAGCTTTTGAACTTTTTTCGGCGCGCTTTCCCAGTCGCTGCGCAGCACTGTCACATGTTTCACGATGGGCAGTCCGGCGGCCTTGAACAATGACTTCATGACGTCCTTGTCCATCCCTGCTGCGGAGCCGAGAACGCCCGCACCAACATAGGCAATATCTGCGAGCTCTAACAATCCCTGGATGGTTCCGTCTTCGCCAAAGGTCCCGTGCAGCACGGGGAAGATAATATCCACGTTGATCGCACGGTCGCTGGCCCGGCGGGTCAGAGCCTCGGACTGAAAAGCCGCCAGAGATCCGCCCGGGCGCTGCGGTTCAGGCGGAACGACGACAGCCTGGCCGGTGGCCAGGACCGCGGCTCCGGGCGTGGCTTCGGGGTCTCCAGCCCGCAGATGAGAGTGGGCAGACGCCGCTTTTCCCTGCAGCAAAAGGTCCGCATCGCCGGCAGTCAGCCACCGCCCTTCCTTGGTGATGCCGATGGGTACGACGTCAAATTTGCTTTTGTCAATGGCACTAACGACGGATGCGGCGGAGAGCAGCGAGACCTCGTGCTCTCCGCTCCGCCCTCCAAAAAGGATGCCGACGCGTAGTTTCTTCATAGTGTTTATAGGCTTGCGAAGACCCTCCCATTCTTGCACAATGTCATACTGGCTGGGTTGTCAAGGGCTGTACCCAAGATAGCTTCGGCGACAGACTGAGAGTGCGGTCTCGTCTTGATTTCGTTCCGGGGGGAATCATTATGCTAAGGACAATCGGCTTGGTGGCGCTGTCGTGGTTTCTTTTAACCGGCTTGGGCACGGCCCAGAAGAAACCGAAGGCCACCCCGGCACCAGCTGCGGCGCCAGCGCCGGCACCGGAACCTGCACCAGTGGCGGCACCTGCGCCTCCACCTGCACCTGCGCCTGCGGTAGCAACTGCACCGGCGGCTCCGCGCAAGAAGCGCGTAGCAGTTATTGATTTCGATTACGCTACGGTGCACAGCGGCATATCAGCGCTCTTTGGCCAGGACGTAGACGTAGGCAAGGGAATCACTGACCTGCTGGTAACTTTTCTGGTCAAAGACGGCACCTATTCGGTGATTGAGCGCAAGGCCCTGGACAAGATCATGCAGGAGCAGAACTTTTCCAACAGCGATCGCGCCAATCCCACATCGGCGGCCAAGCTGGGGAAACTTCTGGGCGTGGACGCCATCATCGTTGGGAGCATCACGCAATTCGGCAATGAGACGAAAAATACCAACATCGGCGGGGCGGCCGGCGGCTTTGTGCCTTTTGGCCTGGGTAATGTAGGAAAAAAGAAGTCCAAGGCCATTGTGGCCATTACGGCACGGCTGGTGGATGTCGACACCGGCGAGATTGTAGGCGTGGCAGAAGGCAAAGGCGAATCATCGCGGGAGAGCACCACGTTGCTGGGTGCCGGGGCAGGCTCAAAAGGATTCGGCGCCGGCAACGCCGATTTCACCAGCAGTGACTTCCAGAACACGATCCTCGGCGAAGCCGTGAAGGCCGCGGTGCAGCAGACCAGCACTGAGGTGATCGCCGACAAGGACAAGCTGGTGACCCGCACCATCTCGGTGGAGGGACTAGTCGCCGCAGTGGACTCGGGACAGATTGTCCTTAACGTGGGTTCGAAAGCCGGCGTCAAAGTGGGCGACCAGTTGGCGGTCGAGCGAGTGTCGAAGGAAATCAAGGACCCGTCCACCGGGAAAGTCATCCGCCGCCTGTCTAGTCAAGTTGGCATCATTCGCGTGACCGATGTTGACGACATTTCGGCGGTCGCGACCGTAGTTACAGGAACAGGCTTCAAGACCGGCGACGTGGTAAAGACGGTTACG
This sequence comes from Terriglobia bacterium, assembly GCA_963813645.1. Taxonomy (GTDB): domain Bacteria; phylum Acidobacteriota; class Terriglobia; order Terriglobales; family Acidobacteriaceae; genus JAIQFF01. Next base: position 100,464 of record CAWEZS010000031.1, read on the forward strand.
CAATAGTTGGTAAGTGGGTAGTGGGCCCTCCACGGGCTCGCTCAAGTTAATGCCTACATGGGGACAGCTGCTGGTGTAGCGCTGCCGTCCCGGCGGCTGTCGTGGGGGCGTCCCGCCCCCACAGTGAGGGCAGGATGCCCTCGCGACAGCCGGCAAGATGCCGGCGCTGCAAGAACGAGCGTTTGTAAGATAGCGCCTAGTATCTTCCTAGTATTGCTTCGCAGAACTTCTGCCCTTAGATTTCTCCGCAAATCTTGGCTGGCTCGTTTCTTCCGCGCCCAAAATTAAGTCGAAGCTGCGCGATTCATAAGAAACCGGGCTGTGGAGTTTGCAATGAGATTGCGATGGACAGGGTTAGTTCCGGTTCTGGTTTCGGTTGTTCTTTGTGGACGACCGTCATTGGGGCAGCAGTTGCCTTCCCTTCATCAAGCGCTCCCGGATAAGAAAGGTCCCGCCCCGCTTCCGAAGCACAAGATCGGGCCCTTTGAAATTTCCATCAACTGGCGTACCCGCGCCGAGGGCTGGAACTGGTTCGAGGGACCGACCGGAAACAGCGATTACCCGTTTTGGGATTCCTTGCTGCGAATCGGCGTCGGGCAGACCCGGGAGCGCATTGATTGGTTCGCAGAAATGGAGCAGCCTTCGATTCTCGGGTTGCCCAACGACGCGGTGGTCGCTGCTCCCCAAGGTCAGCTGGGTTTGGGGGGAAGCTACTACGCCGCCAATCTCAACCAGAGGAACAATGCCAGCGTATTCCTGAAGCAGGCCTACGTCGACTTCAAACACCTGGGACCGGCGCGTCTGAAACTGGGGCGCTTCGAATATTTCGATGGCACCGAAGTCAAGGCTAAAGATCCGACACTCGCAACCCTGGTGCAGACGAGGATCGCGCACCGTCTCATCTCCAACTTCGGCTTCACGGCGGTTCAGCGATCATTCGATGGCGGTCAGTTCTCCTTGAGCAGAGGACAGAACACCTTCACCTTCTTCGGCGCACGTCCAACAGCCGGAATCTTCCAGGTAGATGGAATGCCCGAACTGGACGTTGAGGTCTACTACGGCGCATTCACTCGTTCCATGGATACTCCTCATGGCTCTGCTCAATTGCGTGTGTTCGGACTCGGCTACGTGGATGACCGCAACACGGTACTCAAGACGGACAATCGTCCTGCGACGGTTCGGACCGCGGACGTGAACAAGATCCAACTGGCGACCTACGGTGGAAACTACGTGCAGGTCATCAACACCACGCATGCCGGCAAGTTCGACTTCTTGGCCTGGGGCGTTTTTCAGGGTGGCGCATGGGGAGCCCTTACCCAGCGAGCCGGCGCGTTTGTCGGCGAATTTGGCTGGCAACCCGCCGTCAAGCACCTTAAACCGTGGCTGAGCGCCGGATACTCCTACGGCAGCGGGGATGGGAACCCCAAGGACTCGACTCACGGCACTTTCTTCCAGGTGCTGACCACGCCGCGCCAGTACGCCCGCTTTCCCTTTTACAACATGATAAACAACGAAGACTTCTACGGCACCCTGAACCTGAAGCCAGCGTCGAAGCTCTCCCTGCGCAGCGAAGCTCATGCGCTGCGGCTGGCCAACAAGGCCGATCTCTGGTACACGGGGGGAGGGGCGTTTCAGCCCAAGACGTTCGGCTATACGGGCCGCCCCAGCAACAACTTCCGCAGCCTGGCCAAGGTCTGGGACCTGAGTGCCGACTACCAGATTACCCGCTCCTTCAGCACTACGCTGTACTATGGCCATGCCTGGGGCGAAAGCGTGATTGCCAAGGTCTATCCCAAGGATGCAAATGGGCAGCTTATTTTCCTGGAGACCAACTTCCACTTTTGAAACCGAGCCGTGCGAACGGTCGCGGCGGCTAATATAATTCGAGTATTGACCTGAGATTCAGGAAGTGTGATCGTGATCACATTTTTTAGGTAGGTTCGACCTTTCGAGGAGGACGATCATGTCAGTTTCGAGTTCCGCGATTCCCCAAATTCATGCCGCGCCCGGGGCGAACGCTAGTTTCTACGAGAAGCTCAACACCCGCTGGCATGAGCGCGCCTTGCAGATTTTCATGTTCATCGTGCTGGCGCACTGGGGCGAGCATCTGGTCCAGGCTTATCAGATTTATGTGATGGGGTGGCCGCGCCCGAAAGCGAATGGCATTCTTGGTTTGTGGTATCCGTGGCTGATCAAGTCTGAGGTGCTGCACTATGGCTACGCTATCGTCATGTTGATTGGCATTTGGGTGCTGCGCAAAGGCTTTACCGGAAGATCTCGGACCTGGTGGACAGTGGCGCTGGTCATCCAGTTCTGGCACCACATTGAACATTTCCTTCTGATATGGCAGGCCACGACTCACCACAATTTCTGGGGAAAGCCCGTACCGTTCAGCGTTCTGCAGTTGGTGATCCCACGCGTGGAGCTTCACCTGTTCTACAATTCGGTTGTATTCATTCCCATGGTGATCGCGATGTACTACCACATGTTCCCCTCGGAGGCTGAAGAGCGGGAAATGACTTGCACCTGCGCCTGGGGCCACAATCAGTCCATGCAAACGGCCTGACCCGAGAGTTATGCGGAATGAGATCGCGCGGCGCTTCCCGTTTTGGGAAGCGCTTGCGGAACAACTCAGAGTTCATTACCAGTCCGCAATTGCGTCCTACCTTACGTAACTTGCCCCTCAGTTTCATGACTTAGACAATCGGGACGGGCGGTCTTATGTCGTTTCCGATTCCTGAGAATGAAGAGGCGCGTCTGGCGGCGCTTCGCGCCTGCGAGATCCTGGACACCAGCCCTGAACACGAGTTTGATTCGCTCACCCGTCTGGCCGCCAAGATATGCGGCACGCCCATGGCCTGGGTCGCCCTGCTAGACGGCGAGAGGCAGTGGTTCAAATCGAAGCTCGGCATCGAAGCGACTCAAACTCCTCGAGAGGTTGCCATCTGTTCACACACGATCATGGGCAATCAGCCGCTGCTGGTGCCGGACTTGCGCCAGGATCCCCGCTTCTCGAATAACCCGCTGGTGATTTCGGAGCCCAACCTCCGCTTTTATTGTGGCGTCCCGCTGGAGATCGAGAAGGGTCTGGGAGTGGGTACGCTTTGTGTTGTTGATCGTCAACCGCGGCAGTTGACTCCTGAACAGGTGGAAGACCTCACGACGCTCGGTCATCAGGTCACCGCGCAACTGAGATTGAGAAAGTGCGTGCACGACCTGGATGGCTATCGCAGGCGTCTCGAGCAGATGGTCGAGCACCGCAGCACCGATGCTCAGGCTGCTCTCAGGCACATTGAAGTGACCTATGACGATACTCTGCAAGCCCTCGGCGCCGCCCTGGATTTGCGGGACAATGAAACCGCTGGACACTCACGCCGCGTAACCCGGTATTGCCTCGAAATGGCCCGGCGCATGGGCTACAAAGACGCCGATCTGAAGTCCCTGGAACGAGGTTCCTACCTTCACGATATCGGGAAGATCGGCATTCCGGACTCGGTGCTGCTGAAGCCGGGCGCGCTCGACGCGAACGAGCGCAGAGTCATGGAATCGCATGTTCGCATTGGCTACAAACTGGTCAACCACATTTCGTTTCTCTCGGAATCTGCTGACGTAGTGCTCTGTCACCAGGAGCGCTTCGACGGCACTGGCTATCCGCGCGGCTTGAAGGGGTCGGAGATCCCGCTGGGCGCCCGCATTTTCAGCGTGGCCGATACTTTAGACGCGATGACGTCGGACCGTCCGTACCGTTCTGCTATGCCCTTTGCGGAAGCGCGCGCCGAAATCGTCCACGGATCTGGGACCCAGTTTGACCCCGACGTGGTCGCGGCCTTCCTGGCAACGCCCGAGGATACGTGGGAGGAAATTCGCCGCGAGGTTTCGTCCCGCTACGGGTCGCGACACTCCAGAGCCGCAGCCGGCGCGTAGTACTGGAGCGACCATTGATCCTCACGACCAAATGTGGGGCCGACACTCTTGTCCGCCGCTTTTGACTTTGATTTCGTGTCAGGGAACTGGATGACCGCGGAGCTCGTGGCTAATGATTGAGATTCGCACAGATCAAAGTCAAAGGCAGCGGACAAGAGTGTCCGCCCCACATCGGTTGTGAAGATGTTTCCGCCGTCCCGGGTTCCGAGTAGAGGAGACCCGGTGAGCTGTAGGCTTCCTTTGGCTGTATCCGCTGTTTCCAGCTTCGTGCCCGTTTAAGTCCACCATGGCTCATCGGGGATCTCCCCCCTCACGGACCCCACCGTGCAGATTTCCCGCAGTGGGTTCTTCAGGCGTGACTCCCCGCTCCCGCCCGGGCATGTGTGATCCGAGGGAGTAGCAGCGGGTACTGACGTAGGATTTCTGCAAACCTCTCCCACGTCAGCTGCTTTCCACGTGTCCGGCGGCTCAGCCATTCCCGCCAGATGCAACGGACTCTCTGGTAGAACTGCCGAATAGCGCGGTAGTTCGTGCGTCGTCCGTAGTACTGGTAATGGCCGCGGAGCTTGGCGTTCAGGGTTTTCTGCTGCTCGTTCACAGCATCGTGCCGGTGCTGTTTGCACCATTCCCAGATTGCCTTCAGCCCTCGACCAAGCCGCTTGGCAATTGTCTTCACGTGCACTGTGAACTTCCCCTGCCGGCTGCGGGCGCATATGTGCACAAAGCCCAAGAAATTGAAGGTTGCAGGTTTCTTTCCCTGCTTCCTCGCGTTCTTGGCTGCGTATCGCCCGAACTCGATCAGCCGCGTCTTCTCCGGGTGCAGAGTCAAACCGTATTTCTCGAACCGTCTCGGCAAGACCTCAAGCACCTTTTCCGCGTCCTCCTTGTGCTGGAAGCACAAGATGGCATCATCAGCAAAGCGGATCTCGTAGCCTTCCCCTTTTAACCGGGGCTTCACTTCGTTCTCGAACCACTCATCGAGAATGTAGTGCAGGAATATATTGGCCAGGAGCGGACTGATGGGTTGCCCCTGTCCTGTACCTGTTTCGCTCACGAGTAGTCTGCCGTCTTCGATGACTCCGACTTTGATCCATTTTCCGATCAGGCGGAGCACGCTTCCGTCGGTTACCCGTTTCTCTATCATCTCGACCAGGGCCGATCTCACTATCGAGTCAAAGTATGAGCGGATGTCAATCTCCAGAATCCACCCTATGGGCCGGGTACCGATGATCCGTCCCACTTCATCCAGTGCTTGGTGTTGCCCGCGTCCGGGTCGAAACCCGTACGAGCAATCGAGAAAATCCTGCTCATAGATGGCATTTAATAGGTCAACAGCCGCTTTCTGCACGATCTTATCCTCGAGGGCGGGAATCGAGATCGGCCTCTGTTTCCCGTCTTCTTGGGGAATATAGACACGTCGCAATGGTTGTGCCCGATACTTGCCTTCTTTGAGCCGCTGGTGGAGCTGTTGGATATTCTCCTCTACGTTCGTCTCGTATTGTTCGTACGTGACGCCGTCGATCCCGGCACTGGCGTCCTTTCGAAGACCCCGGAATGCCTCATACATCTTCGCAACTGTGATCAGGTGAGCGATAGAGTTGAACTGCCGTTTCGGATCTTCCTTGGCGAGTTCAGCTATTCTGTGGATGTCTGTGAACATATCGTTTCGAGCTCAGCGTCTCGCTATGTTTCCTTTCAGCAGATTCGTACGCTTGCTTCCCCCTTCCCTCCAGTGGGTTCCGTGGCCGCCCCTTGCGGGAGCCCTGCGGTTCCCCACCTTCATCGGTACTATAGGGTCGTAAGACTGCTCCAGCATCCGTCCGTGCTTCCTCCGGTCGACCCTCGGTTGCACGTACCTCTCGATCCATTTCCAGAGGCGGTCCTCCTGGTGTGAGAGGAGATGGAGAGCTCTCTTCGGTTCCTGGGCCATCCCTGTGGAGCATGCCTTGGGCTAGAGACCTCGGCGAGTCGGCGCGACCTCGCATTAACGGTCGCCGCCAGATACTGCCTTCCGCTGGCGCAAACACGTCGGCCTCGCAACGATACAAGATTTCGGGGCTGAATCCTCACGGCCTGCTACCTCGTTGTCTACGCTTCGCACCCACCCGTCGCCCGGTGAATGGCAAGACTCACTACTGACCTGTCTGCTCGACTTTGATCAGGCGGGATTTGCACCCGCTGGATGACATTAAGAGGTTTCGCTTATCTCACTAACAGTTCCTCCTCTTCCAAGCTTTTCCGAACGCGATGCGCCGCTAGTTCACGGTAAAGGTCATGGCGTTGGAAGTCTCGCTCGCGGTGCCGCCTCCGCCGTAGATCCCGCCCGTGCCCGCAGTGCCGGGGTTAGTCACGGTGACCGATACCGCGACCGGGGAAGCGATCGCCATGGCCGGGATTGTGGCCGTTAGCTGGCTTCCCGTTACTCGCGTCGTGGTCTGCTGTGCTCCGTTCCAATTGATGACCGCATTCGTGGCAAAATTGCTGCCGTTGACCGTCAGCATAAATTGAGGGTCGCCGGAGTTCGCAGTGTTGGGCACAAGTTGCGCAACGGCGGGCATGACTCCAGGCTGCGCCGGCATGCTCTTAGGGGCGCTGTAGCCGCATCCCAGGCATACGAGGGTGAGCAGCAACACGGTGATGATTTTCATGATTTCCTCCCCATTAAGGGTTTTCAATTGGGAAGTTAGCAAGGGTTAAAGGGGTGGGTGTCAGGCGGGTGTTATTTTCTTGTCAAGGAAATGTCTGCGATGCTTGTTCAGCGAGCATTGGGCTGCCATTGCGGCCAGTACTATCAGCCCCCGGGGTCTTGCTGCTTGAAGTGCGAACGATTTCAGGGGCTGAGTGGCACGAGTAAACTCATGCCCTTCCCATCTCAAAACCTAGTACTATTACGTCGCTCATAACCGGGTCTGAACAACTTTTCAGCACAAGCGGAGGGCGTGTCATGCTGAGTTATTCATGCGGTCCGGAGCAGGAGCTGTGGGAGTTGACCATCGGGCAGGTGCTCGATCGCACGGTGGAACGCTGCGGCGATAGCCTGGCCCTGGTTTCCTGTCATCAATCAAAGCGTTACACCTGGCGCGAACTGCGTGATGCCGCGAACGCGGTGGCGCGCGGCCTGGCATCGCTCGGAGTGCGGCGCGGAGATCGCGTGGGGCTGTGGTCCACAAACTGCGCCGAGTGGATGCTGGTGCACCTGGGATGTGCACGAGCCGGAGCGGTGCTGGTCAATGTGAATCCGGCATACCGCACGCACGAGTTGGCGTTCACGCTGCAAAAGTCGCGCATGAAGATTTTGTTCCTCTGGGAACGGGACAGTAGAGCGGAGTACGCCCAGATTCTGGAAGAAGCGCGGTCGGGAAGACAACTGAGCCTGGAGGACGCCATCTTTTTCGGCACCGATCGCTGGGAGACTCTGCTGACGGCATCGGACGTAATCGGAGAGACCGTGGAGCCGGAAGATATTGCCAACATTCAATACACCTCGGGAACCACGGGACAGCCCAAGGGCGTGATGCTGACCCATCGCAACAAGGTGAACAATGGGAGACTACTGGCACAGGGCATGCGTTTTACGGAGCGTGACCGCATCTGTGTGCCGTTGCCGATGTATCACTGTTTCGGGTGCGTGATCGGCACCATGTCGGCTCTCGCCAGCGGGGCGGCCATCATTATGCCCAACTGGACGTTCGATCCGCGGGCCACGCTTCAGGCAATACAGGCGGAGAGGGCCACCGCGCTCTACGGTGTTCCGGCCATGTTCATCGCCGAGTTGGGATTGCCGGATTTCAAGTCCTACGACTTATCCAGCCTGCGCACCGGGATGATGGCGGGCGCACCCTGTCCGGTGGAAGTGATGAAACGCGTAATGTGCGAAATGGGGTGCTCGGAATTGACCATCGGCTATGGGCAGACGGAGAGCACGCCGATAGTGACCATGTCGGCAGCGGATGATCCGGTGGAACTACGGGTATCCACAGTCGGAAAGGCGCTGCCCTGTACGGAGATGAAGATTGTCTCGCTGCTGGATGGGCAAACCGTGCCAGTCGGAGAGCAGGGCGAAGTCTGCGCCCGCGGTTACATGGTAATGAAAGGATATGACGACGAACCGGAGGCAACCGCGCGGGCCATCGATGCGGAAGGCTGGCTGCACACTGGAGACATCGGCGTGATGCGGGAAGACGGGTACATTCACCTGACCGGGCGGGCCAAGGACATGATTATTCGCGGCGGCGAGAATGTTTATCCGCGCGAGGTGGAGGAATTTTTGTACGCCCACCCCAAAGTGGCGGAGGTGCAGGTGGTGGGGATTCCGGATGAACGGCTGGGAGAGGTGGTCGTGGCGTGGATCCGGCTGAAAGCAGGAGAGTCGTCGACTGAGGAAGAGATACGGAAATTTTGTGAGGAAAAGATCTCGTACTTCAAGATCCCCCAATATGTGCGCTTCGTGGAGCAGTTCCCGATGACCGTGACCGGGAAGATTCAGAAGTTCCGCATCCGCGAGATTGAGACCGCAGAGCGTGGCCTGGAAAAGGTGGCGAAGCTGGAGACGGCTTAGCCAGTCTGCTTAGAGGATTTTCTTGCCGAACGCCGATTGCGCAAGTTCGACCGCCAGATCCGCCGTGCGGTTGTGCTCATCAATCACGGGATTTACTTCGACGATCTCAAGACTGAGCATGCGGCCGTGGTCGGCGATGATTTCCATCGCCAGATGCGCTTCGCGATAAGTCGCGCCGCCGCGGACGGGAGTACCCACGCCGGGAGCGTCCTCGGGATCGATCCAGTCCATGTCGAGCGAAACGTGATAGCCGGCGGTACCCCGTCCGGCCATGCGCAAGGCCTCTTCCATCACGGTGCGCATGCCGCGCTCGTCAATGTCGCGCATGGTAAAAACGCCGATGCCCGCCCGGCGGACATTTTCTTTTTCGACGGCATCAATGTCGCGCACGCCAACCAGCACACAGTTCTCCGGCTTGACCTTGGGCGAGAAATTGAAAATATTGGCGAGTTCGGCAGGCCCGAGACCCATGGTCGCAGCCAGGGGCATGCCGTGAACATTTCCGCTGGGAGAACTCTCGGGAGTGTTAATGTCGGTGTGCGCGTCGATCCAGATCAATCCTATCTTCTGGTTTTGGCGGCGATAGAATTCTGCAACGCCTGCCACCGTTCCCGCCGCAACTGAGTGGTCCCCGCCCAGCACCAGCGGAACCATGCCAGCCTCGAGCGTCTTTATTACCAGCTCGGCATTCTTGGTGCAGGTGGCGGTGATTTCTTTCAGATACTTTGCCGATGGGTCGCCCGCACTCTTCTGTTCCGCGATGGCTACGGAAATATTTCCGGCATCCTCGACCACGTGTCCCACTTCTTCCAACCGCGCCTCCAGGCCGGCTACGCGCATTGCGGAAGGCCCCATGTCCACCCCGCGGCGCGATTGTCCGAGGTCGAGTGGGACGCCGATGACGCGGATTTTCTTGGCGACGATGTTGGACGAGGATGTATTTGGAGGCGTCATTGTGGTTCGGGCAGCGATGGAGTCGATTCCACGATCTGGTCACCAGGTCCCGGAGGGACCATTGATAATAGCCCGCCACTTCAGTGGCGGGTGACTCGGCGAAACGATGCGCGTGCCGTAGGCCCGCCTGAAATGGATCTCCGACATATGTGGAAGCATTTCAGCCGTCCCTACGGGACGGGAATCTACCGGGTCGCCCACCCGGCGTTGAAACGCCGGGCTACTATCAGGCGTCCCTTCGGGACGCGTTTGCCGCCCACTCCTATTTCTTACCGCGGCGAAGCTACGGGTACAACCGGTTCAACATCCGCGGGAACGGGATTGTCTCTCGCACATGCTCCAGTCCGCAGATCCAACCGACCACGCGTTCGATTCCCATGCCGAAGCCGCCATGCGGCACGCTGCCGAATTTGCGCAGGTCAAGGTACCACTTGAAAGCTTCTTCGGGAAGGCCATGTTCGTGAATGCGCTGCACCAGCAGATCGTAGGAGGCCATGCGCTGCGATCCGCCGATGATTTCTCCATGTCCTTCCGGCGCCAGCACGTCCACGCACAGCGCCAGGTCGGGCCTCTGGGGATCGGGCTCCATGTAGAACGCTTTTACCTTCGCCGGATAGCGATGCACCATGACGGGCTTGTCGAACTGTGACGAAATGTAGGTCTCATCCGGCGATCCCAGGTCCCCGCCCCATTCGAAGTTGTTTTCCAGAGCGCCTTTAGCGTGTGCTTCCTGCAGCATTTTGACTGCGTCGTCGTAAGTGATGCGCGGGAACGGAGCTTCAACTTTTTCCAGCTTGGTGACATCGCGTCCGATGATTTGCAGATCGTTGCGCCGCCGCTCCAGGCAACGCTTCACGATGAAGCTGATCAAACCCTCAGCCAGATCCATGAGATCGTCGAGTTCGGCATAGGCCACCTCGGGTTCGACCATCCAGAATTCCGTGAGATGCCGTCGCGTCTTGGATTTCTCCGCGCGGAAAGTCGGGCCGAACGAATACACCTTGCCCAGCGCCATGGCCGTCGCTTCGATGTAAAGCTGTCCGGACTGGGTGAGAAATGCCTCCTCTTCAAAGTAGTTGACGGGAAACAGAGTCGAAGTCCCTTCGCAAGCGGCGGGTGTAAGAATGGGCGGATCGGTCAGGGTGAAACCGTGCTCATCGAAAAAATCGCGCGCCGCTTTGATGATCTCAGCGCGCACTCGGAGAATTGACGCCTGGCGCTGCGACCGGACCCACAGGTGCCGGTGCTCCATGAGGAATTCGACACCGTGCTCCTTCGGCGAAATCGGATAAGGGTCGCTTTCCGAAACCCGCTGCAACACCTGAATCCCTGATACATCAAGCTCAAATCCGCCCGGGGCGCGCTTGTCGGCCCGGACCTTGCCTTCGACAATCACGCTCGATTCCTGGGTCAGGCCCTTCACCGCATCGAACACTTCGGGAGAGACAGCATTTTTCGGCACCACGCCCTGGATCAATCCAGAGCCGTCGCGGAATTGCGGAAAGAGCAGCTTCCCGCTTTCCCGCAGGTTGTAGAGCCAGCCCCGGATGGTGACGGTCTGGCCTTCGTGCTTGCCGATATCTGCGATTGTGGTTATGGAAGAGGACATAGATTCAAGAAACCCTTTACCGCCGAGCACGCAGAGAGCGCCGAGAAAGTCGCCTCATTTCTGAATTCCCACTCTCTCGTCTTCCTCCGCGATCTCGGCGTCCTCGGCGGTGGAAGACTTAGGCCGATTCCAGTTTGCGGAACGTCTCGGTCATCTTTTCCACCGGATTCACCTTCTCGTCGGCTTCGATCTCCAGCAGCAAGGGCGGCGTATTCGGCGCCGAGCGCAGCAACTCCACCGCTGCTTTCCACTCGATGGTTCCCGCTCCCGGCCAGAGATGCGAGTCGCGGTCCCCGGCATTGTCGTGGACGTGCGTCGAATGAATATGGCCTTTCAGGATTTCGAATGCCTCGGCCACGTTGCTCATGATGTGGGCATGGCCGACATCGAAACATATGCCGACGTCGTCGAAGTGAGTGATTTGGATGAACTCCACTAGCTTGTCGGGTATCGACAGCTCGTTGGGAATATTCTCCAGCAGGATGCGCACTCCCAGCGGTTTGGCGAAGGCGCGCAAGTGCTCGATGGAAGTCATGGCCGCTTCGAACTTGCGATCATCGAATGATTCGCCGCTGGTTCCCAGGTGTTGCACCAGAAAGCGAAAAGGAATCTGCTCGGCCACTTCGATGGCCCGCTTGATCTCGTCCATGGCCTCGATGCGCTGCGCCCTGTCGGTCGCGGCCACGTTCACCGGCGGGGCGCCGGTGCGGCCTGACTCGTAGTCGGCGTACATCGGCGAGTGAACCGAGTGCAGAGGGATGCTGCTGTTCTGAAACCAATCCGCAATTTCGCGCACATGCTGCTTGCGATTGGCATAGTCGAGGTGCTGCCGCGCGGCAAAAATTTCGATGGCCTGCGCACCGCCTCGCACTAGTCCGTCCAGCAGTCCGGGATGCAGTCGCTCTTTCACATAGACGTAAGTGGATATCGCTTTAAGCATAGTCAGCTCTGATTACTTCACGAACCACGTAGGGGCAGGTATCCTCACCTGCCCCTACGTGGACCTTGCAAGGGGCTAGAATCCTATTGCTCGGCCGCCATTGCGCTTGTCGCTGGCGCCCAGGCGGGTTCCGCGCTTCGGGTCCACCATGATGCATTCGCCATCGCTCCAGGACGGATCGCGCACACCGTAATCTTCTTCTCCAAACTCGATATGATGGCCCATCCCTTCCAGCGCTTTCACGATTTCGGGAGAGAACCCCTCCTCTAAATAAGTAGTGTCCGGAAGCCATTGCTGATGAAAGCGCTGCGCGTCCACGGCCTCCTGGATATTCATTCCATAGTCGATCACTCCCATCAGGATGTTGGCAACCGTGGTAATAATCCGCGGTCCTCCGGGGGAGCCTAGCACCAGAAATAGCTTACCGTCTTTCAGCACGATAGTCGGGGTCATGGCCGAGAGCGGACGCTTGCCCGGCCCCACCGCATTCGCCGGCCCCTGGATCAGGCCGTACATGTTGGGCACGCCCGCCTTTGCGGCGAAGTCGTCCATCTCATCGTTCATCAGAAAGCCCAGGCCTTCGGCAGTGACCCGGGAGCCGAAGGTGTCGTTCAGGGTGGTGGTGGTCGCGACCGCATTCCCTTCCGGATCGACCACGGAGTAATGCGTCGTATGGTTCGTCTCCACCACGGCGCTGGGAGGGTGCATGGCCGCGTATTGTTCGAGTTGGGTGAAGATGGGGGGACGGACCAATTCCTTGCTGACGCTCACGTGCTCCGGATTGATGGATTCCCGCCAGGCCGCGCCATATCGCTTATCAATCAACTGGGCCACGGGAATTTTTGAGAAATCGGGGTCCCCCATGAACTCGGCCCGATCGAAGAACGCGCGCCGGAAGGCTTCGAGGGTCAGGTGTACAGCGGGGATTGTGCGGCCCCGGAATTTCGCTAGATCGTAGCCCTCGAGAATATTCAGAATCTCGATTAGTGCAGTCCCACCCGACGATGGCGGTGGCGCGCTGATGATGTCGTATCCGCGATACGACCCGCGCATCGCTTCACGCTCTTTTACTTCGTACTGCGCCAGATCATCCACCGTAATCAGGCCCCCGCCCTTCTGCATGGACGCGGCCAGTTCGCGCGCCATGGCGCCATGATAGAAGTCGTCAGGATTAGCCGCGATCCGTTTCAAAGTGCGCGCCAACTCTGGCTGCTTGAACAGCTCGCCGGCTTTGTAATAGTTTCCGTCGCGCTGGAAAATGCGACGCGACTCGGGAAACTTCGACAGAAATTTGTCGTCACGAAAATCCTTGGCGTCTGCGCCAGTCAGAGCGAAACCATCCTCGGCCAGTTTGATGGCTGGGGCCATGACTTGTTCGAGCGACAGCTTGCCGTATTTTTTCTCCGCGTACACCATGCCGGCAACCGAGCCCGGCACTCCAATCGCTTTGTAGCCGATCGCGCTGGCGTCTTCGATTACGTTGCCCTGGGCGTCCAGATACATATTTGCCGTGGCCGCTGCCGGCGCTTTTTCCCGGTAATCAATGAAATGTGTCTTGCCATCCGCCAGGCGAATCAGCATGAATCCGCCGCCACCTAAATTTCCATCCTCCGAATGCACGACCGCCAGCGTGAAGCCGACCGCTACGGCGGCGTCAACCGCATTGCCGCCCGCCTTCATGATCTGTACTCCGACCCGCGAAGCCGATGCCCGCACACTGGCCACCATGGCCCGCGGCGCCTCCACGGGAACCAGGCGCGCCCCAAAGCTATGCGGGACGATCGAGATCAAGAGTAAAAGAATGAATAACTTGCAATGAGACCGCATGGGGTTGGACTGCTAGAGGCTAGCCCAGCATGAGAGCAGGAGTCAAATCGTCGAGGACAACTGCGCAGACGGTCATAGATCCCAGTGCGTTCGCCTCATTTGATAAACTCTCGCTGTTTATGCGCCTGAATGTCCTTGGCGGTTGTTCGGCAGTTCTGCTGTTTTGCGCGCTCCCCTTGGCGAGCATTCAGGCCCAAGCCTCCAAAGATACGGGCCGCAATACATATCCAAGCGTACCCTTGAAGGTCGGTGGCGACGTAAGTGCTCCTCGAGCCATCTACCAACCCGACCCCGAATATTCAGAGGACGCCCGGAAAGCGGGTGCCCACGGGGCTTGCCTGCTGCGGTTGATCGTTGGTGAGGATGGAAAGCCTCAGGATATTCGCTTAGAGCGCAGACTCGGAATGGGGTTGGATGAAAAAGCCATCGAGGCAGTGCGCACCTGGGTATCCGAGCCGGCACAGAAAAATGGCAAAGCCGTGGCCGTCGAAATCCATGTTGAAGTTAGCTTCCGTTTGTACAAGGACGCTAAAGAGATGTTCTCACCCGAACAACTGAAGCAAATGTCTGAGGCGCGGGCGCGAGTGCAAAGCCGGGTTTACAGAGATCCCGAAGGCCACAACCCCAGGGTATGTCGCCCGTCGTCCTCCTTAGACGGCAAGCAGCACTTAGGTCCGGCGGTCACAATTGCCGCGTTGATCTTCGAGGGCAGCGTCGCGATGCCCGTCGCAGATCAAGCCCTGATCTCCGCTTCAATCAGACAGGGGACGTATTTCGGTGATCGTTCGGAAGTGACATCTCAAGTTTTGGAGAGAACGAAGGCAGCATGGTTGGAGCACGGTTATTGGGATGTGCGGGTTCGAGGTGACGCAAACGTGCTTAGCAATAGCCCGGCGAACGAGCAGATCTCGGTGGCAGTTCACGTGGACGAGGGTATGCAATACCGGTTAGAACGAATCACCTTTACGAACAACAGGGAGGTTAGCAACGTGGAGGCCTTGCGCAGCGCGTTTCCCATCAAGGATGGCGATCTATTCAACCGCACCTTGATCATGGAAGGCCTCGATAATCTGCGCAAAGCCTACCTCGAACTCGGCCACCTCAACATCACTTTGATCCCAAACACGACGATCGATGAAGGAAACCAAACAGTTTTGCTCGATATCGACATGGATGAGGGCAAGAAGTTTTATGTGAGCCGTATTGATATCATGGGTCTCGACGAGCCCGTTTTCCAGAACGTGCGGAATGACTTATTGTTTCAGCCAGGTGACGTTTACGATCAGAGGCTGGTTGATCTGCTCTTGCAGCAGCACGCTTCCTTGCTGCCCGGCAATTCCTCGCTCGATTCAGATATTGACTTGCGACTGGATGAACGAGCAGGAACCGTTGCAATAACATATGACTTCCGGCGCTGCGACGTCGAGTAGGACGCGTTCCCGTTTAGTTGCTGGATCAGCTACCGAAATTGATTAAACGGCTTCACTCCTTTATGCGCCGAGCTCTTGGCCTCCGCTTGGTGTCTTTGGGCCTGCGAGTGCTGGCCCTGGTAATCCTGGCCTTCGCCGCCACCATCTGGTACGACTGCTCGATCAAATCCTTCACCTCACTCCAGGGCAGGACATCCAGGCGCTGGAACGCCACCCATTTGTAGCGGCCTAGATACGGCGCCGGAATTATGTCTTCGTGCTCCACCAACTCAGCAAAAGTTTCCGGGTTGCACTTGAACATCAAGCTCTGCGGCACCGAGCTGAGAGACAGCAGGGCAAAGATCTTTCCTCCGACCTTGAAGCAGAGGTCGTCTCCCCATTGCAGGTTTTCGATGGCATGCGGGAAGGACAGACAGAAGCGGCGGATGGATTCAACGCTCATTTTGATCCAAAATTCACAACCTGCCGCGGATCTCACGGATAGAACTTCCTTGTTTTGATCCGTGAAGATCCGCGTAATCCGTGGCACGGTGTCTCACACCTGCTGTCGCGCCTCGCCCAGGGTCACACTGACGTCCATTTTCTTTTTGCCGCGATAGATTGTGATCCTGACCGTGTCGCCTGCCCGATGACTGTTCATGACCTGGCTGAGGTCCTGCTGGTCCTGAATCTCCTGCCCGTCAATCGCCACGATCAGGTCGCCGCCGACCATGATCGGCATGTTGCCGATGTAGGCGCGCTCAGTCCCGCCACGCAAGCCGGCACGATCCGCGGAGCCACCGGGCGCCACCTGCACGATCAGCAATCCGCTGTCGGCCGCGAGCCCCATCTGGTCGGCCAGTCCTGGGGTAATCGGAATCGTACTTACGCCCAGGGCTGGACGCCGCACCCGTCCCAGAGTCATCAGGTCATTGAGCACGGCCTTGGCGGTATTCACAGGGATGGCAAAACCAATTCCCGCGCTCTGCCCTACGTTGGAAGCGATCAGCGTGTTGATGCCGATCACCTCGCCGTGCCAGTTCAGCAACGGCCCGCCGGAATTTCCCGGGTTGATCGCCGCGTCCGTCTGGATGGCTTCGTCGATCTGCAAGCCGTCAGGTTCCCGCACCGGGCGGATGGAGCTGATGATGCCGCGGGTCATGGTCCCGGCAAGACCGAAGGGATTGCCGATGGCATACACTTTTTGTCCGACCTGCAAGTTGTGCGAGTCGCCGAGCACCATCGGGAGTGAGCCCCGGGCCTTTGATCTGAATGACCGCCAGATCGTGAGCACGATCAGTACCGACGACGGTGGCCTTGTACTTCTTCAGGTTGTGCAGCGTTACTTCCACCTGGCGGGCTTCGGCGATTACGTGATAGTTGGTGAGGACGTGACCTTCTTTATCAATGATGAAGCCGGAGCCCTGTCCTTCCTGCGGCACCAGGCCGTAGAAGAAATCGAAGGTCACGGCGCGCGAAGTGATGTTCACCACGGAATCAATGTTCTTGCGATAGACCCCAATGTTGTTCTGCTCCTCGGCATCGAAGGACTCGCCCGACACGGCTTCGGTAATCTCCACCTTGGGGAGGGGCCGGCCAAACCAGTTCGCAGAACGCATGGGGCCGGAGCGATAGGTAGTGAAGTAGTAGAACGCGCCGGCAAAAATCACCGCCAGCAGGATGGGACGCAGCAGCTTCATAGGGCAGGAACCTTCCCTCCGATTCTAAATCCTCGGCCTTGCGGGTGTGGGGCAGACACTCTTGTCCGCCGCCTTTGAAGTTGATCTTATTATGCAGGCGCTGGCTCCGGTGCCGTTGCGGGGGTTCGATAGCTTGCTCATTTCCGGCGAAAATCAAAGTCAAAGCGGACAAGAGTGTCCGCCCCACACACGGTTACGATTCTGCTTCTTTCTTTAGCTCGGCATAAATGTTCTTTACCTGCTTCTCGGTTTCATCGAGCGAGCCTGAGTTGTCGACCACGTAATCGGCGGCTTTGATTTTTTCTTCATCCGGCAGTTGGGCGGCCATGCGGCGAGCGACTTCGCGGTGGGCCGTTTCCTGGTCCACTTTCAAACGCTGCGCCCAACGCTGCACGCGCTGTTCCGGGTGGCAAGTCACGACGATAAGACGATCGAAGCCCTTCGCCATCCTCGCCTCAAGAATGAGTGCCGCCTCGACCATGGCAATGGCGTGAGGATCGCGCCTTCCCACGTCCGCCATCCAATCCTCCTGGCGTCGAACTACGGCGGGATGGACGATCTGGTTCAGCTCCTCGACGCGGGAAGGCTTGCCGGCAGCGCCGAAGGCGAGTTCTGCTAACCGGGCACGGTTTACGTTGCCATCGGAGTTCAGGATCGCGGATCCAAAATGATCCACAACCTGCTGATAGACCGCCTCACCCGGCTCCATCAGTTGGTGGGCAATTTCATCGGCCTGGACGACGTGCACTCCCCGGGCAGCAAACATTTCGCCGACAGCCGACTTGCCCACGGCGATGCCCCCGGTCAATCCGACCTTAAGCACTTCGGGCATGCTCCGGAGCCCGGACGGGGGCGCGCAAGCCCCTCCGCATCCGGGCTGCTTTGACGGTGTTTGCCATCAGCATGGCGATGGTAAGCGGACCCACGCCCCCGGGCACGGGCGTAATCGCGCCCGCCACCTCGGCGGCATTGGGATGCGCGTCTCCCACCAGGGTTGATCCCTTGGTCCGGAAGCTCTCCTCCCGCTTGGCATTACCCGCGAAAAGGCGGTCGAACTCTGCCCGCTCGGTCACCTTGTTCATGCCGACGTCAATCACGGTGGCACCGGGCTTCACGAAGTCGCAGGTAATCATTCCAGCGCGGCCGATGGCAGCTACCAGGATATCGGCTCGGCGGCATACGCCGGGCAGGTCCCGGGTCTTCGAATGGCAGACGGTCACCGTGGCATTGGCATTGATCAGCAGCATGGCGGTGGGCTTGCCCACAATATCGCTGCGCCCAACCACCACCGCCTCCTGACCCGCGACCGCAATCTTGCTGCGCTTGAGGATCTCCATGATGCCCGCCGGTGTGCATGGCACCAGGCCCGGGCGCTGGGTAGAGAGGAAGCCTACGTTGACCGGGTGGAAGCCGTCGACGTCCTTGGCCGGGTCCACGGCCATCAGGATTTTTTTGGAGTCAACCTGTGGCGGCAGCGGCAGCTGGACCAGGATGCCGTCAATTTCATCGCGCCGGTTCAACTGCAGAACGAGTTCCAGCAACTCCGGGGTGGAAATCGTATCGGGCGGAGTGAGTTGTTCACTGTAAATGCCGACCTCTCCACAGCTTTTGACTTTACCGCGGACATAGATTTCAGACGCCGCGTTGTGGCCGACTAAGATCACTGCCAGGCCGGGACGCAGGCCAGCCGCTGTCATATCCTTTACTTCAGCAGCAACTTCTCGCCGGATTTCAGCGGCGATTTTGTTGCCATCCAGAATCGTGGCAGCCATGAACCCTCGTCCTCCGTTAGGAATCGAGCTTTATCGTAAACTATCCCGGGCAAAAGAGCTTAACCGCAAAGGACGCAAAGGAAAAACGCAAAGGGCGCGAAGAAGAAAACCCAAACGGTTCCTTTGCGATCTTTGCGGGTCCTTTTGCGTCCTTTGCGGTTAAGCTTTTTCCTGTAAAATCCCTCCATGATTCCTCAAGACCTGCTCGACATGCTGGTGTGCCCAGTCTGCAAAAAGCCGCTGGTGTTGAAAGATGAAGGACTAAAGCTGAAGTGCGCTGAGTGCCGCCGCGTCTATCCGGTCCGGGACGGAATCCCAATCATGCTGGTGGACGAAGCCGTCACCGACCCTTCCTGAGTCCTGTGCCCCAGACGCCACATTCTGTCATTGCTTCCCGTCCCACAACGACACAACGTGTCAAGATCGAGAATTCCCGATATGGCACATTCGTGCCAGAAAAACCGCCCTCGCCGAAATCATTCAAAGATTTAGGTGCCTTGCAACTTACCGCAGCGTAAGGGGTTTAAGAAACTAAACCGCCGGCCCCGACGTATATAGAGAAACGGGCCCGAATGCGGCACGAAAATTGCATGCAACGTTAGTGGCAGTCAATGAGTCTAATAGAGCAAGGAAATAGAGGTCGGAGGTGATAACGACCATGAAAGAACGATTCTCCAGTACCGAACTGACGGCTCTGCGAAACGATCTTCTGCAGGGAGGCCTGATCGATTCGCGGGAAGCCGCTGAACTCCTGCAAGTTTTCCTCATGGGCCGTGGCTACGGGGTATCGCCTCAAGCAGCCATGGACGCCGTGGGCCGGGTTGAGATGTCAGGCTGCTCCATGCCGGTGCTGCAGAAAGAACTGGAGAGCCTTGCTCTGGTGATGTAAGGCGGTGACCAAGAGTATGTAAAGAATCTGCGGGAACCTCAGAACCAAGCCGTATTCCCGCGAGGTGAGTAACAAGAATAAGCCGGGCAAACCTGCCCGGCATTTTTGTTTTTCGCGGAGCTTTTAGCTCTTAGCCTTTAGCTCTTAGCTCAGTCCCATGATTTCTGCAGTCAGATGTAGCTTTGGGGTTCAAGCTAAGAGCTAAAGGCTAAGAGTTAAAAGCTCTCTTCACTCGTACCTCAAACTCTCCACAGGATCCAGCTTGGCCGCTCTCGTGGCCGGGACCGTTCCGAAGATTACGCCTACGAACGACGACACCAGGATGGCCACGATGGCGGACAGTCCTGAAATCGGAATGCGGTATTCCGTGAGGAAGCGCACTGAGTAGGGAATCGCCAGGCCGATCACTACGCCGATCAGGCCTCCGACCAGGGAGATGGTCATGGCTTCTGCCAGGAACTGGAAGCGGATTTCGCGGTTGGTAGCGCCCAGCGCTTTGCGAATGCCGATCTCGCGGATGCGTGAGCTGACCGTCGCCAGCATGATGTTCATGATTCCGATGCCACTTACCAGCAGGACCACCGCCGCCACCAGCAGCAACACCAGCGTCAGAGCGTTGGCGGTCTTCTCCGCCAACTGGACCAATTGGGTGAGATTCATGACCTGATAGACCGACTCGGCGCGGTGACGGCTCTTGATAACCCGGCGGATCTGTTCCGTTGCCGGCTGTACCATGGAAGGATCGGCGGTCGAAAAATAAATCTGTTTGACGTTTGGAGTGTCAGTGAAATATCGGCTGACCGTGTACGGGATCAGCATGGTGTAGTCAACCACTTCAGTTTGTCCGAAGGTGTCCACGCGCTCGCGGAAGGTGCCTACGATCGTGAAGGGCAGGCCGCTGAGCTTGATGATTTTGCCGATGGCCTCTTCTTGCGACCCGTAGAGCTCCTCGGCCATTTTCTGGGTGATCACTCCGACTTTGTTGTGCTCCTGCGAGTCCTTGGAGTCAAAGAACCTGCCGGTGATCACCACCAGATTGCGCACGATTCTGTAGTCGGGGAAAACGCCGAGCACGGAGATGTCGCGCTCCTTGCCTCCTCCCACGGGAATGCGTTCACCCAGCGGGACCACGGGAGAAGCGGCAACGATGCCGGGCACTTCCTCCATGGCGGCATTCATGTCATCAATGGTCAGCGGGTCGGGGGTGACATTGGCGATGCGCTGGCCGCCGCTCTGGTATTCGGCCTCGATCTGGTTGGTGCCGATGGACTGGATCTGGCTCAGCACGTACTGCTTGCCGGTCATGCCGATGGTTACAACGAGGATCAGGGAGGCGGTGCCGATGACCATCCCCAGCGCGGTCAGAGCGAAGCGTACCTTGTTGCTGCAGAAAGTCTCGTAGGCAAAGCTCAGAACCTCGCCGTACACCATTTTCGGCGGACGTCGTTCCGGCGCGGAGGTGGTGGCAGTCGCCATGCGTATTCAGATTAGATGCTAGCCGCAATGGCCCGGGGGCGGCAAATCGAAGTCATAGCACCGCCGCGGAATCCTTCGATCGGGGAGCCGTTAGCCATCGGCGAGCCGCGGAGCGGCGAAAAGAATAAAGCCCGCGCGCAAGCCGGGGGTGACAATCGGTATGGCGCGCTCTTTCGCCCTTCCAGGGCTCTGCACTTTTGATACGCACCCGGGGCTTACGCCCCGGGCTTTATTCTTGCGCCGTTTCGCGGCTTCCCGCCTACTTGCACTCCGCCCGCCTAACTCGGCGGCCCGCCTGCTCCCCGGGCGTAGTAGGCGGCGTGGCCGGGATCAAGCTTTCGGCCTTTGGCACTGAAGATACGGAAATGCGCCACCCCCGCTCTCTGCAGGGCAAACTGCAGCGTGGTCCTGAGCACTCCGAAACCGTAGGTGACGCTGCGGCTGAAGTTAATGGACGACGCTTCCTCGAAATATTTGGTCGGGCACGATACCTCACCAATGCGGAAGCCAAAGTTCACACACTGCGCCAGCATCTGATTGTCGAAGACAAAATCGTCGGAGTTCTCGCGGAGCGGCAGATCAAGCAAAACCTGGCGGCTGAAGGCGCGATAGCCAGTGTGGTATTCCGACAACTTGATCCCGAGAAACAGATTCTCAAAAGCGGTGAGGAAGCGGTTGGCCACATATTTATAGAATGGCATGCCGCCATGCAGGGCCTGCCCGCCAATAATGCGCGACCCCAGCACCACGTCGTAGACCCCGTAGGCCACCATGCTGGCCATGGCGGTCACCAGCAGAGGCGTGTACTGATAATCGGGATGCACCATAATGACTACGTCCGCGCCCGCAGCCAGGGCCTCGCGATAACAGGTCTGCTGGTTGCGTCCGTAGCCATAATTCTGGTCGTGCACGAAAAATTGCAGTCCGAGCTGGTGGGCAATTTCGACGGTGCGGTCGGAGCTGTGATCATCCACCAGGATGCGGACATCTACCAGTTCGGGCAATTCCGCCACAGTCGCTGCCAGCGTCTTCTCCGCGTTATACGCGGGAAACACCACGGCGATGCGTTTGCCGTTAATCATCGATAATCATCATAATCTCATAGCCGTGGCTTTGGACTATGTGGGATTGACTGTGTGGGACCGGGCTGGGCATGGCTCCTGCTGGGTCCTTTATTGATAAAATACATTCAGACTGATGACTGAAAAGCGCACACTATTCGAGAAGGTCTGGGATGCGCACATCGTCTCTTCGCCACCGGACCGGCTTCCACTGCTCTATATCGACCTACACCTGGTCCACGAAGTCACCTCGCCGCAGGCCTTCGATGGCTTGCGGTCGGCCGGACGCCGGGTGCGCCAGCCCAACCGGACAGTTGCTACCGTGGACCACAATATCCCGACCGAGCCGCGGGGCACGCCCATCACTGACCCGATTGCCGCGCTCCAGATTCAGGCGCTGCAGAGGAACTGCAAGGAGTTCGGGGTTCCTCTGTTCGACATGGACTCGCCCAATCAGGGGATCGTCCACGTCATCGGCCCTGAACTCGGGCTCACTCAACCGGGCATGACCATCGTCTGCGGCGACAGCCACACCAGTACGCATGGCGCTTTTGGAGCCTTGGCTTTCGGCATTGGAACGTCTGAAGTTGAGCATGTGTTGGCCACGCAATGCCTGCCTCAGCGCAAGCCGAAAACCATGCTGATCGACGTGCGCGGATCGCTACCCGAAGGCGTGACCGCAAAGGACCTGGCGCTGGGCATCATCGGACAGATCGGAACCGACGGCGCAACCGGGCACGTCATCGAGTACGCCGGCGAGGCCATCCGCGGTCTTTCTGTAGAGGGCCGAATGACGCTGTGCAACATGAGCATCGAGGCCGGGGCACGCGCGGGCATGATCGCGCCCGACGAGACCACTTTCGCTTATATCAAGAATCGCCGCTTTGCCCCGCACAATGGAGACTGGGAAAAGACGCTGGCGCACTGGCGTACGCTTCCGTCCGATCCGGGAGCGCACTACGACAAAGTCGTGGAAATCGATGCCTCAAAGCTGGCGCCGTTCGTGACCTGGGGAACGAACCCGGGCATGGTGGTGGCGGTCAGCGGACGAGTTCCAGACCTTAGTGAGCTGAAAACCGACGCGGATCGCCGCGCCGCCGAGCGCATGCTGGAATATATGGGGCTCGAGCCTGGCACCAGGGTGGAAGAAATTTCGGTGGACCGGGTTTTCATCGGCTCCTGCACCAACTCGCGCCTGGAAGATTTGCGCGCTGCCGCTCGCGTGGCCAGGGGGCACCATGTGAATGCGAAGGTTCGGGCCATGGTAGTGCCGGGGTCGCAGGCCGTGAAACATGCCGCCGAGAAGGAAGGTCTCGACCGGATTTTTCAGGATGCTGGCTTCGAGTGGCGCGAGTCAGGATGCTCGATGTGCCTGGGCATGAACCCCGACATCCTGCAACCGGGCGAACGCTGCGCATCCACCAGCAACCGCAACTTTGAAGGCCGCCAGGGACGCGGAGGACGCACTCACCTGGTCAGTCCGATGATGGCTGCAGCCGCCGCCATTGCGGGACACTTCACAGATATCCGAAACTGGAAATTTCAGCAGTAGCGCCGCTTTACGGTAGCGCCGGCGTCCCTTCGACTGAACTCAGGACAGGCCCGCCGGCTGTCCGGTGGGCGTCTCGCCCTCCGCGTAGTCTGGAGAACAAATGGAACCGTTCCGCAAACATAAAGGCAGAGTCGCCCCGCTCTATCGCCACAACATCGATACCGACCAGATCATCCCCAAGCAGTTTCTGAAGAGAATCGAGCGCACTGGCTTCGGCGAATTTTTGTTCTACGACTGGCGCCGCACCCAGAACGGTGCGCACGACCCGTCTTTCTCACTGAACCATCCGCGCCATAAGGGAGCCAGCGTTCTCGTGGCGGGCAAGAATTTCGGCTGCGGATCGTCGCGCGAACACGCCGTCTGGGCCCTGGAAGACTTTGGCTTCCGCGCGGTCATCGCGTCATCGTTCGCCGATATCTTTGCCAACAACTGTGTGAAGAATGGCGTGCTTACGGTGGTGCTCAGCGAAGCTGAAGTCGAGGAGATTGTTCGCCGGGTGGAGAAGCATCCTGACTACTATCTATCCATTGATCTGGAGCAGCGGAAAGTTCACGATGATTATGGCTTCTCGGCCAGCTTCGAGATTGACGAGTTCACCCGCCACTGTCTGCTTGAGGGACTGGATGACATCGGACTCACGCTGAAGCACGAGCCTGAAATCACCGCCTACGAGGCGCAGCACCCGGCTTCACAAAAGATTGTGTAGGGCGGGCGCCCTCGCCCGCCGCTTTTGACTTTGATGTTAGCCAGTCGAGTGGAGGGTAGACATCAGAAAACAACAACCTTCAGAACCAACAGCAAGAGCGGCGGGCGAGGGCGCCCGCCCCACCCACACCGAAAGCTAGACTGGCGGTCCTGGCGGCGCCCCTGACGATTTCAACTTCGGCGTATTCTGTTCAGGATTCTGTAGGAAAAGAGTGATCTCGTGATCGATCTGTTCGATCGCCGGGCCGCGAGTTGCACTCTTCTTGATTACACCCTGAACCTCATGCACGCCGGCCAGCGCTACGGCACGCACTTCGGGCGTTGCTTCGGAACTAGCCGCAAGGATCATCAGGCGCTCTGCAACCTCGGTTTGCACAACCCCTGCGAGATCCCGCTCTACTGTCGTTTTCGCGGCGCCAGAAAATGCAGTCTTCACCAGAGCAGAAACCACGTTGCCTGGCGAAGGAACTTGAGTGTCCTGTTGCGAAATTACGGCCAGCCTTTGCAGACGCCTGGAATCGAGTAATCCTCCAACGACAATCTCGGTCACGGCGCGCGCTCCGTCCTGCGGGCTGAAAAGATATCCCGCGGACGAAATGAAACGTTCCGCATCCGAATCGCGGTTTTCCTGCGGCGCCAGCCCCTTCCAGATTTCCGGCGAAACGTTCAGCCGCGACGGATTCAAGGCGCTGAGCGTCAGTTGCAGAGCTTCTTTCTGACTCTCAGCGGGCCAGATGATGATCGGTTGTTGCCCATCGCCGGCAAGAGATAGCGGCACCTTGGCGGCGCCCACCACGTTGATCGCGGCTCCCAATGCGTAGCGATGAAACAGATAGACCAGAGGCAGCCGCGAAGTGAACATCGAATTGGGTTCGCCCGGACGCAGCATGCGCGGGCTGTAGTGCGCTAGCAGCGAATCTCGGATGGGCAGAACTTCTCTCAGCCAGCTCACAGGATCGGGGCTGTCATCGTAGGAATTCCAGCGTGGATCGGCGATGTTGCCCCAGACAATTCCCTTCGCGATTGCACCTTTTACGATCGCGTCCAGGCGCGCCTGTTCTTCCGCGTTGCTGCCCGACTTGCCCTGGCTGTAACCCCACTCAATGGCGAAGCGATCGTAGCTTCCAGTGCCCTGCATATAAGCGTCGGAGAGATCGGCGGTGCCATCGGCGCGAATCTTCACACGCGGCGCGAAGTAGTCCATCACCGAGCCGCGGCCGTAGGTGCTGGCCACAAAGTTGTGATCGAGGCCGAGCACATGACCCATTTCGTGGCAGGTCAGCAGCGCCAGGCGCTGCAGCATGACTTTTTCCTCGGGAGTTTGCGGATCGAGGCTGTCCAGCGCTGCGAATGTATCGAGCGCGGGCTCAGCTGCGTCGCGGCCGGAGGGCATCACCGATTCCCAATAATTGTTCACGGTGCGCATGCGGTGCGAATCCAGCTGCACCACGGCGTGAATGATCTCGCCGGTGCGCAGGTCAACGTGGCTCTGCCCCACTGACCATCCCCGTCCGGACCGGTTGGTCCACTGGATGGTGGGATAGCGAACATCCATGGGATCGGCGCCTTCGGGAAGGTCCTCAATGTGCAGCGCATTCTTGAATCCGGCCTGTTCAAATGCCGCATTCCACCACAGCGCCCCCATCCGCGCCGCGGAACGCACCGGCTCCGGAATGGCGCGGTCGAGATAAAACACGATCGGCTTCACCGGCTCGCTGAGCGCCGCATTCGGATCTTTTTTCTGCAAGCGCCAGCGTTGCACCAGGTAACGCGTGAGCGGCTGATTGTAGGGTTGGGAAAAATCCTGAAGGCTGGTGCTGCTGAATCCGACCCGGGGATCCTGCTCCAGCGGCTGATATCCAGGTGCGGGCAGGGCCACAAACGAATGGTGCTCGCGGACACTCAGGGTATGTGGATCAGGCTGGTTCAAATCGCTCTCGGAGTCTGTAGCGAAAGTCAGCAGAGCTTCCACTTCGGTGTTGAGCGGAAAACTTCCGGTGTGCTCCAGATCAATCACGCTCCGCTCTTTTTCCAGCCGCCAATCTGCGGCCTTCGACGATTGCTCGCGCACCACCACGCCGCCCACGGCACGGGATGGCCGGCGCAATTGCGAAAGCAAGTCAAACGCATCGCGGACGAGCAAGGCATCGGCATCCACCAGCACCGTGCCATCGTGTTCGGCTTCGACCGGAAGCGAAGCCAGCACGGCAGTTGGGAAACTGTATTCCACGGAATGCTGCAGCTCGGGCGTGCCGTTGGGAGCGACGAAACTGCTGTTCTCTTCGATCACCAGCACGCGCATCCCAACGCGCCGAAAACGGCACACCGAGCCCGATCCGAACGAACTCCGGTCGGCGAAGGCCTCGATCGTGCCGACGCCGCTACCCAGTCCGGTGAAATAGAGAAATTCTCCCTTGAGCGCCGCCGGCGATAGTTCAAACAGAATGCTGCCCTTTTTCTCGTCCCAGTAGTAAGGGAAGAAGCCGTCGCGTCTTTCCAATCCTGCGGTGCGGGCCGACAGTGTGTCTCCGGCAGCCCTGGCCGTCTGGGCCGCGGCGCCAAGCGCGATGCAGGTCACAACCACTAACCAGGCAAGGGGAACTTGCAGTCTTTTCATAGGCTTTTGTCTTATACATTACGGGCCCGCGATTGCTCAAACTTATGGAGGACGGGAGTCCTCCATCGCGATTCACATGTCCCAGATGCATTGGCCGTTCTGAAAGAATGAAATCAGGCCATCTTCGCTGACTTTTAGAACAGGGCCGAAGCGGGAGGCGGCGATCGCGGCTGTGGTACGCCCGCCCTCGATGTTTTCGGGGTGAAAGTCGGTCAGGTCCTGATGCCGGAGGATTGCGCCGAAAGCCAGCAGATTCGAATCGCGGTCCAGCACGATCCCGCCGTCAATGCGGGCTACGGTCTCCAATACCGCAGTGGGAAGTTCGAGCACTCGTTTCTGATGGAGCAAGTAGTGGAGCTGGTCCTTGGATCCGGAAAGGGGTTGTGGACCGAAGTCCGGCAAGGACGAGAGCAGGTCGGTTCTCGACACCAGCGTAGCGACGCTGCCGGGATCTTCAAGCACGACCAACAAGCCGCCCCGCCGATCCTCCGCCAGGTTCAGGGCCGCAATGAACAGCCGCCGGGCCAGTTCTGAATTTCCGAGGGAGTCGTTCCATAGTTCATACTTTCGCTCCGCATCCGTAAGCCTCCAGCGCCCGTCCAGAAAGCGGAACATCTGCACCCCGTTGGCGATAATTTTCATTTCTCCGTTGGGAGTCAGAATCATGCAAACGTGCCCACCACAGAGTGTGGCTCGACTGTGAGTGCGATAGCGGTCGGGGCTGGGAACGGGGAGTTCAGTAGTCGAAAATGGCTCGGCCCACTGCTCCACGTCAATGACCTCGGCCAGATAGCCGTCTTGATCCACCAGGGCCAGGGTCTGCAGACCATCACAGAGGCGGTAAAAACTGCGAATCGAAGTTAGCGCCAGGGAGTAGCGCAGGGCTCCCGCTGGCGTCGATGGGGGCACATGGCAGGGATCGGGCTGGGTGCCAAACAGAAGCGTGCCCGTCGAAATTCGGCGGTTTTCGTACGTGCTCAACGATGTGGTGCGCAGAACTTCGATGACATCCTCGACCCGGTCCGGACCAGTCCACACTTCGCCCCCATAAGGAAGACGGTCAACGTAAGCCGACACATATCGATCCTCGGGCAGGCCCCGAAAAAGCTCGAATCGCTGGTCGGCTAAAGCCGGATCGCGAATCATCCGATAGCGGGAATCGAGCACCGTGCCGATACTCTTCAGCAATTTCAGTTCGGAGTCGCTGAACGGTTTGCCGTTGTCGAGAAAATATTGAGTTCCCATCCAGTTCAGGATCAGAGACGAGCCTTCGGGATTCTCGGTGATTTGCTGCTTGCCCGCGTGAGCGCCAGTCGTGACCGCCTCGAGCCGCGCCGTGGGAAAGAAATACTTGATCCCGTATTCGACAAACTTTCCGTAAAGTCCGTCCACAAACGGAGGTGATTGCGAACGATTCAACATGCGGGGTACCTCCTGCTGTCCGTCGGGGCGTCCAACTGCTCGATTGGATGATCGCAGAGGGGAGAAGTATGCGAAAGAACTGTCCTGCTGGTTTCTTGGCGCCCTTTGCGGATTTCTTCGCGTCCTCTACGGTAAAAAGCTCTTAACCGCAAAGATCGCGAAGAGACCGCGAAGACTTCTGAAAACAGGACGCGCCGAAAAAGCCCCAGAGCTCCAACAAAATTGCGGACTGTAGTAAAACTGTACTAGCCGGAGAGTTGGCCGAGTGGTTGATGGCACCGGTCTTGAAAACCGGCATACCCGGAAGGGTATCGGGGGTTCGAATCCCTCACTCTCCGCCATACTCCCAGCGTCGTGTAGAACAAGCGCAGAGCACCGGGCGTTTCCTTTGGTTCGGCAATCCGATACTATCTTCCACGATCCAATGCACCCGGACACAGTCATTCGAATCATGAGAGGGTGGGCACGTGAAGTTATATCGCACAACCAAGGGCCTGTTCGTCGAGGCCAACGGCGAGTTCTATCCTCTGTTCGAGGCGGACTGGGACGAATTTGTTTGCCGCGAGGACCTGCACGCGCGAGCTGCTGCTGCCACTGGGAAAAAGGCCGCAACGAACTTCGATCCCGCCACGATTCTTTCACCGGTGGTCAGCCAGGAGGTGTGGGCCGCAGGCGTGACTTACTATCGCAGCCGCACGGCGCGGATCGAGGAGAGCAAGGCTGCAGGAGGAGGCACCTGCTACGAACGAGTCTATGACGCCGAGAGGCCTGAACTCTTTTTCAAGGCGACGGGTCGCCGCGTAGTCGGGCCGGGTCAGGCGGTTCGCATTCGGTCCGACGCCAGGTGGTCGGTGCCGGAGCCGGAGTTGGCGGTTCTGATTAATGCGGACGGGGCCATTGTGGGCTACACCATCGCCAACGACATGAGTTCACGCGATATCGAAGCGGAGAACCCGCTTTACCTTCCGCAGGCCAAGATTTACGACGGCAGTTGCGCCCTTGGCCCTTGTGTTCTGCTTTCGGAGCAGCCACCCAAGAGGACAGCGATTCGGCTGGAGATTGTGCGCCAAGGCAAGACTGTGTTTGTGGGGAGCACCACGCTGGCAGAACTCAAGCGCGATCCTAAGGAGCTAGCCGGATTCCTATTCCGCGACAACAGTTTTCCTCACGGAGTGTTTCTTCTGACCGGGACCGGCATCGTGCCGGAAGACGAATTCACGCTGTCGAGGGGCGACACGATCCGGATTGCTATCGATGGGATTGGGACACTCGAGAACTTTGTCGCTTAACCGTCGCGCTAAAGTGCGCCGCGGCCGCCCATCTTGGCTGTTCCAGTCGTGTGGGATGGCAAATGCGATGCGGCTGCGTGCTGGTTCATCGCGGTTGCCGCCTGGGTGCGGCGGTTGCCAATGGTGCTGTTGAAATTCAGGGTGGTTACGGTGTGCTCACACAAGGAGCACTTGAATGTCGTGCCGCCGTTCATCGATTTGGTGGTGTAGTATCGCACCTTCCCATCATAGTCCCTTCCGCGGCAATTCCTCCGGGCATTGGGTGTGCGACCATTGGGTGGACTGGGTTGTGGAGCATGGATTTCGGAGCAAGCTCGCAGAGCCGTGTGGGGGGCGGACACTCTTGTCCACCCCACACGGGCATTCGACGGGATGGGCAACTGCGCTAGGGCTTGGCGGCGTGGCCCTTCAGTTCGACTACGATCACATCCATTCCTACGTCGCTTGTATTTTCCGGCAAGTGGGTCGTGGCGGCGTCATATTGCGAATCGCCTGCCTTGACGTTAAAGGGCGTCTTTTTTCCATCCGGGAAACTGAACTGCCCTTTGGCGTCGGTGAGGAACACCGCAACTGTGGCGGGATGGCTGTGCATGATGGACTTCTCGTGCGGGCCGTAGTGCACTTTCAGAATCCGTACCTGATCGTTTTCGGTCACGACTGTGTAATGTTTGGGATCGGTCTTGACCGCATCCTGGGCGGAGACGATTGCCGAAAGACAGAGGCACACCGCCACGCCATAAAGCGCTAGTCGCACTCGCATATTGCTCTCCTTAGTGTTTTGAGGGAATCGCTGAAAAGCCGCCCCAACCTACTCTCGCGGGCGTGCCGCTGTCAATCAGGGTATGCTGGGCGGTGCCGTGCGAACTCCCAAGCTCCCGCCATTCATTGACTCGCACTGGCCGTTCTACATAAGATTCAGGCCCGGGTGATCGGCCATACCATCTCGCATTACCGGATCATCGAAGAACTCGGTGGCGGCGGGATGGGTGTGGTTTATAAGGCCGAGGACACGGAGTTGCGCCGGATGGTGGCGCTTAAGTTTCTGCCCGAGCTCGTCGCCCAGGACCCGGTGGTGCTGGAACGATTTCGCTGGGAAGCGCGTGCCGCTTCCGCCCTCAACCACCCCAACATTTGTGTGATCTACGAAGTGGGTGAAGCGCAGCGCCGGCGCTTCATCGCCATGGAGTTTCTCGACGGTACGACTCTCCGTCAGCGCATCGGCGAGGGTCGCCTGCCCCTGGCCCAGTTGCTGGACCTGGGGATCGAAATCGCGGATGCGCTCGACGCCGCCCACGGGCATGGCATCATTCATCGCGACATCAAGCCGGCTAATATCTTTATCACCCAGCGCGGACACGCCAAGGTTCTGGATTTTGGCCTGGCCAAGCTCGCGGTGGGGGACGAAGCCACGATCAGTGGCGACACCTTCGGCGGGATCACGCGGTCTCCGGAAGAGCTCAATCGCCGGGGGTCTGCCCTGGGGACCATTCCGTACATGTCGCCGGAACAGGCGCTGGGCCTGGCGCTGGATTCGCGTACCGATTTGTTCTCTTTTGGGGTGGTTCTCTACGAGATGGCAACCGGAGTTCTGCCTTTCACAGGACAGACGACGGCGGCGGCTTTCGACTCCCTCATTCACAGCGTGCCGGAGTGGCCGCTGCGATTTGATCCGGCCACCCCGCTTGAACTGGAGCGGATCGTGCGCAAGGCTTTGGAGAAGGACCCGGCACGGCGTTATGCCAGCGCAGCCCAAATGCGGGCCGATTTGCAGAACCTGCGCCGGGCCACGGAGTCAGGGCTAGCGCCGGCTACAGGGTCGGCCGTAAAACCCGCGCCGGACTCAAAAGAGCGAATCCGTTCTTTCTTCACCACCACGTCCACGCCGCTTAAGCCACAGGCGAGGGTTGGGGCTGCCGCCAAGGCTGTGATGGCGATCTGCGCCGCTGCCGCACTGGTTGTCGGCGTCCTGTTCATGAGATCGCCGGAGTCCCAGCCCGTGGTGCTTTCGTCCCTGCAGATCACAAGCGATGGCATTTCGAAACGCTCGCTGGTTACCGATGGCACGCGGCTCTACTTCGCGGAAAATGTCAGCGGTCATTCCGTGTTAAGGCAGGTTTCGACTTCGGGCGGAGAAACAGCGCCCGTACCGATCTCTCTGGTGAGCGCCGACATTTATGATTTCTACCCGGGCCGCTCTGAATTGCTGGTGAAAGGGGTGGCGGAAGGTTCGGAAACGGAGTGGCCGGTCTGGATATTGCCGCTTCCGGCGGGCACTCTCCGCCAGGTGGGGGATGTCCTCGCGCACGGAGCTACATGGGCGCCGGACGGCCAGCACATCGTGTACGTCAGGAAGTCGAGCCTGTATGTTTGCAATCCGGATGGAAGCGACTCGCGCGAGTTGGTCACGGTGCCGGGAGTGCCTTTCGCGCCCAGATTTTCTCCCGATGGCCGCCGCTTGCGTTTCACGATTCGGGATACCAACCAGCGCACTTCGTCACTGTGGGAGATTTCGTCCGACGGCAAGGAGTTGCACCCGCTGTTGCCGGAGTGGGACAAACCCCCTCAGGAATTTGGCGGAACCTGGACTCCGGATGGAGAATATTTCGTTTTTGAATCCACGCGCGACCACACTCAGAACATCTGGGTCCAGCGCGAGGGCACGTCCTTTTTTCGCAAGGCCGGCGAACCCAACCAGCTGACCGTGGGACCGCTTCTATTTAGCAATCCCACTCCGAGCGTGGATGGAAAGAAGCTGTTCGTGATCGGCCAGCAGCGCCGCTTCGATCTGATCGGCATGGACAGCAAGTCGCAGCAGTTTTCCGTTTATCTGCCGGGCGTGTCGGCGGGCGAAGTCGACATCCAGCGCAATGGCGACTGGATCACGTACGTGGTGCATCCCGAGCTCACGCTGTGGCGCAGCAAGCTGGACGGAAGTTCCCGCACCCAACTGACCTATGCGCCCATGCAGGCGCACATGCCGCGGTGGTCGCCGGATGGGACGCAGATCGCATTCATGGCGTCGCGTCCGGGAAGACCGTGGAAGATCTTCGTGACGTCCGCCGAGGGCGGCACGCCGAAGGAACTGACGGCCGGAGACCGCAACCAGGGTGATCCCACGTGGATGCCCAAGGGCGATGCCGTTGTGTTTGCCGGCATGCCCTGGCTGGAATACCAGACTGTTTCGGGTCCGAACATACACATGGTTGATCTGAAGACCTCGCAAATCTCCGATGTGCCCGGCTCGGAAAATCTTTTTAGTCCACGCTGCTCACAAGACGGGCGGTACATCGCGGCGCTTTCCGCGGACTCTACCAAACTGATGCTCTACGACGTCGAAAAGAAAAGTTGGAGAGAGCTCGCGGCGGCGCGGTTCGGTTTCGAAACCTGGTCACACGACGGAAAGTATCTGTATGCGGAGGATTATTCCGACAAGATCGATGACATGGTGCGGGTGAATGTGGCCAACGGAAAATTGGAACGCTTGTTCAGCCTGAAGGAAGTCCCGCGTGGCTTCGATCCGTGGGAATTCTGGATCGGACTGGCACCCGATGATTCTCCACTTATGATGCGCGATAAGAGCACGCAGGAGATTTATAGCCTCGATGTGCGTTTTCCGTAACAACGATGTAGGGTTTCCGCGAGAATGACGTGTGGTTGCAGTAGTCGCCCAGGAAATAATTCCCCTGCGCCGGCGTCATCCTGAACGACTTCAGTCGTGAAGGATCTGGCGCGTACCGCCCATCACTCCGCCGTCGTCAATATTCGCTTCGCGCTAGATCCTTCGCAAGCTCAGGATGACCGATCGTGTGAGAGTAGCGAGTTGATCGAGATGAATCAGAGCACGGGCAGGGTTGGAGATGTTCCCGCTCCAACCGGGACCAGAGCCGGACCCGCAAACTGCGGTACGTCGAGGTCGGGCATGGGAGTTCCAGCGAACAGCCGGCGGCAGGGCTTGGCCAGCCAGCGCGCCCAGCGGCCTGACCACGAGACCCGGGCGCTGTCGGTGGCGATGCCGGTGTCGGCGTACATCTGGCGATAGATTTTTGAAATCAGTACGAAGGCCAGCCGGCCGCGGCTGGACTTGATGAAGCGCGACCGCTTCCAGATCGATCCCAGGCTGTAGAAGTTGTCCCACACCGCCTGGGTTCGCGAACGGATTTCCTCAGCTGTCATGACCGGATGATCCCAATACAGCTTGGGGCGAAGCGCCTGCGGGATGAGCCAGCGCCGGGTTAGCGGCACACCGGCGATGGTGGGTGGCGTGGCCCCCAATCCTTTTTCCCAGCGATCGAAATCCACGGTCCCGGGGTAAGGGCTCAAAGTGACGAACTGGGCGAAAGTAAGATCGGCGCTGATGGCGGCGGCTGCAGTGGCATCGAAAGTCTCTGGGCGGTCGCTGGGCAGTCCAAAAATGAAAGACCCGAGCACATGCACGCCGTGGCTGCGGAAAATCTTGAGCCTCTCGATCAAATGCTCGCCCGAGAGATTGAAATCTTTGTAGACATCTTTCAAGCCGGCCGGCGTAACCGCTTCCACCCCGACCAGGGCGCCCTTGATACGGGCTGCCTTCATGGCATCGAGGAAGTCGGTGTCTTCGGCGGCTTCCATGGTGATCTGGGTGAAGAAAACCATGTCATCGGGAAGCTGGGCCAGGCGCGACATGAGTTCAAAGCGCTCCGCCCGCAGGTTTTTCAGCTCAGCGACGCGTGCGGTGTTCTTCTGCAGCCGGGCCAGGTTCAAGTCGGTGAGAGTGACAGGGTAGAAATTGTCATCGGCAAGAGCGATGAAGCGAAACCCCAGGCGGCGCAACTGGACAACTTCCTCCATCACCGCATCCGACGCGCGCTGCCGCGGGCGCTGGCCGTCGGTGCGCCAGACCGAGCAGAATGAGCAGTGCTTGGGACATCCGCGCACGGTTTGCACCGATGCCCACATGTAACGGCTGCGCGGAATCAGATCCCAACGGGCGGCGGCGAAGCTGCTGGCCTCGATCTTGCCTCCGTGATAAACGGGCAACGGCGCGCCTCTTTGGCAGTCGGTCAGCGCCGCCGGCCAGGCCACGTCACCATCCCCCAGCACGACGGAGTGGGCTCCGCCCAATTCGCGGGCTTCTTCGGGATAGAGGGTGGCGTGAATTCCGCCAAAGATTACATACGCCCCGCGCTGGCGCGCCAGGTTCCCAATTTCGTAGCCGCGCAGCGCATTGGCGGTATGAATGGATATGCCGACGGCGTCGCCGGGCCGAATACTATCGGGATCCATCTGGCTGAGGGTTTCATCCACCAGGATGGGGTCGCCGAACTTTTTGGGAGTGGCGCCGGCAAGGACGTATTGCCAACGAGGAGTGATAACCGCAGTCCCGAACGACACGTGGCTCGGGTTAATCAGATGAACGTTCACGCGCAGTGCTCCTTCGTACTGCGGATTTCTCCGGACAGTTACACGAGTCACTAGCGGAACACGCATCCACGTGCGTTGTGTTCTTGGTGAGACGCTTGATTCTCTGGCGCCTTACAGAATTGGAACCAGTCAGCGCGCTCTGCCTGGCAGGATCGGAAGGCAGGAGACTTAGGAGAGGAGAGGTGCGCGACTCCGGGGTCGTCGAGGGCAGCTTAGGCTAGAAAGACGCCAATGTCAAACAATCGTTTGAGTTGTAAAAGGCGAAACTCGGGTCTGCTCCCACATTGCTTCGAGCAGGCA
Source organism: Terriglobia bacterium (assembly GCA_963813645.1). GTDB lineage: Bacteria > Acidobacteriota > Terriglobia > Terriglobales > Acidobacteriaceae > JAIQFF01. The sequence goes on from CAWEZS010000031.1 coordinate 135,868, forward strand.
GCCTAGTCCTGACGACGCAGAGCAGCCAGCTTGCGGGGGACATCGTCTCCCTTCAATCCGAGCTCGACAGCTCGCTGGAATGCAGAAATGGCGTTCCCCTTGTCGCGCTGCTGCAGGTAGGCTTCGCCCAGATTTCCGTAGGCCTCAGCGGAGCTGGGATTTTCGGCAATGATCTGATGAAACACCGCCAGAGCCTGATCGTACTTGTCCACTTTCAGCAACTCGTAGCCCAGCCAGTTCAGGTCGTAGACCACATCCGCGTGACGTCCTTCGTCGGTGGCGCGGAATTTGGAGTACGCCGACATCATCTGTTCCGGAGTTGCATCGGCCCCAGTCTGCAGCATCTCCAGCACAACGGCAGTGATGCCTGTGGGATGGACTGCGGGCGGTTCAAATATTTTCGGGTCATGCAGCGTGTTGGCCGTGATCGAAGTCCACTCACCGCCACCGAGTACTTCGCCGGTCTTTAGATTCACTTCCTCGGAACGAGAAGGTAAGCGAACTCCATTCACAACTTTGAACTGTTTGTAGACCGCAACGGTCTCTACCGCATCTCCGCGAGCGTGAATCGGGATCGTTAGCTGAGTCATCAACAATTGGAAATTTGTGGGATTGAAGAAGTAGACCGCCGACGAGCAGCCCTCCTGATCAACTTGAACCGCTTCGACTTGCTTCCCCAGAACAGTCTTGCGTCCCAGGTAAGCCGCGTGAAATCCCCGCTCCGGGTAGTCAATGAAAAGAAAATCGAATTGGGCGCCGCAGCGGAGCGCGCGTTCCGCCTTGTTGACCGTCTTCACCAGTCGCTGTTTGGGCCAGTTCAACTCCCATCCGTGTTGTCCGTCGAAGGCTTCGACGATTCCGCTCCATTGCCCTCCGCACCCAGGCACTTCCGGCCGGCAGCCTACCAGGCGCGCGCCCGGGCGCATGCGGATCAGCACGGCGTCTCCGGTTTTGCTGCCCGCGAATTCCTGCTTGTAGCTGCCCTCATAGTGAAAGCCTCTGAATACCAGGCTATGGATGGCATGAATACGGTCGAGGCCGCCCATGGCGGTGACAGCTTTCTGGATGATCTGGTCGGTGCGATCGGCCTGGGCCGCGCAGACTCCGGGAACCAGGAATACCGCGATCAGCCAAAATGTCTTCATCAAGACCCTCACGATGCCCGGGGTTTAGACGGACGGAAGGCCTCACGGTGAGGTTCGAAGGAGATATTTTCGGTCCGTCCCATTTTCGGCCGCTCCAACAGGGGGCGGATCTACGTCTTGGGAGGAAGCTTGGGCGGAATCTCGGCGTAGCCAGGCGTGGCCTGCGCCAGATTCTTGTCGACCGAAGCTTTGGCGTCGCCGATAGACCAGCGAATTCCGCCGGCCAGCAGGTTCAGGAAAAATGTATTTGAAAAATTTTCCGGGAGGTCGCCCATGGCGGTGTAGAAGACCCGTCCCTTGCCGTGCATCCGCGCCCAGGTGGCGGGATAGGGAGCGCGCTGGTAGGGCTCGCCTTGCATGCCGGCAGTGTCGAGCGCGAGGATCACGTGAAGATCCGGATCGAAGTCTTTCAGCGAATACCATTCTTCGGTGAAATTCACGGGCGAGGTCACGCCTTCGAGGCCGGGGAACTTCGGGTCCTTCACAACGAGGTTGGATGCCTGCACCCGGGGATTGCGGCCGTGAAGGATAAACTCGCCGCCCAGCATCCGCAGATAGGGATCTTCCTTCTCGCCGTGGGCAATGTAACGGTTCGACAGATCTTCAGGGTCAGGCTCGGTATGAAAAGTGTCAGCAGCGGCGTGGACTCCGACAAAGCCAAGCCCGCCATGGATGGCGTCCAGAAGGGCCTGCTTACCCGCCGGCGACATGGGCGGATTCCCGTCGTTGCCAGTCTTGGTGAGATCCAAGGTCGTATAAAAAAGCACGGCGGAATACTTTTTTCGGAAGTCGGGCGAATCGAAGACGCGGCCGTCTTTGGTGGCGGTGATTTCGAAGCCATGCTGTTCGCCGAGAGTCTTGACCGCCTGTTCCAGGATGCTGGGGTGTCCGTCCTTGACCTTGATCACTTCGTGTTCAAAGCCCGAAGACTTGGTGAAGATGAGCACGGACTTTTTCTTTGCGGCGAGTAATTCTTTCGGCAAAGCAAGTCCGGCGCCCGCGAGGGCAGTGGCTTGAATAAACTGACGGCGGCTGACAGATGAAGTCATGGTGTTTTCCCCGAAGCATAGTAGACCGTGACGGCTTTTTACTCAACTGGGACAAATGGAGGAAGCTTTGTCATCCTGAGCGGAGTGGGAAGTTCGCTCGCGAACTTTCCGCGGAGTCGAAGGGCCCCAATAGGCTGACGAGTCCCCGACCGGGTAGGGGTCCTTCGACTCCGCATCCGCGTTCGCAAGCGAACGCCGATGCTCCGCTCAGGGTGACACCGGGATGGAGGACGGGCGGGACGACCGGCCTCTATTACTTACCTAACCGTCGTGTTTCGTACAGCCACTTCCGTAATCTCCTCCTCTTTCGGTACCCGTTCCATACTGGAGATAACCCATGAGTCCGCAGCTGAACTCTACCCACTGAATGGCGCCCTCCCCCCTCAATACGCGTCGTTGGCCGCGAAAGCCGGTTGACCTGCAAGTGCTTGTGGTTCTGCGTGATGGGGAATCCAAAGTTTTCGTGCCCGGGCGGCTCACGGAAATCAGCAAAGGCGGCTTGGCGTTGTGCGCCGGAATCAACCTGCAACCCGGAGATCCGATTGAGGTTGAGTTGCCCTCGCCCTATTCGCGGGTGAAGGGAACAGTTCGCAGCCGGGACGGTTATTGCTTTGGCGTGGAATTCCTGACTTCTCTTTCGACCGCAGCCCGTCCAGCCAGTCGCAACCTGGCGATTTTTCAGCAAAGGCATGAGGCTTATCTGCGCGAAAGTGAAGCGGAGATCAACAGCTTGCGGAAAGAGATTGCGGCGATGCGGCGGGCGGTGATGTTGGCGGAAGAGAAGGCGTGATTGCTCGTGTCATTGTTTACAACAATCCTTAGACCCACGCAAAACGGTACAATTTTCGGGTTGAGTAACGAGGAGGAATTTGGTCGGACTCCCGCATTCTTCAATCGCACCAATCGCCGACATGGTGTGGCCCGCTCTGCTTTTAGAACAGCGAATTCTAAGTGTTATTCCAATCACGGCAGGCCTCCTTGTTGAGTGGCTAGCCCTATGCTTTGGCGGCTTTGGCTTGTCATGGAAAAAAGCTGCTGTTGTCGATGTCGTGATGAATGCGGTCTCGACCGGAGTTGGAGTGGTTCTCATACCAGCCCTCGGCTTCGCCTGGGAGTACTTTCCAGGCTCAGTGCTTTATAGAGTTTTCAACGTTGGAACCTTCAATCCCGGAACGTGGGCAGCCACTTTCCTGATTGCAGTACTCGCGACCACCGCAATCGAGGCCGCTGTGGTCAGATGGGGATTTAGAGTGCCCCTCGGTCACCGAAGATTTTGGATTCTCTGCGCGGCAAACTGCGTCAGCGTTGCGATCGCATTTACCAGCCTTTGGATGTATCCACCAAAGCTTTGAAAAAAGAATTCCTAGCAAGTGGTACTTGAACATTGCCTCGCGCTAACTGTTGACAAATCGCGATTAAACTCATTGACTGGGGCGCGATTGTAAACCCCGCACTACGATTGGAAATCGGCACAAGACCTCAAATCACAGCTAATCCAGCCACTGCGGGTTCTGATAAGTCCCATCAAAGTTGTGCGACGTCTTGTAAAGCTCCCATTCGCCCTTTTGGGCCACTGGCGCGGTGCGAGCAAGTAGAGCCGCGATCTGCTCGCCGCTCAGGGGCTTGAACGATCGTGCCACTTTCAGCGCCTGTTGCAGGATGGGGAGAGAATCGCAGCCGGTGATGACCACGCTGGTCGGGAGCGTGAGGGCGTACTGGAGACACTCGACTGGCTCGGCGGCTTTGCTCTTTAGGATCAGGCCGTCGCCCATGGGCTTCATGCCCAGCACTCCGATGTTGTGTTTCACCAGGACGGGGAGCACTTTCTTTTCGAAGCTGTCGTAGTGGGCATCCATGAGGTTGAGGGGCATCTGCACGGTGTTGAGCGTGAAGTTGCGGGCGAAGGCGGTGTTCAGCATTTTGAGGTGAAATTCCGGGCTCTTGTGTCCGGTGAAGCCGATGTAGCGGATTTTGCCTTTTTGCTGGGCCTCGACGACCGCCTCCATACCGCCTTTGGGAGCGAAGATGAGTTCGGGATCATTGTCGCGGATCACTTCGTGAAATTGCAGAAGATCAATGGTGTCGGTCTGCAGGCGGCGTAGGGACTCGTCAATCTGGCTGGCCGCGCCTTTGCGCGTGCGTGCGTCAAGCTTGGTCATGAGGAAAGCTTTCTTGCGGTATCCGTCGCGCAGGGCCTTGCCCATGCGGACTTCGCTGGCGCCGCCGTTATAGTCCCAGCAGTTGTCGAGGAAGTTGATGCCTTCGTCGAGCGCGGTGCGAATGATGCGAATGCTTTCCTGCTCGTCGCTCTGCATGCCGATGTGATATCCACCGAGGCCGATGCAGGAGACGTTCTCGCCGGTGTTGCCGAGGGTGCGGTACGGAATGCCGTTTTTTATTTCGGCCGCCCAGACGCGGGGCAGCAGGCTGCCGGCCACGGTGACGCCGGCGGCGGTTTCGAGAAACTGGCGGCGGGTGAGTGGGGATCTAGGTTCGGTCATGGGGATGTCCTCAGGTGATCTGCCGCCATTATCCCACCGGCCCATGTGGAAGCGCCACGAGCCACGTAGGGGCGGATGTCCTCATCCGCCCAGTCGAGCAAAGCTCGGCAGGTTTTAACACGCCGCGAAAATCGCGGAGCTTGGCTCCGCCGGGCGGACGAGGGCGCCCGCTCCGCCCCTACGTGGTCCGTGGTGGATCGCTTGCCAGGGCCAGCGTGAGCTCCGGATCTTTCTTCACGATTGAGATGTCCCTGCAGTTGTTCAGCAGCCAGTCGGCACCCGCCGCCAGGAGTTCGGGATCTTTAACCGTCGTGCGGAAGGCGATAACCCTTGCACTGGCCGCCTTGCCCGCCCGGATTCCCGCCGCGACATCTTCCACCACAACACAGTCAGCAGCCGAGAATCCCAGGACCGAGGCGCCTTTCAGGTAAGGCTCGGGATGCGGCTTGCCGTTTTTTATATCGTTCGAGGTGATCATGCGTTCAGGGATGGGCAAGCCTGCGGCCCGCAAACGGGTCTCGGCCAGGGGACGAGTGCAGGAGGTCACGATGGTCCAGCGATCCGGAGGCAGCTGCTTGAGAAGTTGGGCCGAACCTGGAAGCAGGACTACGCCCTCCAGGTCTTGCATTTCGCGGCGCTCGACTTCGCGGTTCTCGGCGGCGTGGTCGGCGTTTGGCAGGTATTCACTGACCGTGGTGAGGCTGGGACGGCCGTGGGCGCGGGCAACGACTGCGTCGGGATCGAATCCGTGCTCAACCGCCCACTGATGCCATACCCGGGCGACGGCGCGAGTGGAGTCAATCAGGACGCCGTCCAGGTCGAAGAGCATTGCCTTGCATTGGATTTGCGGCATGCTAGGGCGCGGGCTGCAACACGAGCGGCTTTTCCAGGCGGAATCTCAGGGTGCTCTCCGACGGGACTCTGACTTCTTTTCCGCGAGTGAAGACCAGGCTGACAAATCCGCCGCCGGCTCCGGCGAGTGCTCCGATGCCTGCGCCCTTGCCCCCGCCGAACAGGCCGCCCATCAAGGCACCGAGAGCTGAACCTCCGCCCAGATACTCTGCCGTGCGGCGATTTGTACCCACGCCTCTTCGATTCGACTCGGCCACATCTGAGGTAACGACCGTGTACTGCTTCTTGCCAAGCGTCACCGAATACAGATCGAGGACTACCTCCGCGCTGTGCACCGCGCCGCCCGTGGAAGTGCTTCGCACCAGCAACTGGGCCGGCGATCCTGCGGGAATCGCTACGCCGCCGGCCGTGTCGAGCACATCCTCTGTAATGGTGGCGGAATAGGTTTGTCCCTGATAGGAACTTGTCGAGTCAATGGTTTCGTTGGTTCTGACGGAGAGGTCGGAGCCCGAAGGAATTACTTTTGCTCCGCTGGGCACGGGTGCGGTTCCAGCATGGTTGAAGATGATCGCGTCCAGATCGCTGACTGGAAACTGGTACTGAATTCCCTGCGCATCGGAAAAGGCAACCGGGTCCGACCCGGTGAAGTGGCCGGAGTAGCTCTTGCCGATGCGCAGCGTCACCACATCTCCCGTGGGTCCGAAGACCAGCGATTGCACGTCTTGGCCCGGAAATTCATATTTGACGCCTTGATTGTCCGCGAACGTAATCGTGCCGGCGGCAAGGTGACCGAGATAGCTGGCTCCGCTTCGCAGAACTACCGTGTCGGCGGAGGCCAGGCTGGCAAAAGATAGAATGGTGGCTACCAAGAGTAGCTGGATTTTCAACATGCGTTCTCCGGCAGTTGGGTGGGCAAGTATACCGGAATTTTCCACAAACGACGTGGTTCGTGGTGGGCTTCTCAGCCGGCGTTGCCGGCGGCGGCGGCTTTGGTGGCGGGCTTATCGGACAGCATTTTACGAATTTTACGGCGGAGATCGGCCGGGGTGAAGGGCTTCTGAATGAAAGACACGCCGGGAATCAGCATATCTGACCGGACAAACTCGCCGCTATACCCGGTCATGTAAAGGATTTTCGTTTCCGGGCGCATGGCACGGACCTGTTTTGCCAGAGCCGGGCCGTTCATTCCGGGCATGATGACATCCGTGATCAGCAGATGAATCTTGCCTTTTTGCTGGCTGAGGATACGTAACGCCTCAGCGGCTTCGGGCGCGGACAACACGGTGCAGCCTGAAACACTCAGGGCCTGGCAGACCAGATCACGCAGCGGCGCCGCATCTTCGACGACAAGTATGGTTTCTCCTGAGAAGGCAGGCTCGGCGGCGTCTTTGCCGGGTTCGAGGTTCGGGGCCGCCTGCGCTTCGGCGGGAAGATAAATCTGGAAAGATGATCCCCGCCCCAGTGTGCTCTGGACTTCAACGTGTCCGCCGTTCTGCTTCACGATTCCGTAAACCGTTGCCAGTCCCAGCCCGGTGCCTTTGCCTACGGCTTTCGTGGTGAAGAATGGTTCGAAAATGTGGGCCTGAGTTTGCTGGTCCATTCCGGTTCCGGTGTCGGTCACTTCCAGCAGCACGAAGCGGCTGGGAGCGGCTCCTGCGCCGGATTGCGGACTTGATTTCTCTACATTCTTGGTCTGGATGCGTAGCGTCCCGCCGTTGGGCATGGCGTCGCGCGCGTTGACTACAAGATTCAGGACGATCTGCTCGATCTGTCCGGGGTCGGCTTTTACCCGGTCCAGTTGGGGGTCGAGAACAAACGAGAATTGAATATTCTCCTTGATCAGGCGACGCAACATTTTGTCCAGGTTCCCGACGGTCTGGTTGATATTCAGCACCACCGGTTCAACCACCTGCTGGCGACTGAGCATCAGCAACTGGCGTGTGAGCGAAGCCGCGCTGCCGCCTGCCTGCTTAATCTGCTCCAGGCTGCGCCGATCGGACTCCGGAAGATCACCACGCTCCAGCAGCAGATCGCTGTAACCGTTGATCACGGCGAGCAGGTTGTTGAAGTCGTGGGCCACTCCGCCGGCGAGCAGACCGATGGCTTCCATCTTCTGGGATTGCTGCAGCAGCTTTTCGGATCGGGCAAGGGCTTCCTGGGCCGTTGCTTTTTCTCCCTCCGCGCGATTGAGCACGAAGGCCAGCACCCACACCAGCGCCATGAACAACACCATCTGGCTGACCACCAGGCATGCGATGTTCAGACGCACGTCGCTCGAAAACAACCGGCTATGAATGCACACCGCTCCGAGTGCGGCGGGGACAAACGCCGCTACCGGCAGTAGTTTCCGGGCCAACCAGCCACCCGGATTGGGATTGGTCAGCACCGACATCAGGCCCAGGTCCGGGCGGCAGAACAGCACAGAAAGCGAGCCCACCAGAAATCCGACCCCGGTGTGGAGGGCCATCGAGGTGTATTCGATCGATCCGTACAGCACGGGCACGCCATACAGGTATCCGATGATTGCGAATATCGAGCTCAGTCCGGTGGTGGCCGCAAAGGCCTGTGAAATGCTGGCCCACTTTTCCGAGAGCGCCAGCAGTAGGACACTCAACCCGACAAGGCAAAAGTTGAAGGCCGTAATGTGCGCCATCCTGCCGGGATACGGAAATTGCACCAGGTCCTTGAACAGAAGCTGGTCAATCCCGAGATCAACGTGGAAAAGATATTCGGACAGGGTAAGCAGTCCTATGAGGATGACGGCGGTAGCGGAAGCCGCGCACCAGATTTGGGTTTTGCGATTCTTCGAGGACAGGGTCAGCAGGAACAAAGGAAGGCCGAGGAACAGGAAGCCGATGGCGGTGTTCGGCTTCATCGTAATGCGGCCGGAAACGAAGGTGGTGAACAGCTCGATCTTCCAAAGCCAGCCGAGCAATACCAGCACTCCCAGAAGCAGCAGCACTACGCTGCCCACGCGGGCGATTGTGCGGTACATCTTGTAGGGATCCTGGCTCATCGCATTCAGTCGCAATCAGTTACTGGCAATTCCCTCCCGCCTGGGTAGACACGCCGCCCGTTCATAGTGTCCATTTCCTGGACAACCTCGAAAGAGTACAAAGGTAACGATGACTAGCCAGGAGGATCCGCGGCGGGGCACTGTTGGCGCCCCACCCAGCCCGCCGACTTTACGAGAGAGTGGGAGGCAGGGGCGCAGGCAGCGGAGGTATTGAATCTGAGAAGACCGACCCCGTTCGTCCCAACGACAGCTGCTCGCAATCAGCCTCCCACCCTTCGCAAACTGCGCGAAGGATGGGGGCACCCTCGCCCAGGGCGGGGCTAGACGGGGTTCCGCTATCATGCAGGGTCCGGGATAGAGGAAGGAGGAACAGATGTCCAAGCCGGTGTGGCGCTACCTCGATCCGGGTCTTTGGTCGTTATTGTAATGACTTTGTTGCTCTTCGTCATCGCGTTGTTCGTCAAAGGTTTCACACACGACATGCTGCTCGAGTGGGGAGTATTTCTGGTTTCAGTCAAACTGATCATGATGAGTCACAAGAACGGCGTTTCGGCGAGACATGCGGAAGCACAATTGGCGACGATCCAGGACCTGCTGCAGGCCAGAAGAGAGCAGGGCGCGGGGTCCTCTGATTTGAAATTTTGTCATTCCGAAACAGCCTGCGTGGTCGCGGGCGACTCGCCCGCGAAGGCCTCGAGCCAAAGTCAACAGCCGCGGGCGGGTCGCCCGCGACCACAGATGTTACACTTTCTAGCTTGCTGCATCTTGAGGAGCAAATTGCATGGCCGAGAAAGCTGAGGTCCGTCACACGTTGAACGAGCAACAGGCACGCCAACTTGCGACCGTCACCAAGACGGTCCCCATGATGCAGGCGATCACGCCGCGCTGGCTGGTCAACTTCCTGCAGTGGGTTCCGGTAGAAGCCGGCACGTATCGCGTAAACAAAGTCGTTCCCTCGCGGCCGGGCAGCCGCACCATTGAGTGCAGCCCCGACGACGATGTCGATCTGCCGGAAATTTACGTGGACTACGAGGAAAAGCCGCGCGAGTACACGTTGAGCGCGGTGACCACCGTCCTAGATTTACAGACGCGCATCTCCGACATGTACCGCAGCCCGCATGACCAGATTAAAGAGCAGCTGCGGCTCATCATCGAGAAGGTGAAAGAGCGGCAGGAAAGCGAACTCATCAACAACACTTCGTACGGCCTGCTCAATAACATTGACGAGTCGATGAAAATCAAGACGCGGAAAGGCGCGCCCACGCCTGACGATCTGGACGAACTGATCGCGCGGGTCTGGAAGGAGCCAGCATTCTTTCTAGCACATCCACGGGCCATTGCGGCTTTTGGACGCGAGTGCACGCGCCGCGGCGTACCGCCGCCGACGGTGACGATATTCGGCAATCCATTTCTGACCTGGCGCGGGCTGCCCCTCGTGCCTTCCGACAAAGTCGCCATCAAGGCAGACAAGACAAATATTCTTCTGTTGCGCACCGGCGAAAAGAAGCAAGGCGCGGTCGGGTTGTTTCAGCCCGGCATTCCGGGCGAAGTTTCACCGAGCCTTTCGGTGCGCTTCATGGGCATCAATCACAAGGCGATCGCGTCGTACCTGATCTCTCTGTACTGCTCGCTGGCCATTCTTACGGAAGATGCGGTCGGCGTGCTCGAAGGCGTCAGCGTGGATCAATACCATGAGTACAAGTGATCCTGGCAGCGATCGATCGGCGGAGCGGGCTGCCCCTGTAGACCAGGGCACTGCACTGGCGGATGATCGCGGGTCCGCCGCGATGTTCGCTCTGCCTGATCCGTCGGTAATCGCTCGCCTTGCAAACGAGTTCTTTGCCGCGCTGCCGTCGAATGCGGCCGCTCCTGAAAATGTGGGCGCGAGTGCCCCCGCTCGTGCCACTACCGGCGATGTTCCAGCAATTTCATCGTTTGTCCCGGCGCCGGTTGGCGTGACGGCGCCCACTCCAGCAATCCCGAGTGTTCCTGAATTCCCCGCGGCACCCGGTTCACTGGCTTACTTTCTAGACCGCACCTCTCCGCTTAACGCCACTCCGACGCTTCCTGCACTGAATGAGGCATTCGCTTTTCAAGACGTGCCGGGCGCACAGCCATTGCCCGGCATTCCGGGGATGCCAGTGTCAACGCCGAGTGCGCCATTGACCGAAGCTGATCAGCGCGCCATCCCGGCGTCGCTAGGGAACGCGCCGTCATTCGCGCCGGGTGTTCCCTCCGGGTCATCGCCGTCCACGCCGGGAGCTTCAGCATACTTTCTTGATTTCGAGAAGATTGCACCCCTGACCACCGTACCCTCGTTTCCCGATGCTGCAGGAATGTTCGCGTTTCCCGGCGTGCCGGGTCTGCAATCGGTCCCCGGAGTTCCGGGCTTGCCGTCGTCTCCGCCAAGCGATCTTGAGGGGCTTCCAGATGTGGCTTCCGCCCCAACCGTGCCGGGTGCGTCGGCATACATTCCAAGTGGAGAGAAAATTCCAGCGCCAGCTACGCCGCCGCTCAGCTTAGGGTCCTTCGAGTTTCATCCCAACCTGGTCCCCGAGGTTGCGTTATCTCCACGCCCATTCGATCCGCAATTCATCCGGCGCGATTTCCCCATCCTGCAGGAGCAGGTAAACGGGCGACCGCTGGTGTGGCTGGACAATGCCGCCACTACGCAGAAACCGAACGCGGTCATTGACCGGGTCTCTTATTTCTACCGGCACGAGAATTCGAATATTCACCGCGCCGCCCACACCCTGGCCGCGAGGGCCACCGACGCCTACGAAAGTGCGAGAGAGAAAGTGCGTCGCTTCCTGAACGCTCCCTCGGTGCGCGAGATTGTTTTTGTTCGCGGCGCCACCGAAGGCATCAACCTGGTGGCCAAAAGCTGGGGAAACCGCAACGTGGAGAAGGATGACGAAATCGTTATCACCTGGCTGGAGCACCACGCGAACATTGTCCCGTGGCAGCAACTGTGCGCTGAAAAAGGTGCGCGGCTGCGGGTGGCGCCGGTAAATGACCGCGGCGAGGTGATTCTCGAAGAATACGAAAAGTTGCTCGGCCCGCGAACGCGAATCGTAGCATTCAGCCAGGTATCGAATGCGCTCGGAACGATAACACCCGCGAAAGAGATGATTGAGATGGCCCATCGCCACGGGGCCAAAGTCCTAGTTGACGGCGCGCAGTCCATCGCGCACATGGGCGTGGACGTTCAGCTGCTCGATTGCGACTTCTTTGTCTTCTCAGGCCACAAGATCTTCGCACCCACCGGCATTGGTGTGGTTTTCGGGAAGGCTGACATTCTCGACAACACTCCGCCGTGGCAAGGCGGCGGCAGCATGATTGCCGACGTGACTTTCGAGAAGACTACCTACAACCTGGCGCCGGCGCGTTTCGAGGCCGGCACGGGCAACATCGCCGACGCTGTCGGGCTGGGCGCAGCCCTCGATTACCTTGAACAGATCGGCATGGAGAACATCGCCCGCTACGAACACGACCTTCTGGTCTACGCGACCAAGGGGCTGCTGACGATCCCTGGCCTCCATTTGATCGGGACCGCGCGCGAGAAAGCGGGCGTGCTTTCTTTTGTCCTCGATGGATTCCGCACCGAAGATGTAGGCAAGGCGCTCAACCAGGAAGGAATCGCCGTGCGCGCCGGACATCACTGCGCCCAGCCCATCCTGCGCCGGTTTGGCCTTGAGACGACGGTGCGGCCGTCGCTGGCGCTCTACAACACTTGCGAGGATATTGACGCCCTGATTGCCGCATTGCTGCGTATACAGGCCGGGCGCGGGCATCGCGGCTTGTAGCGCCACAGACCACGTGGGGACAGCCGGTCATTTCAACACGCGTTGTCATCCTGAGGTCCGCGCTTTTTGCGGGCCGAAGGACAATTTGTTGGGTGGCTTTGCTGCCTATTGCGCGATGCTAGACAACTTTCTTCTGGAACACCTTCAACTCTTTGGGGATGATAAAAACCGTCTCTTCCTTGGTGAGCTGGAGTTCGCGGAATTTTTCCTGTGACAATTCGACCTGGACCGGATCTCCCCATTCGCTCAGCGCTTCGACCTTAACCAATGGGCCGGCGGAGTTGATGTGCTTGATTGTCGCGCGGAAGTGGCCGCCTCCGTTGGGCTGGCGGTGGATCTCGAGCAAGTGCGGACGCACGTAGACAGGTTCCCTGCTTGCGCCGTCGTGGATGGGAGCTTCTTCATCAATCCGGCCGTGGAAGAGGTTCACGTTGCCCAGAAAGTTATAGACGAAAGGCGTGATCGGGCGATGGTACACATCATCGGGGCTGCCGACCTGTTCGATGCGGCCTTCGTTCATCACCGCAACCCGGTCGGAAACCTCGAGCGCTTCCTCCTGATCGTGAGTGACGAAGACACTAGTGATGTGTACTTCGTCGTGCAACTGGCGAAGCCAGCGGCGGAGTTCGAGACGGACCTTCGCGTCCAGCGATCCGAAGGGTTCGTCCAACAGCAGGACGCTGGGCTCGACCGCGAGGGCACGTGCCAGTGCTACCCGCTGGCGCTGGCCTCCCGAGAGCTGTGAAGGATAACGGCCGGCCAGATTTTTCAACTGGATCAAGCTCAGCAGCTCGTGGACCTTGGCTTGAATTTGCTCTTTCGAGGGACGCACGCTCCGCGGGCGCACTTTGAGTCCGAAGGCGATGTTTTCAAACACGGTCATGTGCCGGAAGAGTGCGTAATGCTGAAAGACAAAGCCGACGCGGCGGTCGCGGGCGTTGCGATGAGTAGTGTCCTCGCCATCAAAGAGAATAGTTCCTGAGTCGGCGAATTCCAGGCCCGCGATGATGCGCAGCAGCGTCGTCTTCCCCGAGCCCGACGGGCCCAGCAGCGCCACCAACTCACCCGACGGAATCTTCAGATCAACGTGATCGAGCGCGGTAAATTGTCCAAACTTCTTGGTGATATCTTTCGCTTCGATGCTCATGCGATTTGCCCTTCTTCGCCCCAGGCGGCGGATTCCGCAAGCTGGCGCCGCGCTCTCCATTCGACTACGGTCTTGACCAGCAAAGTGGTGAGAGCCAGCAAGGCCAACAGGGACGCCACCGCAAAGGCGGCGGAGAACTGGTACTCGTTATACAAAATCTCGACGTGCAACGGCATGGTATTGGTGCGTCCGCGGATATGTCCCGAGACCACCGACACCGCGCCAAACTCCCCCATGGCGCGGGCGTTGCACAGGATCACGCCGTAGAGCAGTCCCCATTTAATGTTGGGCAGGCTCACGCGGAAGAAAGTCTGCCAACCGGTCGCGCCGAGGGCGAGTGCTGCTTCCTCTTCCTCTTGTCCCTGAGCTTGCAGCAACGGGATCAGCTCGCGGGCAACGAAGGGGAAGGTCACGAAGGTGGTAGCCAGGACAATTCCCGGCACCGCGAAAATGATCTGCAAGTCGTGACGCGCCAGCCACGGTCCCAGCAGTCCCTGTAAGCCGAAGAGCAGAACGTAGATCAGGCCGGACACGACCGGCGAGACTGAAAATGGCAGATCAATCAGCGTGATCAGCAGGCTCTTGCCGAAAAACTCAAATTTGCCGATGCACCAGGCCGCAGCGACTCCAAAAACGAGGTTTAGGGGGACAGCGATGGCTGCCGCCAGCAGCGTCAGACGAATCGCCGCCAGCGCATCGGGCTGGCGCAGGCTCGCCCAGTAGACGCCGATCCCTTTGGCAAAGGCCTGGGAAAAAACGATGGCCAGCGGCAGGAAAATGAACAGCGCCAGAAAGAACACGGCGACGCCGATCAGGGCCCAGCGGACAGCACCCGACTCACCGGTCGCGGCCGTGGCCACGCGGCGGCTTGCTGGAATTTTTCCCGCAACTAAGGTAATGGATCCCATTGTCTTTTCTTGATCACGCCTCAATCACATCCGGAATCAACTCCGTCGTCTTCTCTTCGCGGCTGCTGCTCCACTTCTGCAAAAGATTGATGGGTAGCAACAGGACCAGCGAGAACACCAGCATGACCACCGCGATGGCGGTCGCTCCGGCATAGTCGTACTGGTCTAGCTTGGTGATGATCAGCAACGGCGTAATTTCAGTTTTCATGGGCATGTTGCCCGCGATGAATACGACCGAACCGTACTCCCCCACTGCGCGGGCAAATGCCATCGCGAAACCAGCCAGCGCAGCCGGCAAAATCGTGGGCAGGACAACCCGGGAAAAAGTCTGCCAGCGGCTGGCTCCCAGACTAGCCGCGGCTTCCTCAAGTTCCTTGTCCATGTCTTCGAGGACCGGCTGCACACTTCGAACCACAAACGGCAGTCCGATAAACGTGAGCGCGATCGCCACTCCCATCGGAGAGTAGGCAGACTTGATTCCCAGGGAAGCCAGCGGCCGGCCCAGCCAGCCGTTGGGCGCATAAAGCGTGGTCAGGGCGATGCCGGCAACCGCGGTCGGCAAAGCGAACGGGAGATCCACCAGCGAATCGAACAGCCGTTTGCCGGGGAAACTGTAGCGCACGAGAACCCACGCCACCAGAACTCCGAATACCAGATTGACCAGAGCGCCGATGAGCGAGGCTCCGAACGTCAGGCGATAAGAAGCCACGGCACGCGGAGAAGCGGCGATGTGCCAGAACTGCGCCCAGCTCAGTGATGAGGCTTTCAGAAACGTGGCGGCCAGCGGGAGCAGGACAATGAGGCTGAGATACAACACGGTATAACCCAGCGCTAGTCCGAAGCCCGGCAGGTTGCTGCGTTTTTTGAAAGTGAAAGCCATCGTTACTGGTTCGGTTGATAGATCTGGTCGAACACTCCTCCGTCGGCAAAGTGTATTTTCTGCGCCTTTTGCCAGCCCCCGAAAACGTCGTCGATGGTGACGAGTTTTATCCTGGGAAATGTCGAGGCGTACTTCTTTGCCACGGAGTCAAGCCGCGGCCGGTAATAATTCTTGGCTGCGATCTCCTGGCCTTCGGGTGTGTACAGATACTCGAGATAAGCTTCGGCCACTTTCCGCGTGCCTTTCTTATCCACGACCTTATCTACGATTGACACCGGCGGCTCCGCCAGAATGCTTTGCGACGGCACCACGATTTCAACCTTCTGGGGGCCCAGCTCCTTGATTGAAAGGAAGGCTTCGTTCTCCCAGGCGATAAGCACGTCACCGATTTCTCGTTGCACGAAAGTTGTGGTTGAACCGCGCGCCCCAGAATCCAGCACCGGAACGTTCTTGTAGAGGCGCTTCACGAAGTCCTGAGCTGATTGTTCGCTTCCGCCAGGCTGTTTGAGCGCGTATGCCCAGGCAGCAAGATAGTTCCAGCGCGCTCCGCCCGACGTCTTGGGATTGGGCGTGATCACTGAGATTCCTGGCTTTACCAGATCGTCCCAATCCTTAACGTGTTTGGGATTCCCCTTGCGGACCAGAAAAACGATCGTCGAAGTGTACGGCGTGCTGTTCTGCGGCAGGCGCTTTTGCCAGTCCGCAGGGAGCAGGCCGGCGTTCTGTGAAATTGCGTCGATATCGTAGGCCAGGGCAAGGGTCACGATGTCGGCCTGGAGACCGTCAATAACGGCACGGGCCTGCTTGCTGGAGCCGCCGTGAGATTGCTCGACAGTAACCGTCTGACCGGTTTTGGCCTTCCAGTATTTCGCGAAGGCCTGATTGAAATCCTGGTACAGCTCGCGTGTCGGATCGTAGGAGCCATTCAGTAACGAAACTTCGCCGCCTTGTGCCCGGCCCTGAATCGAATACGTGAGCAGCAAGCCCGCAAGCGCCATCCCTATGGCGACCAAAACTTTCCTCTGCATCTCTTCCCCTCTCAAGTTCAGGCGGCGCCACGAACCCGGGACGTTATGGCCGTAAAAAGCAAACGGCCCACGATTCCGATTCGTGGGCCGCTTGAGAAATTGAAATGTTTGCTTCGGCTACATTCCACCCTCAGACCCACGCCCACTGCGACACGCGCAGCGACAGCAGGTGCTGTTACAACGGATGGAGATGGTGCTGGTTGCCATTAGGAAAGAATATACACGAACCGTTTCTACAAGTCTACTAATGTGATAGACATTATTGCATTCGCCTAAAGGTCCTCGCGAAGGAATCGGGTGTCGGGCGGACGGGCTACGGATTCGAGGCCGCCCCAGACCCAATCGATCTGGAGCGTTCGCGCTTCGCGTCCTCGGTCCGGCCCAGATGTTCATAAGCCTGCGCCAGAAGGGAGTGGGCTTCCGCGAATTCGGGCAGCCGGCTGGACACGATCTCCAGATGAACGACCGCGGTCTTGAAATCGTCGGTCTTCAGAAGGCTGGAACCCATTTCGTAGTGCGCCCAGGTCGAGTCGGGTTGGAGCTCAATCGCCCGCCGCAAATATTCGATGGCCTGGGGATACTGCTGCTGGCGCGCCAGCGCGGCCCCCATAACGAACTGAACCAGATACATTTTCGCGCCATCCGCCAACGCCGGTTGCAGGATGGCCGCGGCCTTCTCCGGCTTGCCCTGGTTCAGCAGGGCGAGCGCCGACAATATCTTGTTTGCGGTCGCAATCTCATCTTTCGGATCAATACCTGTCGCCGCGGTACTCGCGGGAGCAGCAGATTTCTGCAGACCGACGTATCCGAGGGACGCCAGCTTCTGCATTTCGCTCGAAGTCAATTCAGAGCTTCCTGAAGCATTGCTTGAATCGTTGAAGCGCCGGTCGAATGCATCCAACTGGCTGGCGATGGTATCCAGCGTGGCTTTGGAGGCCTGCGCGAGGTTGCGCGTAGCGCCGGGATCAGTCGAGAGATCGTACAACTCGGGCTTCGGCGCCTTGATGTAGAGGTATTTGCCCGCGCGCCAGGATTCCAGCGTGCTCCATCCGAACGCCTGGTGGGGAAAATTGCTTATCGAGTACACCGGCTGGTCGGCATTTGTCCTGGCGATTCGCAGCAGAGACTGTCCCTGCATCTGCGATGGAACCGGCACACCCGCGATTTCCAGAGCGGTAGGAGCGATATCCACCAGGCGGGCCCGTGTCGCCACTCTCTTTCCCGCGTTTTGGTTTTGGGGAAGTTTCAGAAGCAATGGCACCCGGATGGTCTCATCGTAGAGAAAGACTCCGCTGGTTTCTTCGCCATGCGCGCCCAGGCTTTTGCCATGGTCGGAAGCAACCACGATCAATGCATCGTCGTACAACTTGCTGGCGCGCAACGTCGCGACCAGTTTCCCAACCGCTGCGTCAGCCGCAGTTACCGCAGCATTGTAGGAAGTCTCGGATGCGGCGCCGGGATCATTCAGGTGCATCCACAGGAAGAATGGCCCGCTGGAATTGTGGGCTAGCCAGACGTTGGCGCGAGCCACGACCTTCGTCGCGCGCTCAAAATCCAAAGCGCTCTTGTCGTTTCCTCCCTGCGAGGGTTTGAAGCCAGCGTGATAAAGGTCAAATCCACGATCGAAACCGGGAGCCGATCCGTTCTTCGGATCAAGCGCGATCGAGCCGACAAAAGCGGCGGTGCGATATCCGCCGGCGCGGAGCAAGTCTGGAAGGAAGGGTAGCGCGGCGGCCAGCCTCGCACCGAACTCGCTGGCGTGGTTGGTTTGAGGATAAGTGCCAGTGAGCATCGTTGCGTGCGATACCACCGTCAGGGGCGCCTGGGAATAAGCCCGCTCGAAGACCATACTCTGGCGAGCCAGGTCATCGAGGTTGGGGGTAAGCTTTGCTTTCGCACTGAGGAAGCCCATGCGGTCGGCACGGGTTGAATCCAGCGTGATCAGGACGATATTCGGCTTGGTGGCAGCCTGGGCTGAAATCGGCAGAACAACGACAAGCCCAAACCAGAGTGCGGGGATAATCCGCCGAAACATACCGTCAAGTCTACCGCAGCGATCGGGAAGGCGGACGCACGCGGGCGAGTCGCCCGCGACCACACAATCCAATTCCTCGACTATCATGGCAGTGAGGATCTCAGCCCACCTTGCGCCTGCTACGAGTCCGGAAACTTGCTCTCTCCCTGATGGTGTGCGCAACGGTCGCGTTGTCGCTTTCCTGCCAGTCCAGGAAATGGCATGGCGATCAGAAGCTCATCATTCTCGGCATCGACGGCATGGACCCGCAGCTGCTGAAACAATTTATGGCCGAGGGCAAGATGCCGAACTTTTCCGCCCTGGCTCAAAAGGGATCGTTCCGCCTGCTCACTACCAGCATTCCGCCGCAGAGTCCGGTGGCCTGGTCAAACTTGATCACCGGTATGAACGCCGGCGGGCACGGCGTCTTTGATTTCATCCATCGCGATCCCAAGACTCTGCAGCCTTATTTTTCCGCTTCACGAGTCGAGCCACCGAAGCACGGCATCCATCTGGGCAGCTGGGTCATTCCGATCGGAAGCGGGAGCGCCGAGCAACTGCGACAAGGCAAAGCGTTCTGGGAAACATTGGATGATTATGGCGTGCCCAGTACGATTTTCCGGATGCCATCAAATTTTCCTCCGGTGAAAACAAAAGGGCGCTCCTTATCTGGGATGGGTACGCCCGACCTGCGCGGCAGCTACGGAACGTTCTCCTTTTACACGGACGACCCGATGACCGCGGCGGGCGCAGTGGAGGGCGGGCAGATCATTCCGGTACGCGTCGAGGATTCGCAAGTGACCGCAGAGCTCATCGGCCCGGACAACACGTTCCGCAAGGGATCGCCGCCCACCCTGGAACCCTTTACAGTTTCTGTTGACCCGCTGGAGTCAGTAGCCAAGTTCTCCGTGCAGGACCAGAAATTCGTGCTGCGCGAGGGGGAATGGAGCGACTGGGTCCATATCGAATTCCAGTTGATTCCGTTTATCGGCAACGTGAAAGGAATATGCCGCTTCTATCTCAAGCAGGCGCATCCGCGATTCGAGTTGTACGTTTCGCCCATCAACATTGATCCTGCAGATCCCGCACTGCCGCTTTCGACTCCGAAGAGTTATTCGCGCGAGCTTGCGGAAGACGTGGGCGAGTTCTACACCCAGGGCATCTCCGAAGACACGAAGGCCCTGTCCGCCGGCGTGCTTGACGATAAGGAATATCTCGAGCAGGCGCGCACCGTGTTGGCGGAACATCGACGGATTTTCGATGTGGAGTTCCCCAAGTTCCACTCCGGACTGTTCTTCTTCTACTTTTCCAGCCTCGATCTGAATTCGCACATGTTCTGGCGATTGATCGATCCGCAACATCCGGAGTATGACGCTGCACTGGCCGCACAGTACGGGTCGGCGCTGCCAGAGTTTTATCAGCAGATTGACCAAGTTCTGGGCCAAGTCATGCAGCACGTGGACGATCACACGACCGTGCTGGTTCTCTCCGACCACGGGTTCGCTCCCTATGACCGCTCGTTCAATCTGAATACCTGGCTGCTGAACTACGGCTACATCACTTTGAAGAGCGAGCCGAGTCCCGACCGAAGCCAGGCGTTTGCCAATGTGGATTGGAGTCGCACACGCGCTTACGGGCTGGGATTGAACGGGCTCTATCTGAACCTAAAGGGCCGCGAGCGCGACGGGATTGTCGAGCCGGGCGCGTCTGCAGATGCGCTGTCGCGAGAAATTAAGGAGAAGCTGCTCGCTGTCCGCGACCCTCAGAACCAGCTCGCGGCGATTACCCGAGTGGATCGGGCCAGCGACGTTTATCAGGGGCCGTACGCGGCACAGGGCCCCGATTTGTTGGTGGGCTATAACCGCGGCTATCGCGCTGGATGGCAGACGATTCTGGGGAACTTTCCCGCCGATGTTTTTGAGAACAACACCAACCCCTGGAGCGGCGATCACTGCATGGACTTCACGCTGGTTCCGGGCGTGCTTCTGAGCAATCGGGCGATTGACGCGGCCAATCCCGCGCTGACGGACATCGCGCCCACCATCTTTGCGCAATTTGGAATTCCTCAGCCCGGCAGTATGATGGGGCATTCCGTTTTTTCATCTACCCGCTGACGTGTCATAAAAGCCGTCAGACAAAAGGGAGACAGCTGAATGTCCTCGCAAAAGATAAAGATTGAAGGCGAATTACTGGAAAAGGCAAAGCAGTGCGCCGAGGCCTCGGGATACGCGTCGGTTGATGAGTTCGTGTTGCATACCGTTGAGAAAGAAGTGAAACGCCTGGCGCCTGATCAGGGGGCCGGCAGCGAATCCAAGGAGAAAGTCACGAAACGGCTGCAGGGCCTGGGCTACATTGAATAATTCATGCTCCGCTTCAAGAGCGAGCATTAGGGACAGCTCTTGGGTGGAGCTCTCGGGCGGAGCAGCGCTTCAGCGCTGCATTCAAAGTCCCGCCAGGACGCGGCTTCAGCCGCTGAGATACTTTCACACTTCTCGCGGTGCTGGAGATCCTGTTTGGCTACCAACATCTCGATGATCGCTTCCTCCATGACCTCAAACATTCCGCTCTTCATGGTCCTCGCAATTTCGGTTGTGATCGGGCTGTTGATGGTGATCGTGTTCCGATATACCTCCGACCAGAAAGCGATCGGCCGCGCCAAGGACCGATTGAAGGCACACTTGCTGGCTGTTCGCTTGTTTCAAGACCAGCTGCCCGTGGTCATGCGCGCTTACGGAAAGATCCTTCGCGGAACCGGCAGCTACCTCCGCCTCGCGTTTACTCCGTTCCTGATCGCGATTCTACCCATCACTTTCCTGATCGTTCAGTTAGACAGATACTTCGGCTGGATGCCGTTGCAGCCGGCACAGACTTTTTTGGTGGAGGCGCGAATCGAGGATCCAGCGGCACTGAACGATACTTTGCTGCAGTTGCCTCCTGAGCTTTCTAGCTCTGCCCCGGCCGTGCATGTTCCGAAAGATCAGGAGGTGGTGTGGCGCGTGGTAGCGGAGCGTGAGGGAAAGTACGAGATCACGATCGCTGCCGCCGGGCAGACAGTCTCGAAACAAGTTGTGGTTTCGCCCAAGCTGGCCCGAGTTTCGCCGGTTCGGCTGAAAGACAATTTCTGGAAACGCATCTTCGCTTCGGGCGAGCCGGCACTGGCGGATAATAGTCCGGTCCAATCGATCACAATCGACTATCCTTCCCGCGAGATCAGCTTCGCCTGGATGCAGTGGAACTGGATTGTCCTGTTCTTTGTGGCGTCGCTGATTGCGGGTTTCGTCTTCAAGAGTGTGCTGGGAATTCAGGTATGAAGTCGCTTTTCGCGCGTCGAACAAAATCCGGGCTTGGGCCGATTGTTCTCTTGATCGTTGCGCTCGTCCTGTTTTCCCCCCTGCGCAGCGAGGCATACGCGGGCCCGGGCGCTGGATTTGCCGTTCTGTCATCGTTCTGGACGATCTTCGTCGCTTTTCTCTATTCCTTCTACGCATTGGTCACTTGGCCGGTTCGACAGCTCTTGAGAATGTTCCGGCGCCGCAAGGCGTATGGCAAGGCGCAATTAAAGCGAGTAGTGATCGTGGGCTTCGACGGCATGGATCCCGAGTTGGCAAATCGTTTCATGGGCGAGGGAAAGCTGCCGAACCTGACGAAACTACGCGATAGCGGAACCTTTCGTCCGCTGCGAACCACCTTCCCCGCGATTTCTCCGGTCGCGTGGTCGACGTTTCAGACCGGTGTCAATCCGGGGAAGCACAATATTTATGATTTCCTCGCTCGTGATCTGAAGAATTATCTTCCCTATCTTTCTTCCGCGCAGATCAGCGAGCCCAAGCGTCATCTTCGGATTGGCAAGTACTCGCTGCCGCTCGGCAAGTCCGATGTCAAGGGTCTTCGCAAGGGAACGCCGTTCTGGCACTGGCTGGGCAAAGCGGGGGTGTTCTGTTCCGTCATCAGAGTTCCGGTAACTTTTCCGCCGGAAAAGTTTCCCGGCGTGCTGCTCTCCGGCATGTGCGTCCCCGATCTCAAGGGGAGCCAGGGCACATTTTGTTTCTGTACCACGCGGGCCAGCAACGACAAGTTTCGCGAGGGTGGTGTGCGAATCCCCATCGAGCGGAACGGCGCAGGCTTTCGCTCCTATATTCCCGGTCCGGAGAATCCCCTGGGCACGGGTGTCGACCTGCGAGCCGAGTTCAAACTTCGCCCTGAGGTGAAACGCGGCCAGGCTCGAATCGAGATCGATTCCGAAACATTCACCATCAAAGTGGGCGAGTACTCCGAATGGGTTCCGGTAAAGTTCAAGGCGGGCATGGGATTCACAGCCCGTGGCATCTGCCGCTTCTATCTGAAAGAACTCTCGCCCGAGGTTGAAGTCTACGTGACACCGGTGAATATCGATCCCGGCCACCCCGACCTGCCGATCTCTCATCCTGTCACCTATTCGATTTATCTGGCAAAGCTGTTCGGCCCCTACGCGACGTTAGGTTTGGCCGAAGACACCTGGGCGCTCAACGAAGAAGTGCTCGACGACAAAGCGTTTCTGGCGCAGTGCTACGGCAATCATGAAGATCGCGAGCGCATGTTCTTCGACGCGTTGGAAAAAACTCCGCAGGGACTGTGTGCCTGCGTCTTCGACACCACCGACCGGGTGCAGCACATGTTCTGGCGCTATCTGGACAAAGACCATCCGGCGGTAAGAGATGTGCCGCAAGACCAGAAGCCGCGGGTGATTCAGGATCTCTACGACCGCATGGACACCCTGATCGGACGGGTCATGCAGCAGATTGACGATCAGACCCTGCTGCTGGTGATTTCCGACCACGGTTTCAAATCATTCAACCGCTGCATGAATCTGAATGCCTGGCTGCATCAGAACGGCTACCTGGTTTTGAAAGACGGCAAAAACGAAAGCGGAGACTGGTTCGAAGACGTTGACTGGTCGCGCACCCGCGCCTACACCATGGGCCTCAACGGGCTTTACATGAACATCAAAGGCCGCGAGCGCGAAGGCATCGTAGAAGCCGGAGCGGAAGCAGAGGCTCTAAAAGAAGACCTGCGCAGCAAGCTCGACGGGCTGGTCGATCCGGCGTCGGGAAAAGTCGGCATCACCGGCATGTTCGACTGCGATGCAGTTTACGCCGGCCCGTATGTCGACAACGCCCCCGACCTGATCGTCGGCTACGGCGAAGGCTTTCGCGCCTCTTGGGATTCGGTCATGGGCAAAGTGACCACCGCGATTTTCGAGGACAACCTCAAAGCCTGGAGCGGCGATCACTGTGTTGACCCGCGGTTGGTGCCCGGCGTGTTGTTTTCGAATCGCAAGATTGCGATTGAGAAGCCTGCGATTGTGGATGTGGCACCTACCGTAATGAAGCTGTTTGGGTTGGAACTGCCTTCTTACTTTGATGGGAAGCCTTGGGCAGTCGGAGCGGCGATCAGCAAGTAGAACCTGGTCACTAAGGAAAACGAAGATTCACATCTCCTGACTTGGCAATGCTGGCGATAAACGGCGGATCATGCTTTCTGCAAATCTTGGCCATGCCAGGGAGAGCAGCTATGAGTATTTTCGCCATGTCCGCGCCATTGTAATTTCCTGAAGAAAAGTAGAACTCTCTCACCCGATGTTGCAGGACTGCCGTTTTCTCCAATTCGTTGTATCGAATCTTCTTATCTTTCGTCACCAGCAACCAACCCTTCTGACCAACGAAGGGTAGCCAAGTCGTGTCTTCTGTACCGGCGCTAAAGTGTTGGCCGTGACGCTCATGCTTCACGCCATGTTGGGTGAGCGCGTCGAGGATGGGTTTGCAGTTGTGAAGATTTTCGTCGAGATACAGAACGAAATCTTCAGGCAGCGAGGGCTGCCGTCTTCTGCTCCCAGCGGATTGCTTCTTCGATCTGCTGTGGCTCGACACGATATTCGGAAGCTAGGTCTTCTATAGATTCCCGGGCATTGAACCTGGAAGCCACCACGGCAGTCGAGATACCCGTACCCGCAATCACCGGCTTGCCAAAACCAACAGCGGGATTGATGAGGATGAGCCTGGGCTCGTCTTGCGTTCGCTCCATGACAAATGGGTACAACTTGAAAAGACCTTTGGGGTCTCGCTCAATGCGCTCGAGATAAAATTCCATTACGCCGGGAATCAGTATCTGTTGGTCTTTCGATAAATTCACGACGCTTCCCAGATGCTCGATGAACAAGTCACGGCGGTCGGTTTGGAATGCCTGCTCCACGAGAGGATGTTTGTGCTCTACAAACTTCGCGAGGTTGACCAGTGCCTTCCGAACCCTTGGGATCTTTACCTCGTAGATAGCCCGCATGCTGCTGAGCATGTGACATTCGAGCAAGTTCATGAAGGACAAGCGAGACGGCTCGCTCTTTGCCAGCGTGACGAGCGGAGGGACGGAGCCCGCCCCCCGCACCCAATAGCGTAGGGTGTTGAGCGGCACTCTCAGATACTGGGCGGCCTCGGACAAATGTTGCAAATTAAGACAATACTTCTTCCGACAATTCACTCTACTGCAGCAGCGTCCCCCCGTTAACCGGCTCTTCTCCCGGCGCAAGCACCACTGCCGCCGCCACCCGGTCGCCGGGCTCCAGATGCAACAAGCGCACGCCCTGTGCGGCGCGGCCGGATTCGCGGATCGTGGTTGAATCCATGCGGATGATTTTGCCGTACTGGCTGATCAGCATGACTTCGGATTTCTCCGTTACCTGAGCGATGCCTACCACTTTGCCGTTGCGTTCCGTGGTTTTAACGTTGATGACACCTGACCCGCCGCGTCCCTGCAGGCGGTATTCGTCGGCAGCGGTGCGTTTGCCGTAGCCGTTTTCGGTGACGGAGAGAATCAGTCTGCCCTTTTCCGGCACCAGGTCGGCGATCTGTGCATCTGACGCGGGCGCTTTCGTTGGATCGACTTTCGCCGGGATATCGGCCTTGGGCGTAGTCGCCATACCTACGAGGTAATCACCCTTTTCCATGCGGATACCCCAGACGCCGTAGGCCTGGCGGCCCATGGGGCGGACATCTTCTTCGTCGAAGCGGATGGCTTGGCCTTCGTGCGTGGCCAGGAACACGATCTGCTGGCCGTCGGTGAGATTGGCCGCGACCAGTTCGTCGCCCTGCTCGATGCTGATGGCGTAGATGCCATTCGAGCGCACGTGGCAGAAGTCCTTAAGCTCGGTCTTTTTCACCAGGCCGTTGCGGGTAGCGAAGAAGATGTACTTGCCCACCTCTTCGAGATTGCGGACCGTCAGCATGGTGCGAACCGTCTCGCCCGGTTGCAGACCGACCAGATTGCCGACGTGTTTACCTTTGCCGGCCGCGCTGACGTCGGGGATCTCATACACCTTCAGCCAGTAAACCCGCCCGGTGTTGGTGAATATCAGAATGTAGGCGTGCGTGGAATCGATGAAGAGATGCTCGACGAAATCCTCGTCGCGCGTCTTCATGCCGGTGCGGCCCGTGCCTCCGCGCCGCTGCATGCGGTAGGTTGAGACCGGGGTACGCTTCATGTAGCCGCCGTGGCTGACTGTGACCGCGACTTGCTCGTCGGCGATCAGGTCTTCCAGATGGATTTCGGCAGCTTCGTCTTCAATTACGGTGCGACGCTCGTCGCCGTAGAGCTTCTTTACTTCTTCGAGTTCCTTCACGATTACAGCAGCGCAGTTTCCTTTCCGAACCCAGAATGGCTTCGTACTCGGCAATGTGTTCGCGAGTGACGCCCAATTCCTTGGTGATCTCGTCGATTGAGAGCTTGGTTAGACGGTGCAGTTGCAGTTCGAGAATCGCGTCGGCCTGGATTCCGGTGAAGGGCTTTTCCGGATCGCGCTTCGGAGCTCGGCCGGTGGTGTTGATGTCAATCTTCTTGCCGGCAAAGTACGCGACCAGGTTTTCGCGGGCCTCGGCTCGGTTGGCGCTGCCGCGGATGATGGTGATCACGTTGTCCAGGTGATCCAGCGCGGCCAGATAGCCTTCGAGAATGTGTTCGCGGTCTTTCGCTTTCGACAGCAGGAACGCAGTACGGCGGCGGACCACGTCCACACGGTGATCAATGAAGTGCTTGATCGCCTGTACCAGGCCCATTTCCTTGGGCTGTCCGTTGACCACGGCGAGCAGGATCATGCTGAAGCTTTCCTGCATCTGGGTGTGCTTGAAGAGCTGGTTGAGCACGAGCTGGGGCTCACCGTCGCGTTTGAGTTCGACCACGATGCGCATGCCGTCGCGGTCGCTTTCGTCGCGGATGTCGGAGATGGCGTCAACGATCTTGTCGTTCACCAGCTGCGCGATGCGCTCGACCAGGCGCGCCTTGTTGACCTGGTACGGAATTTCGGTGATGACGATGGCCTTGCGGTCTTTGTTGAAAGTCTCGATGCCGGCCTTGGCGCGCATGATGAAGCGGCCGCGTCCGTTTTTGTAGGCGTCCACGATTCCGCTGCGGCCATGAATGATTCCGGCGGTGGGGAAATCCGGGCCTTGCACGAATTTCAATATTTCGGCGAGTTGCGCATCGGGACTGTTCACCAGCGTGATGGTGGCATCCACAATTTCGGTCAGGTTGTGCGGCGGAATTTTCGTCGCCATGCCTACCGCAATACCGTCTGATCCGTTCACCAGCAGGTTCGGAATGCGCGCGGGAAGAACGTCGGGCTCGATTTCATTGCCGTCGTAGTTCGGGCGCATGTCGACGGTATCTTTGTCGAGATCCTCGAGCAGCGCAGTAGCGACCCGAGTCAGTTTGGCTTCGGTGTAACGATCTGCCGCGGGCGGATCGCCGTCGACTGAGCCAAAATTTCCTTGTCCATCCACCAGCGGGTAACGCATGGCAAATGGCTGCGCCAGCCGCACCAACGCGTCATAAACTGCGAGGTTGCCATGAGGATGGTATTTGCCCATGACGTCGCCGACGATGCGGGCGCACTTGCGGGTGGACTTGTTGGGCGCCAGGCCCATCTGCTGCATGGTGTAGAGAATGCGGCGATGTACCGGCTTCAACCCGTCGCGAACGTCGGGCAACGCGCGCCCGATAATCACCGACATCGAATAGTCGAGATAAGACTTCTTCATCTCCTCTTCGATATTGACGGGTTGAATGTTCAGCGCGCCGGGAATGCCGGTGCCGTCTCCGCCGCCGGGCGGAGGAGTCAGGGGAAGTTCAGGATTCTGATCGTCAGCCATGAGAAAGCTTTTAGCTCCTAGCTTTTAGCTCCTAGCTTTTAGCTATTCGCTGGGCCTGCTTTTGCGCAGGTCCGCAGGTCGGGAAAACGGCCGTTTTGTTGTCTCTAAGCAATTGCATTTACAGGAAGTTACAGTCAATTCGCGATGTGAGAATTATACCACGATTTGGAGTGGCTTGTTGACCCTTTGGCTTCTGCTGAGTGGCGGCGTGCTATCGCAAGATTCCCCAGTTGTGCAAGCGGTCGCTGTCTTCATCCCAGCGATCTCCGATGTCAGTTCGGTAGTACATGTTCGGGATCATCACGTTCTTGATTCGCGAATAAACCTGCGACTGGGCCTGTTTCATGGTCTGTCCCAAACCGACGACGATGAGAATCACTCCTGATGTGCCCGCCACCACCCACTGGCCGTTGACCTGTTTCACGTCCTCGATGTGATACTCGTCGTTCGGTGGTTTCTTGAAGACGATGGCCGCATTCCTGGAAAACGATTCGAAAGTTTCATTGTCGTCGAAGGGGAAGGGTGGAACCACGATTCGCACACCGATTTGAAAACCACTTTTCACCCGCAGCTTGGGATCATTGCCGCTGGCCAGGTCCCAGAAAAACTGGCCGATGGGAGTATTCATCCCGGCTTGTTGAATACTGATGGTGGGATATCCAAAGCGTGCGGTGAATTCCAAGGGATAAATGCCATTGCCGTTCACAATGCAATTTACGTCGATGTATCCGACGTAGCCCTCTTCCGCCAGCTTCGATTCCATCTTGAGCAGGGTCTGATTGAAGAGCTGGTTGGGCGGACTCCAGAACATGGATGTCCCCATTTCTCCGGTGGGCGGTCCCAGGTTTCCGGGAAACAGTTTCTTGTGCTCGAAGTTGATGTTGACCGGATAGATAAACTGCTTGCCGTTGAAGAATGCCCCGACCGCGACCTCCACGCCGGTGACCCGGCGCTGCAGTTGGAAAACTTTGATCTCGTCGGAAAAGGCCCGCTTGTAAGCATCCAGCATCCGGATCACGTCCTGCCCGTCTTCCTCTTCGCCGACAAAGAGGCGCCGCTTCACGTTCTGGGCTTCGCCGCTGGGCTTAATGACGTAGCGGTCGGGATTCTTGACGACGTGCTCCATGGCTTCATCGAAGGAATCGAATTCCTTGTAGGGGATGATGTTGACGCCGGCTTTCTTCAGCTCTTCCTGGCCGAAGGAGCGGTCGTCCTCCAGGGCGTCGCTGTAGGCGGAGCCGCCGATGACTTTCTTTCCCTGGGCGCGCAGGGCATGGGCTTTCTCTCCCTGTCCGAGAGTGTCATCGAAGACGATGATGTCGGCCCAGTCGGCGTCCTTCTCGGGGTTTTCGGATTTGGCCACGAAGCCGTCGGCAATGTCGGCTTCTTTCTGGTCTTTGATGTAGTAGCGGACCTCGTGGCCTTCCTTGGAGACTTGCCAGGCGATGTCGCCGATCAATCCGCTGAGTGAGTCGAAGAGAAACTTTTTCTTTTCCATATCGGCTTGGGCGCCGGATTGACCAGGACGGAAGCGGCGGCGGGAAAATTATACCGAATCCGTTACGCAGGGCATTCGCGCGATGGGATAATCAGGGTTGTATAAGCAACATATGGACTCGCTCAAAGGAAAGATCGCTCTGGTTACTGGCGGCAGCCGCGGTATCGGCGCTGCCGTTGCGTTGTCGCTGGCTGGGGCTGGCGCAGACATCGCGGTAAATTTTCGCTTGCGTTCTGAAGAGGCTGAAAAAGTTTGCGCTGGGATCCGCAAGATGGGGCGGCGCGCGCTGGCGATTCGAGCCGATGTTTCGCAATCCGATCAAGTGACCAAAATGGCCGCGCAAGTTGAAGACGAACTCGGAGCGGTAAACATTCTGGTAAACAACGCAGGGATGGCACGTCAGATCAAGCTTGAAGATATTACAGAGGTGGATTGGGAGGAGCACATCAACGTGAATCTGAAGTCCGCGTTCCTGGTGACCCAGGCGGTGCTGCCCCAGATGCGCGCCCAGCACTGGGGGCGAATCATCAACATCTCGTCTACCGCGGCGCAAACCGGCGGGCTCGTAGGACCGCACTACGCGGCGTCAAAGGCTGGGATGCTGGGCCTGACGCACTCCTACGCCGCATTACTGGCGAAGGAGGGTATCACCGCCAACACGGTTTGCCTGGCGCTGGTTGAGACTGACATGTTGCGCTCGAACCCGCGCGCCACTTCGAGTGTGATTCCCATCGGGCGCTTCGGCAACGTGGAAGAAGTAGCTTCTGTGGTGCTGATGCTCGCGGAAAATGCTTATATGACTGGACAGACCGTCAATCCAAACGGGGGATGGTACTTCAGTTGAAGGAGGCCAACCGCGAAGCCTGGGGTTACGGCCTGATTACAACTTCGTTGGAACTTGCGGGCAGTCTGAACTTCAAACCGCGCTCCTGATTGAGATTCAGAGTGGCGGGCACGTCGAGATCAGCGATTTGTATCTTCCGGGTCCACGATCCCGTGGTCCAATAGTCTGCCTTAGAGTAGATGGTTCCGTTCATGATGGTGTATTCGCTCGCTTCTTCCTTGTGGCCATCGCGAAATACCAGCACGGCGGGCGGAAGTTCGCGCGGCGGCTGAGCTGCACTCTTTGATGCTGCCAGTGGTCGTGCGATCGCTGGCAAAGGCACAGAGGATTCTTCTGAGTAGTCAGTGGCGATCAGTGCGCCAGCGGAATCCCTCGTGGACGTGGTGCGCACGAAATGATCGCCCTGCCACTCGATCAGCAGTGACTCACGCGGAGCCGGAGGCGCGGGGGGCGGGGCTGGCGCTGGAGCCTGAACCACTACCACCTGCGGCTGCTGTGAAACCGCTCCGGAGTCGTAATCCGAACCGGAATAAAAATACGGATAGGCCAGCACGGTCGAGCCTCGCTCCGAGCGATGCTCCTGATGCAAGCGAACGGAGCCACCGAAAACGTCGGCCGGAACCCGTTCCATGCGTACCCATCCCTGAACCAGCACTGATGCCGAAACCCGCTGTGCCTGCGCCCGTGGCGCGAATCTGCGCTGTGGCTGGCGTTATCGAGAACGCAATGGCGAGAATGGCGAGGGCGAACCGGTTTGGCATTTACTTTGTCGCTTCAGGTTTAGGTGGCAGGCGGAAATCAATGCCGCGATCGTCGTTCTGTTTTGCGGTGGAAACAAGGTCGAGCTCGGCAAGCGCAACCTTGTGATTGCGTCCCGGCGTCAAGTCGTACAACGTGTTTCCGATCACGGCGTAGTTCTGGACTTCAAGCTGGTGGCCGTCTTTGAAGACGAGCACGGTCTGGGGCTGTTCGGGAACCGGGGTCTCTGCCGCCGGGGCGGCCGGAGCTGCCTCAGCCTGCGCCTGACGTCGGCTTGGCAACGGGTCGGCATCCGCATAGGAGCGCGCCGGCACTCCCGGGCCACGGCGATCGAAGATAGTGGGCCCGCCACGGTAATCCTCTTCCGGCTGATTTTCCTGCTGGTCCGCTACCGCGTCGCCGGGGTCAGGTTCTCCCACTACGGGATAAGCGTATGGAACGTAGACCACGCCACCGCCGGGAAAGAATTGGCCTCGCTGGCGATGATGATGACGCTGGTTAACCGGCGGGTTCGGATTGACCGGAAACAGCGGATTTATACAGCACGCAGGCTGATTGGGAAACGGGTTCCTCGGCTGAATGCCATTCGGTCCAAGTGAAGTAATGCTGGCCGGCACACCGGGTGTGGAGTTGACATGTCCGCCAAAATTGGTGGAGGTGACCGAAGCCGGAACGCCATTGATTTGCGCGCTCGCCGCAGGGGCAAGGCCGAGGGAAATCCATGCACCGGCGATCAGGGCAAGTACCGCTACCGTGGCTGCTTTCAGCCGCTTCACATACGAATCATACCCCAGTTTGGAAACCATAGTGCAGGCCCCTGAACAAATACCACTGTCTACTTAGAGCTTCGCGAAGCGCTGTCGGTTTGTCTATATTTTGTCAATTTGAAGAGGTTCTAAGTAGTTGAAGCACAAGGCAGTGACGATGGCCAGCTTACCTGATGCGGGCCAGCTCCCAGAGGTTCCATGCGGCGTTCGCCACTAACAGGCCTGAGATGGCAGCCACTGCAATCTCGTGATAGCGAGTCTCCAGCAGGTCTGCCGCGATCCCGGCCACGAATACGAACAGGAAGGGGACCGCCATGAATTGAAAGCCGAGGCCGGGATAGTGGGGCGTCCCCAACCCGAGCACCAGGAACAGTGTCGCAACCAGCAGGGGCGCCGTGTTTCCGAAGTAGCGGGCGCGGGGCCAGGCGAAGTATGTGATCAACGCGACCGGCAACGCCACCACGAGCGCCGGACTGCTTTGCCCCAGTTGCGCCAGCACTTGGAGGTAGTCCTTTGGCATGGCGTAGGCCTTCCACGAGATTCCAAGAAACGATGCGTGCCGAATCCCCTGCACAAAGGCGTGAATGTGAAAGAAGTAGGAGGCGTATCCCAGCAGCAGCGCTATGC
Source organism: Terriglobia bacterium (assembly GCA_963813645.1). Taxonomy (GTDB): domain Bacteria; phylum Acidobacteriota; class Terriglobia; order Terriglobales; family Acidobacteriaceae; genus JAIQFF01. Next base: position 167,882 of record CAWEZS010000031.1, read on the forward strand.
CGCAAGCCACGCCCCAGATCGCCACCGCAGCCAGACGCCGGGTGGGAGCAAGATAGAGCATGAACGCCAACGCGGCCGGTACCACAATGACGAGCGGAAACTGCGAGCCCACGGCGAGGGCCAGCGACAACCCCAGCAGCACGATGCGACGCCAGTTCCACAGCACCACTTCGCGCGGCGCGTACAGGGTATGGGCCACGGCGATGGCGGTGAAGATTGCTCCGAACGCTCCCCAGGCTGCACCCACCTCGGGCTCGGCAGACCATAGCGCGCAGGCACGGACAATACCCGGCGAGAAACAGTAAAGGGCCAGAGCAACGTATCCGCCGGCATTGCCGAAGAGGCGGCGTGCCACGTACCAGAGCGAAGCACCCAGCAGCAGCCCGAAGATCAGATAGGGCAACGCGGCCAACCAGTGCAAGGCTCGAATATTCTCGGGCTGCAGCGAGACGGGCCGCAGCCACAACGGTGCCGCAGCAATCAGATACCACAGTGGCGAATGATGCGGATCGTAACCGCGGTTCTCGAGTGTGGGATGGGAATCTTCTGTCTCTGAGGCGGGCGGCGCCACCAGAACATGGACTTCAGGCATGCCCCGGTTATTCCAAAGCGCGATGCCGCGTTGCAGCCGGTAAATCTCCGCCAGGTCCACGGTCCCGGGCCGCCCGCCCTTCCCGACCAGCCAGAGGCACTGCGCCAGAAACATGAGCAGCAGGCATGCTGCCAACACCTGGGGCCGCCCAAATCGTTCACGACTCAAGAATCGGATCATGGAGAACCGGCGAGTGTTTTACCATGGCGGGGGACGAATCAGGAAACTGCCGCGCGATGGACGAACCGAAAAACAGCCTGCCTGGCGAGCTCGATGAGGTTTCTCCCGCGACTGCGCCGCCCGCCATCGCCTCCGACGCCGACCCGGGTTTCGCGTTGACCAAGCCGTCTCCCCTGGAAGAAAAGGTACAGAAGGTATTCATCGGGCGCGATGGACTGCGCCCAGTATGGCGCCTTGTGCTCTATGTCCTTATGTACCGGGGGCTGCGATTCTGCCTGTTCGTCCTGCTCGCCTACGGTTTGTCGGACGCGCTGTTTCTCTGGAGGCAGACGGCGGCTGAGTTCGGACTCGCTATCATCGCCCTGGCTCCAGCGCTTTTGATGTCGCGGATCGAAGGCCGGCCATTCGGCTGCTACGGTCTGACGCCGTACCAGGCCTTTGGGAAGCTTTTCTGGGTCGGCGCTCTGTGGGGAATGGTTTCGCTCACTCTGCTGCTAGTGGCGTTACGCGCCGCACATGCTTTCTATTTCGGGGCATTGGCATTGCATGGCGGGCGAGCGCTGAAGTTTGCCGTGTTCTGGGCAGCGTTCTTCCTGATCGTTGCCCTTTACGAAGAATTCTTCACCCGCGGGTATACCCAATTTTCGCTGACCGCGGCGATTGGCTTCTGGCCGGCGGCGATTTTGCTTTCTCTGGGCTTCGGGGCGCTGCATCTCGAGAACCCGGGAGAGAGCTGGGTGGGCATTCTCGGCGCCATGGTGATTGGCTTCTTCTTCTGCCTTACGCTGCGACGCACCGGCAATCTCTGGTTTGCTGTTGGCTTTCATGCGGCGTGGGACTGGGGCGAAAGCTACTTTTATTCTGTCCCTGACAGTGGGGGCATGGCTCCCGGACACCTGCTCCGCTCTTCGCTGCAGGGCCCGCGCTGGCTGACCGGCGGAAGCGTCGGCCCCGAAGGCAGCGTCTTTCTCTTCGTGCTGCTGGCGCTGATGTGGGTGGTTTTCGATCGCGTGTATCCCGAAGTGAAGTACCCGGTTCCCGGACCCGAGTAGCGCCGGCATCGTGCCGGCTGGCTCGGGGGCATCCTGTCCCCGAGGGCGGGCAAGATACCCGCCCCGACAGCCGGCGGGACGCCGGCGCTACGAGTTCTCTACCACGAGTAGTGCACTGTGTAGGTCACCACCTGCTCGCCATCGGGCGCGACGGTCACTGGAAACTCTACGGTCTGGGCATCGGTCTTGCGTGACTCCTGCGACTGCTCGCTCAGCTTCCAGTTGGTCCAACGATAGAGATGTTCGACCACACGCACCGTCACCGCTTCTTTCTTGTGATTGCGTACCCGGATTTCAAAGGACTCGTCCATCCAGTGTTGGGCGGAATCCACGCGATAGTTGGTGCGCTTGCGCTCGCCGACCACATCGAACGAGTTGCCGGTGAAGATGCGGATGGTTTCATCTTTCGGCGTGTGATCAATCACGTTCTCGCCGACAAATTCCAGGTGTCCATCGGTATCGCGGCGATAGAAGCGCAACTTGCCTTTGGGCAGCGCAATCCCCATATGATTCGCTTCGGCGTTCTTAAACTCCTCCATCACCCAGACTTTGGGATTTGACTGCGTCCCGTAACTCTGGTCCTGGCGAATCTGCTCCAGGTTGTAGTAGCCGTACTGGGCGACTTGCGCGCCGTCGTACACGTAGAGCCGTTGCGCGTGAATGCCGGTCGAGCGCACAAACTCAACCTGCTTGGTTTCCTGATCGTGCAGCGTGGTAGGCCGCGCCAGCGAGTAGAGGTGAAATTCGTCGAATGATTTCTCGCGAACGACCGGTGCAGCGGCAGCTTCATCCATCGCCATCTTCATCGCGCCGTACGCTCGGCTCGCGGGGGTAGCGGCCTGAATCTTGTTCACGTCGCCGGCCATCAGCTTGATGTTCGCATTCTCAAATGTCTTGCCACTCTGGTTCCGCATGGTGATCCAGCCCACCATGTCGAGCAGGTCGGTCTTGCCCTTGGGATTGTCGGACACCACCAGGTTGTAGTCCGCCTGCCAGCTCATCCCGCTGGCCACGTAGGAAATCTCGGCGTCGAATTTGCCCGGGTCGTTGGTCTGCAGCAACCAACTAAGAGTCGGCTTCAGAATGGAATCACCGGAGAGCCCGGGAAACAGCGGCTGGCCGGGAAGTCCGAAACGCAGCACGCCATCTACTTCAATGATGGGCTGAGTGAATGACGGCTGCTGATAATTTTGCGCATAGTAGCTGCTGGGAATGTAGCCGCTGCGCACGATCTTTCCCTTGATGATTTCCTGCTTGTCGGAACGCTGCACCAGGAAGTCAATCGTCTTGCCTTCATAGAACGAAAGCAGCAGTTCCTGCGAGATCGGATCGTTGCGGTAATTTTGCTCGAGGACCTGCAAGCTGCGCCCGGCGGGATCGCGCAGGATCACTGAGTCCGGCTCCAGGTGTGAAGCAATGCCGGCAAACTGGGCCCGGTTCACGCCGGCCGTAAGATCGAGTGGCACATATTCGCGAGCCACAAAGAAATTCTGGTTGTAGATGGTGAGTGCAGGCTGGTTGCTAGTGTCGGCAGCTTTCTCCTGTCCTATCGCTAAACCGCACAGCAAGAGCATGGTCACCAAAAGTATGATCAGCGGCAACTTCTTCATTGTCGTTCCCCCTTTACCGTGGACGGTGCTTTTCCCGTCCTATGGGAAGAACGCGGGGCGAGGGGGAACTTGCAGGGAGTTTTTAACCGCGGAGGACGCGGAGGTAACCGCTGGTAACGAACGCCAGTAACTCTGTCATCCTCATGGGATCAAACGTGTTCGCTGACGAACGGGGCCTCGGGGTCGAAGGACCTCTGCTCACTTGTAGGACCTTGAGCGCGTGGGATTTGGCGCTGCGGGCTTGGCGGGCGAGGGCGCCCGCCCCACCCAGGCTGAGCAGACTAAATATCCAGGTTCTTCACATCCAGCGCGTTGTCTTCGATGAATTTGCGGCGGGCTTCGACGTCTTCGCCCATCAGGGTGCTGAAAATGGTTTCGCACTCGGCCAGGTCTTCGAGCTTTACCGAGAGTAGCGTGCGGCGCTCGGGATCCATGGTGGTTTGCCAGAGCTGTTCCGAGTTCATCTCGCCCAGACCTTTGTAACGCGTCTTCTCGTAGCCGCGGCTGCCCGCTTCTTTCACGTATTCGAAGAGCTCGCGGACATTTGCCTTCTCGACAAGTTCCGGCTCCGCGGATTTTCTTCGAGCACCGGCCTTGGGCGCTTTCTTCTCCGCTTTCGTGTCCGCTTCTTCGCCTTCGGCGGCGGATTCTTCGGCGGTATCGCTCGACGGAGTCGCGTCGGTGATGCTCTCGATCACAAATGGCGGCTCCATGTAGGGCTCAACCTGCTTGAATTTTGACAGCAGTTGCCGGTACTCGGCCGTCGAAGCCAGCTCCCAGTTGATGAGGTGCTCGGCGCCCTGGGAGTTGACGTATTTCACCTCCCAGAGATTGTGCTCTTCGTCGAAGCGCGACTCGATGCTCTTGAAGTCGCGCTCTTTCTGCAGCTTCTTCAGTTCTTTTTCCAGTTTCTCGATCTTCTTGGGTGCAGCTTTCTTCTCGCCTTCAAAGTCGGGGCGTTTGGAAAGATCAAGACGCGGCAGCAACTCGACGATTTTCTCGTCCCGCAGGCGCTTGTTCACCTTGTCGAAGAAACCAAAATACTCTTTCAGGCCGCTGGCGAATTTCGACAGGCCCGGGCCTTCGAGCTTGGCGGCCCCTTCGCCGTAGCGGACGATGATGCTGTCGGCGGCGCGCTTCAGGATGATCTTGTCGAGCGCGTCGTCGTCCTTGATGTACTGCAGGGTCTTGCCCTTCTTGATCGAGTACAGCGGCGGCTGCGCGATGAACACGTTGCCCCGCTTGATCAGCTCCTGCATGTGGCGGAAGAAGAATGTGAGCAGCAGGGTGCGGATGTGGCTTCCGTCCACGTCGGCGTCGGTCATCAGGATGATTTTGCCGTAGCGCAGCTTGGCAAAATCGAAATCGTCTTTGCCGATGCCGGTGCCCAGCGCCGTGATCATGGCGCGAATTTCTTCGTGCCCCAGCATTTTGTCGTAGCGGGCTTTCTCGACGTTGAGGATTTTTCCCTTCAAAGGCAGGATGGCCTGGAAGCGCCGGTCGCGGCCCTGCTTGGCGGTGCCGCCGGCGGATTCTCCTTCGACCAGAAACAATTCGCAACGCTCCGGCTGCCGTTCCGAACAGTCTGCCAGCTTGCCGGGGAGGCCACCACCATCGAGCGCGCCCTTACGGCGGGTAAGATCGCGGGCCTTGCGAGCCGCCTCACGCGCGCGCGAAGCTTCGATGGCCTTGTTGATGATCTTTCGTCCAACGGTTGGGTTCTGCTCGAGATACGCGCCCAGGCGTTCGTTCACAAATGCCTGGACGACGCCGGCTATGTCGGAATTCAGTTTGCCCTTGGTCTGACCTTCAAACTGCGGCTGCGGCAACTTCACGCTGATGACTGCGACCAAGCCTTCGCGCACATCGTCACCGGTGAGATTTTCTTTTACGTCCTTGAACAAGCCCATTTGCTGGCCGGCGTAGTTGATGGTGCGGGTCAGGGCCATGCGGAAGCCGGAGAGGTGCGAGCCTCCATCCACAGTGTTGATGTTGTTGGCGAAGCTGAACACGGACTCGGAGTAGGCGTCGTTGTATTGCAGACCGATCTCCATGACTACGCCGCTGCGCTCGGCTTCCATGTAGATAGGCTTGTCGTGCAGCACTTGCTTGCCGCGGTTCAGGTGCTTGATAAATTCCGCGATGCCGCCGTTGTACTTGAATTCGGATGACTTGGCTTCGCCGGTTTTCGCATCCGTGGTGCGCTCATCGGTGAGCGTGATCAGCAACCCTTTATTCAGGAAGGCCAGTTCGCGCAAGCGTTGCGCCAGGGTGTCGTAGTTGTATTCCGTGGCAGTGAAGATGCTCCGGTCGGGCAGGAAGTGAACTTTGGTTCCAAGTTTCTTGCTGGCGCCGGCTTTCTTCAGCTTGCTGGTGGGCTCGCCCTTGGAATAGGTCTGCTCCCAGGTAAAGCCATCGCGCCAGATTTCGAGATCAAGTTCTTCGCTCAGTGCGTTCACGCAGGAGACGCCGACGCCGTGCAATCCGCCGGAAACTTTGTAAGATGAGGCATCGAACTTTCCGCCAGCGTGCAGTTTGGTGAGCACCACCTGCGCGGCCGGAACTTTTTCGCCGTCGATGTCCATCATGTCCACGGGAATGCCGCGGCCGTTGTCGACGACGGTGATCGAGTTATCCAGGTGGATGGTGACTTCGATCTTGTCGGCGTAACCCGCGAGCGCTTCGTCAACCGAGTTGTCCACCACTTCGTAGACCAGATGGTGCAAGCCCATCTCACCGGTCGAACCGATGTACATGGCGGGACGTTTACGCACCGCCTCCATGCCGCCGAGCACTTTGATGGAGTCGGCGTTGTAGTCGCCGTTGCCTCCATTTATGGCAGCGAGCTTCCCGTTTTTTGGCTTAGTTTCGTCGATGGGAGTGATTTCTTTCGTAGCCATTCAGCTCCGTGGAAAATGCCGGGCTCTGGGTCCCGTCCGGCACGCTTTTCCGATGTCCTGGATTTTGCCTCAAATTACTGAAATTACTAACACTTACGGCTTCCGAGGTTGTAATTAATTGTACCATGGAGAAGTCTATTTTTCGAGCCCTGAACCGCGCGGGTAAACCATACATTTCCAAGCTTTCTGGGCGGACGCGAGCGTGCTGGAATCAGCCCTTAGCTTTTAGCTCTTGGCCTTTAGCTTGAACCCTTGGGATCGAGGCTAAGAGCTAACGGCTAGAAGCTAACAGCTGGTCTCCGCGCCTACATGATCAGCCCACGAGACCACCCGACCTGATAGCATATTGGGAGGAGATCCCCGTCAAGCATGAGTGTGCCTGTATCGCAGATGTGGACTGTGGCCAGCTATGTCATTCGGCAGAAGCTTGCCCGGAGGAAGCAGTATCCCCTGGTGCTGATGCTGGAGCCGCTGTTCCGCTGCAACCTAGCTTGCGCCGGCTGCGGCAAGATCCAGTACCCTGCCCACGTCCTGAAGCGCCAACTGACCCCCGAGGAGTGCTTTCGGGCGGTGGATGAGTGCGGCGCCCCGGTAGTTTCGATTCCGGGCGGCGAACCGCTCATGCATCCCGAAATCGACAAGATCGTCGAAGGCCTGGTGGCACGGAAAAAGTACATCTACCTGTGCACTAATGCCCTGCTACTCAAGGAAAAGATTCATCTCTTCAAGCCGACCAAGTATCTGACCTTCAGCGTTCACCTGGACGGCCAGAAAGAGCACCATGACTTTGCGGTGTGCCGCGAAGGCGGCTACGAGATCGCGGTGGACGCCGTGCGTGAGGCCCTGAAGCGCGGCTTCCGGGTCACCACCAACACTACGCTTTTTGACGGGGCCGATCCCAAGAGCGTACGCGCGTTCTTTGACGACATGATGGAGCTGGGCATCGAAGGCATGATGCTTTCCCCCGGCTACTCCTACGAAAAAGCTCCGGACCAGCAGCACTTCCTGGGACGCGCCCGCACCCGGCGCCTGTTCCGGGCGATTCTTTCGAACCGCGACAAGAACTGGCGCTTCAACCTGTCGCCGCTATTCATGGAATTCCTCATGGGGAAACGGCATTACGCCTGTACCCCGTGGGGCATGCCAACCTACAACATTTTCGGCTGGCAGAAGCCCTGCTACCTGCTGCAGGATGGCTACGCTGACACCTTCGAGGAGTTGATCCGCGAAACCGCGTGGGAGTCGTACGGCACCGAGTCGGGCAATCCGCATTGCGCCAACTGCATGGTCCACAGCGGCTACGAAGCCTCCGCGGTGAACGATACTTTCGGATCGCTTGAGGGCTTTTTCGCTACCGTCAAGGGCACGCTATTCACCCGCTACCGCGACGAAGGCGCTTTGGAGTTGCTGGATGAGTCGGTCGAGCCCGCTCAACCCCTGGTGCAGATCGCTCCAAGTGAAACTCTCGAGGAGACCCGGGCGTGACCGGAAAAGCTGCCGGCCACGTACATCCCGAAGCCGAGGCTGCGTCGCCTGACACGCTCGAAGTATCTCCCGGATGGGAACACGAAAAGCTCGAGGGCTGGGTACCCGCACTGGCGTCCGAAGAAGAAACCCGCAAAGCACTGGAAAAGGCATTCGACTATCGCGGCGACGTGACCATCACGCGCAAGGACGGAACCACGGTCGAAGGCTATCTTTTTGACCGGAAGACCGGGGCGACTTTAGCGGAATCCCTGGTGCGCGTATTGCCCCGAACTTCCAACCAGAGAGTCATGATCGCCTACTCCGACATCGCCGCCCTGGCTTTCACCGGACGCGACACCGCCGCTGGAAAAAGCTGGGAAGCCTGGGTCAAGAAGTACGTGGAGAAAAAGGCCGCCGGCGAGAAGCACATCGGGCTGGAGCCGGAAGCGCTAGATTAATTCTACCCTGTCATCCTGAGCGCAGCATCGGCGTTCGCGTGCGAACGCGGATGCGAAATCGAAGGACCCCTACCAGCTGCACGATCCTATGTGCTTGTGGGCTTTTGCAGCAGATGAAGATCCCAGGAACTCCAGAGCATTGCCACCCATAGGGGTCCTTCGACTGCGTAGAAAGTTCGCGAAGCGAACTTTCCACTCCGCTCAGGATGACAAGTGATCAGTGCGGTGATTTTCGCGCCGCGAAGCTCAACCTCTCGATCAGTTCATTCACTTCATCTGCGCTCTCGCCGATGAAGGTGAACGAAACCGCGTACCCCTTCTGCAGCAAAACCAGGGAGGCCTGCCGGATCGTGAGTGATCCCCGTGCTCTGCTGAAGTCTCCACGCACCAGCCTGGTGGCACCAACAGAGAACTCGTGGGGCTCCTCCTCTGTCTTGAAGCCTTTGGCGGTGGCGAGCTCGGCCAAGGAATCGAAGTATTCGGCTGCTGTCTTGATGCCCGCGGGGAGTGTCTCCGCCGCGATCACGACCGCAGAATTTATGGTGTCGTCGCTGGCTTGCGGAGGCCTTTCGAAAATGGCCATCAGCACCCGGGACTGGGAGGCGGTATCGTCCTGCATGTCGGCGGTGCGATCAACCCAGCCGTACGGCAGTTTGTAGCTGAATCCGAAAGATGGATTGCGGTAGACGCCATCGGCGACCGTGCCAGGACTTGGGCTGGACATCGCGTGCGGGGCGGTAGCCCGGGGGGAAGACGCAACCGATTGACTCTTGTCCTGCGCCCACGAAGGCGCCGCAAGCAACGCCAAGAGGACAAAAGACTGAAGTCGCGTCATAGCCTCATGCTACAGGATGTCGAACTCCCGGCACCCGGGACGTCCCCAGGTCAGCAGCCCCATTCGGCCTGGCCCGGCTTTGCAAAATAGCGCCTTGAGTCTTCCTCTTTTGCCATTGACCTCAATTCCAGCAATGCCAGGCGGGCCGCGGCCACCAGCCGTTTTTTCTCCGGCTGCGGCACCTGCTCCCATGCTTCGGCGTCCGGTTTGCTCTCGCCGCTAAAATCCGGCCCCAGTGCTTGATGGTAGTGATGTAACAGTTCTGCCAATTGTTCTGCGGATACTTCCTGGATCGACATCGAATTCTGTCCCCTTCCGGTCAAACAACATTTGAATTCAGCGTGCCTCAATAGAAACACCAGCGTGCAATGCGTTTTCAAGCGGCACGACTCATGGGCTGCTGCGGCCCGGCATTCGGGTTTTCCCCAGAACCAAATTGGGGGCGCACCCGATCGCCAATCCGCGGCGGCTTGCGCTCCTGGAATAGTGCAACCAGGAAACGCAGGCAGAACGCGATGCCGCCCATGCACAGCACGTCCATCGCTGCCATTACTAACATTTTCATCCTCCAGGCTCGCTCCCGTCACTGTGAAATCCCGGGCATCACTCGCCCAGATCATTGGATACAAAAATTCGTAAGTTCCGAATAAAGAGTTCATAAATTCTTTGTAAAGGCACCGACTCTATTTCCTTATGAACTCTTTTCGCAGTTTTTATGAAAGTTTTATGGGAAGGGTCATCCAATACAAAGGGGGATGGAAGCAGCCGAATCGCTTCCAGCGAAAGATATGAGTGAGGGATGGGTAGTGGTGGTGTTCTTCCTGCTTATGGGGTTGCTGGTCGTCCGCATCGTGCGCGAGCGGCACGATCAGCTCGCCCGCGCTCCGCATCTGAGCCGGCCCGGAGCGCGCGGGAAACCCGTTTTTCATTTCCGGCGGCAAGGCCGCAGGGTGTGAGTTCGCAGACTCGCCAGATCGGCTTTTCGGGCTTTCGTCCGGAATCTAACGTGTCCCTACGCTCTTCACGCCGCCTTGCCCAGCACCGGCTGGGTGCAGAAGCCACAGCGCCGCGCGTCGATGGGAATCTCGCTCAGACACTCGGGGCACTTCTTGGTGGTGGGATCGGCCGGCGCCGGCGCCTTGCGCATGCGCGCGATCAACGCGTTGATCGGGGTGACTACAAAGAAATACACGGCTGCCGCAACCAACAAGAACGACACCAGCGCGTTGATAAAATCGCCTATCGGGAACGGCGTACCGTTGACCATAAAATTTATCGACGAGAAATCCGGCTTGCCGACTATGGCAGCGATCAGGGGAGTGAGCAGATCCTTGGTAAAGGCCGTGACCACTGACCCGAAGGCCGCGCCGATGACCACGCCAACCGCCAGATCAACCACATTGCCACGAAGGATAAACTGCTTGAAACCGCTAAGCATGGGATGGAACCTCCAAAACGCAAGGCGGCTAATCTACGGTGTCAGCGCAGGGTAGTCAAGCGGAAGGTATAGGTAGGGCGTGCGCCCTCGCCCGCCGACTTTGCAGTTGATCTTGCTTTGGAATCTTGCAGTGGCCGGCATACCAGCCGGGATGAGGGATGTGACGATCGATCAGGGTCAAAAGCGGCGGGCGAGGGCGCCCGCCCCAGATACAACTCAGATGCGCATGGGCATGACGATGTAGCGGTACTTGTAGTCCTCGCTGTCGGCGGGACGGAGCTGGCCCGCGGACTGGGGATCTTTGAATTCGAGCTTTACGTCGCCGGCGCCGACGGCCTTCAGGAAATCCAGAATGTATTGCGCGTTGAAGCCAACCGTCAGCGAATCGCCCTGGTAGCCGGTCTCGAGTGAGTCTTCGGATTCACCGGTTTCCGTCGAGGAGGCCGACAGCTTGACTTCACCCTTTTCCAGGCGCAGGCGGACGGCACGGGAACGCTCATCAGCAAATTGCGCTACGCGGGAGATGGCCGCGCTCAAATCATTGCCCGGCAGAGTTACGCTCTTGTTGTTGTCCTTGGGGAGAACAGCTTCGTAGTTGGGGAACTGGCCTGTCAGTTGGCGCGAGGTCAGCAGGCGCTGCCCGATACGGAAGTAGAGAGTGGACTCGTCTTTTGCGAACTCAATGGTTTCCGCATCCGTGGAATCGAGCAATAACTTCAACTCGTCCATCGCTTTCTTGGGAATGAGGGTCTTCAACTCTCCCGAAACGCCCTCGAATTTTTCGCCGCTGCGTTCGATGTGCGCCAGGCGATGGCCATCGGTCGCCACCATAGTGATCGACTCTGGCTTCAGCACCATCAACGCGCCGTTCAAGGTGTAGCGCGATTCCTCGCTGGCGATGGCGAAACCGGTCTTGGCAATCATGGACCGCAACACCAGTGCCGGAATCTTTACCGCACCCACTGTAGGGAACACGGGCAGCGTGGGGAAATTCGAGCGGGCCATCCCGACCATCTTTGTGTTTGACCGTCCGCAACGGATACTAATCCAGTGATTTTCCAGAAGCTTGATGGTGATATCGGCGTCGGGCAACAGCTTTACGTAGTCATGCAGCTTGCGGGCAGGGATGGTACAGGAACCTTCTTTTTTGACCTTGGCATTACACACCGTGCGCAAGCTCAGGTCGAGGTCAGTCGCCGTGAGCGTAAGCTTGTCACTCGAAGCTTCAAACAGGTAGTTGGAGAGGATTGGTATTGTCGTCTTGCGCTCCACCACTCCCTGGGTTGCAGTCAGTTCCCGCAAAAGTTCAAATTTGCTGACTGTAATTTCCATGGTGGCGGTCCCTGTGGCTGCGGCTAGAGCTTCTACCGGCATAACCCAAATCTCCCGTCGGGCGTCGCTACTTTGAATACTTCCCTTATACCAAATTAAAAACTAATAAAACCAGCAGTAACAGTAGGCGGGCCCTAAAAGTGGAAATCACGATAAACCCCGCAGCCAGCCAGCCTTCGCACCGAATCCTTCATGTCTAAAACTAGTCCCCTCGGCGGAGGAGATGAAGGTATCGTTGGGCCGTGCCTGACACTTACCACCACCTCTTGCACAACGTCCACACCTGATTCACAGCACCGCTCAAGGAAGACGTTGCTGCTGAGTGGAAATCCGGGTGGAAGCCGCGATTCATCCGCCCAACTGCTCCGTCATCTTATTGATCAACCTGTTCAAATCTTTGTCGGTCTTCCGCGTGACGTCAATCTTATCGACCGAATGCAGCACCGTGGTGTGATGCTTGCCGCCAAACTGACGACCGATCTCCGGCAGCGAAGCCTCGGTGAGATGCTTGGCCAGGTACATGGCGATCTGCCGGGGATAAACAATGGCGCGCGAGTTGTTCTTGGCCTTGATCTCGACCAGGCGCAATCCGAACTGCTCCGCCACGGCTTTCTGGATGGACTCGATCGTCACCTTGCGGGCCTGGGAGTCGATGAAATTCTTGAGCACCTGTTGGGTGTAGGGCAGCGTGATCTCGGCGCCGATCAGCGATGAGTGCGCTACCAACCGGATGAGCGCGCCCTCGAGTTCGCGAACATTGGAGCGGATGTTAGAGGCGATGTACAGTGCCACGTCCGTAGGCAGGATGACTTTTTCCTGCTCGGCTTTCTTCTGCAGAATCGCGACCTTGGTTTCGAGATCGGGCGGCTGGATGTCCGCGATCAGTCCCCATTCGAAGCGGCTGCGCAGCCGGTCTTCAAATTCCGCCAGCTCTTTCGGCGGCCGGTCGCTGGCGATCACGATCTGCTTCATGGACTCGTGCAGCGCGTTGAAGGTGTGGAAGAACTCTTCCTGCGTCCGCTCCTTCTGCGCCAGGAACTGGATGTCGTCCACCAGCAGCACGTCCACGTTGCGGAACTTGTCGCGGAAGCTGATCATCTTGTCGTAGCGCAGCGAGTTGATCATCTCGTTGGTGAACTTCTCGCTGGAGACGTAGCAGATGGCGGCCTGGGGCTGGCGGCGCTTGATCTCGTGGCCGATGGCCTGCATCAGGTGGGTCTTGCCCATCCCGACGCCGCCGTAAAGAAAGAGTGGGTTGTAAGCTTTTGAAGGGCGTTCGGAAACCGCCTGGCAGGCGGCATGCGCGAACTGGTTGCCGCTGCCGATCACGAACGCGTCAAAAGTGTACCGCGGATTCAGTTGCGCCGCGCCGTCCCAGTCGAAGCGCGATTGCGACGCGTGGGGAGCGGCGGGCGCCAGGTGGGCCGAGAGTCCCCCGTCATGACGCACTGGCGTCGAGGCGGGATCGTCTTCCGGCGTGACAAACTTCACTTCCTGGAATTCCAGGCCGAGATTGTCCAGCGCTTCCTGGATCAGGTCCGCGTACTTGTCTCCCACGTGGCGGAACTCCGCGGTGGGAACGCGCACGAAAAGAATAGGTCCACTGGAATGACTGTACTTGGTGGGCTTCAGCCAGGTGTCGTAGGAATGCCGGTTGATCTTTTTTTCCAGCGCATCCAGGACGCGCAACCACGGATTGGGGGAGAGGCTAGGGCTTGGAACAGACATAAATAAATTTTCGTGGGGCTGTGGCCAGATCAGCGCCCGGTATCAAAATCATTACCACAATGCTTTCATTTTTCCAGCAACTGAACGGCCTTGCTTCCGGGGCCGCTTGGGCTGGGATCAGAAAATTTCTGTAAGCTGGATCAGTCCGGCATACTAGCACAAAATTTTTCTGTATGCGGGAATCTTGTTCACGAACTTTTTTCGTTCCTACGATTCAGAACCCTAAGCAAACCTCCTGTCAAGTGTTCAACTTATAACTGTCGCGCGAGTGGTGCAGAAGTGGGAGAACGCGCTTGTCATCCTGAGCGGAGTGGGAAAGTTCGCGAAGCGAACTTTCCACGCAGTCGAAGGACCCCTATTGCAAGAACGGTCCTGATCTCGGTAGGAAGTTGCTTGCACATGAAAGAAGCCCCCGACCACATGAATTGTGCCGCAGCTAGGGGTCCTTCGACTCCGCACCTCCGTTCGCGAGCGAACGGATATGCTCCGCTCAGGATGACAAGCCGATGGTTTGAGGCAGCTCAGCGGGTTTGCCCGCTTGCCCCCACTGATTTATACTTCTCCTTCGCTTTCAAAGAGACTCAGATCATCAGGAGTAGCGATTTTTCATGCCCAAGCGCACATTCCAGCCCAACCGTCGTCACCGCTCGAAGACGCACGGATTTCTTACGCGGATGAAGACCAAGGCCGGCCGCGCAGTGATCTCGCGGCGGCGCGCCAAGGGCCGCAAGCGGGTGTCGGTGAAGCCCGGCTTCCGTGAGTAGTGTTTCTCCCTTTCCGGAAATCGCGGAAGACTCGCAACCTGGGTTGAGGCGTGCTTTGAACGCACTCGCGGCGAATGGCAGCGGCGACCTGTCCGGCCCCGGCAAGCGCAGCAAATTTCCCCGCAGCGTACGTTTGCTTCGGCACGCGGATTTCGAGCGAGTATACAAACAGGGGCGCCGGCATTTTGCCGCGCACCTGACCGTGTTTTATCTGCCGCGTCCGGCGAATGAGAACGAAGCTGAGGGCGTGCGCGTGGGATTCACGGCGGGCAAGGTGCTGGGGGGCGCAGTGGTGCGCAACCGCATGAAGCGGCGACTGCGGGAAGCGGTGCGGCTGCACGGCATGATCCCGGCGGCCATCGATGTCGTGATCAATCCCAAGAAGTCGCTCTTGACCGCAGCGTTTGTTGATGTGCAACGCGAGATTCGCCGGGCGTTCGAAGTGATCGAGAAGTCAGCGGTAAAGCCATGAACCAGAGCGCCAGAAACTCCGTGCTCTCCCTGTTGCGCGCATACAAGGCGGCGCTTTCGCCGCTCCTGCCGCCCGCTTGCCGGTACGTGCCCACCTGTTCGGACTACGCCATGGAAGCAGTGGACCGCTATGGCGTGTTTCGCGGCGGCCTGATGGCGATGTGGCGCGTGCTGCGCTGCCATCCCTTCGTACGGGGCGGTTACGATCCGGTGGTGAAGGTACCAGCCGTGAAATCCGAAGTGCTGGAATGCGAAAGATACGGTGCGACATTGAGTTCCGCGCCGCCCGCCAGTTGTGCGGTTACTGAGTAGAGAATTTGCCTGAATTCAACAATCCTCAACAAGAACCCGGCATGGAGCGCCGGCTGCTGCTGGTGTTCGCGCTCACATTCCTGGTCATCGTTCTGTTTCAGCCTTTGCTGAAGAAGTATTTGCCTCAGTCTGCCGCGCCAGCGCCCGAGCCCCCGGTGGCGGCACAGCCTTCTGCCCAGACGGCCGCGGCCACTACACCACCGCCTTTAGCTCCGGCTTCGGGTGCGAGCAAGCAGGCCGCGGCCGAGGCTGAGACGGTCATTGAAAACGATCTCTATCGCGTCACTTTCACCAACCGCGGCGGCCTGGTGAAATCCTGGGTCCTCAAGACTTACTTCGACGAGCACGGCAAGCCGCTAGAACTGGTCAGTAATGCCGCGCCGGCCTACGGATATCCGATGTCGCTCTGGACCTACGACGAGGCCCAGCGCAACAAGATTAATTCCACGCTCTATGTCGCTTCCGATTCAGGAAGTCTCAAAGCGCCGGCGAAGCTGACATTTGAATACTCGGATGCGGACGTCTCTGTCCGCAAGACTTTCAGCTTCGATCACACGTACGTCGTCCAGCTGGAAACCTCGGTCGTTTCCAAGGGCAGCCAGGTCAGCGCTCTTCCCATGTGGCCGGCCGGTTTCGGAGATCAGTCCAGCCCGTCGTCCTACGCCGCCAGCCGCATCGAGCACCAGTACAACGACAAGATCGAGCGCCTCGACATCAAGAAGATCAGCGGTGGGGCTACATTGCCGGGTCCGTTCAACTGGGCCGGAGCGGTTGATCAATATTTCGCCGCGGTTTTTCTTCCTGATGATATCCAGAACGCAGCCATGGTTACCCTGCGGCACCAGGTCGATGTGCCCAAAGACGCGCGTAATCCCAAGCCTGGAGAGACGATCAAAACGGATGTTCTCGGAGTCGGGGTCGGCAACCTTCATGGACCGAGCGTCGAGCGGCTCTACGTGGGGCCCAAGTCGCTCGGCGTTCTCGAATCCGTATCGGTGCCGACTTTGACGGGCGCGCCTCCGGACTTGCGGGGCTTGATCAACTTTGGTTTCTTCGGGGTGATCGCCCGTCCATTGTTCCTCTGGCTTAAGTGGACTTATGGATGGATTCATAACTGGGGCTGGGCCATTGTCATCCAGACGCTGATCATCAACCTGGCCCTGCTGCCGTTGCGCATCTCCAGCATGAAGTCGGCGCTCAAGATGCAAAAGGTGGCGCCGCAGATCAAAGCCATTCAGGAAAAATACAAGAAGTACAGCATGCGCGATCCGCGCAAGCAGGAGATGAACCAGGAGGTTTCCGCTCTCTACAAGGCGGAGGGGGTTAATCCGGTGGGCGGCTGCTTGCCCATGGTCATCCAGATGCCTTTCCTGTTCGCCTACTACAGCATGCTGGGCGCCGCGCTGGATTTGCGGCAAGCGCCCTGGCTCTGGATCCGCGATCTGTCGTCGCCCGACCCGTGGCATCTATTGCCCATCGGCATTATCATCACTATGCTGCTCACGCAGCGTATGACGCCGCAACCGGGGATGGACCCATCGCAGCAAAAGATGATGACCCTCATGATGCCGCTGATGCTGGGCGTCATCAGCTGGAACCTGGCAGCAGGCTTGTGCCTGTACTGGTCCGAGGGCAACCTGATCGCGCTGGCGCAACAGGCGGTGATGAACCGCACCAGCCTGGGCCGCGAGATGCGGGAGATTGCGCTGAAGCGGGCGAGGAAGAAAGAGAAATGAGCTTTTAGCTCTTAGCCTTTGGCTCTTAGCTAGGGCTTAAGGGATTGAGCTAAGGCGCTAATAGCTAAGAGCTTCTTTATGTCCATCCCTGACAAAATCGCCGCTGCCAACAAGATCAACGATCTGCTGAAAGGCATTGTCGCCAATGGTGGTCTGCGCCTGAAATACCGCATTACCGTGGACCCGCCGCTGGCCGAGCAGCGGGACTGGGAGCGCCCCGAGATTCTGGTGGAGTTTGTCGGCCCGGACTCGCCGCTTCTTCTTGAACGGGGCGGCGAACTGCTGCGCTCCATCGAATTCCTGGCGCTTGAAATGCTCCGACTGCCCGGCAACGAGCACGAGAAAGTCTGCTTCGACTGCATGAACCATCGCGGGATGCGGCTGGAAGAGCTGCGACTGGCCGCCGGCGTGGCCGCCGAAAAAGTGCGCAAGACAAAGATGCCTTACGAGTTTGCGCCTATGTCATCGCGCGAGCGCCGCATCGTTCACCTGGCCTTGCGCGATCACAGTGACCTGCGCACCCAGAGCGAAGGTGAGGGCCTGCGCCGTTACGTCGTGGTTTATCCGGAGAATTACAAACCCGCCGCCAGCAAGATGCCGCGGAAGACTCTTCCCTGATCGGCTGCAGGAAGGCAACACCGCCTACCTTACCCGACCTTTTGCACTGCTCCCGAGGTTACTTCGCGCAATCGTCCCGTCTTGACGTCGTAGACGAAGCCTCGGACTGGGATGTGCCGCGGAACCCAGGGATGAGACTTGATCCGCTCCACCTGAACTCGCACATTTTTCTCCAGGTCATCGAAGGCGTGGAAGTGTGTCAGCTCATCCGGGCGCGCGCCCATCTTCTCCTCCAGATGTTTGCGCAGAGCTTCGTCCTTGAAGGTCAACATGCCGCAATCGGTGTGGTTGATGACGATGAACTCCTGGGTGCCCACCAGGTGATGTGAAATGATGAGCGACCGCAGCGCGTCCTCGGTTGCGATGCCGCCGGCGTTGCGGATGATATGCGCATCGCCGGTCTTGAGCCCGCAAACCTGTTCGACCGTGAGTCTCGCGTCCATACAGGCCAGGATGGCGAGCTTGCGCGCCGGCGTCATCGGCAGGTCGCCAAGCTTGAAATCGCCGGCGTAGGCTTCAGCATTCAATATGTCATCCGTGGCGGACATGGCTTCTCCCTTGTGGATTATATAAGGAAGATCGCGAGGCGGGACGCTTCGATAAATGTGTGCGAGGTTGAGGTTGCTATTCTCCCCACCCTTCAGCCGCTACAATCTCCCCGTGAACCTTGACGACACCATCGTCGCTATCGCGACGCCACCCGGTCGTGGCGGGATTGGCGTAGTCCGCGTGGCCGGACCGGAAGCGCGCAGCATTGCCGCCCCGATGTTGAACCTGAAACACGATCTGGAGCCCGGACGAGCGGTGTTTGGAGAGCTTATCGAACCATGTGGCCGCGGGCCACTCGCCCGCGAAGGGGCTGCCTCGGATCCGGAAGTTCTTGCTAAAGAAAAAGACACGCGGGCGAGTCGCCCGCGGCCACATGAACTACACCGTCCCGAGCAGCGCATTGACGAAGTGGTCGTCACCTACTTTGCCAAGCCGCATTCCTACACTACCGATGACATCGTCGAGATCTCCGCACACGGATCGCCGGTAGTCTTGCGCCATATGGTGGAGCTGGCTCTGGTCCGCGGTGCGCGACTCGCAGAACCCGGCGAATTCACCATGCGGGCGTTTCTGAACGGGCGCATCGATCTTACCCAGGCGGAGGCCGTTCGCGATCTCATCGAGTCGCAGACACTCTATCAGGCCAAGGTTGCAGCACAGCAGCTCGAGGGAGCGCTCTCCCGCCGGTTGCAGCCCATCAAGCAAAAATTGATAGAGCTGATCGCGGTGCTCGAAGCTGGCATCGACTTCGCCGAGGACGATGTCTCCGTCATGCCGGCTGATCAAATCCTCGAACAGATCTCTGCGGTTCGGACGCCGTTGCAGCAGTTGTCTTCCTCTTTCGCCCACGGGAAGCTGGTTCACGAGGGACTGACGCTGGCCATCGTCGGCCGGCCGAACGTCGGCAAGTCGAGCCTGTTCAATCGCCTGGTGGAAAGTGATCGCGCCATCGTCACCGCCACGCCTGGGACCACGCGCGACCTGGTGACCGAGACGGTTTCGCTTGGCGGTATCCCCGTAAAGCTCGTAGACACGGCGGGGATTCGCAGTGCTTTGGATGAAGCGGAAGGTATCGGCATTCGCAAATCCAAGGAAGCTCTTGCCGACGCAGATCTGGTCCTCGTGGTGCTGGATTCTTCCGAACCGGCGGAGGACGAAGATCACCGGCTGCTTGCGCTCGTGGCCCAGCGGAATGGAATTCTGGTCGAAAACAAGGTGGATAAATTCAGTTCGCAGTTTCAGGTTCCCAGTTCTCAGTTGCCGGGCGTGCGCGTGTCAGCGCTGACTGGAGAAGGCATTCCCGGACTGCGGGCGGAGATTCTGCGCCAGGTGGGAGGAGGGTTGGAAGGAACAGGCGAAACTGGTTTTCTCACCAACACCCGTCATCAAGGCCTGGTGAGCGACTCGCTGGCGGGACTCGATGCCGCTGTGATAGCGGTGTATGGCAAGGTTCCGCACGAGATGGTTCTGCTCGATCTTTACAGCGCCTTGCGGCCGCTCGACGAAATTACCGGAGCCACCACCAACGATGACATTCTGAATCTGATCTTCAGCCGGTTCTGCATCGGAAAGTAGAGTTGTTTGGATCTGCGGGTATGGAGGGGCATAATGTTGCCGTCCGCGAGATCTATTGCATGCTAAGGGGAACAATGAGCTGCTCGACACGACGTGTATTTTTTACGACCTGTCTGGTGCTTCTGCTTGTCAATTCGTGCAGTTCGCTTGACAAGAACGTATCGAAGCCGGGCTCTCGCATCTACGTGACCAATGAGAACTCCGGCGACTTGAGCGTGATTGACGCTTCGACTCTCGAAGTGCTCGCCACCGTTCCGCTGGGCAAGCGTCCGCGTGGTATTCACTCCAGCCCTGACGGGAAGACGATCTATGTGGCGCTGAGCGGCTCTCCTATCGGTGGACCGGGTGTCGATGAGAGCAAGCTTCCGCCTCCGGACAAGACCGCCGATGGCATCGGCGTCTTTGACGTGAGGCAGAACAAACTCATGCGGCTGATTCAGAGCGGCTCGGACCCCGAAAATTTTGACCTCAGCCGGGATGGACGCCACATTTTTGTTTCTAACGAAGACGATTCCAAGGCCAGCATGATCGACGTGGCCAGCGGAAAGGTTACGAAGACCTTCGCTGTCGGAGAGGAACCCGAGGGAGTCAAGATCGCGCCCAACGGAAAGTTTGTCTACGTTACCTCTGAAAACACCGGAACGATTTCAGTCATTGATATTGCGGCGGAGAAAATCATCAAGACGTTCAAGGTCGGGAGGCGTCCACGCTCGGTGGCGTTTCTCCCCAACAGTTCCCGGGCGTATGTGAACGCCGAAAACGATGGCGCGGTGATGGTAGTCGACTGCACAAAGCACGAAGCCGTACGAACCATTTCCCTGGGTGAGCGAGGAGTCATCAAACCCATGGCCGTGTTGCTCTCTCACGATGCTTCAAAGCTGTACGTAAGTACCGGCCGCGGACACAAGGTTTTTGTGATCGACACAGCCACGAACCGGGTCACAGGGTCGTTTGAAGTGGGCGAGCGCCCATGGGGGATCGCTCTTTCGCGCGACGGCAAGACTCTTTACAGCGCCAACGGGCCCTCGAACGATATTTCGGTTGTGGATCTCGCCAGCCAGAAGGTAGTCCGCAAGGTCAAGGTTGGCCGTGGACCCTGGGGCGTCATCGTCGTCGAGCAGTGACGGCCGCCGTCAAACCTCATCCAGATACAGGCTCGAACCTCATCGCAGGATGCCTGAAGGCTCCGTTTAGAAAGTGAGCCTGGCGGTCGATCTGCCGCAAATTCATGGTCGTCCTCGATATTCTCGAAAGTAAGATTACTTCGAGAGAACGGCCAGAGCTTCTCTAAACAGCCCATCGAACGGGCCTGTGTCGCCATTTTTGGACGCCGCTGCCAGGGCCTTCTCCGCCGCTGCCCGCTGATATCCGAGATTCATCAGCGCCGAAAGCACGTCTTCCTCAACCGGACTCATGCTGGGCGCTGCGGGAATCTCTCCGGCTTTCTCGACGGTCAGCTTATCGCGCAGCTCGAGCACCATGCGTTCCGCAGTTTTCTTGCCGATGCCGGGAATTCGGGTGAGCCTTGCGATATCGTTGCCGCGAATGGCGTTGACCATCTCGTCCGCCGCCATCCCGCTCAGAATCGTTATCGCCAGCTTAGGGCCGATGCCGCTAACCGTGATCAGCTTTTCAAAGAGCGTCTTCTCTGCCGGACGCAGAAATCCGTAAAGCGCAATCATGTCTTCGCGCACATGGGTGTGAATGTGCAGCGCAACTTCGCCGCCGGCCGCGGGCAGGCCGGAGTAGGTGGGAATGCTGATGGTGACGTCGTAGCCTACGCCACCCGTCTCAACCACGGCCTGGTTGGGGCGCTTCGCCAGCAATTTTCCGCGCAAATGAGCAATCATAAGAGGCCAGTCGCCAGCAGAATCTGAGAACTGACAACTGATCACTGACTACTAGAACAAAGAACTCTGTTTCCGGTTCGGAGTGATTCCGAAATGGTCGTACGCCAACTGGGTCGCGACCCGGCCCCGCGGCGTGCGGTTCAGGAACCCGATCTGGATCAGGAACGGCTCGTATATTTCTTCAATCGCATCCTGCTCCTCGGCCAGGGCCGCGGCCAGCGTGTTCACGCCCACCGGTCCGCCCTGATATTTCTCGATGATGGTCAGCAGTAACTTGCGGTCCACTTCGTCGAAGCCGTAACGATCAACTTCCAGCATCTGTAGTGCGGCCTGGGCAGTCGGCAGGTCAATTTTCCCGGCGCTGCGTACCTGGGCAAAGTCGCGCACCCGGCGCAGCAGCCGGTTGGCGATGCGCGGAGTCCCACGCGAACGGCTGGCTATTTCGAGCGCCCCCGCGTCATCAATCTCAACCCCGAGAATTTCGGCCGACCGTTCCACGATGATGCGCAAATCCTCGTGGGTATAGAACTCCAGGCGCAACACGATGCCGAAACGCGACCGCAGCGGCGACGAAAGCAGTCCGGCACGCGTGGTCGCGCCAATGAAGGTGAACGGCTTCACATCCATGGTGTGAGTGCGCGCCGAGGGCCCTTGCCCGATCATGATGTCCAGCTTGTAGTCCTCGAGGGCCGAGTAGAGAAGCTCCTCCAGCGCCGGCTGCAGGCGGTGTACTTCGTCAATGAAGAGGACTTGCTTGTCCTTGAGGTTGGTCAGGATCGCCGTGAGGTCGCCCTTGATTTGCAGGGTCGGCCCGGAAGTCTGCTGAAACGGCACAGCGAGTTCATTGGCGATGATGGTGGCAAGTGTAGTTTTGCCGAGGCCAGGCGGGCCGTACAACAAAACATGATCCAGCGCCTCGCCGCGTGAGCGCGCTGCCTCGATGGCGACAGCCAGGTTCTCTTTGACCTTGGGCTGTCCGATGAACTCTGCCAATCGCTGCGGCCGCAACTTCAGCTCAAAGGATGAATCGTCCTCAACCGGCGCCGCTGACACCAGTCGCTGCTTCAGGTCGGGAATGTTTTTAGCGGTAGCCACTGACTGGATGGTAAGGCGAAAAGTGAAATTGGGCAATCGCTGAAGCTTTATGTAGGCGCGAGCGCCCTCGCTCGTGCGGCTGCGCCACGGACAGAGCACGAGCGGGGCGCTCGCGCCTACATTTACTACCGCGCCTTGGCTGCTTCCTTCTCGCCCACTCGCTTGCTGACTTCGAATACCATCTTGCCGGTTTTCTTGTCAGCATCAACGACCACATGATCGCCGTGCAGCACCTCGCCGTCGAGGATCTTTAGCGCCAGCGGGTCCTGCACCAGCTTCTGGATCGCGCGCTTCAGCGGCCGCGCTCCGAAGTTCGGGTCGAAGCCTTCGGTGAATAGAAGGTCTTTCGCCGCATCGGTCAGTTCCAGCGAAATCTTGCGATCCGCCAGCAGACGGCGAACGTCTTCCAGTCGCAGCTCGATGATCTTCACCAGCTGTTCCTTGCCCAGCGGACGGAAGACGATGATGTCATCCACGCGGTTGAGAAACTCCGGCTTGAAGTGGCCATGCAGGGCGTTCATCACCTGCTTCGAAGCCTCGTCGAATTCCTGCTCCGAGCGCGTGCCTTCAGACTGCAGGAAGGCAGACCCGATGTTTGAAGTCATGATGATGACCGTGTTGCGAAAATCCACGGTACGGCCCCGGCCGTCGGTCAGGCGGCCATCGTCCATCATTTGCAGCAGGATGTTGAAGACGTCGGGATGCGCCTTCTCGATTTCGTCGAACAGAACGACCGCGTAGGGGCGTCGCCGCACCTGCTCGGTCAACTGTCCGCCTTCTTCATAGCCGACATAGCCCGGAGGCGCGCCGATCAGCCGCGAGACGGCGTGCTTCTCCATGTACTCCGACATGTCGATGCGCACCATGGAGTGCTCGTCGTCAAACAGAAATTCAGCCAGTGCTCGCGCCAATTCGGTTTTGCCGACGCCAGTCGGCCCCAGAAAGACAAAAGATCCGATCGGCTTTTTAGGATCGCTCAGCCCCGCGCGGGATCGCCGGATGGCGTTGGCCACACGTTCAAGGGCCGCGTCCTGACCGACGACACGCTGCCGCAGACGCTCTTCCATGGTGACCAGCTTCTTGACCTCGCCCTCGAGCATCTTCGAGACCGGAATGCCGGTCCACTTGGAGACGATGCGAGCCACGTCTTCTTCATCCACTTCTTCCTTCAACATCCGTGTGGGGCGGATACTCTTGTCCGTCGCCTTTTCTTGCGAGGATCCGTCAATCTGCGCCGTCAGCTTCTTCAGCTCCTCTTCGGCCTGCACCAGCAATCCATAACGAATCTCCGCCACGCGCTGTAAGTTGCCTTTGCGTTCCTCGGCCTGCTCCTCGATCTTGAGCTGCTCAATCTTCTCTTTCAGTGTTCGGGTGCGGGCGATCAGGTCTTTCTCGCGCTTCCAGTTAGCTTTGAGCGCGTTCGACTTCTCCCGCAGCTCAGCCAGCTCTTTCTCAATGACAGCCAGACGATCTTTCGAATTAGGATCGCTTTCCTTCTTCAGCGCCTGCTTCTCGATTTCCAGCTGGGTCGCGCGACGCTCCAACTGGTCAATCTCCGTCGGCATGGAATCGATCTGGATGCGCAGCGATGCGGCCGCCTCGTCAATCAGGTCGATGGCCTTGTCGGGCAGGAAGCGGTCGGAGATATAGCGATGGGACAGAGTGGCCGCCGCCACGATGGCCGAGTCCTTGATGCGCACGCCGTGATGAACTTCGTAGCGCTCTTTCAATCCGCGCAGGATCGCGATGGTGTCTTCGACGTTGGGTTCGCCCACGAACACGATCTGGAAGCGGCGCTCCAGCGCGGCATCTTTTTCGATGTACTTGCGATACTCATTCAGCGTGGTGGCGCCGATGGCGCGCAACTCGCCGCGGGCCAACGCCGGCTTCAACATGTTGGAAGCGTCGATTGCGCCTTCGGCCGCGCCTGCACCCACCAGGGTGTGCAGCTCGTCGATGAAGAGGATGGTCTTACCCTGCGAGTCTTCGATGTCCTTGAGGACGGCTTTGAGACGATCTTCAAATTCGCCGCGAAACTTCGCGCCCGCCAGCATGGCGCCCAGATCGAGAGACACGACGCGCTTGTTTTTCAAAGCCTCGGGCACGTCGCCGGAAACGATGCGCTGGGCCAATCCTTCCACGATCGCAGTTTTGCCGACGCCGGGTTCGCCGATCAGCACCGGGTTGTTCTTGGTGCGCCGGGAAAGCACTTGGACCACGCGGCGGATTTCTTCGTCGCGGCCAATAACCGGGTCGAGCTTTCCGCGCCTGGCCTGTTCGGTCAGGTCGCGGGCATAACGCTCTAGCGCCTGGTACTTGGCTTCAGGATTCTGATCGGTAACCTTCTGGGAGCCGCGCACCGAAGTCAGAGCTTTTAGGATCGCATCGTAAGTCGCGCCCTGCCGCGCCAGAATTTCCTGCGCCGGATCGCGCTTCAGATGCGTGATGGCCAGCAGCAGGTGCTCGGTCGAAACATACTCGTCCTTGAAATTGGCCGCTTCCTTGAAGGCGCGCTCCAGAAGATCGTTGGCTGCCTTCGAGAGTGTCACCTGGGCCGCTCCGCCACCGGAAACCTTCGGCAGGCGATCGATCTCGCGGTAAGTCTCGCTCAGCACCGCCTGCGGGCCAATGCCGATTTTCTCCAGCACGGGCAGAATGATGCCTTCCTTGTCTTCAAGCAGCGCTGCCAGCAAGTGCAGGGGTAACAGCTCAGGGTTGCCGTGCTCGGAGGCCAGGTCGTTGCCCCGCTGCACCGCTTCCTGCGCCTTCACTGTAAGTTTTTCCCAACGAATCGACATAAGAACTCCAATTAGTAATTTTGCAATTGAGTAATTTGGAAATTGAGAGCTTTTAGCATGCTCTCACTCTTGTGGGATTTCAAATTACCCGATTACAAAATTAACGGGAGGCGTGGGTTAACGCCTCCCGTCAGTCGAACTGCGCTCGACCGGGCAGGTGAGACACCTACCCCTACGTGGCTCATGCCGAATTACGCGGCTTGACCAGTGCTCTTCGGCTGGGTTGACCCAGGCTGCTGCTTGCCTTCCAGGGTCTTTTCTCCGCCTACGTTGACTTTGATCTGCTTGGGCTTGGCTTCGGCCTTCTTGGCCAGCTTGACCTTCAGTACACCCTTTTCGTAGCTGGCGGAAACGCTGTCGGTGTCTACCGTGTTGGGCAGCGTGAAGGTGCGAGTGAAGCTGCCATACTGCCGCTCGATGCGGCGATAATTCTCTTCTTTCTCTTCCTTCTCGAACTTGCGCTCGCCGTGCACGGTGAGAGTGTTGTTCTCGATGCGGACGTCAATGTCCTTCTCGTCAATTCCCGGCACTTCGATCTTCAGCGTGACGTTGTGTTCATCTTCATAAACATCGACCGCTGGAGCAAAAGTCGAGGTCGACAGCGACTCGTCCCGGCCCTCGTTGTACGAGGCATTGAACAAGCGGTTCAGGCGGTCCTGCAAGGTGTTGAATTCGCGATAGGGGTCCCAGCGCGTAAGTACGGTCATAAAATCCTCCTCCAAAGAGATATTGAATTTCTCTTATTCGGCTCCCTGGTACTGCTCTCGGATGCCTATTTAGTATATTTGAATAATATAATATGAGTGTATCACTGTCAATTATTAAAATGATGATATTTTCAATTACTTACGTAGGAAATCACGGACTTCAGATACTCAGTTTCAGGCACATTTAGCAGGACCGGGTGGTCTTTAGCCTGACCCCGGGTTTCGATGATCCGCAGGCTTCTCCGGACATCGCGCGCCGCCTCTGCCACGACTTCCAGGTATTGGGCTGGGCTGACGTGGTAAGAGCAGCAGCAGGAGATGAGGATCCCGCCCGGCCGCAGCATCTTGAGCGCCCGCAGGTTCAGCTCTTTGTATCCGCGGAGCGCGGTTTCCAGGTTGCTCTTGCTCTTGGCGAAGGCAGGCGGATCGAGGACGATAGTGTCGTAGCGGTGGCCAGCGTCGGCGTAGTCGCGCAGGAGGTCGAAGGCGTTGGCTTCGACCCATTCGATCTCCCGGCTATTCAGGGTGGCGTTGCGGTCAGCCACCTCGAGAGCGGGACGGGAGCTGTCCACTCCGCTGACTTTAGAGCAGGAGCGGGCCAGGTGCAGGGCGAAGCCGCCCTGGTAACAGAAGACGTCGAGCGCCTCACCGTGGGCATGGCCCGCGGCTGCCGCATAATTTTCCCGCTGATCGAGGAATGAGCCAGTCTTTTGGCCTTCGAGCGCCTCATAGTGAAAGCGTACTCCGTTCATCGTGACGATGGTGCTGCTTTTCTCTCCCTGGATCAGGCCTGAGGGCCGAGCCGGAAGCTGCTCTAACTCGCGGATGCGGGGATCGACGCGTTGGGCGATGGACACTGGTTTCAAACGCTCGTTGAGCTCGGCAACGACGACGCTGCGCACCGGCTCCGCGTCGATCGCCTGGGTCAGGGCCTGGATGGAGAGCAGGTCGTTGTAGCGATCGACGATGAGCCCAGGCAGGAAATCGGCCTCGCTGAAGATCACGCGATAGGCATCGGTGTCGCGCACCACGCGCTCCCGGTAGGCGATTGCTCCCTGGATACGCTCTCGCAGCAGCCGACTGAGGTCATCCACGGCGTGGTTTGAAATCATGCGGATCGCAATCTGCGAAGAACTGCTGTAGAGGGCCGTCCCCAGAAATTTTCCACGCTCATCGGTGATGCTCACGGCCGCGCCCGGAGCGATTCCGTCAGCCGACACGATGTCGGAGCGGTAGACCCAGACGTGACCGTCCTGCAGACGCTTGGCGCCACGGCGGGAGACTCTTACGACGGGAAGGGACAGAGCGGCTGGCTTCGAGGGCATGCCATGATCTTACCCGACGCGTGTGGGGAGGGCGCTCTCGCCCGCCGCTTCTGGCGTTGCATCTGATTTCGATTTGGGGATCTTGTGCGACGGGGCTTTCGAACACATCTGACGGCAGGAGTAAGTCAAAGGCGGCGGGCGAGGGCGCCCGCCCCACACCGGACTTAGCTGGCGGCGGGGTGTTCTGCGGTTTCTGCCGGCGCTTCGCGGAGGGCTTTTTTCAGGTCGGCGTGCAGTTCGTCGAGTTCGGTCATGGGCAGCTCTGAGGCCCAGTCTTCAAGCTGTTGCAGGTCCAGCGTGGTGTGAAGGCGCACGCCCGACCTTATGTCCTCGGCGAAAACCGCGCTGAAGTCGCCGGGCTGAGACTCGGTGTCGCCGATTTTTCTGCCGGTGTGCGCGTCGTACACGCGGCGGCTGGCGCTGCCATCCGCATTCAGAAAGGCGAAGAAAACCTCCCCCAGGTCGTTGTATTCAGCGCGGTAGAACCACGCCTTGTCCACGTGGGTCTTCGGTCGAGCCCGGCGCTTCGCACTGAGGCTGGGGCGTTCGACCGCTACTCCGGTTGCGGGATCAAAGTACAGCACGCGCTGGCAGGATTCGCAGACGATGATCTGTCCGTTGCGCACTTCGTTGTAAGTCTGCGGACGCAGCATCACCTGGCATCCCATGCACTTCTGATCGCGAACTTCGGCCAGTCCGGAGCCGCGAAATTTCGAGACGCGTTCGTATTGGCGCAGCAGGTCTTCGTTCACTCCGGCGCGAGCCTGATTGCGCTTGGCATTCCACTCCGCCAGCAGCCTTTCGTCTTCCGCGGTACGCTCCCGGGCAGCGGCTTTTTCTTTCTCGATCTCAGCCATCTCGGCTTTAAGTTCAAGCTCGGCGGCTTTCACGTCCTTGTCGCGGGCGTCGGCGTTGAGCATCAACTCCAGAATTTTGTCTTCGTTGGATTTGATCTCCTGCTCGGCGTACTGAATTTCGTGCAGCAGCGCTTTGTACTGTTCGTTGGTTTTTACGGCGAGAGACTGATCGCGATACTTGGAGATTTTGCCTTGCAGGTCCTGGATGGCGCTTTCGTACTTTCGCCTGGTGGCTTCGTCGGCTTTGACTGCCGCTTTCGCCTTTTCCAGTCCGGCCTTGGTGCCGGCCAGCTTTTCTTCGATGGCGGCCACGCGTTTAGGCAGCGCAGCGACTTCTTGGTTGAGGCGGAGAATTTCGCGGTCCGCCTGCTGTAGCTCCATCAGGTGTTGCACGTCTGGAAGCATTGGGCTGCATCAATTTTAGCATGGTGGGTCGTTGAAGCCGGTGCGTATCACACCCACGTAGGGACAGGTGTCCTCACCTGTCCCGGCGAGCAAAGCTCGCCCGGGTTCTTGCTGGGATCAAAGAAGCGGCGCTGTGCACCGCCGGACAGCCGAGGGCGGCTGTCCCCACGTGGTTCGTGGTAGAAAACCCACACCAATACCTGTCATCCCGACCAGAGCCAGCGAAGCGCAGTGGAGGGACCTTGTGTTTGGCTGTTCAGGCGCGTCCGCCCCTACGTGGGCAGTGGTAGGCTTTTAGCTGAGGGAACGATTCCATGCAGCGCATCACTCTGGGCGACTTCGAACTCACTGCCGTCTCCGACGGGATCTACCACCTTGATGGAGGAGGCATGTTCGGTGTCGTCCCCAAAAGCCTGTGGGAGCGCAAGCTAAAAGCGAATGCCGCCAACCTGGTGCCATTGGGATTGAATTCGGTCGTAGTACGCACCGGGTCTCATACTGTCCTGATCGAAACCGGCGTAGGCAACAAGCTCTCCGAGAAGATGGTCAAGATCTACGGCCAGCCTGCGGAGTTGTTGCCGCAGCTGAATGCGGCGAGCATCGCGCCGGAAGACGTGGACATTGTCATTAACACTCATCTTCACTTCGATCATTGCGGCTGGAACACCGTCCGCCAGGGCGGCAAGATTGCCGCCACGTTTCCCAAAGCGAAATATTATGTGCAGGAAGGGGAATGGAAGCACGCGCACGAAAATCAGCGGGATGCGGTCAGCTACATCACGGAGAATTACGATCCCCTGGTCGAAAGTGGGCAGATGACCCTCCTGCGTGGTGACTCAGAGATCGTGCCCGGCGTGTCAGTTCGGGTCTACCCCGGACACACGCGAAACATGCAAGCCGTTCTGGTCCAGAGCGGCGGACAGACCGCCTGCTACATCTCCGACCTGATTCCTACCAGCGCCCACCTCGACCTGAACTGGGTGATGTCCTATGACTTGTATCCGATCGAGACGATCGAAAGCCGCAAGCGTTACTACGCCCAGGCCGTTCCAGAGCAGTGGCTGACCATGTTTACTCACGACGCGAATGTGCCATGGGCTTATGTGGCGAAGGATGACAAGGGGAAGATGGTGGTTGAGGACAGAAAGCCATGACGCAGCAGAAATTTGAAGTCAAGCTTCTGAGCCATGCCGGAAGCGAGGCGGCGATCCTGAAGCCGCCGTTTGACGTGGTCAAAGTCTTCCAGCGCAAGGGCCGGGTGCCGGTTAAAGGCACCATCGATGGATTTCGCTTCCGCAGTTCGCTGATGAACATGGGTAACGGGTACATGATGGTGGTTAACGCCCAATTGCGCGCCGGCGCCAAGTGCAAAGCTGGAGACACTGTCACCGTGCTCATGGAACTCGATGACGAAAAGCGGACGGTCGATCTGCCTGCCAGCCTGAAGAGGATCATTGACCGCGATCCGAAAGCGAGGAAGTTCTGGCCGAAACTTTCCTTCACTCATCAGAAGGAATATGTGCGGGAGATCGAGGCCGCAAAAAGACCTGAAACCCGGGAAAAACGCATTGCCGCCATGATGGACGCGCTTCACAAAGGCCAGCGCAAGAAGTAACTTCTGTGATCCAACTCCGCAGTCATGAACATCCTCTAACCTCACAAATCTATAAACTAGGACTGCTTCGGGGCGAAAAGGAGGCTGTATGAAGAAATGCAGCGGCTTTTCGGCCGCGTTGCTGGTCGTGTTCATGGCCCACATGCTGTGGGCGCAGGAACGGCAGAACAAGTCAATGGAGGACGGGCGTCCCGCCCGTCAGGCAACGGCTTCGCACGACGGGCGGGACGCCCGTCCCCCCAAAACGCGGGACATGAGCAGGGAGTTGGAGGCGGGCACATTCCGCAGCGCGGCCCCGCCCCTGCAAGGCCTGCGCCTAAGGCCCCCAAGCAAAATTCACACCCCGAGGGCGACCAGCGTCGCAGCTTCCAGGACGTGCCAGGGCATCCACCCGCGCCCCACGTTCACGCGGAAAACGATCGCTGGATCGGGCACGACACGGGAAGGAACGATGTTCACTATCATCTCGATCACCCCTGGGAGCATGGACGCTTCACCGGAGCGATCGGACCGCAACGTATCTGGCGGCTGCATGGCGGAGGCCGCGAGCGCTTCGACGTGGGCGGGTTCTTCTTTCAGGCGGCGCCGTACGACTACGATGCCTGCGCCGACTGGCTATGGGATAGCGACGACATCGTAATCTACCTGGATCCTGACCACGTGGGATGGTACCTGGCGTACAACACGCGTTTGGGGACGTACGTCCACGTGATGTATCTGGGGCCTGGCTAGCGGCGACAGTTTCGAAACGGAGCGGACGCTCGCGTCCGCTCTGGCTTATTTGCTGGGCAACGCCGGCACAATTACTTTTAACGCGGCACGCTCCACGGTTACTTCCACCGGAGTCGAGCAAACGTACTCGCCGTCCGCGTAGACATCCGATGGTTTTTCGGTCTCGATCCGCAAACGGTCCGTCTGGAAATACTTGACCTCGGGAATCTGTAAATGCCGGCCGGAGTAGACGGACGGAAAAAGCCGCAGCAGCCGGGCTCTTGCCATGCTGTCGACCGCGCAGATATCGAGCTTTCCGTCGTCCAACTGGGCGTGCGGGGCGATCCGGATGCCTCCACCGTAGGTGGGAGTGTTGGCGAACGCAACCACCATCGCAGGCCCGTCGTAGCGGACGTCCAATCCTCCTGACGGCTCGTCGCGCCAGGTTTTAACCTTCACCGCCAGCGGCTGAAATCTGAACAGCGCGGGCAGAACGCTGAGAAGATAGCCGCCCCTCCGGCGAACGGCGCGAGGAAGCTGGTTGGCACGCCTTGCGACTTCGACATCGAGACCCACTCCACCGACACAACAGAAGTATCGTCCGGGCGCGTTGGGTAGGATCGCGTCTGCCGAGGCTCGCGAAGAAGAAAGCGCCGAGATCACTCCCAGGTCGATGCGGCGAACATTCTTTCCGTCCGGATATTCTCCTGCGTTTTCGCCTCCCGGTCCCTCGGCCGGTTGCTGGCGCGAAGTGAACTGACGCCACGCAGCCAGCGCATCGCTTGTGCGGCGAAGGCTCAAAGCGCGCGCAAAATCGTTGCCGCTGCCGTGCGGAACGACCAGCACCGGAAGCTGCAGCTTGACCAGTTGCGGCAGATGACGGTGCACAGTGCCATCGCCGCCAAAAACAATCACTGCATCCGCGTCGGACGAATTCGCGGGCAACCCAATGTGCCAGAGCGCATCCGAGATTCGTGCAAACGGCTGCAGATCTTTGGGCGACGAATGCAGACCGAGGATGGCGGCGGCACGCATGCTTGCGCCGCGAGATTAACAAAATTTAATCCAGGAAAGTAGCTGAAGGCAGCTCATGCGCGCGCGCCGGAAGGCAAATTGCTCTTGAATAGTTTTGGATAGCTTCGACAGTTGGACTTTCCGGGGCCAGCTGTGATTGTTGATGTCCCGTGGTGGGAATAATTCTGAGTCATTTATGGTAGGAATTGGCGCGATCAGCTTGAGTCTAGAGAGTGAAACTGCAATACTCACAAACCTGCCCCTCTTGCTAACACCGCTGGTCTAGCCGCTTCCTGAAGAGAGAGTCTTCCTAATCATGCGCTTGCAAGCTTTCGCCGTAGTTTGTCTATGCTCGGTCTTCACCCTGGCCCTGGGTTGCGGGGGAGGAGGTGCGACCGCCCCGTCACCAATGGCGGCGGCACCAGAAATTATGACCCATCCCTCCAGCCGGACAGTGGCGCCGGGCGAAACGGCGACGTTTTCGACGACGGCGACAGGCTATGGTCCGTTGACCTATCAGTGGGAGAGGAACGAAATAGCGATTTCGAGTGCGACCACCGCCAGCTACACCACGTCCCCGGCCACGACCGCTGACAACGGAGCTAGATTCCGGGTGGTGGTCAGCAATTCCGCGGGCAAGGCCACCAGCAATGCAGCGACCTTGTCGGTATCGAGCGTGGCAGGCGGTTCCATGCTTGACGTAGTGACCTATCACAACGACATCGCCCGCACCGGCCAGAACTTGAACGAAACAGTGTTGAACATTGCCAACGTCAACTCTGCCACCTTCGGCAAAGTCCGCTCTCTCCCCGTGGATGGAAAAGTTGATGCGCAGCCGCTTTACCTGGGCCAACTCGTCATCGGCGGCGCAACCCATAACGTCGTTTACATCACGACCGAGCATGGCAGTGTTTATGCTTTTGACGCCGACGCCGGCACCCAGTTGTGGAAAGTGTCAACTCTGGGCGCGGGAGAAACACCGAGCGATGCCCGGGGATGCGACCAGGTCACGCCCGAGATTGGAATCACGGCCACGCCCGTGATTGACCGCAGCGCGGGCACGCATGGCGTGATCTATGTTGTGGCCATGTCAAAATCCGGGACCACTTACTTCCAGCGCCTGCATGCACTCGACGTTACGACCGGCGCGGAATTGTTCAGCGGTCCTAGGAACATTACCGCTTCATTTCCGGGGACCGGAGACAACAGTTCCAACGGCAACGTGATCTTCGACCCGGCCCAGTATAAAGAACGAGCCGGATTGCTCCTGCTGAATGGGGTGGTCTACACCACCTGGGCGTCGCACTGCGACATTCGTCCCTATACCGGATGGATCATGGGATTTGACCAAACCACTCTCGCCCAGACCCGCGTCTTCAATGTGGTTCCCAACGGCAGCGCAGGCGCGATCTGGATGTCGGACACCGCACCCGCCGCCGACAGCGCCGGAAATATCTATCTCCTCGATGCCAACGGCGATTTCGGCACGACTCTCAACCCCAGCGGATTCCCCGCCAACGGCAACTACGGCAATGCCTTCCTGAAAATTTCCACCACGGGCGGCCTGGCGGTGGCGGACTACTTCGAGATGCAGAATCAACAGCAGGAGAATAATTCTGACGCCGATCTCGGTTCCGGCGGAGCGCTGGTGCTGCCCGATCTCACGGATGAAAACGGAAACGTCCGGCGCCTCTCCGTGGGCGCAGGCAAGGATGGGCACATCTATGTCGTGAACCGCGATGCCATGGGCAAGTTCAATCCCGGCAGCAATAACGTCTATCAGGATCTCACCGGAGGGTTGGGCGGCGGGGTATGGGGCATGCCCGCGTATTTCAACGGCACCCTCTACTACGGCGCGGTCGGAGACGCGATCAAAGCTTTCAAGATTACCAACGCGAAGCTCTCCACCGGTCCGGTCGGCCAGACCAGCAACACGTTTCGCTATCCGGGCACGACCCCCAGCATTTCCGCGAACGGCGCCGGCAACGGCATCCTGTGGGCGGTCGAAAACACAACTCCGTCCGTGCTGCATGCTTACGACGCCGGCAATCTGCACGAACTCTACAACAGCAACCAGGCAGGCAGCCGCGATCAGCTCGGAGCGGGCAACAAGTTCATCACTCCCACGATTGTTAATGGCAAAGTCTTTGTGGGGACGACAAACAGCGTGGAAGTGTTTGGGCTGCTGCCGTAAATCTCACAACAGCCGAGACATTGTCATCCTGAGCGGAGTGGAAAGTTCGCGTCGCGAACTTTCCACGCAGTCGAAGGACCCCTACCACCAGCACAAATCCAGCAGTTCTTTGTTTTTTCCCCTAGCTGCACAAACCCCGAGGGGCTGAGAGCATTTCAGCAGGTAGGGGTCCTTCGACTCCACCAACCGATTCACAAGCGAATCGGTCGGTTCCGCTCAGGATGACAGAGTTGCTAAGTGAAGTGCACTCGCTTGATTTTTTTCCCGGCGCGTAACGTCAGGTCTTTTCCCGCGTCCCATGCGATTGTGGAATCGGTTGTAACCTCTCCGTCAAGCTTTACCGAGTTTTGCTTCAGCTTCCGGCCCGCATCGCTGACCGAATCCGCCAGGCCGGCGAGCGCCAGCAACTTATCCAATTTGATCCGTCCGGCTCCGGAAGATTCAACGTCGGCAAACTTTACCTCCACAACCTGCACATCTTCCGGCACCGCATCTTTCTGGAATTGCTTCGCCCAATCCTCAGCCGCCTTAGCCGCTGCCTCCGCTGAGTGAAAATCGGTTACGATCCGCCGCGCCAGGTCTTTCTTGGCTTCCATGGGATGCGATTCACTCTTCAGCTTTTCGATCTCAGCCAGTTGCACATCGGTCAGCAGTTCGTAGTACCTCCACATCATCGGGTCGGATATTGACATTACTTTGCCGTACATTTCGAGCGGCGGCTCCTGGATGCCAATGGCATTGCCCAGCGACTTCGACATTTTCTGCACGCCGTCGAGACCTTCGATGATGGGCGTAGTCAAAACCACCTGCGACTCCTGCCCGTAAGCGCGCTGCATTTCACGGCCCACCAGCAGATTGAATTTCTGGTCCGTGCCGCCCAGCTCGACGTCCGCCTTGAGCGCGACCGAATCGTATCCCTGGGCCAGCGGGTAGAGCAGTTCGTGGAGTGCGATAGGCTTTTCTTCCTGGAAGCGCTTGTGGAAGTCCTCTCGCTCGAGCATCTGCGAGACCGTGAACTTGGCGGTGAGGCGGATCCAGTCCGCGGGTTTCATTTTGTCGAACCACTCGCTGTTGAAGCGGGTCTCGGTTTTGGCCTGGGAAAGAATCTTGAAGACCTGTGCCATGTAAGTCTTGGCGTTGCGCATGATGTCTTCCGCGCTCAGCGGCGGGCGGGTGGCGGAGCGTCCCGTGGGATCGCCAATCATGCCGGTGAAATCGCCGATCAGGAAGATGACAGTGTGGCCGAGGTCCTGAAAATGTTTGAGCTTGCGCAGGAGCACGGTGTGGCCGAGATGAAGATCCGGGGCGGTGGGATCGAAGCCGGCTTTCACGCGCAACGGCTTGCCGGACGCTAGGGACTTCTCCAGCTTGGAGCGAAGCTCCGACTCCTTCACGATTTCGGCAGAGCCTTTTTTGATGTAGGCGAGTTGTTCGTCGACGGGAGGGAAGGTGGGCATAGGGTAAAGATTATAGCGGCAAGCTGGTGCCACCACCGGCCACGTAGACCCGGACGCCCTCGTCCGGGTGGACGAGCGCAGCTCGTCTTTTCTTGCGTCGTATGCGCATACATTGCCGAGCTGCGCTCGGCTGGGCGGACGAGGGCGTCCGCCCCTACGTGGTTCGTGCAGGCTTCATCAGCCGCCGACCCACGATGTCGTACTTGCCGTCCAGTACCAGGTTGATCGCCTCTGAATATGCGACGTGTTCCTGCTCCAGAATCCGCGCTGCGAGGGTCTGCTCGTCGTCTGCATCCAGTACCGGGACCGTTTTCTGCACAATGATGGCGCCGTGGTCAAGTTCTTCGTCTACAAAGTGCACCGTACAGCCGGTGACTTTAACGCCGTAGGCGAAGGCTTGTTCTTGAGCCTCCAGGCCGGGGAATGCGGGAAGCAGCGAGGGATGGATGTTCAAGATGCCCCGCGGAAATTGCTGCACGAACCAGGGCGAGAGCAGGCGCCTGTATCCGGCCAGGCAAACCAGATCGACGTTGCGCTGCTGCAAGGCGGTGACGATCTCGCGGTCATGCTCTTCTCGCGGCTTGCCCTTGGATGGAATGACCAAGGCTTCGAGTCCCATGTGCTTTGCGATTTCGAGGCCGCCAGCATCCGGCTTGTTGGAAATGACGACGGCAATGCGGGCATTCGGGATTTTGCCGGCGGAGACATTTTTGGCAATGGCTTCGAAGTTGGAGCCGCGTCCGGAGAGCAGGATGCCGAGGTTTTTCATATGAGCCTTCAGCCTTTCGAGCACTCATCATAATTCACCTTGCTTGTCATCCTGAGCGCAGCGAAGGACCTGTGCATTTTGCCGCCACAGGCCCCGGCGTCGTTCGTGCCTCCGCCGCGGTGGGCGGGACGCCCACCGGACAGCCGGCGGGACGCCGGGGCTACGATTTGCCCGGGTTAATCATGTCAGATATAGTTTTTGGAGCCATGTATCAGGATTTTCGCGCCGTTGACCGCTGGACCAAGAAGAACGTGCACTGCATTTACCAGGCGCTGATCGTTGCCATTGCCACGCGCCACGCTGACGCCGTTGACATCAAGTTTCTGGTGGACGGGCGCACCGTTTGGGTCGCACTGCCGCATCCGGCGTGGGTGGAGTACAAGAAGCGTACTGGTAAGGTGATCACCGACCAGCTCGCGGTCGAGATCGCCGGGCACTATCTGAAGACCGCGCTCGAATCCGGTGAGGGCGTGGGCCGGGAGATGTATTCGTTGACGGTGGACGAAACCTTCAAGCACCTCGAGGCCGTTGTGAGTCAGCCGGAAGCCCAGCCGGTAGCTTAGCGGTGAATAGAGGACGGGCTTCCCGCCTCGTCCCGCACGAGTGAGACGCTGGCGCCCACGTTGCTATAGCCGGCAGATCAGCAGCTCCCTCTCGTAAATCATCTCTGGCGGCAAATGCGCGTGCAGAAGGATGAACAATTCTTCGTGCCCGATCACTTCAGATTTCCACGCCGCCCGGTCCACCGTCTGTAATTTATCGAATTTTTCTTTGGGGAAACCCAGACCCTTCCAATCGATGTCTTCGTAGTGCGGAGTCCAGCCGATCGGCGTCTCCTTGCCC
This sequence comes from Terriglobia bacterium, assembly GCA_963813645.1. Lineage (GTDB taxonomy): Bacteria > Acidobacteriota > Terriglobia > Terriglobales > Acidobacteriaceae > JAIQFF01. Next base: position 205,139 of record CAWEZS010000031.1, read on the forward strand.
TGAGCACGGCCGTGGACGCGGTCCACGATCCATTTGAGCACGCGCATGTTGTCGCGGAACCCCGGCCATGTAAATTGTCCGTCGGCGTCTTTTCTGAACCAGTTCACATGGAAGATGCGTGGTGTGCGGCTGAGCGAGCGCTGCATTTTGATCCAGTGGCGAAAGTAATCGCCCATGTGATATCCGCAGAAGGGAAGCATCGCCATTGGATCGCGTCGCACTTTGCCGGTTTCTCCCGCCGCCGCAGCGGTCGTTTCCGATCCCATCGTGGCTCCGACATAAACTCCGGCACTCCAGTTGAAAGCCTGGTAGATCAGCGGAATCGTGGTGGCGCGGCGGCCGCCGAAAATAATTGCGCTGATGGGCACGCCCGTGGGATCTTCCCAGGCAGCGTCAATGGTCGGACATTGCGACGCCGGCGCGGTGAAGCGCGCGTTGGGATGCGCCGCCTTGGCACCGGTTTTCTTCGCGAGCGCCGGAGTCCAAAGATTGCCTTGCCAGTCCTGTAACTCGGCGGGCGGCTCATCGGTCATGCCTTCCCACCACACGCCACCTTCCGGAGTGAGGGCGACGTTGGTGAAAATGGTGTTGCGCGAGAGCGTCGCCATCGCATTGGGATTGGTCTTTTGCGACGTTCCCGGCGCCACGCCGAAGAATCCGGCTTCCGGATTGATGGCGCGCAGACAGCCCTGGGAGTCAGGCTTGATCCAGGCGATGTCATCTCCGACGGTCCAAAGCTTCCAGCCCTTAAGTCCGGCGGGCGGCACCATCATGGCGAAATTTGTCTTGCCGCAGGAACTGGGGAAGGCAGCGGCAACATAAGTCTTTTTGCCGTGGGGATCCTCCACACCCAGGATGAGCATGTGCTCGGCCATCCAGCCCTCGTCGCGCGCGATGTTGGACGCGATGCGAAGCGCAAAGCACTTCTTGCCCAGCAGCGCATTGCCGCCATAGCCGGAACCGTAAGACCAGATTTCACGGGTCTCAGGAAAGTGGACAATGTACTTGTCTGGATTACACGGCCAGGGGACATCCTTCTGACCGGGGGCCAGGGGCGCTCCCACACTGTGGATGCAGGGCACCACGCGCTGTTCATCTTTATCAATTTCCCTGAAGACATCCATCCCGATGCGCGCCATGATGCGCATGTTCACGACCACGTAGGGCGAATCAGTGAGCTCCACCCCGATTTGCGACATCGGCCCGCCTACCGGCCCCATGCTGAAAGGCAGCACGTACATGGTGCGTCCCTTCATGGCGCCGTTGAATTTTTCCTTCAACTTACGGCGCATGGTGTAGGGATTTTCCCAATTGTTGGTGGGACCGGCGTTGTCCTTCGATAAGGAACAGATGAAAGTCCGGTCTTCCACGCGGGCCACATCGCTCGCATCCGAACGGGCCAGGAAGCAGCCGGGCCACAACTCTTCGTTCAGCTTGGTGAAGGAACCGCTGGCCACCATTTCGCGGCAGAGCTTGTCATACTCGGCCTGCGATCCATCTACCCAGTGAATGTCTTTTGGTTTGGTGAGTTCGGCAGTTTTTTCGACCCATTTGACGAGATGTATATTGCGCGTGAGCGGGCCACGCGAACGTGCAGTTTTCATAGCCATCCTGAACCTTACATTCTGCCAGAGATGTGAAGGAAATGCTTGTGGGCGGACCGCAATGATGGCGATCTGGATGCAATCATTAGACTTATCGATGAGGCGCGAGCGCCTCCCTAGTTGCGGGCGCCATCACTCCCACGCCTTTCCTCGCTGCCGCACGAGCGAGGGCGCTCGCGCCTACATTACAAATCCCGCCAGGTTGGGATTCTTGGCTTTTTTCCCTGCAACTCTCGCACTCCGCCGCATCTAACGTAGAAAACCATATGTCTCAATCACAGCCTGGAATGAAAGTGGGAGAATTGTTTGCTGCCTGGGGAAGCATCCTGAGCGGACGGGCTCCCATGCTTTCGATCGAAATTACCCGCGAGTGCCCCTTAAGTTGTCCCGGATGTTACGCCTACGGCGACTCTCATCTGGGTGGCGAAAAAAAGCTCACTGAACTTTCCGACCTGCGCGGAGATGCGTTGGTGGCCGGAGTTCTGGGGTTGGTGAAAAAACATCGGCCCCTTCACGTGTCCCTCGTGGGCGGCGAGCCCATGATCCGGCACCGCGAACTAAGCCAGATACTTCCGGCGCTCAGCCTGCAGAATATCTTCACCATGGTGGTGACCAGCGGGATCATTCCAATTCCGATGGAGTGGATGGGTCTGCGGCGGAATCGGGTGGCTGTCTCTATTGATGGGCTGCCCGAGCATCACGACCCGCGCCGCAAACCGGCGACGTACGATCGCATCCTGGGAAACATTCGTGGCCGTGATGTGAACATTCACTGGACGATCACAGGTCCGATGATGAAGCGTCCCGGATATCTCGAAGAATATCTCGCATTCTGGCAGGCGCGACCCGAGGTGAAGCGGATCTGGGTGAGCCTTTACAGCCCCCAACAGGGCGAGCACACCCCGGAAATGCTCACCATAGAAGAGCGGAAGACTGTAGCGCGGGAACTACCCGGGCTGAGGGAGACTTATCCGAAGCTGCTGATGAATCCCGGCATCGGGCAAGCGCTGCTGGAACCGCCGAAGAATCCGCAAGAGTGTCTCTTCTCGAAGATGTCTACGAACTTCTCGGCTGACCTGACGACTCGCGTCGAGCCTTGCATTTTTGGCGGTACGCCGGACTGCAGCCAGTGTGGCTGCGTGGTTTCAAGCGGGCTGCATCATGTGCAGCAGCGCAAGCTCGTAGGCCCGCTGAGTATCGGCCACCTGGTGCGCGGCTCGACGGCCGTCGGCTCGCTGATGAATCGGCTGCGATCAGGCTCCGTGAACCCGTATCGCTGGGGGGCGCGCGGTCACGGGCACTCGCCTACCGACCTGGTCCACATCGGGTCGGCGGGTTCAGACTGATGTTCTGGAACTTTCCACTGGCGTCCTCCTAAACGACTTTAGTCGTGAAGGATCTGGCGCGTCGCGTACTGGCAGCGCGCCAGTGCACCTCCGCTGCGCGCTAGATCCCTTCGCAAACTCAGGATGACGCCTCGAACAGACGTCCCTAGCAGAACATCGTCGCTAGACCTAGGCTCGCTTTAGCGCGCGCACGATGACCACCAGCAGCACCGCCCCCAGAATCGCAACCAGAATGCTGGGGATCAGCCCGCCGCTGGTGTAGATGCCCAGCAGACGCAGCACCCAGCTGCCGAAGATGGCGCCGGCAATGCCGAGCAGAATGTCGACCAGAGCGCCGTAGCCGGCGCCCTTCATGATTTTGCCCGTCGCCCAACCGGCAATCAGGCCTACCAGAATGATGTAGATCAAACCGCTCATAGGTCCTCCAGATACGCCGCGGAAGCGTATGCCGGGGAGGACGGCCTGTCAAGCGAGGGTTCCATCACGATCCACGTAGGGGCAGATGTCCTCATCTGCCCAGTCGAGCGCAGCTCGACAGGTTCTTGCATGCGCCAAAATAGCGGAACTGCGTTCCGCCGGGCAGATGAGGACATCTGCCCCTACATGGATCGTGGTGGTTTCAAAAACTGTGGTTAAATTGCTGGCTCATGTTTGCCCGCCGGATTCGCGTCGAATACGAAGAGAACGGACGTCGTGTGGCCTGTCCGCTGAAGTGGCTGGACAGTTTCTCCATGCGCAATTTCACCAACGCTACCGTGTTCGACAACACACTGCCGGTGGCCGACGGCGTGATGGAAATCGGAACCCACGTTCCTGTTCAGGAATTGAAAGCAGCAATGGAAGACTGGTTTCGGAGGAAGAGTTATCTACCGAAAGCAAGCGTATTAATTCTCACAGAGTGAGAGCAATTGCTAATTGCTAATTGCTAATTCTGCTAATTGCTGTTCTACTCCCCGTAGTGCAGCAACGAAAATACATCGTACTCTTTCAACTTGTCACGCCCGTTCAGGAAATCGAGTTCAACCACAAATCCCAGCCCGGCAATTTCCGCGCCCAGCGAATGGGCCAGCTTCGCCGTAGCCTCGGCGGTGCCACCCGTGGCCAGAAGGTCATCGACGATCAGCACGCGCTGGCCTTTCTGGATGGCGTCTTTGTGGATCTCTAAAGTGTTAGTGCCATACTCCAGCGCGTAATCAAACTTGGCCGTGGCTGCGGGCAGTTTGCCTGGCTTGCGCAAGGGAACAAAGCCCGCGTTCAGACGATAGGCGACGGCCGGGCCGAAGATAAAGCCGCGCGCTTCCATGCCCAGCACCAGGTCGATGCCGGCCTTGAGATAGTGTTCGGAGAGCGCGTCGATCAGCATGGCGAGGCCGAGTTTGTCCTTGAGCAGCGTGGTGATGTCGTAAAAGAGGATTCCCTTCTTGGGGAAATCGGGTACTTCCCGGATCAGCTTTTTCAGCGGCTCGCAGTTGAGACGCGACGGCTGGGGCGAGGGGTTCGACATTTACCAGGCTCCTTCGATGCGAAAAGTTGTGAGGCCAGCGACCGGCTTGGTTTCGACTTCTTCGACATCATCCACGCGAGCCGCACGCGGCCCGGCGCGCAGACGAGATCGCAGCCCAAGGAGCTGGTCGCGTGATCCGATGGCGAGAACTTCCACGCTGCCGTCGGCGTTGTTTCGAACCCAACCGGAGATGCCGAGGACGTGCGCTTCGCGTTCGACGAACCAGCGAAAGCCCACGCCCTGCACCCGCCCGCGAACGACGAAGCGGCGGGCTTCCGTAGTTTTCTCGGTAGAAGTCATCTCGAACCAACCACGTCATCTTGAGCGGAGTAGCTGCTTCGCTTCGCGAACCAGCTGCGTAGTCGAAAGATCCCTATGAGCTTAACTGGTGCGTTGATCTCAGGGTTTGTCGCTAACGACTGGCTGCACAACAAACTCCCACTCCGCCGGCAGCATTTTAATCTCTAGGGGTCCTTCGACTGCGCGGAAAGTTCGCGAAGCGAACTTTCCTCTCCGCTCAGGATGACACTACGCTCGCGACAGGTACGCGCCTTCGGCTGTGTCCACGCGGATCTTCTCGCCTTCGTTGATGAAGGGCGGAACGTGCACGACCAATCCGGTCTCGGTCTTGGCCGGCTTGGTCACGCTCGACGCCGTGGCGCTCTTCAGTCCCGGCTCAGTCTCGACTACCGTCAACTCCACCGTCTGGGGCAGTTCAATGCCTACGGCTTTGCCGTCGAAGAATTCCACTTTGATCGTCAGGTTGGAGATCAGGTAGTTGACCGCGTCACCCAGAATTTCGCGGGTCAGGTGGGTCTGCTCGAAATTGGTCGTGTCCATGAAGTAATAGCTGTCGCCGTCGGCGTACAGAAACTCCATCTCAACCTCATCCACGGTGATCTTTTCGATAGGATCAGGCGAGCGGAAACGGTGTTCGAACATGGCGCCGGTCCGCAGGTTGCGCAGTTTGGCCTGGATGAAGGCGCGCAGGTTGCCGGGAGTGCGGTGCTCGACGCTGAAAACGGAATGCAGATCATTATTGTGTTTGATGATCATGCCAGGGCGAAGCTGGGTGGCGGGGATAGCCATTGCTGATTACATCTCCTTAAAGCTTTTGCGATTACGTCGGCGGAAGGCGGGCAGGCCACATTTTCCACCGGATACGGGGTTCCAACTCTTTATTTTACACGGGCTTGAGCTGATTTGGGAACAGCACCCTGATTGTTACCGGAGAATTAGCAGAAAGAAACCCGCCAACCCGGAACGGACAGCTAGAATCAGACAAACAGGACTTTAAGACGAAATCGAGTTTGAAAGGAATTTTTATGCGTAGTGGAAAATACGAAGCCTCAGATAGCAACAGCGCGGGAACTGCAGTTACCTTCCTGCTGATCGGATTGGGAGCCGGCACCCTGCTCGGTATGTTGCTCGCCCCCAAAGCGGGCAAGCAGATGAGAAAAGATCTGCGCCGCAAATTTGACACTGCCCGGGAAACCGTCGACGAATGGACGGACGAAGCCAAAGAGTTTGCCGAAGAAGCCATGGAGCGCGGCGCCGAAATCGCCGACCAGGTCAAGGAGAGAGTGGCTCCCCTGACCAAGGCGATGCGCCGGTAGAGCGGCCGTCGGACATCGGGCGTCGGACCTTGGCCCTGAGGCCTCGGGCATCCGACGTGAGCGAAGAGCCGCGAAGGGAAGGTAACGGGAAGGGCACGAGTTCACTCGTGCCGCCAAGCCACAAAAACTCGGCACCCTTTAGCTAGCGCCTGAGACTCGCTGTTCCGAATACAAGCACGACCTCAGGGGCTTCAGTTTGTGCGTGAGAACTATTCTTCCGCCCCTTCGGGGCTTGATCGTTTCACTTCTTACCCACGGCTTAGGCCGTGGGCTTTAATCTTGCGCCGCTTTGCGGCTAAGACCGGCAAGTTTGTCCACCGCGTCGGCAAAATTTCTGGTTCTCGCGCACACTCTTAAGCCGCGGTTTCGCGGAGCTTGTTGCCGCACGACTGAAGTCGTGCCCTTCCCACCACTGCACGGGCGGACGCCGGTGCTCTACAAATCCGCTGACGTCCGAGGTCTGATGTCCGGGGTCTGACGCCCGACGCCGCTATTTGAAGATTGACGCGAAAAAGCCCCTGACCTTCTCCATGACGCCCTTGCGCGGCGGCTCCGCGATTGTGAGCACCGGAGCTGGAGTGGCGGTACGCGAGACTGGCAAAGTCCCAGCTCCCAGATCCGGCGCCGATGCCGGCGGTAGATCACTGGCCCGGAAGACGAATGGAGCATCCACTTGTGCGTGAGGCGCGTTGGGCGAGGGGGCTGGCAGGTTTTCCGTGCCGGCAGGAGCGACGGTTACCGCGACTTGCGACTGAGACGCGTCCTGCGCCGACATCCTGGAACCAGAATCTGCGGGCGGTACCGGCCTGGCCGCGTCGCCAGTCTGGGCCAGATGCACGGCCGGCGGCAGGTCCCTCTCTGAAACTGTAGGCGCAGGCAACGCCGCGCGCATCGCAGGGATTTGCGGCGGCGGACAGCCGCAGTCGTCGGGTACCGTGGTCTCGATCTGGTCCAGCCGTCCCGCACGGAAGAAAGCCTGTTGGTTGGCTTTCAGCTCGTAGGTGCCATTGCCCATCAACTCCGAAACCACCACCGACGCCGTATTTCCCGGCAAAGCTCGGACGCAGGTATCCCCCCGGGAATTGGCGCTAATGGCGTAGTTCACTTCACCGGGACCCGAGAGCAGCATGCGGAAATCCGGCGTGACCACGGAATCGGCGGCCGTATTCAGCGTGTAGTGGGCTTCGAGTGCGCCCGTGCTCATTCCCAGCATCAGGTCGCGGCCATTTTCGGACGGGGTCACGGAGAGAGTCGTTTTGGGACAGACGCGCACTTCGCCGCCCCGCGCCAGGCGGAGGATTGTAGTTTCCGCCCCAGCGGTCAGTGCGGAATTGCCCGCAAGGCGGTCCGCCGCTTCCACCACTGCACCTGAGCTTCCTGGAACAACCGGCACGAAAACCGGCTGATCGCCCTTGGTGAGAGCAGCTACGGACGGGGTTTCGATGTTCTGCCGGGCCTCGGCCATGGGGTGCATGCGCACCAGCAGGCGTCCACCCTGGCTGTCGCTGCTGTAACCGACGGCGTGGACCAGGTCAACCACTACCCGGGCCACCGGCGGCGCCTGTTGAAACTGATTGATTCGCACCGTGCGGATCTGCTCGCTGCCAACTTCCAGCCGTTTAAGCGGCGCCGGGACCTTAGTGTGAGGAAGATCGATCACTAGCCGGGGCGGGGTGTCGAGAAACTCGATGCTGGAGTCGGGAGGCTGGTTGGAAATGATCTCCAGCGCAGGCCCGTCGGCGTCGGAAATCATTTTCACCGACTGCAGGACCGCGGGAGGACCCTGGTGGGGCGGCGGATCATCGGGCGTCTGCGCCAAGCCAACGCTGGCGCCCAGCGTAGCCGCCAGCAGCGAAAACCACACAAATTGGCAGCCGATACGGGGCAAAGACTTCACTTCCCAGGGAAAAGGGTTTCTGAGTGCAACGATATCACTGAGGCTCTGCCGGGAGAAGTAACAAAGAGCGGCGCCGGGCGTCGGGCCTCAGCCTTCGGGACTAAGACTTCCGACTAATCCGACGCAAGGGAAATTAGAATTGGGAAATGCAAGGCTCGCCAAGGTCCGACGCCTGACGTCCGAGGTCCTCTTCACGGTTCGGCAAGGAATTCGTACTCGTCAATCACCGCAGCCACCGCAACTTTGCCGTCGCCATCATCGACACGTACGACTTTCCCTTTACAGCGGACGCGAATGCTCTCGGTCAGGGTGATTTCGGGCGGGAGGGTCAGGGTAAATTCGATGATCGACCCGGGAGCGATGGCGGAATCCACGTAAAAGCAAATCCCGCGTGCGCTTACGTCTCGCGTCTGGGCAGTTTTCTCCTGCGATCCGTTGTCTGAGTAAGTAACGGCCACGGGCAGCCGCAGCGCAAAACGGCGCGTAGCACGCTTTTCGGGTTCAGACTCGGGCATGAGCTCTTCCTAAAACTCGAATAGCATGGCGTCTGGAGTCCTTCGTGTCAAGCCAGTATTTCGGCATGTTGTGACTCATCCTTGCTTCCCATCTCGTGCGGGGTCATCCTGAGCTTGCGAAGGATCTGGCGAGCGGCGGGTATGAACCCCTACGGCACTTGTGGTGGTGCGCGCGAGATCCTTCAGGATGACGCCATTATCGTGCAGCCAGTAAATCGCAAGCCGTGACCTCGAAAGGTCATCAAGAACTTTGGTATAAGCTAGAAGGTTGGCAGTCCGGCTTATGGTTTTCGTTCTCGACAACTACGATTCGTTCACCTACAACCTGGTGCAATATCTGGGTGAACTGGGCGCAGAGGTCGAGGTCCGGCGCAATGACCAAACGACGCCCGCCGAGGTCGAAGCCATGCGGCCGGAGCGGATCGTACTCTCTCCCGGGCCCTGCACGCCTCAGGAAGCGGGAATCACCATCCCGCTGATCCGTCACTTCGCGGGTAAAGTGCCGCTGCTGGGCGTTTGCCTGGGACATCAAGCGATCGGTGCAGCATTCGGAGGCAATGTCATACGCGCGCCTCACTTGATGCACGGCAAAACCAGCCAGGTACAGCACGATGGCAAGACTATCTTCGGCGGACTGCAGTCTCCCATGACGGCGACGCGTTACCACTCCCTGATCATTGAAGAAAGGAACTTGCCCGCGGATCTCGAAGTGAGCGCCTACACCACCGAGCGCGACGGGTCCCGCACGATCATGGGTTTGCGGCACCGGAAGTTCCCGGTGGAGGGTGTGCAGTTCCATCCCGAGAGCGTGCTCACTGACGAGGGCAAAAAGCTGGTCGAGAATTTCCTGCATATCTAGAGCCGGACTCTAGCGTGAGAAGGCGGAAGGTTGCTGGAAGGGCCAAGACTTCAGTCGTGTCGCAGAAGCGCTGTCGTTAGGGATCACCGCGCGACTATTCCATCCCCCTGGGAGCAGATCCCGCGCCCTACACCAACCTGTCATCCTGAGCGGAGGGAAGCGACTCGCTTGTGAGCAACTTCGCAGAGTCGAAAGACCTTTGCCGACGTTGCCTTTTCCGGTGGCAAACACAAGGGATGACAGACTAGGCAGCCGGTCGCGTGTATAGACACGTAGCTGCGCAGGAACTTTTACTGGGTGGTGTACTGGATCGTGACCTTGCCCTGAACGGCGCCATCATTCTCGCCGTACCAGCAGCCGTAATTCGGCGGATTGACCGTGTCCAACGGGTTGCCGTAACCGTAATACACTTCTGTCGCGCTGGCTAGATGTATGGCAATCGGTCCGCTATCGTTGAACGCAGGGTTCGCGTCCCCAGGATAGTTCGCGCTGCCGCCCGACTTCAAATTCAAGCTGTACGCGGGACTGCCGGGCGCTCCGATGCTTACGGAAGGCGGAGTCGTACACGGCAACGCCACCTGCGGCCGGGGCCCGGGAGGAAAGTTTTCGGCATTCAACATCGGATCACCGGCGGTGTACAGGAATGTGATCCGCGTAATCGTGATGCCGCCGCTCTTACCCGGAATGACTGCCAGTTTGTCGAACTCTTCGCCGGGACAGAAATCTGTGCTTGCGGTGGTAGTGCAGGAGTATCCACCGTGGGCCGAGAAGGTAACCGTCATGGGATCCGATCCGGTCGAAGTGGTCGAAGATGTGCGCGCCGGAGCGGGCGACATGCTGGCTCCGCCACAAGCGCTGCACACCAGTACCCCGGCCAACGCCAGAATGACACTCCGAACCGAAATCGTCACAGGACAGCCTCTCCACCTTATGGTTGCAAGGCGGGTGCCATAGCTAAGCCCAATTGTGGCATTCGCTTAGCACCAAGATGGCGGGGCAGTCGTTTTCCCTGGTGGAAGATGTTTGCCACTTTTCCTACTGCACCGTAACGACCAGGTTGGCAGTATGGGACAGCTGCGGTGGGGAACTGCCCGCCGTCACGGTGATGGTGTAGCTGCCGGCCGGCGTTCCTCCGGTCTTTCCGCCGCCGTTGCTGCCGGAACCACCACAGCTCACCCCGGCGGTAAGAAACACAAGAACCGTGAGGACGAGTCCGGCTACGCGACGACGACGGCGTGACGGAACGCCTAGCAGGAAAACACCCGCCAGCATGCTGGTGCCTGTAGCCACCCATCCGAGTCCACCGGGCCGTGCCAACGGGATAGACGTGCTGGAAAGAGAGTGCGGTGCGGTGGTGGAAACTGAAAGCGTTGCCGTGCCCGAACCATTCGCCACCGAGCTCGGGTTAAAGGAGCAGGAAGGCGGCGGGGTCACAGCCGGAACGATCGCGCTGCAGGACAGGCTCACGCTGCCGTTGAACCCACCTATCGAAGTAATCGTAATGGTAGAGGTCGACGATCCACCGGCCGAAATCGTTGTTGGCGAGAGCGCTGTCGCTCCCACATTAAAATCCGGCGCTCCGCCGGAGGAGATGTTTAACAGTACGGCGAGGAACGGGCTGGTGGCGACAGCCAAGTCTGGCTTGCCGTCTCCATTGAAGTCGGCAACCGCTTCGGAAACACCGTCGTTGGTTCCAAGATTGTAGTTCTGCGGATCCTGGAAGGTTCCGTCTCCGTTGCCCAGCATCAACCTCCGGTTGGACAACGCCAGATCCAGCTTGCCATCGCGGTCGAAGTCTGCCACGGCGATAGAGGTCACGGTTCCCGAACCATTGGCAGCAGGCGTTATCGAGGCGGCCTGAAAGCTGCCGTCGCCCTTCCCCAATAAGACGCCAGTCGAACTGATCGGGCATGGCGGAGTAACGCAAGACCCAAAGTTCGATACCGCCAAGTCCATCTTGCCGTCTGTATTGAGATCCGCCAACGCCACCGAGTTGGCGCCGAAGTCCCCGGAGGAATAATTGACCGCTGTGGGGAACGTTCCATCCCCGTTGCCCAGAAGCACACTTACCGAACCCATGGGGCAATCGAACTCACCGCAATTGCTGTTGGCGACGACCAAATCGAGTTTGCCGTCAAGGTTGAGATCCCCTGCCACCAGGGACATGGTTTCGGCGCCCACAAACGGATAATTCACCGGAACTTGAAATGTTCCATCACCGTTTCCCAGCCAGATGTTCACAAGACCGTTGTTACAGATGAAGTCATTGGGCCCGTTGCACGTGTTGGTCACGCTCGCCAGATCGAGCTTGCCATCGCCGTTAAAGTCTCCGGCGGACAGCGCCATTGCGACCAGCGAAGGAGGCAGTAACGAACGGCTGAATGTCCCATCCCCTACGCCCAACAGCACGGCCAACCCCACTGCGGTGCAGCCTTGATCCAGGCAGCCTGTCGTAGCGAGATCAGCCTTTCCATCGCGATTGAAGTCTCCCGCTACCAAAGGAGTGCTGAACTGGTTAACAAAGACATTCGCTACAGCAGTGCCTGCACCCGCGGTGAAGGTTCCGTCGGCTTTCCCCAGCAGCACGCTCACCGACGCGGACGGGAACGAGGCACCACTGAAGTTTATGACCAACTCCGCCAAGTCCGGCCTGCCATCGCCATTAAAGTCAGCGACTGCAACCGACTCGAGGTTCGAATCGCCCGTCACCGGATAATCCGGCGGGCCTTGCAGGGTTCCGTTGCCGTTCCCCAGCAGCACCACCGCAGTGCCCGAACAATTGTTCTGAAAATTCAGCTGACACCCGTTGGCTACCGCTACGTCGGCTTTCCCATCGCCGTTGAGATCTCCCAGAACGCCGAAAAGGGGTGAGGTTCCGTCGGTTTCGTAACCGTTCAGGATCTGAAACGTCCCGTCTCCGGCTCCCAGCATCACGGTTGCGAAAGCCGCATCAGGGTCAACCGTCACCGCGTCCAGCCTGCTGTCCCCGTTCAAATCCGCAAACCCAATGAAGGTGACGTCCGTTGAGCTGAGAACTGAGCTCTTCGCGGTCTTGAACGTGCCGTCTCCATTTCCCAAAAACACATCCCCGAATTCACCAACGCACGTTGCAGTGAAGGCGCCACAACTGTCGACTACTGCCAGGTCCAGCTTGCCATCACCGTTGACGTCGCCCAATGCCACTGCCTGCGAATCAAGGCCTGTGCTCGATTGATTCCCCACCGGCGGGCCAAAACTTCCGTCCCCGTTCCCTAATAAGACGTTCACCGATCTCGTGCACTCCGAGCTAAGGTCGCAAATGTTGGTTACAACCGCCAGATCCAGTCTGTTGTCACCATTAAATTCGCCCAGAAAAACGGCCGAGTTGCCTGACGTGGAAGTTGTAACCGGAATCACCGGCTTGAAAGTCCCATCGCCATTTCCTAACAGCACACCGGCGCTGTTTGAGCCGTTCACGATTATGACATCCAGCTTCCCATCTCCGTTTATGTCGCCAGCTTCGACCGAAAAAGCATTGCCTCCTGACGGGTAGGCGACAGCTGGCTGAAAAGTCCCATCGCCATTTCCCAGAAGGATATTCACCGAGCCGCTCGTGCACGCGGTATCCGGGCAGGCATTGTCCACCGCTACATCCAGCCTGCCATCGCGGTTAAAGTCTCCGATCGTTACTGACGCCAAGACCGCCTTTGTGCTGGAAACCAAAGCAGATTGGTAAGTGCCATCTCCATTCCCCAGAAGTACCGCTACGGTTCCCTGCGTGCAATCGGCATCGCTCACGCATTCATTCGAAATCAGGAGATCGGGCTTGCCGTCGCCATTGAAGTCGCCGATCTGGACATTGCGCGCAGATCTCCCTCCTGAACCATAGGTTGGAGGCACGAAGAAAACTGGATTCGTGATGGTCCCATCGACGAGGGGCTGCACGTCGGAGCCAGACGAGCGAAACTGAGAATTTGCCTGCGGATGGGCTGATCTATTCAGGCGACTCTGCCACCAGCCCCGCGGATCCCTCATCCGCTCCCAGATGGTCACAGGTGGATGACTGCCTTGATGTCCCCGGGTCGTTCCCCGCACATTCCTACGGGAGCCGGCGACCGCTTGCGAGGGCACGACCGACACAACCAGAACGACACAGGCTGCCAGAAAAATCTTCGGCGGGGTCATAGTTCCTCACTCCCCAAGCTCAACCAGAGCAGAGGGAACTTTGATGCGTGGATTCGGAAAGAGTTGGTGCCCGCGACTGGGGCTGCTGGGGGAGGAATGGATTCTCGCCATTGTTTTAGAGTCTTGTCAAGATCAACCCGGCGGGGTAATGGGTCAATTTGGACAAAGACATGCTACTTCCGCCAGAGGCGCTGCTAAGCCCCCAACGGCAGTTATACATGGAGGACGGGCGTCCCGCCCGTCCTCCCGTCCTCTATCAAAATGCGCTGCTTAGGATTTGGCGATGCTTGGGGGGCGGCTCCAGGCTCAGCCGAGCTTATGGATTTCGGAGAGACGTCCAGGCCATTCCGGCGCGGCTCACCACGGAACCGGAGTTGCGCGGCCAGTGATCCGCTTCCATCGCTCTAACTAATTATCTTGCACAACCGGCACAGAGGGTACCGCAGGGGAAGCCGCGGACCTGCCTCGAAAACCGGGCGCGCCCGTGCAGTAAGGGTTTTGCGACATCTCAAAGATATTTTGACGCTGATCTTTAATGGTGTCGTTCTGGCGTATCGACACAAACAGCGAGAAGATCAGCGCGATGCTCAAGGCGATGTTGCAGAGCAGGGACACCCTGACAGGGCCCGGGGATTTTGACAGGCCCGCGCTCCTCGCACGAACGCTGGTATTACGAACGCTGCTGCAAATGTTCACCGGTTCTTGCAGGCCATCCAGGGGCAAAGCCTCAAAATCCTTCGTAGCGCGAACCGTGCGCAGCGGGCTCGGTAATTCAGGCAAAAGCATAGTTGTTCTCTGACCAACCTTAACAGGAGAATGGTTCAGGAACGCTTGCCGGGGAAGACTCTGAGAACGCGACGCATGTCGAAACAGGAAGTCTCCAGTTTTAGGAATCCTCACCATCTGTGGCCCGCAAAACCCCTGCTAGCCGAAGAGTCCGGTGCTTCAAAAACATTTGGATGGGGGAGCGCGGAAGCGGCCCCGCCGGCCGCCATGTCAAGGAGTACCAACACGCCGCCGATGATCCCTGTGACGGCCCGAGGAGCCGGGAATCCATGGAGAGGCGGAAGGACGATTCTCTCGGTGAACTATTGATCGTGATTGCGCTCCTCCTGATTATCGCTGCGACCGCCATTCCAAACCTGCTTCGCGCCGCCATCGCGGACCATGAATCATCGGCGGTCAGCTTCGATCTCCGGTAGCGATACGACGGGACACAGTTCGAGTACCCGAGAATAGACACTTCTAATGAATGCGGCCCGAAAACAAACATATTCTTTACCCATGAAACCTTTGGAATGGTTAGAGAGAAACAAGACAATGCGTAAACAAAACGGATTTTCACTGATCGAGTTGCTGATCGTGGTCGCGATCATTTTGATCATCGCTGCGATCGCTATTCCTAATCTGCTACGCGCCCGCATCGCGGCGAACGAGGCTTCCGCTGTCGCCTCCCTCCGTACCATCAATACGGCGGAGGTGACCTATCTCACCGCGTATCCGACGACCGGCTACTCGATCACTTTGGCCGCCCTGGGACCGGCGACCGCAGGTGCCTGCGCCGCTCCGACCGCGACCAATGCCTGCCTGCTGGACTTCACTTTGTCGTCGGCGTCGACCACAGCGTTGGCCAAGAGCGGCTACTACTTTGGAGTGGCGAATGGGACCACTGCCACTACGCCGGTTTCTAGCTACACGGCCGGGGCAGCCCCATCAGCCTACAACAGCACAGGCGTACGTGGTTTCTGTTCGACTGAAAACGGTGTCATTCGCTCCACTCCTGGCGCTTCCGGTGCCGCACCCGTAGCCACAACTGCGGGTTGCATCGCATACACCGCACTCTAAGCATCCTGCTCAGAGGTGTTCGAACCGGGAGCATCGGAGCGATCCGATGCTCTTCGGCTTTGCTTCGTACATAACCCTTCCGTATCACTTTCCTAATTAAACCCTTGGCGGCCTGTGCCCGTTTGACGGGCGCGCCGTCCAACCGTGTTGAAGATGGGCGCGAGTGGGTCATGGCCCGCTCACCTTCAGCAGCACGCTTACTTATTGCACCCATATTTGGCTCCACGATATCGACCGCCGTTGAAATCGGCAGTAGCCAAGCGAATGGATTAGAGCCGGCAGCAAGAACGATGGGAACCTCGACGGTACCATCCCCATTACCAGGCAGGAAATGATGGAGGAGCTATTAACTTCGTCGTTAATTTCGATGACATCAGGCATTCCGTCGCCGTCAAAATTTACAATCCCGAGAGACGAAAGCTGGCGTGAGAAACTGGTAGCGCTAACGGGAATCGAACCCGTGTTTGAAGATTGAGAATCTTCCGTCCTAACCCCTAGACGATAGCGCCCCTGGAGAGCAGTCATTATAACAAAGCGATCGGCGGAGATTCCTGTCAGCAAACACGCGTGTAGGTCAGTTTGAACTTTCACCGGCTGTCATCCTGAGCAAGCGGAGCCCTTCGCCACGCGAAGGACTCCGACGAAGGACCCAATGCATTTCGGACGATAGCGGCGCACCAGATTAGTGGCGCTAGTTCCAAACCGCCCATCACGCAACACCTTTCCTCTTGACAATCTTTCCCTCCGGGAGCTAAATATTAAAAGCGAATCAAAAGCGAATACGTAATTCGCAGCCTCGGCCAGCCGCCTCGGCGTTCCCTGAAAATTAAGAGGTCCCTGAATGTCTTCCTCGGCTTTTTCCGCCCCCTTGGGCGGCGCTGTTGTCTTTGCGGCGAAGAAGGAACCGGCGCTGGTTTTACAACGTCTGGCGGCATTGCCCAAGCTGACGGGTGTGACTGCGGCATCGCGGCTTGAGGCTCGGCCCACGCCGGAAATGGTCTCCAGCGGAATTCGCGAGATTGATGAACTGGCCGGCGGCTTGCCGCGGGGATGTCTCAGCGAAATTTGCGGTCCCGCCTCTTCCGGACGCACCAGCGTATTGCTGTCCGCGCTGGCCGCAGCTACCCGGCGTCAGGAAGTATGCGCCCTGGTAGATACCACGGACGCGCTCGATGTTGGCTCGGCAGCGGCATCCGGAGTTGAACTGGAAAGATTGCTGTGGATACGGTGCGGCCGGGTGGCGGGCGTCGGACTTCGGACCTCGGACTTCAGACGGACTTCGGACCTCCGACCTCTGACCTCAAAATCTGACAGCCGAAGTCTGAGGCCCGACGTCCGATGTCCGGCGTCGGACGCCCGGCTCGAGCAGGCGTTGCGCGTCACCGATCTGCTCCTGCAAAGCGGGGGTTTTGGCCTGGTGGCGATTGATCTTGGCGATGTGCCGGACTCGGCGGCACGGCGTATTCCGCTGGCTTCCTGGTTTCGCTTTCAGCGCGCCGTCGAGCCCACCGCCACGGTGCTGTTGGTTGTGGCCCAGGAGCCTTGTGCTCGGACTTGCGCTTCTCTGCTGATTCGACTGAAGCCGTCAGCTCTCAGCTATCAGCTTTCAGCTCAGGAAAAACTTGGGCCGGCGCATGCACAGCTTTTGGATGGACTGCAGGTTGAAGGAGAGCTGCTGCGTTCGCGCCTGCAGCGGAGGCCAGCACAATCCGTCACTACGGCGTTCGCCACAAAGGCGGTGCGGATTGCGTAGGGCCGCTTTTGCGAGGGCGAGACGCCCTCGCGACAGCCGGCGGGACGCCGGCGCTACACGTTGAGAGCTGACAGCTTTTCTCTGACGACTGAAGAACCGACTACTGACGACTGCTCATGACTGCATTCGCCTGCATCTTCGTGCCTGACTTTCCAGTGGAGGCCCTACTCCGTGTCGAGCCTGACTTGCGTGCAGGAGCTCTTGCTGTACTCAAAGGCAAAGCGCCGATGCAGACGATTTTTGCTTTGAACGAAATGGCGCGTCGCGCTGGAGTTTCGACAGGAATGACGAAGCTTCAGGTGGAAGCCTGCTCGGATCTGGTTTTGCGTCCGCGCTCTTTATTACAGGAGTCCGCCGCCCACGCCGCGCTGCTCGACTGTGCCCAGTCATTTTCGCCGCAAGTGGAAGATGCGGGCTGTGACACCATCCTGCTGGACTTGGCCGGCATGGAGCCGCTTTTCGGTCCGCTACCGAAGATTGCGCGGGACCTGGCGCGCCGTGCTTCCGATCTTGGCCTCGAAGCCAACGTTGCCGTCGCTTCCAATCCAGATACCGCCCTGCTCGCTGCTCACGGATTTTCCGGAGTGATCGTGATTCCCCCAGGAAGGGAAGCCGAGCAGTTGGGCAATCTCCCCCCGGAAGTGTTGTTTACCGGAGGTCGCAATCCCCACACCCTTGAAATACTGGAGCTCTGGGGCATTCGGAATTTTCGCGCCCTGGCTGCGCTGCCCGAGATCGCCCTGAGCGAGCGCCTGGGACAGGAGGGCATTCGCCTGCAACAGCTGGCGCGCGGTTGCAGCTTCCGATCGCTGGTCCCAGCCGAGCCGCCGCTGGTCTTCGAAGAAGCGATCGAGCTGGAATATCCCCTGGTGCTGCTCGAACCGTTGGCCTTTCTGCTTGCCCGGCTGCTGGACCAGATATGCGCCCGCCTGGGTGCGCGCGCCTTAGCCACCCAGGAGGTAAACCTGGTCTTGACCCTGGAATGCACCGCCCCAGACCACGTAGCGACGGCCGCTCCCGGCCACGTAGGGACGGGCGCCCCCGCCCGTCTTATTGAATATCCCAGTCGAGCGCAAGCTCTACAAAACTTCCACCGCACCCTCCGCCTGCCCGTCCCCCTCTTGGACCCAAAAGTTTTCCTCAAGCTGCTGCAGCTTGATTTGAACGCCCACCCACCCGGCGCTCCCATCGTAAAGGTCCAATTGTGGGCGGAACCCGTGCGCCCGCGGGCGGCGCAGAGCGGATTGTTCCTGCCTCCCACCCCGGAGCCGGAAAAACTCGAACTCACATTGGCGAGAATCGCGGGGATTGTGGGTGAGAACAAAGTGGGATCGCTGCAATTGCTGGACACTCACCGTCCAGAAGCATTCCGCATGCGCCGCTTTGATCCTCACCTGGAGGAACAGGCTGCCCGCAAAACAAAAGCATCCTGGAGCAACAAATCCGGAGAATCTCAAAAAAAAGACGAAGCCGCGGTCACTGCCATGCGTATCTTCCGCCCACCCTTGAAAGCCGCGGTAACCCTGCAGGAAGGCAGACCGGCACGCCTCGAATGTCCCAGGCGCAAGGAAATTTGTGGAGAGATTCTATGGGCTGCCGGCCCCTGGCGTACCTCCGGAGACTGGTGGGAGCAGGAAGGATGGGCCCGCGACGAGTGGGACATCGCTTTGCAGGAAGCGGCCGGCATCACGCTCTATCGCCTGGTCCGGGATCTGCTCAGCGGGCAGTGGCAGGTGGAGGGAAACTATGACTGAGGCGGGTGTCCCGCGCCCGGACCTCGGACCTCCGACCTCGGACTTTGAACCCCTAAATTTGAGGCCTGATGGTTTGCCATCCGAGGTCTGAGGTCCGAGGTTCTGAGCTCCGACGTCTGACGTCCAGGCCTCTCAAGTCCCTTGAAATAATCAAAACTTGGGCATAACATTCGTCGCTTCAAAGCGGAGGAACCTATGAACACACGGGACCTGCTCGCGCGGCTTCTCCTTTCATCCTCTCTTTGCATTGTGGCCGGAACGGTGGCCTGTTCGAAACCGGAAACAGCTCCTGCCCAACCTGCATCGTCTGCCGCGGCTCCGGCGTCTCAACCCATGGCGGCAGCCCCTTCTGCGCCCGCCACGGCTCCTGCCGCCGCACCCATGAGCTCCGGAACCCCGATCGCCAGCGCGCAATTCAATGCCAATCCGGATTTGCGCTGCGACTTGCTGGAAGTAAAACGAACCAGTGGCGGCGCCCTGCTGATCCGCTGGAGGCTGATCAACACCGCCGGGGGACAAGCCTCCACCGGTCTGGTTGCAGGCGGCGCGCCCAAACCGATTTACTACAATTTCGATTGGCCGGAACTCTATTACACCGATCCCGCGGAGAACAAAAAGTACGCTTTCCTCACTGACTCCGACAACAACCGGATACTGGATGTGTTTTGGGGGAACTTTGAAGCCGGCCAGCAGCACCTTAACTGGGCCAAATTCCCGGCGCCCCCTCCGACTTCCACCAAGATCACCGTGATTATCCCCAAATTCATGCCCTTTGAAGATGTTCCCGTGTCCCCGTAAGGAGGGCTACTGTGATCCGCAAAAGGGCGATGCCGGCATGGCTGATTTGTGTGCCTCTACTGGCTGCGGTCTGCTTCCCGCGAACGGCGGAGGCGCAGAAATACAAGGTTGACGATCCGATCCCGCCCGGCGCAACCGGGAAAGTGCTCCCTCTGGAGGGGAAGGTCACCGACCTCAAGGGCATGAGCTCAGGAGTGAGCGGCAAGGTCGATGCCTTGAATGCGGCACTCAAAGACCTGGGCGCGCGCGCCACCGACACCGAAATTCAAATTGAGCTTTCGAGCGACGTGCTGTTCGATTTCGACAAGAGCGACCTCCGGCCCGTGGCCATTCCCAGCCTGCTGAAAGTGGTAACGGTGATGCAGTCGTATCCCGCCTATTTGTGCACCATTGGCGGTCATACCGACGGCAAGGGTGGCAAGGACTACAACCGGAAGCTATCCGAGCGGCGGGCTAATTCCGTGAAGATCTGGCTGGTAGGACATGGTGCTTCCAATCAGATGAATACACAGGGCTTTGGCGATACCAAACCGGTCGCGCCAAACACGAAACCCGACGGAAGCGACAATCCCGATGGAAGGCAGAAGAACCGGCGAGTCGAAATCACTCTCAAGAAGCACTGAAAGTATCTGGGGACACGCCACTTACCGACTGCGAAAACTACAGGGTCTATAGGGTCTTTACCGTATATTTAGGCCCGCCCTTTGTGCATAACCTGTTCAAACTGTGCTATCCCGCTTATTTCGTGATCACGCCACAGGCAATACGGTCGCCGGCGTTTCCGGCCGGGTCGGTCTTCATATCATCCGCTTTGGCATGAATCATTAGGGCCGTGCCGCCGTTGCTGAACAGGGAATGGCTGTCGTCGCCCAAGGTCACGTCCTTGTTTACGATCTTTACTTTGGCCCGGCCTTTGGTGGTTACAGTGAAATTGTTCATGTCGCCGGCATGGTGGCCTTCGGGATTCTCCAGGCCATGCTTCTTTCCGTCCGGATTGAAGTGCGGTCCGGCCGACTTGAAATCCGGTGCGTCGCACTGCGCCTTGGAATGGAAGTGGAAGGCATGCACCCCGGGCGGCAGGTCATGGAGCATCGCCTTGATCACCACTCCCGACGAAGCACCTTTCCCGGACCTACTCGAGAGTATCGCCGTTCCTACGCTCTTGCCTTGAGCGTCTTTTAGCTCAACGGTCGTCTTGGCTGCAGTCGTGAGCGATAGGACAAGAACGGATGTGCCGACAACAAAAAGAAATTTTGTGGTTTTCATGGCGGCCCATTATAACGCTACTTTCCTCACCAGGTTTCTTTGCATTTCTCGGATTGAAGAACTCTGCCCAGGCAGGCGTCACGCTGAGCTTGCGAAGCATCTTGCGCGAAGCGGATATGAATGTGGGGCGGGATTGTACCCTGCGCGCATGATCCTTCATGGCCGTGGGCCGTTCAGGATGACGCCAGGTTTACTTTCAGTGCACCGAGACATAAAAGGCATTGTTTCCCGACCGCAGGTCCTTGCCGTAGGAAAACGCGAAGCCAACCCCAAAGACGCGGATCTTCGCCTGCGCGCCTATATCCCAGAGCCACGTCTGCGAACCCAACTCCGTCGAGGCATCAGTAATCTTGCCAGTATCCAGAAATGGTCCGAGCATTACCTTGAAGATTCCGTTGCGATACACATTCTTGTCCGCTTCCCAATTGGACAGAAAATAATTCCGCCCCAGCGGAGCGCTGCCCATCCTGCCGGCACGGGTCCCGATGTGTCCGCGCATCTCCAGATCGTTGTCGCGCTCCAGGCCCAGGATGAAGAGCTCGTCGAACGGAACATCTCCAAACGTCTTGCCTGCCCTGATCCTGTGCTGAATTTCGTAATCGTCGCCCTGGGATTGCGGAAACCAGTGAAAGCGCAACGAACCTTGCAGCTTCTCGAAAGAATGGGAGGGCTGCGACCAGACGCGCCCCGCCTGCGACGACGCTCCACCTTCGAGCGTCAACCTGCGCTCCGGCACTCGCCAAAGTTCGGCGTCCACCTGCGTCAATTGCTTGAGCTGGTAGCCCTTAGCTAGAAGATCCGGCGTCAGCACGGTTCCCGCAATCACGCTGCGGAAGTCGCGGTGAGAGACCTCAGCCCCGGCCGACCACTGCCAGCGCCCGCTTTCCATGGCAGCAAATTCCGCCGCCACTGCCTCTCGCCGCAAGTTGAAGCTCCCCAGCACAGGGGCTGGACCTTGAAACGATTTTCTGATGTCCCAGTTCTCGGCGCGCAAGTCGGCCATCAGCCTGTAGCGAAATTTTGGATTGGCTTTGTAGGGACCTGAGAGTTGCGCCTGAACTCGTCTCTTTTGCGCATCCCAGCGATACATAGAGGTGAAGTTGATTGCTTCGTCGTGCAGGTTATAGAACTCAGGAGTAATGCTCTGAAAGGGCAAGCCTCGAAGCAGCAGAAATAGTTTCTCCAGCTTGCCCTGGCCCCACCCATCCCGCTCGCGGTTGCGGAAAAGAATGTCAAACTTCCCGTCAGTGCGGGCCTGTACATCAAATTGGTAGCGAGGGAAGATTTCCAATCCGCGAATTCGAACTTCGGTGGCCAACAGATCAGGCAGGCACAGGACACTTGCCGGCGCGAAGGCCATGGCACGGTCAAGCAACGCCGCATTCACTTGCGGCGTGGGCTGGGTTCTTACTTCGACAATTTCCGGCTTGCCCACGCGGTTCCAATACTTAAGCGCGGCTTCGGTATTTCCCTGCAGAAAATATACGGTGCCGAGGAAGTCATTGCCGTAGGAATCGGAAGGATCGAGACGCAGCGCCCGCCGCAGATGACGCACCGCGACCACATATCGCTTCCGTTTGAAAGCCACTCCGGCCAGCTCCAGCGGAAACCGCCTGTCGCCCGGCTGGAGCCGGGCTCCGGCGGCAAATGCTTTTTGCGCCTCGTCCCAACGACCCAATTGGGCCAAAGCCGTGCCGTAGTAGAAATCGAGTTCGGCCGAAGGTTGCGGAACCGATTCGACGAGACTGACAATCTCCTGCCAACGTTGCTCGGCAGAAAGCTGTGTGGCTCGGGCGACTAAGGAACTGTTCGACGTTTGGGCGCTTGCGCCAGAGGCAACGACCAAAAGAAATAAGAAGACAACTATGGAGATCAGCGGATTTGGGTTTGGGGCAGAGCGAGCAGAGTCCATTTTCCCGCCGCGCTCCATTCCCGTTCGAAGCCGGGCCGGTCTTGTTGCAGCAGCTTGCGCTGCGCCGGGTCGTTGATCATGACCGCCTCCAGTCCTAGGCCAGTCACGACCGCGTAGTGCAAAGCGCCGCCGGACGAGGGCTTCAACGCAACGATGAGTGGCCGCCCCTTGCGCAGATGTTGTTCGAGATCTTCCCACGCTCCGCGAATTGTAAATGTGCGGAAGCCGTTCTCCTGGAAGTACCGCTCCATGTCGGAAGCGTAGATACCGTGCGCTTTGGCCGAGTACAGGGTGCGCTGAATTTGGGGCGCGTCAGAAGTTGCGTTGACAGGCTGGCCCTGCTGCGCCTGCCAGTATTGCATCACCATGGCGATGCTGGCGGCACCGCACGCGTCTTTCTCCTGCTTCACGAAGGGAACATCGAGCCAAACGCCGGGAAGGTCGGTGGCGAGCAATGAGCCGCAGACGCCAAACCATACGACCGCGATCCTGGCGGTGCGACCAAAGATCTTACCGAGCATCTTTCCAGCCTACCGGACAGCAACAATAATCAGGATGAGCACGGCCACGACCACCAGAATAACGATCAGGTCGCGATCACTGAGCGAGCCGGCGGCGAAATCCGCCTGTGCCTTGTTCACCCGCGAGGCCAACTGCGCCAATTCCGCGTCATCCAGGGTGGCGACTGCATTCTTTACCTGCTCTGGATTCATATGCGCCGACCGCAAAGCTTTTTCGGCTTTCTCTGACGAGAAAAAGTCCCGGATCTTCTCGACATTTTGCTGCCGCACGGTTGAGGCCTGCACCGCCGCCTGTTGCAAGTCGGAGGGGCTCACTACATGAGCAGCACCTTCCGCCAAAAGGTTCTGCGGAACCGCGAAAACCGCGGCCAGGACAAATGCGGTTGCGACTCGGGATACTTGTTTCATATCGAAATGCATGTGCTGCGGACCTCCAAAGATTTCGTTGTTACAGACCGCCAGTGTGGAGGCGTGACTGTTCCCATCGTAGCGAGTGCAGTTCCGCCCCAGAAAAAATAGTACACGCTCAACCTACGATGCGGAGGCCGTTCCGGGGGTTTGTCCCACCAAGGTAACAAGATCAATAAACAAAGGCTGAGCAAGAGTATTCATAAATCTTCCACTGCCTGCTGCAGCGCCGCGGCAATCTGCTGTGGTGTGGAGTCATGAGGGAACCGAAGCGGCCCCCCGATCCTCACTTCGATTTGCCCAGGCAGCGCGAACCTCTTCTTCGCCTTCTTCAATTCAAAGAGCCCGTCAATCCTCATGGGAACGATGGGGATCGCAAGGTTCTTCGCCAGCAGTCCCGCGCCGGCGCGAAATGGCCCTATCGTGCCGTCCGTGGTGTGGCGCCCTTCAGGAAAGACGAGAATGCTGTAGCCGCGGTCCACGGACTGTCCAGCAAAAGCAAAGCTCTCCCGGAAGCCAGCTTCACGTGGCAGAGGAAACAGGTCGAGCAAAGACACTCCCAGGATCCACTTCACGCGGTCATAAGCGCGTCCCAACAAGCTGCGGCCGGGTGGTGGAGTGCGCAGAGCCTCCAGCGCCTCTCCTCCTGTAGCCGTCGCTAGCCGATGCCGAAAGCGGGCAGGAAGCGCAGCCTGCACAAAACCCACGTCCACATCGTCAATGTGATTGCACACCACCAGCACTGGTCCGCGAAGCCCACGAAGATTTTCCCGCCCGGTCACGCGCGGCCACCCCAGCAGAAATACCGCGGGACGTAGGAGCAGATAATGAATAATCAGCCGCACCCAGGTGGTGGGCCAGCGCTGCACCCACGCCGGATAGTGATAACGCACTCGCGACGGAAGCTTCCCGTGCAGCATGCGTTCCACATCGCCCACCGTTTTCACCGCGGCGAACCGGGTCTCGCTCAAGTCCACCTGGTAGCGGTCTTCGAGCGCGCCCAGCAATTCCACGCGATCGAGCGAGCTCAAATTCAGATCCGCTTCAAGGTCAGACTGCTGACCCAAATCTCCAGCCGCTTTCCCCTTGACGCGCGCGATCAACTCGGCCAGCGAACTCGATCCGCTTGGTCCGGTACGCGCCGCTCCCAGTTGCGCCTGAACCACTTGCAGAATTGTGTTGGTTCGAGGCTTTTGCGTGGAGGTGCGCGGGAAATCGTCTTCGGGCCACACGAACCAGGTCCGCATGCGTTGATACTCGGCCAGAGTTTCGTTCGCGCGCCTCACCACCGGGTCGAGATCAATGCCGGCGTCGCGCAGGATGATCACCGGGCAAGGTTCGGCATTTCCATCTCGCGGAAGTGCGACGACTACGCAGTCCTTGACCTCAGGTTGGAGGCGCAGCGCAGCCTCGAGGTCCTCGGGATAAACATTCATGCCCGCGGGCGTGACGATCACATCTTTCTTTCGCCCTTTGAAATACAGGTTGCCTGCGGCGTCGAGAGCGCCGATATCTCCCGTCCCGTACCAGCCCTGGCCCGCCGTCATCGGCTGCACTTCGTGTCCAGTCCAATAGCCCGCGGCTACTCCGCTGCCCCGGACCAGGATTTCGCCGTCCGCAGCTAATTTGACTTCACGCCCGGCCAGAACTTTGCCGATCGATCCTTTGCCCAGGCGAAACGGATGATTCACGCTGACAATGGAAGTCGTCTCTGTCAGCCCGTAGCCTTGAATGGCGGCATATCCCAGCCGTCCCCAGAACTCTTCGGTCACGCGATCGAGCGCGGCCCCTCCGGAAATGAAAGCCCAGAACTTCCATCCAAACTGGCGATGCACTCGCCGGAAGGTCCACCAGCGCTGGAGGAAATGTTTCCCCTCCGCCGCGTGAAAGCGCCGCCGAAAATCTTCGAGCCTGCCCTCATCGTCCAGATCGCGCTCAATCTTCTCCTTTAGCGATTGCAGCATGCGCGGCACCGCCACCAACACCGATACTCGCTCGCGCCGGATGGTGCGGATGACTTCACCCGGCTTGAGCGCGTCCTGGAAAATCACCACGCCGCCCATGAGTTGAGGCAGAAATATGCCCAGGAATTGTCCGAAGACGTGGCTCAGGGGCAGCAGGCTCAGGAAGCGAACCGGATGGACCAGGCGTTCGTACTTTAGATATTTCTGGATTTCAGTTTCCAGAGGCGCAATATTGCCGAGCACGTTGCCGTGTGTAATCACGACGCCTTTGGGTTCGGCCGTGGTCCCGGAAGTAAAAACAATTTCCAGGACGTCCGACGGGCCGGTCGCCGCTGCATCGTAGGGAGCAGATGCGTGGCTTGATAATGTTTCCTCTAGATCTTCCAACACAATGACTGGGATTGCGGGCAGGACATGTTCACGCGAGCACACCAGCAGCTTTCCATCGACTTGCCAGTAAACCCGCTGGGTAAAATCGGCCGTGCCCGCTTCATCAAGAGGGACGACGATCGCCCCACGCAGGGCACACCCGAAGAACACCGCCACCCACTCCGCCGAGTTCGGCCCCCATAAAAGGACGCGCTCGCCTTTTCCGATTCCGCGCTTTTCCAGTTCGCGGGCAAATTGGGAGGCAGCCTGGGCCACATGGCGGTAGCTCCAACACTCGGCCCGGTAACCACGCTGCTGTATGTAGGCGCACTCCCGTCCCCGGCGCAGAAAGCTCTCAAGGTATTCGACAACCGAGCGGCGCTCCATCCTTAGGATGGTATCGCTTTACATGTCATGACAGCTGGAGATGGCAGCTGGCGACGTCTGTGGCGCTGGCGCGCGAGCGTGCCCGCTCCCGCCTACATTCTTGGGTCGCCGAAGACTTCGGCGGTGAAGGCTTCCAATCTGGCGCCGGTTTGCCAGGCGTTTAGCGGCAAGCCCGCTTTTCTACAGGTTTGTTCGAGGAAGGTGATGCTGCCCCATCCATGCTCGACTGCCACTTGCGGCAGCAGCAGACCGCGATGCAGACCAAGACTGATCAGCAGGCCGTGTCGTCCAATTTCAACCTGATCCGCCTGAATGGGTTGAGGCGGCGACAGGACGCTGAGTGAGACCGTAAGCTCTGGGGCTTCATCGCGAGTGACCGGGGAGAAGCGCGAGTCGTCGAAGGCCGCGCCGCAAGCGCTCTCCGCGGTGGTGCGATACAGTGGCGTCAGCGGGAGCACGAAACCAACGCAGCCGCGCAGGCCGCCGCGATAATAAAGAGTAGTGAAGGCGCCGCGAGGCTCGGCCAGATGGGCGGACGGCGGAACCAGCGAAATCGCACGCTGATCGAGGGCTGCGGCAATGGCTTCGTGCGCCAGTCGCAGCAGCAGGCTTCGCTCGTCGGGAGAGAATTCATCCGGCTGAGAAGTGCCGGAGAGGCAAGTCAAGCGTGAGGGGTGGTCATCATGTGACGGGGACATCGCGTTTTCTCCGCCGGCTGAGAATGAAGGCGCGGCGTCGGCTCTTCACCACCTGGCGATCGATCTTCGACCAGAATGCGACAAAATAATCGAGGGCCGAAGCCAGCGACAGGAAGACCATGAACCAGATGGCGACGATAGCGATCCAGTGGACGGGAAAAATATACGGGCCCACCGGCCACTCTTTCCACCGGTGGTCGAGGATGACTGCGACCACGGAAACAATCTGCACCAGCATTTTAAATTTGCCCAGATCACTGGCCTCGATGGTGAACCCTTCTGAGGCGGCGATCGATCGCAGGCCACTCACCAGAAACTCACGCGCAATAATCACCACCGCGATCCAGGCAGGAACCAGGCTGGGATTGAATTGCACCAGCGCGATGAAAGCGGCAGCGATCAGCAGTTTGTCTGCCAGAGGATCGAGCAGGATGCCCATGGTTGTGATCTGGCCGCGGCGGCGGGCGAGATATCCGTCAATCCCGTCGGTGATGGAGGCGGCGATAAACAGGGCCGAAGCCAGCAACTCCTGCTCGCCGTCAAAGGCATGAAAGTGGTTGGTGGACAGCAGCCAGATCAGCAGTGGAATGCTGAAGATGCGGGTCAGCGTGATGGAATTGGGCAGATTCACTACGGGTACCGGCTGTCAGCAGGAGAGAAGGCTGGCAACGCTTCATTATCCTCCACCATCAAGCGGGAAGCAATGAAGCAGTCGGTCGTGTTTCGGCTACCAAACCCTTAACCACAAAGGACACGAAGGTGCACGAAGCAAACCTTGAGATCAACGCCTTCATGTACCCTCGTGCCCTTTATGGTTAAAGGTCTTGCAGGCCTCGCTTAAGAGTCGGTGCCGGTCCTGCCCAGGCCCAGATTCTTCAGCATGCCCATGCCTTCTTCCAGCAGCGATCCACCTTGAGGAACCTGTCCGTTGGGCGTGAGTTTGTCTACGAGCACGGGCAACAATTGCGACAGATGAGAGCTGACGGCGTCCGGCGAAATTCCTGCCTTGGCCGCGAGTTCCTTCACTTGTTCGCTGCCCAAAACGTGCTGAATCTGATCGGCGGAAATGGGAAGGTTCTGGCCAGTGCTGACCCATGAGGAAACCAGGCTGCCCAGCCCTTTGTCGTGAAACTGCTGCAGCAGGCCGGAGAGCCCGCCGGGCTGGCTGTTGATCATCTGCATCACCGAGGACGCAAGCGGATTCGAGCTGTTGGCCAGCATGCCGCTGACTTCCTTGCCCGCCATATCTTCGAGAAAACTCATAATGCCTCCTGATACTCACTACTGAAAAAATCGCGCCAGGAGACGAAGCCCCCGGCGCTTGATTTCGCAAAACTACTTTTGCTTGGCGATGATCTTGTCTTTGATCTTGGCGTAGGTGGCGGCGGGAATGATCTTTTTGCGGGTCAAATCCGTCTTCTTGGCGTAGGGACGGCCGTCAATGATCTTCTGTGAATACTTCTCCCCGATGCCGGGCAGAGCGTCAAGTTGATCCTTGGTAGCCGAGTTGATGTCCAGCAAATCGGCATCTGCCGGGGCTGCCATGGCGGAACCGGTCTTGGCCGGCTTGGCGCTCTTGGCGGGCGCGGTCTGCGCCGCGGAGACGGTAGCGAGCAGCGCTATGGCGAAAAGTGAAAGCAGAATTCGAGTCATCAGGTTCTTGCTCTTCATGGTTTCTCCTTAGTCCTTTTCCGAAGCTTTGTAGCCGGCGGCCTTGGCGTCCGCCTCGCTCATGAATTTTCCTGTCTTGGTCTTGCCGTACCAGCGCCCGCCCTTGTGGTAGACACCGCTATCGGTGTTGACCCATACCATGCCACCGGCTTTGGCCGACGCGATTTGCGGATCGGAAGCTGCCGGAGTGGGGGCTGCCTTGGCAGTCTTTGCCGGAGCCGCCTTTGCCGCCGGAGCAGGAGCCATCGTATTCGCGGGTGCCGGAGCGGATTGACTCGCCGGAGCTGCGCTGGCAGCAGGCGCGGCTGCGGGCGCGTCGGAAGCCGACGTCTTGCTCTGGCGAGTCTTCTTGGCGGGAGCCGCCGTCGTGTCTGTGCTGGCAGCGGCAGGAGCCGCGGCTGGTGCGGCTGCCGGAGTCGCAGCTGGGGTCGCGCTGGAATCCGCCGCGGTTTTCTTACTCTTGCGAGTTTTCTTGGTGGCGGTGGTGCTGGCCGTTGCCGAAGTGTCGGAACTGGCAGGTGTGGCGTCAGCTGCGGCAGCTTTCTTGCTCTTCTTTGTGGTCTTCTTAGCCGTGGTATCGCCGGTTGCAGCCGAAGTGTCAGAGCTGGCAGCCGCGGTGTCCTTCTTGCTCTTCTTTGACTTCTTCGCCGGTGTGGCCGAAGTATCGCTGGCGGCGGTCTTATCGTCCGATGCGGTGGCATCGGTCGCTGCCTTCTTTTTCTTCTTCTTCTTGGTAGTGGTCGTGGCTTGATCGTCGGTAGTGGTTGCCTGGGGCTTAGCCATGGCGGAAATCCCGCTCAGCACGAAAAACATGCATAGCGTGATGGTCCATGTACCGAGCCTGATGTGCAGTCTGTTCATGATTTCCTCTCTCGTTTCGGGCCGGGCCGTGATGAACCGGAGAAGCCTGCTCACGGGCGTTGTGGTACTTCCCGGCTGGCCGGCGGGGGCAACATAATGACACTTCAACTCGTAGGGGTCAACCGGGGAAAGCATGATGGGCGAGACTTCGTGTGGGGCGGGCGCCCTCGCCCGCCGGTCTTGAAGTTGACTTTAGGGTTGAAGATTGCGGCGGCCGGTGACTACCGGGAACGAGTTCTGCCATCAACTTCAAAAGCAAAGGCGGCGGGCGAGGGCGCCCGCCCCACACAGATCGTGGTTACGCGTAGATGCCGCGTTGGCGAATGGTGTAGGCAACGCGATCGATGGCCAGCATATAAGCCGCGATGCGATTGTTGACGCCGTGCGTCTCAGAGAAGCGCACCACATCTTCGAAGGCGCCCTTCATGATGTGCTCGAGCTGCTCGTTGACCACGGACTCTTTCCAGAAGTATCCCTGGCGGTCCTGTACCCACTCGAAATAAGACGTGGTGACGCCGCCGGCGTTGCACAGAATGTCAGGGATCACGAAGACGCCTTTGTCGGCGAGAATATCGTCAGCGGTGGCCGTGGTGGGACCGTTGGCGCCTTCGGCCAGGATTCTGCACTTCACGCGATCGGCATTGCGGCTGGTGATTTGATTTTCAGTGGCAGCAGGAATAAGGATTTCGCAGTCCGAAACCAGCAACTCGGCCGGATCCTCGGCGGACGCGCCGGGGAAACCATGAATTGTGCCGTTGCGCTGGCGGAATTCCCACAGGGCTTCGGTGTCGATTCCATTTTTGTTGACCAGGCCGCCGTCTACTTCAACGATGCCGATCACTTTGTAGCCGGCTTCCGCCATCAGGCGGGCGGCGTTCGATCCCACGTTGCCGAAACCCTGCACGATGACGCGGGTGGACTCGGGACTGAGATTAAACTTCTTGACCGCCTCGTCGCACACGATCATGATGCCGCGTCCCGTGGCCTCGCGGCGTCCGCGAGAGCCGCCGATATTGATAGGCTTGCCGGTGACGCAGGCAGTCACGGTCTGGCGCATGTGCATGGAGTATGTATCCATCATCCACGCCATGGTCTGCTCGTTGGTGTTCATGTCGGGGGCGGGCACGTCTTTTTCCGGACCGATGAACTCGATCAGCTCCGCGGTATAGCGGCGGGTCATGCGCTCCAGTTCCCCCTGGGACATCTTGTGGGGATCGCAGATCACTCCACCCTTCGCGCCACCGAAGGGAATATTCACCACGGCGCACTTCCAGGTCATCCAGCTGGCCAGGGCGCGAACTTCGTCGAGCGTGACATCCGGCGAATAACGCAGGCCGCCCTTGGCCGGGCCCCGGGCAATCGAGTGCTGCACCCGGAAGCCGGTAAAAACTTCGAGGTGTCCGTTGTCCATCATGACCGGAATGTGCAGGATGATTTCCCGGGTGGGATACCGCAGGACCTTCATTAACCCCTCATCCAGGTTCAACTTGTGGGCAGCAAAGTCAAAGCGGGCGGCTTGTGCCTCCCACGGGTTGATTTCCTGCTCGAGGGATATGGTCTTCAATGCCATGGGCGGTCTCCGTTGGTGCGGTCAGACAGTAAGATGCCTGGCCGGCGCCGGGTGATACATCCCGGAGTGGGCGGGCAAACGTTCAAAGTATATGCAGGGCCGGGGCGGGGAGGCAAGTTGCGAGGAACCAAAGGGGTTTACGACTCTCGGGATGCTGTCGAGGCGCAAACAACGACGACCGAGTCATTCTGAGCGCAGATCATTTACTCATGGACTTTCCGCCGACAAAGATAAACCTCCTGGTCTCCCCGGTGGGAAGGGTAACAGTGGCTTCGGTCACGTTGTACTCTAAATCGAACAAATAGTCGTAAGTGTAGGTCTCGCCGTTTGCCAGCATCTGCTTTGAGACTCGGCCGCCGTCCTTATACCAATTTCGTATAAGTTCTTTGCCACTGCCGTCGGTCACGCTGGTCATCAAGAACGGGTCAAATCCCTCAGAGTCGAGGTGACGTTCGTATGCAAAACGATAGAGAACCCGCGATCCATCGGATACAGTCTCTAGATGCCCGGTCGAGTCATAGCTGTACTGCCGCACATTACCCGCATCGTCTTGCGCCTTGATGATTCGACTTTCACTGTCGTACTCAAAACTGATTGTGTGCCCGGAAGGTGAGGTCAGTCTTTCCAGATTGCGTGGGCCACTTCGTTTTAGTTCGATGTGGTGACCCTTCGCATCCCGCATCTCGATCGCAGCTCCCTGGGCGAAATTCTTCGCGTTGTACGACTCTGGGAATCGAAACTGGCCAAGGTCCTTGAAATCAAGATTCCATCCATTGCCATTCCAGGCGATCTGAGCGCCGTAGAATTCGGACGCCGTCTCGTTGTGCCGGTAAACCGCGTCAGCATAGCTTGTCCCTTTGGAGATGCGTGGAAAGCGGATCTGGCGGCCATCTTCGAGGTTCAAATCAAGATAGGTATATGGGTTCCTGGTTCCGGTTGGGCACACATCGTAAGGATGATTTGCTCCTACGCCGAAAGCGTGGCTGTTGGCATCCCACGGGCGATAGGTTCGAGTTAACGAAAGCGGCATCGAGTCCGATACAAAAAGATCTGTCTGCCGGAGAACGAACATTCCGGAATGCAAGTCAACCTGGAATTCATTGATCGGCGATTCATGGTGCACTGAGGGTCGGTCCCACGAAATGGAACTCTTGTAGCTTACCGGACCGGATCGGGGGACGATTGGGGTGATTACCACGTACGGATAGGCGCCGTCCCAAGCGGGAATCGAAGTGCTGGCCGGCAACAACTCCGGTTGTAGAGCGGGCTGGAAGTGTACGTCACTGTAGGCCTCATCATTTGCGTCATTTGCGTCCCGAATATTCCCACGTACAAGATCTATGCTTTTCGGTTGTCCTTCGACCACCACCTCCAACGATGAGAAAACCCAGGTTCCCGTTCCTTTACCCGCAATTGCCCGGAGTGAAGCAGTTCCTTTGGGCCCTCGCAGGGGGATTTCCATTCGAGCTTCACCCCAGCCGGTTTCGTCCTGGCGCACCGTCCCCCTGGCTAGCCAGCCAGCTTGGATCGGCTCCCCAAGTGATTTCAAAACGCGAGGATCGTGACGGGCTTTCTCCAGCGCCGTCTGCGCCACGGAAGAACGCAAGGGGGAACGGTAGTAGACGGTCAGTGCGAGGGTAAGACACAACACAACGAGACAAGCCAGCAGCAATGCGAACTGCACGCTCTTTCGATGAGACGCCGGAACTGCCTTGGAGTGCCCGCAAAGAGGACACACACCGCCGGTCTTGACGGCATCGGCAACCGAGGCCTCCAGCACCTCGTCAACGGCCTGATTGACCGCGTCTTTGAGATCGACTGTCTCTAGATCGGTTCCACAGCCGGGGCAACTCATTTGCGCTCCCTACGAGAAGAACATATGGTGCACCAGGACGGATGGGCCAGCACGAGGAATCTACGCCCCTTTCCCGACCGATGGGACTAGGCCCTATGCCTGGTAAGGAACGCCATTCGAACGCCGAGTGCGGGATTGGTTATAGGGGTCCTTCGACTGCGTGGAAAGTTCGCGACGCGAACTTTCCACTCCGCTCAGGATGACAACTAAATCTCAATTTCCAGTCCCTCGGATGCCGCTCGGATTTTTGGGTAGTAGTTGCGGGCTTCCTCGACGACCTTATCGATGCAGGCATCGTTGTGGTCGGGGTCGTGGTGAAACAGGATCAGTTCTTTCGCGCCGCTTTCCATGACGACGTTGACGGCTTCGCGCCAGTGGCTGTGTCCCCAGCCGCGTTTGCGGGCTTCGTATTCTTCGGGCAGATACTGCGCGTCATAGATCAGAACGTCGGCGCCGGCGGCCAGCTTGCGCACGCTCTTGTCGAACTGCGGGTCACCGGGTTCGTTGTCGGTGGCGTAGACCAGCACACCATCCCTGGTTTCGAGACGATATCCCATGCAGCCCTGGGGATGATTGAGCCACATGGCTTCCACCATCACGTCCTCCAGCGGCACGCGGCCTTGCTCCAGGTTGTAAAAGCCGCGTTGCGCCTTCATCTCGGTCATATCGACCGGAAAGTACGGGGCGGCCATCTGTTCTTCCATAACCTGCTTGAGAGTATGAAAGCGGCTGGAGGAGTGGAAAGAGAAACAGCTTTCCGGGTTGTCGTAGAGCGGGCCGAAGAACGGAATGCCCTGGATATGGTCCCAGTGAAAATGAGAGACGAAGATGTGGGCGCGGACCGCTTTGCCTTCGGCGTCGCGCTGCAACTGCTGTCCGAGCGAGCGCAGTCCGGTGCCGCAGTCGAAGACGTAGAGGTTGTCTCCGATGCGAACTTCGACGCAGGAGGTGTTGCCTCCATAGCGCAGGTTGTCGGCCTGGGGAGTCGGCGTAGACCCGCGTACGCCCCAGAACTTAATACGCATACTCTCTCATGGAAAGACTTGAGCTGACTCGCCATCTTCCAACGGTTGAGCCCATCCGTCAATCCTTTCGCTGGTTACTCCTGCTTGGGTTCGTGGGTGGGAGGGGGCGTTTCTCCCGTCTGGTTCGGACTATGCACGACGGGCGGGACGCCCGTCCTCCATTGGTTGCGATCTGAATAACGACACCCGCATTCCGTGTCTTGGGCGAAGCGTAATGCTGGGCAATGTCTCCACCCGGTGCCCGGATACCAGGCGCAGCTGAAAACGCTGGGCAATCGCCGCCAGGAGCAGGTTCGCTTCCATCACGGCGAACGAGGCGCCAATGCACAGACGCGGGCCGCCTCCAAAGGGGAAGTAGGCGAATTTGGGGAGATGCTGGGCTGAGTCGGCAGTCCAGCGGTCGGGATTGAACTGCTCCGGCAGTTCGAAGAAACGCGGGTCCCGGTGCAGGATCCACGGGCTCATGACGACGTTCGATCCGACCGGAAGCTTGTAGCCGGCAAGCTCGACCTCTTTCGCTACCGTGCGGGCCAGGCTCCAGGCCGGGGGAAACAAACGCATCGATTCCTTCACCACTTTGTCGGTGTAGGAGAGCCGAGGCAGGTCTTCCAGTTGCGGCGTGCGGCCGCCAAGAACCTGGCTCAATTCTTCGTGGAGTTTCTGTTCAGCTTCCGGATGCTGGCTCAGCAGATACCAGGTCCAGGAAAGAGAAACTGCAGTGGTTTCGTGTCCGGCCAGCAGAAAAGTCAGAACTTCATCGCGCAACTGGCGGTCGGTCATGCCGCTGCCGTCTTCGTCGCGGGCCGCCATCAGCATGGAGAGCAGGTCGCCAGAGTCGTGTCCGCTGGCTCGGCGTTGCCGGATGATGCGGTTCACAATTTCGTCGAGTTCGCGGACTGCTCGCTTTACCCGGATCATGGCTGGCACGGGGACGTGGCGCATCATAGGCGGCAGAATCATGCGGCCTCCGGAAGTGTGGCGCATCAGTGTGTTGAGCGCGGCAGCCACTCGTTCGGTGTCTTCCTTGACCTCCACGCTGAAAAGCACTTTGGCCACGATGCGCATGGTGAGCTGCATCATTTCCTGATGGATGTCGCGGACCTCGGCGTCCTGCCATGTGGCCAGCATCTCTTCCGTGAATCCGCTCATGGTGCGGCCATACGAGGCCATACGTTCGCGGTGGAAGGCGGGCTGGCACAGGCGGCGCTGGCGCAGCCATCCCGAACCTTCGTTTGTCAGCAGGCCTTCGCCTAGAAACCAACGGCTGTTCTGGATCACTTTGTCCTTAGCAAAATTCTGCGATTGCGAGACCAGGACCGGCTCGATGAGGCTGGGATGGTTCAGAAAATAGACATCCATCCAGGCAGCTCGGTAGTAAAAGATGTCGCCAAATTCGCGGGCCCAGCGGGTGTAGATCGCCAGTGGATCGGCATTGAACAATGGGAGGTTGCCGATCAGGAAACGAGGCGAGGGCCCGGGGGGACGGCGCATAAGAAGTCCGAATAAATGTGGTGGAGGGCGTAATCGTCGTTGTCTGGTCGTTGGTCCTTGGTCGTTGGCCTTTGGCCGCCAGGTCTCTTGCTGCGGTTCATAGGTCGGTTCGGGCCCTACGCCAACGACCGACGGCCAAAGGCCAACGACGGTTACGCCGTCCTCCATCACAAACCTGATTTGATTTTACAGGCTTACCCGGTGAGTGTCTGGAAGGCTTGTCTATAATGACTAAACTCAGAATGACGCCGCCCATGCTTCGTCCCGACTACAAGGAATTTTCCCGGCTCGCCGTAAATGCCACCCTGGTGCCGGTGGTGAAATCGGTGGCCGCCGATCTATTGACGCCGGTCTCTGCCTTTCTCGCGATCGCAGCCCATGAGCCCGACGCCTTCCTGCTCGAGTCCGTGGAGCGCGGCGAGCAGATTGGCCGCTACACGTTTCTGGGGGCTCGTCCCTATATGCAGGTGCGGGCGCGCGGCAAAGACATCGTGGTGCAACGTGGCAGGAAGCAAGAGAAGCGCCAGGGCAGCGCGATCCAGCTCATCAAGGGGTTACTGCGGCAGCATCGTCCTGCGGCCGTGCCCGGGTTGCCGCCGTTTACCGCGGGCGCGGTCGGCTACTTTGCCTATGACGCGGTGCGCCAACTGGAAAATATCGGCGAGCACGCCAAAGATGATTTTTCTTTGCCGGACTGCGTACTGATGTTTTTCGACCGGCTGCTGGCCTTCGATCACCTGCGCCACCAGATCCATATTATTGCGACTGCCGATGTCTCGCGTGAGAGTCCGCGCCGGGCTTATGACCGCGCGGCTGCAGACATCGGGGTCCTGGAAAAGAAATTGGCGAACGGATTGCGGCCGGCGCACTGGCACAAGTCCTCGCCCCCGTCTAAGGGCAAGCTGAAAGTACACGCGGGAACGCCACGACAGCGTTTTATGGATTCGGTGGAGCGGGCCAAGGAGTACATCGCTGCCGGGGATATTTTCCAGGTGGTGCTTTCGCAGCGTCTGGATTTTACTCCGTCGGTTGCACCCTTCGATGTGTATCGAGCCTTGCGCACGGTGAATCCTTCGCCCTACCTATATTTCCTGCGCATGGGAGACACGCACGTGCTGGGTTCGTCCCCCGAGATGCTGGTGCGGGTGACGGGAAGCAAACTGGAATACCGCCCGATTGCGGGTACGCGTCCACGCGGCCGCGACGAAGCCGACGATCAGCGATTGGCGGAGCAGATGCTCCACGACGAGAAGGAACGCGCCGAACACGTAATGCTGGTTGACCTGGGACGCAACGACCTGGGCAGGGTGAGCGAATACGGCTCTGTGAAGGTGAAAGATTTGATGTACGTGGAACGTTACTCCCACGTGATGCATATTGTTTCAGCGCTCGAAGGCAAGCTGCGCGGCGGTCTCGATGCGCTCGATGCCTTCGCGGCATGTTTTCCCGCGGGTACGCTGAGCGGCGCGCCCAAAGTTCGCGCCATGCAGATTATTGAAGAACTGGAGCCGACGCGGCGCGGGGTTTACGGTGGCGCGGTGTTGTATGCGGATTTCGACGGCAACCTGGACTCCTGTATCGCCATCCGCAC
The DNA here is from genome assembly GCA_963813645.1 of Terriglobia bacterium. Taxonomy (GTDB): domain Bacteria; phylum Acidobacteriota; class Terriglobia; order Terriglobales; family Acidobacteriaceae; genus JAIQFF01. The sequence continues at coordinate 242,383 of CAWEZS010000031.1, forward strand.
CATGCTCATGCAAGGAAAGAGAGCGTTTCTGCAAGCGGGAGCGGGGATTGTGGCGGATTCCGATCCGGCGCGCGAATTTGAGGAGAGTATGAACAAGGCGCAGGCGGTGTTGCGTGCGGTGGAAGCGGCGCGAGGTAGGAGGTAGCGGAACGAGTTCGTGTTGTTCTGATCATCTTCTTGCCAGGCTTATATATGGCGTCATCCTGAGCTTGCGAAGGATCTGGCGAGGAGCGCAAGCGAACTTCGCTGGCTGTGGTGCCACTACGCGCGAGATCCTTCGGGCCTAAAGTCCCGAAGGATGACGCCGGTCGTGGGGAGCAAAATCCTCATGCAAGGATTAAACTAGAAGTAGAGGAAGGCAATTATCCATGAACAGCTTTGGCAGTCGGTCGATCCTGCGTGTGGGTAGCAAGGAATACGAGGTTTACCGCCTCAAGGCTTTGGACGAAAAAGGCGTCTCCACCAGACATCTGCCCTATTCTCTCCGCATTCTTCTGGAAAATTTGCTGCGCACCGAGGACGGGCGCAACGTGACCGCGGATGACATCAGGGCTCTCGCCGCCTGGAACAGCAAATCTAAGCCCGACAAGGAAATTGCTTTTACCCCCAGCCGTGTTCTTTTGCAGGACTTTACCGGAGTGCCGGCGGTGGTGGACCTGGCCGCTATGCGCGATGCCATGAAGCGGCTCTCGGGTGATCCGACGCTGATCAATCCGCTGCAGCCAGCGGAGTTGGTGATCGATCACTCGGTGCAGGTGGACGAATTCGGCACGCCACGGTCTTTTCAACTCAACGCCGAGCTCGAGTTTATCCGCAACAAGGAGCGCTACGCTTTCCTGCGCTGGGGACAAACTGCGTTTCGCAATCTGGCGATTGTGCCGCCCGACACCGGCATCGTGCACCAGGTGAACCTGGAATATCTGGCGCGCGTCGTTTTTGTACAGGAATCGAACGGCAAGCGCACGGCGTATCCCGATACGCTGGTGGGCACCGACTCGCACACCACCATGATTAACGGCCTGGGCGTGCTGGGCTGGGGCGTCGGCGGAATTGAAGCCGAGGCCGCTATGCTGGGGCAGCCTGTGTCCATGCTGATCCCGCAGGTGGTTGGCGTGAAGCTGACCGGTCACCTGCACGAGGGCGCGACTGCCACCGACCTTGTGCTCACCATCACCCAAATGCTGCGCACGCACGGCGTGGTGGGCAAATTCGTAGAGTATTTTGGCCCGGGACTGCCGGAACTGTCGCTGGCGGACCGCGCCACCATCGGAAACATGTCTCCGGAGTACGGCGCCACCTGCGGCATTTTCCCGGTGGACAAGGAAAGCCTCACCTACCTGCGTCTTACCGGCCGATCGGAAGAACAGGTTGCGCTGGTCGAGGCCTACTGCCGTGAGCAGGGCTTGTTCCACGACGAGAAAACGCCCGAGGCGGAGTATTCCGAACTGCTGACGCTTGATCTGAGCACGGTCGAGTCGAGTCTCGCCGGGCCAAAGCGTCCACAGGACCGCGTGACGCTCTCGCAAGCCGGAGAGTCGTTCCGGATCGCGCTGCCCTCGTTGATTAAGCCGAAGTCTTCTGCCCAGGTGGCGGCGCCCGCAGCCGTTGCCTCCGGCAGCGCGCCTTCGGGCAGCGTTCCCAAACAGGTGGACCGGTGGGAGCAGGAAGGCGGCAGCCCCGCTACAGTCGGAGCCGAAGATCCGTTGCACGAGGAACACGTCACCGCCAACGTGAAAAAGGCGTTGCGCCACGGCAGCGTGGTAATCGCGGCGATTACTTCGTGCACCAACACTTCGAATCCCTCGGTGATGGTGGCGGCTGGACTGGTTGCCAAGAAAGCGGTCGAGAAGGGATTGACTGTCCCGCCGTGGGTGAAGACTTCGCTCGCGCCGGGCTCGAAGGTGGTTCGCGACTATCTGGCGAAAGCGGGACTGCTACCTTATCTCGAAAAAATCAAATTCCATATTGTGGGATATGGGTGCACGACCTGCATAGGAAATTCCGGACCGTTGCCGAAGGAAGTTTCGGAAGCGATTGACGAGAAAGATCTGGTGGTGGCCTCGGTGCTTTCAGGCAATCGTAATTTCGAAGGGCGCATCAACTCTGAAGTTCGCGCGAATTATCTGATGTCGCCGCCCCTGGTAGTGGCTTTCGCGCTGGCCGGGCGCATTGACCTTGACTTGCGACGAGATCCTATAGGCAAAGGAAAAGACGGTAAGGAAGTCTATCTCGCGGACCTGTGGCCGCCGCAGCGCGAAGTGGAAGAGACGATCCGGAAATCTATTTCTTCCGACATGTTCACCAAGAGCTATGGCGAGGTCTATGAGGGCGACGCCCAGTGGCGTGGGCTGCCCGTGCCCAAAGGCGAGACCTACGCGTGGGAAAAAGATTCTACCTATATCCGGCGCGCGCCCTACTTCGACGACATGACGCTGCAACCCGCGCCGGTCGGGGACATCACGAGCGCGCGGGTGCTGGCCGTGCTCGGCGACAGCGTTACCACCGACCATATTTCGCCCGCAGGCTCGATCAAGAAAGACAGCCCGGCCGGCATGTATTTGATCGAACATGGCGTGAAGCCAGCTGACTTCAACTCCTACGGATCGCGGCGGGGCAATCACGAGGTCATGGTGCGCGGCACGTTCGCCAATGTGCGGTTGCGCAACAAGATGGTCCCCGCTCTCGAAGGCGGATTCACGCGGCATCTGCCCGATGGTGCGGAGATGTCCATCTTTGAGGCTTCCGAAAAATACATCGCCGAGGGCGTGCCCCTGGTGATCCTGGCCGGAAAAGAATACGGCTCCGGCTCGTCGCGTGACTGGGCGGCTAAGGGCCCGCTCCTGCTTGGCGTACGCGTGGTGATCGCGGAGAGCTACGAGCGCATTCATCGCTCGAACCTGGTCGGCATGGGGATATTGCCACTGCAGTTTGTGGCGGGAGAAAATGCGCAGTCGTTGGGGCTGAATGGCGAAGAAATCTTTGAGATCTCTACTATCAGCGATCTGGTGCGGAAGTTTGCCGCCGGTAAGCAGGTGAGAGTTCGCGCTTCGAGCGCAGGCAAAACTAAAGAGTTCAACGCGCTGGTGCGCATCGATACGCCGCAAGAGGCGCAATACTACGCCAACGGCGGCATCCTGCAATTTGTGCTGCGCCAGTTGATTGCCAGCAAGCCGGCGCCGGTACACGTGTAATCCTTTGCCTCTCGTTGAGATCCGCAATCTGACGAAAGTGTTCCCGCTGGGCGAGTCGATGTTCGGCGCTCGCGCCAAGGGGGAAGTCCGCGCCGTGGACGATGTGTCGCTCGACATCCACGCCGGCGAAACTCTGGGCCTGGTGGGGGAATCGGGATCGGGAAAGAGCACACTGGGCCGCCTGGTGTTGCGGCTGATCGAGCCCAGTTCCGGCAGCATTCGCTTTGCCGGGCGCGATCTGCTGGCCGCGAGTCATGGCGAGATGCGGCGTCTGCGACGCGACATGCAGATCATCTTTCAGGATCCCTTCGGATCGCTCGATCCCCGCATGAATGTGGAAGACATCATCAGCGAGCCGCTGGTGATTCATGAAGCGATGAGCCTCACGGTCCGCCGTGTTCGGGTGTCCGAGTTGCTCCGGGCGGTGGGCCTTGACCAGTCGGTGTTGCCCAGATTCCCGCACGAATTCAGTGGCGGACAGCGGCAGCGCATCGGGATCGCGCGCGCCCTGGCGCTGCGCCCGAAATTCATTGTGGCGGATGAGCCAGTGTCGGCGCTTGACGTCAGCGTGGGGGCGCAGATTGTGAATCTGCTGGCGCAGTTGCAGCGCGAATTCGGCCTGACGTATCTCTTTATCTCTCATTCCATGCCGGTGGTGCGCTATCTCGCGACGCGCATCGCGGTGATGTATCGGGGAAAGATTGTTGAGGTTGGTGATAGCAGCCAGATTACAGAGCAGCCGCAGCATCCCTATACACAGAGTCTGCTTAAGGCGACTCCAGAAATCTCAGTGTAGCGCCGGTGTCTCGCCGGCTGTCCGGCGGGCATCCCGCCCGCTGCTTCGCTATGGTCAAACCTGCCGCCGAGCATGCTGGCTTATTCTTGAGGTGAGGTGGCCTTCGCCCGCTGCTCTGGCGGGCGAGACGCCGGCGCTACCCGTTTGGGTTATCCTTAGTCGGTTTTGTGGAGGCAACTATGAAATTGCTTGCCGTGCTCGCCCTATCCGCTGCCGCTTTCGCGCAGCAAAGCAAGAATCCTGTCACCGATGTATTGCGCGACTCTCTGGCTGGCCGTCAAAAGAATACCGTTGCTGCTATCGACGAAATGCCGGCTGACAAGTTTGGCTTCAAACCCACGCCGGAGCAGATGTCATTCGGCCATCTTGCGGCCCACATCGTCGAAGGCAACTATTTCTTTTGCGCCAAAGTCGGCGACGTTCCGCAGCCGAAGTTCGAAGAGTTGGCGGAAACCGCTGCTAAAGAAAAATTGGTCGCGGCAGTGACCGCGTCGTTCGACTTCTGCGGTACCGCGCTCGCTAAAGCGGAAGATGCCAAGCTCGGCGACCCGATCCAGGACTTCGCCGGCAAGACGCGGCCGCGCGCCTGGGCGGCCTTGGCGCTCGCCGGAAGCTGGGCGGACCACTACGGTGCCGCAGCCATGTACCTCCGGCTTAATGGCCTGCTGCCTCCGTCCGCGCAAAAAAAGCCGGAAGAACACAAGAAGTGACGGTCGAGCGCCCGGCCGGAGTGACTGCGGTGGCGGCTGTGTTTCTTTTGGCCGGAACCTATCTCTTGGCAGTCGGGCTCACGATGCTGGTAAGGCCTGGCCTGGTGTCCATGGCCGCGGGCGCAGAATTACTCGGCGGTCTCGAACTCGCAGGCCCTTACATGTTCCTGCTCGTGGGCGGGTTGGGCGCTGTGATCGCCTTCGGGCTCTGGCGTCTGCACCGATGGGCCCGCTGGCTGGCGATTCTGGCGGCCATGATCGGCGTCGTGATGCTGCTGCCCAGTGTCTCCAGCGCAATGCTGGATTTCCACATTGGGAAGCTCGTCTGGGCGGGTTTCGGGACGATCGTGCGGGTGATGATTGTTTGGTATCTCTTTCAGGAGCCGGTGGGGGAAGCCTTCGCGGCGAAGTAGACCACCCGCCGCAGTCAACAGACAAATTCAGGCAGTGGTTATCTATGAACTGTTTATTTGTTGAAGGCAGAATTATATAAAAATATAATGTATGGTATATAATGGCTGAGTATGCCTCTCAGCATCAAGAATGACGAGACCGAACGCTTGGCCCGGCAGATCGCCCGCGAGACTGGTGAGTCGTTGACCGAAGCCATACGGAAGGCACTGCAGGAGCGTTGGGAGCGTCTGAAATCGAGGCGGCGCAGCCATGTTTTGGCCGGACAGGTTGAAGATCTCCTGCGGCGAGTCGATGCTCTTCCCACGCTCGACTCGCGGCCAGAGGATGAAATCCTGGGCTACGATGAGCACGGGACCCCTCGCTGATGGTCATTGATACCTCTGCACTGGTCGCCATCTTTTTGGCCGAGCCCGAGCGCAAACTCCTACTCGATTTGGTCTTGCAGGCAGAAACGCGGATGATCTCAGCCGCCACGGTCCTCGAAACCGGAATTGTGCTCGAAGCCAGGCGTGGCGAGTCCGCGGGCCGGGAATTCGACCTCTTTCTGGTCCGCGCAAATCTGCAAATCGTTGCCGTCGACGGCGAACAAACGGAGATTGCGCGTTCTGCCTGGCGCAAGTACGGCAAGGGCCGCCATCCGGCAGCCCTCAACTTTGGAGACTGTTTCGCCTATGCACTGGCGAAATTCGCGGGCGAACCCTTGCTGGCCAAGGGGACTGATTTCGCGGCCACCGACATTGAGGTATGCACCCTTCGCCCAATTTGAAGGCGGAATCGTTTCTCACCAAACCTGTCAAAATGCGCAGTCGGAAGTATTCTTAAGCATGCCGGAATTGCCGGACATCGCCGCTTACATCAGTGCGCTTGAACCCCGCGTCGTCGGGCAGCCGATTGAGCATGTGCGACTGGCGAGTCCGTTTCTGCTACGGACCGTTCAACCGCCCATAACCGATGTAGAAGGACGCCTGGTGCGGGAATTGCGGCGCATCGGTAAGCGCATCGCGATTGGGGTAGAAGGCGATCTCTGGCTGGTATTACACTTGATGATTGCCGGCCGGCTGCACTGGCGGCCTGCCGGAGCTAAGCTGGCTGGGCGCAAGAGTCTGGCAGCCTTCGATTTTCCTACTGGCTCGCTTGTGCTTACCGAGGCTGGCACAAGGCACCGGGCATCGTTATCGGTTTTTGCTGGCGAGGAGGCTTTGCGTTCCGTGGACCCCGGCGGAATCGATGTCTTCGCGAGTGATCTCAACTCATTTCGTGAAGCCCTCACGGTCGAAAATCGGACGCTCAAAAGAGCACTTACCGATCCCCGCATCGTCAGTGGTATCGGCAATGCGTATTCGGATGAGATCCTGCATTCCGCCCAGATGTCGCCGGTCACCCTGACGCACAAGCTGCAGCCGCAGGAGTGGGAAGAGCTGTTCGTCGCGACCCGCGACACGCTCAAGCTCTGGATGGATCGGCTGCGCGCCGAGGCGGAGCTGGGCTTTCCGGAAAAAGTGACTGCGTTTCGCAAGGACATGGCGGTCCATGGACGCTATGGAGAGCCTTGCCCCAGGTGTGGGGAAAAGATCCAGCGAATTCGCTACGCCGATAACGAAACCAACTACTGTGCACGCTGCCAGACGGGTGGGAAACTTCTTGCGGACCGTAGTTTGTCCCGGCTATTGAAATCGGACTGGCCGCGGACGCTGGAAGCGCTGGAGTCGCTCAAGCGCCGCTAGGATTGTGCTTAATGTGGGCGGGCGCCCTCGCCCGCCGCCTCTGATCTTGCTGTTGACTTGGATCGCTCAGAATCAAAGTCGAGGCCAAAAGCGGCGGGCGAGGGCGCCCGCCCTACACAACACAGGCCGCTACTCTTCTTCTTCCTTCACATCGCCACGCGCGGCTTTCGCCTTCTCCACAATCTTCTCCTGCAGCAGCCCCGGTACCGCGTCGTAGTGATGCATTTCCATGTTGAAGCTGCCGCGGCCTTGCGTCATTGATGTGAGATCTACGCCGTAGGTGAGCATCTCGGCCATGGGCACTTCGGCTTTGACCACGGTGTTGCCGCCCTTATTGTCCATGCCCTGGATGCGTCCGCGGCGGCTGTTCAGGTCGCCCATGATGGCTCCGGCAAAATCGTCGGGGACAGTAATCTCGACTGCCATGACGGGTTCGAGCAATGTGGGCTTGGCCTGTTCCATGGCCTTCTTGAAGGCGATGCGGCCGGCCATCTGGAATGACATGTCGTTCGAATCCACATCGTGATAGGAACCGTCGTAGAGGATCACCCGGAAATCCACCATGGGAAAGCCAGCCAGGTAGCCGCGGGCGGCGGCGTCTTTAATTCCTTTTTCGATGGCTGGAATATAGTTCTTGGGAATCGCGCCGCCGAAAATGTCGTTGACGAATTCGAACTCGGCGCCGCGCGGTAGCGGTTCCATCTTGATCTTGCAGTCGCCGTACTGGCCGTGTCCGCCGGTCTGCTTCTTGTGCTTGCCCTGGACGTCAGCCTTGCCGCGGATGGTCTCCCGGTATGGAACCTTGGGAGCTTTCAGAACGACCTCGGTGTGGTACCGCTTCTTCATCTTGGAGACAACTACTTCAATGTGCTGCTGGCCCGTGCCCGCGATCAGGAATTCCTTGGTCTGGGGATCGCGGAAGAAGCGCAGCATGGCATCTTCTTCCATGAGCTTGTGAATGCCGGGGCCCAGCTTGTCCTCGTCGGCGCGGCTCTTGGGTTCGATAGCAAAAGTGATGGCGGGTTCGGGCAGCTTTACTCGCGGGTACTGGATGGGAGCTGACTTGTCGCCCAGCGTGTCGCCGGTAAGGGTGTCTTTCAGTTTGGCTACCGCTCCAATGTCTCCGGCGTGCAACTCCGTCACCGGAACTGCAGTTTTTCCCTGCATGATGGAGATGTGTGCCAGCTTTTCCTGTGAGCCGCGGCTGTAGTTCAGTACCGTAGCGTCGTTTTTCAGGACCCCGGAGAAGACTTTGAAGTAGGAAATCCGGCCGGCGAAGGGATCGGAGACCGTCTTGAAAACATAGAGCGACACTGGCTCCGAATCGGTCTCGTGCCGTTTTGGCGGCTCTCCATTGCTGGATGCCGCCGGGTCGCCCTGCACCCACTCATGCTCCGAAGGGGCGGGCGTGTAGTCGACGATGAAATCCATGACCCGGTCGGCGCCGATGTTGCCCAGGCCGGAGCCGAAGATTACGGGAAAAATCTTGTCCTCGCGAATGGCGTTGTGAAGCGCCGGGATCAGGTCTTCTTCCGGGATGGTTCCTTTTTCGAAAAATTCTTCCAGCAATGCGTCGTTGCCTTCGGCTACCAGTTCCACCAGTTTTTCGTGCTGGGCCTGGGCTTCATCTTTCATGTCAGCGGGAATCTCGATTTCCTTGCCCTTTCCGTTTCCGCCCAGTTCGTAGGTGTAGGCCTTCATGGTGACCAGATCGATGACACCGCGGAAGCTTTTCTCTTTTCCGATGGGCAGTTCGAGTGGAATCACGGAGCGTCCAAAGGCATTGGTCAGGGATTCGAGAACGCGATCTGCGTCGGCGCGATCGCGATCCATGCGGCTGGCCACGATCAGGCGCGGCGTCTGATATTCCTCGCAGTAGTTCCACACCCGCTGGGTAACGACTTCCACGCCCGCAACGCCATCGACGACCACGATGGCTGCATCGACTACCGGCAGCACCAGCTTGGCTTCGTGGACGAACATGTTGAAGCCGGGAGTGTCCACGATATTGATTTTCGTCTTACCCCATTCCACATGGGCCAGGCTGGCTGAAATGGACATCTTGCGGGCGATTTCTTCCTCGTCATAGTCGGTCGGGGCGGTGCCGTCGTCCACGCGGCCCAGGCGCTGGTTCGCGCCGGCAGCGTACAGCATGGCGGAAACCAGCGAGGTCTTGCCTGCGTGTCCGTGCCCAATCACCGCTACGTTCCGGATGTTCGCACCTTCGTAAGCCTTCACGGGTTCGCTCCTTGGGAAAGAGGGGGGCTCATTCGAGACTCAAAGAAGAGGCAACTTATAGACTGAAGCCCTGTGGCATGTCAAAACGCTAGGATGCTACCACAGCGGAATTTGGCGGCTCAAGGGAGGGATGGACTGGTAGTGGCTCAGTTTGAATGTTCTCCCACCTCATGATGGGGTCATCCTGAGCTTGCGAAGGATCTGGCGCGCAGCGGATATGCACTCGGGGCAATTGTGGCGATCCGCGCGAGATCCTTCAGGACTAAAGTCCTTCAGGATGACGCCAGTGTGATGGACTTGTCCGGACTGAGCCACTCCCCACGTGGCCGGTGGGGCTCACTTGATCCCGACCACCATCGAGTCTGGACCCAGCAAGTGTTCCACGCGGGTTTCGCGGAAGCCGCCTTCCTGCATCCAGGCGACGCAATCGGCGCCGGTGTAATCGAAGCCGCCGGGGGTTTCGATCAGCATGTTCAGGCTCATGAGCAGACCGAAAGCATTCTGGGAGCGATCGTCATCGATGATGCTGTCATAGACGATCAGCGCGCCGCCCTGGGGAATGGCTTCGAAGCTCTTGCGGATGAGGATTTTCTTCTCGTCCAGATTCCAGTCGTGAAGGATGTGTCCCATCATTACGACATCGGCCTTGGGCAGATCTTGCTCAAAGAAACTGCCGGCCTGAAACGTGACGCGCGATGTGAGACCGTTGGCAGCTACGTATTCCTCAAAAGTTGGAGCCACTTCGGCCAGATCAAAACCGGTACCTGAGATATGCGGGTTAGCCAGCGCAACTTGCACGATCAAGTCTCCCTGCGCGGTGCCAACGTCCACCGCCGTCTTGTAATTCTTCCAGGGAAACTTGCTGGCGATAAGGCGGTTCGCGCCGGTGCTGATCCCGGTCATCGCCTTCAGAAATCCTCTAAGGTTTTCCGGGTCAGCGTAAAGCGCGGCAAAAAAATTGGGACCGCCACCTTTCGCTTCGTTCTGCAATTCTCCTGTCCGGAGCGCTGCCGTGAGACTGCCCCAGAACGGGTAGAGCCGGCGATTGGCCATCTCCAGAACCCCGCCGACATAGGATAGCTTCCGCCGGTCGAGGAACTTATCGGTGGACGGAGTATTCGAATATTTTCCGTTGACACGTTGCAGGAAGCCAAGCGCGACCAGGGCATCCAGAAAGTCGCGGGCCGATCTCGGATGCAGTCCCAGGCGGCCCTGCAGCGTATTCAGGTCTTCGGCACGAGCGGCAAGTTCGGTGAATACTTCCATTTCGATGGCGCTGAGCAGGGTCTTTGAAGCCCAGAACCCGAGCCCGACTTGCATGATGGCATCTATCGTTGGTTCGTTGGTCTTGGGTTGGTCCATTTGGCGCACCCCTCTTCCGGCGATCTTTGGAGGCGTCGCCGGCTCGGTAAATTTCACCGCAACAGATCAGACAATCGCAAGTGTGGCTTCAAAAAGAAAGAACCTGTACAGCCACACGATATGAAAAAAAGACCAGGCAATCACTGAGGCGGCGAGTAGACCATACCATTTGGTTACCCCGTAGCAGCGCCTTACCATGATGAACAGATAAATTCCCAGACAAACCTGGAGAACGCTCGAGGTGATTGCGTCATTGGTGACGTACGCAGCCGGGAGATTCAGCGCTTTGAAGAACCGCAGCAGCGCGACCGTTGCCAAAGGGAGGATTGCACCGAGCAGCAACAGGTTGAACGACCAAAAGTGCGTGGCTACAACAGTGTGCTCGACCAGATATTTTCTCTTCTTGAAGAACAGCGCGTAGAACAGCAAGGCGAAGATCGGTATCAGGAGGAAGATCAGCGTCTTTGAAAGAACACTGGTTCTTCGGTTGTACTTGGCTTCAAGCGCCTCGTAACTGATTTGTTCCTCTTGCAGTTTCCGCTCTACTCGAACATTCGCGTACCTGGGGTAATAGTCATTCATATGAAGCTGAGTGGCGAGCGGCGTGGTAAATGTGGTGGCGTAGAACAGAGTTAGCGAGAAGTAGTAGATAACGTTCAGAAACACGAAAAGCTGAAGCGGCTTCATGTAACGAACTCGGCGTCCGCTAAAGTATTCCGTGCTCAGATATCCAGGCCTGCTGAGGACAAACCTCACACTTCGCAGTACCTTCGATTCGAGGAGAGTGACCGCTGCGAATATTTCCTTCGAGTAGTGTCGAAGGGAATAGTCCTGATCGCTGACTTCCTTCTCGCCGCACTCCCCGCAAAAATGCCCGATGGTTTCGGCTCCGCAAGAGGGGCACGCAAACGTCGATGGCGCCGAGGATACTTCCTCTTTCATGGGTCACCCTAGACTCTTCGGTTCGTAATCTGCTGGTCGGTGAATCCGGTTCGGGAAGTACTCAGGATTGCATGGGATTCTAGCACCGCACGGATTGGCGAGGAGATTGCCCAGCTTTACCATTTCTTGAAAATTACGAACACGGCTGCCACGATCAGGGCGAATCCAAGAATGTAGTTCCACTTGATCGGCTGGTCCAGGTAGTAAACCGAAAAGACGGAGAACACGGTCAGGGTTATGACTTCCTGAATCGTCTTGAGTTGGACCGCGCTGAATTCGTACGATCCAATGCGGTTTGCGGGAACTTGAAAACAGTACTCAAAGAACGCAATCCCCCAACTGACGAGGATGACTTTGAACAACGGCGCCTGGCGGAACTTCAGGTGGCCGTACCAGGCGAAGGTCATGAAAATGTTTGAAATGGTGAGCAGGACGATCGTAGTCATAGTGGCTATGCTGCCTTAAACGGTCGTAATATTTCCACTTTGTGCAACGAAACCCAGGTTCGCCGGATTCCCAACTCAAATGTACACGACCATTTTTCTTATCATCCGTAGCGGAGTCGAGGGGCCCCTAGGGTTGGATGACACGAACTACCGTAACCTGGGAATACTTGCGCGCTGGCCTCGCGTCCCCTATCCTGTGGCGAGAGGCTTGCTCCGAGCGACCAAGCCGTCATGTATCGCCTGACCGCCAGAGCGTTGCTTGTGCTGCTCGTTGCGAGCACGCTTGTCCCGGTGGCTCTGGCGATTGCTGCGCCTCCGCCCCACGCCTGCTGCATGCGGAAGCCGATGCACGATCACGGCTCCGGTAGGCCCGACATAAAAGCGGTCGACGGCCAACGCCACAATTGCTGTCCTCCGGTTACGACTGCTCATTGGGCCGATTTGGGATCAGGAATCGACCCGAGTGTTCGTCCTCTTCTGGCTTGCTTGTCTCCCGACTTGCAGCCGATTCGACTCACCAATCAGGCCTATGCCCTGAGGCCTGTCCGCGGCCCCCCGCTTAGCTAAAAAACTGATCTGACTTTCCCCCCGTTTCGTGACATAGCGTTTTGTGCGGGCTGCTGCCGGTTTCCGTTTTCCGACGCGGCGCCCTGACAAGACCCTGGTCGTTTGGTCCGGGGTGAACGTCCTGTTCCGTTCTTCCGCGTGAAGACCGTGTGTTGCCGCGTTTTGTCGTGGAAATGCCAATGTCTCGTTTGCTCTGGGCTGGATTGATTGTCGTTCTGCTGCTGGGGGCTGGCCTTTGGATATCCGGCCTGTTACCGCATTGTTGCGGTGCACGCCAGGCGCCCAGCAGGATGGAAACAGCGCTGGCGAGCCGACTGCGCTCGTGGTCATTGCCATCGGGGGCCGCGCAGAGGCGGAACCCGCTCACCAGTTCGCCCGAGTTGCTGCAGGAATCGGCCCGGCACTTCGCTGATCATTGCGCTTCCTGCCACGGCAATGACGGGGGCGGCAATACCGAGATCGGACGGAACCTGTATCCGCCCGCGCCTGACATGCGTCTGCCAGCGACGCAGGAACTCAGCGATGGCGAGCTTTACTACGTCATTCACAACGGCGTGCGCTGGACTGGCATGCCGGCGTGGGGAGAGCCCGGCAACGATAACGACCAGGACAGCTGGAAGCTGGTCCTGTTCATGCGCCACCTTCCCCATTTGACGGCCGCTGAAATCCGCGACATGGAACGTTTCAATCCGCGCAGCGATGCCGACCGGGAAGAGGAAAAAGAAGAACAGGAATTCCTGCAGGGCGGCCGGGCTGGAGACTCGGCCCACAAACCGCAATGAGCCAAGCTCGACAAAAGGACATGGAGAAGAAATGAAAAAGATTTCTTTAGCTCTGACTGAACTCTTAATTTGCACGCTGCTCCTGGGCACGTTGACCTTCGCCCACGGCGGCATGGAACACGTCATGGGGACGGTTACCGCGATCACCGACCATTCTCTTTCAGTAAAAGCCCGCGACGGAGCTACCAAAACGGTGGAGTTCGACAGCGAAACGAAGTTTGTCAAAGGCGATGCCGCAGCCACAGTCAAAGACGTTCAGATAGGAAGCCGGGTAGTCATCCACGCCCACAACCACGACAGCTCGCTGCATGCAGCAGAAGTCAAAATCGGCACAGATGCGGCTCCGGGCCAGCACTAGACCTTCGGGATTGGGAAAAATATGAGTCATATAACCAAGCTGTTTATTTTCGTCGGGCTGCTGCTAAGCAGCCTGACCGCGCTTGCCACTATCTTTGGCACGGTCACCGGTCTGATTCATGATCCGCAACACCGTCCCGGTGCAGGGGGCCCAAGTGACGCTGCGCGCAGCCAGTTCCGCTTGGACGAAGACCGTAAGCAGCGACGATGCGGGGGAATTTCGCTTCGATACTGTTCCCCTCGGCGAGTACACGGTGAAAGTCGAATCAGCCGGCTTCGCGTCGGAGGAGCAGAAACTTGTCCTCAGCTCGGGCCGCGAAGCCCGAACCCACTTTTCGCTGACCGTCGCCCAGGCCAAGGAAACGGTCGAAGTCAAGGACGTATCCGCAGAGATCAACACCGAATCTTCCGCTACCACCACACTGGTGAGCCGGCGGCAGATTGCGCAGACCCCCGGCGCTGATCAGACCAACAGCTTAAGCATGATCACCAGTTATGTTCCTGGCTCGTACATGGTCCACGACCAGCTCCACGTTCGCGGCGGACATCAAGTCTCCTGGCTGATTGACGGTGTTCCGGTGCCCAATACGAATATTGCTTCGAACGTCGGGCCCCAGTTCGATCCCAAGGACATTGACTATCTCGAAGTGCAGAGTGGCGGGTACTCGGCGGAGTACGGTGATCGCACCTATGGCGTGTTTAACGTGGTTACGCGCTCCGGATTCGAGCGCGACCGCCAGGCCGAGCTGGTCACTAGCTACGGCAGCTTCAACCGGACTGAGGACCAGTTCAGTATTGGCGATCATACCGACCGCTTTGCCTACTATGGCAGCATATCCGGCAATCGCACCGACCTCGGCCTCGAAACCGGAAGCACCGAGGTGCTGCACGATCTGGGCGCAGGGCTGAGCGCCTTCACTTCCCTGACCTTCAACAAAACACCGAATGACCAGTTGCGCCTGGTGGCTTCCGCGCGCGGCGATCACTACCAGGTGCCAAACGATCCGGACCAGCAGACGCTCGGCATTCGCGATGTGGAAGATGAACGCGATGACCTGGTCAATTTTTCCTGGCTGCATACGTTGAACCCGGGAGCGGTGCTGACGGTTTCGCCTTTCTACCACTTCAATCGCGCCCACTACATTGGCGGCTATGTGGGCGAGCCCGATCCTGACGTGGTCATTCCGAAAGATGACCGGGGTTCCAACTACTTTGGCGGGGTGGTTTCACTGGCGGTCAATCACGGCAAGCACAATGCCCGCGCTGGTTTCCAGGTCTTCGGGGCGCGCGACAATCAGCTTTTCGGAGTTGTCACCAGCGACGGCAGCAATCCTCCGCTCAGCCAGCGCGAAATCGTTTGGGGAAACGTCGAAGCGCTGTTTCTGGAGGATCAGTACAAGCTCACCAGCTGGCTGACGATCAACGGGGGAGTGCGGCTTACGCACTTCGGCTCGACCATCAGCGAAAATGCGGTTGATCCCCGGATCGGGGCTGCCATCCGCATACCGCGCCTGAACTGGGTTCTGCGAGGGTTCTACGGGCGCTACTATCAGGCTCCGCCTTTGCTGACGGTGAACGGTCCGCTGCTGGAGCAAGCCGCCGAGCAGGGATTTGGTTTTCTGCCGTTGCGGGGTGAACGTGATGAGCAGCACGAATTCGGGCTCACGATTCCCCTGGCGGGCTGGGTCTTCGACGTCTCCAACTTCCGCACCGGCGCGAAAAACTTTTTCGATCATGACATTCTGGGCAATTCCAACATTTTTTTCCCTCTCACGATCGATCGGGCGCGCATCCGCGGTTGGGAGGGTACTGCGACCTCGCCACGCATTGCGGGACGAGCTCAGTTCCACGCGGTCTACTCGCACCAGTATGCGGAGGGGGCCGGCGGCGTCACCGGGGGCCTTACTGATTTTGAACCACCGGACGAGGGCTATTTCTTCCTCGACCACGATCAACGCCACACGCTGTCCGCCGGCGTGAATCTTGTGCTGCCATGGCGCGTCTGGGCCGACTTCAATGCGAATTACGGGTCGGGTTTCGTTGACGGCGAAGGGCCGGAGCATCTGCCCTCGCATGAAACCTTCGACTTGTCACTGGGGAAATCGTTTGGGGAGAGTTGGGACGTCCGGCTGACCGGGCTCAACCTGTCCAATCACCGCTATTTGTTGGATAACAGCAATACGTTCGGAGGGACTCACTTCGTGAATCCTCGCGAGATCTCCTTCCAGGTGAAATACAGGTTTCATTTCTAGGAGCGGACGTCGGACCTCGGACGTCAGACCTCCTATATTGAGGTCAGATGGCTAAGGTCCGGGGTCGGACGTCCGAGGTCTGACGCCCGAGGTCCGACAGGGAGATCTTTGATGAGATTCGTTCTGGCGTTGTTGGCCCTCGTGGGTATCGCAGCTTCCGCGCTGGCGTTGCGCGAGCACTACCGGACCGATACGTCGCCGTGCAGCATTAACGAGCGGTGGGATTGCGGGATCGTGAACCACAGTCCCTATGCGGTACTTTGGGGAGTCCCAGTAGCCACCATTGGGATTGCAGGCTATCTGCTGCTGGGCATTCTGGCTCTAAAGCGGTGGTATGGCATTTTGTTACCGGTATCATTGGCGGGGCTCGCGTTCTCGCTTTACCTGGCGCACATTGAAGCGCATCTTCTGGGGGTTTGGTGCATTTACTGTGTGGCTTCCCTGGGCGTGATCTCGGCCTTCAGTCTGCTGGTTCTGGGGACCATTCTGAACCGCCTTCGCGGTTTGGGCCGGTAGCTCCTCGAAGCTACCTGACTGAGTGAAACCAGTTCTCAGATCTCAGTCAGACAGGCTCTCAGTTTCCTTCACCACTGATCTTCTTCAGCGCTGCCAGCAGTTCTTCATTATTCGGCGCCTGGTCGAGGGGATAAACCTTAGCGAATGCGATCTTTCCCTTCTTGTCCACAATGAATACGGCGCGCTCAGAAATGCCGGGGAACGGTTGTTCCTTGCGCAGAATGCCGAATTGTTCGGAGACCTGGCCGTGAGGATAAAAATCCGCGCACATGGGCGTGTGCAAGATTCCGATTTCCTTCTTCTGCCAGGCGATCTTGCTGGGAATGGAATCGACGCTGATGTCCACCACCTGGGCGTCCAGGCTGGCGAATTTGTCGCGGTCGGCGTCAAACGCGGGCAATTGCGCGGCGCACGTCGGGGTCCAGTCCAAGGGGTGGAAGCTCACCACAACGTTCTTCTTGCCGTGGAAATCACTCAGCTTGATTTTCAGATGCCTTTCGCCTTCTACCGCCGGAAGCTCAAAATCCGGCGCGATGTCTCCAACCTTCAAGGGCATGGCTGTCTCCAATTGCCTATGGTAAATGATGTGCAGCCGGCCGTGGACTCACCCGTCGGTCGCCAAAATTAACACTGCTTTAACACTTCCCGAACCTCACGAGATTAATATTCCCCGATGCCCCAGGAGCCGCTAGTCATTGAAGATATCCCCGGGCCCAAGGATGGACAGCGCATGCTGCGCCTGACTGGGCCTTTGACCATGAGCACGCTGTTCGATTTTCAATCCAAAGTCCGCACCGATACCTCGCGCGTTCTACTGCTTGACTTCACCAGTGTTCCCTACGTGGATTCGGCCGGGATCGGAGCGATGGTCGGCGCCTACGTCACTCATCAGAAGGACGGCCGCAGCCTGTATCTGATCGGAGTGAACGAACGGGTCCTGAACGCGCTCAAGGTGACTCATGTGGAGAAATTCTTCCACTTTGTCGATTCCTTGACCGCGGCCGAGCAGGCGATCAACGCGTAGAAGGTTACCGCCATCAGGGTTTATCATAAGGGCATGGTTGCCCGCCTGCTGGCTGCACTTCTTCTATTCTCATCCTTTTCGTTCGCTGGAATTACCGACGACGTACGCGAAGCTTTGGCGCAGAACAACGCGTCGGCTGCCGAAGCCGAGCTGCAGCAGTACCGCGGGCGGCAGGGTGTAACCCCGGACTACGTCGAAGCTCTTTCCTGGATGGCCCGCTCGAGTCTTGGTTCTCACCAACTGGATCGCGCCGATACCTACGCCAGGCAGACCGAAACGCTCTCGCACCAGCTTCTGACCAAACGTTCCCTGGATGCCGAGCCACATCTGCCGATCGCTCTCGGAGCCGCGCTTGAAGTCCAGGCCCAGGTGTTGGCGGCGCGGGGGGAGACCGCGCAGGCTGTCGCCTTGCTCCGCCGCAGTATCGCAAGTTACTGGAATACGTCGATCCACACCCGCTTGCAGAAGAACCTGAATATGCTCGGGCTTGCTGGACAGCCCGCACCACAGCTGAATATTACGTCTTACCTGGGGCCGAAGCCGGTAGCCTTGTCCCAGCTTAGCGGCTCCCCCGTATTACTCTTTTTCTGGGCCCACTGGTGCTCAGACTGCAAAGCGGAAGGCCCGATAATCGCTCAGTTAGGCTCGGAGTTCGGAGGCCGCGGCCTGATGCTGCTGGCTCCCACTCAGCTTTACGGCTACGCGGAGCAGGGAGAGGAGGCCGAGCCGAAGGTTGAACTTCCCTACATCCAGCGGGTCTGGCAGCATTTCTATCCCGGATTGCAGGGTGTTCCCGTCCCCATCAGCAAGGACAATTTCAATCTCTACGGGGCCAGTACCACGCCCACTCTGGTCTTGCTGGATCGAGCGGGGCGCGTTGCCCTGTACCATCCCGGCGCGATGCGCTATGAAGAGCTGAGGGCGGCCATTGAAAAAGTAATTCGCTAGCCGGAATCTGAGAGCCGGGAACTATCAACTGGCAACTGAAATTTAAACGCCGTGCTAGGAACCCTCGACATTTCAAGATTTCCCCGCCGCATCTACAATCAGCAATCACGATGGATGAAGCCCGTATCGCGGAGCTGTTAGCGCCTTTCCTGGCCGGCGATGCGCAGCGACGAGATCACGATGCGCGAGCGGGAGTGAGTAACGCTGCCGTGCTCTCCCCGATGCAGCTGCGATATATATCGATATACATCGATCTACTGCTGCGCTGGAATGCCCGGATCAATCTCACCGCCGTGCGCGAGCCGGAAGACATTGTCACTCGCCACTTTGGAGAATCCATTTTTGCCGCAAGACACCTGTTCCCTGAGGTGCAGGCGGGGGCGGCGGCGCCGACGCCACACGTCATTGACGTGGGTTCCGGACCTGGGTTCCCGGGCCTGCCCATCAAAATATGGGCTCCGCACGTGAGGCTGACGCTGATCGAGTCGAACTACAAAAAGGCTACGTTTCTCCGGGAAGTCGTCCGAAGCCTGAGTTTGCCCGGCGTCGACGTATTTGGCGGCCGCGCAAACGCCTTTACGGGGTCGAAGGCGGATGTGGTTGTGCTTCGAGCCGTCGAGCGCTTCGGGTCCATCCTCCCGGTGGCTGCCGGGTTGATAGATCGGACTGGTGGTCTGGCAATGCTGGTTGGTGAGGCTCAGGTCGGAGGGATCATTGAGCTTCTGCCGGCCCTTAAGTGGGACGAGCCTCTCAAACTACCGTTATCGGAGAGTCGTGTGCTGATCATTGGTAGGAAAGAGCCATGATCGTTAACATCGGTTACAAAGTGGAGTCGAAAGGTCCATCCTTGCCTTACAGTAACGGGCTGATTTCGGAAATGTCTCACCAGAACTGACAAAGTGGGAAGCGGTGCTGGCCTTTTTGTGATTGAATGCCGCTGCATGGCGGTCATTGGCGATGTACCAGACTAGTAAAAAGTGGGAGAGTCTGCATTTGTTTGGCATTTGTCCTAAGCCAACGTCGCTGATGGTGTTTGTAGGCGATAGCTCTCGTTCGCTGCCTGTGGTCTTGCGAGGTTGATGCCAAAGTTAAACGCGGCTGATAAGAGTGTCCGCCCCACACGGTGTTTCGTCGGAAATATAGTTTCTGCCGAATTTGGCTGGGGCGTGTGACGGGCAGCAGTGCCGTCCCTCCTTTTTTTAAAACTTACGGAATGATGTTCCACGTGGAACATCGGCTCCGATTTCCGGAGCTGTGTTTCACCTGGAACAGTTCTGTGGAAAGATGGGCCGCGTCTCTCCGGAACTCTTATCTTTTCAATCAGGCCATGTGTTTCCTGGATTGCACCAAAATACGTCATTGCAATCCCGCATTGGTTCGGCCTATTCTGCGAACATCTCTGGGTTCTCCTTACAATTAAATGGGACGCATCATTGCGGTAGCCAACCAGAAGGGCGGCGTTGGCAAGACTACGACCGCCATCAATCTGGCCGCATCTTTCGCGGCCGCTGAAGTTAACACCCTGCTCGTGGACTGCGATCCTCAGTCGAATGCAACCAGCGGGCTCGGCTTAGTCGAGAGATCCGGAGCGGATCTCGACCTACCATTTGCTGATGGGCGCTGTCAGTCCGGAGCAGGCGGTCCAGTCAACTGAGCTCGAACAGCTTTTCCTGGTCCCCGCGCACAAGAACCTGATCGGGGCCAACCTGGAGCTGGTGGAAGCCGACCGCCGTGAATACCGGCTGCGGGACGCGCTTTCTCCTTTGCGAGAGCGTTATGAGTTCATTGTTCTCGACTGCCCGCCTGCGCTCGATCTGCTGACTCTGAATGCTCTCGTAGCTGCGGATGCGGTTCTGATCCCCATGCAGGCGGAGTATTTCGCCCTGGAAGGCATCAGCGAATTGATGGATACCATTGAACGGATCCGGGCCAGCCTTAATCCGGATCTGACCATCGAGGGCGTGGTTCTGACCATGCTTGATGACCGCACCAACCTGGCCCAGCAGGTAATGTCGGAGCTGAAGAGATACTTCGGCGACAAGCTCTGTGCCACGACCATTCCGCGCAACATACGGCTGGCGGAGGCGCCCAGCCATGGACGGCCGGCGCTGTTGTACGATCCGCGGTCGAAGGGGGCGGAAGGCTATATTCGTTTGGCTAAGGAAATCATTGCGCATTACCTGCCGGCGGCAGAGCCGGCGCCTGCGGCGGAGATGGACAAGACAGCCTAGTAGATTGAGTAAAGTCTATGTATAATATACATTTATAATCATCTATATGCATCGCGTAGCCGGTGAGAAGGGCAGACGCCGAGCTGTGCTCGGCCGGACAGCCGTGGGCGGCCGTCCCACCTGAGCACTGGTGGTCCACGCTGAAGATCAACGAGGGGATATGACAACGACAGCGGAGAAAGTTGTGGCTGAGGCGGAAAAGGCTGTTCCGGAGAAGCGGAAGGCTTTGGGGCGAGGACTGGAATCGTTGCTGCCGGGCGGCCCGCGGGTGGTTGCGCCGGTGGCAAGTTCGCCTGGGGCTGTGGCGATGCCCCCCGCGGGCGGGGCGCCCGCGCCACACGCGGCCGCGCCGTCCGACGCGGTGGTCCAGATTTCGATTGAGCTGATTGACGAGAACCCTTACCAGACCCGTTATCACTTCGGCGATCAGGCTTTGGAGGAGCTGGCGAATTCGATCCGGGCCAACGGGGTGGTCCAGCCGGTGGTGGTGCGTCCCGGGGCTGACGGGCGCTACACCCTGATTTTGGGCGAGCGGCGTTGCCGGGCATCGAAGCTGGCGGGGAAGACAACGATCCCGGCGATGGTACGACGCGTCTCTGACCAGCAGGCGGCGGAGATGACCGTTGTCGAAAACCTGCAGCGGCAGGACTTGAACTGCATCGAGCAGGCGTCGGCGTTTTCCAAGCTGAGTCGAGACTTTGGATTGACCCAGGAGCAGATCGGGCAGCGGGTGGGAGTGTCGCGGGAGTCGGTTTCGAACTACATGCGCCTGCTGAAGCTGCCGGCCGCAGTCCTGCAGCATTTGCAGGAGGGGCGGCTCGGGTTTAGCGAGGCTCGGGTGCTGCTGCAGTTGCTGGATCCCAGCCTGATTGAAAAAGTTGCCGACGAGGCGGTGCGAAAGCATTTGTCAGTGACGCAGCTGGAAGAGTTGGTGGACCGGACCAACATTCCCCTGGTGAAAGAGGAGACTCCGCAGCGGGCGCGCTGGGTTGATCCCAATGTGCGCGCGGCGCAGACCGAAATGGAGCGAGCGCTGGGCATGCGAGTGCGCATCCGCGACCGCAAGGGCAAAGGGAAGATCGTGATTGAGTATGCTACGCTGGAGGACTTTGATCGTGTAGTGGAGATGTTGAAGGGCCGTTAGGCGGATTTCTCGTTTTTCTGGTCCAGTGGATTTCAACCTGATCAGGAGAAGTGCATGAATTGGCAGGAGTCCAGATTTTTCTTAGTGCTCGCAGCTATGTTTTGCGTTGTTGGTTTGAACAGTTGTGGGCACGATCAACAGTTGGTCACGATCACGGTTCAACCCGAACACGAGATTTTCGGGGCGTCGAACATTCCAATAAGCCTGGATGCGGGATTGACCGTTCAGGCCCGGGCCATTGGAAACTACATTCATCCGCCTGTAAGCAAGGACATCACTAACCAGGCGGTCTGGAAATCGAACACTCCAGAGATCGCGACGGTCGACGCCACGACCGGTCTGATAACCGCTACCGGACTGGCCTGCGGGGATGGTTTGGTCACGGCAACGGTCACCACCAACCACAGCGTCGGCGACATATCGTCAAGCGGGGCCTTAGTGACTGGCACAATGACGGTGACCGTGGTTTGTCCTACGGCACCGTAGGCTGCATTAGTTTCGCCATAAACCGGTTTCCGGTTTATGGTTTCCAGGCTCATCCTTCCATCCTGTACTGAATCGCGAGTTTGAAATTACGTCGATCGCTAGCAGTTGAGCATCAAAAACGTATGAGCTCACTGAGAAGGACATTCCCGATCGGCGGCGACCTCGAAGTAAATCGGCTTGGGTACGGCGCGATGCGCCTGACTGGCAAGGGGATCTGGGGCGAGCCCAAGGACCCTGGCGAGGCCATACGTGTTCTGAAACGCGCAGTCGAGCTGGGGGTGAATTTCATTGACACCGCGGATAGCTATGGTCCCGCAGTCAGCGAACGGCTGATTGGCGAGGCACTGTCTCCTTTTCCTGAGGGCCTGGTCGTTGCTACCAAGGCAGGGTTTACGCGCCAGGGGCCTGACCGATGGGTTCAGCTGGGCCGGCCAGAATACCTGGTGCAGCAGGTTGAGATGAGTCTGCGTTGGCTGCGGACGGACGTGATCGATCTATGGCAGTTGCACCGTATCGATCCGAAAGTACCTGTGGAGGAGTCGCTGGGAGCGATTGCCGGGCTGCAGAGGCAAGGCAAGATTCGGCATGTGGGCCTGAGCGAGGTCAAGCCGAAGGAGATTGATCAGGCGCGCAAGGTGATCGAGATCGTCAGCGTGCAGAACCAGTACAACGTCGGGGACCGGCAGCATGAAGACGTGCTGCAATATTGCGAGAAGCATAAGCTTGCCTTTATCCCGTGGTTTCCCGTGGCAGCAGGAAAACTGGCGCAGCCCGGCGGCAAACTGGATAAGGTGGCCAAGCGACACGGAGCTACGGTGTCGCAGCTGTCGCTGGCCTGGCTCCTGCATCGCAGTCCGGTGACCTTGCCGATTCCTGGAACTTCATCGGTCGCGCACCTGGAAGAAAATCTAAAGGCCGCGGACATTACGCTCACGGACGAGGACATGAAGGCGATCGAAGAAGCAGTGAAGTAGCAGTTTGTGGAGGACGGGCGTCCCGCCCGTCCTGCCTAGGCCTCCGAAATCTCAGCTCATTAAATTTTCCTAGCCGCCGACATTTGGACGGGCGGGACGCCCGTCCTCCATCGAAATAAGGCCACGTGGTCTGTGGTAATTTTTCCCGGTTTACATATTCCCATATAGGAATGTAATGTAGCTGGCATGGCGAGGGCGGCTACGACCTCGGATGCTTTCAATGCGGTGGCCGAGCCTCGGCGGCGGGAGATTTTGAACTACCTTGCGCTGCAGGAGCGACCGGTTGGAGACATTGTCGCGAGTTTGGGCCTGGAGCAGCCTTCGGTCTCCAAACACCTGGGCGTATTGCGGAATGTCGGCCTAGTGTATGTGCGACGCGACGGGCGGCGCATGCTTTACCGAACCAATGCGGAGGCTATCCGTCCACTTCATGAGTGGACCAAGACATTCGAACGTTTCTGGCAGCACCAATTGAGCCGAATCAAAGAGCGGGCTGAAGCTCGAGTGAGACCCGCAGACAGACAGTGATCTGAAATTAACGCCAAGAGGAACGATGATTGCGACCGCAGCAGGAATCGAGAGTTTGATGTTAAACCTCACTTCAGTCGTCAACAAGTCAAAGGACTGTGATCGGCAAGCTGACGACCGAAGACCGAAGACTAATTAAGGAGAAATGATTATGGCTGCACTGACAAGCAAGATGGAGTCAAAGGTCGTGCCCCAAGCTGATTGGCTTGCCGCACGGAAGGATCTCCTAAGAAAGGAGAAAGAGTTTACCCGGTTGCGCGACGAGTTGAGCCGACAGCGACGTGAACTGCCATGGGAGAAGGTCGAAAAGCGGTACGCTTTCGACGGCCCCCAGGGCACGGAGACTCTCGCCGATCTATTCGGCGGGAAAAGCCAGCTGATCGTTTACCACTTCATGTTTGGGCCGGGATGGAAGGAGGGTTGCCCCAGTTGCTCCTACCTGGCCGATACCTTCAACGGCGCTTCGGTCCATCTTCCGGCACGCGACACGACGTTTGCGGCGATTTCACGGGCATCTCTGCCGGAGATCGAGGCGTTCAAGAAACGCATGGGATGGCAGTTCAAGTGGGTTTCGTCGTCCGGGAACGACTTCAACTCCGACTACCACGTTTCGTTTTCGAAGGAAGAGAAAGCCAAGGGCAAGGTCTATTACAACTACGAAATGACTGAGTTTCCCAGTGAGGAAGCCCCGGGCGCCAGCGTTTTCTATAAGAATGCCGCCGGCGAAATCTTCCACACCTATTCCAGCTATGGTCGTGGCCTGGACATCTTGATCGGCACCTACAACTTCCTGGATTTGACGCCGAAGGGGCGCGATGAAGAGGGGTTGCCCCATTCGATGGCTTGGGTTCGCCATCATGACAAGTACAGCGATGGCCTGGTGTCGGTTTCGAGCCTCGCAGGAGACAAGAAGCTACGGTAGGGGGTCCGTCTGAAAAACCAGCGATACACGGGCGTCATCCTGAGGGACTTCAGTCCCGAAGGATCTCGCGCGCACCACCACAATCACGTGAATGGAGGACGGGGCCGTCCTTGCCGTCAGGGGTGCCTCTGCGTGACGGGCGGGACGCCCGTCCTCCAAATGCAGATCCGCTACGCGCCAGATCCTTCGCAAGCTCAGGATGACCCATCATTAAGAAGAGGAGTTTCAAACTGACCCCTAACAGAACCTACTAGGGAGAGACAACTATGACGACAACCATGACGAAGGCACTAGAACCCACTTTGGATGAGATCCGGGAAGAGGCCGTCATCACCAAGCGGATTCTCGGACGAGTTCCGGCAGACAAGCTAACGTGGAAACCGCATCCGAAATCAATGTCGCTCGGGCAGCTCGCGCTTCACATTGCCAGCATTCCTGGCGGCCTGACCAGGATTCTGCAAATGGAGGAGTTTGACACCGCCCACGCCAACTTCAATCCGCCACAGCCCAAGAACGTCGAAGAGATTCAGGCCGCACTCGACCAAAGTGTTCGTGCCGCGGAGGAGTATCTCGCAGGCATGAGTGACGAGACGGCGATGGCGAACTGGCGTCTGTTGGCGCACGGGAAACAAATCT
Organism: Terriglobia bacterium; assembly: GCA_963813645.1. Taxonomy (GTDB): domain Bacteria; phylum Acidobacteriota; class Terriglobia; order Terriglobales; family Acidobacteriaceae; genus JAIQFF01. The sequence continues at coordinate 267,573 of CAWEZS010000031.1, forward strand.
CAAGCCAGCCGCGGATGGTGGTGCTGCGGTCAATCATGTTAAACCACTGGTACCACCATCGCGGTCAGCTGTCGGTCTACCTGAGACTGCTCGATGTCCCGGTTCCAGTGATCTACGGCCCCAGCGCGGACGAGGATCCGTTTCGATCATTGCTTGGAGATTAGTGGGGTCGCCCGCGACTCCACGAAAGAGATTAGCTGCCGGCTGAGAATCCGCCTACGTTTGCCACCGTTAGGCGAAGGTACTTGTGGGGATTTACCGGGGTGTCGTTGATGCGGACTTCGTAGTGGAGGTGGGGACCGGTGCTGCGGCCGCTCTCACCTACGTATCCGATGGTGTCGCCGCGATGGACGTGCTGCCCCGGCATGACTGCAAAGTTCGCCAGGTGACCGTAGCGGGTGGTGATGCCGTGGCCGTGGTCAATTGTGACTGCCCGTCCGTACCCGCCCAGGAAATCGGCGAAGGTGACCATGCCGTCGGCGGGCGCTACGACCGGTTGCCCGTCGGTTGACCCGATATCAATACCGCTGTGGAACGCGCCCTCTCCGTTAAACGGATCGATGCGCTCGCCAAAGGAACCGGTTACCGGACCTTCCACCGGCCAGAGGTTGGGTGCGGAATTTGCCCGCAGCCAGTCCGCCGTGGTCACGTTACGCGTGAGCCCCAGAGAAAGCCCCGTCATCGTGGCGCCGCTCAGCGCAGAAGTTTTAAGCGCGCCCAGTTGGTCCAGCGAAGAGACGACTTGAGATCCAGCGACGTTTTCCGAAGACGCTGTCACCAGGTTGGGATCGGCCTTCAATCCGTAAAGCGAAGAAACCTCACCCGCCAGCGAACCCAGCGAGGCGACCTGGATGTCGCGCTCCTTGGCGACCTGCTCCAGCCGGGAGTAACGGTTACGGAGATCTTCGCGCTCGGTGCGCAGCTCGTTGTAATGCGACACCTTCAGCAGCATGCGCAGATATGAACTGGCGATGCCGGTCAGGCTCAGGCCCACGATCGACGCCCCTACCAGGAACACGTACAGGTAGTGGACGGGAATCGAGATCTTGCGGAGCTGACCGTCGTCACCGCGTGCCACAAAAAGAATGTAAAAGCGTTTTTGCAATTTTTTCCTTCCGTTAGTCGATCAGGATCGGACCAATCAGGGCGGCTCGCGGTTACGAGAGCCCTACCGCCATCCTGAATCCGGGCCAGCTTTCCTATTCTGGAACCAGAGCTGTTTACGCGCCCGAAACCTACCGGAACTTGGATGCCGAAAAAAGTGTGCTCGCAATCCCTACTGGATGCAGCACTTAGTTCGGCTATGTACTTCTGAACAGCTTGGCAACGGTAACAAACTAGGTTCCCCCCTGTCAACGTTGGCGGGCTTACTAACGCCGGGTGTCGAGGACTGCCCCTAGGGACGTATTACTCGGTGGTGACTTTAGGAGGGAGGGTAACGTGTACCAACCCCTGGATTCCATTCTACGCCCTTTTGGAGGTTTTTATGTGGGCCAGCGTCCCGCTCGTTCGGCAGCGCTCCAGACCAGAGTAGCGCCGGCATCCCTTCGACTTCGCTCAGGGCAGGCTTTGCCGGCTGTCCTGAGGGCGTCTCGCCCTCAGCGTGCGAGCGAGGACATGGGGCAGCCGTCGAGTGAAAAACAAGTTCAAGGGCGGCGGACAGGAGTGTCCGCCCTACACGGATTGAACCTTGTATATTGATGGCGCCGTGCCTCTGCATGAGAAAGCGCTGATTCGCCGGGTTCGCGACCGAGCCGCAAGAGGGAAGGGGCTTCATGGCGTTGCCGGCATTGGGGACGACTGCGCGGTGGTTGCCGTTCCGCGCGGCCATGAGGCCCTGGTTACAACCGATTTCAGCCTAGAAGGTGTCCACTTCAAACGGGCATGGCACCCGCCTGATAGCGTGGGGCATCGCTGCCTGGCGCGCGGGCTCAGTGACATCGCCGCCATGGGAGGGCAACCGCTGGCAGTGTTTCTTTCGCTGGCCTTGCCGCGGAACCTGCCGCAGAGTTGGGTGGATGGATTCCTGCGTGGTTTTCTGAAGCTGGCGGATAAGTTCAAGGTAAGCCTGGCCGGCGGGGACACAGCCGAGTCTCCGGGTGGGGTTCTGGCCGATATCATCGTGCTGGGATCGGTGCCGAAGGGCAAGGCGGTGTTGCGTTCAGGCGCACGTCCGGGAGACAGGATTTATGTGACCGGCGCGCTCGGCGCTTCGGCGGCGGCGATCGCTTTACTCTCCGGCGGAAGCAAGGTTCAACGGTCTGATCTTGGCAGCCATTTCTACCCGTGGCCGCGGGTTGCCTGCGGCCGCTTCCTGCGCGAGAAGGGATTGGCTTCCGCCATGATAGACATCAGCGACGGTCTTTCTACTGACCTCAGCCACATCTGCGAGGAGAGCGGGGTGGGAGCTGAGCTTGAAGCCGAAGCTATTCCAGTAGCGAGTGTGGGGAAATCGGCGGGGAAGGTCGAGCTTAGACTTGCTTTGCATGGCGGGGAGGACTACGAGTTGCTGTTCACTGCAGCACCGGGGAAAAGAGTTCCGTCCCGGATTGCGGGGGTTGCGGTCCGGCAGATTGGGGTAGTGAAGGCAGGACGGCAGATCTATCTGCTGAACAAACATGGAATGAAGCAGCGGCTGCTGCCGCAGGGCTGGGAACACTTCAAGAAATAGATGTCGGCACGGATTGTGTGGGACCGGGCCCCCTCGACTTCGCTCAGGGCAGGCTCCGACCCGGCCCAATACGGTCTGTGGCTGTCACCTACTGTGTCTCTACTTTCTGCTTCCGAACAGGACTACAGTAGATCCATGCAGTCTTCTTTCCGCCTGATTCTTGTTTCGATTGCTCTGTCATCTTTCGTTTTGGCCCAGCAGGCACCACCGCCCTCCAGCTCCACCGTGGACGACGATTTCATCCAGAAACAATTTGGGTCCACTTGCAAGCTGATGCCGGGGCCGCCGCAACTTAAGGCGGACCTCGACGGCGATGGCATTGAAGATTTGGTCGTTGCGGGCCGGTGCAAAAATCCACTGGCGGACCAGGCGGAGGACAATTTTACGGTGATCGATCCTTATAACCAGTTTTACGGTTACGGGAACACCAAGATCACGACCCAGTTTGCGTCGGAGGACCCGGAAGTGCGAGGTCTCGTGCTGCTGGTCATCCATGGCGCTGGCGCCGAGGCCTGGCGGGCGGCTACCCCGAAGGCTAAGTTTGTGATCATCAACCTGCCCTTTCAAACAGATTGCGGTGAAAAAGCTGACGGTGAAGAAGAAGACTGTGATGGCCATCTACGCCGAGGAGACGGGTGGCGATCGCATGACCTCTGCCACTTTTTGGGACGGCAAGAAATATCGCTACCAGCCGATCGGATCCAGCATGGAGCAGTAAAACCGGCGTCGGACGTCGGACCTCGGGCGTCGAGCGCGAGCCCTGGTTTCGAGGTCCAAGGTCTGACGTCCGAGGTCTGAGGTCTGCAATGAACCTGGAACAGAAACTTGAAGAACTGAAGAAGCGCGACCGCCTGGCCGCCGAGGGAGGTGGGGAGCAGCGTCGCGAACGGCAGCACAAGGAAGGCAAGATGTCGGCCCGCGAGCGGGTTGAGTTTCTGCTCGACGAAGGCACGTTCGAGGAGACCGACAAGCTGGTCACGCATCGCTCGACCGACTTCGGTATGGCCGAGCAGAAGATCTACGGCGACGGTTTCATCACCGGTTACGGGCGCATCGAAGGACGGCTGGTGTTTGTCTTCGCGCAGGACTTCACGGTGTTTGGCGGATCGCTTTCGGAGGCCAATGCCGCCAAGATCGTCAAGATCATGGATCTGGCCGCCAAGATGGGCGCGCCGGTGATCGGCCTGAACGATTCCGGCGGCGCCCGCATTCAGGAAGGCGTGATGTCGCTGGCCGGATACGCCGATATTTTCCTGCGCAACACGCTGTACAGCGGAGTGGTGCCGCAGATTTCCGCCATCATGGGGCCGTGCGCGGGCGGCGCCGTGTACTCGCCGGCCATCACCGACTTCATCTTGATGGTGGACAAGACTTCCTACATGTTCATCACCGGGCCGGACGTGATCAAGACGGTCACGCACGAAGAGGTCACCAAAGAGCAGCTGGGCGGCGCGCACACTCACAACGAGACTTCGGGCGTGGCGCACTTCATGGCACACGACGATGCGGAGTGTCTTTCCATGGTGCGCGAGCTGCTGAGCTTCATTCCGTCCAACAATCTGGATGATCCGCCGCGCCGGGCGTGCAGCGATCCGGTCGACCGCGCCGATGCGGCGCTGGACCGGATTGTGCCGAACGAGTCGAACCTGCCCTATGACATCAAGGATGTGATTCATGCGGTGGCTGATGACGGTTATTTTTTCGAGGTGCAGGAGCACTACGCCAGGAACATTGTCGTCGGATTTGCGCGGCTGAATGGACGTCCGGTCGGGATTGTGGCCAACCAGCCGGCGTTTCTGGCGGGCACGCTCGATATCAATGCGTCCACCAAGGGCGCGCGCTTTGTGCGCTTCTGCGACTGCTTCAACATTCCGCTGATTACGTTTGAAGATGTGCCCGGATTCTTGCCCGGCATCACGCAGGAGTACGGCGGCATCATCAAGCACGGCGCCAAGCTGCTGTTTGCCTTTGCCGAAGCCACGGTGCCGAAGGTCACGGTGATCACGCGCAAGGCTTACGGCGGAGCGTATTGCGTGATGGCGTCAAAGCATATCCGCACCGACGTGAATTATGCCTGGCCGACGGCGGAGATCGCGGTGATGGGGCCGGAGGGCGCGGTGGACATTGTCTACAAGCGCGAGTTCGATCGCGCGCACGAAGCGCGAAGGGTCCGCCAGGAAAAGATCGAAGAGTTCCGCGAGAGGTTTGCCAATCCCTATGTGGCGGCGGATCGCGGATTTGTGGATGCTGTCATCCAGCCGCGCGAGACGCGGAAGAAGCTGATTCAGGCGCTGGCCATGCTTGAGACCAAGCGGGATAAGAACCCGCTGAAGAAGCATGGGAATATACCGCTGTGAGGCGATATCCTATTGTCTTCGTGCGGCGCACATGGCAATTTGGAAGGCGAATAAAAGGCGAATTGCGATGTCTGTTGAAGATGGACTTGTAGCGCATGACGACGGTCTGATTGCGCCGGAGGTAGGTGCTTGGGCCGAAGCGAAGCACCGCTTGGTATCCCTTTATGCGACGCTTGTTTGCGTCGGGAATGAAAGCCAAGTGGTCAAGGCGAGTATACGTGGAGCTATATGCGAGAGCGGGTACAGCAAGATCCGAAACACGTCGAAGTTCATTTTCGGATCTCCGCTACTTGGCCTCCAGTTAAAAGATCCCTTCGACAAGTATGTATTCTGTGAAGAAAAGCCCAAGGCCGCTAGACGCGCTAAAAATTCGGGCTCGCCAAGTTGCTCCTGACGCACACATCGCGTACATCCAGGGCGACTGCAACAAGCGGGTGTCAGACATTTTGGCCGAGATTCCGCAAGGATCACCTAGAAACACAGTATTGTCTCTTTGCTTCGCTGATCCATTCGATATCAGCCTCGAGTTTGAAACCATTCGCACGCTTGCCAAAGCTCGATATGTAGATTTCTTGGTTCTGCTTGCCCTTGGAATGGATGCGAACCGAAATTATGAACATTACCTTAAAGAAGATGCTGACAAGGTCGACAAGTTCCTGGGTTCGAATAGTTGGCGAGAGCGGTGGGCAAGGGCGCAGTGGGACGCTATCAAGTTCACTAGGTTTTTGGCCGACGAGTTCACGAAGAGCATGGCAACTTGGGGTATATTCCGCCACCCCACTACACGATGAAGGAAGTTAGGTCACTTGAAAAGAACCTTCCCTTATATCGACTGGCGTTATTCTCTCGACATGAGACGGGCGTATCAGTTTTGGGGCCAGGTTTTGAAGTACAGCACCGATCAGAGGATGTTTCTAGGATCTGACGATGTGGCAGTATTTCCCATATCGAGTGGACCGACGCCACTTGGAACCCGGTCCGTGGCTGCACCAAGATCAGCCCGGGCTGCAAGCACTGCTACGCCGAAACCTTTGCTGAGCGTTTTCGGGGCGTAAAAGGCCATCCGTACGAGCAGGGATTTGACCTGCGCCTGGTGCCTGAAAAGCTGACCGAACCATTTGCGTGGCGCTCGCCCAAACTCGTCTTCGTGAATTCGATGAGCGACCTTGTTTCAGGAAGGCGTGCCAGATGAATACACGGAGGCCGTCTCACAAGTTATGACCACGGCGAACTGGCACACCTACCAGGTCCTGACCAAGCGCTCGGAGCGGCTACGAGATTTGTTAAGTGGCAGGTTAAAGTTTGCGGCGGAGCAAGAAAATATTTGGTGGGGTGTCAGTGTCGAGGACCGTAAGTACGGTTTGCCCAGGATTGAACATCTTCGACAAGCGCCCGCCAAAGTGCGGTTTCTCTCCATTGAGCCCCTATTGGAAGATATCGGCGCGATAAATCTCTCCGGCATAAGTTGGGTCATTGTAGGCGGCGAAAGCGGGCCTGGAGCTCGCCCGATGAAACGGGAATGGGTAGTCTCGATTCGCCGACAGTGCAGGATTTATGGCGTGCCATTCTTTTTTAAGCAGTGGGGTGGGGTCAGGAAGGTAAAGCACGGTAGAGAGCTTGACGGTCGCACTTACGATGAATATCCACGGCGGGTCTGTCGCCGGTTCCTGATCGAACACGGTGCGCTGCGTTTGCGGAAGAATTTCCTGAGTCATTTCGGAGAATGATTCGCGCCGGCTCTTTGGTTCAGGTTGGTGCGTGAACGCCCTCCCCAAGTCGCTCCAAGGTCGGTTGGAAACTCTGATTTGCAGCCTCAAATTCCGAAACTCGCGGTTACTCTGCCGGGCGCTCTACCATCATTGGCTGTGATTTTTTGGGATCTGCTGCGGGCACCGCCGCTGACGACACCGGTGGCACTACCGGCGCCCCATTCACCACTGCGCGAGAATCGCTGCGACTGCCGGTACGGTCGTCCCATTTGCCGAAGATCATTTTGCCGGCTGTGGTTTGCAGGACCGATGTGACCGAGATGTCGATGGTCTTGCCGATCATCTTTCTCGCGTTGTCGACGACCACCATGGTGCCGTCGTCGAGATAGGCCACGCCCTGGTTGTATTCCTTGCCTTCTTTCAGGATGAAGACCCGCATGGTTTCGCCGGGCAGCACGATCGGCTTAAGCGAGTTGGCCAGTTCGTTGATGTTCAGAACCGCGACGCCCTGAAGCTGCGCGACCTTGTTCAGGTTGAAGTCGTTGGTGATGATTTTGCCTTCGTACAGTTTCGCCAGTTCGATCAGCTTTAAATCCACTTCACGGACTGCGGGGAAGTCATCTTCGACGATCTGAATCTGGAGGGACGCCACTTTTTGCAGGCGTTGTAGGATGTCGAGACCGCGGCGTCCACGATTCCGTTTCAGCGAGTCGGCGGAGTCGGCGACCAGTTGCAACTCGCGCAGCACGAACTGCGGAGTAACGATGATGCCGTCGAGGAATCCGGTTTCGGCGATGTCGGCGATGCGGCCGTCGATGATGACGCTGGTGTCGAGAATCTTGTAGCTCTTCTTTCCTTGCTTCTCCCCGCCGAAGATGCCGCCCAGGGCCGCCAGGTTCAGCAGATCGCCCTTGTTGGCCCCGACAATCAGGCCGACGTAGGCCATCAGGAGCATGACCAGGATTTGCAGGAAGCTTTGGGTATGTCCGGGGGCGATGCTGTTGCGGATGACGAGGGAAAACAGGTAGGCGCCGAAGATGCCGAGGACACTACCCACGGCGGCGCCAATCAGGCGCTTCAGACTGACCCGGCGCAGCCTCCATTCAAACACGACGATGCCGAGGCCGATGAGCGCGCCCACCAAGGCATCCAGCCTCGCGGGCAAGTCGAAGGGATCAGTCAGGTAGCAAGTAACAGCAATTATAAGAACAAATAGGAAACGCGCCACAACCAAGTCCACCGAAGGACCTCCCCGGAACTCGCACGCGGACCCCCCCGCGCATGAGCGTCCCGCACTGGCTACCCGGTACGTCTAAGCTTTCGGTACCAGTGATCTTTAAGCGGAGCCTATGAATGATTTATGAAAAAGCGCTCCGACTTCCCCTTGTCCCACGCACTATGAAACAGGGGAGCCCCAACTTTTGATACGCAGAGTATATACCTGCCGCGAAATTGTGGTGGCCGCAAATTGGATGGCGCGGCGCTGATAGACTGCTGCACATGAAGGCCCTTGTCATCAGCCGGTTAGGCGACCCAGAAGTGCTGGAAGTGCGATCTGTCCCTGACCCCGTGCCCACATCGGGACAGGAGTTGATCGAGGTTGAAGCCGGCGGCATCAACTTCGCCGACATCATGTCCGCGCAAGGCGGATATCCCGGAACCCCGAAGCCGCCGCTGGTGGCTGGACGCGAGTTCTGCGGGACCCGGATGAGCGATGGGCAGCGCGTGATGGGCTACACCCAGTGGTATGCGTTTGCAGAACGCGTGGCAGCTCCATCGCAATTGCTGTGGCCAGTACCTGCGGGCTGGAGCGCGGAAGAGGGCGCGGCGTTTCCCGTGAATTATTTCACAGCGTACTTTGCGTACTGGAAGGCTGGTCTGTTGGAGTCGCCTGCCGGTAAACCTGCGCCGCGAGTTCTCATCCATGCCGTGGCCGGTGGAGTGGGGACCGCCGCGGTGCAGATTGGAAAGCTGCTCGGCATCGAGATGTACGGGACCTCTTCTTCGGAAGAAAAACTGGCGCGGGTAAAAACCCTGGGGTTGCAGCACGGGATCAATTACAAGCAGCGTGATTACGAAGAAGCCATCAAAGAGATAACCCATGGAGAAGGTGTGGATGCGGTGTTTGAAATGCTGGGCGGTGAGCACACCGCGAAAAGTGTGCGCTGTCTCCGCGAATTCGGGCGGGTCATTGTCTACGGTGCGGCCACCGGACAACCTGCGCATGTGGATGCGCGCATCCTATATGCAAAAGGCGCGAGCGTGCATGGGTTGTGGCTGACTTATCTGTCCGGGAATCGTGAGTTGATGAAACAGGCATGGATGCAGCTCTCCGCATGGACTGCGAACGGGCATTTGCGGCCTGTCATCGGGCATGTGTTTCCTTTGGAGAAGGCGGTGGAAGCGTACCGGTTACTGCTCGAGGGCAAGAACTTCGGGAAAGTGGTGCTCAAGATAAAGTAGTTCTTCTGGGTTGACCTGTTCTTCTTCTGTGGTGATTACGTCCTTCCAATAAAAACCAAAGTCAAAATCGGCGGGCGAGGGCGCCCGCCCTACACGTGTATAGACAAGACAAAACGCTGTTGTGTTGCGGCTTTCGAGGAAACAGCGGGACTGCTAACAATGGCGGGCACACGTCGTCCAAAGAGGTGCAGATGAAAATATTCGCAGCGGAACTTTTCAACTGCGGGTTGCGTATCAGGCAATGATTGAAAACTGGGTCTGAGGGAACAACCACCAGCCGACCTGGTTTGGCAGAAAAATTTCAGGGGTTAAAGGGACTGGCTCACGCTCGGTTTGGCGGCCCAGGTGAGGACAATCCCCGAAGCAGAAAGCGCGCGGCCTTGCGGCCGGACTCTTTTCGCTTAACCCCGAGGCAGCATTTTAGGCCTTCGACGGCAAAACGCAAGTTTTTCCTGCCCCAGGCAAATCCAGCCGCCCCGAACCGGTTCCCGACGCTATCGGGAAAGAAAAAGGAGTGCAATGAGCGTATCGAAGATCTCCAAGGGCTTGCTGCTGGGTTTGGCTTTGCTGCTGGCCACGAGCGGGTTTGCTGCGAACAAGGGTACCCTTCAGGTGAATGATCCCGTCACCGTAAACGGAAAGCAGTTGGGCGCTGGCGAATACACCGTGAAATGGGACGGCGCCGGACCAAACGTCGAATTGAACATCCTGAAAGGCAAGAATGTTGTCGCCACTGTGCCGGCGCGCATGCTTGAACTCGAGCAGTCTCCTAATCGGGACTCGGTGGTCACTAACACCAGCAGTGACGGGCGCAAAGCGTTGAGCGAGATTCGGTTTTCGGGAAAGAAGTACGCGTTGGCGGTGAACAATGAATCCGCCAAGGCGGAATCGAACGGCACCAATAAGTAGAATTTGAAATTAATAATGGGCGGAGAGAAGAACTCTCCGCCCATTTTTCTTGAGACTAGTACTTCGGCATCTTGGGATCTACTCGGTCGGCCCATGCCAATATTCCGCCGGCGAGGTTGTGCACTTTCTTGAAACCTGCCTGGCGAAGGAAGTCCACAGCCTTGGCGCTGCGCACACCGGAGCGGCAGTGGGCCACGATCTCCTGGCTGGAATCCAGTTCGTTGACTCGTTTGGGCAAGTCGCCCAGCGGAATGAGAAGTCCGCCGATATTGCAGATCTGATATTCGTGGGGCTCGCGCACGTCGAGCACGAACAGATTTTCGCCTGCGTCCAGGCGTTTCTTTAATTCTTCCACCTGAATGTCTGCTGTCAATGTTTCCACTGGCTTCTCCTCGCCGCGAATTCCGCAAAACTCATTGTAATCGATCAACTTGGTTATGCTCGGATGAGTTCCGCACGCCGGGCAGTCGGGATTCTTGCGCAGCTTGAGTTCGCGGAACTTCATGTCCAGCGCGTCGATCAGCAGCAGCCGTCCGATCAGCGGTTCGCCCTTGCCCAGGATCAGCTTGATGACCTCCGTAGCCTGCATCACGCCGACCAATCCGGGCAGAATCCCCAGGACTCCGCCCTCGGCGCAGGAAGGCACCAGTCCGGGCGGTGGCGGCTCGGGATAGAGGCAGCGGTAGCAGGGACCTTCCTTGGTCGCGAAGATGCTGGCTTGCCCTTCGAAGCGGAAGATCGAACCGTAGACATTGGGCTTGCCGGTAAGTACGCAAGCGTCATTCACCAGGTAGCGCGTGGGAAAGTTGTCGGTGCCGTCGGCGATGATATCGAACTCGCGAAACAGTTCGAGTGCGTTTTCGCTGGAGAGCCGGGTATCAAATTTTCGAATGTTGAGGAAGGGGTTGATGGCCTTCAGCTTCTCTGCCGCAGAATCCAGCTTCTTGCGGCCAACATCGGCAGTAGAGTGAATGATCTGTCGCTGCAGATTGGTGTAGTCCACGACGTCGAAGTCCACGATGCCCAGCGTGCCCACGCCCGCCGCGCCCAGGTACAACGCCAGGGGCGAACCCAGACCGCCAGCTCCGATGCAGAGCACACGCGCCGCTTTCAGCTTGAGCTGCCCTTCCATGCCGACCTCGGGCATGATCAGGTGGCGCGAGTAGCGCAGGATCTCGTCGTTGCTCAGGGTGGCGGTTTCGGGTTTGACTTCGGTCAGGATCGGCATAGTGGCCTCGCTAGAACATTTCAAATTTTGGATTTCAGATTGAAGATTGTTACAACAATCTAGCGACAGGAAGGGCGACAACAGCGTGCGAAACGTGATTTGCCAATGTTTTCATTGTGAAATCGTCAATCTGCATTCTGAATTATCGGCCTCCCGCGATGGAAGGCACAATGGAAATACTATCACCGTCCTTCACTGCGGTGGCTTCCTTTTGCAGGTAGCGAACGTCCTCGTCGTTAAGGTAGACATTGACGAAGGCGCGCAGCTTCCCGTCGTCGGTGTAAAGATGACGGCGCAAGTCAGGGTGCTGGGCGACCAAGTCGGAGAGGGCGTCGCCGATGGTACCGGCCTTGACCTCAACCGCAGGCTGCTTGCCAGCGTACTGGCGCAGGGGGGTGGGAATCTGGATCTTGGGCATAGGCTATACATGATGCCACAGGAGGGGTGGGAGATTCAGCCACCGTCGGACCGTGTGGGGCGGGCGCCCTCGCCCGCAGCCTTTGACCTTGCCTCTTGTTGCAGGATTTGCTGACCCAAGAATCCATCCGTAACACAGCAATCAAAGGCGGACAAGAGTGTCCTCCCCATACATCACGCTACCTCGATCTTTTCGTCCACCAGTTTCTTATCGTTCTCGTCACTTCCCGTCAGCTCGAACGAGTTGGTCAGTACGGCCTTGCCTTTCTCCACACTGGTGATCACGTAAGAGCAGCTGAACCAGTGGGCCTCGGCCAGGTCGGTTGGAGACCACTGGGCAGGATGGTCGGGATGCGAATGATAGAAGCCTATGATGTCCTCACCGCGCGCGCGTCCTTCGCGCTGGATGCCGATCAACTCCTTCGGATCTATGTTGTAGCGGTTGTGGGCGGAATCGGTGCGCGTGTTGCCGGCGCGGGCGACTGACGTTACGGTGCGCACTCCGTCCTCATCCATTTGCCCGAGCAGCACCCCGCAGCATTCGTGCGGATAGGTTTCTTCACCATGCTCTCTGAGAGCCTCGTAATCTTTGCGATGGATATTCAGCATGAGTGGTCAATTGCGACTGGGGCGCTGAAAATTCTGAATAAATAAAACCAGTTCTCGGTTCTCAGTTTGGAGTTCCCGGTTGTGATTTCAGCCTTCTTCCCAGAAACGCTCACTTAGGTATTTGTCGCCGGAATCGCAGAGGATGGTCACGAACACGGCGCTCTTGTCGAGCGTTCTTGCGACTTGCAGACAGCCTACAACTGCGGCAGCGGCCGAGATTCCGACCAGCAATCCTTCTTCGCGGGCCAGTCGAATAGCCATGCGATACGCTTCTTCGGTAGAGATGCCAATGTCTTCATCGGCCAGCTTCGTGTCGTAAATCTTGGGGACGATGGCGCTGGCCATGTGCTTGGCTCCTTCGATCCCATGGAAGGGCGAGTCAGGTTGGAGCGAGATGCAGCGAATCGCTGGATTAAGTTCTTTCAGGCGCCGCGTTGTGCCGACAAAAGTGCCGCTGGTTCCCATCATGGAGACGAAATGTGTGACACGTCCTTCTGTCTGTTGCCAGATCTCGTTGGCTGTGCCATGGTAGTGGGCCTGCCAGTTGGCGTCGTTGGAATACTGGTCGGCATAAAAATATTTGCCGGGATCCTGTGCGTAGAGTTCGCGGGCGGCACGAATGGCGCCGTCGGAGCCGTCGGCCGGGTCGGTGTAAACAATGTTGGCGCCGTAAGCGTGCAGGATGCGCTTTCGCTCGACCGAAACATTTTCGGGCATGCACAGCGTAACCGGAAAGCCTTGCGCAGCCGCGATCATGGCATAAGCGATGCCGGTGTTTCCGCTGGTGGAGTCGAGCAGAATTTTGCCGGGGCCGAATTTTCCGCTGGCTCGGGCCTGGGCGACAATGTTCGAGGCGGCGCGGTCTTTCACAGAACCGCCGGGGTTATACCACTCGGCTTTGCCCAGCAACTCGATTCCGGGCAAGTCGCGAGTGAGACGTTCCAGGCGCAACAGTGGTGTGTTGCCGATGAGTTCGAGGCTTCGCCGGCCGAGTGCGAGACTCGACTTCGCCACGGTTTCCACCGACGGTGTGGCCGGAGAATCAGGCACTTCCGTTGCTTTGGTTGATACTGGCTGCATGGATCTCGACTAGGGCCGTGACCATCGTAACGTATGGCGAGACCGAATTAGCGGCGTCATAACCGTTGATTGGATTATAAAAGAGGCTACTTTGATCCATCCAGAAGATGGAATTGCACTCTTTTCGGAAAATCGGCATCTCATGGAATGGGAGCGATACAAATAAAGATCGAGGGATTGGATACCCATAACGAATGGCAACTAAAGTAGAGCAGAGAAGTTATGAGGAAGCGCTGAGTTGGTTGCGTGAGCACGGCTTTGATCTGATCGAGGCGCCGGGTACGCAGGGGCGTGTGTTCCTCAAGAAATACAGTGTGTCTGCCGCCATCCAAAAAGACGGCGACGATGGGGTGAAGATATTCGCCTACCCGGGATACCTGATCGGCAGCGAGATTTCCAAACTGGTCAATCGCGGCTACCAGCAGTTTTTGAAGACTGCCAAGACTGAGGTTCCAGCCACCGCGGACCACCTGAAAGCGCTGCAGCAATTCACGGAAGAGTTGAAGGAAGGGCTCGGATTACCCGTTCTCTACAACGAATCGCTGGGTACGGTGAGTGAATCGTATCACTACGACCGCATCAAGGACCGGGACAAGCCGGCAGCGGAACGCCCCAAGCGTCCGTGGGAAAAAGCCGGAGCAGTGGCCGCAACCGCCAAAAAAGGACGGGCTTAAAGTTTGCTGGAGGACGAGCATCACGCCCGCCCTCCATTTCCGACGTCACTTACTTTTTCACTCTCACTTGGACACGGGTTCCCTCCGGTAGCCGGCCGTTTACCAGCTTGATTGCACCGCCTTCCACGATCCCTTCGAACTCCAGGGGCCCGGCAGCGATCGTCGCGGGCGAGTCGCCCGCGGCCACACGGGCTGTGCTGCTGGTTCGGCCTGTGCCCTTGTCCATCGCTTGATTCGCCAACTCGTCCGCTTCGCGATTGTGTTCCCGCAGCGCGTGGTCGATGGAGAACCACTCCAACTGCGCAATCAACTGTTTGGCGCGGCCGTGAAGCTCCTGTAAAGTCGAGTTCTTCACTTTGTAGATGCCTTTGATCTGCCGTACCAGGAGTTCGGAATCGCTTACGACCTTGAGCGCTTTGTGTCCGTGCTCGATGGCATATTCCAGCGCCGCAATCAGACCTTGATATTCCGCGAAGTTATTGGTTTGGTGGCCGAGGTACTGGCTGAGCACGGCAATTTTTTTCCCGGCTTCATCCTGAATCACCACGCCGTAACCGGCGGGTCCGGGATTGCCGCGCGCGCCACCGTCGCTGTGAGCGATCAAATAGTGCTCGGGGGGGGTGGCGTGCGATGCGGGAAATAAACTGCGAGATCGATATGAAGGCATGGCAGAAGTCTACATGTGTGACCGTGTGGGGCGGGCGCCCTCGCCCGCCGATTTTGACTTTGATGTCGTTGCATTGCTCACAGTTCAAAATCAATCAAAGGCGGCGGGCGGAGGCACCCGCCCCACACAGACAACTTAACGCGTGTGGTGTTCGAAGAAGTCCCAGATGGTTTGGGTGGCGTCCAGATTGTGGCTGGCTCTTCCGACGGTTGCGACACGAGTGAACTCGTGCCCTTCCCGCTCGATCGCAATTGTCTGGTCTTACGGGTCCGTATTGAATGATTAAAGATTAAGCCACGGGCGGAAACTGGGGCAGGGACTAGGGCTATCTTCCCGCGGCCAGGCGCGTGGCCAGGCGTTGCGGCAGGTTGGCGGCCATGATGCGGTCCTGAGCCTGCTTCAGATTGTAGGGCACGCGACAGAAAGTGACGATGCGGGCATCGGCGTCGAAAATGGCAAAGGCGGCCCGCCAGTCTCCGTCGCGGGGCTGTCCGACCGAGCCCGGGTTCACCATGTAGCGCATGTTCTCTTTGAGCGGAAACTCCGCCGTCTCGCTCTGTCCCACCGTGTTGTATTGCGGGCGATAGTAATCGCTGGCCACCACGTTGGTGCAAAAACTTCCCTGCAGATGGGTGTGTCCGAAAAAGGTCAGCGGCGTGGCGGCAGTCATCAGGGGCTCGATGGCATCGCGCAAGGTGACCACATATTCATCTTCATCGACGGGAGAGCCGTGGACGAACTGCACCGCGGACAACTCTCCGGTCTGGATGGGGCCGTGGGGCAGGCCCTGAAGCCATTTCAGGTTTTGGGGAGTGAGCTGGTCGCGAGTCCAGAGCGCCGCCAGTCCGGCGATGGGATTGAAGTCTCGCAGGTCCATCGCCCCACTGACTGCTTTGTCATGGTTGCCGCGCACGAAGATGTGTCCCAGGGAGCGCGAGCGCTCGATGACCTCGTTGGGGCTGGCGCCGTAGCCGACTATATCCCCGAGGTTGACGACCATGTCGTGCGGCGGGGCCGCTGTCAGACACGCTTCGAGAGCTTCCAGGTTGCCATGAATGTCGCTTATTAGAAGAATGCGCACAGATCACCGGACAAACTCGGGATTATAGACCTGTCCGGCTGGTCTGTGCTTGAAATGTAGGCGCGAGCGTCCTCGCTCGTTTCGGAGGTGCCCGGGACGCTGCCGCACGAGCGTCGGCGCTCGCGCCTACATTCCAGCGTTTACGACCGGGCATCTTGCCCAGTGCCCGGCAGACACTTCCGCCAGTGGAGGCAAACAGCGGGCACACTCGTCCACCCGAAACTCGCACCGCGGTTCAAACGGACATCCCGGTGGGACTGCGTGCAGCGGTGGCACGCTGCCTTCGATGGTCTCAAGCGGGTGGTTTCGATTCGTCTTCAAGGTGGGCACGGCGTGGAGCAGCCCGCGAGTGTAAGGATGCGCCGGGGCGTCGAATATGTCACGCTTCGGTCCCAACTCCACCAGGTTGCCGGCATACATGACGGCCACCCGGTCGGCGACCTGCGAAACCACGGCCAGATCATGCGAAATGAAGAGCATGGTCAGACCAAACTTGGTCCGGAGTTCGGCCAGCAGTTCAAGAATCTGCGCCTGGATGGTCACATCGAGCGCGGTTGTGGGCTCGTCGGCGATCAGCAGTCGGGGACGGTTCACAATGGCCATGGCGATCATGACGCGCTGCCGCATGCCGCCTGAAAGCTGGTGCGGATAATCTCGGGACCGGCGTTCAAAATCGGCAATGCCAACTTCGCTCAAGGCGACCAGGGTCCGCTTCCATGCCTCATCTTTTCCAACTTGATTGTGGGCGAGGACGGCCTCGGCAACCTGATCGCCGACACGCATGACCGGATTCAGGGCGGTCATCGGCTCCTGAAAAATCATGGCGAGCTGGGAGCCGCGCAGAGGACGCATCGCCCCGTCGGACAACTGCAGCAAGTCTTGAGCTCCGGTGCCGTTACCGAATCGAACCTCGCCACGGGTGCGGGTATGCGGAGGGAGCAGGCGCATCAAGGCCAGTGAAGTAACCGACTTTCCCGAACCCGATTCGCCCACCAGGCCCAGCACTTCGCCCGGCGCAATGGAAAAACTGAGGTCGCGAACGGCCGTGAGGCTGCCGCTTCCCCCAGCGCCCGAGCGGGGAAATTCGACGACAAGATTCCGGACTTCGAGAAGATCAGCCATGCCCACGTAGCGCCGGCGTCTCACCGGCTGTCCGGAGGGCATCCCGCCCTCCGCGTCCAGAATCTACTGCCCCAAAATCAGCGGCAGGCCGTTCTTGGGGTTGCCAATTACGACCACCTTGGCATTGGCGCTCTTCGCCAAAGTCTCCGTTGCCTCGATGCCCTTCCATTCCAGCAGCTGTGGGCTGATCCCCTGAGCCACGATCTGCTGGAAGTCGCGAATGCCGGCAGCTTCAATGCGCTTACGCTGCGCCTCCTGAGTTTCTTTCTGCAGGCGAAAGCTCATCGCTAACGCTTCCTGCTCGGCTTGCTGCTTCGATTCGATGGACGATTTCAGCGTGGTAGGTAACTGGATGTCGCGCAAGAGCACGCTCTCTACCAGGACTCCGCGCTGTCCCAATTTGTCGCTGAGCTGTTCGTAAATCTGCTTCGCCACCATTTCCCGCTCCCCGGTGTAGAGGGCATTGGCACTGTGCGAGGCGGTCGCTTCCCTAATGGCTGCGCGCAAGTTTGGCTCAACCAGAACCGCCATGTAGTTGGGCCCGATCTTCTGATAGACCTCGGCAGCCTTCTCCGGATTGAGGTGATAGATAAGCGAGGTATCGAGGTTCATCACCAGCCCTTCGCTCGAAGGCACGCTGGCCGATTCCTTGATCTCCTGGGTGCGAATAGAGAGTTCATGGCTGGCCTTGAAGGGATTGATTACATGAACTCCCTCAGGCAGAACTTCTCCCGTCACCCGTCCAAACAAGGTGAGCACGCCGACATGGCCGGAATCGACGCGGGCGACCGAAGCGAAGATCATGATTACCAGTACGAACGCAGCGGCCGCAATCCCGAACAGCCGCAGTACAGACCCGGAATTGGCATCAATCACGTGGCCGCGTGGCTCATTGAATATGGTCATAGGAGTCCTCCCCCGCGATTGTATGCCAACTCACGAATGCGCCAAGTAGCACAACGATATCTCTACGGAATCGAAACCCGCGTGACGATTGATTTCTTCGGAAATTTTCACAACCGCGAGATTGGCGGGAATCAAGCATCCACGCACCTTCCCAAACCGAATCGTCCAAGAAACCGCATCGCTCGCAACGCGAGGAGCACGGCCCTCCGCGGCGAATGCACCAATTCCGGTCACCCCCTTGTGGACTGGCTGCACTCGATTGCATGTAAACGAGATAAATCCGGCCATTTTTTATTGACTATAAAAATGAAAGGAGTAAAAACAACCTCGTTCTTTGACACGTTCTGAAGTTTACCCGGTTGGTGCGGCGTCCGGGGCTCAAGCGAGGTCACTCTGACGCATCGCAAGATGAGGCAGGGAGGGTCAGCAAGGGTCTATAGCCAAGTGCTGGTCGAGGCGAACAGGAACACCCGTCAAAGGCAAGATAGAGTCCCGAGGCGTTGAACAGTTTTTCCGGTTGGCGGTAAGCCCGGAGCCCAAGCACAGATCGCGCGCCGTCGTCTTCGCGAGGAGACCACGAATGCAGGTCAGCGAGGGTCTAAAGCGAGCTACTGGCCGAGGCGAACAGGTTCAACACCACCTCGGGACTCTTAATTTTGTTACGTCTCGGATTACTCATGGCGTCATCTCCCAAAGTTTCGCGACTGGATGCTTCTGCCCTGCCCATGCTTTTCTCCCGGGAGAAAAGTCGCGCGACCGGCGAGCTTGGACTTTGCCGGAAATCCGAACCACTATCGCGTAAATCGAGTCGGGAAAGCTAAGCCGCGGGTGGCGCGTAGGTTCGACCTGTCGCCGAGGTTGGTGTTAGGGCTCTCCCTGGAATACGAGACGGCGCAGATTCTGGATTCCGACTTCGAGGAATAGCGACGGCGGGTTGCTCTCGGCGCCGCTAGTCCAAACCCAGTAAATTGTCATCCTGAGCGCAGTCAGTCCATTCGCTTGCGAATGGGATGACGGAGTCGAAGGACCCCTAGCAGCTTATGGGCAGCGGGAAGCGTTGGTTCATGGTATGGGCGGCGAGCGTGTGCCGCTCATAGGGACTTCGACTTCGTAACTGCTTCGCTTTGCGAAGCAGTCACTCCGCTCAGGATGACAGTGATAGATGAAATGCTCAGCATAGCCACCCAGCGACTGTGACATTTGAACCTGCGCTCTCCGGGCCTTATACTTGCAGCCCGCGATGAAGGTCGTAGTGATCATTCCGGCGGCGGGGTTGGGGACGCGCATGACCCCCGCCTCCGATGCCAAAAGCAAGAAGCCCACGGCGTCCAAACAGTTCTCCGAGATTGGGGGAACGCCGATCCTCATCCACACCCTGCGCAAGTTCGCTGCCAGCCCCGAGGTCGCGGAGATCTATGTGGCCCTGCGGGCTAACGAGATCGCGGGCTTTCGCACCCGCTTGCAGGCGGACAAGGACCTTTCGCGAAACAAGATTGAACTGGTGGAGGGCGGCGAGCATCGCCAGCAGTCCGTGGCCAACGCGATTGGCGCAGTCTCGGCTGAGCCGGACGATATTGTTCTGGTGCACGATGCGGTCCGTCCTTTTGTGACCCCGGAAATCATTCACGAGGTGATCGAAGCCGCGCGAAAGTATGGCGCCGCCATCGCGGGAATGCCGGCCATGGATACGATCAAAGAAGTGCAACGTACCGCGGAAGGCGCAGTGATTACGGCGACGGTCCCGCGTGAGCGAGTGGTGATGGCCCAGACCCCGCAAGGCTTTCGGCACAGCGTGCTGAAGAAGGCATTCGATGAAGCCACGGCCGATGGATTTCTCGGGACCGACGAGGCGTCTTTGGTCGAACGTTCGGGGCATGAGGTTGTAGTGGTGATGGGCTCGCCGCGAAATATCAAAATCACGACGCCCGCGGATATGGAACTGGCGGAGTTCTTCCTGAAACGGTAAGAGCGGCCACAGATTTTCACGGATCTCACGGATAAGACCTTGTTGGCTTGTACACTTCATCCATGAGCGGCGGGTCGGGCTGAAGTATGCGGAGTTGACCGAAAAAATCATTGGGATCTTCTACGACGTTTATAACGAGCTCGGATACGGGTTTTTGGAATCGGTTTATGAGGAATCCCTTGTGATGGCGCTTTGTGAGGCAGGTTTCGGGGTTGAGCGCCAATTGGCCATTCCTGTCTGGTTTCGGGGGCGAGAAGTCGGGCGATTCAGAGCAGACATTGTAGTGGAAAGCAGCGTTCTACTGGAGCTCAAGAGTGCGCGCATTCTCGAAGCAGCCCATGAGGCCCAATTACTTCACTATCTAAAATCAACTGAGATCGAGGTCGGCTTGCTGCTAGATTTCGGATCACGTCCGCAATTCCGCCGACTCCTGTTTGACAACGAAAGAAAAAAAATCCGTGAAAATCCGTGTAAATCCGTGGCCAGGGTGTCAGCATGAAGATCGGCTACGGTTGGGATTCTCACGAATTCAAACGCGGCATTCCGTTGAAGATCGGCGGGCTTACCCTGCCGCACCCGAAGGGGTTGGGCGGGCACTCGGACGGCGATGTGCTTCTGCACGCCATCACGGACGCTTTGCTGGGCGCGGTTGCCGCTCCCGATATTGGTTCGCTCTTTTCTCCGTCCGACCCGCGCTGGAAGGGCGCTGACTCTTCGCTTTTCTTGGCGGAGGCTGTCAAGCGGGTGCACGCGGCAGGCTATACAGTGGTCAATCTGGATTCGACCTTGATTCTAACTGCGCCCAAGATTGGGCCGCACGCGAGTGCGATTCGGAGCCACCTGGCTCAGTTGTTGGGGATCCCTGCAGATTGTGTGGGAGTGAAAGCCAAGACTCCCGAGGGCATGGGGACGGACAATGCTGCGATTGCGCACGCTGTGGTTCTTCTGGAGAAGAAAGCCGCGAAGCGTGTGGCACAGAAATCTGGCAAATAGCATTTTTTTCAGCGGCGCGCTGCTTCCACCAATGCGCGGAAAATCGCGCGCGAGCCTTCGTCATCTTCTACTGAACGTTCCGGGTGCCACTGCACTGCTATGACAAAGTGATCGGGAGATGTCCCCTCCACCGCCTCGATGATTCCATCCTGCGGACATCGGCCCACGACGCGGAGTCCGTCGCCGATTTCTTGCGCTGATTGGTGGTGACTGGAGTTGACTGCGACGGAAGCGTGCTTTCCGTTCCCGCCCGGAGCGACAATCCTGCCTACTTTCGATTCGGAATCGACGTCTATGGTGTGGGCGATCCGGACATCCCGTCCAGCCTCATGATTGACCGGCGACTCGATGTGCTGCAAAAGCGTTCCGCCGCGGAACACGTTCAGGATTTGTAACCCGTAGCAGATGCCGAGAATGGGCTTACGCAGGTTGTAAGCTTCGCGCAGCAGCAGGTCATCTACGATGTCCCGCGCGGGATCGGCTGGCGCGGTTCTGTTGTCGCGGAGTGAATGATACTTCGTCGGATCTATATCGGCCTTGCTTCCAGGCAACAGTACCGCATGGGTGAGCTCGATCAATTTCATGACGTCCGCGGGCGACTGGTCCAGAGGGATGCGGACCGGTTCTCCGCCAGCCATTTCGACCGCGTGCACGTACTGCGGGAAGGCCCGCTCGGCGTACTCCGAGTCGGTCGAGTGGGGAACGGGAATGGCGATACGTGGCGGCATGGAAAGATTGTAGCGCCAAGGGTGTGGAGGACGGGCGTCCCGCCCGTCTGGCACAGGGCTGTGCATGACGAGCGGGACGCCCGTCCTCCATTGAATTAACTACAGTAGGAGATCTCCGCGATAGATCAGTTCGCCATCAACTACACGCGCTTCGGCGAGCATCTTGTGGGCTTTTACCGGGCCGGTGCCGTCAATGTGAAGAACTTCATGGCCATGGGCTGTGAGCCAGTCCGACACCAGCATGCGATGGCACTGGAAATAGACCCGTTCGGCGCACATGTAGGCGGTACGTGAGATCTCAGCCATCTTGATCAGGCTGGCAGCAGCGCGCTGAAATCCCTCAGTGAGCATGTAGTCGGCGTAGTTGCGGAAACTGGAGTTGCGTAACGCGATGTTGGGGGAGTCATCGCGGATAGTCTTGCGCCGTCCGCCGAGTTCCTTCATCCAGACGTATTGGATTCCAGCCGCTGGCAGGGTTTTCTCCAGAGATTCACGGTTGAAGTGAGGCAGGCGGCGCGACATGGGGAACGAACGAATATCAGCCAGGGTCAGGATGGAATGGACGTGCAGGGCTTCGATCAATTCATCGAGAGTGCGAGTGGAATGGCCGATGGTGTAGAGGATCGCCAAGTGAGGATTTCAGATTCTAGATTGTCGATTTCAGATCTGAGTTGCGCTTGTGCTTTGAGCACTCACTGTCGGAGACCCGACCAAAGATAACGATTTTCAATCTGAAATCTCAAATCCAAAATCTGCAATCTCCCGACCTGCAATCAGAGCGCTCGCAGGGCCGCGATTACGTTCTCATCCTGCTCAGGAAATGCGGTGCGCAGATCAAGTAGCACACGGCCTTCTTCCACGCGAGCGATGACTGGCGGCTCTGAAGCCCGCAAGCGGGCGGATATTTCATCGGCGCTTAGGCCGGTGCGGGTCACGGCCAGCAGCCTGGTGGGCAGCACTGCCGAGGGAGCGGCGCCCCCGCCAATCACGGATTCGCCGTCAATAATCTCAATCGTCAATTCCGGCGACGCGGATTTCGCCGCGACCGTCTGGGTCCGTCGGCTGATTTCTTCTTTGGGTAGATGCATCATGCGCAGCGCGGGAATCGCGTTGTGGTCGTGCTTCACGTAGGCCAGAAGCGTGGCTTCAAGCGCGGCGTAGGTCAGTTTGTCCACACGAAGGGCCCGAAACAGGGAGTTGGCCCGCATCCGGGCAATAAGATCACTGGAGCCGCTGAGCATGCCGGCCTGCGGACCGCCCAGCAGCTTGTCGCCGCTATAGCTGACGACATCCGTGCCTGCGTGCAGACTGTCCAGTACAGTTGGTTCGCCACTGACTCCGATGCTGTGCAAGTCGAACAGCGCGCCGCTTCCCAGATCTTCCATCAGGGGAATATTTCGAGTGCGGGCCAGGGATGCCAGTTCCTCAATCGCCGGTTGTTCGGTGAATCCGGTGATCTGAAAATTGGAGCGATGCACGCGCAACAACAGCCGGGTCTTTTCATTGATCGCCCGCTCGTAGTCGGCCACCCGGGTGCGGTTGGTGGTGCCTACTTCGCGCAGGGTGGCGTTCGACTTCGACATGACGTCCGGGATGCGGAACGATCCGCCGATCTCGACCAGCTCTCCGCGAGAGACGATGACTTCTCCGCCCTCGGCCAGGGTGTTGAGCGCCAACAGTACGGCGGCTGCGTTGTTGTTGACTACGATGGTGGAGATGTCTTGTGTGGCGCCGGCGCCGTCACCCGCGAAGCCTGGATTCAGTACCTTGCGAAAGAGCCTATCCACGTGGACGTCGCGGTTGCCCCGGTCTCCCGTTTCTACATCGAACTCCAGGTTGGAGTAGCCGGAAGCGGCATTGCGAACGTGTTCCAGCGCGGATTCCGAGAGCGGGGCACGTCCCAGGTTGGTGTGGAGGATGACACCGGTCGCATTGATGACCGGACGCAGCGAGTAAATCAGCGATTGCCGAGCCTGGCGTTCGATTGCGCTTACGATTCCGGAAAGGGCGAGGTCAACGGCGGCTACGTCGAGCCTCGCGGCTGCAATCTCAGCGCGCAAACGGGTGAGCACGGCGCGGGCCGCATCTGTTACTGAGGACGAACCCTCGCTGGCAACGATGGCGGCCAAATCGGGGCGGTGCAGCAACTCATCGACGGATGGAAGTTTGCGGTAGAGATCGGCTTTGGAAGTCGGCGGCACCCGGATCATTATCCCATTCGGTGCGCTGGACGCCAAAGTCAAGGGCATAAAACCACGAAGGACACGAGGGACCACGAACGAATTCCTTCGCTTCGAGGTTTCCTTCGTGATACTTCGTGTCCTTGGTGGTTTATGCCTTTGCCGGCTACCTACCGTCCGACAATCTTGCTCTTCAATGGGGCGATTGCGCCTACCACTTCTCCTTGTTCACGCGCAGGCACTTTGAACTTGTTCAGCGTGTCGCCCAGGGCCTTGACCGCGATAGTCCAGTCCTCTTCAGTGATGTTCAGGCCGGTGTGCGCGGTTTCCATATCACGTCCGGTGTACTTGCAGGGGCCGCCGGTGGCTACGCAAAGGAAGTCCACTACGTGTTGCCGGACTTTGGTCTTGGAATCGGTACTCAGGCCTACAAAGAAGCGGCTCTCTTTGGGATCAGCGACCAGGCGGCCGAGGAAGTCGTCGGTGACGGCGGCCAGGGCGTCGTAGCCTCCCAGGCGTTTGTATAGGGTGTCCTGGGCAGCTGCCTGGGGTGCAGCCGGGGTTGGGGGGAGAGGAGCGGCAATGGCGGTCAGCACGCTGACTGAAATGAATCCCAGCATGAGAGCCACCACCAGGGAATGCCGGAAAGTTCTTGGCATGGCGGATTGTCTCCTTCAGAGATGTGATTTTTTGGGCCCACATCAAATACGGGAGAGAACACTTTCCGGATTTATGGGGTGGTTGTCAAACTGGGCCGTGTGTTTGTGTGGTCGCGGGCGACTCGCCCGCGAGAGCCGGGGAACAAGATAGGAAAGATCAAAGGCAAAAGCGGCGGGCGAGGGCGCCCGCCCCACACAAACAGGCGGAATTATCCGACCTCTACCAGGCCATAGGTTTTTTGCCAGTGGGTGCGCATGTGACGCACCGCGCGATCGATTTCTTCCTGCGATATCTCTTCGCTGGGGCCGGCCAGGACGGCCGCGGCCTCGCGTTTGGCGGCTTCCAGAAGCTGGCGGTCGCGGATCAGGTTGGCGACCTGGAAGCTGGGCATGCCGGCCTGGCGGGTGCCGAAGAACTCGCCGGGGCCGCGCAGTTCGAGATCGAGTTCGGCGATCTGAAAACCGTCGGTGGTGCGGACCATAGCGTCAAGCCGGCGTTCGCCATCCTCGGAGATTTTTCCGCCGGTCATGAGAATGCAGAAAGACTTGGCTGCGCCGCGGCCGATGCGCCCGCGGAGCTGGTGTAGTTGGGAGAGACCGAAGCGCTCGGCGTGCTCGATCACCATCACGGTGGCGTTGGCGACGTCGACTCCGACTTCGATCACGGTGGTCGAAACCAGAATGTCCACTTCGCCCTTTTGGAAGCGCCGCATGACGTCTTCCTTCTGGTCAGGATGTAGGCGGCCGTGGAGGAGTTCGACTCGCCGGTCGGGAAAGATTTTTTTGCTGAGCTCTTTGTGCATCTTGAGCGCGGCTTTGAGTTCGGATTCCTCGTTTTCCTCGATCACCGGATATACGACGTATGCCTGGTGGCCGGCGGCGACCTGCTTGCCTACGAATTGCCAGACTTCATCGGCGCGGTCGTCGGAGATGCGGCGGGTGACGATAGGGGTGCGGCCGGGGGGCATTTCGTCGAGGACGCTGACGTCGAGGTCGCCATAGAGAGTTAAAGCTAGAGTTCGCGGGATCGGGGTCGCCGTCATGACCAGGACGTCGGGCTCGCCGAGAATTGCCGAGCTTTGCTCGGCTGGGCGGACGAGGGCGTCCGCCCCTACATGGTTCGTGCTGCCCCCTTCGTCTGCGGATTTCTTCATCAGTTTGAAGCGTTGCATTACGCCGAAGCGGTGTTGTTCGTCTACGATAACCAGCCCCAGTCTGGCGAACTCGACTTTTTGCTCGATCAGGGCGTGGGTGCCGATGACCAGTTGTGCGTTGCCCTGGGCGATGTGGCGGCGGATTTCGCGCTTGCGGTCTTCTTCTATCGAGCCAGTAAGGAGGACGATCCGGTATCCGGCATTCTCCAGGATTCGGCGGGCGGAAAAATAGTGTTGCTGGGCCAGGATTTCGGTGGGCGCCATGAGCGCCACCTGGTATCCGTTTTCCATGGCGATGATGGCGGCCTCGAAGGCAACGATGGTTTTGCCAGATCCTACGTCGCCTTGCAGCAGACGCCGCATGGGAAACGGCCTTTCCATGTCGGAGGCGATTTCTTTGAGCACGCGCTTTTGCGCCGCCGTGGGATGGAACGGCAGAATCTTTTTGATCGCCTCACGGGCGCGATTATCGAGATTGAACGCGATTCCGGTTTGCGCCTTCTGCTCGCGGCGTTTGAGCTCGAGTCCCAGTTCGAGGAAAAAGAGTTCCTCGAAGATCAGCCGGACATGAGCTGGGGTGCGCGAGGCCTGCAGGTCTTGAAGGCTCTCGCCGGGATCGGGCCAGTGGACTTGTCGCAGCGCGTCTTGCGGTGAAATCAGGCTCAAATGGTTGCGCACGGCGGTTGGAACCGGGTCGGTGGCTGGCGGCGAGAGATTCTCCAGGACGGTGTGGATGATGCGCCGAAACCAGCGCGGAGTGAGGCGTCCCTGGCCGGCCGACTCGTAGATGGGGACGATCCGGCCGACTTCAAGCGATGTGGCAGCTTTCTGTTCTCCCGCCTCGGTGTCGTCAGCAGAGTCGCCGAGAATTTCAAACTGCGGCTGCACCAGTTGCAATTCTCCCCCGCGTTCCTGCTCCACTTTGCCGTACAGGGCCACAAGTTGCCCGGGCTTGAAGCGATCTCGCAGGTAGGTGCCGTTGAACCAGATGCACTTCAATCGGCTTCTGCCCTGGCCGGCGGTCATCTGGAAAATGGGCATGCGGCGGGTGCGGAACAGTCCCGAGGTGCGGACTTCGGCGATGACCGTCGCCATCTCTCCTACCCGCAGCTCGGAAATCCCACGCGGGTTCACGCGATCTTCGTAGCGGAAGGGCAGATAGTGAAGCAGATCGTCGACCTTATGGATGCCCTTGGCACCCAACACCTCGGCCAGGCGAGGGCCGATGCCCTTTACATATTGGACTGAGGTGGAAAGCTCGAGCATCGTAGCGATGTTAGCAGGATAGTTCGTGTGGTCGCGGGGGACTCGCCCGCGAGAGTCCGGAGCAAGGAAGAAGGGCGGAGCCGGGGGCAGGCTGGAGCTAAAGAGCGAGATCAAAATCAAAAGCCGCGGGCGAGTCGCCCGCGACCACACAAGGGACTCAAGATGACACAAGACCACACGTTACTTTGGGAACGTCGGTCAGGTATCCCTTGCGGGTTACAATCCGGCTGGGCTCATGCAAAAAATCGCCATCCTTTACGACGCCAGCCAGGCAGTGCTGTCTACGTTTGACTTGGACGAGGTGTTGCAGCGCATACTGTTGATTGCGCAGGACTATTTCCATTTGCAGAATGTCGCTATCCTATTGTTGGATAAGGACACAAACCAGCTTTGCACCCGCTCCCAGATTGGCGGCGAGCAGGGATTTGACAAGGTTACGGTGAGCATCGGGACGGGACTGATCGGCACCGCCGCCCAGAAGAAGCGTCCTCTCTATGTGCCGGACTTCACCAAAGAAAGCCGCTACAAGCCCTGGGGCAAGAAGACCCGTTCTGAACTGGCGATTCCTCTCATGGTGCGGGACGAAGTAGTCGGCGTGCTCGATTGCCAGAGCGAAAACCCGGACCACTTTGATTCCGAAACCGTCGATCTGCTGACGTTGTTTTCTACACAAGCCTCGATGGCCTTGCAGAATGCCCGGCTGTATTCGCTGGAGAGGCGGCGCGCGTCGCAGCTCGAGGCGATCAATACAGTGGCGCGCGAAACTACCGTCGTGCTCGACGTGAAGGAACTGCTGTCGAAAGCCTGCGCGAAGATTCGTCCGGCGTTCGAAGTTTCCCACGTCTCTATGCTGGTCAAGGAAGATGAGGATCTGGTGCTCCAAGCGCACCATGGCGATCTGACGCTGCGCATCCCGGAGGGCGGAAAGGTGCCGGCGGGGGCAGGACTGTGGGGGCAGGCGCTGCGTGAGAGCAAGACAGTGATCGAGAACAACGTGAAGACGGACCCGGATTTCGTGGGCATCTATCTGGAATCGGGCTCCCGGATGTGTATTCCGCTGGTTTCCTTTGGGCAGACGCTGGGCGTCCTGGTGCTGGACAGCGCGCGGCCAGGTTCGTTCAGTGTCAGCGATATTCAATCATTGGAATCGGTGGCTGACATTTGTGCGACTGCGATTCAGAATGCTCACTACGTCGAACGGGTTAAGCGTCTGGCTTATCTTGACGGCCTGACCGGAATCTTTAACCGCCGTTATTTCGAACTTCGAATCGAGGAAGAACTGGAGCGGGCCCGGCGGTTTAGCTCCGGCATGGCGGTGATCATGGTGGACATTGACCAGTTCAAAAGGCTGAATGATGAATTCGGCCATTTGCTGGGCGATGAAGTGCTGCGCCAGGTGTCCTCGATCTTCTCGCAGCAGTTGAGGAAAATCGACGTGGTTTGCCGATACGGCGGAGAAGAGTTTGCCGTCCTGCTCTCCCAAACCAGCCAGCAGCATGCCCTGGGTGTGGCCGAAAAGCTGCGGCGAATGGTGGATAGCTGGCAATTTCCTGGAGTGCCGCGATCGGTCACGATCAGTGCCGGGGTCGCAACCTGTCCGGATCATGGCAACACTCGCGAGGAGCTGGTGAAGGCGGCGGACGCCGGGTTGTATGCCGCAAAGCAGGCGGGCAGGAATTGTGTGCGGAAAGCTTCGGTTCAGCAGGCACAGGCGTTGGGAATCGGGAGATAGGGATCGCCCGTCTGTGCTGCTTCACACCACCACCTAAGATCTGCATCCCCTATTGTAAACTCCACTGCAGTGTCATCCACCGACCAGCTTGGATTCAGCTTCAAACCTCCCGACCGCCGCGTTTGGACGGTGCGCGATCTCGTGGCCGCGGTGCGCACTCACATTGAGCGCGAGTATGGCGATACCTGGGTCGAAGGCGAGATCTCGAACTTCCGTGCGCATGACTCCGGACACCTGTACTTCACTTTGAAGGACCAGAACTCGCAGATTCGTGCGGTCATGTTCCGCTCGCAAGCTCGGCTTTTGCGGTTTCGTCCGGACAACGGCATGCAGGTGGTGCTCCGCGGGCGAGTCACCATCTATGAAGACCGCGGCGAACTGCAAATATCAGCCGAATATCTCGAGCCCAAGGGTGCGGGGGCGCTGCAGGTTGCGTTCGAGCAACTCAAAGCCAAGCTGGAGGCGGAAGGGTTGTTCGACGCCGCTCGTAAGAAACCGATTCCTACCTTGCCTCGCCGTATCGGCATTGTGACTTCGCCGCAGGCGGCCGCCCTGCGCGACATTCTTAACATTCTGTTGCGGCGACATCATACCGCCGGTGTTCTCATCTTTCCGGCGCAGGTGCAAGGCGAGTCCGCGGGCGCGGAAGTAAGCGCGGGCGTTCGTTACTTCAACCAGGCGCGCAGCGTTGATGTCATCATCGTGGCTCGGGGAGGAGGTTCTGCGGAGGACCTGGCCGCGTTTAATAACGAGGCGTTGGCGCGGGTGGTTGCCGCGTCGATCATCCCGGTGATATCGGCAGTGGGGCACGAGACTGACTTCACCATTATTGATTTCGTGGCTGATCTGCGGGCTCCGACTCCCTCCGCCGCGGCCGAGCTGGTGATCCGTTCGCGCCAGGAAGTCGAGGACCAGGCCGAGGGACTGCGCCAGCGTCTGGTTCGCGCGGTGCGCTACCGGTTGCTGATGGGGCGGCAGGCGCTGACTGAAATTGCCCAGCACGGCGCGTTCGCACGCATGGTGGATGTCATCAACCGGCGCCAGCAGAGACTCGATGAACTTAAGAACCGGCTGGACCGGGCGGAGCGGCAGATTCTGGAGCAGCATCGGCGGCGGTTGGAATCCGCGGCGGCAGTGGTCCGGCATTACGACGTGCGCCGCATGTTGACCGGCATTCATCAGGAACTGGATTCTCGGGTGGCTGCGCTCGCGGCTACCGCCCGGACGCTGTTGTTGCGGCGGCGAGGACTGCTCAACCAGCTTACCGGGCAGCTAGAAGCTCTTTCGCCTCTCGCCATTCTGGATCGCGGGTATGCCCTGGTGTTCGATTCCTCGGGAGTGCTGTTGAAGGACGCGGATCGAGTGAAAGCTGGAGATGAGATTTCCGCACGTCTGGCAAAGGGCACGGTCATCGCCACGGTGAAATAACCGTGTGGGGCGGGCGCCCTCGCCCGCCGCTCTTGACTTTGAATCCAGTGTTATCCGGTACCGGCAAATTTAGATCAGATTCAAAGGCGGCGGGCGAGGGCGCCCACCCCACATCGACATATCTTTACAAAGCCTTTACTTCGATAAAGATAGCCGGGATCATGTGACCGTGGATTACAATTGATTTTGATGTAACGCCAATTTTCCGAGAGGGATTGCCAGTGAAGTTCCTAGCAGGGCCGTGGCCACATTTGTCGGTGCTTTCGGTAATCGACATTTTGCTGGTCGCGGTGATCATTTACGAGCTGCTGGCGCTCATCAAGGGCACGCGCGCCGCCTACATGCTTGTAGGCGTGGCGGGCCTAGCCCTTGCATTTT
This sequence comes from Terriglobia bacterium, assembly GCA_963813645.1. Taxonomy (GTDB): domain Bacteria; phylum Acidobacteriota; class Terriglobia; order Terriglobales; family Acidobacteriaceae; genus JAIQFF01. The sequence continues at coordinate 297,950 of CAWEZS010000031.1, forward strand.
ACTTTTCCCGCGCCGGCGAGCTGGCCACGCTGAACTGGCTGCTGAGCACGTTATTGCCTTACGCGGTGTTCGCATTGATCGTGATTTTTGCGGGCGAGATCCGGCAGGCACTGGCGCGCCTGGGACGCAGGCTTCTGCGCAGCCGCACTGCGGCATCTGAGGCCGACGCTTATGATGACATTGTTCTTGCAGCCAACCTGTTTTCTCAGAACCAGACCGGCGCCCTGATAGTGATCGAACGGGAAATCGGGTTGCGAACATATATTGAAAGTGGTGTTCCGCTCGACGCGCAACTTTCGTACGATCTGCTGGCCACGATTTTTCGCCCCAGCGCACCCTTGCACGACGGAGCGGTGATCGTGCAGAAAGACCGCATCGCGGCGGCGGCTTGCTTTCTGCCGCTTTCCATGAATCCGGTGCTTTCGACTCAACTCGGCACCCGGCATCGCGCCGGCATCGGCGTGACGGAAGAGACCGATGCCATCGCTGTGATCGTTTCCGAGGAGACTGGCGCCATCAGCCTGGCCGTCGGCGGCACGATCGAACGGGACTTGACCGTGGAGCAGCTGCGCGAGCGCATCGGAGAACTCCTGCGCCGCTACGTGCCTCCCTCCACTTTGCCCACGCCCATGACGAACGGCAGCGAGGAACCCGCAAGTTCTGAGGAGGGCGTTCAGAGTTCCATGCCGCGCCCGGCTGATTCCCGGGTCATGCCGGGAGGCGAGCGCTAGCCATGAAAGACTTCCTGCGCCGGCGGGTGCTGCACAATTTCGGTATCAAGTTGCTCTCGCTGGCCCTGGCAGTGGGCTTGTGGCTGGCTGTTACCCGCGATCCTGTGGCCGAGGTAGCGGTCGAGGTGCCCATCGAGTTCCGCAACATTCCGGAAAATCTTGAGATCAATACCGAAAGCGTTCCGCGGGCCGAGATCCGGGTACGCGGTCCGCAGCGTATCGTGCGGCGTCTGCAACCCGCGGACATTTATGCCGAAATCGAACTTAGCGGGATGAAGCCGGGAGAGCGTACCTTCGACCTCACGTCGCAGCAGGTCCATAAGCCCCGGGAACTTGAGGTTGTACAGGTTGTTCCCAGCCAGTTTCACCTCACCTTCGACACTCGCCTTACCCGCCAGGTCCCGGTGCGGCCGCGGGTTTTCGGCACCTTTACCCCGGGCTATCAGATCGGACGCATCGATTCCCAGCCAGCGACGATCACCATCAGCGGGCCCCGCAAGCGGGTGGAGGCGGTGGAAGCCGCTATCACTGATCCGGTGGACGCGAGCGGGACCGTGGACCACGCTACTTTCGTCCGGCATGCTTACGTTTCTGATCCCCTCGTGCAAGTAATGGACCCCAATCCGGTGCGCGTCACGGTTATCATGGAAAAGGCCCCTGTGGTAACCGGCGTACGCTAGGCATCTTCAATTCAGCATGACAACCCAGACGCGACAACTCTTCGGCACCGACGGGATTCGCGGCGTCGCCGGCGAATTCCCCCTGACCCAGGACAGCACGTACATGATCGGCCGGGCGCTGGGCCACGATCTGAAACGTTCGGGTGGAACGGGACGCGTGGTGATCGGGCAAGACACGCGGCAATCGAGCGCGTGGATTGCGGACCGGGTGACGCACGGCCTGACCTCCAGTGGAATTGAAGTCCACAGCGCGGGCGTGATCACCACGCCAGGAGTTGCATACCTGGCGCGCTCGCGCAAATACGCTGCCGGCGTGGTGATTTCGGCATCGCACAATCCTTGGACCGACAATGGCATCAAGGTTTTCTCCGGCGACGGCTACAAGTTGCCGGATGCGCACGAGATTGCCATCGAGCAGGAAATTTTTGCGCTCTTGCAGAACCCGGAGACCCACGTGGACTCGTCATTTCAGTTTCCGCCGAGTCTGCCCGGGCTAGCCGAACTGCGACATGCCTACATCGCATGGCTGGCGAAGAATGTAAGCGCCGACATAAGCAAGTTGCGAGTCCTGGTGGATTGCGCCAATGGCGCGGCCGCGGTAGAGGCGCCGGAATTGTTCCGTCTTTGCGGTATACCCGCGACTTTTCTCAGCGCAACTCCCGACGGCCAGAACATCAACGACAACTGCGGCGCGCTGCATCCCGAAACCGTGGCTCGCGCGGTAGCGGAGAAGCCGGGACAATTCGACCTTGGAGTGACCTTCGACGGCGACGCCGACCGCGCGCTTTTTTGCGATGCCAATGGCCGGGTGGTAAATGGAGATGCCGTCCTTCTCCTGACCGCGAGGGAGATGAAGTCGCACGGAGCGTTGCCCGGAAATACCGTGGTCGCGACCACGATGTCCAACATGGGCCTGGAAATCGCGCTGCGCAACTCCGGTATTCGGCTGCTGCGCGCCAATGTCGGCGACAAATATGTGCTTGAGGAAATGCATAAGAGCGGCGCGGTGCTGGGCGGAGAGCAATCCGGCCACATTATTTTCCGGGATGGCGAAGCCACTACCGGCGATGGCCTGCTCACCGCGCTGCGGGTGATGGAGACGATGGCTCGGACGGGAAAGCCGCTGGCGGAACTGGTGAATGATCTCAAAGTCTTTCCGCAGATCATCCAGAACGTGCGAGTCCGGGAGAAAGTACCCTTTGTCAGACTGCCGGAGATTCAAGATGCGATCAACGCTGCCGAGCGCGAACTCGATGGGAACGGGCGCGTGGTGGTGCGCTACTCAGGAACGGAAGCGCTGGCGCGCGTGATGATCGAAGCCGAGTCGGAAGAGAAGATGAAAGTGCTGGCGCAGAATATCGCCGGGGCGATCAGGAAAGAGCTCGGGAGTTTAGGCAGCTGAAGATGGTAACTCTTGGCGTCGACCTCGCTTCGCAGCCAGTGCTTACGGGAGTCTGCAAGATTGTCTGGCAGGACGGCGGAGCAAGTGTTACAGAACTCTGCACCGGAGTAGATGACAAAGCGCTGAAGAAGCTTTTTCGAATCGGAGACAATCGACAAGATTGGGGTGGACGTCCCGTTGGGATGGCCTGAGAAGTTCGTGGAAGCAATCTCGCAACATCATGCGATGAGCGGCTGGGTAAATATTCCACTCGAGCAGCTCCGTTATCGCGCCACCGATCAGTTCGTCAACGATCAAATCGGAGGCGCTGTGCTGAGTGTGTCCAGTGATCGTATCGCTGTTCCAGCGTTCAGGGCGGCGAACCTGATGGCGCAGCTGACCATGAAAGCGAGTCGCGATGGAAGCGGAAAACTGTGCGAAGTCTATCCGGCAGGCGCGCTACGCCGCTGGGGTCTACCGTATCGAACTTATAAGAAGAAAAGGAATATCGAGGCGAGGCGCAAACTCGTGCGAGAAATACTGGACAAGGCCCACAGTTGGCTCCTTGTTCCCGATGACTACATTCGGTTGTGCGAGATAAACGACGATGCGCTTGATTCTCTCGTTGCATCCCTAGTTGCCAGGGCACAGGCAGGTGGATTAACTGAGAGTGTCCCGACCAACTAAGGAATCGGGCCACTCTCGAAGGCTGGATCGCCCTGCCTTTGGCGGAGAGCTTCGACAAGCTCCCAAACTAAAAGCATGGTCGGCGGAAATGGAGTTAGCTTGTGTGATCCTACTCCAAGTCCCGCCAGTTTTTTCCGATTCCGACTTCGACCAGCAGCGGTACCGTCAGCGGCGGATGAACACTTTCCATCTGATCGCGGACCAGGGTGCGCATGGTCTCGACTTCTTTTTCTGGCACTTCGAAGACAAGCTCATCGTGGACCTGCAGCGTCATGCGTGACTTCAGGCCGCGCTCGCGTAACGCCGCATCAATCCGGATCATCGCGATCTTGATCAGGTCCGCGGCTGTTCCCTGCAACGGCGTGTTCACTGCGGTGCGTTCAGCGAATCCGCGCTGGTTGATGTTTTTGCTGTTGATGTCGGGGATGGGACGCACTCGTCCGAAGAGTGTCGTGACTTTTTGTTCGCGCCGGGCTTCTTCCAGCGTCTTGTCAATGAAGGCGCGCACGCCTTTGTACTTTCTCAAAATAGGCTTCGATGAAGTGCTTGGCTTCCCTGGGCTCGATGCCGAGAGTTTGCGACAATCCGAACGCTGATAGCCCGTAGACAATTCCGAAGTTCACGACCTTGGCCTGGCGGCGGTGATCGGCAGTGACCATCAACGGTGGTACTCCGAAAACCTGCGAAGCGGTCAGGGTGTGGATGTCATCGCCGCGACGGTAGGCTTCGACCAGCAGCGGATCCTTCGAGAAGTGAGCCAGCAGGCGGAGCTCGATCTGAGAATAGTCGGCGGCCAGGAGAACATGGCCGGGCTCCACGGTGAACGCGGCGCGAATCTCGCGGCCCAGTTCGGTGCGGATCGGAATATTTTGTAGATTGGGATTGGTGGACGACAGCCTTCCCGTGGCGGTGCCGGTCTGGCCAAACGTGGTGTGCAGGCGCCCAGTCGATGGACTTAGCAATGCGGGCAGCGCGTCAACGTAAGTTGACTTGAGCTTCGAAAGCTGGCGGTATTCGAGCACCAGCCGCGCAATGTCGTGGGTCAGTGCCAGTTGCTCAAGGACATCGACTGCGGTCGAGATGGTCTTGCCTTTGCCGTACTTCACCGGCTTGGGCAGATTCATCTGGTTGAAGAGCACATCTCCCAGTTGCTTGGGAGAATTGATGTTGAACTGAGATCCGGAGTGCGCGTAGATCTCGCGGGCCTTGGCTTCGACTTCGCGTTCGAGTCGGAACGACATTTCCTCCAGAACTTTGCGATCAATCTTGACCCCGGCCTGCTCCATACGGGCCAGAACCTGGACCAGCGGCAAATCTATTTCCTCATAAAGCTTCAGCAGCCCGGCGCTCTCGATGTCGCGGCGCAGAGCGGTGGCGAAAGCGTCCGGTGACGTCGGCGGATTCCGCCAGGGTGCCGCCCAGTTTGAGGTTGAACCGGCGCAACGCTACCTCGGGCAGCCGGTGCGAGGAATACGTGGGATCGAGCAGATACGAATACAGCATGGAATCATGCCGCACGCCGCGCAGCGTGATGCCTTGCGGCTCCAGCGCATGAATCGCAGCCTTGTAATCATGAATAGCCTTGGGGATGCCTTCGTCTTCCAGCGCGGAGCGCAGCCGCGAGCCCGTTCCTTCCTCCATCGAAACGGCTAACGCCGTACCGGCGGCTGCGGAGATAGCAACATTCCTGGCTGGCTTCGCTTCGGGAGGTGGGGCGGTGAGAGGCAACATGCTCCCTTGCGGCTCGTCCACTTCCTCTTCGTCCTCATCCGCACGAACGGGGGACTCGGCTTCAATCGCTATCGCGAGCGCATTTCCGGCTGAAACTTTCTTCAGCACGGCCTCCACGTCAGCCTCGGACCTGGCTTCGTCGTAATGCGCCTCCGCTACTTCCACCACCGGCAGCAGTTCCTTCAACAGGGAAGTGAACTCGAGTTCCGTGAACAGCTCGCGCAGGCTCTCGATGTCGGGCGCTCCGGCGCGCATTGCATCCAGCTTCAGATCGACGGGGACATCGCAGTCGATGGTTGCCATGCGTTTGCTGAAGAGCACGATGTCCCGATTGTTCTCCAGTGACTCGCGATAGGATTTCCTCTCCACCTCGGCGGCACGGTCGAGAGCCTGTTCCACGGTTCCAAAACGCTTGATGATTTCGACCGAGCCCTTCTCGCCGATTCCCGGAGCGCCGGGAATGTTATCGACCGAGTCGCCGCGCAAGGCCATCACGTCCACGACGCGCTCGGGAGGAACGCCGAGAATCTCCTCCACTTTCTTCGCGTCGCAAATCAGATTGTCTTTGGGTGGATTCAGCACCAGCACCCGGTCGTTGACCAGCTGCAGCATGTCCTTGTCGCTCGAAACCACATACACCAGATACGATTGCGCAGCCGCTTTGCGGGCCAGGGTGCCGATCACGTCATCGGCTTCATAGCCGGCCAGCTCGAGGATGGGAATGCGATACGCTTCGAGGGCGCGCCTTATGTAGGGCACCTGTTGCACCAGCTCCGAAGGCATTTCGCTGCGATTAGCCTTGTAGCCGTGATATTCAATTTCCTGGAACGTCTGGGTCTTCAGGTCGAACTTGCGCACCTTAGTGATGGCTTCCGCTTCCTGATCGCGGAAGGTGGGCGCGGCCACGTCAAATACCGCAGCCAGATATTCGGGGGAGAAATCGTCGCGCAATTTGCGCAGCATGTTAACGAAGACGTAGGTTGCCGCGGTAGGCAGTCCGGTCTTGGTAGTCATGCCCCGGGTTCGCGACATGGCGTGATAGGCGCGGAAGATGAACGACATTGCATCCATCAGGAAGATGCGGCGGCCGTCGGTGGCTGTCAATTTCGGGGCGGACGGAGCCGGCTTAGCGTCCGGAACGCTTTCGGCCGGAGGAGTCGAGAGTTTTCTTCGCGGAGGCAACAGCTAAGTTTAGCAGGACAACAGTTGTTAGTTGGGAGTTCTCGGTTCTCCGTTGGCTTGGCTAATTGCCAATTGCTAATTGCTACTCTTCACTGGCTTACCGTACTCGGTCTGGTAGTGCAGTTTGATCACGCCGCAGGTGCGCTGCTCTTGCGAATAGACCACGCAGGTGTCGAAGGGGCGGGAATAGACGTGCAGGCTTACCGCGCGCTGGTTGAACTCACGGGGATTGTAGACCCGGTGGACGGGCTCTACAGGATCTACGGCGCAGGGCTGGCGCGGGTTCATTTCCACTGTGTCGGCGGTCTCGAGTTCGCAGGTACCGGCGGCCAGGTCCTGCGAAATAGTGCGGAAATTTTCCACCCGCAGCCTTCCGACCGGGACCGCCATCCAGCAATTCTGCTCGCGGTGGTTGTGGATGGAGCTCGCCTGGCCTACCTCCCAGCAGATGGCGACGAGTTCATAGAGCGGCGTCTTGTCAATCAGATTGCGCGTGTAGTGCTGGCGGTCCCACGTTAGGTAGGGTGTCAATGTGTCGGACGAAACTGGGGTGCCCTGGAGAAAGCGGATGATCTCGTCAATCCGGGTGAAAGCGGTTTCGGGAAATTTCCTGAGCTCGGCGACAAAATCCTGGATCGAAACCGGTCTGGATAGGGCTCGTGTTCCCATATTCCACCCCCTGCAAAGCTCAGTATATTCCTGCGGCAGGTTGCTGGCGTTACTCGACGAACATGCAATCGCCGTAAGAATAGAATCTGTAGCGCTCGGCCACCGCATGATGATAAGCGTCGAGCACTCGCTTCTGGCCGGCAAAGGCGCAAACCAGCATCAGCAAGGTGGATTGCGGCAGATGGAAATTGGTGAGTAGCGCGCCCACCACCCGGAACTCAAAGCCCGGATAGACAAAAATGTCAGCTTCGCCGCTTCCGGCTGTCACCCGGCCCGATTGCGCGGCGGAATATTCAAGTGTCCTGACGGTGGTGGTTCCGACCGCGACGACTCGGCGTCCGGTGTCCAGAGCGTAATTGATCGCTGAAGCCGCCACCGCAGAGATGGAGTAAGACTCGCGATGCAACTTGTGATCTTCTACTCGGGCCTTGCGCACCGGTTGGAATGTCCCCAGTCCCACGTGCAACGTGACTTCGGCCGTTGCAATCCCGCGCTCCTTTATACGGGCCAAAATCTCAGGCGTGAAGTGCAGGCCTGCGGTGGGCGCGGCCACCGAACCTCTTTCCCGGGCATAGATGGTTTGGTAGCGCTCCTGGTCAGCCACAGCATCGGGCCGATCAATGTAAGGCGGAAGAGGCACATGGCCGATGCGCTCGACTTGCGCAAAGAAATCTTGCACGGGAGCGAACCGGATGCGGCGTTCCCCGAAGCTGCCTCGGGCCAGAACCTCCGCCTGCAATTGGTCATGGGGTCCAAGAAACAGGCGCTCTCCTACTCCGATCTTTTTTCCGGGGCGCACCAGGCACTCCCATTCATTGGGGTCGCGAGATAGCTGCCGAGTGAGGAGAACTTCGATCTGGCCTCGCAGGAAATCGCGCGACGCGGGGTTCCCCGGGCCGAGTGGCTGCGCTCTTGCGCCGCTCCTTCTGCCGTAGAGACGGGCGGGAAAGACTCGGGTATTGTTAAACACGACCAGATCGTCGGCTCTCAACAGGTCAGGAAAATCGCGGAAGCACGAGTCCCGTAACTCCGGTGATCTGCGACCCAGACGCAGCATGCGCGATGCGGCCCGGTCGGACAGGGGCTCCTGAGCGATGAGTTCTTCAGGAAGTGAATAATTGAAGTCGGAAACCAGCACGCTGCTTGATTATAGGATTTCTAGCCTGGGTGATCCGGGGCTGGATTACTCGAGACCCGAATGTAATAGTGCGTAAACAAAGTTGTAACCACCAATCGCTTGGGTTAACATACGCGGAAACAGCCGGGGCTTGCGGTTTTACCTTTCCCAACGATGCCTAGTGAACGTCAATATCGCCGCGAAATTGTCCTTTTTGGCCGGGCGCTGCACGAACGCGGCTATGTGGCCGCCATGGACGGCAATCTCTCCGTGCGCCTCGACGAGCGCCATATCCTGGCGACTCCGACCTCGATGTGCAAGGGCATGATGAAGCCCTCGGACATGGTCATTGTGGACATGGCGGGCCGTCGTGTGGAAGGGCGTCGCGATGTTTCAAGCGAAATTGCGATGCATCTCCTGATTTACAGGCTGCGGCCGGACGTGCAAGGCGTGGTGCATGCGCATCCCCCCACCGCCACCGGGTTCGCCGCTGCCGGCATGGCGCTGAACCAGCCGCTGGTGTGCGAAGTGGTGATCGGATTAGGCTCGATTCCGCTGGCCAAATACGGCACGCCGGGAACGCCTGAACTTACTGCCGCACTCGAACCGCTGGTCCCGCAGTACGATGCCATCCTGATGTCGAACCACGGAGTGGTGGCGTATGGCGCCGATCTTCATCACGCATATATGAAGATGGAAACGGTGGAGCACTTTGCCCAGATCGCGCTGGTCACGCATCTGCTCGGACGTCAGCAACCTCTGGGAAGCGAAGAGCTGGGAAAACTGATGGCGGCGCGGAGCAAGTATCAAGGCTCCAGATCTGCCGCTCCGCTACCCCTCGCCGTTCCCTTCTCCGCCGAAGCCGATGATCAGCCGCAAGCAGCGCCCAGACCGCGACGTGTCCGTCATCGCTGACTCGTGTGGTCAAAGGCTCGATGTGGTCGCGGGCGCCTCGCCCGCGTGGCTCTTCCCCCTAAGAACTCAGCCATCTGTCACCCGCTTTTGACCTAAAAGCCGCGGGCGAGTCGCCCGCAACCATGCCCCCACACAGCCATAGCAACCTAATCGCCGCCGATTCGGAAGCGCATGCCTGCCCGGACGTTGGCTCCCAGCGCGGGATAGCCAACCACTTCCTGATAGGTCTTGTCGAAGGCATTTTCGAGATCGACGTAGGCCGTGATCCGCGACGTGATCGCGTACCATCCGCCCAGATCTACGCGAGCGTAACCGGCAGCGTGGTCGATGCCGTAGCCGAGGAAATCAGAATCGGCGCGTCTGCCGATGCAGCTTCCCCCCAGATTTGCTCCCCACCGGCTGCTCAGGTACGTCAGCAACAAGCTTCCCGAATGTTTAGGACGCCGCAGCAAGGGCTGGCCGGGCCCGAGCAGAGGATCGAAGGCGAAGGGCTGCTCCAGGATCTGAGTCGAAGTGTAAGTGTAGGAGCCGTCGAGTGACAGTTTTGCCAGTGGCCGTCCGTGAAACTCCAGCTCAGCGCCATGTGCGATCGCCTGGTTGACGTTGACATACTGTCCGCAGAAAGCCGCGGGTGGAGGGCAGGCCGCCCCGATCAGGAAATTGAAATCGATCTTGTCGCGAAATAAGCCGTTGAAGTAGGTAGCAGTCAGCGAGTAGTTCCGGGAAAATTTCTGCTCGAAGCCGGCCTCGAAAGACCGCGCTTGCTCGGGCTTTAGATCGGGGTTCGGGATCACGGGAAAGCCCCCGCCATTGCCGAAAGATTGCGCGAAACTGGGCTCCTTGATGCCGGTGGCGTAGCTGAAGCGGAAGCGCGTGCCGGAAAAGAAATCCCCACCCCGCAGGGCGGTGAATCCCAAGGCAATCCGGGGTACCGCCTTATTCCCGAAACTCTCGTTATGCACAAAACGCGCGCCGGCCACCATAGAAAGGCGCCCCAGGGTCAGAAGCTGTTGCCCGTAAACCGCGTGGTTCAGGCGCACTCCATGACTGAGCGAATCGGGCAGGCTGCCGGTGGTTCCGTTCTCATCTTCGAATTCGTATCCGATCGTGGTCTGCGCCCAGCTTCGCTCGGCGTAATCGCCTTGATAGTCGAAGCCGGCGCGGTTGATGTTGGTGATGGAATGGAATGGAGTATCAATTTGATTGCCGAAAGGGTCCACGCGTCCGGGCTGATTGACGGGCTGGATGTTGTTGCGATGCAGCGCGTACTCGAAGCTGGTCAAGCGATGCTGCCAGCGCGAGGGCCCTGCAATGGTCAACTCCGCGCTGGCCAGCGTATTGTTCTGGCGTGCGCGCTGGTCAAGGTCCGGGGGGAGGATGGGATCTCCATTGAAGTTCCAGTAACTCTGCACGCCGGTGGCGCTGTTGGAGTGGCGAGCACGCAGGCGGAGCGCCGCCCAGTCGGTCAACTTCACGCCGACGTTGCCCCCCTCCAGGGAGTTTGAGTAGTCGTCGTTCGGGCCCTGGCCCATGGTGTTGAACTGGTCTCCAAACAGGTTGTAGTCGAAGCGGCCGTGGGCGCCGGCGAGCGACGCATAGCCATTCGCCGTTCCCAGGTTTCCCCCGTCCGCGCCGAAACGCAGCTCCGGGACGGGCGTGCTTCCGCTGTGGGTGAAAACCTGCACCACGCTGGTCATGGCATCGGAGCCGTAGAGCGTGCTCTGCGAACCACGCACGAACTCCAGGCGGTCGGCTCCCTCGAGAGGCAGTACGCCGAAGTCGAATATTCCGCCGGGATCGTTAACGGGAACGCCGTCCACAATGACTTTGTTGTAGGTGGACTCGCCGCCGCGCACAAACAGAGAAGACAATCCGCCGCGTTGCCCGGCTGTGCTCACCACCGCGCCGGGAAGAAACTGCAAAGCATCATCGGCCGCCACCGGGCGCATGACCTCCAGTTGCCCGGCACTCAGGACTTCGACGTCCGCTCCCGCCGCGCTGCTGGGCACCAGGGTGCGGGTGGCGCTTACGTTTACGGTTTCGGTGGCGGGAGCCAGCCGGAGACCCACGCTGACTACTTCCGAGGTAGAAGAAATATCTAAGGTCTGCTCGGCGAATCCCGCAGCCAGGATGCGAGCGCGGTAGGATGCAGCGTCCATTCCCCGAAATACCGCGAACCCGTCGGCTGAAGTTGTTTGGATAGCGGCTGGAGTGGACGACCCGCCGCGGAACAATTCAACCTGTGCTCCAGCCACCGCCCCAGACTGGGGATCCACCACCTTGATTCTGAGGTCGGCGGCCGATGCCGCTGCCAACAGGATCAAAACAGAGACGAAAATTCCGAAGAACCGCATGCACTCCTCCTTTGTCACGCGAAAGGGGTTGGTGGGGACGGTTCACGCCGGTCTCCTGGCTTGCGAGTAAGGACGATTTTTCGTGTCCGATGAATACAACCGGCCTTCCCGGGTTTCCCCAGTGACCGGCTGCGATTTCCTCGCTTACAGTTGCGCGGCAGCGCGGGATTCTCACCCGCTTCCCTCCTCGTCAGTGTGACGAGGGTGCGCGAACCAAAGAATTTGTGAAAGAACAAATTGATGTGGTTGGAAAAATTTACTCGCTCAAGGCATTGAAGTCAAACTTCGGTGTGAACTGGTCTTCCTGAGCGTAGTCGCGACTTCACTTCGCGAAGCCGCCACGGAGTCGAAAGCCCCTATAAGCTTTCCAAGCGCGGAAGACACTGGGCGGTGCCAACATCCCACGATGACTAAATGCCGTTACGCTATAGGGGTCCTTCGACTCCGTCAGCCCATTCGTAAACGAATGGGCTGACTGCGCTCAGGATGACAATTTGCGGGGGTCTGGTGTGATTTACAGAGTGTGCAGATACGCCAGCAGATCCTGTACCTGCGAATGCGACATTACCTGGCCGAAGGCCGGCATCATATTGCGGCCGGTCACGATCATCTCGCCCACGCGGTCGTCGTTGGCCGGCATTCCGCTCCCAGACAGAAAAGGCTTCTTAAACACTCCCTGCAAGCTGCGCCCTTTCTTGTCGCGCGACGAGTACGGTTCATGACAGCGATCGCAATACTGATCGTAGAGTCGTCGCCCTGCCGCCTGCTGCGTGTTCAGTCCCAGGTCAGCGTCGCTCTTTCGGCGTTGCACATCGCAGCCACAGCAAATGATCAAAAGCAGCTCTGCGAGAATGAGCACTCCTCGATGAACTGAGCGACGAGCAACGGAGTCGCGAGATGATTCCATTCGTCCCTCGAAATTAGCAATTAGCACTTAGCAATTAGCACTTAGTCACGCCCTATAGGTTATGGCTAATTGCCAATTGCCAATTGCTGACCCCCGTGCCGAAGTACAATAGCAGAGCACGATCCATGCCCGCTGCCGGAAAATCCGTTACCGTCAAACGAGTCTACGAGAAGCCCGCCCGCGGCGATGGCTACCGCGTTCTGGTAGACCGGTTGTGGCCGCGCGGACTCAGCAAGCGCCAGGTTGAGCTCGACGCATGGTTACGTGATCTTGCTCCCTCGAACGAACTGCGACAATGGTTTCACGCCCGTCCCGAGAGCTGGCTGGCTTTTCGCAAACGCTATCTCAAGGAACTCGCAGCGCCCGAGGCGGCGGAGGCCCTCGGTGAACTCTACCGGATGGCCCGCAGGAAAAAGAATCTTACCTTGCTGTTCGCCTCTAAGAATGAACTTCACAATAATGCCGTGGTCCTGAAAGACCTGCTGGACGGGATGCGTAAGCCGCCAACCGGCACGGGGCCCGGCGCGGCGCGCAGCCTGCACGGCCGGCAGGCCAAGCGCATGCAGGGCTAGGTTTGGTGTGGGGCTCCACACCAGCTAGGAATTCATTTTTTGGGTTTGTCGTCGTTCAGGATTTCGGCCACGATGTTGTCGATGGTTTCGTTGATGCGCTTGTCGGGCAGGTTGAAATTATTCGACAGGATGGAAAATGCGATCCGGTCGCCGTGATTCGTGGTGGCATATCCGGACAGCGTCTTGACTCCGCCGAGTGAACCAGTCTTGGCGTGGATGCGTCCCTGTATATCCACATCCTTGAAACGATTGGAAAGCGAGCCGTCGGTGCCGGACAGGGGCAGCGTATCGCGGAAACTGGCGCCCCAGGGCTGAGAGTCGGCGTAGCGCAGCAACTGGACTACCGCATGCGGCGTTACCAGGTTTTGCCGCGAAAGTCCGGAGCCATCGTAGAACGAATATTGATCGCCCGTGATTCCCGCCTGGTTCAGAAATCCCCGCAGCACCTCGAGGCCGCCCTCGACTGTCCCTGCAGTTCCTTTTTCGCGTCCCAGCAGGCGGAGCAGGATTTCCGCGTGCAGATTCTGGCTGACTTTGTTGATGACCCGGACATCCTCAATCAGCGGTTTGGACTTATAGCTGGCCAGCACCAGTGGCTGATTCTGAAACGCGCGCGAGGGTTCGTCGCCACCCCGAGTGGCCGCGGAAGCCGTGACCGTGAAAACCGAGAGGCTGGACAGTTCGGTATGCCGTGTCCTTTGCTTACCGTAGACCGCGATGCCACGATTTTCCAGGAGTTGACGGAACAACTCCGCCGCAAACTCCGCTGGATCTTCGATGGCCAGGGCTTCATTGGCGCCGGCGTCGCCGAGCGGCATGTTGCCCCAAAGCGTCAGGACCGTGGCTCCGGGCTCGCGATTGATGAATATTTTTCGGCCCGTGCCCGCGGGCGTGGTCATGATGCGATTGTCGATGCGATAGTAACCGGCGAACGGCGTAATGCTGACGAAAGCCCGGTCGCCGGCGCGGTCGGCGGGCAGGATGTTCACGAAAATCACATTGTCGTTGATGGTAAGCGCGGAAACCGGGGCGCCATCCGCCCACACCAGATCGTCTTGACTCCAGCCTTCGCCATAACGCTCGAAGGCGAAGTAGGAGTCGTCGGCGATGATGTCGCCGTCCACGTACTTCACGCCTTTTTGCGCCAGCGTGTCGGCGAGCTGCTCGAGCACGCGAATGGGATGATCGTTGCGCTCGGTATGCAAAGCGTAGGGCAGCTCGCGGCCGGAGAGGTTGGGATCGCCGCGTCCCACCAGTACCAGGTCTCCCGTGAGGCGGCCGTGGGTGTCGAGGGTACCGTTGGTTTCGACCGTCGTCTGAAACGTGTAGTCCGGACCGATCAAGGCCGTCGCCGCCGCGGTGGTAAATAGTTTGGTATTGGAAGCGGGAGTGAAGAGCTTGTCCGCATCGTGCATGTAGAGCACTTTGCCGGTCGAGAGTGAAACTACTTCGATACCCCAGAATCCGCGGGCGAGATCGGCAGATGCGAGAATTGCGCCCACCCGTTTGTCGAGCGGCTTGCGCGAGGCGGCGTGCAGTTGCGTGCAGAGCAACAGGCACAGCGCGATCTGCGGAAACCGGCGCGTGCGGCGCATCGTAGATGAATTGTACATCGGAGATGGTGCTGCTTACCTAGATGCAAGTGTGGGGCGGGCGCCCTCGCCCGCCGCTTTTGAAGTTGATTTCGACGTGAATAGGAACGGGCCAAGAAAGTCAACGTCAAAGGCGGCGGGCGAGGGCGCCCGCCCCACACATTCGTTAGGGTTTAGAATCGCATGCATGCGTCCGGTGTTCGAGTGGCAGATTGGGTCCCGCGCTGTGCAACTGGGGAAGCGGACGCTAATCATGGGCGTGGTCAACGTCACTCCGGACTCATTTTCCGACGGCGGCGTCAATTTCGATCGCGATCGGGCGGTGGAGCACGCGCTGAAACTGCTTCAAGATGGCGCCGATATTATCGACGTGGGCGGGGAGTCCACGCGCCCGGGGGCAAGCGTCGTGTCCGCTGCCGACGCTGTGACGGAGAAGGAAGAACTCGAGCGCGTGATCCCGGTAATTTCAGTCGTGAAGCAGAAGAATCCCCAGGCGATTGTTTCGGTGGATACCTACAAGGCCGGCGTGGCGCGTGCCGCCGTGAAAGCCGGGGCGGAGATCGTCAACGATGTCAGCGGATTTCTTTGGGACCCGCAAATGAGGAAGACGCTGGCGGAACTGAAGTGTGGGGCCATTTTGATGCATATGCGGGGGCGTCCCCAGGAATGGAAGACGCTGCCGCCGCTTTCGGAGGTGGTGACGGTGGTCAAGCGCGAATTGCGGGAACGTTCCGACACCGCCGTGATTGCAGGCATGAAGCGCGAGCGCATCGTGATCGATCCCGGCTTCGGTTTTGGCAAGAGTCGGGAAGAGAACTATCCCCTGCTAAGGCGTTTGGAAGAATTTCATGAGCTGCGCTTCCCGCTGCTGGTGGGCGTGTCGCGAAAATCTTTCATTGGCCGCGCCCTGGCGCGCAACGGAACCGACGCGATGGTCACCGACCGGCTATTCGGGACTCTGGCCGCGGAGACTGTGGCTATCATGAAGGGCGCGCATATCATTCGCACCCACGACGTTCGCGCCTGCGCGGACGCAGTCCGGATCGCGGACCTGGCCAGCTAGGCTGCACATCAGGTCGATTCGGGCCGGCACGCATCCGCGAACTTCCGGATAATTTCAGATTCCAATTTCTTGTTCCAGGCCATTCCGATGTCCCATTCCGCGTAACTGCTGTGGACGGGCGCAAACTTCACCCCGCTCACGTGCATCGCGCGCGCGGCCCGGGGCACGAGCGACACCCCAATGCCGGCGCTGACCAGGTTCAGGATGGTGAACATGTCATTCGGCTCGTAGACAATTCTCGGCGTGAATCCGGAGCGGTCGCACAGGCTGATGCAGTGATCGTGATAGGTGGCGGAGACTCCGCGATCGATCAGAATGAAAGGCTGCTCCTGAATGCCCTTCATGGTCACGGGCCTGGCGAACTTCTCGGAGGTGGCGATGGTAAGGCGCTCGGTCAGTACCTTTCGCACTGCGACCAGAGGATGCTTCACCGGCAGACGCACGAATCCGACATCGAGACGACCGGCCATGAGGGCCTCGACCTGGCTGAGCGTGGACATGTCCGCAATCTCGATTTCGACTCCGGGAGAGCTTTCCCGAAACTTCAGCAGGGCGCGGGGAACCAGGCTGTGCACGGTGGACATGCCCACGCCGAGCCGCAGTTTTCCCCGCTGGCCGCTGGTCGCCCCGCGCACGGCATCGAAAGCCACCTCGACATCACGGATGATTCGGCGGGCTTCTTTGTAGAACATGCTGCCAGCCGGGGTAAGCGCAACCCCGCGCCGATTGCGGACGAGCAGCGGCCCGCCGACCTTTTCTTCCAGGCTCCGGATGCGCTTGCTTAACGCCGGCTGAGAAATGTGGAGACGCGATGCCGCCCGGCCGAAGTGCAACTGCTCGGCGAGCACGGCGAAGGATGACAGCTCCTGGGTCTCGAGTGCCATAAACTAAAGTTATCACAGGCTTCAAAACATTTCATTGGACGAATCAGTCGTTGAGGCAATCTACTATAAGTGTCAGGAGAGGATGCGTATGTCGGTAACAGCCTATATAGGCATTGTGGCGGCTTTCTGCACTACCGTGGCTTTTGTCCCGCAAATCGTGAAGCTGCGAAAGCAGGGCGGCAAAGACCTGTCCTATCCCATGCTGTTTCTTTATTTGACGGGTGTGCTGCTTTGGCTGGTTTACGGGGTCCGGGTGCACGCGACGGCGGTAGTGTGGGCGAACGCGCTTAGTGGAGTGCTGGTCCTGGTCTCGATTGTGCTGAAGGCTAATCCGCCCAAGCGAAAGCTGGATATGGGAGCGCGACGACTGCGCATTGCAGTGGACATGGATGAAGTGATCGCCGACGCCTTCGGCAAGCATCTGCACCACTACAACCAGAGCGCAGGTACCGACCTGACTCCGGATTTGGTCAGCGAGAAGGGACTGGGCGCGCTGATTCCGGTCGAACAGCGGGAGGAGTTCAGCTCGATTCCTCATCGCGATGGATTTTTCGCCGACATTGCGCTCATTCCCGGCAGCCGGGAAGCGCTGTTGGAACTTTCCCGAAAGCATGACATCTTCATCACCAGTGCCGCGATGGAGGTCCCGAGTTCGTTTGCCGACAAATTTGCCTGGCTGGAAACGCACTTCCCTTTTATTCCGCCCAGCCGGATAGTGTTTTGCGGAGACAAAGGCATCATCAACGCCGACGTTCTGATTGACGACCGGTCGCGGCATTTCAAAGATTTCCGGGGCACGGGAATTCTGTTTACGGCTCCGCACAACGTCTCTGAAACTGGCCATCTACGGGCGAACAATTGGGATGACGTGCTGGAAATCGTGGAAGGCGTACAACCTGGAAAAACCGGGGCGAAGGCTTTTTCTAGAAAGCTTTCGCTGAATCCAGCAGGATAGTCACGGGCCCGTCGCTGACCAGCTCCACCTGCATCATTTCCTGAAACCGGCCCGTTTCGCAGCGCAGGCCGGCGGCGCGAATGCGCTCCACAAAATAGTCGTAAAGCGTGCGCGCCTTCTCCGGAGGAGCAGCGGCATCGAAGGATGGACGTTTGCCCCGCCGCACATCGCCGTAGAGCGTGAATTGGGAAACCGCCAGGACGCCGCCGCCGGCTTCGACCAACCCCAGGTTCATTTTGCCGTGCTCATCCTCAAAAATACGGAGGCCGGCAATCTTCTCGGCAAGGTAGTCGGCGTCGGCGAAAGTGTCGTCGTTGCCGACACCGAGCAGGACCAGCAATCCCGGGCCAATATCACCGGCAACCTCGTCGCCGACGCGTACCTGGGCCCGCCTCACTCTCTGCACCACGGCGCGCATAACGTTTTGTTGCTCCTGTTAAGAGCTCATGATACCGCGCACTCGATGGAGGACGGCGTCCCGCCCTCCGCCAGAAAAGATCCCGGTGCACGTCGCATCTCGGCTCTTCGTAGCGGTGTAACTTGAAGTCCCCCGAAGAATTGTCATTCCGAAGCGCGGCCTTCCGCGCGGGGAATCTGCTGTTTCGCTGTCGGCAACAAGCAGATTCCTCGCCGATAGACCTGGCTTCGGAATGACAAGTGGTCAGATCGTTCCTGGGTAAACCGCACTGCCACCCAACCTAACTTTGATCGCCGATCCTAATTGACGATGCTGCACACCGCCTCTTAGAATCCCGAGGCTGTCTTCCAGAAAGCGGGGAGTGCTCATGGGTCGCAGGGCCGTCAAACTATTTTCAATCGCAGCTGTCGTACTGATTTCATTTCATTCGCCGGCACAGCAATCGGCCGAGTCTACTTCCCACAATCAGGTCCTGATCAAGAACGCCGTCGTGATGACGGTCACTCACGGCAATATCCAGAACGGCAGCATCTACGTCAAGGACGGCAAAATCGCCGCCGTCGGGACTGACGTGAGCGCTCCTGCAATCGCCACAGTGATTGACGCCGGCGGCAAATACGTGACGCCGGGCATCGTCGACTCCCACTCGCACATCGCCCTGGACGACGACGTGAACGAGGCCACCAACCCGGTGACACCGCAGATGATGATGATGGACGCCTTCGATTATCAAGACAAGGCGATCTATCGTGGCCTGGCGGGCGGCGTCACCACTTCGTTGCTGCTGCACGGGTCCGCCAACATGATTGGTGGCCAGGCGATTGTAATCAAGCATAAGTACGGCGCGAATCGGGACGCGATGCTATTTCCCGGCGCCCCGCGTTCCATCAAGTTTGCCAGCGGCGAAAACCCCAAGCGAGTGTATGGCAGCAAAGACCAGTTGCCATCGACGCGCATGGGGAATTTTGCGGTGCAGCGCGCCGCCCTGGTGGAAGCGCAGGATTACATGCGCGAGTGGGACGATTACAACGCCAAAGTCAAGCGTGGCGATAAAGATGCCAAGTCTCCCAAACATGACCTGAAGCTGGAAGCGTTGGCCGATGTCTTGCGCGGCAAGTTGCTGGTGCAGATCCATTGCTATCGCGCCGACGAACTCCTTACCGAGATGGCGATGGCCAAGGAATTCGGCTACAAGGTTCGGGCCTTTCATCATGCCCTCGAGGCTTATAAAGTCGCAGACGATCTCGCGGCGCAGGGCGTGGCCATTGCCACCTTCTCCGACTGGTGGGGCTATAAGCAGGAGGCTTGGGATGCGATCCCATGGAACGCAGTGATCTCGATGCGCAAAGGCGTGCGGGTGGCGATCAAGAGCGACTCCGAAGATTTTGCCCGCCGCCTGAACCAGGAGGCTGCCAAGACCATGCGCTACGGCGGCGCCACCGAGGAAGAGGCGCTAAAGATGATCACGCTCAATCCCGCATGGATCATCGGCGTGGAAGATCGCGTGGGATCGATTGAGGTGGGAAAGGACGCCGACCTGGTGCTCTGGGATGGCTATCCTCTCTCCAGTTTCGGTGTGCCGGACAAAGTGTTGATTGATGGCGACATTTATTTTGACCGCTCACTGCCGGGCTTCGGCATGACGCACTACCGGGAGGGAGAATGAGGCAGTCGTCAGTGGTCGGTCGTCAGTTGTCAGGAGCGGTCGTTGGTCGTTGGCCGTTGGTGGTTGGCCAACTGCTCCTGGCTCTCTCTGTTTGCTTTCTTTCGGAGCTTGCCTGGGCGCAAGGAAAAACGGTTGTGCTTAAGGGTGGCAGGCTCCTTACGATTTCGCACGGCACGATTGAAAACGGCGTACTGGTGATGTCCGGGGGCAGGATCGCTGCCATCGGTGCGGCCAGCTCGATGAAGATCCCGAAAGATGCGGACGTGATCGATGTGAGCGGAATGACCGTGTATCCCGGGTTGATCGATTCCGAAAGCTACCTTGGACTCACTGAGATTTCCGCCGAGGGCAGCACCAACGATCTGATCGAGACCAGCGATGAGATCATGCCTCACATGCACGTGTATGACGCTTTCCATGCCGAGTCGGAACTGATTCCGGTAGCGCGCCTGAACGGGATTACCAATGCCATCGTGGCGCCACAAAGCCAGGACACTTTGCCCGGACAGGACGCCTTCGTGCAACTCGACGGCAAGTCGGCGACGGACATGCTCCTGGTACGCGACATCGCCATGCCTCTTAATTTCACCGGCGAGCAGCGGCGTAACGAGTCCTGGGAGAAGAGAAAATTTCCCCAGACTCGCATGGGCCTGGCGGCGCAGCTGCGACAGGCCTTCATGGATGCTCAAGATTATTCCGAGCGCTGGTCCGACTACGAAAAGAAGAAGTCCGACACGTCCGCGAAGCCTGACGACAAGAAGGGCCCGCCATCACCGCCGAAGCGTGATCTCAAGCTGGAAGCCTTGCTGCCTTATCTGCAGGGCAAGAAACCCATCGTGTTGGCCGCCGAGGAGCCGAGCGATCTGGAAACCGCTGTCGAACTGGCCCGGCAATTCAAGCTGAAGTTTGTGCTCAATCACATCAGCCACTCGCAGCCTGCACTCGATTACGTTGCCAGCCTGAAAGTTCCAGTCATCGTAGGACCCATCTACGAAAACCCTAAAAACTACGAGCGTTACGATGCGGTCTACAAGTTGCCCGGCGAGCTGTACAAACGCGGAGTGAAGATTGCATTTGCTTCGTACGATGCTCACGCCGTGCGCAACCTGCCTTACGCCGCGGGCTACGCGACTGCTTTCGGCCTCCCCCATGACGAGGCGCTCAAGGCCATCACTCTGAATCCGGCAGAAATCTGGGGTGTCGCGGACCAGCTGGGCTCGCTCGATGTGGGCAAGACGGCCAACGTGGTGGTGGCTGACGGCGATCCGTTGGACGTTAAAACGGATGTGAAGAGAATTTTCATTGCCGGACGGCAGGTTCCGATGACCAGCCGTCAGACGGTGCTGCGGGATCGATATTCCGCGAAGTAGTCCTGTCATCCTGAGCGGAGTGGCTGCTTCGCGAACCGAAGGAGCCACGCAGTCGAAGGACCCCTATAAGCGGCACAGGCCACATTGACTGTGGTATTGAGAGAGACGGCTGAGACCGCAGAGAGTCAAGACACCTCCCCCCCAACCATCCCTGAGCTTATAGGGGTCCTTCGACTGCGCATCTGCGTTCGCCAGCCAACGCTGATTCTCCGCTCAGGATGACACGGGAACTGAGCGGCTGCGTTGACCGCTCGCAGGGGGCGCAGTAGCATCTTCTTACGTTGCTTCACGGGCTTTACAGCAATTCGCAGGGGCCAGTACACTACTCGTTCCCTTTAAACTTCCAGGAGGTGGGATTCATATGGCTGCTGAAGAGAAAAAAGAGATTGTGGAGAAGGTGAAACAGATCATCTCCGAGCAGTTGGGCGTAGATGAAAACGAAGTCACTCCCAGCGCATCGTTCGTGGACGATCTGGGCGCAGACTCGCTGGACCAGGTCGAACTGGTTATGGCCCTGGAAGAGCACTTCGGAGTGGAGATTCCGGACGAGGATGCGGAGAAGCTTCGCACCGTGCAGGATGCCATCGGCTACATCGACAAGCACGCCAAAGTAGGCAAGTAAAACGCCTTACCCTCTGTCTGCCGCGGTTAAGCTACTAGAGGTCTTTCGACTCCGTCAGTTCATTCGCAAGCGAATGAACTGGCCGCGCTCAGGATGACACGGGACAGGGGCGGAGCCAGTATTGAGAAGCCAGGAGCGCACCATTCCCTGGAGGAGAAACCATGGCAGCCGTTGACGACAAAGTGAAACAGATCATCGTGGAACAGCTGGGTGTAGACGAAGGCGAAGTCACCTCGAACGCGTCCTTCGTAGACGACCTGGGCGCCGACTCGCTGGATACCGTGGAACTGGTGATGGCCTTTGAGGAAGCTTTCGAGATCGAAATCCCCGATGAAGACGCGGAGAAGATCCGCACCGTGCAGGACGCCGTCGACTATATCGGCAAGCACGCGAAAGGCGGGAAGTAGTTGGGACGAAGGGTCGTAGTCACCGGAATCGGCCTGATCTGTGGGGTGGGCAATAGTACGGAAGAAGTGTGGAAGAATCTGCTGGCGGGAAAGAGTGGCGTAGCCCGCATCTCCGAGGCGATCAAGGCGGGTGCATTCAAAGAAGAAGACCTGCCAAAGTTCGCCTGTCAGATTGCCGCTGAAGTCAAGAATTTCGATCCCCTGCAATTCATCGAGAAAAAAGAACTGAAGAAGATGGGGCGCTTCATCCACCTGGCGCTGGCGGCGGCGGATGAGGCCATGAAAGCTTCGGGCCTGCAGGTTACGCCGGAAATTTCAGAACGTGTCGGCGTGCACATCGGATCCGGCATCGGCGGATTCGATGTGATCGAGCGCGAGCATATCAGCCTGCTGAGTGGCGGGCCGCGCAAGATCTCTCCCTTTTTCATTCCTGCTGCGATCGTCAACCTGGCTGCGGGCCACGTCAGCATTCGTTACCACGCCCGAGGGCCGAACGAGGCCACGTGCACGGCCTGCACCTCGAGCGCTCATTCCATCGGAGATGCCTACAAGATTATTTCGCGCTGCGACGCCGACGTCATGATCGCCGGTGGCACCGAAGCAGCGATCACGCCGATGGGAGTGGGCGGGTTTGCCGCCATGCGCGCGCTCTCGACGCGGAATGACGATCCCGAAAAGGCCAGCCGTCCCTGGGACTCGGGGCGCGACGGATTTGTGATTGGCGAGGGCGCCGGCATTCTGGTCCTGGAGGAGCTTGGAATTCGCCCGCCGCCGCGGGGCGCGCATCATGGCTGAGATCATGGGCTATGGGATGAGCGGCGACGCGTTCCATATTACTCAGCCAGCCGAAAACGGCGACGGCGCTTACCGTGTCATGTCGAATACGCTCAGGGACGCCAAGGTGCTGCCCGATCAGGTCCAGTACATCAATGCGCATGGAACCTCGACCGATATTGGAGACAAGCTTGAAACCATCGCCATCAAGCGGGCTTTCGGCGAACACGCCTACAAACTGGCGGTGAGTTCGACCAAGTCGATGACCGGACATTTGCTGGGCGGAGCCGGCGGACTCGAAGCCGGCATTACTCTGCTGGCGCTGCGCGACCAGATTCTGCCTCCCACCATCAATCTGGAGAATCCCGAACCCGATTGCGATCTGGATTACGTTCCCAATCACGCGCGCAAAGCCGACGTGGAGTACGCCATGTCGAATTCGTTCGGATTCGGCGGGACCAACGGCGCGCTGCTTTTCCGGCGCTGGCAGGAGTAGGTCCTGCTCTCCGGCACAGGCGAAAATTGGTGACACCGAAGCCAGGCAAGCCGATGATGATTCTGGTTGCAGGCCCGTACCGATCCGGCACGAACGACGATCCGGCCTTAATCAAGAAGAACGTGCAAGAGATGGAGTCTTACGCGCTGCCCATCTTCCGGGCCGGGCATATCCCAATTCTGGGGGAGTGGCTGGCGCTCCCGCTGGTTGAGCTGGCCGGGTCGAGAAGGATCGGAGACGAGGCCTTCAATGAGATCTTCCACCCCATCGCGGTTCGACTTCTGGGGAAATGCGATGCAGTTCTTCGAGTGGGAGGCCCGTCGGCCGGGGCCGATGAAATGGTGCGGGTCGGCCGGAGTCTGGGGCTGAACATTTACACCAAACCGTCTGAAATTCCGAAAACGGAATGAGCGCTCACGAGAGATTCGCGTGCTTATGAGTGCCTGAGGCAGAACGCCCCGAAATTAAATATCTCCCATAGACCAGATCAATCCGTCACGGTCCTAACCCCAGTAGAACCCCGGTTTTGCAAGCCAAAATGGGCCATCGTCAGTCCATTTCCGGTAATGACACCTTGGTACCCGTATAGTGTCCTTCTATCCCTTTGCCAACGGCCGCAAGGCGGGGCGAGAATAGGGTTTAGAGCATCCCCAAACGCCATGCAAAAATCGTCTGGAATCGTTCTCGCGCCGCCTCCTCGCAGTAGAAAGAATTCCGCCCGAGTGGCCCTGATTGACATCAAGGAACCCGCCCGCGCCTTGCTGGCGGACTGCTTCAAGCAATTTGGAATTGAAGCGGTGGTGTTGACCGGAAATGTGCCGGAGCGGTTGCAGCGTGAAAAGCTCGAAGCCTGCGTAGTGCCATTGGCGCCCGAAGCCGTGCCCGTGATGGAGTCGGTTCGTACCTCGGCATCCAACAATCGCATGGTGCTCTATGGGTTGGGAGGGAGCGCCCAGGAGGCGATGAAGTTTTCCAAGTACGGGGTCAACGCTGTTTTCCACGAACCGCTCGAACGTCAGGCGGCGCTGAAGTTGGTGCGGGCCACGCAGATGCTGGTGCTGCACGAATTCCGCCGCTACATACGCATTCCGATCATCACCGAAATCGCAATGGTGTCCTCCGACAACCGCCGCTTCACGGCCACCAGCAAGGAAATCAGCACCGGTGGAATGTCGGTCAAGAGCCCCGAGGAAGTCTCCATCGGAATGGAGTTGGAGGTCTCGTTCGCTCTGCTGACGCTGCCTCGCATCTGGGTGCGGGCCCAGGTCAGCTGGCGCAAGCCGGACAAGACTTTTGGGGTTCGCTTCGACAGCAAAGACGAGCGCCGCCTGCGCATCAAGGAGTGGATCGAGGCCTACCTGGAGAACTAGGGAAGCCGCCATCCCTCGCCACGAATGCAAGTGAAGGACCTCTGCATTCCTCGCCACTTTTCTTGCAGCGTCTGCTCCAATCCAGCGTGAAGACGTGGCGCAGATCTGGCGTGGGTTTGGGCTCACATCGTCGCGATGCACAGGTCCTTCGTCGGGGCCCTACGCATAGCGAAGGGCTCGGCTTCCTCAGGATGACAGCGCGTTTTGGGGAATCTCTGCCGCGGCATGTAAAATCATAGCCAGACGATGGCGGCCAGCTCTGAACTCGTGCAGATCGAACTCAACCCTCCGATCCGGCAGCCCAAGCCGGAGTGGCTTCGGGCGAAAGCTCCGGTCGGCGAACATTTCCACAACCTCAAAAAGCTGGCCCGCGGGTTGGGATTGCACACCGTGTGCGAGTCGGCGCAGTGTCCCAATATCGGCGAGTGCTGGAACCATCGCACAGCCACTTTCATGCTGTTGGGCGACATTTGCACGCGGCGCTGCGGATTTTGTGCAGTGCCCAAAGGCAAGCCAGGGCCTATCGAGTGGGACGAACCGCGTCGCGTGGCCGAGGCCGTTGCCACGCTCGGCCTGAAGCATACCGTTGTCACCAGCGTGAATCGCGACGACGACAACCTCGGCGGGGCGCGTATTTTCGCCGAAACCATTCGCCAGATTCGTGAGCTGGTGCCGGATTGCAGGGTGGAGGTTCTGATTCCTGACTTCCAGGGTCTGGATGAAGCTCTGAAGATTGTCCTCAATGCGCAGCCTGACGTCTTGAACCACAACACTGAGACCGTGCCGCGCCTCTATCGCTCAGTACGCTCCGGTGCGCGCTACGAACGCACTCTGCGTTTGCTGGAGAATGCGAAAGCATTCGCACCGTCGACAGTGACCAAGTCCGGAGTGATGGTGGGCTTGGGCGAGACCGTGGACGAACTGGTGGAAGTCTTCCGCGACCTGGGTTCGCGGGGCGTGGATATTCTAACTGTCGGGCAATACTTGCGGCCTTCGCGAGATCATCTCCCTATCTCCCGCTTCTACACGCCGAATGAATTCGTCTATCTAAAAGAGGAAGCGCTGCGCTGCGGTTTCCGCCATGTGGAATCCGGACCGCTGGTGCGTTCCAGCTACCACGCCCACGAGCAGGCGGAAGCCACCAGAGCCGTGTAGGCGCGAGCGTTCCCGCTCGTGCCCACATCAGAAGACTTTGAAGTGGATGGTCAGATATTTCTTGGGGTTCTCCCGGATATTTTTCACCAGGCTCCGGGTTTCTACCAGCATCTGGTCGGCGTTGTTGTACAGGGACGGGTCGCGCAGCAGTTTGCCGGCTGAGCCTTCACCCGCTTCCAGGCGATCGGAGATAGCGGAGAGTTTGTCCATCGTATCTTTCAGCTTGCGGGCAAATTCTTCGTCCTTCGCCAGCATGCCGATGGGGCCCTTGCCCGCGTTTACATCGTCCGTAAGCTTTTTTACGTTGGCGATGGTGGCATTGGCATTGTCGTAGAGTACGGGATCTTTAAGAAATTTTCCGGCACTGCCTTTGCCCGCATTGATGTCATCAATCACCAGGTTCAGCTTGTCCACCGTGGCGTTGGCTTTCTGGTACAACTCTTCGTTGGAAAACAGCTTGCCCAGCGTGCCCTTGCCCTGGGCGACCTGGTTCACCAGTCCCTGGAATTCGTTCACGGTCGCGTTCAGGCGGTCGTAGAGCGTGGGATCGTACAACAATTTGCCGACCGAGCCCTGGCCGCTTTCAACGAAGGCGACGATGCGATCCAGGCGCTTGAGCAACGCGTCCATGTTTTGCAACGTGCCCTGGCCGGACCGCACCATGTCGCTGAAGTCGGGAACCTCGCGGCTGGGCAATACATCTCCATCCTGCGCTTGCGGCCCCTTGGACTGCGAGCTGTCGATATCAATGTAAGTCTCGCCCAGCACGCCGGCGGTGGAAAGCAACGTCAGCGAATCTTTGCGCAGGTTAAAGAGATAGCGGGTGCTTACTTTCATCGTGACTTCGACGGGAGTGAGCTGCCTGGTCCGGTCCCGCACGACCAGGATATTGGTCACGTTGCCAATGTCCACTCCTGCCAGCCGCACGGGTGCGCCCTCGCGCAAGCCGTTGGCGTTATCAAAATAAGATTTCAGCTTGAGCTTGGAAGTGAACAGGCCGCCCGTACCGCTCATAAGGAAAATCAGGATGGCGAGCGTGACCGTGGCCGCCAGCACCGTGAGCCCCACCTTCAGTTGAGACCACTTCAACTGCTTCTGGCTAGGCACGCATTCTCCCGGGCAAAGTTTGTTCCACTGTTAGCCCAGAATGATAGCAGACGGCAAGTCCACTTCATCCGATTCTTGGTGCTGGACGAAGCGTTGTAGTCAGCAGGAGCGCGAACACGTAAGCCGCGGCTCCGGTTGCAAGTGTGACATTCAATCCCAACTGGATGGCGATGATGATGGCCAAAACCGAGCCCAGGACGCTCGATGCCGCGTTCATCGCCCAGGCCCATTCCACGAGGTTTCCGCTGGCGTCGTCGGCCGGCGGCAGGGGCAAAGCATCCGCACTTCCTCCTGCCAAGGTCCGCAGCCCGGTAGGAAACGGCATGCCCATGGCGAAGCCCAACGGGACCAGCAGCCCGGCACTCACCACGAGCTTCACGACGAAGGGCAAGCCCACCAACCGCTCCAGCAGGCTGGGCAGCACGGCGACATAGAGCAGCAAGGCGGCGGCGATCAGCAGCAGGGGCAGCCATACCCGCCTCGTGTCCGGCAACCACCACCGTGAAACCATGCTGCCCGCACCGCTCGACAGCAGAAGCAGAAATACCACGACCGTCAACGCGTAAACCGGATGACCCAGGAACAGAACGAAGCGCTGGATGAAAGCGATCTCCACCAGAATGTATCCCAGGCCGACGGCGATGAAGTAGAGCAGGCGTACTGGACGCAGTTGCTGGCCTCGAGCTCCCCAAGCCAGCGGAAGAACCAGAAACACCAACACAGCCAGGAGCGAGATGGCCAGCACCATCCCCAGCACGGCCACCCCCAGGTTAACTTTCCAGTCCATCCCTTGCATCAGCGACTTGGGATGCAGGATCTGTCCCAGCTTCAGAGTGAAGAAAAAGAACGGGGCATTGTCGGTGACGGGAGACACGTCGTACGGGTAGTGGGCCGCGAAATATTTCGGATCGTTTGAGCGGATTAGCTGCGTGAAGGAATCGGCGCCGGCAGCGTAGTGTTCCTCGCGCGCACCCGCAGCAGTCGAAGCCGGATCAGACGGGGGATACAGCAGAAACAGCCTTGAATGAGTCGCCAGATGTTGCTGCACCCCGCCCAGTTCCTCCGCTGTGAAGGCTGTGCGTTTGGCCAATACGACGACGGGGATTCCATCTGCGTCCAGGTGTCCTTCAGAAACAACCAGGAAGTTGCCGGCGGGGTTCGCCACTCCCATCTCATGTAAGGCCTGCATGGCGACCGAAACCACGCGCAGGGCCTCGCGGGGCTGCTGAAACTCCCAGCGGGTGATGGCGATCATTCCGTCCGGCTTCAGGTGCTCGAAGTATTCGCGGAAGGCTTCGACCGTGTACAGGCTGTTCTCGCTCAGGGCAAAGGCGCCTGCCGCCGTTGAGGCCCAGGTGTCCACCAGCGTCATTTGCACGACGTCGAACTGCTGCTTTGCATTGCGCACAAACGAACGGCCATCGGTAACGTGAATGTGTACCTCAGGCCGCTCATAGAGATGAAACGTGTAATCCGCGTAGCGGCCGCGCATGATGGTGTTGGCAATGATGGGATTAATTTCAATTCCTGTAACGCTCGGACTACCGATGCCTACCGCGCGTAAGACGTCCACGCCCCCGCCGGGACCGATAATGGCGTAGTCGCCGCGCGGGCGCAGCACATTGGCTAGGGCCGGCGGCGCTGACATCAAGTTTTTCTTCCAGACGCCCTCCCAATGCTCGGGTTCCACATTCATCAGGTAGGTGGACGCGTCGGCATCGATGACGATCGCCTTTCCTGGGCCCTGGGTATCCACTTCGACACGCGAGATTGCATTCCAGCGCGCGAACTCGACCCATGCGGAATCGCGGAATCCGCCCTTGGCGTAGACAATATCGAACAGTTTGCCGGAGTAGTTGAGGGCGATCAGGACCAGGACGAACAGGGCGCGTCCAGCGGCAGATTTTCTCGCCCGGCTGCCGGCCGCCCAGATCGTTCCCGCCAAAGCCATGCAGACGGCGGTGAAAAGCACGGTGTTGGGGCCGCCCAGCCAATTGAGCAGCGGCACGATAGCCAGGCAGGCGAGCGCTCCCCCCGCCAGGTCAGCGGCGTAAAGCGGGGATACGTGCCGGGCTTCGCGCGCGAATACGATGGAGAATTCCAGCCCGGTGATAAAGAAGGGAACGGCCGAAGCCAGGTAGATGGCGGTAAGTCTGAGGAAATTCGCTTTCGAAATATCGAGCGAGACCGGAATGCGCAGCACGATTACCAGCACAACCGGAACGATCAATGCGTTAATCGAGCAGAGACGGGAGACCAGGGCGCGAGTCTCGAACCCCGCCAGCTGATTCTTCCGTAAGTGCGCGAACACGCCTCCAGCGCCGAGACCGAGCAGGGCAATCGAAATCGCCAGAAACGCGAAGTGGTAAAACAGCACGACGGAAAACAGCCGGGTCAGCGCCAGTTCAAGCAACAGCGCGGCAAAGCTGCAAAGCGCCATGCCGAAGAGCATCGCCCGGTTCAGACTCTGGTCTGCGTTAGGGGTTGGGGTCAGGAGGGATGTCTCGCTCATTGCGAAAGGTCTGCCCGGAACGCGGCCAGTCTAACAGAACAGGGAGCGCGACTTTTGCTCTCAATTCTCCGAGGCGGGTTGCTCAAAATAACCTCATCCCTTGTCATTCCGAAGCCAGGTTTATCGGCGAGGAATCTGCTTGCTGTCGGCAGCAAAACAGCAGATTCCTCGCGCCAAGCGCGCTTCGAAATGACAAGCCTTTAGAGATTTTCAAAACGTACCGCTTCAGGTTTCCAGAATCACTTGGGCAATCGCCTGCTCAGCAGTGTGCGAGAGCGAAAGCGCCACATGGACAGCCCCCAGCCGCGCAGCAAACTCGGCGGCCTTGCCATGGAACGTGATGGTGGGGCGTCCTCCGGGCTGACGGGAGACCTCGATGTCGCGCCAGCGCACGCCGTGGTTCCATCCCGTGCCCAGCGCCTTCATGCCGGCTTCTTTAGCGGCGAAGCGGGCAGCGTAGCGTTCCACACGATTGGCCTTGGAATCGCAATAGCGGATCTCGCCTTCGGTAAATACTCGCTGAAGGAACCGGTCGCCGTGGCGAGCCAGGGCTTGCGCGATGCGCGGAACCTCGGCAATATCGATTCCGGTGCCGACAATCATGAGGTCACAACGTTAGCACGACGCAATGTGGGCGCGGGCGCTCCGCCAGTGCTGGCCGAGTTCGGCTCGGCGACCCACCTGTAACTTAAAGTTCTATCCACTGCCGCACGAGCGAGGGCCCGCGCCTACATCAAGCGCTCGCGGCGACCGTGGCGAAGCTCCATCACAATCGCCACCACCAGCGCCCCTGCTCCTGCCACAAGGGCGGCGGGGAAGGCGATCTCACGGTACGCAATAGTCATGTTGGGGTGGCCGCCTCGCATGGCGGCGGTGATTGCGAGCCCCAAAATTCCCAGGAATAGGCAGACTGCAAACGAAAGCAGCGCCAGCAGAAACGTCACCAGCAGCACGCGCAGCGGAACCAGGAACCATCGAATCAGCGGGGACGGGACTTTAGCCGGCGGCATGACTCTCGATTGTAGCTCGGCCGCCCCCTCGAATTCGCCCGGGGCGGGTAGTTCCGTGGCGGTGCGCTAGAATACATCCATGCCGCAGGCAGCACCACCGATTACACGCCCCCCGGCGGAGGTCGTTCGATTGACCCCCGTCTCGCAAGCTCCGAATGGAATCTGTTACGCCGCCTCGGGAGAGATTACTGTCCCAGCTTCCGACCTGGAGCGCATGGTATCAGCGGTGCCCGATGCGGCCGCGGCCGCGCTCAAGCGCAAGGCCTACTACTTTGTCCCGTTGACGGTAAACCAGGGCGAGGAGACTGTAATCGCCGACCGCTACGACGTGGCGCTGAGCGACAACGCGGTGTGCCATCGCAATCTCGACCTGGGCGATTCTCAGTGCGTCTTTATTTCTACCCGGTTGATGGATGACAAGTTTTCGGTCGCTTTTGAGTTCTACATTAACGTAGGCCATGCCGTAGTGGAGCGGGCTGGCGTTTCGCAGGCTTTTGCCGATCTGGTGTGGAAGCAGGTGCAGGCCAAGGCGCGGGGCGAGACCTCGCTGGATGCCTGGGAGTCGCGCAAACTGGCGACGGAAGGCGGTCCGGACGCGGAGAAGTTTAAGAACGAATACTTTGCCGCCAGCTTTTCGGATGCGATCTCCATCTACCTGCTGTCACTTTTTATTGATGTGGACTACTACGATCTGCGGGAGCGCGACTACCCGCTGCTGGCGCCGGCGCAGATGGCGGAGCGGCTGAAGAAAGTGGCGGAGCTGTTTCCAGCGAATCCCGGGTTCGAGTTCACGATTTATCACAAGCGGCGAACCTAAAACCAGCCACGGATTCACGCGGATCTTCCGGCTAAAATCCCGAAAGAGCCTAAAGCTCTGTGTCCTCTGTGGTAAAAGTCATCACGCCATGATTGTCACGGTCCGCTCCTTCGCCAAGATCAACCTCGGGCTTTCTATCGGCGGACTGCGACCGGACGGATTTCACGATCTGCGCACGGTTTATCAGACGATTGCTTTGCACGACATCATTAGGGTCCAGGTCGGTCGCGGGACCGGCATTGAGATTCGGTGCGAAGATCTCCGCGTTCCTAGAGACTCATCGAACACCTGCTATCGTGTCGCAGAACGTGCCATGGCGGCGCTCAAGGCTCGTGGTCGCGTGATCATAACCATTGATAAGAGACTGCCAGTACAAGGCGGCTTGGGCGCGGGTTCGGCGAATGCCGTGGCCACTCTGCTCGCACTGGAACGGGCCCTGAGAAAGAGATTGTCAGGAGCATGCAGGCTGCGTATTGCAGCCGAGGTTGGCTCGGATTTGCCTTTGTTTCTGGTAGGCGGGACGGTGCTGGGGGTGGGGCGTGGGGAGGAAGTCTATCCGTTGCCGGATTTGCTCGTTACCCACTGCGTGGTCGTGACTCCGGAGATTGGGGTCTCGACTCCCGGCGCATTTGCGGACTGGGACGCGATGATCATGGGATCTCCTCGCGCAGTTGCGGATCGGTCGAGGGACGAGGCGGGAGGGCACGACTTCAGTCGTGCCGAAAATAACCGCAGAGGGTCGGCGGCTTCAGGCGCTGAAGGCGCTGCCAAAGAGCCTGCCGAGCTTCGCTCGGCCCGGACGGGTCCCTTCGACTTCGCTCAGGGCAGGCTCCGACCCCTCCCCACACCGCCTGTGGAGGGTCAGAAATTGACGCCCCCTGTGCCCTCCGATAGAATGATTGGGTTCGGTCGCGCGGTTTCTGCGTGGCTGAGTGGTCAACCTTTATCCGGTGTCCCTGTGAAAAAAGGCAGGGGCCGGGCCGAGACCTCGCTTCTCGACCTTGTCCGTACCGGGATCGAAAACGACTTTGAACAGGTCGTCTTTCCGAAGTATCCCGAATTGCGCGAGGTCAAGAGTGTGCTCGAACGTGCGGGGGCGTTTTATGCCTCGCTTTCGGGTTCCGGGTCAGCGATTTATGGGCTGTTTCGGTCGCGGGCGGCAGGCCAGAAGGCGGCAGCCAGGTTGCAGCGTGACGGCGTACCGGCGGTGGCCACCACTACCCTGACGCGACGGCAGTATTGGAGAAAGTTTCCAGTTTCCGGTTTCTAGTTTCCAGAGGATAATGCGGGCACAAGGTTTTACAAGAAACTAGAAACTCGACACTGATTTACTGGGCCGTCGACTAATGGTAGGTCAAGTGCCTTTGGAGCACTTTGTCTAGGTTCGAATCCTAGCGGCCCAGCCAGAAACCAGCTTTCAGCTGTCAGCCGTCAGCTCTCAGCTTTTGCGAGGGAGCGGGCGGACTGCAGGCTGAGAGCTGACTGCTGAAAGCTGAGAGCTAAAACATGGCAACTCTTGCGACAGCGACCGAAAAGAAGGCCCAGATGAACGCCGACGAGAAACCTGAGCGCAAGCCCCAGCGCTCCCGGGTGGACGACAAGTTCAAGATCTTCTGTGGCACGGCCAACGAACCGCTGTGCGACGAGGTCTGCGCGTTTCTTGGGTTGACGCGGGGGCAGGCGCAAGTCACGCGCTTCAGCGACGGCGAGGCTTACGTTCAGATTCAGGAGAACGTCCGGGGCGCGGATGTTTTTGTGCTCCAGCCGACCTGCCATCCGGTGGACGAGCACCTGATGGAGTTGCTGTTGATGATTGATGCGCTCAAGCGGGCATCGGCCCGGCGCATCACTTCGGTGATTCCGTATTTTGGGTATGCGCGGCAGGACCGCAAGGACAAGCCGCGAGTGCCGATTTCGTCGAAGCTAGTGGCCGATCTATTGACCACAGCCGGCGCTGATCGGGCCTTGATTGTGGATTTGCACGCGCCGCAGTTGCAGGGATTTTTCAATATTCCGGTGGACCATCTGTTCGCGTCGCCGGTGCTGGTGGATTACTTCAAGCGGCTGAACTTGCCGAACCTGACGGTAGTCTCTCCGGATGCGGGCGGCGTGGAACGGGCCCGGTTCTTTGCCAAGAAGATGGACTCGGCCCTGGCCATCGTTGACAAACGGCGTCTGGAGATGAACGTGGCGGAAATCATGAACGTCATCGGCGATGTCAACGGCCGCACTTGCCTGGTGATTGACGATTTGATCGATACGGCTGGAACGCTGGTGAAGACCGCCGCGGCATTGATGGAAAACGGAGCCAGTCAGGTCTATGCCTGCGCTTCGCATCCCGTGTTGTCGGGGCCGGCGGTGGAGAACATTTCGAAGTCTTGCATTACCGAAGTAGTTGTAACCAACACCATCCCGTTAAGCGAAGCCGCTGCGCGGGAGCCGAAGATCAAAGTACTCACGATCGCTGGTTTGATCGGACGCGCGATCCAGTCGATTCACGAAGAGACGTCCGTCAGCAGATTGTTTTTATAGGAACCTAAATTTATGGCAACCGCAACAACCGAAAGCAACGTTCTGGAAGCGCAACCGCGAACTCCGGGCAACAAGAATGTCGCCCGCCGGGTGCGTATGGGCGGCAAGATTCCTGGCGTCCTCTATGGCGCCGGCAAGCAGTCTTTGACGGTGACGCTCGACCCGCGTCAGGTCACGCGCATTCTGAATTCCACGACCGGGCACAACACCATTTTTGATCTCGCGGTCGAAGGCGGCGAGCGCACCAAGGCCATGATCGTGGACTGGCAGTATGAGCCCATCAAGAGCCATCTCCTGCATATTGATCTCAAGCGCATCGCGATGGACCAGAAGCTGACGGTGAGTGTGCCCATCGTGTTAAAGGGTGAAGCTGCCGGAGTGAAACAGCAGGGCGGTATCATGGAGCAGATCCTGCGCGAAGTGGAGGTCGAGTGCTTGCCCGGCGACATCCCGAGTGCGATCGAAGCGGACGTCAGCGAACTGGTGTTCGGCAAAG
Organism: Terriglobia bacterium; assembly: GCA_963813645.1. Lineage (GTDB taxonomy): Bacteria > Acidobacteriota > Terriglobia > Terriglobales > Acidobacteriaceae > JAIQFF01. The sequence continues at coordinate 332,122 of CAWEZS010000031.1, forward strand.
TTCTGCGCGTCTCCGACCTGACGCACGACGATAAGAAGATTACGTTCATCACTGATGCGAATCAGCCCGTGGCCCACATCACCACGGTCAAGGAAGAAGTCGCGCCGGCCGCAGATGCGGTTGCCGCAGATGCTGCCGCCGCTCCTGCCGAACCCGAAGTCATCAAGAAGGGCAAGCAGGAAGTCGAGGGCGAAGAGGGCGCAGAAGCTGCCGAGAAGCCGGAGAAGCCCGAGAAGAAAGAGAAGAAGTAGTCGGGTGGTGGCACAAGCTGTGTGGGGACGGGTCTTCGACCCGTCCTGGTCGAGCGAAGCTCGACGTTTTGTTCGAGGCAAATTGATCAGGCGTGAAACTGATTGTCGGGTTGGGCAATCCGGGAATTGAATACCAGTTCACGCCGCACAATCTGGGATTCCTTACCGTTGACCGCATCGCCAACGACTGCGGCGTGGAAGTGAGAAATCGCCAGTGCCGCGCGCTCACGGCCCGAACGACGATCGGGGACCAGCAGGTCCTGCTGGCCAAGCCAGAGACCTTCATGAACCTGAGCGGGATGTCGGTTCGTGAACTGGTGGCCAAGCATGAGATCAGGCCGGAGGCAGACCTGATTGTGATTTACGACGAACTGGATTTGCCGTTTGGTGCCATCCGCGTCCGGCAGCGAGGCAGTTCGGCGGGCCACAATGGTATGAAGTCGATCATCGGGGCGCTGGGCACGCAGGAGTTTCTGCGAATCCGGCTGGGGATTTCGCCAGAGCGCAAGATTGCGGATGGCGTGAAGTTTGTGCTGACTCCATTTCGCAAGTCGCAACTGAAAAAAGTGGACGAAGTGCTGGACAGCGCCGCGGAAGCGGTAGGCGTGATTTTGAAAGAAGGTCCGGCTGCGGCCATGAACCGCTTCAACCGGAAGGCAGATTGAACATCGAATTCGAATGTGGTGGGATGGAGAGAAAATGAATCGTACTTATGAATTGATGTTTATCGTCCGCCCTGACATGGTGGAAGAAGAGCAGGACAAGCTGATCTCGACACTTGAGACCGCGGTCACTTCGTCGGGCGGCAACGTGAAGAGCGTAGAGAAGATGGGCAAGCGCCGCCTGGCCTACATGGTCCGCAGGTTTCATGACGGCATTTATGTTCTGCTGACGGTAGAGGGTGGTGGCGGCCTGATCCATGAACTGGAGCGCCGCCTGCGCGTCACCGAGCCGGTGATCAAATTCATCACCGTGCGCATCGATGAAGAGCAGAAGCGCCTAGACAAGATCAAGGCAATCCGCGACGCCAAACGCAAGACCCCGCCACCTGCCCCGGTCACTGAAGCCGGTGGAGAAACGGCAGCGGTTACGGCTTAAAACCCGTCGTTGGTCAGGCGTTGGTCGTTGGCAGTCGGTGCAAACCGACGCAATGAACGCTGACGACACGGTGCTAAAGGCCGACGACCGACGACTGAAGACCGACGACTGATTTTAAGGAGCATCATGGCTGACGAAATTAGAGCGACAACAGCAGCGAGTTCGGTGGCGAGCGTCCGGCAGGTGGAGATCGCCCTTCTGGTGACCGGCCCTCATTTGGGGACCGGGAACGCCGTCCGCCGCGTCCCGGAGGTCCGGGTGGTGGACGCGAAGGTGGGCGCAAATATTTTCGCCGCAAGAAGGTTTGTAAGTTCTGCGTGGAGAAAATTGAGGCCATCAATTACAAGGACGTCCGGCTGCTGGCGCAGTTCGTGGCGGAGAGCGGCAAGATCGTGCCGCGGCGTTTGACCGGAGTCTGCACGCCGCACCAGCGGCGTCTGTCCCTGGCCATCAAGCAGGCGCGGAATATCGCGCTGCTTCCGTTTGCTGGACGCGCATCGTAAACAAAATCGGCCACGGATTCTCACGAATCAAAGCAGAGAATAAAAAATCCGTGAGATTCCGCTTGAATCCGTGGCGAAAAGAATTTCTACAGGGAGTTATCCATGGAAGTCATTCTGAAAGAAGATGTGCCCAAGCTGGGCTCACGCGGCGACGTGGTGAAAGTCGCTGAGGGTTTTGGACGCAACTATCTGCTGCCACACAAGCTGGCGATCGAGGCCTCGAAAGGCAACAAGGCTGTCGTCGAGCAGATGAAGGCTGCCGCCGTCCGTCGCTCCGCCAAGGAGAAGACCAGCGCGGAAGCTCTGGCGAAACAGTTCGAAGGCGTGTCGGTTTCTTTCACGCGACGCTCGGGCGAAAACGATCAACTCTTCGGTTCCGTTACCTCCGGCGATATCGCGGACGCGCTGGCCAAGAAGGGCTTTGACGTCGACCGCCGGAAGATTCAAATCCACGAACCGCTCAAGACCGTGGGCGAATTCACCGTACCGGTCAAGCTGCACAAGGATGTGACCACTCACCTCAAGGTGGTCATCGAGAAGGAAGCGGCTGAGTAGGTACGCGTCTGCGACCCGTGAGCGCCCTATCATCCGTGCCGGTTTTCTTTGCGAACTTTGCGTACTCTGCGGTTAAAGCCTTTGATCTTTGTCGTAATCAAGTCAAGGTCTTAACCGCAAAGGACGCAAAGAACTGCCGCAAAGGTCGCAAAGAATGCTTTCCTGAGGCTTCTTGATGGGTTGGTTTTTCCTATTCTTCTTCGTCTCCGGATTCTGCAGCATCCTCTACGAAATTATCTGGCTCCGGCTGTCCATGGCGCAGTTCGGCGTCACTACGGCGCTGGCCTCCATTGTGCTTTCGATGTTCATGGCCGGGCTCGGACTGGGCTCGTGGGCAGCGGGCCGCGCCATCCGGCGATCCGTCGTGCCCATCAGGATTCCCGCGCTGCGTCTCTACGCACTCGCTGAGTTGCTGATTGGAATGTCCGCGCTGGCTGTGCCCGCCGAACTGTCTTGGGGACGATACCTGCTGGAGCGTACCTCAATCTCCTCGTCCTCGTCCTACTATCTCTTTTCCGGCGCCTGGATTGCCCTGACGCTGATCCCTTGGTGCGCCTGCATGGGGGCGACAATTCCGCTGGCCATGCTGGCCATCAATCAGAGCTTCAAACGGGAAGCCCATCGGTCTTTCAGCTTTCTCTACCTGGCGAATGTTCTGGGCGCCGTGGCGGGCGCGACTGTGCCCCTGTTGCTGATCGAAATCTACGGATTTCACGGCACGCTCAGGATCGGCGCGGTGCTGAATGGACTGCTGTTTGTCCTGGCGATGAGCCTCACTCTGCTGTCTTCTACGGGAGAAAATCAACCGGCACAGGAAACCCCCGTGGCTCGAGCGGCGGCTCAGGGTCATGTCGGCAACAAGCCACTGGTGCTTCTGTTTCTTACCGGGCTTACAAGCATGGGCGTGGAAGTAGTGTGGATCCGGCAATTCACTCCCTATCTCAGCACCATGGTCTATGCTTTTGCGTCAATTCTTGGCGTGTATCTGGCCGCGACATTCGCGGGATCGCGACTGTATCGCTACTGGAGCCGCACTCATGAGCACGAAGGAGGATCGGTCTGGGGAGTGCTCGGATTCGTCTGCCTGCTGCCAGTGCTTACCGCCAGTCCCTTCTTTCAGGTTCATTCAGCGGGGCTACGGTTGGTGGCAGGCATCGCGCCATTTTCTGCGATTCTGGGATTCGTGACGCCCATGCTGGTGGACCGGTGGTCGGGCGGCGATCCCGAAAGGGCGGGCAAAGCATACGCCGTGAACGTGGTGGGATGCATTCTCGGGCCGCTGCTCGCAGGATTTATCCTACTGCCATTGATCAGCGAACGCTGGGTGCTGTTCGTGTTCGCGCTGCCATGGTTGATGATCGGCCTGGTGCCGCGATGGTCCGTCGGGGCCCAAAGGGAGGCAGCGCAGACTCTGCAGCGCAAGCTGTCTTACTCTCTCACGGCTCTGGCGGTGGTCGGAGTGCTCACCATTAAAGGCTTCGAAGACCTGTTTGTCCCGTCTCAAGTCCTGCGCGACAACACGGCCACGGTGATTGCCACTGGAGACGGAATGACCAAGCGGTTGCTGGTGAATGGAATCGGGATCACTTTTCTGACTCCTATCACCAAAATGATGGCGCACCTGCCGCTGGCGTTTCTCGACCACACTCCGCGAAGCGCGTTGGTGGTGTGTTTCGGCATGGGCACGACGTATCGCTCACTGCTTTCTTGGGACATCCAAACCACGGCAGTAGAGTTGGTACCCAGCGTTCCGCGGCTCTTACCTTACTTCCATTCCGATGGCGTGGAGTTGATGAAGTCGCCGCTGTCCCGCGTGGTGATTGACGACGGCCGCCGTTACCTGGAACGCACTTCGGAGCAATATGACGTCATCACCATTGACCCGCCCCCGCCGGTGAAAGCGGCGGGCTCCAGTCTGCTGTATTCGAAGGAGTTTTACTTGATCATCAGGCGCAGGCTGGCGCCAGGCGGCATCCTGCAGCAATGGCTGCCCTATGGAGACGCTGTGGTGAAAGCCGCTGTCGCCCGCGCCCTGCAGGAATCTTTCCCTTATGTTCGCCTTTTTCGCGCGCTGGATGGCCAAGGGTTTCATTTCCTGGCGAGCGAACAGCCAATTTTGCTAAGGACGCCGCTCGAACTGGCCCAGCGCCTGCCTGCCAGGGCGGCGCAAGACCTGGTCGAATGGGGGCCGGAAGCCGCGCCCCAGGCTCAGTTCGCCATCATTCTCAACCGGGAGCTGGCGCTTGATCAGCTGACCTCCGGGGCTCCCGGCGTCCCCGCGCTGCAGGATGACCGCCCGGAAAACGAATATTACGTGTTGCGCCGGAATCTGCCGGAACGCTGGCTGTCCCGTTTGGCCGTACCCCACTAAGCCCATGCACGGACAGGGCCAAACTCCTATAATCGCTGCTCACGGTTCTTTTGCTGCCACGTCCATAGCTATGCAACCGGGAAGTACGGCAGGGCACCCGGCTTAGTCGAGGACAACTAGAGATGCCGGCCGAAGCATGGGCAGTACATCTAGCGGTTGGCGGGTGTTCGCATCCGGACGCGAATCGCGGGGTGGAACGAAACGACCATTCCCAGGACGCCCTTACTCGGGGCCAAATGGCTGGGCAAAGTTCAGCTCGCATTGATGACACGCTGCTGGTCCGCGAAGCACAGCGCGGCAATCGCGCCGCCTTCGAGGAGCTGGTGCGGCACTACGACCAGGCCGTTCTCCGGCTCGCCATGCACCTGACCGGGTCGGAGCACGAGGCCCAGGACATTTATCAGGATGCTTTTCTGAAGGCGTACAAGAGCGTGGGAAATTTTCGCTTCGAGTGCTCCTTCTACACCTGGATCTACCGCATCGTGACTAATCTTTGCCTCGATCATTTGCGGAAGAAGCAGGTGCGGAAAGAAGATGCTCCGGTCGGGGTGGATGCGCAGGGCGAAGTGTACGACGTCCTGTCGCAGGTTCCCGACGCCCGGGCCGGCGCCAACCCCGAGCGCGACCTGATGCGCCGCGAACTGGGGAAGCGCATCAATCACGCCCTGGACAAACTCACTCCACGCGAGCGCATGGTTTTTGAGTTGAAGCATTACCAGGGGCTGAAATTGAGGACCGTCGGCGAGATTTTGAATACGACGGAAGAAACGGCAAAAAATACTTTATTCCGAGCCACCCAAAAATTACGAGGCTTTCTGGCGGATATCCGATGAAGAAGGTTGATGGAGAGACGGGCGTGCCGCCTGTCCAGGCCGCCCTCGGGGCGGCGGAGGAAGCAGCGGCAGAGAAAGCAAGGCAACACCAAAGTCAAAGGCGACGGACAAGAGTGTCCGTCCTACACCTCCCCTGCGAAGGGGTGCAACTATGAAATGCGAATGGGTTCAGGAAAATATTCTGCTGCATATCTATAACGAGCTGCCTGACGACGCTCGTTACGAACTGGAGCAACACGTGGCGCGTTGCACCGATTGCGCGGCTAAACTGAAAACGGCCCGCCAGCTTCATGCCACGCTCTCCCAGTTCCCGGTGCAGGAGCCTTCTCCCAACCTGGTTACAGCGTCGCGCATGCGTCTGCAGGAAGAGCTTGAAACCACCGAGCAGGGCGGCTTCTGGCAGCGCCTGGTATTCGACCCGGGGGCGTGGCTTCGTCCCATCAAGCTGGCTCCGGCGCTGGCGGCGGCAATCTTCATCGTGGGCTTCGCCGGCGGAATCGGGGCCACATATCAAGTGATGAATGGCCGGAATCCAGTCGATCTCTCCGCAGCGGCCGCTCCCACAGAATCCTCCATCACCGGCATTCAGTCCATCTCGCAACAACCTGGGTCATCTCAAATCAGCATCCGTTACAACACGGTTTCGACGCAGGAGGCGCAAGGTTCGATCAACGATCAGCGCATCCAGCAGTTGCTGCTGTTTGCTACCCGGAACAATTACAACTCGGGCGTGCGGATGGATTCGGTGGATTTGTTGACCCAGACGCCGAACGATACCCGCGTCCGCGAGGCGCTGCTGTATGCCTTGCGCTATGACTCGAATCCCGGAGTGCGGCTGAAGGCGATCGAGGGGTTGGGGTCCTATGTGAAGAACGACGTTCGCGTGCGAGATGCTGTGCTCGAGGCCCTGGTGAACGATTCCAACCCCGGGTTGCGGACGCAGGCGCTGCATCTGCTCGAACCAGTGCGCGCCGACAGCAGCGTGCGCGTGGTGCTGCAAAAGCTGGCGGAGAACGATCAGAACCTTTACATCCGCACGCAGGCGCGCAACGTGTTGTCGCAGATGTCAGAGATTGATTAAGGAAGACAAATTCAGTAAGAGCGGTTGAAGTTGGAACAAAGAAATCGGAAGGTGAGAGTTGAAAAAGTTATCCAAAATCGTTGCCTTGCTGCTGCTGGTCCTGCCGCTGGCGGTGGCGCAGGAGGCGCGCCCCGAAGAGCAGACCCGCGTCTATCAGGAAAACGGCAAGTGGTCGCGGCAGATCACCGGGTCCATTGCGGCGGCAAGAAATCTGCGAGTGAAAGTGGACTCTGGCGTGGTGCGGGTTGCGGGCGGTACGCAGCAGAACATCAGCTATGTGATCAGCAATCATTCATACGCGGCGTCGGAAGAAAAGGCCCGCCGCGAATTCGACGCTTACAAGATCAGCGTTTCCGTCCGCGGAGACACGGCATGGGTGACGGGCGAGTGGTCAGGCAGCAGACCCCGCCGTTCTTCGAGCGAATTCATTATCAACGTTCCACGCGGAACTGATCTGGTGAAGGTGGAGACTGACGGGGGCGATCTCACCGCCACGGCCATTGCTGGCCGGGTCGAAGGCGAAACTGGAGGCGGCAGCATTCGCCTGGATGATATCGGAGGCGTGATCAACGCTGAGACGGGTGGCGGAAGTATAGACGTTGGAACCGTGGGCGGGGAAATCGCTTTGCGCACCGGTGGCGGCAGCATCAAAGTAGCCTCGGCCAAAGGCAAGATTAATGCGGAGACCGGCGGCGGCAGCGTGCTGGTGGTTTCCGGCATGCAGGGCGCCGTGCTCGAGACGGGTGGCGGCAACATCGAAGTGCAACGCTGCTCCGGACCGCTGAAGGTTACGACTGGCGGCGGCAGCATCGATCTGGGTGAGATTGCCGGACCGGCGGAAATTGAAACGGGTGGCGGTAGCATCCGTCTGAGTTCAGCGACCGGAGCGGTCAAGGCGGAGACCGGCGGTGGCAGCATTACCCTCAACGGCGTTCCTGCGGCTCGAGCCGAAACCGGAGCCGGCGGCATTGTGGCAAAGTTTGTCTCCGGAGCGGGCCGCACGGATTCGGTGCTGGAGACTTCTGCCGGCGACATTACGGTTTATCTGGCGCCGACACTGAACATCACGATTCGGGCGTCCATCGAACTGGCGAACGGCCATCGCATCCGCTCCGATTTTTCTGAGATTCGAGTTACAACTGAGGGGGGGGAGTGGGGTCCGGGGACCGCCACCGCCGAGGGCAACCTTAACGGAGGCGGGCCGACGTTGAAGGTGCGCACGACGACCGGAGACATCACATTTCTCGCCAGTCGGTAAGCTGCCTCCATTGGTTAGTAAGGTCTCCATGAGTAAAGAGGAGAGCGAACATGCGTAGATCAATCCTCGCCGTATTGGTTTTGCCGATGTTTGCCGCGTTTGCGACCGGGGGGCAGCTTTGCTTACAGGAGCCTTTCAACGAGGCCTTCGGATATTCGAGCGAGGATTTCGGTGGCGGGTCCTATCTCGGTGTCGACACTCGCGATGTCACTACAGACCGCCTGGTCGATCTGAAGCTGAAAGAAGAACACGGCGTAGAGGTCACTCTGGTTGACCAGGATGCTCCCGCCGGCAAGGCTGGAGTCAAAGAGCACGACGTAATTCTCAGCCTCAACGGCAACCAGGTGGAAAGTGTGGAGCAGTTGCGCCGCATGATCCGCGAAATTCCTCCCGGACGTTTAGTGACCCTGGGAATCAGCCGCGGTGGCCAAGCGGTCACCCTCAAGGCCCAACTGGCGGACCGCAAGAAGGCCTTTGCCATGGGCGGACCGGGCAAGTCATTCAATTTCACCATGCCGGCGATACCCGCGATCCCTGCGATGCCCGCGATGCCGTCGGTAAACGCCACACCATTCGTTCCTGAGATGGATATGCCGGTCTCGATCGTAGTGGTGCACTCTTCCGCGCGCAGCGGATTGATGGTGGAAAACCTTACTCCGCAGTTAGGAGACTTCTTCGGCGCGAAAAATGGCAAGGGAGTGCTGGTGCGCTCGGTGGAGAAAGGCAGCCGCGCCGAACAGGCCGGGTTTCGAGCCGGCGATGTGATTGTGAAGGTCAATGGAGAGTCCATCAGTGACAGCGGCGATTTCACGCATGCCATGCACGGCCGCAAGAGCAGCACGGTCACGGTCAGCATCATTCGGGAAAAGAAGGAGCAAAACATCATGTTGACCGTGCCGGAGCGGAACCAGTCGGAGCTGCTCGATACCGACGAGACCATCGAGGAGCAGGACGTCGACGCTGAAACTGTGATTGATATGAGCGAGGTGCAATCTGAGATGGCCCGGGTGAGGCCCGAGATCGAGCGCGCCGTCCGTGAGGTCCAGCGAGTGAGACCAGAGATCGAGGAAGCCACTCAGGAGCTACGCGAGCACCAGGAAGAGCTGAAGCAGGAAATGCGCGAAGTGGAGCGCGAGCTCAAAGACCGGGAGCAGGAAATGCAATTGGAAGAGAACCAGAAGGTGGTTCCCTGGCAGCCGCAAGCAGATATCTAGAACTGTTTGGTTGTGGGGTCAATTTGAATCGCCCCTTCTCATAAAGGGTCATCCTGAGCTTGCGAAGGATCTAGCGCGCAGCGGACCTGCATTTACGACAAATTGTGGCAGGTGCGCGCGAGATCCTTCAGGACTGAAATCGCTCAGGATGACGCCGTGTAAGTGGATCCTTCCACACTGACCTACTAAGCGTCTCGCCATTTTCAGTGTATCCAAATAGGAGGCCCGGCTCTACTTGTCTCCGTAGTATCCGTCCCGGGACTGGACAACGAGGTCTTTCTTGGTGGCTGCGACCTGAATCTTGTGGTATCCGGGCTCAATCGGGTTGGGTGTGTAGCCGAGGCTGTATTGGTTGCGCAGCTCTTCCTGAATCTGAGAATAGATCTGGTTGACCGGCTCCTTCTTGGAGACCTGAAACAGGCGCCCGCCGGTTTCTTTGGAGATCCGCTCCAGAACTTTCTTGCCGTCGGCATGTTCTTCCGGGAACCTGCGCCCGCCTCGACCGCCTCCCATCCCGCCGCGACCCATTCCGGGCCCGCCCATCCCAGGGATACTGATGCCAGTCCGGCCGAAACCTCCGCCACCTCCATAGGCTTCGTCATCCTTGAACAGGATGGAATACACGATAGTGTTGGCGCGCTGGGCGGACTCGATTGCCGCCTCGAGACTTTCCTTGCTGCCCATGTCCACGCCGTCGGAGAGGACGATCACGGCTTTGCGGCCGGGCTGCTTCAGCATCATTTCGTTGGATGCCAGGTAGACCGCGTCATAGAGAAGAGTGCCGCCGCCGCGACGGCCGGAACCGCGTCCTTGGCCTGAGCCACCGCCACCGCTTCCTCCTCCACCGTTGCTGGTACGCGTAAACTCCGGAGTTTGCAGGGACTCGAGCGCGGATCGCAACTGTTCGTGGGATGCGGTCAGGTCCTGCAGCAGCTCGACTTCGTGGTCGAAGTGGATGACGAAAGCCTTGTCCTGGTCTTCGCGCAGCACTTGCGCCAGAAAGCTCTCGCTAGCGTCGCGCTCCTCGCTGAGTACCCGTCTCTGGCTCATGCTGGTATCCACCAGCATGCCGAGCGTGAGCGGCAGATCGGTTTCGCGAGCAAAATATTTCAGGGTCTGCGGACGGCCGTCCTCGGACAGGGTGAAATCATTTTTGGTCAGGCCGTTTACAATCTTTCCGTGTTTGTCGCGCACCGTGGCCAGCACATTCACCACCTTGACCTTGACCGACAGGGTGGTCGCCGGCTCATCGGCGGGATTGGCGGCGGCAATGGAACGGTTATTCGACTGTCCCTGGCCTGCCGCGGATTGCGCCATGGCTGTGCTCAAAACCAGCGCTGCAATCGCGCTCAAGGCTGCAACACGGTGGAAGCTGAACTTCACTGGCTGGCCTTTCTGAAGACCCTAATGGAATAGTACGCCGGATGGCGGGATGCCACGAAACGATTTGGTCCGCACTGGTGAGAACGCCGAAAAGCGGAAATTGGTTGTGAAGTGGATCGTAAAAGTTTGTAAAGCCTCGCTGCGCGTGTAGCATTCCAGGCCACGTGGTCTGGAGCAAACGCAGCAAAGATCAAACGCTCTAAGGGGATGAACCCTCAATATGGATGATGCACGCTCAGCGAGTCCTGAAGCGAAGCCTGACGTCGCAGGGCCAATCGGCCCTCGCGTCGATGGCTCCTCGGCCCGGCGTCCGGGCCGGACCACGTTGCCAGGACGAGTGGTTACGCTGGTACCTCTTGATCCTCAACGTCCACGGTAAAGAGCTCTATGAAGGCATACAAGGGGAAGCGGGAGAACGGTTGTGGCAGTACCTCTTTGAGGGACCGTTCGCCGATCGCGCGGCTTTCGATATCCACCTGAAACGGATCGCGGCTTCGGAAGATCCTCTATTCTTCGCCATCCTGGATAACGCGTCGGGAAGAGCGGTGGGATACGCCTCCTACATGCGAATCGAACCCGTCCACCGGGTCATTGAAGTGGGCAGCATCCTGTACACCCCGCGCCTGCAACAGACCACGCTGGCCACCGAGGCCATGTATCTCATGGCGCGGCATGTTTTCGAAGACCTGGGATACCGGCGCTACGAGTGGAAGTGCAATGCCCTCAATGCACCATCGCGGCGGGCCGCGCTGCGCTTCGGTTTCACCTTCGAAGGGATTTTCCGCCAACACATGATCGTCAAAGGGAGAAATCGGGACACGGCATGGTTTTCCATGCTCGACTCGGAGTGGCCGGCGCGGAAGGCGAATTTCGAGCGCTGGCTCGACCCCTCAAATTTCAGCGCGGATGGGCGGCAGAAGGTGGCACTCTCCACCCTCAATGAACTCTGAAGCGTCCCTTTGTTGATGTCATCTGTTGATACCTCGAGAGAGGTTTTGTTCAAAGCGAGCCGGCACCTATCCTCCTGCGGGCACATTCCTCGAAAATTTTGTACACTGGCTAATGTTGCAATCCTGTGGCTAGTGACTCCCCCATGCCCTCCCTTATCTACATCACCCGGATCCAGTCTCCTTCAGCGGAACTAAGCCAGGTTTTGGAATCTTCCGGCGTCCATGTCAAATCGTTTGGACCGGGCGAGATCACGGCCGATGAATGTGTGCTGGTGATGACCTCTGAGGCTGTTCGCGCGGGCGTTCGGGGGCCGGGAGCGGAGTCTCGCGGCACGTCGCCGCTCGACGCGATCCCGAAGCATCTCGGAGGGGATGCTGCGATTTGGAATTACATCAAGGCGAGTAAAGTGAGTGAATCTTCCGCCGTAGAAGGACAAGAAGTCTCCGGCCAGCAGACTTCGGTATCAATGACGGTTCCAGCGCCGCTCAGCCTGGGTTTCGTGGCCAGTCAGGCTGGAGTACGCGCTCTTGCGGCTTCGCGACTCTTGCCGGCAACCCAAAAAAAATCTCTCGAGACGAGTGATGGAGGACGGGCGTCCCGCCCGTCTGGCCGGGCAGAGACGCCAGGCCCCCAGACCCTCATGAACCGAGCAGATCAGCGACCTCCCCAGAGCCTCTGGCGGGCGGCGGCCCTGGTCGCGGTACTATCGGCCTTTGCCATGATGCTGTTGACAGGCCGTGATCCGATACTGCCTGTGAGGGAAATCGCGGCCGTCGAGAATGGGAAGCCCGGCGAACGGCCCGATCCCAGCGCCGCGGATGCAGTCGAGAAAGCCTTTGCCGTCACCTCCTCGGCTAAACCGTCGAATCCCGCCGCCGAGCCTCGGCAGCGTGTATCGGACTACGATTTTGTGGCCGAGGACTACATCACTCGCTTCGATCGGCATTCGCATCCCGGGACAACGACCCAGGCTCCCGACCTCAGCCGACGAGCCCCGAACCGCCAGGTGCGGAAGAGAGTAGTGATTGACTGAGCGCACGTAGTCCCGGCTTTACGACGGTTCCGGTTTTACGACGACCTGCCCTCCCATTCCGGTTTTCCGACGAAGTGGATTTTAATCCGCAAGCGCCTCATTTCAGGGGACAATCTGCCAGCGACAGAGCAAACACAGGGCGAGTACCCACAGCGAGGGGTCTGGCAGAATGAGTTCTCCTGGGACTGGCATTGCCGAGACTGGCACGGCGATGGGCCGTGTGCTTCTGGTGTGCGCCGATTCGGCCCTCATTCAGCAACTGGCCGAGGGCATGCAGCAACTGGCCATTGCCACCGAAGTCTGTGTTGATGTAAGCACGGCTCTTCGCCAGCTGAACCGCAAGAAATTCGAAGCGATTATCGTCGATTTTGGGCTGCCGCAGGCGAACGAAATGCTGGGCCAAGTCCGTCTCTCTCCATCCAATCGTACGGCTGTGACCTTTGCCATCACCGACCCGGGAAAGGCGGGCAGACTCGAAGTCCAGCCGAACTTCCTGATGGAAAAGCCTCTTTCCGCGAGCGGGGTCGGGAGAACATTCAAAGCCGCATTCGGATCGATCGTGCGCGAGCGGCGACGTTCCTTTCGGTGTCCTATACAGATTGAAGCGGACATCCAGGTCAATGGCGAGGAAGTTACTTGCCAGATCGTGAACATCAGTGAGGGCGGAATGGCGATCACGGAATCGCCTTCTCTGAAGCCCGGAGCAAGGTTAAAAGTGCTGTTCACGCTGCCCGGCGAGCAAGTGCGCTTCAAAATCGAATCCGAAGTCTGCTGGTATGACGGAAAGGGCCGCTCCGGACTCCGTTCACTGATGATTCCGTCGGAGCAGAAATCCATGTTGCAGCAGTGGCTGGCCGTGAAACTGGAAGAGGACTTGCCGGAATCGGTGGCCCGGCAATTCCGCAAGGAATAGTTCTTCGCGCCCTTTGCGGTAAAGAGCTATTCACCGCAAAGATCGCAAAGAAAATCCGCAAAGGACGCAAAGACTACTGAAGACCTGCCATTCTGGGAGTTTGCAGGCGTCGGACGCCTCGGTTACCGTAGACACTTGTACGTAAGGACAGGTAACCGGCCTCGCAGTTACCTGCCCTGCGGCGGCCGCATTCGAGGCACTTCGTAACTTGTCGCTCTTCCCCCGCCAAACTACTCTCAATACTATGCGGCCACACTCTCTGCTGTTCTCCTCCGATGAGGAAGCCTCACGCGCCCTGAGTCACGCTTTCAAAGATCTTGAATTCGAAGTCGAGACGTGCCCGGAAATCTTCAGTGCGGTGGAGAAGATCACCACTCGAAGTTTCGATGTCGTCGTCTCCGACTGGAACGAAGGACTGGAAGCCGTTTTCCTGCTGAAGACGGTGCGCGAACTGAAGGGCAATCACTCAGCATTTACCCTGGCGATCGCCAATCCCGAAGCCGCCGCCGCTGCCCGTGAAGCGGGTGCCGACCTGGTGTTGAGCCGGCCTCTGGTTCCGGATGAAGTCAAATATGCCCTGCTGACCAGTGATTCATTTCTTGCTCAGATGAAATCCTGGTTGACCAGGATGGGTCCGTCACCGACGGAAGCCTCGATTGACAATCAGGCCAGTGCCATGGCGCCTGGTGATTCGCCAAGCTGGACCTTAGAAGACAGAGATTCAAACTCGGCAAACAACAATTTAGAACACCAGAGTTTAGAAAACCGGGTTTTCAATTCGTTGCCACGTCTTCGTCCCTGGCCCTCCCCTCCTCCCCAACGCCGTACAGAATCCGTTACACCCGTGGTTGCGGCCGAACCGATTTTTGAAGATGACCTGCTGTATCACTCGCGGGTGCAGACCTTGTTCCGGGAGCCGCAGCCAACTTTTTCGACGTCGTCATCGACCTTTTTGAAAAAGGGGAAAAGCCGGGTGCTGCCAGGTCTGGCGATTGCCGTGGCCTTTCTCTCCGTGGGGTATGTATTCAGCGAACCGCTGCGCGGCGAAGGCACGACAAATTCCGTTGCCAGGATGTGCGGGCGGGTGCTGCAAAAGACCGAAGGATGGCTGCATCGGCCCACCGGGGATAAGACGCCGGCCGCCGCGGTGCAGACCGCCGAGGAGAATGGCAGCCCTCAGTTTGTGCGTCCCGGCCGGGCCGTCTCGCGTATTACCATCACGCCGGTCAGAGATCCATATCAAAACGACGCTGCGCCCGCGGCGGCGGAGCCGGTCCAACCGGTTCCGGCTGAAACCCAGCCGTCCCGCCCCCAAACTGTGGCCGCAAGCGCAGTGCGGATTCCGGAAAGCTTGAAAATGCAGGTCCAGAGCGCGAGCATGCGGAGCGTTGCCGAACGGATTACGCCGTCGCTTCTGGCCGCGCTCGAGCCCGTGGCGCTATCCGAGGATCTGTCCCGCCGGTTGCTGCTGCAGAAAGTTCTGCCCAACTATCCCGAGCGAGCGGTCAAGGCACGATTGCAGGGCGCGGTCGTGCTGCAGGCATGGATCGGCCGGGACGGCACCATCCAGGACCTCAAGCTGGTGCGCGGCTCGATGCTGCTTGGCCAGGCCGCCTATCGCGCGGTGAAGCAGTGGCGCTACCAGCCATACTTAATCAACGGCCGCGCCGTCGAGGCAGAGACCTTCGTCACGGTTGATTTCCGATTGCCGTAAGTTCGAACCAAGTAGCGGCCACGGATTTTCCCCGATCCTCACGGACTTAAGATCTCTTGTTTTTTTCAGATTTTTAATCGTGCGAAATCTGTCGAAATCCGTAGCTGTATCGATGTTCGTTCCTGTTCCAGCTCTCCCGCAAACCTCGGCGTCATCCTGACGGACTTTAGTCCGGAAGGATCTAGCGGGGCGTCACGATCGCTAATTTCCGCGCGTATCCGCTCCGCGCCAGACCCTTCGCAAGCTCAGGATGACGCCGTGAAACTAGGTTATCCGTGGAATCCGTGGCCGCTTGTGCCATTGAACCTTCCTCATCAACTCGTTCACAACTTTTTACATATTGTTACCCCCGATTGACACTGCCCAGGCCTCGCTCGACTATGTTGGTTGTGGCCGGGAGCACACCGGCCTGAAACTAGGATCAGCAATGACAACGAAACGGCGGAACGAGAAGACCCGGTTGCTCCTGACCCTGGAGCTCGCGGTCATCTTGCCCGCAGCGGCCCTGGTGCTCGTGAGCGCGTGGCACGTGCTGCACATTCAGCGCGACCGCGCCGTGGAAGCCGCCATCCAGCGCGACTTCTGCTCAGGTGCTGGCCATCTCGGAAAAGCAGATCAATCACAAGGCGTATGAACTGGTAGACGATGTGCGCACCGAGCTCCCCGCACCCAGTGAGGCATGCGGGCCGACGCTGGACAAGATTCTGGCTGCGCACCCTTATGCTGCGCACATCTTCATTTATTCCCCAAAGACCGGGATGGTATTTCGTTCTCAGTCCGACCGGCTTAAGGACTCGGCGTTCCGCGACGAGGCCGACTACCTCAGCAAGATGTTTGACGGATGGCTGAAGATGGATTTCAGCGACATGTCCGAGAGGTTGGCGAAGATGCAGAAGAAAGGGTCGCCTTATCTCTTTGAGGGGGAGTGGGTACCGCGTGGTGACAAGCGTGTTTACCAGGCAACCGCACTGTTTGTCGTCAACGGAGAAAACAAGGCGTCGTCCGCGATCGCGGGCGTGGCCCTCGACGCTGAGTATTTGAAGGACCAGTTTTTCCCCGAGATGCTGGATGACGTCATTAGCCGCAATGTCAGCGACTCCCAGACCGACAAGAACCATGCGGCCATGATGCTGCGGGGCAAGTACGAATCCGCTGCGCTGGCTCAGTCCAGCGGCTGGGACGGCGGCGCACCCGAGGTGGAGCGAAATCTGGAAGGCGCGTTCCCGGGATTGATCCTCGCCATCAAGCTGCAGGGCACCACGCTGGCGGCCATTGGCGAGCGCTTCGTGCGCATCAGCTTCCTGACTCTGGCGCGCTCTCGCTGGTGCTGGCCGGCGGAATTGCCTTGACTTATCGCAACGTCACCAAGGAAATGGCGCTGGCGCGGCTGAAGTCCGATTTCGTTTCCAACGTTTCGCACGAGCTGCGGACGCCGCTTTCGCTTGATCCGCCTGTATGCGGAGACGCTGGAGATGGGCCGCCTCACCAGTCCGGAAAAGTATCAGGAGTATTACCGCATCATCCGCAAAGAGAGCGAGCGGCTGACCGCGCTGATCAACAACATTCTCGATTTTTCGCGCATCGAGGCCGGACGCAAGGAATATGACTTCCGCGATACCGACATGAGCGAACTGGTGCACAACACGCTCGATTCCTATCGCTACCAGATCGAGCAGAACGGCTTCCAGTTTGAGGAAAAGATTGACGAAGTGCCGCCGATGCGGGTGGATCGCGAAGCCATGGCCCGCTCGTTGCTGAACCTGGTGAACAACGCGCTCAAGTATTCGCAGGACAGAAAGTACATCGGCGTGAATCTGTATCGCGACAACGGCTCGGTGAAGCTGGAAGTCGTGGACCACGGCATCGGAATCCCGCACGCAGGAGCAGCAGAAGATTTTTGAGAAGTTCTATCGCGTGGGCGATCCGCTGGTGCACAACACAAAGGGCAGCGGCCTGGGCCTTTCGCTGGTACGCCATATCGTGCAGGCCCACGGCGGCGAGGTTGCAGTGGACAGCGCGCCCGGCCAGGGCAGCAAATTCACCATCGTGCTTCCGGTTAAGACACCTCAAAACGCGGCAACGAACGGCTAGAGACAGTTCAGCGCGTTTTCGGATCCAGTAGAGTTGGGCAGCGGCAAGGACCAGCGATGACCAGAATCCTGATTGTCGAAGACGAACCCAACATGGTGGCGGGCTTGCGCGACAACTTCGAATTCGAAGGCTACGACGTCATCACCGCGCCGGACGGCGTGGCCGGCCTGGAACGCGCGCTGAAAGAAGCTCCAGACCTCGTCATCCTCGATGTGATGATGCCGCGCATGAGCGGTCTCGATGTCTGCAAGCAGCTCAAGGCCAAGCGGCCTTCGGTGCCGATCATCATGTTGACGGCGCGCGGCCAGGAAGTGGACAAAGTAGTCGGGCTCGAACTGGGCGCGGATGACTACGTGACCAAGCCGTTTTCCATCCGCGAGCTGCTGGCGCGGGTCAAAGCGGTTTTACGCCGCGCCAAGACGGTTCCGAAAGAGCAGGAGCGCTACACATTTGGCCAGGTCGAGGTGGACCTGAAGAGTTGCCAGGTTTCACGCGCCGGCGAGGCGATGGATTTTTCGTCCAAGGAATTCGAACTGCTCAAGTATTTTCTGTGCCATCCCGGCGAGACGCTGAGCCGCGACCGATTGCTCGAGGACGTGTGGGGTTACGACCGATTTCCTACCACGCGTACTGTGGACGCGCACATTGTCCGCCTGCGTCAGAAGGTTGAGCCGAAGCCGGATGAGCCTCGTTTCATCCTGACGGTGCACGGAACGGGTTACAAGTTCGTTGGGTAAACCGATATGAATATGTCTGAGAGCGGCAAAATTCGCCTGACGCCCTACCTGAACCGCCCGGCACTGGCTCCGGCCAGTGGAGGCACGCCCGTCCGAGTGGACGATTCCGCGCTCATTCGTCAGGCCCAGCAGGGCGACACTGCCGCTTTCGAAGAACTGGTGCGCCAGTACGACCGCGCCGTGTTGCGCCTGGCCATCCACCTCACCGGGTCTCCCGAGGATGGGCAGGACATTTATCAGGAAGCTTTTCTGCGGGCCTACATCAATCTGGCACGCTTCCGCTTCGAGTGTTCGTTCTACACCTGGATCTACCGCATCGTGACCAACCTCTGTCTGGATCACCTGCGCAAGAAGAGTTCTCGGGGCCGCGACTTGAATACGACGATGTCCCCGGACGGCGAGCCGGAAGATATGCTCGATCGAATGCCCGATCACAGTCCGTCGGCCAGTCCCGAGCGCAGCTTTGCCGGACGGGAATTGCAGCAGCGCATCGTCCGCGCCCTGGGCCGGCTCTCGCCTCGCGAACGGATGGTGTTCGAACTCAAGCACTACCACGGCATGAGGCTGCGCACGGTTGCCGGCATGCTGAATACGACGGAAGGCACGATCAAAAACACGCTCTTCCGCGCCACCCACAAGCTGCGCATGCAACTCGCTGAAGTGCGCTAGTCTCCACCACGAGCCGCGTAGGGGCAGATGTCCTCATCTGCCCGGTCGAGCGCAGCTCGACTCGTGCTTTGCACCGAGCGTAAATAGCGGAGCTTCGCTCCGCCGGGCAGATGGGGACATCTGCCCCTACGTGGCTCGTGATGGTGGTTCGGGATCGAAGGTTTGATCCAGGTAGATCCAGAGAACGCGAGCGAAAAGTGAAATGCTCGGCGCCAGCGGCAGGAACAACACCACCGCCCAGATTACGTCTTTTGTAATCCACCAACCCGTAATGGCCCACAACAATGCTGCTATTAGTGCGATGACTACAAGGGCCAGGCCAAAGCTGATGTACATGGCGCCCAGGAAATAGCCTTCCTCTCTTTGGAACTTGAGGTCGCAGATGGGGCAGCGTTGGCACATTCTGGGGAAGCCCCGAAAAATGGAGTAGAGGAAAATCCTTCCCTGACGGCAGCGGGGACAACGCTGGCGACAAATCGCTCCCAAGGTTGAGGATTGTGTGGAGGCTGTCATGGACCTGTGCCGGTGTTGGAAACAGTCTATTCGCAATTGTCCGCGTGGGCAGTGGCGATCCGCACAGTTGGCTGGATTGATAGAATCTCGTCTTAGTGAGTCGCGATGAACATGAATCCGGGGTAAGGCCCTCTTACTCTTTCGGCGGCGCGTCGTCCGCAAGTACGACTTGCGCCTTCGGGGCCTCGGCGTGCGCGGCGCGGGCTTTGCGAGCGATCTCTCCCAAAGAGGGGTTCAGTGGCGGCAAGGCTTTCGGTTCTACCGCAGGCGCGGGGCGCTGCGGTGAGCCCGTAGCAATCATCTGCGTGGTGGATGCTGCGGACGGCGCGGCAGGTTCCTGTGCAACCACGGCATGTTTTGGTTCCTGGGCAAACGCTACGGTCAGCAGCACCACACTGCCAATGATCACTTTCAAGAGTAGTTTCATAAGTCTATCCAGTGGGTCAGAAATCTTTACTTTTCAGCACCTTGCTACCGTTGTAGGAAGCATGTTTGGCGCCGTTGGCGCGTGTATGTATCTCTCTGATAATGAGATAGATAGAGGGGGGTCGGGGCGTGGCGAGAAGACGACGGAACTTGTTTTCCACTTTCTCGTGGAAGGGGATTTCCATCAACCCTGAATGTGACGACCCTCTACACTATGGATTCATGTCTTTTTCTGCATCCATTCCGTCGACGCGAGCGATCCCGGTTGAGCCGCAGCTCGTGCACATTCCAGAAGGTTGGTTCTGGATGGGATCGGAGGCCGGCCAGGATAACGAACGTCCGGTTCACCGCGTTTGGGTGGATGAGTTCCGTCTTGCTTCGTGTGCGGTGACGAACGCCGGATATGCCGATTTTGTGCATGCCACGGGAAATCCGCCGGCGCCGTTTTCCGGGAATCCTGATTTCAATCACCCCGAACAGCCGGTGGTCGCGGTTTCCTGGTTCGACGCGGTAAAGTATTGCGAATGGCTTAGCCTTAGGACTGGCGTGAGATATCGCTTGCCGACAGAGGCGGAGTGGGAGCGGGCGGCGCGCGGCGACGTCGAGAGCCAGCTTTACCCTTGGGGAGATACTCCGCCGCAGTCATTGCCGCAGTACGAAAAGCGTTGGAAGAAAGGCCCCGAGCCAGTGGCGCACTATGCGCCGAATGGATTCGGCCTTTATGACATTTGCGAGAACGTGCACGAGTGGTGCAGCGACTGGTACCAGGCGAGCTACTACGCCGAATCACCGGAGCGCAACCCGCTGGGACCGGATCGCGGCGAACGGCGGGCATCGCGCGGCGGCTCCTGGCGGCATCACATCAAAGCCAGCCGGTGTGCGGCCCGCTCCAGCATTCCGCCGGAATTTCATTACGCCGATTACGGATTCCGCGTGGCGTGTGATTAGATTCGGGGGCTCTTCCCTGCAAGTCAAAAGCGGCGGACAAGAGTGTCCGCCCCACACTCTAGTGGTAGCTAGGACATCTCGCCCTCGCAAAAAGTCCAACCGGAAATGGGCCTGAGAAGCCTTCGCTTAACCCCGGTCTCTGCCGCTTCCCGCCAGCCAGCGAAAGAACATGTTGACCAGCGCCAGAACAATCGCTCCCATGAAGGCGGCGCCGAACGTATCCACATGGAAGCCGGGAACAACCGCAGAGGCCAGTTCGATCATGGCCGCGTTGATGACCAGCCAGAAGAGTCCGAGAGTGAGCAGGACCAGAGGAAACGTAACAATCTTGAGGAATACACCGAGAGTGGCGTTGACGAAACCGATCACCAGGGCTGCAATCAACGCAGTCAGCGGCCCGCTGACGTGAAAACCCGGCACCAGCCGGGCCACAATCCAGACAGCCAGTGCACTCAACGCCCAGTTGAGTAGATGTCTCATGGCACTCTCCGAAACGGAGACTATAGACTGCCTTGCGGTGGCGCGCAACCTGCAGTGCTGGCCTTCTTTCAACAAGCACCCTATACCGGCGTCATCCTGACGGACTTTAGTCCCGAAGGATCCAGCGCGAGTTGGCACGATCGCCGAGACTTGTGCGTATCCGGTTTACGCCAGATCCCATCGACTGCGCTCAGGGCAGGCTCTTCGCAAGCTCAGGATGACGTCCATGTTGAAAGGAGATATTCAGACGACGCGCCGTTAGGAGTGTTCTTTGCGCCGCAGCAGGGCCGCGCCCAGCGCACCGCCTAGTCCCGAGAAAATGACGAAGGCGATCAGGGTGCCAATCAATGCAGTAGTCAGGAGCAGGACAATTCCCTCGGGAGATTTGAAAAATTCCATGGCCTGCTGAGCTTGCGGGTCGGGATTGCGAGCGGCGGTTTGCTCGACTACCTCGATTAGTTTGCCGCGGATGGTGTCCCAGGCATGGAACAGCATGGTTCCGATTGAGAGCAACGCGGCGAAGATGCCGCCACCCAGGATGCCGGTTACCATGCCAAGCCGCGCCCCCATTCCGGGCGTGACGTGGGCCATCGGAATGCGGCGCCGGTAAAAGACTACGGACATACTTCCGCCAATCAGCATGCCCAATCCAAAGCCGGCAAGAGGGGTCATCATCAGCACGGCTGCGATCAATCCAGCCAACGCTGTGGCGGGTAATGCCTGCGACCATTCAATCCGGTTGGTAAGGGCCGAGCCGAAATAGGGCGGCAAGGACGAATCTGAAGTGGTTCCCGAGAGGGTCACAGCCTCAGGGACGGCAACCCGAATCTGCGGTGCGCGGCACTGGGGGCAGAAGGCAGTCCCTTGTTCCACCGCCGCCCCACATTGATGACAGGGATACTCCACTGAGTCTCAAGTTACAGCAGGGCAGCGAGCAGAGGCAAGGAAGGCTCGCGCGCCAGCATGCGGTGCCGGGAATGGGGGAACCGAATTCAACCGATCCTACCGCGGCCGGCTGTGTCCACCTAGTTTGTGGAGAGATCAGATTGTGTCTTTGCCGCCCCGCATCTGGATATAGACCAAACCAAAATCCGAGCCCTTGCCATTGTCGGTGGGTTTGATGGAGACGACGTGCTGGTTCTGCTCGGTGCCCACTTTTAGCTCGATGGTCTTGCCATTCTGGTCGTCTTCGCATTTCAGTTTTTTGGAGTCGCCGGAAGTGTTGGTGCCATTCATGTTTGTTCCGGGATGACGCTCATTGGTGTGGCACTCGAGCACAAAGCCATATTTCTTGAGTTGGTCTTTGTAGTAGGTGACAAGCTTTTCCGGCGGATCATCGGACAAATATTCAATGGCCACGACTTTAATGCCGAACAGGCTGGTGGAGATATTCACGTGGGCACTGTTTGGATTGTTGTCGTCGCTGTGCTCCTTGCGGCGCGCGCCGGGGTAAACCGGAAGGCCGATGTCGCGGACGTCGGCGTCGTTCGTGACATGAAGGCCGCCCACCGGGGTCTCGATGTCCACGTTCTTTTCATTACCCTCACGGTCTTTCTTCACGTTGACGTCACAAGCCGGCAGGGCGAGCAACGCGCCGAGAACCACGATGAATGCCAACCGTGAATTACCGCTGAGCCGCGTAGGTATGCGCATGTTGCGATCCTTCCTCTGCGAGTTGTGGCGGCCGCTCGATTCCGGCGCCGCGTTGAGCGATGTTGGGAATGCTGATGGGCAGATGGCCACGAATGGCGATCTCGCCAAAGAGCGCTTTGACCGCGCTGATTTCTGAAATGCTGGCGTTGGAAAAAGTACAAAGATAATTTTGGATTGCAGGAAAATCCTGGGCGACGTACGGATTTCCCATGGCAAGAACAGCGGTTTTCGGCGCGGCACGATCAAGGACCGCCCGCAACAGCGTGTCGCTGGCGTCATTGAGGGAAACCGAGTTGGTCAATCCGTTTGCGCTCTTCATGGCCTTGCCCGCCGTGGGCACTACGTAGACGGCCGCAATAACCGCTTGTGCCTGCTGCACCGCGTTCAATATCCCGTCGGACAGAGCGGCTGCAATGCGTGGATCCACATAAATCACGTTGGCATCGGGCACGCGAGCCTTGATGGCGCGCTCGAAGGCGCGCCCAGATTCGGTGCGGACATCCTCAGAAAGCACCAGCACCACGACGCCGTTGCGTACTTCTTCCACATGTTGATACGGAAGCCCATCCTTTACAGTTCCCGATTGTTTCAGCGGCAAGAGTTTGCCATTGTCCCGGACCAGGGTAACGGCATCGTCGGCGATCTGCTGGCCCATGACCAGGTTCTCGGGCTTGCCGACGATTTCTGGAAGCGCACGGACATCCACGAGACGGGCCTTGTGCAACCCAAGCGATGCCTTTGCCTTCAACAACTTGAGGACCGACGCGTCGAGCCGGGCGGCGTGGATTTCTCCGCTGCGCACGGCTTCGAGAACGGCGTTATATGAAGCCTCCAGGTCGGCAGGGATCAGCAGCAGATCGCTGCCGGCTTTGAAAGCCTCAACGGAGGCGCGACCAATGTTGGCCGAGTAAAGGCGAGTAAGGCCGGCCATATCAAGGGCGTCGGTGACCACAATTCCCTGGAATCCGAGCTGGTGTTGGAGCAGATCGGTGACGATCGCCGGGGAAGTCGTGGCCACGCGATTGAGGTCAGGCTCGAGCGCGGGCACGGTCACATGCGCAACCATTACGGAATCGACTCCGGCTGCGATGGCTTGGCGGAACGGCGCCAGTTCGACAGACTCCAGGCGCGTGCGGTCGCCGGTGACCTGGGCCAGGCTGAGATGCGAATCGGTCGCGGTATCGCCGTGCCCGGGGAAGTGTTTTGCGGTGGTCATCATTCCGTTGGCCCGCGATCCCTTGATGTATGCAGCTACGAGATCGCCAACCTGCTGAGGATTTTCTCCGAAGGAGCGCGTATTGATAATCGGGTTTGCGGGATTGGAGTTGACGTCGGCATCGGGGAAAAAATTCCAGTGCACGCCGATGGCGCGAGATTCCTGGGCGGTGATGCGTCCGAAGGCCTCCGCATAATCTGTCTTTCCGGTGGCGCCGAAGGCCATGGCGTGCGGGAACATGGTGGCGCCATGAAGGCGCATGGTAACTCCGCGCTCAAAATCAGCCGCGAAGAGGAGGGGCAGTTTGGAATCCTGCTGCAGCCGATTGAGCAGTTCGGCGGCCTCGTAGGGCTGGTTGCGATAGAGAAATGGAGGTTCCCAGCGCACCGTCATGGCGAATGACCCGAGGTGATATTTGCGCATGGTGTCGCGCAGCTGGAGATACTCGGGGCTGTTGAGGTTGAGGAACTCCGCCCGTACCCAGACCATGAAAAGCTGTCCAACTTTTTCTTCCGGGGAGAGTTTGCGCAGGGTCTTCTCTGCCCATTTTTCGCCGTCGCGGTCGAGACGAATGGGGCCGGCGTGCTGAAATTTTTCTTTGGCCAGAGCGGGGAGATTGATGGACAAGAGCAGGAAGAAAATCGCCAAGGATCGAATCATGGAAGGACGATAGCATGGTGACGAAGAGGTGTCAGCGTCCGTGTCACTGTCATCCTGAGCGCAGCCGCTGCTTCGCTTCGCGAAGCAGCTGAGGAGCCGAAGGACCCCTATCGGCTTTACCGCACGCGATAAGCGCAGAGATATGGCTTCCGGCTGGGGTAGCAAGGTAGGGGTCCAACGACTCACCCACCTCTTCGCAAGCGAAGAGGTGGGATCGCTCAGGATGACTCCTCTGAGAAGTCGTTTGCGACGCGGGCGTCAGATCATTTGGGGCGCGGGCCTTGACGAATTCTTCCACGCGTTCGCGCACGCTGAGAACGTGCTTGGGCAACTTGAGCCGGCTGCCTTCTTCGAGGATGGGAATCAGCTTGTCGAACTCCGGTCCGGAGTGTGAGCCGGTAATGATGATGCGAATGGGGTGGAACAGTTCTTTCCCTTTTGCGCCGGTCTCAGCTTTTACTTCGTTAACAAACAGTTTGAAGCATTCGGAAGTGAGATTTCCGGCTTTGGCCGATTCATCTTCGAGAATCTTGACCGTGAATCGGGCGAATACCGCGTCGGCATTCGGCCAGGCGAGCACCTCGGCATTGCCGGGGGCGGCAAGGGCCGCTTTCGCCTCGTAGTTGAAGATCAGCGACGCACGTTCGGGAAGCTGGTCGAGGCGGTCGACCGACGGGGCCAACAATTCCGTGACTTTGGTGAGCCAGAGTTGTAATTCTTCCTCAAGATGAATGTGGGGAAAGTTTTCCGCGCTCAACCACTTTGCGTCTTTAAGCTCGATGTAACCCGCCTGGGAGAGAAACCACGCGCCCAGCGCTGTAAGACTTCCCACCGGCCAACTCTTAATGTAGTGCCGGTTTAGCCAGTAAAGCTTTTCCATGTCGAACATGGCTGCGGCGGGCGTCACTCGCTCCAGAGAAAATTCCTTCTTCAATTCTTCCGGGCTGAAAAGTTCCCGGGTGCCGCCGGTCGGAGCCCATCCCAACAACGCCAGGTAATTTACCAACGCCTCGGGCAGCACGCCCATGTCGCGAAAGTTGGCGATCGAAGTTGCCCCGTGCCGCTTGGAGAGGCGTTCCCGGTCGCCGCCCAGAATCGTCGAAAGATGGGCAAACTCAGGCACGGGCCAGCCCAGGGCCTCATACAGCGCAACTTGCTTCGGAGTATTCGAAAGATGATCGTCGCCGCGGATCACGTGCGTGATCTTCATCAGCGCGTCGTCAATCACCACCACGTAGTTGTAAACCGGCATCCCGTTGGAGCGTAGGACGATGGGATCGCTCACCACTTCGTTCGAGAACTCAACCTCGCCATGCACAATGTCGTGAAAACGGATGGGATGCTCCGGAATCCGCAGCCGGATCGCGCAGGACTCTCCCGCGGTACGCCGTTGCTCAGCCTCTGCCGAAGGGATGACGCGGCATTTGCCCGAATAGATAGGCTGGCGATGCTCGGCCTGGGCTCGTTCCCGCTCCTTCTGCAACTCGTCCTCGGTGCAGAAGCACAGATAGGCTTTGCCCTCATTGACCAGTCGTTCGGCATGTTCCCGGTAAACCCCGAGGCGATCGGACTGGCGATAGGGCGCGTACGGTCCTCCCAGGTCCGGTCCTTCGTCCCAGTCGAGGCCGAGCCACTTGAGGTCGGCGATCAGCTGATCTTCGAAGCGGGCTTGGCTGCGTTCGATGTCGGTGTCTTCGATGCGCAGCACCATAGTCCCGCCTTTTTGGCGGGCGAAAAGCCAGTTGAACAGCGCGGTACGCGCGTTGCCAACGTGGAGATGACCGGTCGGGGAGGGAGCAAAGCGAACGCGCACGGGAGAGGCTGGGGTCACCAAAAGATGTTAGCAGACCACCACCGTCCACGTAGGGGCAGGTGTCCCACCTGCCCGATTGAATCTCGACAATCCCCGGCGAGCTCGCTCCGGTCGGGATGACAGGGGGCCTCTATCTCTTCGGCGCCATGTAGGTTCTGGTGATGCGGTCGTGCCAGCAGAGTCTGTCTTCGTCGAGGAAGCACCAGGCATAACCCAGGCCGAGCGACAGGCCGGAAAGCACGGACGTCAGCACGCGCCAGCGGCGGATGCGGAGCGGGACCGGGCTTCCGTCGAAGCGGTGAAGTTCGAGCCTGGCCAGTTTCAGGCCCGGGGTAGTGCCGCTGTAAACCAGCAGCAGGTACTGGTAGGCAGACCAAAACAGTCCAATGAGAAGAACTCCAGCCACGGCGATCTTGCTCAGCGGCGGGAGTTCAGCATTGATACGAAAAAAAAGATATGCGAAAGCGGCGAACCCCGACAGAACCAGCGTGGCGTCGATTGCCGACGCTGCCATCCGTCGTGACATGGGCGCTGCCTGCAACGGAATCTCAAACCCCGGCCGCCGCTCATTGGACGGCTCTTCGACCGGCTCAATCAAGATGCCGCCCAGGGCGGGTGGCGCAGGCGCGAGCTCAGGGGTGTCAATGATCCGGGGACGGTCCAGCACCGGCTCGGCCAGTTCGTCCAGCCCTCGGGGCGCCGGGCTATAGCTGGCAAACTCAATCACCTTGGCTGTGGACTCGGTGATGGCGGCGGGTAAGATCCGGGGATAATTCGCGGAGCTGTTCGAGGCATAGCCCGAAGGCTCGGCCAGGGTAATGCGGGGAGCCGCGGCGGCTTCGTAGTGCGCCGCCTGTCTCTCCCTGTCGACCGGGGTAGCGGACGGCAGCTTTGACTCCGGAATCGTGGAACTCGGTTCAGTCTCAAACTTCAGTTGCAGCGAGGGATAGCGCGGCTCCCGCGTTCGCCGGCGCGCCCGATAGTGACTCAGTCGAGCGGCCACCTCGCGACGCCATGCATCGGGATCTTGCGGCGGCTGCGGTTGGGCCGGCTCCGGCTGCGTTACGGTCGCCTGAATTTCCGTGCTGACCGCACCGGGATCGCTCGGCACCATCGCCACCTGTTGGGGAGTGTCTTCAACTACGAATCTGGGCACTGCAGATCCGGGCGCGACAAAACTCTCGTGCCCCAGTCTGAATTCAGTTCGCGCGGAGCTTTTCTCGAGGCTGGCGGCAAATTGCTGCTCGCTGGCATCGAACGCTTCAGGATCAATCAGGCTGGCTGATAGGTCTGGGTCGGTATCGGTTGGTACCTCGGGTTCGAATCTTGGTTTCATGAAAGAACGATTGAGTCCCGGAGCCGCCGAAAAATCGTGACTTCAGAATTCTTTGCGTCCTTTGCGGAATCCTTTGCGAATTTCGCGGTTAAAGACTTTGATCTTCAGGTGATGACTGGGATCAAAAGTTTAGACCACAAAGTTCGCAAAGATTCCGCGAAGCACGCAAAGGAACCCAGAAGTGAAATCAGGAGACTGCCCGGGTTGCTTTGCCACTCGGGCCGAGCCGTGCTACCGTCACCTTACCCCTGCGTGGATCTCTTCACACGGGGTTTCGTCCGTTGCGATGACATCCCGCACTCGATTCCTTATCACGGCGGCGTTGGTTTGTCATCTGCTACTCGCTTCCTCCATAGTTACCAGCCAGTTGCTTTTCGCGTCGGAACAACCGCGCGCACAGTCTTCGCCGCCGTCTGCGCCTTCCTCGGTAAGAGAGCAGGACGTCACCATCAGTGCCCTGCAGCAGGAAAAGGATGGCGCGATCTACAAACTGCGGGGGCAGGCGGAAATCCACTACGGCAGTTACGTACTCCATGCCGATTCAGTGGACTACCATTCCGACACCGGAGAGGCGACCGCGGACGGCCACGTCGTACTCGATGGCGGGCCCAACGACGAGCACGTTGAGGCTACGCATGCCACATACAACGTCCGGGCCGAATCTGGCCGGTTCGAACACGTCGTCGGGACGACGGGCATGCAGTTGCGCG
This sequence comes from Terriglobia bacterium, assembly GCA_963813645.1. Lineage (GTDB taxonomy): Bacteria > Acidobacteriota > Terriglobia > Terriglobales > Acidobacteriaceae > JAIQFF01. The sequence continues at coordinate 360,532 of CAWEZS010000031.1, forward strand.
GGAAGCGAATGATTCTGACCACCGAGAATCCTTTTGCTTTTACCGGCCGGGTGGTGGAGAAGACCGGACCCGACCACTACCTCGTCTACGACGGAACGATTACTACATGCGAGCTGCCGCGTCCCAAGTGGGAGTTCAGCGCGCGCAGGATTATCGTGGAGGTGGGCGGGAACGCCACCATTTACCACAGCAGGTTTCGTATCGAGGGTGTTCCGGTTTTTTATTTTCCTTTCGCCACGCATCCCGTGGAACGAGAGCCCAGGCAGACGGGCCTTCTCATTCCCAACGTCGGCAGCTCTTCGATCAAGGGAACAATTCTGGGAGACTCAATCTTCTGGGCCATCAATCGCAGCATGGACGTCACTGCGGGAGCCGAATATTTCACCCGGCGAGGCTGGGCGCCACAGATCGAGTTTCGTGCCCAGCCCAGCGAAAAATCCTACATCTACCTGAACTATTTCGGAGTCTTTGACCGGGGCATCGGCAAACCACCGGTTGATCAGGGTGGCCACGAGGTACGCCTCGACGCGGAAGATACTTTTGGAAACTTTCGCGGCGTTGCCAGCATTGACTATCTGAGCTCTTTCGTTTTTCGCCTCGCCTTCAACGACGTCTTCAGCCAGGCGGTGAACTCGGAAGTAAAATCGGAGGCTTTTCTCTCCAACGCTACGCGCGGATTTTTCTACAACGGGTCGGCCCAGCGTTATCAGAACTTCGAAAGCACGACTCCGGGCGACGTCATCACCATTCTGCATGCGCCCAGTTTTGAGGCTTCGAGCGTGGAACATTCGATCGGGCACACGCCTTTCTACTGGTCCTATGATGCCGCGGCTGAAGGGCTGTCGCGCAGCGAACCTTCGTTTCGAACCGCGAACCTGGTCGGACGTTTTGATTTTCGGCCGACGCTGTCTCTTCCCCTGGTACTGCATGGCTGGTCGGTGCGCCCGGAGCTTGCGCTGCGCGAAACCTTCTATACCCAGCAACTGGTGCCCAGCAGCGGGGGGGTAGGAGTGGCGGAGAGCAACGTCATCAACCGCAGGGCGGTCGAGGGATCGGTGGAATTTCGTCCGCCCGCGCTGGAGCGAGTGTACGACGGCGAATTCTGGGGACGTAAATGGAAGCACGTCATCGAGCCTCGCGCTACGTATCGCTATGTAACTGGGGTGGACAATTTTGCGCAGATTCTGCGCTTTGACGAACGCGACATCCTTAGCGATACCAGTGAAGTCGAGTATGCGGTGGTGAACCGGCTCTACGCCAAGCGTACTTCGGCCAAAGACCAGGATTGCGACGGCGCGGGCATGGTTTCCCTTAATATCGGGCGTCCGCCGGTGCAGAGCCCTGTCCCGTGGGAGCGGCGTTCGGAACGAGACGAAACTCCCTGTCAGACTGAACCACAGGTACGAGAAGTCGTTACCTGGGAACTGGCCCAGAAATATTTTCTCGACCCTACTTTCGGAGGGGCGCTGGTGCCTGGGCAGCGGAATGTATTCACCACGACCGCCGACTTTACCGGTATTGCGTTCCTGACAGAGGCTCGGCGGCTCTCGCCTCTGGTCTCGCGGCTTAAATTCCAGGCCACCAGCCGGACCGAGGCCGAGTGGGACATCGATTACGACTTCAAGCAAAGCCGGATCAATGCCAGCACCGCGTTCGTGAACTATCGTTTCGGGCCGTACACCGTTGGCGGAGGAGACGCCTATCTGCTGGCGCCGAGCAACGGCCCTACTCCCACGGGGCAGCAGGCTTTCAACCAATTCCGGATTCTGCTGGGCTATGGGCAGCCCAACAAACGCGGCTTCAGCGGAGCGACCAACCTGGGGTTCGACGCTAATCTGGGTTTTCTGCAGTACGCGGCGGTGCAGACTGCCTACAACTGGGACTGTTGCGGGTTAAGTATCGAGTATCGCCGCTTTGCGCTGGGATCGGTCCGCAACGAAAATCAGTTCCGCTTCAATTTTGCTCTGGCCAATATCGGCTCAATCGGAAATCTCCGCCGGCAGGAAAAGCTCTTCTGAAAAATGTGGGCGCGAGCGCCCCCGCTCGTGCAGGGAGTACCACAGAACCGGGGGACGGACGGCGCTTCGAAATCATTGGACTAATCAGGAAACATTCATTGCCGCTGCCGCACGAGCGAGGGCGCTCGCGCCCACATTCTCTACTGCACGTTTACCGTGACCGTGGCGGTACTGCGTCCGAACTGGTTGGTGGCGTAGAGTGTGTACGTTGTGGTCTGGCCGGGGTGGACAGTCACGCTGGTGCCGCGCACCGCTCCTGCCTGCGGCGAAACGATGACGTAGGACGCACTATTGACAGTCCAGGACAACGTCACGCTGCCTCCTGAACTCACGCTGGTTGGCGTTGCCGTGAAGCTCGTGATGCCTGGAGCCGCGCCCTGAGGCACGTTTGAAGCGGTATACACGGGGTTCATCTGGACGACTTCAAAAGCTGATGCCGGCACCTGCCCCAGGTTATGCAGATCGTCGTTGTCCCAGCGACTATCCGGTGTCCCGCTGATGTACATGGCGCTGCCGTTGTCGGCCATGATCAGACCGTACTTCTTCATCGCGGACAGGATCACCTGCATGTTGGTGGAAAATCCAGAAATGTCGTAGCCCGCCTTCAGGCGCAGACGCATGCCCATGGGCGGAGCATTCGCATTGGTTGAGTTGGATGCCCAATGCGTCGCCGGCAGCACAACCGCGGCTCGGCTCGACGGAAGCGTGAAGCGAATCGCGTGGGGAATCTGCCCGGCGGCGACTTCGTCGTAACGCACCAGGCCGGGAAAAATTGGCAGACCTGCCGCATCGGCCGACGTCCACGTCCAGGGACGCGACGCGTTGGCATCACTCAGCAGGTCCCAAACTGCCGCTGAATCGGCATTCCAGCTCCCGTTGCCGTTGGGGACGGCGGTGAACAATTCGTACAGGAAGCAATTGTCGTTATCGAGCACCAGTACATGGCGATCGCCGCCAGTCGGATTCGGACCGCCTTCGATTTGAGCGTTGGCCGGCAGCGGCATCGGCCCCGGATCGCTTTCGTCGCCGTAGGCGGTGAAGTTGATATTAACCGGGGCTTGCGTTCCGCCCACCACGGAGTACGGGATTCCGATAATCGATCCCTGGTACAGGCCCGACCCAAAATCCGCGTGCATCCCGATGGTCGGCCCGATGAAATTGATGATGGCACTTGAGTTCGGGTCCACCGGCGAAGCAGAAATATCCTTGTTCCAGGGGCTGGAACTGACGAAGGGAAGGAAGCCGTTGAGGCTGGCGCCCTGGCCGGTGCTCATCGCGCCGCAAGCGCTTTGACTGTTCCCGCCCGAACCGGAACCGCCAGATCCGCTGCCACCCCCAGATCCGCTACTGCCGCCCGAACCGCTCCCGCCGCTGCCGGAGCCGCTTCCGCCACTCGCCGACAGTGTCGAACCGGTTGTGCCTCCTCCGCAATTCACGCAGGCCAGCGCCAAGACCAGCGCGGCCGTGGCGGCCAGCAGGCCTCTCCAGGAAAATTTCATGCTTCTATTGTCACAGGGAAACTAAGGACAAACTACGTGATCTCAGGCCATGCCCTGCGGCAAATCGGGACATGTACTCTTAGCATCTGGCCGGGAATCCAGCCGGAAATGGTCTTACTCCCGTACCAGTTCCACGCGCCGGTTGCGGGCGCGTCCGGCCAGCGTGTCATTGGGCTCTTTGGGTCGAGTGGCGCCGAAGCCCTGTGGCCTGAGGCGGTCTGTGGCGATGTGATAGCGAGTGACCAGCGCCAGCTTCACCGCTTCGGCGCGGCGCTGGGAAAGGTCTAGGTTGTACTGGTCGCCGCCGATGTTGTCGGTGTGGCCTTCCACGCGCAGCTTCCAGGCCGGATTGTGGGTGAGCGCGTCGGCGATTTCGCGCAACACCGGCTCGGATTCAGGCTTAATCTTGTCGCTCGCGAAATCGAAGTAGATGCCGTAGACCTCGGCCTGTCCCGTCTGCTTTAACTCCTGTTCGATCTGCTGGCCGCCACCCGCGCCGGAAGCAGGCGGCGCGGCGGATGAGCTCCCGGCCGGAGAAGCTGCCGGTTGTGCTGGATAGGAAATCTTCACCAGCTGCAGGGTGTCGCTGCCGCCCAGCTTCCAGGCCAGGGCCAACGGGTTGTCGAGGTCATCGAGAAAGTAGAAGTCAGCCAGCCCGTCATCAGTGGTGCACTGTGCGTGCACGGCAGGGAGCGACACGCGCTGGTTGTTCAGCAGCACAGGAAAAGAGGCCAGGCCACGGCCGGCGCGTTTGAGCGTGCATTCGTCTTTTCCCATGCTGGCCAGATCTTTCGCTTCTTTCGACCCGCCGGCTGCGCCTCCGCCCGCCATCTGGCCGAGAGCGCCCAGCAGCGAGCCCGCCATTCCCTTCAGACCTCCGGTGCGGAAGCTGAACTGGGTTTCCCCTTTGTCCTTCAGTTCGGTCAGGACTTCGCGGGAAACACTGATCGCGGTCGTGCCTGGCATGAGATCCGGCTGGCTGGGCCCAAACCACTGCATGTAGTCGTGGGCGGTTTGCAAGTCTTCGGCGCGGACTGTGCGCTGTCCGGAGATTGATCCGCTCGACTTCGGGGCCTTGTCACCGCTGAGTTTCTGCAGACCCTCCAGCGGATTGGGAACATTGTCGGCACGATAGGATAGGCGCACCGCAGACGGGCTCACCTGCTGGACCTGCTTGATGGACTCGTAGTCGCCGCCATACTGGGCGATCGCGGTCACCACCGTGAGTCCGGCACGCAAGGGAACTTTTGTTCCCGATTCAGCCCCCGCCCCCGAAGTCGTCCAAGCCGGGAAAGAAAGTGGCGCGGCCGACGATGCGGTGGAATCGCCCCCGGCGGTTCCGCTGGAAGGTCCGTGGGAGGAACCCGCAGCGCCCGGCGAGTTTCCGACTCCGAGCGCTCCCGCCAGTTTGTTCAGGTCGTTGGCCTTGTAGGCCTGCTGGATTTCATCGGCCTTTTTCTTGGCGCGGTAACCGATGTAAACGCAACTGCCCATGACCGCCAGAACAATCAGAAGAATAAAAACCAGAAAACCCACCAGAACCTTCACCAGCACGTTACCGCCCTGCGCAACTGGTTGAGCGACGGGCGGATTAGGGCTGGGCGCGAGCGGACGAGGAGGCTGAGCCGATGGAGGGGCCGGAGCCATAGGCGCCGCTCCGGGCGCCTCAGGCACGCGAGCGCCGCACTTGGAGCAGAATTTGACCGCGCCAAGCGCGGAACCACACTGCGCGCAAAAGGGCATGAATGCGGCTCTCCGATTCTTTTTGATCAGCGGCGATCAGTCGCAGTTTTACCGCAGGCGGTCGGCGATCTTGCTCGCCATCTTTTTGGCCGCGTCCGCGCTGACGCCAGATTCGCGCAGGTCGATGTTCACCATTACGTCGCCCTTACGCATCATGAGAGCCGAATTTCCCGGAGCCAGGTACGCCTCGTCGCCGATACCTCCGAGCGGCGTGAAAGTCTCCATGCCGGAAATCTGCTTCATGGCGCCATGAGCGATGCCCATGGTGATGCCACCGTTCTCCCATGTGTACTCCACATCGAAATGCTGGGCATTGGAACCGTAGCTGTACTCGCAAACCGAGGTGCCGCGCTGCTCCACCGACGCCACAGTTTGGCCCAAGGCAGTCGAAGCTTCACTGGTAGACAACATGGCGCAGGGCTGGCGTCGGCCGGTGTAGGGTTTCGCGTCGCCGCCCATAGACCGGGAGAACTCATGGGCCCGCTGCTTCACCCGGTAACCGATATAGAAGCAGCTTCCGGCCGCGAGCAAGCACACAAACACAAAAAATCCCAACACGCCGAGGATGATCTTCAGCGCGGCACTGCTGCCTTGGGAAGCAGGCACTGCGGGCACCGGAGGAGCCACAGTCCCGGCCTGCGCGGCTGGTTGGCTTGCACCGCACTTGTTGCAGAATTTGGCTCCGTCCGCCAGCGGGTTCCCACAACTTACACAGAATGTGGCCATTGATATCGCTCCGTTAGGAGCGCAATGTTACCACGGCTGATCAAGCAGTTTCTGGTTTCCACCACAGTTTACGTGGGGACAGCCGCCCTCGGCTGTCCGGCCGAGCAACGCTCGGCTCCTGGACCTTCCACCCTTGCAACTCTTGAGAGCTCGCCCTTTCTCTGTCTGAAATTCGTCCCTCCGCTGTGCTGCTAAGTGGCGCTTCGCTCAGCCGGACAGCCGAGGGCGGCTGTCCCCACGTGGACTGTGGTGGAAACTAGAAACCAGAAACCGGAAACTGTTCCTGGTGCTAAACTAAGCCATCTGTATGGCTGAAAACGGACGTTCGCGCACTTTTCTTTGGATCCTCATCGGGGGAGGAGCCTTCTTCCTCTTTGTGCTGGCCGTGTTTACCCTGGTTTACCTCTCGTTGCATGCGGGCGGAGATAACGCTTCATTGCGCGCCAGTTTCGGAGACAAGATTGGCGTCGTCGAACTGGAAGGCGTCATTCTCGATCCCAGCACGGTGGTCCAGCAAGTCAAGAAATTTGGTGACGACGATTCCATTAAGGCCATCATCATCCACGTGAATTCGCCGGGTGGCGGTGTGGCCGCATCGGAAGAGATTTACCGCGAGGTCAAGCGCGTCCGCGACGAGAAGAAGAAACACATTGTGGCTTCGATCGAGACTGTCGGCGCCAGCGGCGCCTACTACGTTTCTTCCGCCACCAACAAGATCTATGCCGACAATGGCAGCGTGGTGGGATCGATTGGCGTGATTTCCGAATGGGTCAACTACGGTGAGCTCCTGCGCTGGGCCAAACTAAAGCCGGAGGTGCTGACCGTCGGCGAATACAAGAGCACCGGCGACCCTTCTCGCGATATGACCCCCAAGGAGCGCGCCTACCTGCAATCGCTGATTGACAACATGTACGGCCAGTTCGTGAAAGCCGTCGCCGACGGGCGCCATGCCAAGGTGGAAGACATCAAATTGCTAGCCGATGGCCGTGTCTGGACCGGCGAGCAAGCCTTGTCGATGCACATGATCGATCAGATCGCCGACTTCGAGGCAGCCGTGGATGACACCGCGAAAGCGGTCGGCATAACCGGCAAGCCGGTCCTGGTGCATCCCGATAAAGATCGCAAGACGGTGCTTGATTTGCTGTTCGGGGACGTCTCCGAGTGGCTCCCCAGCCGGGAAAAGCTGCTGGATCAGCACACGGGGTTCTACTATTTGTGGAAGTAAAAGCTGCCCCCGGGGCAGTCACGAGTTACCCGGGCCCTGATTTTCTGGATGGTAGCTGACGTCGGGAAGCCGGCCCCCGGAAAAGCCTCTTGCATAGAACCCCTGAAATTTGAGAAGTTTATACAGGATTGCGGCTCCTAATATTGTCGCTATCACATATAATCCAGACGGACTGAGGAGCGTATGACAAAAGCCGATCTGATCGACGAAGTCTCCAAGCTGGCGGAATTAACGCGTAAAGACAGTGAAGTCATCGTCGAGACCATCTTTGACAGCATCGTGCGCTCGCTCCGGGTGGGCGACAAAATAGAGATCCGCGGCTTCGGCAGCTTCCGTACCCGCCAGCGCAAGCCACGCGTCGGCCGTAATCCAAAGACCGGGGAGCGGGTTGAAGTCCCGGCGAAGAAGATTCCCTTCTTCAAGCCCAGCAAAGAGTTAAAAGACCTGGTCAACACCGGAGGAGGCCACGCCGCGGCGCCGCCGGCACCCGTCACTCCGGCTCCCGCATAGAAGCAAACCTCGCGCGCAGGGGCGGACGCCTCGTCCGCCCAGCCGGCAAAGCCCGGCTACTCGATTCCCGGCACAATCTCAACAATTTCTCCTGAGACTCTTCCGTCCTTCACGATCAGCCGCCCGACAGTTACAGGAAGCCGAAACCTCCTCGGGCCAGCGCTGCCCGGATTGAAGTAAAGCACACCATTCTTCGTCTCCCGCCGGGCCACATGGCTGTGCCCGAAGACGACGACACTAAATCCCCCAGCCTCAGGTTTCAAATCTAGTTCAGCCAGGTTGTGCAGGATGTAGATTGAAGCGCCCTGAACCTTAAGCACACTGGTAGCGGGAATCTTTTTGGCCCAGGTGTCGCGATCCACGTTGCCACGAATTGCGGTAACGGGCGCAATCCCTTCCAACCCTGTCAGGATAGCGGTGTCGCCGATGTCTCCGGCATGAATGATGTAATCAGAGCCGCGCAGAGCGGCAAGCGCCTCAGGACGCAGCAGGCCGTGAGTATCGGAGATGACGCCGATGATCGCCATTCCATACCTTGATCCATGAAAGAACCACCCCGTGTAGGGCGGACACTCTTGTCCGCCGCCTTTGAAGTTGGATTTGGTTCTAAGAAGATGCCAGGCCCCGGAGTACAGCCAGAAGCTTAAGTACAAAGTCCAAGTCAAAAGCGGCGGACAAGAGTGTCCGCCCCACACGGGCTACAGACTCGGGCTCTTCTCCACAATCAGCTTCCTGATCTTCTCCACAAACTCCGCCGCTGGCATGTCTTCCGTCTTCTCCTTACCACGAGTACGGACGTTCACTTTGCCAGCTTCCGCTTCTTTGTCACCGACCACCAGCAAGAACGGCACTTTCTGCATGGCATGCTCGCGGATCTTGGCATTCATCTTTTCGTTGCGGGAGTCCACATGCACGCGCACTCCAGCTTCTTTCAGTTGTGACGCGACTTTGTTGGCGTATTCCGCATGACGCTCGGAAATCGGAATCATCACCGCCTGCACCGGCGAGAGCCAGACTGGAAACGCTCCGGCGTAGTGCTCGATCAGCACGCCGAAGAAGCGCTCGACCGATCCATATAAAGCCCGGTGTACCATCACCGGCTGTTGGCGCGATCCGTCTTCGGCGACGTATTCGAGACCAAAGCGTTGTGGCAGATTGAAATCGAACTGCACCGTGGAAAGCTGCCAGAGGCGTCCGATGGCGTCCACCAGCTTGATGTCGATCTTTGGGCCGTAGAACGCAGCTTCTCCAGGGATGGTGGTGTATTCGATGTTTAACTCCTTGAGAACCTTCTCCAGCGAGTGCGTAGCGCTATTCCACTGTTCGTCGCTGCCCACGAAATTTCTACGGTCGGCAGGATTCCAGGTGGAAAGCTCAGTCTGGAATTTTTCGAAGCCGAAATCCTTGAGCACATCGCGGGCAAACTCGACGCAGTCGGCAATCTCTTTCTCGATCTGTTCGGGGGTACAGAAAATGTGGGCATCGTCCTGGGTGAAGCCACGGACGCGCAGCAGGCCGTGCATGACGCCCGAGCGCTCATAGCGATACACCGTGCCCAATTCACCCAGGCGTACCGGCAAATCGCGATACGATTTCAGCGAGTCTTTATAAATCAGGATGTGGAACGGGCAGTTCATCGGCTTCATGCGATATTCGGCGTCGTCGAGCTCCATGACGTCGAACATGTTCTGCGCGTAGTAGCCTTCGTGCCCCGAGGTCTGCCACAACTGCCGCCGCGCCACGTGCGGCGTGTACACCAGCGAGTAGCCGCGCTTTAGATACTCGGAGCGCATCCAGTCTTCCATCTCTTTGCGGATAATTCCGCCCTTGGGATGCCAGAAAATCAGTCCCGGCCCCGCCAGTTCCTGGATGGAAAACAGATCGAGCTGCTGGCCCAGCACGCGATGGTCGCGCTTCTTGGCCTCTTCCTGCTTGTTGAGAAAATCGTCAAGGTCTTTTTTTGAGAAGAATGACGTTCCGTAAATGCGCTGCAGCTGCGGGTTCTTCTCATCGCCCAGCCAGTAAGCGCCCGCGATATTTAGCAGCTTGAACGCTTTGATCTTTCCGGTCGAAGGGATGTGCGGGCCGCGGCAGAAATCGAGAAACTTGCCGGTCTTGTAAATAGAAATCTTCTCATCGGGCTTGGTGAACTGCTCGATGAAGTGGGCCTTCATGAAATCGCCTTCGCCCTTGAACTTAGCGAGGCCCTCATTGCGCGGCAGAAATTCGCGCGCATAGGGAATGTCCTGCTGCACCAGTTCCTGCATCTTCTTCTCAATCTTCTGCAGGTCTTCCGGGGTGAACGGAGTGGGACGATAGAAATCGTAGAAAAACCCAGTGTCAGTCGGCGGCCCGTGGCCCAGTTTGGTCTCAGGAAATAATTCCAGCACCGCCGCGGCGAGAAGATGCGCCGACGAATGCCGGTAGACTTCAAGCGCCTCGGGATCGCGATCGGTCAGTAGCCGAAGCTCAGTGTCTTTTTCCAGCGGCCGGGTAACGTCAATGAGGTCGCCATTGGTTTTGGCGACGAGGGTAGCATCGGCCAGGCGCTGACCGATTGATTTAGCAATGTCGAGCGCGGTCGTCCCCTTGGGGACATCTTTCACGGACCCGTCAGGAAGCTTGACGTGGATGCTGTCTGCCATAGGTTATGGATCGAAGTGGAATGTTTTCAGTTTATTGGAGGGTGCGGGGCGGGTCAAACAGGTGCGTCGTCGCGATTCCGCTGGATGCTCTATTTGCCCGAGGAGCCTCGGCAGCCCCGACTCGGCTCACTCGTTGATCTGCAAAAGACCATGAATTGTTGCCAATAGCATCCACATTCTCTTTGACTGGTCGACCTGTAAATTGGGAATTAACGCCAGCGCCCTATGAATCCAAGCCTTCTTGTCGCTTGTATATTCGATACCCTGATCAACAAGCAGGGACTCCAATTCACCATATGGATTAATGCACAAGCCGTGCCGCGCGCAGTTATGCGCAAGACGGTCAAACGCCGCTTGGAGCCCTTCGGATAGAAGCTCCCGTCCGCGCTCTTTAAAGGAACTCCACGGTCTCGACGCATTAGCGATAGAGGCGCAGCCGGTCAATATTCTTCGTAATACCTTCTCAACACATGCCGCATCGTTGCGGCAAGGTTCGGTCATTTCCGACTCAACGGTCGTGAGCAGATTTCGGAGTTTAGACGTCGCGGCGTGCGCCTGCTCTAAGACAGGCTGCTTTTCAACGAATGCGGCTATATCATCGCGCACTGAGAGCATATCTTGCTTTTCCGGCTCACTCATACCTAAGGCATTCAGCTGGGCCGCGAACTCGCCTCGATCGTTAAGCACATCGAAATCCACAATGCCAGTGCAGCGTAAGCCTAGCTTCCTATACAAGGACGATACTCTTGCAACAGTTTGCTTATTTTGCGCGTTGACGGTGTGAATGTCCGATTTAGGAGAGAGTTTGTGTGAGGTGGCATGATAAAAGCGGGCATCCGAATCCGCCTCCACCACCATAGCCGCTGGGTAGAAAATGCCATCCAGGACACGAGCCGATTGAAGCAAGGGATCAACTGCAATCGATTTCAGGTCCGCGGGGTCCAGCATTCGGAAGCTGTTCTTGTCTCCAACACGATCGAGTCTAACGATGGTCGCTTCGGATGCTCTTCCGAGCATTCCTTGCAAAACGTCGGAGCTGTGCGTTGCTACAAACATTTGACGGAGATCGGAGGCGTTTTCCGCGAGAAGTTCACCGATACGAAATGCTTGGGGCGGGTGTAAAAATGCTTCAGGTTCGTCGATGAGAAACACGTCTCTATCGGCGCAAAGAATAGCTGCCATTATCCCCGTAAAAGATCGAAGGCCGTCTCCCTGGTCATCCAGGCGTTCGTATTTTTCCAATATCTCGGACGCATCCCGGGGGTCAGGCGGTATTGACTCCATGTTCTTTCCGACCCTAAGCACAATCTGTGCCAGCGTCGAGAAGTCGAGAGCGACATCAATGTCGAACTGGCTCTTGATTGCCCGTTGAATTTGTTCAACAGCCGGTTTCTTCCAGTAGAGAGCCTGCAAGAGGTTACTGGCGTGTCTGCGGAATTGCGGACTTCCTGTTTGCTGGAGTAACTGAAGCCTATTTTGTGTGCCCAAGTGCCCAACAAACTGAGAACCGAATAGTGTCGGGAAATACTGCTTATTGTTAGAAGCAGCCTTAAAGTTCTCGTCCTTCCAACCCGTGACCTGATATTGTCGTTCACTTACAAGACTTGGATCTAATGACCTCACCATCCGTACACCGTTTGCTTCTTGTCGAACATGCATCTTGTCGCGTTCTTCTAGTTCTTCAAAACTTGATGGCGTCGTCCAGTCCACCTCTTTAACTACCAGTGGACGAGGAGGAGACGTTTTGCGGAGGAGCGCATATGGATAAAATGTCCCTCAGCGACCGACTTTTGCCGACATTGTTCGGTCCCACAAACACAACTAAATTTCCGGGCTCTAGCGACGTCCCATCGTTGAATTGAATTCTCGTTATCCTGTATCGGTATGTTGCCGTTTGTGTTGTCACAGGGATGTTCATGCGGCTTCCTTCCTACCTACCGCAAACCGCTTATTATTTTCCTTCGACACGATCCCTCCAATACCCCGGCTCGCGCCTGCCGTGAGCCACGGCAAAGATTACGATCTCAGAAGGGAAATCCTGGTACACGATGCCGAATGGATATTGCCGGAGGGTGTATTTTCGGAAATCGGCGACGTAGGCCGGCCAGCGCTGCGGCGATTCTCTGATTCTTTCTACCGCCTGCTCAAAAGCATTTTCAAAGTTAGTCGCTGCAATCAAGCTGCGCTCTCGATACCAAGCCAGCGCCGTTAAGTACTCTTGTCCCGCTTGAGGATGAAATCGAAGCGGCTTACTTGTCATTCAGCAGTGTATGTCCCTTCTGCTGGACCTCTTCCCAAGAAATAGTCTTTACCTTGCCCGATTGAACATCATGCAGGCGGTGCACGATCTCTTGCTGCCAGGCTGCATCCGCGTCCTGATCAACGGTCGCGTCCAAACTGGCGATCAAATTACCAGCCAGCTCTGCCCGTTCGTTCTCAGGCAAGGCCAGAGCCTTTTGCAGCAGTTCATGGGCTTCTTGCGTCATACCTAAAATTATACCCTCCCTTGCAACTTGCCCTCGAAAGTCAGGATGGACGCGGCTGTTTCAAACAACACTCTCTTTTTTCCACAGCCAAAGCTGAACTGGCGCGGCCCTGATGCGAGACCGCCCTAAATTAAAACTCCTTTAATACGCCTGTAACTGTCCGTTGACCTGAGCTTGCTACGGTCACCCACAGGAGAATTTCCATGAAAAAAGTTGTAAGAACCGTCTTAGCAGGCGCGATCCTGCCTATCGCCCTTTCCCTTTCCTCCCTGTCCTACGCGGACTCTCCCCGTCCCAAAAAACATCGGAACGCGATTATTTTCATCGCCGACGGGTTGCGGCCGGGCTCGGTCAACTCCACCGACGCACCCACCCTCTTAAGCCTGCGCAACCATGGCGTCAACTTCATAAACAGCCATGCGCTGTTTCCGACCTTCACGACCCCTAACGGCTCCGCCATCGCGACCGGCCACTACCTCGGCGACACTGGCGATTTCAGCAACACGATTTATTCGGGATATCCCATCTTCAACACCGGCAACTTCGGCCACACTGCCGCGGGGACGAACACGCCTTTCATCGAAAACAACCCGATTCTGGCGGACCTCGATGATCACTACAACGGCAACTACCTGACTGAGGAGACGCTGCTGTCGGTGGCGCGCGCGCACGGCTATAACACAGCTTCGATCGGAAAGGTTGGCCCCGTGGCCATCCAGGACGTCACACAAATCAACCCGGTGGTTGGCGCCTTTCCGACCCCGGTCACGGTCTTCATTGACGACGCGACTGGAACCACGAGTGGAATACCGCTGCCCGCCAGCGTGGTCACTGCTCTGACCAATGCAGGCTTGCCCCTGGTCACTCCGTTGCGGGTGCAGCCGTCGGGCAACAACACCACTCCTGGAACGCTGGTGCCGAACGCGACCCAGCAACAGTATTTTGCCGATGCCACCACCAAAGCCGTACTGCCCGCCTTTAAAGCGAATGGCAGCCCGTTCGTTCTGGTCTACTGGTCGCGCGATCCCGATGGCACGCAACATAACCAGGGAGACAGTTTGAATACCCTGGTTCCGGGCATCAACGGGCCGACTTCCAAGGCTGGAGTCCACAATGCGGACAACAACCTGAAACAAATTCTGGACTTCATCAACAGCGATCCCGATCTGGCCGCGAACACCGACATATTCGTAACTGCGGACCACGGCTTCGCCACCATCAGCAAGCATGATGTGGATCCGAACGGAACCTCAACTTCCAGCTACGCCGCCAGCTTCATTTACAAGGACACAACCGGCCGGCAGGAAGTCAATACCGGTTTCCTACCTGTTGGTTTCGTGGCGATTGATGTGGCTCACGCCTTGGGCCTTCCGATCTTCGATCCGGATAGCATTATCGCGGGCGCATCGGGCAACGTTTATGAGCCGGTGGATCCCACCATTCCGCAGCAGACCGCCACGGTTCGGCAGCATCCCGCGAACGGCGATGCTCTGATCGGTGGCTCTGGAAACATTCTGGACAACACGGACGCGAAAGTGATTATCGCGGCCAACGGTGGTTCTGATCTTATCTATGTTCCCGACCACGACATCAACACTACGAAAAAGATCGTCGCATTCCTGGCCACACAGGACTACGTCGGCGGGATGTTCCTGGACGACAGCTTCGGCCGGCTTCCGGGCACACTGCCACTCAGTTCCATCAACCTGGTCGGTGCCACGGGTCTTCCGACGCCAACCATCGCGCTGGCTTTCAAAACCTTCGCCACCGATCCAAGCAATCCACTGCAGACCGCGGTGCAGATTGCGGATTCGGGTCTGCAGCAAGGCCAGGGCATGCACGGCAGCCTGGGACGCGACAACACGTTCAACAACATGGCGGCCATCGGGCCTGACTTCAAGAGCCATTTCGTTGATATCTCGCCGGTTGGCAACGCTGACATTGTTCCCACGCTGGCGCAAGTCCTCGGCTTCGAGCTAACCAGCAACGGCGACTTGAAGGGACGAGTCATCGTCGAAGCGCTCAAGGGCGGCCCCTTTGCCGTCTTCTTCGAGAAGCAGGCCTTCGTTTCTCCAAGAGCAGCGTCGGGACAGAGCACGGCCCTGGAATTCCAAAGAGTGGGCTCAAGGCTCTATTTTGACGAGGCCTGCTTCGTGAAGCCGAATCCGTTCCACTTCTTCAACCCCTGCCACTAATCTTCAAGGTAGAAGTACAAGGGTGCCCCATTTCTCGCGTTGGTTGCGAGAAGTGGGGCTTCTCTCGATTGCTCCGGCCACGCCCGGGGGCTCCGTACATCGCGCACTCTTGCGATATGCGGGTCTTGCCGACCGAAACCAAGGCATCCATCGACTCCAATGGTGTTGGCACTCTCCCTCGTAAGAGCCCGACTCATTTAAAGTACGATCGGAGAAGAGCAAAGCGGTGGCTCAACTAATCGCGTGCCCGAGAGGCGCGCGCCTTCGCTTTTGATGGGCTTGATCGACTACAGGCGACCCGCATCGCCCGGGGCAGCTACCCGCTGCGCCCGGGCTTTGCACTCAGAACATCTGGCGTGTGGCGATGCCTGCCCTTAGCACATCGCCACAGCCTGGGTCTTAGTGAGGCAGGTGGCTCGCTTGTTGCAGCAATACATCTGCCCGCACCACCAGCAAGAGAGCTCTTAAGATGCCGAAGGGCTGGCCCTTGAATTCGGCGCCATCGAGCACCCCTTTTATCTCGGTTGCGAGGGCGTCCCGTTGCGCGGTGAGCGACTGGATTTGCCCTTCGATTGAGGTGTAGGTTGCGTCCCCCGGGTCGTTTGACGCCAGCGCCTTGGTGGATGCCTTGAGCGTGGCCATGGCGAACTGACCAAAGGGTGCGTTCAGCTGCTTGTAAGTTTGAGCGAGCGCCGTGAAGCCGGGACTTATCCTTACCGCGAAGGGAATCGCATTGTTTTCCAGAACCTCGGAAACCACGCGTCCGTCGTGGACATAGTCGTCCTTAAGACCGACCAGACTGAGAATCGTCGGCCGCACATCGGTATGGTCGGACCAGGTCTTGCTGTCGACTCCAGAATCTTCGACACCCTGGCCGACGTAACCCACCCAGGTCGTCGCGATCTCCTGCTGGATATCGCCGTGGTTCCAAGCGAAACTCTGACTGGTTCGCGCCGGAATGGATGCGCAAGCGTCGGGGGTGGGGCACGTGGTTGCGCCAGTGGCAAAGAAGAACCAGTTGGGATCGGCAAACGGCGTGTATGTGGGAGTGCGGAAGGGGTCCGCCGTGACCATGTGCAGCGTCTTCATGCCGACATGGTCCACTTGCGCGACCATAATGTTGTTTTCGACCAAGCCGGTGTATGGGTTCAGCCAGGTGAGCCCAGCCGTTTCCCGCTCCAGATTGCGGACGACGGGGTCCGTCTGGTCGCGTAACGGCTGAGTGCTGGTCCCGTTGACGTAGACCGTCGGCGCATCATCGGAATGCACCGAGAAAACGGTCGAGTCACCGAATTGCGTGAAGACCATGCGCCGTAGGTCAGCGTTGATTTCGCCGACACGGTTGTAGTTGCATGGAGTGGTCACGCCATCGCAGTTCGCAGGAGTCGGTGCATCGCCCACAAAGTGGTCGCCTTCATCCACCGTAAAGACGAATAACGTGTTCCTCTTGTCAATTCCATCTTGTGCGAGCCGGTCGAAGAACTTCTGGAACGCCTGATCGTAAGCCTGCAGTTGCTGGGTGTAGCCGGCTTCACCCGGACCGTAGGCGAAGTGGACATTGCCCGAAGTGCCGTGCCCGTCATGCGCGTCCGAAACGTATGCATAGGTGATGGGGATCCCTGCCTCTTGCATCTGGGCAACATATCCCAGAGAAACCGTCGCCTCCATGCCATCGAAGCCGGGGAAGCCGGCGTGCCCGTTCGCATCCTGGATCACATTGCCGTCGAGGTCGGTCACAGGACCACTGGGCTTGATGATCGGATTGACATACGCAGCGCCAAACAGACCACTAAAACCGTTATAGCCGCCTGGCTCGTCGGTCAGCGTGTCGGGCCGCGCGTGAGCTGAGGCCGCGCAAAGAGCTGAGTTCTTTGCGCAGTGAACTCCGATGCCCACGAAGTCGGCAAATGATTGGGTTCCCGCAGCGCCACCGTCGCCCGCGACCTCGGCCGCCTCGGGTGAGCCCGCGCCGAACACGGTCGGGATGTCAATCGCCGTGTTCTCGAGGATGGTATTCGCGGTCGCAACCGCTCCAAAGTCACACCCGGCTCGCGTGAAGGGGACCCAAGGTGCCGGAGCGATCTTTCCATTCTCGTTGATCATTTCGGGTGTCAGGTCGGTGGTGCTGCCTGCCGGATCAAACAACGGCGCCGTCCAATAGGCGAAGGAGACGCCGGTGCGGGTCGTGCCATCGGTCTTGAAGTAACGGAAGCTGTTCGATACCGGCTGGCCCATCCGGTCCGGGTAAACGCCGGTCAGCGAGGTCAGGATTCCGGTGCCGGTGTGCGAGATCAGGACGGTGTGGTCATTCGCCACCAGGGTGCCATTGTTCTTAATGAAATTGAGCAGGTGAGGCATCTGCTCCAGGTCCGAAGGAACGTTCGGGTTGTCGCGGAGGAAATGGGTGTTATCGAACTGCACGTAGATGACGTGCTTAATCCGTCCGCTGGGTGACTTTAACTGACATTTGTTTTGCGCCAGGCTAGTGCCGCCTGCGACGGCCAACAGTGTTCCAAGTAGTAGGGGAAGGCGGCAAACAGAAAGCAGCCGTGTGAGAAATCTCATAGAACCTCCAGAAGAGTTAAGTCAACGGGGCGTGACTTAAGCGCAACCTAGCCGAGGGCTGGCTGAAACTTGATGAAGGGGAGATGAATTTCTGGTTAAAAAAGGGTGCGGTTGTGGAGATCAGGGGGGAATTGCGCGGAAGCCAAGAAACCCGGGATCTGTCCCTTCTCTAATCCGACAAAAAATCGCGCGCCGAAGGGGCGCGCGATCAAGGCACGACTAGAGTCATCCAGCAACGATTAACTTGTTTTGCTCTTCAGCACCTGAATCGCCTTGTGCAGCTGTTCGTCCTGCTGTGGAGGCTGTTTCTTGTCCTGGTCCACGGGAGCGGCGTTGTCTTCGTCGTCGGGCAGCGCTGCGTCATCGTCGCTGTCGGCGATTACGATGTTCGGGGTTACCGCGCTGTCCTGGATGGCTTTGCCGCTCGGAGAATAGTACTTGGCGACCGAAAGAATCAGGGCTGATCCATCGGGAAGCTGGATCGTTTTCTGAATCGAGCCATCGCCGAAGGTCTTGTCGCCCACAACGTCGCCACGGGCATTCTCCAGCACCGCAGCGGCCACGACTTCGGCGGGACCGGCTGTGCCCTTGTTCACCAGCACTACCAGCGGCAGGTTGGTGATGGCTTTCGAGGCGTCGGCATTGAAGGCCTCACGCGGATACTTCTGGCCTTGCAGATAAGTAATGGTCCCGTGGTTGAGGAACAGGTTCGCGACCGCGATACCTTCCGATTCGTCGCCCTCAGCGCAATTGCGCAGATCGAGAATCAGCTTCTTGGCTCCCGACTTCTGCAGCGCCCGGACTTTTGCCGCGACTTCCTGCGCTTTGCCCTTGTTGAGCGCATCTACCTGGATGTAGCCGATACCGTCGTCCACGATTTTGTCGGTGACCGGCGGAACGGTGACGACATCGCGGGTAATGACCATCTTCTGCGGCTCGGCGCGGCGGGCCCGGACTACGGACACGTTCAGGTTCGAACCGGGTTGGCCCAAGAGCAGATTGTGGATTTCGGCCAGCGACATCTCGCGCGTGCTCTTGCTCTCGATGGCTTCGAAGATATCGCTGGCCTGTATGCCGGCCTTGTCCGCCGGACCACCGGGGATCACCGAGATGACTGCAGCGTAGCCGAAGCGTTTGGAGACGGCTGCTCCGATCTCGCCTTTGGCCTCGGTCTGGTTGGCCTTGTACTCTTTGAACTCGGCGGCCGTAAGATAGCTGGAGTTGGAATCCAGCGATTCAAGCAGGCCGTGCAGCGCGCCGTCGGTCACGAGTGGAATATTCGGCTCTTCTACATACTCGCTGCGCACCCGCGACAGGACTTCGCTATAAACCTGTAATTGACGGTAAGAGCCATCGTTGTTGGAGGCGCGAACGCCGTCCAATCCGCCCACGTACATGAACAGCAGAACAGCAGCGGAGGAAGCTACAATTGCGATCTTGGTCTTCATGGACATCGGATTTGTTCTTCTTTGGAAGAGAAATTATTCCCTGCGCGTTGCCTCAATATTATATCTGCTTTGATGCCGGTTTCCTGCTCTTTGCTTCGCGCAAAAACGACCGTCGGTAACTGGCGGGTTCGGATCAGGGTTGTACCGCGCCGCGAATCCCGGCTGACGCTCAGACAAAAGGACTTACCGACTACTAAGCCACCCCTCTGAGAACAGCGCCCCGCGCTCTACACCAACTTGTCATGTTGGGCGGAGAGAAGGGACTCGCTGGCGAGCCCCGTCCCGGAGTCGAAAGACCTTGTGTTTGCCGACGCCGCCTTTGCAGCCGGCAAACACATGGATGACAGAGTCAGAGGCAGCGCGCTTTTGGCACACCAGTTTGATGTTATATTTCTCCCGCCTCGAAAGGGGGAGCTATGCGTTTTCGTCCGGTATTGATCACTCTGGTTACAGTTTTGCTTGCGGCGGCGTTTGTTCCCCTCACTCGGGCCCAGTCGGGAGAATGGGAGCAGTTGTTTGATGGCAAGGACCTGGTGGGGTGGAAGCACGTCGGCCCCGGTGAAATGACGGTCGAGGACGGGCTGATCCGCACCCACGGCGGAATGGGGCTGCTTTACTGGACGGGTGGGACGCTGGGCGATTGCGTGATCCGCGTTGTGTTCAAGATGCGCGACCAGAACGACAATTCCGGAGTTTACATCCGTATTCCGATCGAACCCCGCGAGCCGTGGATGCCGGTGCACTACGGATACGAAGTGCAGATCGACAACGAGCCTGAAAAATCGAAAGAGGATGATTACCACGTCACCGGTACGCTGTACTCGCTGACCAAGCCGCTGGCCCGTCCCGGCAAACCCGGGCCGGAGTGGAACACCATGGAGATCACGCTGGATGGGCCGCACACCACGGTGGTGGTAAACGGAGTAAAGGTGACGGAGTTCACCGAGGGCGACCCGGTGCCAGCGAAGAAATTTCCCTTCGAGCCGGAGCGTGGGCCACGCCCGCAGGAAGGCTACATCGGCTTGCAGAATCACAGCGAGAACGACGTCGTGTTCTTTAAGCATGTTGCGATCAAGATGCTGAAGAAATGAGAGCTTTTAGCGCTTAGCCATTAGCTCTTGGCTAAGAGCTAAGAGCTAAGAGCTAAAGTGGCGGAGGACTAATCAATGAGAAACCGTTTCTCGCGTCGTGAATTCATCGGGCTCAGCGCGGCCGCGGCGGGCGCGTCGCTTGGGCTGAAGACTATCCTTCTGGATCCGGACCCGCTCTGGGCTTTGGCGCAAACGGTGGCGGCCAGTGATCGAGTGCGTTTTGGCATGATTGGCATCGGCATGCAGGGATCGGGATTGCTGGCCAACGCGATCGAACTGCCGGGAGTGGAGTGCGTCGCGGCCTGCGATCTGTATGACGGTCGTCACACTCTGGCTAAAGAGATTGTCGGTCCGAATCTGCCCACCACGCGGCGCTATCACGAGTTGCTCGAGAACAAGGAGATTGATTGCATCGTGGCCGCCGTTCCCGACCACTGGCACAAACAGGTTGTGGTCGATGCGGTCAGCGCGGGTAAGGACATCTACATTGAAAAACCCATGTCGCACACCGGAGCCGAAGGTGTCGAGATGGTCGCAGCCGCGAAAAAGAATGGACGCATCGTTCAAGTGGGCTCGCAACGGGTCAGTTCGGTGATTTGCGCCAAGGCGAAAGAACTGGTGGCGCAGGGAGTGCTCGGGGATCTGATGCTGGTGGAAGGTTCGCTCGGCCGCAACGACCCCACCGGAGCCTGGGAGTATCCGCCGCCCACCGATCTTTCCCCGCAAACGCTGGACTGGGACACCTGGCAAGGAACCGTGCCCAAGCGGGATTTCGATCCCCTGATCTTTGCGCGCTGGCGTTGCTGGAAGGAATATGGCACCGGCGTGGCGGGTGATCTGCTGGTCCACCTGGTGAGCGGAATGCAATACGTGCTGGGCATTAACGAGGCGCCTAAACAGGCGATGGCCATGGGAGGGATCCTGCGCTGGAAGGATGGCCGTAACATGCCGGACGTGCACTGCACACTCTTCAAGTACGGAGAAGTTCCCGTGTATATGCGGCTCAGCCTGGGAACGGAGACTCCTGAGATGTATCGCTTTCAGGGCTCGAAAGGAATCCTGGAACTCACCGAATACAGCCTTACCTACACGCCTCAGGCGGGCGTGGACACCGGACCGAGCTATTACGCGTCGGGATTTCCCCGTGCCATGCGAGAAGAATATTTCAAGAAATGGCATCAGCAGCACGACGCCGTGCCGGGCAAGGAACCGGCGATGGAAGGCACCACCTATCGCAGCGTTTCCTGGGACGAGCTGAAACCGCATCTGTGGAACTACTTCCAGGCGGTAAAAACGCGCAAGCCGGTGGTGGAAGACGCGGTGTTCGGTCACCACGCAGCTCTGGCTTGCCACATGGCGAACCAGTCGTACTTCCGCAAAAGCGCAGTGACCTGGGACGAGGATTCGCAGACGATTAAAAGCTAGAAACGGACATGTGGACCTCAGGCGTCAGCCTTGGGGTCGGCCGAGGTCTGACGTCTGACGTCCGCCTTCGATCCGCACAAAGCTGCAACAACCTTGCCGATTTCATTCTGCTGGAACAGTCGGATCGCCGCGATTCCTGCGGCACCTGCCTGCATACAGGCCTCCGCGTTTTCTAGCGTGATTCCACCCAACGCGAGGACCGGAATCTTTTCCTGGCATGCTTCTCGCAGTGCTTCGAGGCCGGCTGGGCGCGAGTGTCCCCTTTCCTTTTCAAAGACTGGTCCGAAGACGGCGAAATCCGCTCCTTCCTGCGCGGCGCGGGCGACCTCGACTCGACTGTGACAGGAGACTCCGACTGTCAAGGGCAGAGTGCATCCACTCAGAGTCCAAATCTTTTTTACTTCGGATGGAGAAATGTCACTCGAGCGTAGATGAACGCCCTGGGCTCCGCTGGCCAGAGCGATGTCGGTGCGGGAGTTTATTAGAAAAACAGTTTTCAGTTTCGGGTTCTCGGTTCTCAGATGCTGGACTGCCTCGCGGGCCAGGATTTCGAGTTCGCGGGTGGAGAGGTCTTTCTCGCGCAATTGGATGTAGTCGATGCCGCAGCGGGCCGCTTCCGCAAGAGTTGCAAGTAATCGAGAGCGACGAGCAGTTTCGTCACCCGTGAACTGAAAACGATCGGTGATGTAGTAAAGGAGCAAGGAAGCGAATCATCGGTCATCAGTGATCGGTCTTCCTGAAGACCGTCGACTGGTTACGGATTAGTCTTGGCAATCTCGGGCACGGCTTCGGGCGCCTTCGGTTGGGGCCCGAGGTGATACTTGGTCAGACCATCGCGCAGAAACTCGAAGCCTTCTTCCGGTGAATCTACCATGTGGAACAAGTCCAGATCAGAGGCGGCGATGGTGCCGGCGTCAATCATGACGTCGAAGTTGATGAGGCGCTTCCAGTACTCAGTGCCGTAAATGACCACCAGAATCTTCTTGGCCAGTTTCTGGGTCTGGGCCAGGGTCAGGATTTCGTAAAGCTCGTCGAGAGTTCCGAAGCCGCCGGGAAAGATCACAAGTGCCTTGGCCAGATAGGCGAACCAGAATTTGCGCATGAAGAAATAATGGAACTCAAAATTAAGCGAGGGAGTGATGTAGGGATTCGGGTTTTGTTCGAAGGGCAGATTGATGTTCAGGCCGATGGTTTTCCCGCCCGCCTCCTGGGCGCCCAGGTTGGCGGCTTCCATGATGCCGGGGCCGCCCCCGGTAGTGACGACAAAACGTCGCCGGCGCGCCGGAATCTGGATCGACCATTGGGTGAGCAGGAATGCCATGCGGCGCGCGTCCTCGTAGTAACGCGCGGTATCTACCAAGGCCAGCGCTTTTTTTCGCTCGGCCTCGGAGGCCACACCAGATCCTTTTTCCAGTTCAGCGAGAGTCCGGTCCGCCCCGGCCTTGCCCTGAAAACGCGCCGAACCGAAAAACACCACTGTGTCCTGGATCTGTTCGCGCCGGAAACGGGACAGGGGTTCGGTATATTCAGCGAGGAGACGCAATACGCGGCCGTCCGGGCTGTTCAGGAAGGCCGGGTTCTCGTAGGCCAGCGGCGCCGACTTGAGCTTATCGTCACTCATGATGAGGGTGTCTTCCTATCAGTGCCGCTTTTCGTCGTGGAAGTGAACCGCTTCCCAAAACCCGATCCAGATATCGAGCACTCCCAGGCCACTGCACAGTCCGCGCACAAAGCCGTTTGAAACGAAGGCCCGCAGTCCGGGAGAACCCAGCAGGAAATAATTATCTGTCCACTCCGGCCGCCAGGGCAGGATGACCAGAAGAACTCCCACCGTGGCGCAGAAAAAAACGAACAGTAAGATCAGAACGCGATGCAGCCAGAGCTGAAAGCTGGTCTGAGGCAGGGACTCGGACATTTTGTCGACGGAAGAATCAGGACTGGCGGTCACGTCGCGCTCCCCAGGGTCGTGCACGCGACCGGTTGGTGGTCCCCGGAGCCTGCGCCCAAGCATAGAAAGAAACCCATTCCGTCATTCTACGACTTCAGGGCTTTGATGCGCTCGGAGACATCCCGGTAGTCAATGTTGCTGCCGTACACCTCCATGAAATAACTCAGGGCCTTGGCCTTGTCGCCAGCCGCTTCGTAGGAGGATGCCAGTTCGTAGTTCAGAGCCGTGCGGGTCTCTTCGTCAATGTTTGGCAGTTTGAGGGCGCGTTCGTACCACCGGATGGCGGCCTCGGCAACGCCTTTGTCGAGGAAGCACTGGGCGAGCCAGGTATAAGTCTGCATCAGTTGTGGAAAGTTGTGACCGCGATCCACCGCCTGGCACACTTTCTGCAGTTCGCCGATGGCCTCATCCAGCAATCCCATTTCGCGGAAGGCCACGCCGAGGTTGTAATGGGTCTCGGGATCTTCCTGGGTGTTGGCGGAGTCTTCTTCGAGTTCATGCTTCAGCTCGCCGAACATGTCCGCCAGATCTACGCTGGCAGAGGCCGCTTGCGGAGCTGCGGGTGCGACTTCGGGAGCCAGTGTCCGCTTCTTGGTTGGCTGATACGTGAAAGTCGGCGACCCGGCTTCCATCGCTGGAGCGGGAGCCGGAATCGGGGCAGGCGCCGCCGCTGCGGCGGCATGTGCGGAATTCGCCGCGAATGACTCGCGAGCAGCTCGCGGTTGCACTGGCGGCGCAGGCGGCGGGGGCGGCAAGAAGCCGTCGCCCAAAGATGCTTCCAGATCCGAGACAAACTCGCCCAGTACCCCGGGTGTAGCTTCCGGGCTGGCCTGGGCGTATTCTGCCGATACGGGCTCAGGCGTGGGCACAATCGGACGCAGGGGCAGCTTGAATTCTTCCACTGGAGCCGGGATTGGATCGGGAACAAATTCGGGTTCGGACTTGAACCCTGCGGCGTAAGCGCTCTGCGGTTCCGGTGCGGAGGGGACCTCGTCCGTTTCCTCCACCGAAACTTCTTCTACGACTTCGGGCTGCTTCGAACCCGCTTCGGCGGCTTCAATCTCCTGCCACACCGCTGCCAGCTGGGCCGCGCCGGGCTTCAGCTTTTCCAGCTTGGTGAAGACCACGCGAGCCTGTTCCGCCATCGCGTGTGCCAAGTAGAAGCGAAGCTCTTCGATGGTTTCGGTGATCGTCTCGGCCCGGGCAGGATCGGACTCCGCGTCCGCAGCGGCCGATTCCTCGGCGAACGAAGCTGCTTTCGGTTCATCCGAGAGCTGCGTCTCCCATTCGGCGGAGATATCAATTTCACTCTCCGGTCCCGCTGCTTCAGACCGAATCTCAAATTCGCTTGATCCGGCGGGAGTCGAGGATGCCGCGGTGTGAAAGAAGAGCCCCGAGGTTGAAGGTTCTGGGATCGAAGCCGGAGCGTCCGCTACCTCGGCGCTGGCAAAATGATCGAAGGCGGGCGGAGTCACTGTTGCCGGCGCAAAGGGCATCGTCGGCGCCGCTGTGGCAGCGGTCGCAGTAACTGGCTTGGCGGAGGTTCGTTCTTCGTACTTGCCCGCCAGCTCGCTATAGCGGCTGGCCTCATCGGGATGTCCGGCATCGTGATAAAGCTGTTCCAGATTGCGGCAGCAGACGGCGGCTTCGCTGAAGCGGCCAGCCCGGGTATGCAACGCGGCCAGACGCTGGTTGATCCGCAGGTCGCGGGGAGCCTTGGGTAGCGCGGACATCAAAGGTCCCAGCGCTTTGGCCGGCATGTTGTAAGAAACGAAGAGTTCAGCGTCGGTCAATGCTGCGCGCACGGCCAGGGCAACATCGTCAGCATAACGCTGGTCGATAAACGGTGCGGTGGCTTCGAGCTCCTCCACCAGGACTGCGCCTTCTTCGGGAGTGATGAGTCGCGAACCTGAGGTTGCGCCACCCAGCTTGGCCAGCACCTGTTCGTAATTGCGAGTGTGCAACTGGTTCTGCGGTTCCATCTGAGTCAGCTTCAGATAGTAGTCACGAGCTTTCTCGAGATTTCCCGCCTGCACGCTGGCATGCGCCAGCAATTCGTAGAGTTCGGTAATGTGAGTGGTGTCGCCGGCCTTTTGCGAAAGGTCAAGAAGGATCTCCAGCGCGGGCGCATCCTCGCGCATATGGCCGATCAGTGCGTGCAGGCTTTCGAGAACCTTGCCAGAATCGGTGGCCACCAGGCGATCGCAATATTGCTGGTAAACCTTCAACACCTCGACGGGTTGTCCCGCGGCCATGAGCGCGTCGGCGTAACCAGTGATCGCGCCCGTGTCGTTGTGGACGGTGCACAATTTGGCAGCCAGCGTTCCCGCCTCCGGCAAGCGCGCGGTCTGCAGGTAGGCTTGCATAAGCGCACGTAGTCCGTCGGGATGGCTGTCGAGATCGGCCACTTTTTCCAGATTCTGGATCGCCCCAGCCATGTCGCCGGAATCGAACAGATTGCGGCCGCGCAGCAGGAGAGCATGACTGTTGCTCGGATCCAGCGTGAGCATCCGGTTCAGAATTTCTTCGGCCGGGCCCAGTTGGCCGCGCGCCCGCAGGCTGTCGGCGGCGGCGGCGAAAAGCTGCCAGGCCTCCGTCTTCTTGTTCAGTCGGACATACACTTCCGCCAGGCGAGTGCGCATGGCGACGTTTTCCGGATCCATTTCCAGCGTCTTCTGGAAAATCCGTACTGCCTGTTCCAGTTCACCGGAGCGCAGAAATTCTTCCGCCACTTGCAAATATTGCGCCCGGGCATCATTAAAGAGTCCCTGTTGGGTATAAAGTTCGGCCAGGCGAAGTACGCTCTCCAAGGTGGGTTTCAGCTTGGTGAGCTTCTTGTACATGGCGATGGCTTTGACGGTGAAGCCCTGCGCAGCATAGGCGTCGCCCACGCTCTTGAACGATTCGACGGCCTTGTCGGCCTGTCCGAGACGGGCGTAGAGGTCTCCAATAGTGTTGGAGACGGTGAGTTCCTTGGGGTCGGCTTTGAGAACTTTTTCGTACTCAGCAATGGCATTGGGGAGCTTGCCCTGCTGGACGAATTTCTCCGCAGCACTGAGAGCCTTCTGTTTGTTGAAGCCAAAACCGAACGCCATAAGATTGCTGACTCCAGCTCCCGGTTTATTTCCCGCCAGAAAACATCTCCGTGAGAAGGTTCACCGACGGGTTGGCCATCCGACCGGCCATGTCTGCCGATCATACGAGGGATGGTCTTTCGGACAAGGGTCATTGTAAAACGTGTTACCAAGAATCGTATGGTTACTAAGGGTTACCGAAAGGGAGTGTACGACCGAGTTACATCCGGAACCACGCTAGATAACGGAAAATCATCAAGAATTCGCGAAAAGCGACGGGCGGGAGGCCCGTCCTCCATTTCGCAGGGTAGGTTTCCTCATGCGTCACTACTGCTGTACGCTGGGTTCTTGTAAGATTGCCGCCAGCACATCCAGCGTCCCGGGGGGGCACGCTGGGTCAGAGAAAACCTCGCTTCGCTAACATTCGCCGCCTTCCTGCCAGGAAGTAAAGAACGTGATCGGGCCCAAATATTCTTTACCCCCTGCGGCAATGAGGGAGAACTATGGGCAGATGGCTGACATGGGTATCGCACACGCGCCTGACTGGCTGGGCGTGTTCCCAGTGCGGTTGGACCTTTCCTGTGCCGGCGATGCTAACCGACAAGGACGCCAAGAGCGCCTACGACCGGCTGGCTTCGAGCAAGTTTCAGGAACACGATTGCGCCGTACACGGCGAACCGGCAGTGCTGGCAGACTCCGAGAGTTTCGCGGCACGAGCGAGAAAGCTGGTCACCCGGGGTTTCAAGCCGAAAGACGCGGCTCAGATTACCTTGCAGGAAATCACCTTTGAAAATCGCAACGATCCCAGCGCCGCCAAGAAAGCACAAATTGACGCGGAAGACTTTCTTCGACGCGTCAAAGACGGGTTGATTTGACGCTGGCCCTCAAGCCTGCTACCTGGATAACGGATTTCGACTATTGGCTCTTCTGAGTTTCTCGTTATAACCTTAAACTTGTGGCCGGCATTCTTGCGGTGACAAACTTCCTGTCAAAGCAAGTGATTTTATGACCTGGATCCGCACCATTCCAGTCTCTGAAGGCGACGAGAAGTTGCGCCAGGCCATGGAGGGGCAGAAGTCTCTCTATCCGATCGAGTATGCGACCCCGGTTCACCCCGTGGAAGGCGGCGGCTCGTCAATCACCGAATCGCACAGCTTGATTCCCGACGCTCTCTACCATGCCTTCGCTACCTTCGGCGTCCTCATGTCTCCCGACCTGCCGCTTTCGCGGCGACAGCACGAGGTGATCACCACCGTGGTTTCGGTCACCAACCGGTGCGTTTATTGAATCGACTCACACGCAGAGTTTCTGCGTCGGGTGACGTTGGATAAAGAACTGGTTGATGCGCTGGAGAAGGACTACACCACTGCTCCCGTGACGGCGCAAGAGCGGGTGATGCTCGATTACGTAGTGAAAATCACCAAAGACGCCACGAAAGTCTGGAAAGACGATCACGAACGCCTGCGCGCGGCCGGTTTCGATGACAAGGCAATCCTGCAGATCACGTTGATCGCCGCCTGGTTCAACTACATCAACCGCGTAGCCGACGCGTTGGGCGTGGGACGAGAGTAGCGGCCCTCTCCACCGGCTGTTGAACAACTTGTCATCCTGAGCGGAGTGGCCACTTCGCGTAGCGAAGCGGCCACGCAGTCGAAGGACCCCTATACGCACCACGCTGTCGCGATGAACAACCCACTCCCCAAACTTCTGTCAAGATGCTAGGGGTCCTTCGACTCCACGAACCCATTCGCAAGCGAATGGGTTGGTTCCGCTCAGGATGACATTGCTTTCGGTTGTGACGGGAACCGGCTGCTTCCCGCAGCCAGCAGCAGATCGGCAGAGTTGTCGGGCTCGACGATCCACTCCCATACCCGGCGGCCGTTTGAATCGAGTGAACAGCGGGCCTCGGTGTAGTCGGCCAGGCGGTTCAGCACCGTGGTTACCGAGGCCATGGGGTCTTTGTGGCGCTCCAGCAGTTCGGGAAATCTCTGCTGCAGGGCCTGGCAGACCAGACGGGCGCCGAGTGGTTTTCTCGCGTCCATCAGGATCACCCGACAAGCTCGAGTGAATCCCGGCTGCCGGCTGGCGGTTTTGCGATCGAGGAAGGTGAGCAGTTGGTCGCTGAGCACGCAGTCGCCAAAAATGTTCGCCAATCCGGCCAGTGTTTGTTTGATGGTGCCGATTCGCTTCATGAGTTCCGCCCGCTGCGCGAGTAGTTCGTGCAGCTCCCGTTCCGCCGAGCGGATGACCTCCTGAACGTGCAGGTCACCCGCATCCGATTGTCCGTTGTTTCCGTTCATTCCGGTATTCATGAAACCCCCACTTTGTGATCGTGATGGTTGAGTGTCTAGCGCGGATTGCTCGCCTCGGCGGTTTGGACGTGTCCCGAGCCCCTTCGGACAGCAACAATGGCCGACTTTGAGCGCAAGACCTGCTGGCCACTCTCGCCCCCCGCCTGCCAGACTTGGGTGAGGACGTTCCGGCCCCCCTGGTTGTCGAAGCGCAGTTTGGGCCGGCCCGACGTGGCCAGCGTCCGCACCGATTGGGTCAATACGTTTGTCAGAGTCCGGCCTCGGGAGTCGCGCAGTTCTAACAGCACCGGCCCGACGAGTACCACCGAATACTGGCCGGCGGGAAAGATCTCGTTTCCTACGACGAAATCGAAAGGAATGTTTGTCTTGATGACCCGTTCGGTGTGCTGCGCATAGAGCGCAGAGCCCAGCATCAGGACACTCAGAAGAAGTGAAGCAAATACACGTCCAACTCGGTTCATAACAACCTCCCCTTGTCTTTGTCTATCGAGTTCGTTCGATTGCGCACTCGTGAAATTGCCGGACATGAGTACGAAGTCTGTATCGCCCGTTCGATACTCGCTATCCGCTTCTTGCCGTCAAAGTCGATTTCCTGCGTACTAGCGGGTTGGACGAGATTTTCCATGCATGAGATTGATTGTTTGTTTTCATTCAATCAATGAACTACACTCATGTGAATATGAGTCCGAAACTGGAAGTTCGACACCTGAAGCTTCTGGTCACCATTGCCGAAGAAGGCAGCGTCACCGAAGCCGGCAAGCGCCTGCACCTCACCCAATCAGCACTGAGCCACCAGTTGCGCGACGCGGAAGAAAAGCTGGGCACCGCCCTGTTCTTGCGGCTGGGAAGGAAGATGGTGCTGACTCCTGCCGGGGAGAGGCTGATCGCATGCGCGCGCCGGGTGCTCGACGAACTGAGCACTACCGAAGTGCAGATCGAGGGACTCAACGGCGGAGCGCGGGGTGAAATCCGGCTGAGCACTGAATGCTACACCTGCTATCACTGGCTGCCACCGGTGCTGAACAAGTTTCACGGGAAGTTTTCGAAAGTCGAAGTGAATATCGTCGCCAGCGCGACTTCGAACCCTTCGGCGGCCTTGCTTGGAGGCAAGCTCGATATTGCGATCATCAGCTCTCCTCCGAAGAACAAGAGCCTGCAAGTGACCCCTATGTTCGAGGACGAATTGGTTCTGGTGATGTCCCCGAAGCACCGGCTCGCGGCCGCGAGCCAGGTGAGGCCGAGGGATCTGGAGACGGAGACGGTTCTGATTTATCCGCCGCGCGAAGAGAGCACGCTGATTAACCAACTCCTGAAGCCGGCAGGAGTGGAGGCGCAGCGGGTGATTGAAGTCCCACTCACCGAAGCGATTGTCGAGTTGGCTGGCGCAGGCATTGGCATTGGTTTTCTGGCGCGCTGGGCCGTGGCGCCGGCTGTCGAGGCTGGCAAGGTCGCCATTCGCCCGCTGGGCGGTCGCGGGTTTCGCCGGCAATGGTACGCGGTCACGCTGCGCAATCAGCCCACTCCGCCGTTTCTGGCGGAGTTTCTGAATCTGCTGTCCAACTTCGTTCCGAAGAACGCGCGGCGCATGTCGGCGTAACCCGGGTCAGGATAACAAAACAAATTGCTGGCCAAAAAAAATCAGGGAGGCCGAAGCCTCCCTGAACCAGGTTTCCTGCACGGGAAGATTACTGCGGATCGAGTTCCACACCATCGCCAACGTGCACATCCTCCAGCGAGAACACAACCATGCCGGTCGCGGTGGTCGGAGTGGTATTGATCACCACAATTTCTCCGATGGCACGCCGGGGCATATCAGCAACCTGAATCGAAGGCCCTTTGGTTTTGGAGAACATGTGGCCCTGGATGGATGGCGGATATTTCTGCGTGTCTTCGGTGGCCGATGCCTTGAACGAAAGTGAATCCACGGGATCGCGCAGGTCCGCTTCGTAAGTGCGCACCGCGCGCAGATAGTCGCCGACCTTGATTCCCTGGCTGGCGCCGAGGTTCATATAAACCTTCGAGCCATTTCCCAGCAAGAGATCGAACTCCTTGGCCAGCACAATTCGCCCGCTGGCACTGCCGTTGCTGGGACGGAAGCGGTCAAATCTTTCCGGCAGGTGGTATGCAATCGCCGGCTTTTCCACAAACGGTATCGCAATGTCTCCGGGAGCGAGGCTCTCGCAACTGAATTCGACGCGCGCTACAGCCATCTTGCCGCGGGTGTCAACAATGCGCACCCAGCCCAGTTCAGAATAGGGCTGGCCCATCGCCTTCAGCATCGAATGCTGGCCGGCAAACAATTCGTATTTATTGGGGTCGACGAGTTCGCGCACGATCTGGTACTTCTGGCCCGCCTGATAACCCTGGCCCGCCAGGAAAATGGTGTCATTGGTCGCGAACTTGGTGGTGTTGGGGCTTTCCAGTCCGCCGGCGACGAAGTTTGCGTTCGCCACCAGCTCTTTGCTGACGAAACCGCCGCAGTAAATATCGGCATTGGTCGGGGTCTGGACCCGCTCAACGGGAAACGTTCCCGTCGTAAACTCGGTGTTTTGAGGAGCAGCCTGGTCTGCCGCAGTGGAATCGGCTTGCTGCGCAGCTGCCGCCACCGTCAGGCACAGTAACAGCAACAGTCCTGTTTTCTTCATGTTACCTCCAAAATCGAGACCGGGCCCCCGCCGGCTGTGTCCCGCTAACTCCTGCAGATCGAGGGGCTTTCAAGTCGCACAGTAACAAGGGGATAGGGGTCGGTCAAGGTTACGCTGGTGTTATCGCGGGTACGTTAAAAAGTTTGTCAGCGCTTCATTTGCGATAATCCGTTGTTGCATCTGCAATTACGCGCCTGTAATATCCCCAGTCGTTCTCCGATCATGAGCGCTGCCCCCAACAGCTACGTTACGCGGTTCCTTCCCCTGCGCATGCCTCGGGTTTGCGTGGCTGTGACCGACAGCGATCCTGCCGCATTAGTGGACAAAGCAGAGGCGCTGATTCGGGATAACACCTTTCTGGAGTTCAGGTTAGACTATTTGCCCAAGCCGGCGCTCGCCCTTCCCAGAATCAAACGGTTCATGGAATACCATCCCCACCTCACCGCCATCGCTACCTGCCGGCGTACGGCCAGCGGGGGAAAGTTCAAGGGTAGCCTGGCCGCCCAGCTGGACATTCTGGGCAAGGCCAGCGCATCGGGCTGCCAGTTGCTCGATATTGAGCTGCAGAGCGCGGTCAAGTGCAAGCCTGAACAAGTGCAGCGTCTGCGGACAAAGTCCGCCTTGATTCTTTCGTATCACGATTTCCGGGGGACCAAGAATCTCGAGCAGACCCTGGAAAAAATGGTGAAGATTCCCGCCGACTTCTACAAGGTTGTCAGCACGGCCACGACCCTCTACGACAACGTGACCATGATGAAATTTCTGGAGAAGTCTGGCGACCGCTATTCTCTGGTCGGATTGTGCATGGGCGAGCAGGGCATCATCAGCCGTCTGCTCGGGGTGCGGGCGGGCAGCGTGTTCACCTTCGCCGCGGTCAGTCCCGATGAGAAAACGGCGCCGGGCCAGGTCACGGCGCAGGAGTTGCGCAATACCTACCGCATCGAGCAGATGGACGCGGCCACCCGAATGTACGGCGTGGTCGGCGATCCCGTGGCGCATTCACTCTCGCCCGTCATCATGAATGCGGCGCTGCGCCGCGAAAATGTGAACGGCGTGTATCTCGCGCTGCATGCCAAAACGCTGAAAGATCTGCTGGGCTGCGTGCGCGATATTCCCATCCACGGGCTCTCCATCACCATGCCGTACAAGGAAGCCATCCTCAAGCATCTCGACAACACCGATTCCCACACCACAAAAATTGGTGCGTGCAACACGGTGGTGCGGGCGCAGGACGGAAAACTCTACGGCTTCAACACCGACACCGCCGGCGTGGTGCGGCCCCTGGAACAGCGCATCACGCTGGAAAAAGCGAAGATCCTGGTACTGGGCGCGGGCGGCGCGGCGCGGGCCGCCGTTTTCGGGCTCAAGGAACGCGGGGCCGAAGTTTACATTCTGAATCGCACCGCAGGCCCGGCACAAAAGCTGGCCCACCAAGCCAGGGCGAGGATCGCCAAACGCGCTGATCTGAAAAAACTCTCCTTCGACGTCATCATCAATGCCACGCCGGTCGGCATGGGCAACACGCGCGAGTCTCCGCTGAATGAGAACGAGATCAACGCGCGCTATGTCTTCGACATGATTTACGATCCCGCAGAAACGCGCCTCATGAAGATAGCGAAAGAGCGCGGCGCGGAAGTGATTCCAGGGATCGAGATGTTCGTCCACCAGGCGGCGCGCCAGTTCGAAATCTGGACCGGCAAGCCCGCGCCCTGGGACGACATGCTGCGCGTAGTCACGCTCGCTCTGCAGGAACGCACCGCCGCCCGCCAAGCCACCAAAGAACGAACCGCATAATCCCACTCCGACCCACGTAACCCGCACGATCACCCTTGTAACCCCATTACAAACCCGTAGGGGCGGACGCCCTCGTCCGCCCAGCCGGGCAAAGCCCGGCAGGGTCTTTTTTAGCCCCGAATTCGAAACCCCAGGCGCGCTTCGCTCGTCCACCCACGAGGGCGTCCGGGCCTATGTGGATCCGGGTGGGGCATATCGATTCGGCGCTCCTTGACACCAGACCCATCGGTACTCGCGCCAGTCCGCAACGATTCCAACGCGCACCGGGTTGTCCAGAATGTATGCAATCTTCTCATCTAATTTCTCTGAACGCCGCAAGACACGATCAAACGACTCTTCCTGCCAGACGGTCTCGCGGATTCCCTTCTGCCGGTTTATGAAATGCGCAGATGAAGATTTGATCGCCTTCATGATCTCTGGCAGGGGTACGACCCTATTCTTCGCAGTCTCCACCAGCGGTGTGAGGATCAAGTGCACGTGATCGGGCATGACCACGGCTACATAGAGCTGGTACTTGTTCTCGTGATCATGTAGGCAGCAGCGAAGGATAATATCGCGGGACCACTCTGGAAGGATCGAGCGCTTCTTGGTAACGAATGTGATGAAATGAGGTTTGTCGTCACGCTGCAAGTGCGGTAGATTACGGCGGTAGAAAGTCACGGCGCAGCTATTTTGACGCCGAGCGGTATCCCCTCTGACGCAAATAAAATCGTTCAATCCCGTTTCGGCACGAGGGAACCCACCACAAACCATGTAGGGGCGGGCGCCCTCGCCCGCCCAGCCGGGCAAAGCCCGGCAAGGCTTTGTTAGCCCCAAACCCCAGCCCCAGGCGAGCTCCGCTCGCCCACCCGGACGAGGGCGTCCGGGCCTACGCGAATTGTGGTGGGTGAAAGATGTGTCGCTTGCCAAAAAAAGCGCCGGCCCCTGATTCTGGAGCCGGCGCAGTTCTTCTTTGTGTTAGTACGGTTTGAAGTCCTGCCAGTACGTCAGGTTGACTACGTCCTGCAACATCGGAGTACCTGGAGGCAGCTTCGCCGGATCCAGGAACGCGTTGTCGAAGTAGTAGTAACGCGGTGGCGGACCATAGACCAGGTTGCAGCACTTGAAAACGCCGGTCGCGTATTGCGAGTAGTAGAGGCTGACCAGCGATCCGCGATAGTACAGTCCGCCGGCTCCACCCCATCCCTCGATATAGCGCAGGAAGTTGTGCACTCCGCCGTCGGTCCCGAAATCTTGTCCCGTGCCCGCAGGTTGCGGGAAGTTGATGTTCTTTCCGCCGGCGATTGCCAGCCGGTAATAAGTGGTGTTGGCGTTCCGGTTGCCCAGGTTCAGCGGGTTCTGCATGCTGTTGGTATCGGACCAGGCATTGGAAAGCACGGTCACCGTGTCGGCGATCACTGCTGCGGCGGCGTGAGCGATATCCGGCTGCACGGCTGGCGGAGGATTGCCCCAGAACGGATCCGTGTTATCGGAGTTGTAATTCCCCTGAATATAAACCGGGTTTTCCGACGCGACCGTAAAGCCGCCCTGACCATTGTCGGGACGCACCGGCAGGTTCCCCAGGCCGCCATCGACCAGCTTCAGCACATGGCGTGCGCCGCGTAACAATATTCTGCCGTCCGCGAGTCGAGCAATTTACGTTCGCGTAAGGATTGTTGACCGTCGGTACCTGCAGGCCGTTTCCAACGTTGGCTGCACCCCACCGGTCATCTATGTTGTTCAGGTCCACGTCCTCAGCCGCCTCCAAGAGTCCGTCGGGAGTTCCGGTAGCCGAAGCCGAGTTGATGACATCTTCGAACCCATACTCGCCATTGGTAATTCCGCCCATGCCGGGGTCGGGATTCGGAATCATTCCCCGGCGGTCGGAGAAGTACACCAGGTAACCGTTCTGGCTGCTGTAGGAGACCAGGGGACCGTTTCCGCCCGGGACCGTGCCCTGCAACCATTTTTTGAAGTTGCCCACATCCAGCTCGACCGCATTCATGATGCCGTTCACGTAGCAAGCGGGATTCGCCATGCCCGGAGGGGCGGCATCGCGGGGGAAGCCTTCGCGCGGATCAAAGAGATTGATTGGATACCAGCTGTACTGGGAGAGAGTGCCGGTGTCCCAGGTGTTGTTGGGAACATCGATGGGGTCGGCTGCGCTGCCATTCGCGTTGCGATCGGCCTGCTCCTGCAATATCAGGATGGCATTGGGATGTACCAGGTTCGACCCCGCACCCCCTCCGACCGGCTTGGTGGGGGATTGACCCCCCGCGCGAAGCCGAGCTGCAGCCACTCCGTGGTGACACCAACCCACGCGCCCGCCGCGTTCAGATATTCCACTCGCAACCAGCCGTCAACCAGGTTCCACGGACTCCCGGGAGCCGGATTTCCGATACAAGGAGAAAGAGTCGGCGCACCCCCCGCCCATGCTGGATCTTTCGCAGCAGATGCCATCGCGATTCTCGTGCTTCCCGGCGTTCCGGTTACCGGCACGGCTTTGCCGGTCGGACTTGCTACACAACCTCCGGCGGTCAAATCGATGTCCTCAGCCAACAGGCCAGGCCGGTCGGGATGCAGATCGGCTTGGTTGCTGGCCAGCAGGATGCGCACGTTGGCCTTGTTGTACTCGCGTGACGATCCCGTTGCCGAGCTCGGAAGTTCGCCCAGCGGAGCTTTGCGGATGATCTGAATCTGTCCGTTCGAATTGGCCGCGCCCTGCACGAAAGGCAGGGTAAGGGGCTGCACGGAAAGCGAGGTATTGTTACCAATCCATCCGCCAAACGTGGTCTGGGAAGTGTTGTCCCAGGTTGCGGTGGCGGTGGCTGCGCCAGCGGCCGGAATCCCATTGCTCCAACTAGCCAAAGGCACAGTAAATTTTATGCAGTTGGGATTGGTGATCGCCACCGGCACTGTTCCGTCGCACCCATGGCTCTGCTTTAGTACGTAGACGTCGCCGGTATAGTTTGCGTTGGTAAGGAAGTTGTTAGCCAGGCGGTCGCGGATAATTTGATTCACCGCGGTGACCTTATCGTTCAGGACAAGCGAATTCCCGTTGCCTTCCGCCAGAAACAGGTTCCCGTTGGTGTGCACCCGGCCTTGAAAGTTGAAATTGGGGCCGGCGAAGTAGCTCAAGTCGCTGTCGGAAAAAACTCCAAACTGAAAGACCGGGATAAGAGCCACTTCCACGCCCCGCGTCATGTTGACCGACGCTCCACCCGGACGGCTGGCAACTACTTTCAATGTAAGTGGAATGATTTCGGCAGTCAGGCCGGCATTCGGCGACGGAGGATCTATCACACTGGTATGCGAAGCCGGGTTGCCGAATGCGTCCGGCGTCCAGGTGATGCTCTCCTGATAATTCATGGACGAAATCATGGCGCTGCTCGGCGGATTGTTGGTGAGGGCTGTGATTTGCAGGGGGGTGGGCGATTGCGACTGCTGATACAGCGCCGCCAGGTTCGCGGTCAGCAACTCCATACCCGATTCGGCGCCGTAGTAGGCCTGGTTGGTTTCCAGATCATTACCGCCGACCTGGCCCGCGCCCTGAACCATAAATAAAAGGCTTATCGCGATGCCGGACAACAGCGCGAGCACCAGCAAGCTGGCGACAAGCGTAAATCCCCGTGATCGGCCCTTAGTCCTGCACATAATAGTTAGTCTCCTGACTCTTCTTCTCCTCAATTGCGATGTCTGCCACTCGATCGCGACTACTGATAGCGGTCCTTGAATGAAAGGCTGCGCGTGCTCACTGATGTTGCCAGCGCCGTGCTCCTCGACCTGTTTCCATAGGCATTGAGCGTCTGTGCCATGACTTGAATGTTCACTTTGTGGATCTGACTCGGGGAGAATGGAGCCAGCAACGGATTGGTGACGCCCGAACAGTTCGGGCCGTTGGTCCCGTCACACAGGTCGTAGGTGACGGTCAGGCCAATAATGTTGTCGGCCACCGGAGACGGAGGCTGTCCACTGACTTGACGCATCAGGCGCGGCGGCTGTCCTGACGCCACCGCGGGAACTTCAATGAAGTAAGTGACCGCCCATATCCGTGTGCCAGTGGTTGCGCCACCGCCAATGATGGATTTGATGTTTCCGGCGGCCGCACCGGTCTGGTTCATCTTCAGCGGATCGCCGTTGGCGAATGAAATATCCGTGCTGCCGCCGTTGGGCGCGATGCCCGTAACTTCGCCCACTGCGCTGCCCGTGTTGTTGGTGAACAAGATCAAATCTCCCACTTGAATTCCAGTGGGTGACTGGATGGCCGGGAAGCCTACGGGCAGAGGCACCGGAGGCGTGAACGTGACCTTATCGCCATTCGGGTTGGCGGCCGGGATCGAAGTCGTGTACTGATTAAGCGGGAAGGCGTAATCCGCGTAGATGATGGTGATCGCATCCGACCCCGCGCCCGTAGCGGTTACATTGATCGGCCCGCCCAATTCCATTCCGTTGTTGTCGCCAGGGATGATGCCGAACATGAACCTGTTCGGATAAGCGTTGTTGGCCAGCCAGGCCCGGTTGGCATCCACCGCGAAAAGTGAGGCTACTGATCCGGCGCCGTTGGGCAGAGCCAGGCCGCCAGAAGGCAGACCGGACCCAGCCATGCTCACATCCTTGGCGATCAGGTTCAGCGTGGCACGCGCGCTCTGCTGCATTTCGGAGGACTGCGTCACCAGGATGGTCGCATCCATACCGCTCTTGAACAGCTGCGTCGTGGCCGCCAGAACGATTATGCCCAGGGCCATGGCTACCATCAATTCCACCAGGCTGAAGCCGCGCGCGTTATGTTCAGTGGATCGCATATCTCTCCTCTTAACGATAGGAAGAAATCAGGGCCTGCACCTGGTACGACTTGAACCAGCCCTGCGGCACCGGATAACGCACGGTGACTGTAATCTGGCGAATGTTCGGGTTGCCGGCGACGTTCGCGATCTGAATCTGGCGCGTAAAGTTGCCCAGATTGACCAGCACATCCGCGGCAGTGTTCGTAATCACTCCGCTCGGGCCCGGCAGCCGGACTGGGGCAGCGGCAACGTCGTCTCCTGTGCCGTCCAAACCGTCCGGACCAGGGTCGGTCATCGCGGTAAACCCAGGCGTGAATATTCCGGCTCCTGCGCCCACGTTCTGGATATTGGCAAATGTGATCTGGCTGGTCTGGCGAGCCGTGAATATGCTCTCCAGAGCCTCGGTCGCCTTCTGGCGCGCAATGCTGTCGAGTTGTACCGAGTTGGTGTTGCTGATGGCCATGGCGAACGTTGCCAGGACCGCCAGCAGACCGATCATCAGCACAACGATGGCGATCAGGGTTTCAAGCAATGCGAATCCCTGTTGCCTCTTCTCCGCCGGTGCCTGTCGTCGGTTGTAGGTCATCGTTGTCCTCACTGCTGAAACCATTTGGGAGCGCCACCATTACTAAGCAAGCGCCATCCCCGAATTCTGCCGGTCGCGCCGTACAAAGTGACCGCCCGCGAGCTGTACAGATCTCCGTTGCGAGCCAGATACAGGATTCCGCTGTTCAAGTTTCCATTGACGTCATGCGCCGAACCATCGGGCATGAACATGACCTGGTTCTTGATCGCCCCCGCGACATTCTGATCAAAATCGAGCGCAACCGTGGCAGTGCCGAATCCGTCCGGCACTGTGGCCGCACCGTTCGGCAACCCCGCGATGGTCTGGAACTGGATGTCCTGCGGTAATGTGATGGCGGTGATCTGCGTGGCCGCGGATAGCGCTGTTCCCGCATCCCAGCGGAAGGTCTGGATGCTTTGCGCGGTGGGCGCGCCCAGCGGAGTTAGGGCGCCAGCCGGAGCGGCAATTCCGTAGCACACGATGTATTGCTTGCGTTCGGCGATGGCGCGCTGACGAGCCACGCGCAGCGGCATCATTGCACTCTCAAAGGCTTGATTGACCTTTGCGTCTCTCATTGCCGGCTGCACCGCCATGAAACCGATTCCGCCGATGATCATCATCACGCAGATTACGATCATCATTTCAAGCAGGCTGAAGCCGCGGGTTCCGCCATCCCGGTTCGAGCAGCGGTGCGAAATTTTCATGGTGTGATGATCCTTCATTTGCCCGGCCCAGCCTCCATTTCCGCCCACTCGGCGGAGCGTCCTGAAAACAGAACTGTCGTGGGAGAGAATGGCCGGAAGCGGGGGCTCCCGTGTAGCCATCATCGTAGGGTCAGTTTGTGCCTGCGTCAAAACACGAGAGTCACACGCCCAACGGGCTCTGTCTTCACTTTGGTAAGTAACCAAGCCACCAGTTACCGACGTGCGCAGGGCGATGAAAGTGAATTGTGGTGCTGTTTCTTATTACCTTATTAGGGCAGTGCTCCGGCTGAGCGAGCGTAGCCGGTGACGATGGCGCTCGCCCCGGAGTGTGCGGAGTGCTCTAGAAATTCAGCCGGCACGCGGAGACGGCCATCGGGCAACGGCAAGGACAATTTCGCGGAATCGTCGAAACGCACGCCGGCGGATTCCAGCAAATCTCTGACATCCATGCAGTAAGCGATACAGAGGCTCACTATTTTGGCAATGTGGCGCGGCAGGCGGCCCATGGCCTCATAGTCGGAAAGCATACCTAAGGCAATTCCATACTCGCGGTTTCCCAGGATTCGAGCGATCGTGCAGGTGAGCTGGTGCGCTGCCCGGAAGGTCAAGCCGGCGCGTCCACGCGAGATTCGAAGCAAGTCCGAAAACTTCAGCGGGGCTTCGGTGAGTGGCGGCGGGAGACACGGTTCAGGGTTCGTCGGCCCCGCCCGGGGTTGCAACTTCACGTGCTGCAGGGGATGAATGTCTGTGTCGACAAGACCGAGGATCCGCGCTTCGGTCGGTACATGCAAAGGCCAGCTTCCCCAGGGAGGGCGGCTCGGCAGCAGCACGATTTGCCGATCGTCGATCCATCTCACCTGGGTGCACGCCAGTCCGCTGGGTTGCTCGACCAACCATAAGAGCCGGCTCATCGAAACCGGATCGAGGCCGTGCACCCGCTGGCTGTAATACCGGTCGACGCGTACGATGCTGCCGGGCGAAAGCCTGAGACAACCCGCGGCATCTTTGTTTCCGATCTTGACGAACAGGTAGCGGCGCTGCCGGCTCCACTCTCCCGGCCGAGGCCAGGGTGCTGAAGTCCATCTTTCATATCCCGATAATGGTTGGGGCAGGAACGGCTCGAAGCCATCTTCCAGCGGAGTGAGCAGAGTCGTACGCTGCGGGTGGAGCCGGATTTGCAGGCGAAAAATCTGGTGCAGATCAAAACCGAACATTCGCAGCCAGTCGATCAAGCGATATCCGGTCATCTCGCTCAAGGCCACAATCTGGCAAACGTGCGGCGTGACGCCCTTTCTCAGTTGGTAGAGAAAACTTGCGGGAATGAAATATGGCGATCGGCTTCCGTAGCGGCGGCGAGTGGCGTCGGAAATTTGAGTGATGGTATGGCCGTCGCGGTACAAAATATTTCTGAGGCTCTCGGATCGAGCTCCCCAGTCACACGACTGCTCAGCATTTTCGCCGGCTTCGATCCGGCGAAACGCGTACTCTGCGCGAGGTATCTCGAGCCAACCAGGGACCGCTGCAGACGCGTTCATTCATCGATACTAGCCCGACTCTTTGCTCTGTCAGCAGAGGCAGGTGCTACCTCTCTTGGTGCGCCGCCGCTGCCGCGCGGAAGACCTTTGTGCGACGTGGGATGCTTGCGACTCACCCCCATCGCGAACCTTCTCACGTCAGAACTTCCCACCCTTCGACAAAGCAATTTTTGAAATCAGGCTATTTCATGATGGAAATTTTTCTGCGAACCAGATCGTTGCCGTGACCATCGCGACGGTCTTAGTGCGGCGGCCGCGACATCACAACCAGCAGGGAAGCGCCAATATTCAAGACGCCAAGTAGCGCACCCCATAAAGCCTGCGTCCCCAGAGGGTCCACCGGCCGGCCCAGTACGCGCCATAGCCGGGACGAATCGAGCGCCGCCCACAGCGAGACCAGCGCCCAGGCCGCCCAGCATGTCACCGGTAACTGAAACAAGCCTAAGTGTGGCGAAACCGATTCCGGGCTCACGGCGAAGAACAAGACTGCGCACGGAACCAGGAACAACAGTGTCGCTACCGCCAGGATCGCGGTGACCGCTGCGCGGAGTAAGAGAGATGTGTCCTTAGGAAAAAACATGTCGGGTGAACCGGGGCGTCAGCAATGAGAATACGTTTCCACCCGTTTTCGATTGAGGGTCGAGCTATGTTCGTCGGTAAACCGACGAAGGCATCTACCGCGTATTGCCGCCTG
This sequence comes from Terriglobia bacterium, assembly GCA_963813645.1. GTDB lineage: Bacteria > Acidobacteriota > Terriglobia > Terriglobales > Acidobacteriaceae > JAIQFF01. The sequence goes on from CAWEZS010000031.1 coordinate 402,142, forward strand.
TCTCATCCGGCGGCCTTCGCCAGGCGTCGGCGAAAAACGTGAAAACAAGGCAGGATCGTCTTCACGCCGCTGGTTGGCACCGATGAATTGCGCGATGCGGCTTGTCGGGATACCGACGAACTCCAATGATGCACCGCGCGATTTTCGAACACTTCGAATTTCCTCTCCGGGAAAAAATATGGTGAATCCCGAGTGGGCGCTATCCCACGGAGGACTCTTCCCATGAAAAAGATGGTTCGCTTGATGGTTGTAACCCTGGTGCTTCTGAGCGCCGTATCGATTTCTTCCTTTGCCGATGGCGGGGCTCCGACGCCCATGTGTTCACCCGGACACTGCGGCGGAAAGTAAGCCGTTGGACAGTTAAGATCTAGACATCTTGTGGGCCGTCTGGTTTGCGAGTAGCCTTCCAGTGCGGCCCATGAACTTTCTACGCCTGGCCACGTATGTCCTCTGGGTCATGCCGCTGGCGATACAGTGTGTAATCGCCGTGGTCATGCTGCGCCGCGGACTGGTTGGGCAATTTCCTTTCTTTTTCATTTACACCCTTCTGCTGCCCGCACGGGATACCACCCTATATTTTCTGCCACGGCCAGGTGACCGTTACTCCAATGTCTTTTGGTGGGGCGAGGCGGTTGCGATCCTTTTATCTCTGGGAATCATTTTCGAAATCAGTTGGCAGTTCGTTAGGCCTTATCCTTTCCTGAGACTCTTTCTCAAGGTACTTTGGATCTCGGCCGCGGTGGTCGGGCTCGCAGCCTTGGCTATGCTCATCTGGACCAAAGGTCCGGCGGGGGCGGATGTAGCTCTCGAGTGGATCATCCTGACCGAGCGCTCGGCCCGGTTCCTGCAGGTTTCACTGCTGATTGTCGCAATTGCGATGATGTCGCGTCTGGAACTCAACTGGCGTAACTATTCCCTCGGTATCGCTGCAGGTTTTGGCGTGTATGCCGCCCTGGACCTGGTTCTGCTTGAGCTTCGTGCCCATCTTCACGTCGTAAGCGATTCGACCTTTGTGTTCCTGAGGTCGGCGGCATATAATCTCGGCGTCTTGATCTGGGCCTTTTATTTCCTCCGACCCCGGGACGGAAATCCGGTCGAGCGTTTGCCTGGTACCGACCTGGCAAATTGGAACGATGCTCTGACTGAGCACATTGACGAATGGTATCGACGATAACAACTCTGTTGGTCAGTGCCCTTTCTTTGTACCTGGTCTGGACAATCGTCCGTCCAGGGGTGCCTCAGATAAAGAGCCTGGAAGACTGGGAGGCAAAGAATCACGCCGTCGATCCGGAAATGTTTCGGATACTGCTTGATCCCGCCGAGGATCGGTATCTGCGCCAGTCATTGCCCCTGCACGACTTCCGTGTCTTCCAGAGAAAGCGTATGGCGCTGGCCCTGCGCTGGCTGGATCTGGCGGGTGAAAACGCAGCTATGTTGATGAAACTGGGGCAGCTAGCGAAGACGGAATCAAATCCTGAGTTGGCCCGGGAAGCAGCGGATCTGATCCATGGAGCGCTCCGGCTTCGTGTAAACTTGATGCTGGCTGAGCCCTGCCTGTGGTTGAAATGGATTTTTCCGGGCTGGGCGTTGTCGTTACCGGCAGTCGAAACACCGTACCAGGAATTGCTCACGTATCTTGGTCGGATGCAGCAACGACGTCAGTGGGGCCTGCCGCGATCAGTGATGGCAGCTTAGGACGGTTTGCCATGGAACGTCCGCGCTGCCAGTCGTTGCATTTCCGTTTTTTCCAGCGAAAAGTCTGGCGCTTGCGGAAGTCGGGAGAATTTTTTTCGTTTAAGGCTTGGTGGGACGTTTGAGCGGTTCACGGAGGAAATCCCTTCATGAGCCGCGGAATCCCCGGTTGAGACGGGAAGATCAGGGCCACTCACATGGACTCCGGTAAATGGATTCGGGAGTTGCGCGAAGAGCGTTTCGTTAAATCCAGCGACATCGAACGCATCAGCCGATCGATTGCCGACGTCAAGGGCAATGCCGACTTCTATGTTTCACATTCCACCCTGGCCGATATCGAAACCGGATCGGTGCCCAGCATTCACAAGCTGTTCACTCTGGCCGCCTGCCTCAAAGTCTCTCTGGAGGAGCTCCTTCTCGTTTTCGGAATTGACCTGAACGAGGTGCGGCAGTACTCCGGCCAGTCTGAAGCCGGCCTGCCGCGGCTCCAAACCGCAGAAGTTCGAGAGTCTGAGTTCCGCTTTCAACTCAACTTCGATGCCGCCTTCAATAGCCACGAGACCAGCCTGCTCAAATTGAATCCGCAGGAGTTGGCCACGCTGCCACCGGCGCTGCGCAAACGCCTTGATCCCAGGCGATTCCGCTATGCCGTGGTGGGCCTGAAAGATGACACCATGGGAGAGTTGATTCCTCCCGGATCCTTGGTCGAAGTTGACGTCATGCAGAATGCGGTCCAGGTATTTGACTGGAAGACCATCCGTGAACGTCCGGTTTATCTGGTCTGGCACACCGACGGGCACAGTTGCTGCTGGTGCCAATTGGAAGGAAAAGAACTAACTCTGCTGCCGTATCCGCTCTCTCGCCAGTCGGTGCGACGGTTCAAGGTGCCGCGAGAGGCCTCCGTGATTGGCCGCGTGATCAATGCATGGATGCCCTTTGAGCAACTATCCAACGGCGGGGCGACGCACTAGGACTGCTGGGCGGCTGACATCTGCTTGTCCACGACTTCGAGCGCGATCGCAACATTCAGGAAGTAGAGCTCGGTGGAAGTAGAGACTGCGCTCACCGGGACGGTCGCGCGGTAAGCCTGCAGGGACTTCCAGGTTTTCAGCACGGTAAGAATTTCGCCCCGCGTAAAGCGGATGTATTCCTGCAACTGGACTACGTACTCCGCCAGTCCAGTCGTCAGCAGGCGGCGAAAGACTTGCTCATGGCAGGCCCGCAACGCCCCATCCGCCGCTTGCATTCCCCTTTCATGCGAGAGTTCAGGATGCAGATACATTCCGCTGTTGCAGTCTCGCAGTGATGCCAGGTAAATCATTCGCGTCAGGTCGTTAGGCAAAGCCTGCAGGACGGTTTTCCTGACATAGTCGGTCAAACTGTCCGGGCAGGCCCCCCCACTGCTTCGTCCGACGAATCCGCCGGGGGCAGCAATTCAAAAGAGGGCGCCACCGAGTTCAACTTTTTCTGTGGAGTATTCATGCTCGCCGCCCGATGCCGGACACCCTATCGCATTACTCTAACTTTAGGCCTGGCGTTTCTGAAAGACTATTTTTAAAGATGCCCCGACGCTGCCGATATGAGACCGCGTACCTGTCTTACAATGCGCCTTCTCCACGGTTCCCACCTACAAGTGGACATGCGGACTTTGTCCCGGATTCTTGCGGTGCGGCGGAGGGCCTTTGATCACCTTCACTTCAAACTGTACCGGTAACTTCTTCGGCGGATAGCAGGCGGCATTGTCGCAAGCTTGATATTTCAGTTCTCCACGAATCATGTATTTCGCAGTAATTACTTCCGCCAGGGGGCGCACCTCCACTACCACAGGGAACTCTCCGGTATAGACGCTCAGCTTGTCCTCGGGGGCAAAAGTGAAACTCATTTCCGACCCGGCGGGATAGGTCACTCGACCGATCACAATGTCCGTCGGAGCACTTACCTTGAGAACGGTGGGGATGAGGAATTCAGACTTGGGCTGGTTGGAATTCACGTGAAACCCCGGACTCACGCGAAAGCGCAGAGTTACCGGGTTCGACCTCCCGCGGGTTACCGTAATGACCGGCACGGGCGCCATCGTGACCGACGGGCTCCTCCTGCCAGGAATATCCTGGCTGACAACCTGGTCAGGAGCGGGTCGATTCGCAGAAAACCCAGCGGAACCCTCCTGCGCAGCTGCAAAAGCTGCCAGCATAGCCAAACCGGGCACGAGCTTTCGCGGCATAAGCATAAGGAGATGTTAGAAGCGTTTGGCGGCACCGGCTACGTTACTTTTGCGCCTGTACGGCTTGACCCTCGGCCAGCGCCTTCTTGATACTATCCTCGATTTCGCCGCGGCCCTTCAGGCCAAACACCTTGTCTACTACCTTGCCATCGCGCCCAATGTAGAAAGTGGCGGGCAAAAACTGCACCCCTCCGTAGGCATTGCCAACTTCTTCTTTGCCCACGAGGATGGGATAGTTGACACCCAGGTCATGGGCGAACTCTCCGATCTCCTTGGGGCTGGCGTCATCCATGGCCACGCCGACGATCTGCAATCCCTGTGGTCCATATTGCTTTTGCAGCTCGGCAAACCAGGGCATCTCGATCTTGCAGGGCTGGCACCAGGTGGCCCAGAAGTTCAACAGCACGCCCTTGCCGCGAAAATCTGACAGGTGCACGGTTTTGCCGTCCAACGATTCCAGGGTGAAGTCCGGCGCCGGCTGCCCATTCATGCTGGGGCCGGCGTTGACGGTCTGTCCATTCTTTCGCCGGGCCATCTGAAACCCGAACACAATCATGACGGTCACCACCATGGCGACCACGATAATGACCACTGGATCGCGTTTCACGACAGACTCCCTTTAGAGTACGTATTTAGAGCACAATTAAAGCGCAAACCGGTTCAGAAACGATAAATAGTTCGAAATGATGGTGAAGCGCCCGAACACCAGCAGCAGGCCGAGCACAATCAGCAGGCCCCCGCTACCCACTTCCAGCGCATGCATGTGCATGCGAAAGCGCTTGTAGAATTTCAGAAACCGTTCGATCCCGAGGGAAGTCAGCAGGAAGGGCACGGCCAATCCCATCGAGTAGACCGCCAGCAGCAGGATCCCCTTAGCCACGGAGTCCTGGGTCGCCGCAAACCCCAGAATGACGGCCAGGATCGGGCCCACGCAAGGCGTCCAGCCAAAAGCGAAGGCAAAGCCGATCAGAAATGCTCCCCAGGGGGTGCTGCCGCCCTTCACGCTATGCAGCCGCGCATCGGTGTATAACGCCTTGATCTTGAACAGGCCGGTCAGATGCAATCCAAACAGAATGATGACCACGCCGCCCACCTGAGCCAGCACCGACTTGTAGCGCGCCACCAACTGCCCGACTTCGGTCGAGATCGCGCCCAGCGAAATGAAGACCACGCTGAAACCCAGAATGAAGCCGACGGAATTCAGCATCACTTTGCCCAGGATTCGGGATTCCTGGGCCTTCAGTTCCTCGACGCCGGCCCCTGAAATCAGCGAAATGTAGCCCGGAACCAATGGCAGCACGCAAGGCGAGAGGAACGAAACCAGCCCTGCCAGGAACGCCGCAATGGGAAGAGGAAGTGTCGACATCGGGATTATTGTACCTGCTGCAGCCAGCGAGCCCTAATGCTCTTAGTAGCGCCGGCGTCCCGCCGGCTGTCGGGCGGGCATCCTGCCCGCCCGTCGGGGGCAGGATGCCCCCGAGCCAGCCGACAAAGATTGCCAGCGCTACAAAACCACCACAAACACCAAAGATGCGCGGCGAACTGCCAGGTTACAGTTATTTGTTTTTAGCAGGGGCCGGTGGAGGAGCTGCCGGTGTCGCTTGAAGCTCTGCCGGTGGCGAAGCCACAGCCTTGCGCAGAAATCCCGGCGGAATGGCTGCGGTTAACACCATGCGATCGTCATGTTGCTGCACTTTGAGTCCGTCGAAAAATGCCTTCACGTCAGGATCGCTGCCTGGTGTTGAAACCGTCCCCTCCGCGGTGTGGAAGAGTTGCAGAAACGTCCCCAGTTGTTCGGTCAGCCGCTGGGCATCGTCTTTGCTGCCGGTGAAGGCCTCTGCCCGGAAGTGCACGCGCCCTAGATAACGTGCGGAAGCCACCACCGTGGCCGGTTTGGTAAACAGGAATGACAAGGCATTCCGGCTGGGCAAGCTATCGACTGGATCCACTTTGAAAACGGCCCATCCCAGGCTGGCCAGCGGAACATATTTATAGTACCGGCGCAGCAACGCAGGACCGCCAAAGGGCGATGCCACTTTGCGCGACCGGTCTACGATGCCGCGAATCACCATGGGATCGTCGTGGTTCGATGCCGCCACCGTGTCGAAGCCCAGAACCGCGACCCGCAAAGTGCGCCCTTCGAGCGGAATGCTGTAAATATCCACTGAGCGGTAATTCTCCACCGACCCCGAAATCTTGCCCAGGTAAGCGCGCAGCCGCTCGCCCTCGATTCTGCCTACAAACACTTCCGAGAATCGAGGGGGATCGGGAGCAGCGGGGTTGGCGTTCTTTCTGACCGCTGGATAATGGATGGCGAAAGCTGCCTGATCAAGGTCTCGCTCAAATTGAAACCCGGTCGCCTGGATGAATTGCTCGTACTCCGGTTCGTGGGGAACGTCCGGAATCTGGCCGGCAATATTGGCGCGGCGGATCCATTTCAGATTGACGTAGAAGTAGCCGTCCGCTCCCGGCAGCAGTCGGGCAGGTTCAGGCGGGGCATGCTTGCGCAGCACGACAGCCAGGGCGATGGCGGCGACGACCAGCACCACGCCAAAGAGGATGGGGAGTCGACGTCGTATGCGCATGAAATACGACCGCCGCGCTGTCAGTCGGCGACGATCAGGGAGCAGTAATCATAACACCCGTGTGGGGCGGACACTCTAGTCCGCCGCCTTTGCCGTTGGTTTTGTTCGGCATGGAGTTTTCTGCTTCCGACGAATCCACCGATGCAGGGGCCGCATCGGAACTGCACATCAGTAAGAACCAAAATCAAATTCAAAGGCGGCGGACAGGAGTGTCCGCCCCACATGTTCACTGGAGTTTGGCGTATTCGGCTTTGGCATCTTTCAGGATGGGTACATCGGGGTCGGCATCTTTCCAGATCGCAAAGAAGTCCTGGTAAGCCGCTTTCGCTTTGGCTTTGTCGCCCTGCAGCGCGTAGGCCCGTCCCGATCCCAGCCGCGCCAGGGGATTGAGGAAATTGGTCGGGTCTATGCCGCGATGATCGAGAATCTTCTGATACTCCGCGGCCGCCTTGGCGCCGTCTCCCATATGCAGATACGCATCGCCCCGCACGAACATGGGCCAGTAGCCGGCTCCATTGGGCGGCGAACCCATTTCATACGGCGTGGCCACTTCGAGCGAGGCTACGGCTTGCGCGGCCTGATTGGCGTGGATCTGGTTGGCCGCACGTGTTGTCGGAATCCAAATGGTGTTCACCATTGTGTCGGTAGGAGACTCTTTAGCGGCTCGTTCCATCAGCTTCTGCGATTGGCTGGCGTCGCCTGCCCGAGCCAGGATCAACGCGGCAGTCATACCAACATTCGGATCATCAGAGAGCGCAAGCGCTGCACTCACTCTGGGTCGCGCCGCGGCTGCGTTGCCAACTTCGACCTCACAAATCGCGCTCACCAGCTGAGTGAACGCCGAAATCTCTTTCATGCCAAACTTCTGAGCTATGCTCCCAGCCTGGGCATAGTTTTGCCGGGCACTCGCCACCTTGCCCAAGGAACATTCGCCGCTGCCCTTGACGAAGAACATGATCGGCTCAACCGAATCTCCCTTCGCGGCCGCCACGGCGCTCTGCATGCCGGGTTCGTCACCCTTCAGGAACGCAACGTCATAGCGGGTCAGGAAACCTACCGTTCCCCCGAGGTGCTGGGCCGCGGCCTTATCCAGAATCGCCGTGGCTTCATCAAAGCGGCCGAGGCGCTCATAAGCGTCGGCGGCGTTCTGATAGGCGTAACCGTCTTTCGGATCAATTTTCATGCCCTCGAGAGCGCTGGCCAGCGCCTTCTCATGCTGCCCAGTCGTTGCATAGCCAAGAGCCAGGTTGTCCCGTGGAACCGTGTCGCGGGGATAGGTCTGCGTCCATTGCTCATAGATCGCAATGCTCTTGTCCAGCTCTCCCGTCACCTCGCTGTAGTAATGAGCGGAAATATAGAGCTTCTCGCGCTCACTGGCTCGATCCTTGAGATCGAACGCCTTGGTCAGGTTCTCCCGCTGCTGTTTGGGTTGGCTCAGGTTGCCGTAAGAAACGCCCAGTGTCGCGTAGGCCATGGCAAAATTCGGATCGAGTTCGATGGCCCGCTGCAAGTGAGGAACGGCCTTCTCGTCGTCCAGCTTCTGGTGCTCCGCCTGGCCCAGGGTGAAGGCCTGCAGGGCCTCTAGCGAAGATGTCGTTGCTTGTTGCAGCGGTGTGGTGAACTTCTGCACCGAGCCGATCGACTCGCCCAGCTTCTGCCGCAGGTCGGACGCCGCTTTATCCAGCGACTTCAGCACCTGCTCCTTGCTCTCTGCCTCCGCCTGCGCACGCCCCAGCGAATCTCCGGTTTGGGCGTTTACGGCGTTCAGGTCAATCACGAAATGGCTGCCCAGGCCCGAAATCGAGCCGGTCAGCATCGCCTTGACGCCTTCGCGGACGCAAATTTCCCGCGCCACATCGCTGGTCAGGCGCTCATCCGGAGAACGCCCCATGAAGCGCAGCGCCTCCTGGATCCGCGATTGCGGCAGCACGTTCAGATACGGAGACTGCTCCAGTTGCACTGCGAGTGCCTGCTTCAGCGAACCGTCGAAGACGCTGTCGCCTGTGGTGTTGACGAAGTCGGTCAGCAGGATGGAATCCTTTTCAGTCAGCGCATGGGAACGCCGCGTGTAAAAGAAAAATCCGGCGGCGACTACAACCAGCAGCGCGGCCACAGGGAGGGCAACCTTCCACCACTTCTTGCTCCCTGAAGGCTCCGCAACTACTCCGGCTGCGGAAGCAGAAACGGGAGCCGGTTGCACACTGCTGCCAGAAGTCCGGCCGGGCTGCCGCCGAAGATCCCGATCCGGGCACGGGAGCGACGCCGGACGAAGAAGCCGGGGGTTCCTGCACTGCCGCGATGCTTCCAGAACTGGCGGCAGCTACCGCTCGTCCGGTGTCGGTGTCCCGCTTCAGCCGCTGCAGATCGGCGCGCATGTCGGCGGCGTGCTGGTAACGCAGGTTGCGATCTTTCTCCAGCGACTTATTAATGATGCGTTCGAGCTCGGATGGCAGATCGGGATTCAGCCGGATCGGTGGCGTGGGCAGCTTTTCCAGAATGGCATTGAAGATCAGCGCTGAAGTGTCCCCGCGGAATGGCAGAGTTCCGGTCGACATCTCATACAAGACGGCACCGAAAGAAAACAGATCGCTGCGCGCGTCCAACTCTTTTCCCTTGGCCTGTTCGGGAGACATGTAAGCTACAGTCCCCATCGTCGAACCGGGGCTGGTCAGGTGGTCTTCGCTTACCGCAGTCGCCTGAGAGAACCCAGCGGCCTCCACCGTGCCGCTTACCGCCGTGACCTTGGCCAGCCCGAAGTCCAGGATCTTGGCATGCCCGCGCTCGGTGACGAAAAGGTTGGCCGGCTTGATGTCGCGATGGATGATGCCCTTGCCATGGGCTGCGTCGAGGGCATCGGCAATTTCGATCGCCAGCGCCAGCAGCGCGTCCAGTTCCATGGGACGCCCGGCGATCATGTGCTTCAAGGTCACGCCATCGAGATACTCCATGGCGATAAACGTCTTGCCGTTCTCTTCGCCGATGTCGTAAATGGTGCAGATGTTGGGATGGTTCAGCGCCGAAGCTGCCTGCGCCTCGCGCTGAAAGCGTCCGAGCGCCTGGGCATTCTTGGCCACTTCATCCGGCAGAAACTTGAGGGCGACGAAGCGGTGCAGGCGAGTGTCTTCGGCTTTGTAAACCACACCCATCCCGCCGCCGCCCAGCTTGTCGACGATGCGGTAATGCGAAATGGTCTGGCCGATCATGGTTCCCGGACGATCATGGCTCCCGAAGAAGATGAGGCTGCCATGTTAGGTAAGGCGGAGAAGCAAGTCAACGCGAAGGAACACTCCAGGGTCCATCCAGAATGCAGGATCTACAGCGCTGAGACACAAAAATACCCCATTTACCTGATGGCCCGGTAACGCGCCGGCAACTAGCGTAACGGGATAGCGCAACGCCATCGGCGGCGGCCATTTTTCAAATGGAGGAAGCGACCAGAGTAACGCTCGATTGGGTGCACGGTTCGGATAAGGACATTCCCGCCTGACCTTTGCGCCATTTCCTTCTGTTCCGGTGGACAAATGAATTGCCAGGCAGTGACAGCGCCGACTCTGTATACCATGGGGCAGAATCGATCTGGCTCGCGCATTGTGCTGATCGATTTTCTACGCGGCCTTTGCCTTGTCGTGATGACAGTCGACCACCTGCCGCAAACCCTCATACAGAAATTTACCTGGCAGGGCGTTGGATTTTTCTCGGCCGCTGAATGCTTCGTATTCCTGTCGGGTCTGGTTGCCGGCAGAGTCTATGGCCGGATGGCAATCACCAAGGGGTTCGCCGTATTGCGGCAATGTGCACTTCGGCGAGCGGCCATCCTCTATCTTAGCAATGCTGCGTTGATGACCTTGATGGTCCTTGCCGCGATGGCCGAGCTTGCGACCCTGGGGCGGGGGTTTCATCCCGACTGGTCCCTGTGGAGCAAGTTCATGCTCCTGGTTGCATCCCCGATCAACGCCGATATCCTGCGAATGTACTGCGTCTTCGTCCTGTTGCTCCCGGCGGTGATTTGGGCGCTGATGAATGATCGGCTGTCCTACGTTATGGCGACAAGCGGAGGACTGTGGCTGGCGGCGGCGCGGGGATACGGGATGACCGCTTTGCCGGAAGGCACCGGCTACTTCGACCTCATGTCCTGGCAGTTGTTGTTCGTTGCCGGCATATATTTCGGCTTTACTCCCCTACCGAAGCTCACAAAGATCGGCACACCGTCCTTCAGAACGGCTGCCTGTCTTGCGGTGGTAGTGGCTTTTTTTGTGGTTCGCCGCTGGCAGTTCTTGACGGGGCAAGAGTTGTCTCCATATTTTGACTGGCTGTTCCATTGGAAACGCACTCTTCCTCTCGGGTCCCTGCTCGATTTCGCGGCGTTCTCCGCCCTCGTCTACCGCTTCCGGCGTCCCCTCACCGTCGTCGCAACAACCTGGCCGGGAAAGGCTATCGCCTTTCTGGGCCAGCACTCGCTGCAAGTATTTGTATGGAGTATTGCGGCGACGATGTTGGCGAGTGGGCCCGACAATCGCTGGATCGAGCCCTCTCCTGGGTACTATCCAGTGCTGGCGACAGGGTTGATTCTTGCCAGTTGCTTCATTCCCGCTTGGTTGCACGCGCAATGGCAGGCCCGGAACCACAGGATGTCAGATCCGGTTTCGATGAGGCAATGGGTCAATGCCCAAACTGAGAACTGAGAACCCACACCTAACAAGTGGGGGCAAATCCGCCAACGCCTACCAGTTAGTAATCGACCCATCCGGACGGAAATAGGTTTGAGCCCGCGCCGTGACCGGCTCAGTGATTTCGGCAATCTGCGTAAGCTGCTTGAAGTCCAACTCAACCCCCAGGCCCGGCCGCTCATTGGGGTAGAGCTTTCCGTTCTTGAAGTCGAGGCATACGGGAAGGTGGGGCAAGGTGCGTCCTTCGTAGTTGTACTCCATGAGCACCGGCCCCGGGAAAGTTCCGAGAGTATTAACCAGCGCCGCGGTCGCAATCGGTCCGGTGAAATGAGGAACGATGCCCACGAAATGGGTTTCGCAGATGGCGGCAATTTTCATCATCTCAGTGATGCCGCCGACATTGGGCAGGGTGGCGCGTACAAAATCAATGTCGTGATCTTCGACGAGTTTATTGAAGTCCCACCGGTTGCCCCACTCTTCACCCGCTGCCAGGGGAACATTCACTTTCTTGCGCAAGATAGGAATGTCCTGCAGGAAGGCTTCAGTGCGGACCGGATCTTCGACGAAGAAGGGGGCCAGGTCTTCGATCAGGTTGCAACCGCGAATGGCATCGTCGAGGTCGAAGCGCTGGTGGAAATCGATCAGCCAGTCGCCGTCTTTACCGACACCTTCTCTGGCCTGCGTGCATTCGTCGCGCAGGTGGGTCACTCGCTCCCGGGTGTTGTAAGTGGTGTTGGCGGGAAGGTCCATGGCGCCGAAGCGGAAGGCGCGATAGCCGGCTTCGACGGTGGCGTGGGCGCGTTCCTTGATGCTCATCCCCGGGGTGACGCCCGGAATAATGCCGGCAGTGTTGTAACACTCACAATAGTTGCGGACCATGCCGCCGAGTAACGCGTGCACCGGCAGACCTTGGACTTTACCTTTAATGTCCCACAACGCAAGATCGAGCGCGCCGATGGCGTGGGTCTTCTCGCGGCCCGCTGGATAAAAGAAAGCCCGGTTCATGTCCTGCCAGAGCAGTTCGATGTGCTGCGGATCGCGGCCGATCAACCGGCCCGCCGACTGGGACAGCATGTCCTTCGATCCGCCTTCGCCGATGCCAGTGATTCCGGCGTCAGTTTCGATGGTGACCACCACATCGCTCTGATTGAACAGCGGGTCGGGATTGGGCGGCAGGTAGGCCCGGACCCGCGTGATCTTCATTTTTGGAAGAGCGCCGAAAGCGGGCAGAGGGCCGACGGCGCTCGCGACCGCGACGGCTGCCAAGGAACTGATAAAAGTCCGCCGTTTCATGGATTCGAATCCTGGCTGGCGTGGAAATAATCAGCAGGCTGCCATGTTAGGAGGGGCGAAGTGGCAAGTCAACGCGCTTCCGGGATTAGAGACACCGCTGAAATCTGATATTCATCTTGGGGCAGGTGCAAGAATGTTTTCGTTGGAACTGGGCGAGAGAGTGGAAAATTTCTCTTGCGACTACGATGGCAAGGGCTTCCACAGGGAAATGGTGGGCAAACTAGAGCATGACGGGTCAACAGGTTCGGTTTGTAAGCGGCAGAAAAATCGAGTACAGTAGAAAATTTTCCAAACGGTTCAGAACGCGCCTGTGAACTTAGTCCGTGGTACTGCGGTTGCGTTTGTTCCCTTGTCGAGCATCCTGCATGAACGGTACTTTGTTTACTATGAAATTCAAGATTGATGGATTGGGAAAGGCATACCAATGAGAACTCGGATCGGGCCGCAGATGGCGCACATGTTAGGTATGGCAACGCTGGGGCTCATGCTGAGCATGGCGGCATCGGCTCAGGCAAGGCCTTCGGTACCTCCACACGCAAAACTGTCGCCGCTTTTTAATGGAAAGGATTTGACCGGCTTCGACACCTTGCTCGAGAAACAAGGTATCAACAGCGATCCCAACAAAGTCTTTCAGGTTGAAAAAGGCATGCTGCACATCTCGGGGCAGGAGTTCGGCGGGCTTGTAACCCAGAAGGAATATGAAAATTATTACCTGCGCGCCGAATTCAAATGGGGCGAAAAGACGTATCCGCCACGCGACGGGAAGGCCAGGGACAGCGGTATTCAGTACAACATCACGGGGCCGCTCAAGGTCTGGCCGCGGATGATGGAATTTCAGATCAATGAAGGCGGCACGGGCGATATGTGGGTGGTCGGCGGCACCGGCGCGACCGTGGACGGCAAGGTTTATGAAAGCACCTCATCCGGGCCTGGTGCATATATTCGCATCCCGCATATTGGCAGGGGCCCGCTGGTCAATGTTACCGGTCACCGCGATCCGGTAAACGATCTGGAACGGCTGCACGGAAAATGGAATGTCCTGGAACTGGTGGTTGATCACGACCGGATTATGTATTTTGTAAACGGAAAACTCGCCCTCCTGGGAACGAATGCAAACACTACAAAGGGCAAAATCCTCTTTCAATGCGAAGGGTCGGAAGTGTATTTCCGCAACATGAAGATCGCGATGCTGAAATAGTTAAGGAGGCGTCTGCGCAATTGGATTGTCGAGACGAGGATTAGGAAAGCCAGCGCGAGAGACTGGAATTCACACCGACACCGTCACCGTAATCGCCAGAGGCAATCGCGCAAAGCCGATAGCACTCGCCAAGGCAGGTCGAATCACTCAGCAGTCCACCTTAGCTTTCTTGGCGAGACCTGGTGATTTTCCGCTCGAAACCGAGTCACAAAGCCGAATAGTCCGTGCACGGAGAAGAATTTGAAGGCAGAGGGCGGAATAGGGCCATTCCGGCGCTGGCGGCGATCTTTGCAGGGCGCCGGAGGTAGTCCAGACGGAGACCAGTCTTTCCGCCCCGCGCCGGGAGACGAATACGATCGTAACGCCCGCGGTTTTCCAACTCAAAAACGAAGTTTTCCATTAATCCCGGTCCTACTTGTTATCGCCGGATTTCTTCTGCGCTTGATCGGGGCTTATGCCACATTTCTCAACCCAGACGAAATCCTGCACTACCTTCTCTCGGATCAAACATCCGTAGGCCTGGCATACAAGGCGAGCCTGACGACGGCGCATCCTCCGTTGCTGATTCTGTTGCTCTACTACTGGCGCCTGCTGGGACATTCCGAATGGATCCTGCGGCTCCCGTCCGTGCTGGCGGGCACCGCTTTTTGCTGCATGATGTTTCTCTGGCTGAACAAAGTCACGAACCGATTCACCGCCCTGGCTGGTCTTGCACTCCTCCTGTTTTCGCCCTCGCTCATTTACCTTTCATCTGAAGTGCGGCAATATTCGCTTCTGCTGTGTTTTTCGGCCAGCGCCCTTTACTTCCTGGAGTGTGCACTCTCGGAGAGTTCCGTGGGCATGGTGGTGCTTTCGTTTATCGCTCTCGATCTTGCCCTCCTGACTCACTATTCCGCGCTGATCTTTGCGCTTGCCACTGCAATCTACGCCTTGTTCCGCATGCACCGCGCAAGCCCGGCCAGAGTGGCCATCGCGTGGATCGTGGGACAGTTGGCGGCCCTGGCGCTTTGCGGCTTCCTGTATGCAACCCATGTTTCGCAGCTGCGGAGTGCCGGCATGCCCCAGGAAATCTCGGACACATGGCTCCGCGCCTCGATCTACCACCCCGGTCATGATCATCTTGCTGTTTTTGTGTTCCGTAACACCATCCGGGTGTTTCATTTTCTTTTCAGCCAGGGTGCGATTGGAGCGCTGGGTTTCGCATGTTTCCTGATCGCCGCCGCGCGCCTGTGGACAGGCGACCGTGGGATCTCACCAGCTTCCGGCAAGCCCAGCTCGCGCCAGATCGGCCTGTTGCTCGTGCTTCCCTTCGTCATCAATTGCCTGCTGGGATTGGCCGGGCTGTATCCCTATGGCGGCACGCGCCATAATGCCGTGCTCGCAGGTTTCGCAATGTCCGGCATCGCTATCGGCTACGCGCGCTGGACGGGGCGGGGCAAGAGGGCAACACCGTTTATCCTCGCTCTCGCGCTCGTCATCTGTAATCTGTTTCCCAACCCGATGGGCCCCTACATCCAACCAAAAAACCAGGACCGGAAACTGATGGAAGAATCTGTCCAATTCATACGGCATCAAATTCCGCCCGGTTCTTTTCTCTTCACCGACAACGGCGGGGGCCTCTCGCTCAGCTACTATCTGTGCGCGAAGAACGTGGTGCAATACGAGGAGCCCTTTCAGCCTTTTCTTCAGTCCAACTGCAGTGGCTATCAAGTGATCACGCCCGCACCCATATTTGAAGCCGGCCCCGACCGCGCCAAGTTGAAATCCATCGAATCCTATGTCCGGGCGACCCCAAGGGTGCAAATGTGGTTCTTCCAGGCAGGCTGGATCGTGGACAAAGAACACGATTTCCAGGCCCTCGCGCAACAAATCGGCTGTCACGATAGCCAAAAGTTCGGGCGGAACATTCTCCTTTGCCAGCTATGAGCCGCCCACAGTGCAAGATTGCTTCACGGATCCACCCAAAGCCGCCTCCCCTTGCACGCAAAATGCCGTTATGGTAACTTTTAGAATTGTCCCGGACATCAGGAAGGGATCAGAGGGTGTCTTGTCCCCAAAAGGGAGAGCCCCGATCTAAGACCTGCTGGCGTAGCTCAGTTGGTAGAGCATCTGATTTGTAATCAGAGGGTCAGGGGTTCAAATCCCTTCGCCAGCTCCAGCATTGGTTCCGGAAGGCAGGATATTCGGCGCGGCGGCGGCTTGACAGAGTTTTCCAACAGCACTCCATAAGGAATTTTCCAAGTGTGGTGTTTGCGTGCGAGGGCATATTCGCGCGCGCTTTTCTGTTCTTCACTTTTCGTGGTTTCGAATCGCGGTTTCAAATCCCGGTTTGGAAACGAAGAGTCCGTCTGAACGATCTTCCGTCCGCGTGGATGTCTGCGAGGAATGCCGGATAAGCAGGTAAGGCCGAACTGTTCTGCAGTTCTGCACAGGTGGGTGAGTGGTTAAAGCCAGCAGACTGTAAATCTGCCCCTCCTCGGAGGTACGAAGGTTCGAATCCTTCCCTGTGCACCAGAGACTTGAATGAATCGTCTCTATTTGGCGCTGGCCGCGTTCGTCGTTCTGGGAGTGTTGGCGTGGACGACGCTAAACGATCCGCGAATGCGTTTCGCTACATTGGCGGTCCTGGCGATGTTCGCGCTCAAGACCTGGCTGCGGCGCAACGACGTGATGCACCCGGATGGTGAAGGCGAAAGCGACACAGAGTTAGGCATCAAACCGTCGCCGGCAGAGGATATTTCTAAGGGCTGACGGCTGATAGCTGATGGCTGGGTTTGCCGATGTAGCTCAGTTGGTAGAGCACTCCCTTGGTAAGGGAGAGGTCACCAGTTCAATCCTGGTCATCGGCTCCAGAGTTGAGGCGTTTTGCGGGCGTGAGCGAAGCGGGAGCCCGCAGCCGAAATCCCGAGCGAAGCGCAGGGATCTCAGGCTTGAAGGATGGCCGGGCCAAGGGTTGTAACCGATGGCTGACGGCCGATAGCTGATGGCTGGGTTTGAAAGAAGCGGGAGTAACTCAGTGGTAGAGTCACAGCCTTCCAAGCTGTTGGTCGCGGGTTCGATTCCCGTCTCCCGCTCCAGAGTTTCTGACGAAGGTGCACAGTGATGGTGAGCTTTCAGCCAACTGTCATACCGGTTGAGAAGGAAAAAGAGTTCGAGGAACTGAGAGGTGCAATCGATCGCGCACTCGGCCCCGAAAGAGTCGAGAAGTTCCTCAAGCGGGTGCGCAGGAGCGGCGCCCGGATACGCGATCTGGAAGTCATACTGGCCAGGGGCGTATTTGAAAAAGTTGATAACACGCTGGCGAAACTGGGAGCGCAGAAGTTGTACCAGGCGCTGACGGTTTCGGACCAGGCGCAGATGCGGGAGTTCTACCTGTCGAAAGTAGAAGAAGTGGATTCCGTACTGCGGACGAAGTTTCAGCAGCTGTATCGCTATTACTGAAGGAAGGAAACAGCGAGCGAGATATGGCGAAAGAGAAATTTGAGCGTAATAAGCCGCACTGTAACGTCGGGACAATTGGTCACATCGACCATGGCAAGACCACGTTGACGGCGGCCATCACCAAGGTGTTGCAGAAGCACAACCCGAAGATCGTATTCCGGTCGTTTGACTCGATCGATAACGCGCCGGAAGAAAAGGCGCGCGGCATCACCATTGCTACGGCGCACGTGGAGTACGAGACGGCGAACCGGCACTACGCGCACGTCGATTGCCCCGGCCACGCCGACTACATCAAGAACATGATCACGGGCGCGGCCCAGATGGACGGCGCGATTCTCGTGGTGGCTGCAACCGATGGTCCGATGCCGCAGACGCGCGAGCACGTTCTGTTGGCGCGGCAGGTGGGTGTGCCTTACATCGTGGTGGCATTAAACAAGTGTGATGCGGTGGATGATCCCGAGCTGCTCGACCTGGTCGAACTCGAAGTACGCGAGTTGCTGAAGACGTATCAGTTCCCGGGCGATGATGTGCCGGTGGTACGGCTGTCGGCGCTGGGCGCGCTGAACGGGGAAGCCAAGTGGGAGAAGCAGATTGACGAACTGATGGCGGCTGTCGACAAGAGCGTGCCGCAACCGGCGCGCGAACTGGACAAGCCGTTCCTGATGCCAATTGAAGATATCTTCTCGATCTCGGGCCGCGGCACGGTGGTGACCGGGCGAATCGAGCGCGGCAAAGTGAAGGTGGGCGAAGAAGTAGAAATCGTCGGCTTCCGCGAAACCCGCAAGACGGTCGTGACCGGCGTCGAAATGTTCAAGAAGCAGTTGGATGAAGGACTGGCGGGCGACAATGCTGGCCTCTTGCTGCGTGGCATTGCGAAAGAAGATGTGGAGCGCGGCATGGTGCTGGCCAAGGGCGGATCGATCACGCCGCACACCAAGTTCAAGGCGGAAGTCTACATCCTGACCAAGGAAGAAGGCGGACGGCACACACCTTTCTTCAAAGGCTACCGGCCGCAGTTCTACTTGCGGACGACGGATGTGACGGGAGTGGCGGAGTTGCCGGCAGCGACCGAGATGGTGATGCCGGGCGACAACGTGCAGCTGGTGATTGAGTTGATCACGCCAGTGGCGATGGAAAAGGGCTTGCGTTTTGCGATCCGCGAAGGTGGCCATACGGTCGGTGCGGGAACGATCAGCGAGATTATTCAGTAGCGTGGTGGAACCGAACTGAGGAATTAAAACCAGTGATCAGTTTCTGGTTCTCAGTTCTCAGAGAGCTAGAAGCTAATAGCTAGGAGCTGTTTTATGCCCCGAGAGATCATTACCTTGCAGTGCGGTGATTGCAAAGAGCGGAACTATTCGACCACCAAGAATCGGAAGACGATGACGGAGCGCCTGGAGCTGAAGAAGTTCTGCCGCATCTGCCGCAAGCACACGCCGCATAAGGAAGTAAAGTGACGCTGCTTAGCGGGTGTGAGCGAAGCGGGAGCCCGCTGGCGTCATCCTGAGCGTTCTTTGCGAAGGATCTGGCGAGCAGCGTACTTCCTTTGAAGGAGTCGGACAACAGGGGCGTAAGCTCAACGGTTAAACTGTCGGTCTCCAAAACCGAACTTGGGGGTTCGAATCCCTCCGCCCCTGCCAGAGTTTGAGGCCAGCACGTGAGGGAAGACAAGGTCAGGCCGTGATGGGAGTCGAGACGAAGAAGATGGGAAACTCAATCGTAGCAGCCGGTGGTAGTTTAGGGGACCGCCTCAAGTCCTGGCCGGAGCGGATCAAGACTTTCTACAACGACGTGCGCACTGAAATGAAGAAGGTGACTGCGCCCTCGTTCAAGGAAGTGCGGGCTACGACCGCGGTGGTCATTGTGACGGTTTTCCTGTTTGCTGCGTATTTCTGGGCGGTCGACCTGGTGATCGGGCGCGGGATTGACTCGGTGTTCCGCTATTTCGGGCATCACTGAGTTCAGGAAGGAACCGAAGTGTTGGAGACAACGAGTACAGAGACATCTATGCAGGACGAAGAAAAAAACGAGGCCGGGCCGAGCGGAGAGAATGTTTCGCCGCAGGCTCCCGGCGCCCTCGATCCGCCGCGCAATCCCAACATGAAGTGGTACATCATCCACTCCTATTCGGGATTTGAGCGCAAGGTGAAGGAGTCGCTGGAGTCGCGGGTCCAGGCCTTCGGACTGCAGGAACGGATCGGCAAAGTGCTGATCCCGACCGAAGCGGTCACGGAAGTCCGCAACGGCAAGAAGTACACCGTCGAGCGCATGTTCTATCCCGGGTACGTGCTGGTCGAAATGGACATGGATGACCACGTCTGGCACGTGGTGAAATCCACGCCGCGAGTCACGGGATTTGTGGGCACAGGACAGCAGCCGACACCGCTTTCTGAGGAAGAAGTTCAGCACATCGTGTATCGCGTGGGTGAGGCCAAGGACAAGCCCAAGCTGAAGGTCAAGTTTGAAAAGGGCGAGACCGTGCGGGTCACCGAAGGTCCGTTCGCCAGCTTTGCCGGAGTGGTGGATGACGTCAACGAAGACCGCGAGACGCTGAAGGTGATGGTCACGATTTTCGGACGGTCGACGCCAGTGGAGTTGGAATTTAATCAAGTGGAGAAAGTGGCTTAGGGACGGTTTCCGGTTTCTAGTTTCTGGTTTCTGGAAGGCGAAGAGAGATTATGGCTAAGAAGGCGACAGGTTCGGTAAAGCTTCAGATTGCGGCGGGCAAGGCGACGCCGGCACCACCGGTAGGACCGGCACTGGGGCAGGCACAGATCAACATCATGGAGTTCTGCAAGCAGTTCAACGCCCGGACCGGCGCCAAGGAACTGGAAGGGCTAATCATCCCCGTGGTGGTGACGGTCTACAGCGATCGTTCGTTCACCTTCATTACCAAGACGCCGCCGGCTTCGATTCTGCTCAAGCGCGCTGCAGGTATCGCCAAGGGATCGGGCGCGCCTAACAAAGACAAGGTTGGGAAAGTCACGGCCAAGCAGGTCGAAGATATTGCGCGGCAGAAGATGCCCGATTTGAATGCGGCATCGGTGGAATCGGCAATGAAGAGCGTACGCGGCACGGCGCGTTCTATGGGCATTGAAGTAGTCGGCTAGAAACGGGAAGGGCACGACTTTAGTCGTGCCGCCAAGCCGCAGGTTTTTGTCGGGGTTTGGCCCCGAGTCGAAAATACTACGGTCCATCGGAGCAACGACGGGCGGTGGGAGACAGGAAGAACAGATGAAAAAAGCAGGAAAGAACATCACCAAGGCGCGCGCAGCTGTCGAAGCGCACCCTTACCTACTGAAAGACGCTGTACCGCTGCTCCAGAAGGTCAAATACACAAAATTTGACGAGACCGTCGAAATCACCATGCGGCTGGGAGTGGATCCCAAGCATGCCGATCAGATGGTGCGCGGGACGGTGGTCCTGCCGCACGGACTGGGAAAGTCCAAAAAGGTCCTGGTGATCGCCAGTGGGGACAAGATTAAAGAAGCCGAGCAGGCGGGCGCAGATTACGTCGGCGGCGAAGAGATGGTTGAGAAGATCAACAAAGAGAACTGGACCGACTTCGACGCGCTGATTGCGACTCCCGACGTGATGAAGTCAGTCGGACGCCTCGGCAAAGTTCTTGGACCTAAGGGCCTGATGCCGAATCCCAAGACCGGGACTGTGACCTTTGACGTCGCCAAGGCAGTGCAGGAAGTCAAAGCCGGCAAAGTCGAGTTCCGGACCGACAAGACCGCATTGGTTCATGTGCCGGTGGGCAAGATTTCGTTTACGCCTGACAAGTTGGTCGAGAACGCGACTGTCGTGATCAGCAGCGTGATCAAAGCCAAGCCGACCGTGGCCAAGGGCAAGTACATCAAGGGCTGCTACCTGAGTTCGACCATGGGGCCGGGGATTTCGATTGATACGGCCCAGGTGGAAGCGGCGGCGAAAGCTTAATAGGGAAGCGGCCTGAGCTCGATGGTCGCGCCTATTTCGACCGCTTCGCGGTCGAGCGCTCATCGCAGGCCGCCCAGATCCTTCGGCGACGATGAAGCTGTCGCCTTAGGATGACAAGACTATCTATATAGATATTTTAAGAGGGATTGATCATGGCGGTTAGCAGAGCGAAAAAAGTTGAACAGGTGGAGAAGCTGGGAGCGGAGCTGAAAAATGTTTCCAGCCTGATTATCTCTACCTACAGCAAGCTGACGGTGGCGCAGGATTATGAATTGCGCAAGACGTTGCGCAGTTCCGGAGCCAAGTACCGGGTGGTGAAAAACACCGTGGCCAAGCTGGCGGCCAAGGGAACGGCGGCGGAAGGCGCGCTGAGCGATCTTTCGGGCGTGACGTCGCTGGCTTACACCTCGGGCGATCCCGTGGCCCTGGCCAAGGCAATCTCAAAGTACGCCAAGGATAATCCGGAATTCACTTTCAAGGCGGGGGTGGTTGAAGGCCGCGTGATCTCGATCAAAGAGATCCAGGCGCTGGCCACCATGCCGTCGAAGGAAGAGATCTACTCCAAGCTGCTATTCCTCATCAGTGCCCCGGCGCAGCGTCTGGTTACGGTGATGAATGCCGTCGGCAAGGACCTCGCTGTGGTGATCGGCCAGGGCGTGGAGAAGAAAAAGTTCAAAGAAGCGTAGGCCTGTACGGCGCGGGCGCCCTCGCCCGCGACCGGCGGTTCGGGAGGCACGATTTCTGGTGGCAGGAAGAACGCGGGCGAGGGCGCCCGCGCCACACGAATCCGGAAGGTATCAATAGCGGGGGGTTGCGCGGTTCCTGACTGCTGTGTTGTCTGGCACGGCGTTAAAGGCTGAGCGCACTGGAAACCCGGCTGGCGATTGACGGAAATAGATAGACCGAAAATTCGAGGAGACTAGACAAATGGCGGATCTGCAGCAGTTGGAAGAACAAATCGTAGGCCTGTCGTTGCTTGACGCGGCGGCTTTGGTGAAGCGGCTCGAAGAGAAGTTGGGCGTGTCGGCAGCGGCAGCGGCCCCGGTGATGGTGGCTGGCGGCGGAGCTGCGGCGGGTGCGGCACCGGCTGAGGAAAAGACCGAGTTTGCCGTGGTTTTAACCGCGGTTGGGGCCAATAAGATCAATGTTATCAAGGCCGTCCGCGAAGTTACCAGCCTGGGCCTGAAAGAAGCCAAGGACCTGGTGGATGGCGCTCCCAAGACCATTAAAGAGGGCGTCAACAAGGAAGAGGCGGAGACCATCAAGAAGAAGTTTGCGGATGCCGGCGCGACCGTCGAAGTGAAGTAACAAGACTTGCAACGGTACTGCTGACTATAGGGGTCCTTCGACTGCGTGGCTGCTTCGCCAAGCCAAGCAGCCAACTCCGCTCAGGATGACAACGGTGGGGGTCGGGTGACTATGGCGGGCTGTCCCGAAACGGACTTGCGGCGACAATTTTAAGTGGTGAACCCTGGGAAGCGGTGGTAGCATCTATATATCGTCTGCTTCCCACTTCACGGCTAGGCGACTCTCCACTCCAACGATCCGGGGAAGCGGAGCTGAGTCGCACACGAGTTGGCAAACTGTTCCGCGTTAGCGGAACGGAAACAGGCCTGAGAACTGGCGCGGAAAGAAAAAATTCAACTGACGCTAAGCGCTGCGACCGGCGCCCACGGGGAGCTATGCCCCCGAGGGCGTATTCGTGTCTGCAGTGATCGAGCCCGGTAACCGTACATAAGCGGGTCGAGTAACTGCTGACCTGCTCCGACGGGACCCCGTCCCGTCGCCACGCAATGTGCCTCGCAGCCCAAGGCTGCGCTTGAAAGTTTGGGAGCCTCTGAATGTCGAAGAATAACGCCTACCGTACACGATTTGATTTTTCAAAAATTCCAGCCACCATCCAGATTCCGAACCTGATCGAGGTTCAGAAGCGCTCCTACGAACGCTTTCTGCAAATGGACCGGCTGCCCAGCGAGCGCGACGACGCCGGTTTGCAGGCGGTGTTTCAGTCGGTGTTCCCCATCAGCGATTTCCGCAATGTGTCGCAGTTGGAGTTTGTGGACTTCGCCATTGGTAACTGGGAGTGCAAGTGTGGACACCTCAAGGGTCTGCATCACCTGCGCACCACCTGCAAGAACTGCGGCTCGACGGTCATTACCGATCCGTTTCATCCCGGCGATGTGCTCTGCACGAAGTGCGGCACTTACAACGCGAATACTCCCGACTTTTGCAATAAGTGCGGCGACCCGGTCGGACTGCAACTGAAATACGACGTGAGCGAGTGCGAAGAGCGCGGCATGACTTACTCCGCGCCGCTCAAGGTCACGATGCGCCTGACCATCTTCGAGAAGGATGCCGAGACCGGTAACCGTTCAATCCGCGATATCAAGGAACAGGAAGTATTCTTCGGCGACGTTCCCTTGATGACCGATAACGGAACGTTCATCGTGAACGGCACCGAGCGCGTCATTGTCAGCCAGTTGCACCGGTCGCCCGGCGTGTTCTTTGAAACCGCCAACAATCGCACCTACTTCCTCGGCAAGATCATCCCTTACCGCGGATCGTGGGTGGAATTCGAGTACGACCAGAAGAACGTGCTGTACGTGCGCATTGACCGCAAGCGCAAGTTCCTGGGCACGATTTTCCTGCGCGCGCTTGGTCTGCGGTCCGGCGAAGACATTCTGCGGACGTTCTACACCGTGGACCGGTTGGTCATCCGCGACAACAAGCTCTACTGGACGCTTGATCCCGCCAGCGAGAAGCCGACCAACCTGCTGGGCATGAAGCTGGCCCACAGCATCAAGTCGAAGTCGGGCGAGGAAATCGCGCACTCGGGACGCAAGATCAACGCCGTCACCCTGAAGGAAATTCAGAAAGCAAAGATCAGCGAGATCGAAATTGATGTTTCGGACCTCGAGGGCGCGTGGGTGGCGAGCGATGTGGTTGACACCACCACGGGCGAGGTACTGCTCGAAGCTAACTCCGAGCTGACCGCCGACAAAGTGGCGAAGATTCTCGAGTCCGGCGTAGTTGAGCTCAACCTGTTCTTTCCCGAGCGCGACGACGTAGGAACTGTAATCTGCCAGACGCTGAAGCGCGATGCGGTGAAGACTCCGCAGGAAGCGCTGATCGAAATCTACCGCAAGCTGCGGCCAGGCGATCCGCCGACCTTGGATACCGCGACTGCCCTGTTTCACGGCATGTTCTTCGATCCCCGCAAGTACGATTTCTCGCGCGTAGGCCGGCTGAAGTTCAACATCAAGCTGTTCGAGAACCAGGATGCCAGCAAACTCGATAACCGCACGCTCGAGCCGGAAGACTTTTACGGCACGATCCGTTACCTGCTGAAGCTGCGCAAGAATATCGGCACCGTCGACGACATCGATCACCTGGGCAATCGCCGGGTGCGCGCTGTCGGCGAGTTGCTCGAAAACCAGTTCCGCATCGGACTGGTCCGCATGGAACGGGCGATCAAAGAAAAAATGTCCGTCTACCAGGAGATGTCCACGGCGATGCCGCACGACCTGGTCAACGCCAAGCCGGTGATGGCTGCGATCCGCGAATTTTTCGGATCGTCGCAGCTGTCGCAGTTTATGGACCAGACCAACCCGTTGTCGGAAATTACGCACAAGCGGCGTCTCTCCGCTCTTGGGCCGGGCGGTCTGTCACGGGAGCGCGCCGGATTCGAAGTTCGCGACGTTCACCCGACGCACTACGGACGTATCTGCCCGATTGAGACGCCGGAAGGTCCGAACATCGGTCTGATTTCGTCTCTGAGCTGCTATGCCCGCATTAACGACTACGGCTTCATCGAGTCGCCGTACCGCCGGGTCAAGGGCGGACGCGTGCTCGACTACGTCAGCATCGTCAATGCCGGCGACAGCGATCACAAGGTCGGCGACCACATGGAGAAGCATGAAGCTGAGAAGCTGAATGCTGAACTGAGAGAGAAGAAGAAGCGGGCGGCTGAGCTTGAGCCGTTCTCCTTCTACCTCTCCGCGTGGGAAGAAGACCGCCACACTATTGCCCAGGCGAACGTTGAACTGGATGACAAGGGCAGGATCGTCGGCGACCTGGTCAATGCCCGCAAGGCCGGCAACTTTGTGCTGGTCAGCCGCGACGAAGTTGACTACATCGACGTCAGCCCGAAACAGCTGGTTTCGGTGGCGGCATCGCTGGTGCCGTTCCTGGAGCACGACGACGCCAACCGCGCACTGATGGGCGCCAACATGCAGCGCCAGTCAGTGCCTCTGTTGCGCGCCGAAGCGCCAATTGTTGGAACTGGAATGGAAGGCGTCACCGCCCGCGATTCCGGAGCTGTGATTCTGGCCAAACGCAACGGCATCATTGATTCCGTTGACTCGGAACGCATTATCGTCCGCGTCGAAGGCGAACATCATCCTGGACAGCTTTCGCGCGAGGTGGGTAGCGACATTTATCAGCTCACCAAGTTCAAGCGGTCCAACCAGAACACTTGCATCAACCAGAAGCCGATTGTGCAGAAGAACCAGCGCGTCACCAAGGGACAGGTGATTGCCGACGGTCCTTGCACTGATCATGGCGAGTTGGCACTGGGACGAAATGTTCTTGTCGCCTTCATGCCGTGGCGCGGTTACAACTTCGAAGACGCGATCCTGGTCTCCGAAAAGCTGGTGAAAGAGGATTACTACACCTCGGTGCACATCGAGGAGTACGAGATCGAGGCTCGCGACACCAAGCTGGGGCCGGAAGAAGTTACGCGCGACATTCCTAACGTCTCGGAATCCATGTTGCGCAATCTGGACGAAGCCGGGGTTATTCGCATCGGGGCCTCTATCAAGCAGGGCGACATTCTGGTCGGCAAAGTCACGCCCAAGGGCGAGACCCAGCTCACGCCGGAAGAGAAACTGCTTCGCGCCATCTTCGGAGAAAAGGCCGGCGACGTGCGCGACGCATCGCTCTACTGTCCGCCGGGAATTGAAGGCGTGATCGTGGACGTCAAGATCTTCTCCCGCAAGGGTCAGGAAAAGGACGAGCGCGCCAAGTTCATCGAAGGCACACAGATCGCAAAACTCGAGAAGAACCTTTCGGATGAAATCCGGATTCTGACTGACGAGCGCCTGAAGCGCCTGGAAAACATTCTGGGCGGCAAGGAGGTCCAGGCCGATCTGCACGACGAGCGCACCAACAAGCGCCTGCTGACCAAGGACACGGTTCTTGATCGCGACACGATCGAGCGCATTTCTACCCGCAACCTGAAACGCATTAAATATGCGGATAAAGATCCGCGAGTAAATGAGCAGATTGACGAGATCGAGGAAATGACCTCGCGTCAGATTGACGTGCTGAAAAAGATCGTCAACGAGAAGAAAGACAAGCTGACCAAGGGCGACGAGCTGCCACCGGGCGTGATCAAGCTGGTGAAGGTGTACATCGCCATGAAGCGCAAGCTGAGCGTGGGCGACAAGATGGCCGGCCGTCACGGCAACAAAGGCGTGATTGCCCGCATTCTGCCTGACGAGGACATGCCGTACCTCGAAGACGGTACGCCGATGGAAATCGTACTCAACCCGCTGGGCGTTCCTTCCCGTATGAACGTGGGACAGATTCTTGAAACCCACCTGGGATGGGCCGGACACGAGTTGGGCACGAAGATCTCGGCGATGCTGGCGGAGAACACGAAAGAAGAAGCGATCCGGCGCGAACTGAAGGCGCTGTTCAAGGACACCACCCTGGCGGACACCATTGCCGACCTCAGCGATGAGGAGCTGATGGCGGTGGCTCCGACGTTGTCCAAGGGCGTGTACATGGGATCGCCAGTGTTCGACGGATCACGCGAAGGCGAGATCAAGGCGCTGCTCAAGCAATCGGGCTTGCCGGAATCGGGCAAAACCGTACTTGTACGACGGCATGACCGGCGACAAGTTCGAACAGCCTGTCACCGTCGGCTACATCTACATGCTGAAGCTGTCGCACCTGGTGGACGACAAGATCCACGCGCGTTCGATCGGGCCGTACTCGCTGATCACCCAGCAGCCGCTGGGCGGAAAAGCTCAGTTCGGCGGTCAGCGCTTCGGAGAGATGGAAGTGTGGGCTCTCGAAGCGTACGGTGCGGCGTTCATCCTGCAAGAGCTTCTCACCGCGAAGTCCGACGACGTGTACGGCCGAACCAAGATTTACGAGGCCATCGTCAAGGGCGAAGCGGCCATGGAGCCGGGAGTGCCGGAATCGTTCAACGTGCTGATCCGCGAGTTGCAGTCGCTCTGCCTCGATGTAGAGCTGATCAAGGCCGGAGAGAAGAAGCCGGTTTTGAGCGCGGCAGCGGACTAAGAGAACCGTCGTTGTTCGTTGGCCCTTGGTCGTTGGCCAACGACGACGCGTAGGTTTTGGAAATAGAAATAAAGGCCGGCGGTCTTGCTCTTGGGCCGCCGAGTCTTAGAGGTTTTCGCTGGTTAAGGCCAACGACCAAAGGCCAACGACCAACGACCGATCTCAAGAGCCGCGTGCGGCGGCGTACGACCGCGGGAAAGCGGAGGACCACCTTGTATCGTTCTAGCCCTTTTGACATGGCAAACCCCATCGCTGACTTCGACGCTATTCGCATCAGCCTAGCCTCTCCGGAGAAGATCCGGAGCTGGTCGCATGGCGAAGTGACCAAGCCCGAAACCATCAACTACCGGACTTTCAAGCCGGAGCGTGATGGCCTGTTTTGCGCGCGCATTTTCGGTCCCGTAACTGACTGGGAGTGCTTGTGCGGCAAATACAAACGCATGAAGCATCGCGGAGTGATCTGCGACAAGTGCGGCGTGGAAGTGACGCTTTCGAAAGTACGGCGCGAGCGCCTGGGCCACATCGAACTGGCTTCTCCCTGCTCGCACGTGTGGTTCTTCAAGGGACTGCCCAGCCGCATCGGGCACCTGCTCGATATCTCGCTGCGCGATCTGGAATCGGTTCTGTATTTCGAGGCTTACGTGGTGGTCGAGCCTGGAGATGCGCCGGTAAAAGATCACGAAGTGATTAAAGACGAAGCCAAGTACCGCGAACTGGACCAGCAGTACCGTCCCGCGGGCTTCAAGGCCATGATGGGCGCCGAGGCCATCAAGGAACTTCTGAAGCGTGTGGAAGTGGAAAGCTTGTCTGGCGAACTGCGCGAGAAGATGAAGCATGAGAGCTCGCTGCAAAAGCGGCTCAAGTATGCCAAGCGCCTGAAAGTGGTCGAGGCCTTCCGCAAGAGCGGCAACAAGCCGAACTGGATGATCCTCGATGTAATCCCGGTCATTCCGCCGGAGCTTCGTCCTTTGGTTCCACTGGACGGCGGCCGTTTTGCCACTTCCGATCTGAACGATTTGTATCGCCGAGTCATCAACCGCAACAACCGGTTGAAGAAGCTGATGGACCTGCACGCTCCCGAAGTCATCGTGCGCAACGAAAAGCGCATGCTGCAGGAAGCTGTAGACGCGCTGTTCGACAACGGACGCCGTGGCCGCGTGCTGCGTGGCGCGAACAACCGTCCGCTGAAGTCGTTGTCCGACACGCTCAAAGGCAAGCAGGGACGCTTCCGTCAGAACCTGCTGGGCAAGCGCGTTGACTACTCGGGACGTTCCGTTATCGTGGTCGGTCCCGAACTCAAGCTGCACCAGTGCGGTCTGCCGAAGAAGATGGCGCTGGAGTTGTTCAAGCCGTTCATCTATCACCGGCTGGAACAGACCGGGCACTGCACCACTATCAAGCAGGCCAAGGAAATGGTGGAACAGCAGGAACCCATCGTTTGGGACATCCTGGAAGAGGTCATCAAGGACCATCCGGTGATGTTGAACCGCGCTCCTACCCTTCACCGTCTGGGCATTCAGGCTTTCGAGCCAGTGCTGGTGGAAGGCAAGGCAATCAAGATCCACCCGCTGGTCTGCACGGCGTTCAACGCCGACTTCGACGGCGACCAGATGGCGGTACACATTCCGCTGTCTCCGGAAGCGCAGGTCGAAGCCAGCGTGCTGATGCTGTCATCGCACAACATTCTGTCTCCCGCCTCGGGCCAGCCGATCACGGTCCCGACGCAGGACATGGTGCTGGGCCTCTACTACCTGACCAAGGGCAAGCCGGGCGCCAAGGGCGAAGGCCGCGCGTTTGCCAACATCGAAGAAGTGCTGCTGGCGCTCGAAGCGGGCGCGGTGGAAACGCTGAGCCCGATTCGTTTGCGTTACACCGGCGAAGTCATTGACCTGATGACCGCCTACGACGATCAGGAAATCATCCACACCGAGCCCGTGAATTCGGACCGTGGCTTCCTGAATACGACCGTAGGCCGCGCCATCTTGAACGATCACCTTCCCGAGGGCATGCCGTTCATCAACGGACTGCTCAAGAAAAAGGGTATCGGACAGTTGGTCACGTACTGCTACCTGCGCTTCGGTCTTGAGGTCACTGTCAAGATGCTGGACGAGGTGAAAGACCTCGGGTTCCGTTACGCAACGAAGGCGGGATTGTCCATCGGTATCGACGACATGGTCATCCCGGACAACAAGAAGACCCTGGTGAAGGACGCCGAGAAGCTGGGCGTGGCCGTGCAGCAGCAATACCTGGACGGAGCCATCACCAACGGCGAACGCTACAACAAGGTCATCGAAATCTGGTCGGCGATTACGGAAAAGGTCGCGGACGAGATGTTCGGACAGATGCAGCAGCGCGACAAAGAAGGCGCGCTGAACCCGATTTACGTCATGGCCGACTCCGGCGCTCGCGGATCGAAACAGCAGATTCGCCAGCTTTCCGGTATGCGCGGACTGATGGCCAAGCCGTCGGGCGAAATTATCGAGACCCCGATCACGGCCAACTTCCGTGAAGGGTTGACCGTGCTCGAGTACTTCATCTCGACTCACGGCGCCCGCAAAGGTCTGGCTGACACGGCGCTGAAGACGGCCGATTCAGGCTATCTGACGCGGCGTCTGGTTGACGTGGCGCAGGACGTGATCATCAGCGAATACGATTGCGGCACTGTCGACGGCATCTACGTCGCAGGTATTGTCGAAGCCGGCGAGATCATCGAGCCGTTGCGCGACCGCATTGTAGGCCGCGTATCGCTCGAGAAGATCAAGGATTACGACGGCGGCGTGATTGTCGACATCAACAACGAGATCACCGAAGACCTGGCCAGCGCGATTCAGGCGGCCGGTATCGAACGGGTGAAAATCCGCTCGGTGCTGACTTGCGAATCAAAACGCGGAGTCTGCGTCATGTGCTACGGACGCAACCTGGCGTCGGGCCGGCTGGTCGAACTGGGCGAGGCCACTGGAGTCATCGCGGCGCAGTCCATCGGCGAACCTGGAACCCAGCTCACGATGCGCACCTTCCACATCGGTGGTACGGCGTCGCGAGTTTCCGAGCAGTCGCGGCTTGATGCCAAGAGCAACGGCATCGTGCGCTTCATCGGTTTGCAGACGGTCAAGGCCAAGTCGGGCGATCTGGTGGTGATGAACCGCCAGGGCTCGATTGCGGTGGTCGACGACAAGGGCCGTGAACGCGAGCGCTATGCGGTCGTGTACGGCGCCAAGTTGAAGGTCAACGAAGGCGATCAGGTCGCACTCGGACAGGTCATGGTCGAGTGGGATCCCTATACCTTCTCGATCCTGACCGAAATCGGCGGAACGATTCAGTTCAAGGACCTGCAGGAAGGGGTTACGCTGCACGAAGAAGTGGACGAAGTGACCGGATTGTCGCGGCACGTAGTGGCGGATTCGCCCGACGAAAAGCGCCAGCCGGCGATCGTGATCAAGGGCAAGACCAGCAAGCGCTACCTCATGCCCTCACGCGCTCACCTCATGGTGCAGGACGGCGAGACCGCTCATCCGGGCGATGTGCTGGCCAAGATCCCGCGCGAGACTACCAAGACCAAAGACATCACCGGTGGTCTGCCCCGCGTGGTCGAACTGTTCGAAGCGCGGAAGCCGCATGAAACCGCGGTCATCAGCGAAATCGATGGCACGGTGAAGTTCGGCGAAGTCTCCAAGGGACAGCGCAAGATGTACGTGGTCGCCGACAACGGCACCGAAAAGGAATACTCGGTACCGCGCGGCGTTCACATCAACGTGCAGGAAGGGGAACGGGTCAAGGCGGGCGAACCGCTCATGGACGGTCCGCTGAACCCGCACGACATCCTCGCCGTTCTGGGAGAAAAGGAACTGCAGTCGTACCTGGTCAACGAAATCCAGGAAGTGTACCGGCTGCAGGGCGTGAACATCTCGGACAAGCACATTGAAGTGATCGTTCGCCAGATGATGCGCTGGCGCAAGGTGGAAGACGTGGGCGATACGCAGTTCCTGCTGGAACAGCAGATCGACAAGTTCCGCTTTGCGGAAGAGAACGAGCGGGTGATTGCACAGGGTGGACGTCCGGCGACGGGCCGGCCGCTGCTCCTGGGGATCACCAAGGCCTCGCTCTCGACCGACTCGTTCATTTCGGCAGCGTCGTTCCAGGAGACAACGCGTGTCCTGACGGAAGCATCCATTCAGGGCGCGGTTGACCACCTGCGAGGACTGAAAGAGAACGTCATCGTGGGGCGGTTGATCCCTGCCGGCACCGGCATGGAGTACTACCGCAATGTGCGGCTCTCGCCAGAGATGGAAGAAGCCGCGGCCAAGGTCCAGGAAGAGGTTTCACAGGCCTACGAGGAAGCCGAGCGGGCGCTCGAGCTGATGCGTACAGAAGGCGAAACCGAAGAACTGACAGCCGAGTAATCTCAGGAAGGACGGGGGCGGATGTTCCGCCCCCTGCTTCCCGGTTTGCGTTATACAATTCTGCGTCCTTGAGTTTGCGTCATGGAGTCCCCCAATGCACGCTAACCCAGAACGATTGCAAGATCAGGAACGTACCAGCACTTCGGAGTTGCATGCGATCCCCCGGCGCAATACTCTGGGGCCATTCATGTCGCGTTTCCTGCGCCTGCTTCGCCTCGCCTTTTGGCGCGCGTTTCAGCATGACGCGTTTGCCACCGCCAAAGCCGCGGCCTATTCTTCTATCCTCACTTTTTTCCCGACGCTCTTGCTGATCGGGACCGTGCTTGCCACTTCACGTCAGACTGAAGCCTACCTGCGTGAGATTTCCGACGCCGTAGGCAAGATTCTTCCCGCCGGAGCTGCGACCGCGCTGGCTTATCTGCGCGGCACCACGCAGCGTTCGGTGGGCGTGCTTATTACCGCCTCGCTGATTACGTTGTGGACCGGGTCGGGCGTCATGATTTCCTGGATGGAAGGGTTTCGCCGCTGCTATGAGCTGCCCAAGAGCTGGGGGCTGGTAAAGGAACGGCTGATCGCATTTTCGCTGGTTATTCTAGCCGGCATCCCGCTGACCTTCTCCACCATCCTGGTGGCCTTCGGCAATCGCATTGAAACTCAGATCCTGTTTCAAATCGGACATGAGTTCGGCTTCTTTATTCTCCTAATGTGGACGGCGATCCGCTGGCTGATTGCCGGGCTCACCTGCATTGCGGTCATGGCGCTGATCTATCACAATGCCGTGCCCCGCACCCAGCCCTGGCATAGCGTGTTGCCCGGGGCGACGCTGGCTTCCGCGCTATGGTTTTTCGCCACCACACTATTCAGCTGGTATCTGCAGCGCTATGCCGACTACAGCATTCTCTACGGTTCGCTGGGCGTGGGCATTGCGCTGCTGGTGTGGATGTACATGATCTCGCTGGTAGTGCTGGTGGGTGCCGAGTTCAACGCCATGCTCTTTCCCCGGGCCCGGCTGGGGATCGAGCTGATCGAGTCGAACGCGCATTTAAGAAAACCCTAACCTTTCTCGCCACAGACGGACGCTCACTCCTGCATTTACAATAGGCGGACTTTGAAAACAGCGAAGCCTGATCTCGTCTCGGGTGATTTGTCGGCGGAGCTCGCGGTCGCGGCGGTCCGTCGCGCCAAGATTATCTGCACCATCGGTCCATCGTGCAATACCGAACCTTTGCTGCGTGAAATGATGCGGCTGGGCATGGATGTTGCACGGCTGAATTTTTCTCACGGCACGCATCCCGAGCACGCGCGTAATATCGCCCGGCTGCGGCGCGCGGCCAAGCAGGAAAATCGGACTATCTGCATCCTCCAGGATTTACAAGGTCCCAAGATCCGCACCGGGCGGCTTAAAGACCACGAGCCCGTGTTGGTCGAGACCGGGTCGCTGCTCACGATTACGCCGCGCGATGTCCCCGGAACTCCCAACCTGATCTCGACAACTTTTCAGGGCCTGGCGCAGGAAGTGCGACCGGGCTCGCGCATCCTGCTCTCGGATGGGCTGATCGAGTTGCGGGTAAGGCAGGTGCGGAGCAGCGACGTGGAATGCGAGGTGGTCAATGGCGGCATGCTGGCCGAACACCAGGGAATCAACCTGCCGGGGGCGGCGCTGTCCATCCCTGCGCTGACGGCCAAAGACCGCGCCGATCTTGAGTTTGGGCTGAAGCATGGCGTGGATATTGTCGCCTTATCGTTTGTGCGTTCTGCCGCGGACGTTCGCAGTGTAAAGGAGATCATTTCGGCGCGAGGCCAGGACGTGCCGGTGATCGCCAAGCTGGAAAAGCCGCAGGCACTGAAACGGCTGGAAGACATTTTCGAAGCGGCGGACGGCGTGATGGTGGCGCGCGGCGACCTGGGGGTGGAGATGCCCGCGGAGAAGGTTCCGGTGATTCAGAAATATGTGATCCGGCGCGCGGCGGATTGGCGCAAGCCGGTGATCATCGCTACCCAGATGCTGGAATCCATGATCGAGAATCCTCGGCCAACGCGCGCCGAGGCCAGCGATGTAGCCAATGCCGTATTCGACGGCACCGATGCCGTCATGTTGTCGGCCGAGACTGCGACCGGCCAATATCCGCGTGAAACCGTCGCCATGATGGCCCGGATCGTGGTCGAGGCCGAAAGCAACATGGCGGAGTTTACCATGCCGCGTCGCCGCCAGCAGCGCCGCCTTTCGATTGCGGAGGCGATTTGCGAATCCATCGCGCACGCCGCCGAGGATCTCCACATGAGTGCGATTGCTGTATTCACCGAAACTGGGAATACTGCGATTCTGATTTCGAAGTACCGGCCGCTGGCTGAAATCTACGCTTTCTGCCGGACGCTGCCGGTGTGCAATCGGCTGAATCTGCTGTGGGGTGTGCAGCCAGTGGTGCGCGACCAGGCGCTCACCGCGGAAGAAATGCTGCTGGCGGCGGAGCAGGAATTGCTGCGCCGGGGCCGAGTCAAAACCGGAGACGTGCTGGGAGTTGTCGCAGGAACGCAGATGGCATCTGGATCAACGAACTTCATGCGGCTGCACCTGGTCACATCCGAAGAAGAGCGGAGAATTTCCCGGTCAAAACGGCGGCGCAAGATTTCCAAGAGAGGCTAGCCGTGTCTCAGGGGAACCAGCACTTGGCAATTAGCAATTGGCATTTGGCTAAGTGCCAATTGCTAATTGCCAAGTGCTGCTTCCGCATCTCTTATGGACGAGACTCCCATCTTATCCGTGGCCATTTACGAGCCTCTGCCGGGCCGCGAGAGGGACTCTCTCGAGACCATGGCGCTGCTGTTGAAAGTCCTTTCTGACGCGGGTTTCAGCCGCGATGTTCTGTACAAAGACAGTTCCCAGTATGTGCTTCTGCGCTATTGGAAGTCGGAGGAAGCGCGTCGGGCAGCATATGAGGATCCCGAAGTTCAACGCTGCTGGGCGAAGCTGGGGAATGAGATTCGCATCGTCAAAGTGTTCGAAGTGCTGGAGAAAGTCGAGCTCTCCTGAACTGCAATGACCACCGCTGGGGACGTTCAGGCATTTCATGATGCATCGCTTGATCCGCCGGTTCGCGGATTTCTGCATCGTCCCGAACATCGTTCCGAACTTGGCTCGGGCGATGGGCTGGTGCTGGCGCATGGCGCCGGATCAAATTCCAAAGCTCCGCTATTGATTACTGTGGCTGCGGCGTTCGCCCACGCCGGATTGACGGTGCTGCGTTGCGATCTTCCTTATCGGCAGAACCGGCCTTATGGTCCGCCGCGGCCGGGGGATGCGGAGCGCGATCGTGAGGGGCTCAGGAGCGCAGTTGCGGTTCTACGGAAGATGGGCTGTGCGCGGGTGTTTCTGGGTGGACATTCTTACGGTGGGCGGCAGGCAACGATGTTGTGTGCTGCGGAGCCTGAGCTGGTAGATGGGCTGCTGCTGCTTTCTTATCCGCTGCATCCGCCACGGAAGCCGGAGCAGCTCCGGGTGAAGCATTTGCCGGAGTTGCAGGTGCCGGCAGTGTTTGTACAGGGGACGCGGGATCCGTTTGGGTCGGTGGAGGAAATGCAGGCGGCGATCTCGCTAATTCCGGCGAAGACTGAGCTATTGAAGGTGGATGGGGCGGGGCATGATTTGGGTTTTAAGGCTAAGGCGATGCCGGAGGAGTTGGTGGGTGAAGTGGTGCGGGCGTTTCAAAACTTCTTTGAGAGAATGAGTTCGTAGAGATTGACACGTTGCACGAGCGTGGGCGCTCGCGCCTACATTTTGCCGGGCTTTGCCCGGCTGGGCAGGTGGGACACCTGTCCCTACGTGGTTCGTGGGGATTTGCCCGAGCTAGTTGACCCAGCCGGATTTTGAGCCGCCGTTTTTCTTTTCTTCTTCCGGCGGGATGTAGTTGCCTTGTTCGTCAAATTCTACGGTGCGGTTGTGTTTGCGCATGTAGACCTCGAACTTTCGGGCGGCGCGGCGGCGTTTCCAGCGGTAGTACTGGTTGCGCAGGCCAAAGTAGCGTTCCGACATCCCCATGCGGGGGGTACGGCCGCGGGGAATAAACTTTACGTAGATGTATCCGAAGAACAAGCCGCCCAGGTGGGCGACGTAGGCGACGTTGCCTCCGCCCTGGATGGCGAAAGCCAGTGTCACAACGATCAAGATCGCGACGAAATATTTGGCCTTGAGCGAAATGGGGAACGGAATCATCAGGATTTCGTTTTCGCCGAAGACGATTCCGAAGGCGATCAGGATGGCGAACACGCCACCCGAGGCGCCGACGGTTGGAATCGTGGGATTGCCCAGCACGTGGCTGTAGGAAAGAACCGTCGTGGTCAGCGCGGCCCCGATGACGCCGAAGGAATAGAGTTCCAGGAAACGGCGCGTGCCCCATGCGCCTTCGAAGGCGGAGCCAAACATCCAGATGCCCAGCATGTTGCCGAACCAGTGCCAGAATTCGAAGTGCAAGAAGCTGTAGGTCACCAACTGCCAGAGCGATCCGTGGACAACGTCCTGAGGTACGAGCGCGAGATGGTCGCGCACCCAGCGGGCGAGGTCGATCAGGGTCATCCCGAAAAGTTCAAGCAGAAGGAAGACGGCCGTGTTGCTCGCGAGCAGCCACGTGACCGCCTTAGTGAAGGGCGGCAGGCTGAGCGTCATTTCTCGACTTCGTGCCACGATTGCTCCGGGGTTACCTGAATCAGCTTTACAGCTAATACTCTCTCATCTTTCGGGCTGCGGCACCACCGCCAGGCTGCGATGCCCTGCACTATCGAAAGCGCGTACGGCAAAGATCACATTATCCTTCGACAGCGGCAGCGTGGCGCGGGTTACGTTTCCAATGGACTTCGCGTGTTCCCATTCCGGGCTGGTGGTGTCGCGCCATAGGACCTCGTAGGAAGCAGCGCCCGGTGCCACTTCCCAGGTCAGGGTCGAATCATTTTCCAACTGCTTGGTTTGCAAGCGTACCTTGGCGGGCGGGCCGGGCGCAGACGCCAGTGACGCCAGAGTCGCGGCGTTTATCCGCGCCACGTTTGCGACATAGTCGAAATTGACGAACTTGGGCATATCACCGTATTCGATGCCGTTTTCGGTGCGAACATTCTGGTGCTGGTGGTTGTAGTCTTCCCGGTATTCGGTGAATCGGACGCCAGCAAACCCTTGTTCGTTGAAAGAATAATGGTCTCCACCGCGCAAATAACGGTCCACTCGAAACACCAGCAGCGGCTTGGTTGCGGTCTGATAGATTCTGCTAGTCTCGGCGATGTAGCGGGCCACTTGCCGTGACGCAGAGTCGCTCTCGCCGCCCAGATTGCGGATCCGGCGCAGTTCCGCCTCCGTGGCTGCGAGCGGAACGCCTTCCGAGAAAACGCGCACCACGCTGGGATCCTGCTGCGGACTGCGGTCGCCGCCAACGATGTCATTGTTCAGGACGGCCTCGATATCCCAACCCTGTTCTTTCGCCATCTTGGCGAAATGGGCACTGCCGTTCAATCCCTGTTCTTCGCCCGCTACCGTCAGAAAAATAATGGTCGCAGGAAATTTCAGCTTGCTGAGTACGCGGGCGCACTCCAGGCTGACCGCAGTGCCGCTGCCATCGTCGTTGGCACCGGGAGCGATGCCGGTGGCATCAAAAGTATCGCCGTTGCGCGAATCGTAGTGGCCGGTGACCAGCACGATGCGTTTCGCGCTTTCCGGATCGGTACCCTTTAGGACCGCATAAACATTGGTGATTACCGTGGGTTTCGGAATCCGGTCGACGGGATTTTCAGTAAAGCTGTCGGTCTTGACTTCGAGGCAGCCGCCGCAGGCGTGCGAGTAGCTTTCGAATTCCGCCTTGATCCATTCGCGGGCCGCGCCTATACCGTGGCCGGCCTTGACAGAATCCGGGTCCTGGGCGGAGAGCGTGAGGCGAGTCTGGAAACCTACCAGCTTCTCGATATTGGCCTGGATGCGCTGCGGCGAGATATCGGCCAGGGCGGCGGTGATTTGCGGGTCCGCGGACGGCACACTATTCTCTGGCACGGCCGCCAGCGCGACGGTGCGGTAGGGTACAGACCAGAGTACTGCGGCGAGCAGCGCGAAAATCGGGGGAATTCTGGGATCAAACATGACGTCCACAGGGTAAGCTTACGACCGCAATCTTTTCCGCGGCCAGCCTCTTGACCTCTGGCCCCGAAGAAACTAAATATTAACAGGAGCACTCTACCCAGGACACCCGTCCAGCCCGGAGGCCATGAAATGATTTATTGTCCCGAATGCGAAACCAACCTCGATATTGACGAGGAGGAAGTTGACGAAGGCGAAATTGTTTCCTGCCCGGAGTGCGGCACCGATTTCGAAATTGTCACCGTCAGCCCCATCGAATTGAAGCCGGTGGAAGATGCCGTCATCGACGAAGAAGAATTAGAGGAAATGGGGGACGGGGACGATTCCTAGGTCTGTCTCCATGCCCGTGTTTCCCTCACGAATTAGTCCCAGGCTTCTGACCGCCGTCCTCTGCTTTGTCGTCCTGAATGTTTCCGCCGACAGGGTGTGTGCCAGCCCGGTTGCGCCCGTCTACCAAAAGCCCGACCAGCCTTACGCACTTATTTTTGGAACGGTGTGGGGGCCGGACAACCATCCGTTGTATGGTGTTAAGGTAAAGATCCGCCGGGCGGACCAGAAGAAAGCGCACTGGGAGTTGTTTTCCGATCACAACGGGGAATTCGCCCTGCGGGTCCATCCGGGCCCGGCCGACTACCTGGTTTCTGCCGACTTAAAGAACTATAAATCACTTACTGGCAAGGAGTTACGTCAGGACGGAGAGGTGAAAGTGCACGTCGATAATGACGAGCGTCAGGACCTCGGTTTGCATCTAAAGAAGTAGATGGTGGTGCGGCTGTATGAGCGAAGCGGACATGTCCGTGCAGCCTGAGATCCTTCGCAAGCTCAGGATGACAATACGGGGCATGACCACTCAGGGGAGGAGCCTCATGAAAAGGCACTCGGCGGTGGCTCTATTGGTTCTACTGATGGGTCTTGCCGTGGCCAGCCTGCCTGCTGACGCCAAGGACAAGACTGGCGACTCCGGACGTCTGCTTACGGGGAAAGTCGTGGACAAGCAGGACGCTCCACTGCCCAGTTCCGTGGTTTATCTGGCCAATACGCGCACCCGCGCGGTGAAGACGTTTATCGTCGGCCAGGATGGAGTGTATCGTTTCCCGGCGCTCTCGCCCAACGTGGACTATGAAGTCTACGCCCAGTTCAAAGACCGCAAGAGCGACACCAAAACGGTCAGCCAGTTTGATACACGTCCGACTGTGAACATCAATCTGAAGATTGATATGAAGTAGGTTCTAATGTAGGCGCGGGCGCCCCGCCCGCGCGTCCCTGTTCCCTGGCTCTTCAGTTCTTCTGATTTTTTGCCGCTGCCGCGCGAGCGGGGCGCTCGCGCCTACATTGGCAATTGCCTCGGGGCGCACCGATTCAGTAGCATTCTGTTGCAAGTTCCGGTATGAGCCGATCAGATCCGACGGGCGCGCTGCTTCTGGGCACGGGAGCGGGAGTCTGGATTTTCTTCAAAGGCTTCCGCGTATTTCGTGAATTCAAGATCGTCTCTGACACGCCCTGCATGCCTATCCGAAGCATTCCCATGGGGCTGGTGCAGGTGCGCGGGCAGGCTCTGACCGACCAGCTGATTCCCAGTCCTATCACTCATACGCCCTGCTGCTTTTACCAGATTAAGATCGAGCGCTACGAAACCGGCGAGCATGGCGGATGGAAACACCATCGCACTGACATGGACGGCGCCAAGTTCTACATACAGGACAAGACGGGCAAAGTGCTGGTTGATTCCTACTCGGCGGAATACGATTTGCCGGAAAGCCCGCCCCGGATCGTAGACGGTGCCCACATTGCGCCTCTCATGGGCACGGGAGCCAGCGATCAGGAACTGCTGCAATATGTCCAGAGAGCGGGCGTGAACCAAGTGGCCAGCAAAATGCAGCACTGGCTGGAAAGCAAGGGCCCGCTCGACGATCCTCAACACGAACAGGGAAGACAGACTCTTCTCGAGATCGCCCGCGCGCTTCCGAACGCAATGTCGGGCGGGGCGAATATTCCCCGGACAATCCCTGCGACGCTGATCGAGAAGATCATGACGTCGGCGCCGCTGGCTGATCCGCAAAAAGAAGCGCAGCGGCAGAAGTTTCTACAGCAGCTGCACGACACTGGCAGCATACCCATGCCGCCTGTAGCGGTGTCGGTCTCGCCGGCGACGGGCCGCTACCGGCTGCGCGAATACCTCATTTTGCCTGGGCAGGAGTATCACGTAACCGGGACTTGCGTGGAAAACCCGAACGCGCGCGACGAGCATGACCGCAATATGATTGTGCTCGGTAGGAATGAGAAGACATTCCTCATTTCATGGAAGGCGGAGCAGGAGGTGCAGCAGGGTCTGCGCAAGCGGGCTCTGGGCATGGTGTTTGGCGGGGCCGCGCTGGCAGTGGTTTGTCTGGCTCTGCTGCTGGGGCATTTGCATTTGTACTAGGATAGTTTTTGCGGCAAGAGAGAACACTTAGAACGCTCGCGGCGGATTCTTATAGGGGTTGTTCGACTCCGCATTGCGTTTCGCGAAGCGAAACACAATGCTCCGCTCAGGATGACAGGGGATATTTATGGGAGTCAGCATTGTTGGGGCGGCGGTGGTTTTCTTTGTGGTGGCGGGACTGCTGCTGTATTTGATCATCATGTACAACGAGTTGGTCCGGCTGCGGAATGACAATGACCGTGCTTGGGCGAATATTGATGTGCTGCTCAAACAGCGGCGCGACGAAATTCCGAACTTGGTGGAGACGGTCAAGGGTTACATGCATCACGAACGTCAGACACTGGAATCGGTGACGCAGGCGAGGGCGGCTTCGATGAACGCGGCCAGCATTGGGCAGAAGGCGCAGGCTGATGTGATGATGACGGGGGCGCTGCGCGGGCTGTTTGCGGTGGCGGAGAACTATCCGCAGCTGAAGGCGAATGAGAATTTTTTGAAGTTGCAGAACAGGATTTCGGAGCTGGAGGAGCGGATTGCCGATCGGCGTGAGTTTTTCAACGACGATGTGAATACGTATAACACCCGCATTCGGCAGTTGCCCGAGGTGTTTCTGGCGAACCTGATGGCTTTGCAGCCGCGGGAGTTTTTCAAGGTGTCGGAGGATGATCGGAAGCTGGTGGAAGTAAAGCTGACTTAGGCCTGTATGGCGCGGGCGCCCTCGCCCGCGAGCCGTCAGCAAGTCAAAGTCAAAAGCAGCGGGCGAGGGCGCCCGCTCTACACAAACGGTTAGTTGTTGTCGCCGCCGGCGCGCTTCCAGGACATCAGCTCGCCGATCGTCGAACCGCCGGTGCTTGACACCGGTTGCTTGTAGGCTTCGACTTCGGAGCGCGATGCTTCCTCGCCGACTGCCTTGATGCTCAAGCCGACTTTCTTTTCTTCCTGATTCATCTTGATGATTTTGAAGTCGTGCTCGACACCGGGCTCAAGAGTGATGGGCTGGCCGTTGGCATCCACGGCTTCGCTGTTGTGGCAGAGGCCTTCGATGCCTTCGGCAATTTCTACGAAAGCACCGAACGTGGCTACCCGCAGGACTTTGCCGTGCAACACGTCGCCGACGTGATGCTGTTCGAAGAAGGTCTCCCAGACGTCGGGCTGGAGTTGCTTCACGCCCAGAGAAAGACGGCGCTTGTCTGGCTCGATGGCCAAGACGATGGCCTTTACCTTGTCGCCCTTCTTCAGCACTTCCGAGGGATGTTTGACGCGCTTGGTCCAGCTTAGATTGCTGACGTGGACGAGGCCGTCGATGCCCTCTTCGATTTCTATGAATGCCCCGAAGTCGGTGAGGTTGCGCACGCGGCCTTCGACCGTGGCGCCGACCGGATACTTGTCATGCAGCGCGTCCCAGGGATTGGCAGCCAGTTGCCGCATGCCCAGAGAAATGCGCCGCTCCTGCGGATTCACGCTCAATACTACGCAATCCACCTGGTCGCCGACGTTAACCAGCTTCGACGGGTGCTTGATGCGCTTGGACCAGGTCATCTCGCTGACGTGGACCAGGCCTTCGATGCCCTGTTCGAGTTCGACGAATGCGCCGTAGTCGGTGACGCTGATGACGCGTCCGCTGACATGCGCGCCGACGGGATAGCGATGCGAGGCATCCAGCCAGGGGTCAGGAGTGAGCTGCTTGAATCCGAGCGAGACGCGTTGCTTGTCTTTGTCGAACTTAAGGACTTTTACCTGGATCTGGTCGCCGACGTTGACCAGGTCGCGGGGATGGGTGAGGCGTCCCCAGGACATGTCGGTGATGTGCAGCAGGCCGTCAATTCCGCCGAGGTCAACGAAAGCGCCGTACTCGGTGAGGTTCTTTACCACGCCGGTGAGGATCGTGCCTTCTTCCAGGTGTTCCAGGGTCTTGGACTTCTTTTCGTTCTGTTCCTCTTCCATCAACTGCTTGCGGGAGACGACGATATTGCCGCGCTTCTTGTTGAGTTTGATGACCGCGACTTCGATGGTCTCGCCCTTGAGGACGTCCAGATTGCGCAGGGGGCGCAAATCTGCCTGCGAGCCGGGCAGGAACGCCTGGGCGCCCAGAATGTCGACGGTCAGGCCGCCCTTGATGCGCTCGATCACTGTCGCCTTGATCGGCGTCTTCTCGTTGTGCGCCTTTTCAATCTCGTCCCAGGCGCGCAGGCGCTGCGCCTTCTGGTGGGAGAGGTTGATGTAGCCTTCCTCGGTCTCACCCTTGTCGCGCATGACGGCGATTTCGTCGCCGGGTTGGAAGCGCGGCTTGCCGGAGTGGTCTATCACCTCGGCGATGGGGAGCATGCCCTCCGACTTGGCCCCGATATCCACCACCACG
This sequence comes from Terriglobia bacterium, assembly GCA_963813645.1. GTDB lineage: Bacteria > Acidobacteriota > Terriglobia > Terriglobales > Acidobacteriaceae > JAIQFF01. The sequence goes on from CAWEZS010000031.1 coordinate 444,777, forward strand.
TGGGTGGCGGTAATCTTCAGCACAGTGCCCTTGATGACTTTGTCTTCACGGGCGGCTTCTTCGCTCTCGGTGGTGAAACTTTCGAGGGCGGAGGCGAAGTCTTCGGTGGTTGAGGGTTTTTCGTCCAGATTCTGGGTCGCGTCGTGGTGCGGCGAGTCGGTATGCGCAGACTGGGTTGGCTGGGGGGAGTCGCTGTTTAAGGTCGAGCCCTCCGCGGATTCCACGGGTCGCTCGGCAACGGAAGTCGAAGACGAGGAATCCAGGTTATGGGCGTTGTTATCGTCAGGCAAGTTTGGTGGCCTCTCTCGGGTTTTCCACGCACGTTGGGTGCGGGGACGGATGCGGGGCGATTAGCGGACGGCTGGCGTTAGTCTAAGGTTGTGTTGAGCCCGCCCTGGCGGACGGACTGGAACAATCCCAGCGGTCGGACGTCTCTAAGCAAACCCGCGTCCAAAGGGAACACTTCGAGTGTAGCAACCGCTTCCGAACAGTGTCAAACGACAAAAGCAGCTGCTAGCTTCTAGCCTCTAGCTTCTGGCTAAGACGCGCCTTGGCTAGAAGCCAGAAGCTAGGAGCCAGAAGCTTTTTTCTGCTACTCTGCCCTGCTTATGGACTATCTCTGGACTCCCTGGCGCTACGCCTACGTGGCCGGGATTGACATGACTTCCGGCTGCGTCTTCTGCGATTTGCCGCGGTCAGGGGATGACGCCAAGGCCGGCATTGTCCATCGCGGCCAAGACTGCTACGTCGTCCTCAATGCCTATCCGTACACCGCCGGGCACCTGATGATCGTGCCCTTCGCTCATCTGGATGAACTGCAAAAGCTGCCGGTCGAGGCGGCCCACGAAATGATGGACCTGGCGCAGCGCATGGAGCGGGTCTTGCGGCGGGTGTACAGGCCGGAAGGGATCAATCTGGGGATGAATATCGGGAAGGCGGCCGGGGCGGGAGTGGCGGGACACGTCCATTTGCATGCCTTGCCGCGCTGGGTGGCGGACGCGAATTTCATGACGGTAGTGGGGGAGACAAGGGTCTTGCCGGAGAAGCTGGAGACGACCTATGGGAGGATTAAGGCAGCGATGGCCGAGTAGCGACCCGGTCCCACACAGACAGTGCTAGCCGACAAGGTCCTGCATCTCCTTCTCGCCGATTACTTTTACTTTCAGCTCTTTGGCTTTATCCAGCTTGGATCCGGCGTCGTCACCTGCCACTACGAAATCGGTCTTCTTGCTGACTGAGCCTGAGACCCGGCCACCGGCGTCTTCGATCATCTTCTTGGCTTCGTCACGCGTGAGGTTGGGCAATGTGCCCGTGAGCACGAAAGTCTTGCCGGCGAGTTTGGTGCCGCGCTGTTTTTTGGTTCCTGTCAGCCGCAACCCTAAGTCCTGTAGCTGCTTTACCAGCGCGCGATTCTTCGGTTCCTGGAAAAATTCCACGATGCTTTCAGCGATGCGCGGGCCGACCTCGTTTACTTCCTGCAATTCTTCCTCACCGGCCTGCGTGAGCCCCTCCATGGAACCGAAATGTTCGGCCAGGAACTGCGCCGTGCGTTCGCCGACCATGCGAATACCCAAGCCGTAGATCACGCGCTCGAGCGGCAGCTTCTTCGAGTTTTCGATCTCATCGAGGACGTTCTGTGCGGACTTGTCGCCCATTCGCTCGAGTGACAGCAGGTCTGCTTTGGTCAGCTTATAGATATCGGCGACATTCTTTATCAGCTTGCGGTCGGTGAGCTGCGTGACCAACGCGTCGCCCAGGCCGTCAATGTTCATGACGCCACGTGACGCGAAGTGCAGGATGGTTTCGCGCAGCTTGGCCGGGCAGTTGGCGTTGACGCAGCGGTGGTCGGCTTCGCCTTCGGTGCGGACGACGTGGCCTCCGCACACCGGGCATCGCTCCGGCATCTGGAATGACCTGTGGCCGCGGGGATGGTCTTTGTCTTCCACCACGCGAGTGACTTTTGGGATCACGTCGCCGCCACGTTCGACTTCCACCCAGTCGCCGATTTTCACCCCGAGGCGCTCGATCTCGTCCATGTTGTGAAGCGTGGCACGGCTGACCGTAGTGCCGCCGATGGGAACCGGCTTCAGCGCCGCCACCGGAGTGAGTTTTCCGGTGCGTCCGACTTGCACCAGGATGTCTTCGATCTGGGTGATACCGCCGCGCGCGGCGTATTTGTAGGCTATGGCCCAGCGCGGGGCTTTGCCGGTGTACCCCAGCTCCGCTTGTAGAGCAGTGCGATCTACCTTGATGACAATGCCGTCAATCTCGTAAGGGAGCTTTTCGCGCCTGGGCTCTTCCTGTTCAATAAAGGTCCAGATCTGGTCGAAAGTCTTGGCCAGCTTGCGCGTCTTGTTGACCTTGAAGCCCGCGGCGTCGAGCGCATTCAGAGTTTCCCAGTGGCGGTCAAAGTGGGTGCGGCCATTCTTGAGCAGCGCGTAGGCGAAATAGTCGAGGCGGCGCTGCGCGGTGATGCTGGGCTCGAGCTGGCGGACGGTGCCGGCGGTGGCATTGCGCGGGTTGGCGAATGTTGCCAGGCCTTTTTGTTCGCGCTCGTCATTCATCTTTTTGAAGGCGGCAATGGGCATGAGCATTTCGCCGCGGACCTCAAAGTCGGCGGGAATTCCGGCTTTCTTCAGCTTGTCCAGCGGAATGGAAAGCGGGATGGAGCGGACCGTCCGCACGTTCAGCGTGACGTCTTCGCCGATCGTGCCATCGCCGCGAGTGATGCCGCGGACCAATATGCAATTCTCGTAGTGCAGGGCGAGAGACATGCCGTCCAGCTTGAGTTCGCAGACATACTCGAGCTCGTCACGACCGCTCAATTCGTGCACCCGGCGTTCCCAGTTGCGCAGCTCGTCCTCGCTGTAGGTGTTGTCGAGCGACAGCATGGGCGAGGAGTGCGGCGCTTTGAGAAAGCCCTCACGAGGCTTGCCGCCGACGCGCTGGGTGGGGGAGTCGGGAGTGACCAGTTCGGGATGTTCGGATTCGAGCTTCTTCAGCTCAATCACGAACTGGTCGAATTGCGCGTCTGTGATTTCGGGGGCGTCGAGGACGTAGTAGAGATATTCGTGATGGCGGATTTTTTCCCGCAGTGATTCGATTTTGTTTTCGATCCCCTTGGGCATGACTGAGGGATTATATTCGTCTGAAGATTATGTGGCGCGGGCGGTGCGAGAAGCTGCAGGCGAGAGTCGCCAAGTCAACGTCAAAAGCCGCGGGCGAGGGCGCCCGCGCCACAGGGGATATGCAGATTCTCGAGACAGACCGACTGCTGCTGCGGGAATTTCTTCCCACCGACATTGATGCGCTGGCAACGGTTATTTCTGATCCTGAAACCATGCGCTTCTATCCCGAGCCGCTGGACCGGGAGGGAGTCGAGTCATGGATTGAGCGGAACCTCCGGCGCTACCAGGACGATGGCCACGGGCTCTGGGCCATGGTTTTGAAATCGAGTGGCGAAGTGATTGGCGATTGCGGGTTGACCCGGCAGGCGGTGGACGGAGTGGACGAGATTGAGATTGGCTATCATGTGCGCCGCGATCTGTGGGGTCGAGGGCTGGCACCGGAGGCGGCTGAGGCGTGCCGCGATTACGGATTTGAGCGGCTCCACGCGCAGCGGCTGATTTCGCTCATCCGGCCAGAGAATTTGCCTTCGCGGCGGGTGGCGGAGAAAGTGGGGCTGACTTTGTGGAAGGAAGTAATGTGGAGGGATTTGCCGCATTGCGTGTATGTAATTCGGAACGTGTGCGTTCCGTAGACACCCCGCCACTGAGGTGACGGGCTACTATCGAAGGTCCCTACGGGACCAGTAATCTCAGGCGAGCTGCGCTCGCCCTGGACAGCCCGGGGGCTGTCCCCACGTGGTCGGTGACGACTTACACCAGGTCGTCGACCTTCAACTTCAGCGGGCCGCCCTTCCATGATGCCTGGAAGCGTTTTTGCACGAAGGCAGCGTCGTAGTCCCGCTTTTGCGCTTTCAGGGCCGCTTCCAGGCCGAACAGCGAACGTGGATTACGGGGATGGCGGTCCAGGTCTTCGCGGAAGACTTTCTCAGCTCCGGCGGCATCTCCGTTCATCAGGAGCACCGCACCCAGCGATTCGCGTACCGGAAAGAACCAGTCTTCGGGCTCGTTGTACTTCAGAGAATCCTGCACCGAGATGGCTTCCTGCAGTTGTGCGATCGCGCCGGCGTTGTCCTTCTTCGCAAGGGCGATTTTTGCGCCCAACACATCCCGCGCGATCTTCAGTACGTCTTTGGTCTTGTTGTTCACCGGCATGGCGAAAGCCACGTCTTCGGGAGTGTTCTTCTCAGCGTCGGCTACCACCTGATAATCCGCCTGTGCTTCGTCCGGTTTTCCCTTGGCAGCCAGGGCCATGCCACGTGCGAAGTGCCAGAAGACGGTTTCAGTCTTCATTTCCGGACTGGGTTTCGGCATCTTCAGGATGTCGTCCCAGCGGCGGAAGCGGACATCGACAGCGATGGGAATCGTCACAAAGCCTTCGAGCGGCGGCATGTCCTTTACGTGTGGCCGCACGTGGGCGGCCAGCATCTGAGCATTCTTCATGGCCTCTGGGTAATCGCCGTTCATGGCCGAGCACATGGCGATGAAATGCAGATTGTGACTGTAGTACATCATCGGGTAGAGGCCCTGAACACCGCTGGCCTTGATGTAGGCGCGATCCGCAATGGCTGCGGCCTGGTTGGTCTTGACCGCGGCTGCGTAGTCGCCGGTGCGGATGTACACGTGGGCCGGCATGTGCACCAGGTGTCCGGCGGATGGCGCCATGGCAGCCAGGCGGTTCGCGGCGGCCAGCGCCCTCTCCGGAGACGCCGAGGCTTCGACCGCGTGAATGTAGTAGTGAATCGCGCCCATGTGGTTGGGATCGCGCTTGATCACGGATTCGAGCGTGGCCACGATTTCTTCGGTGCCGGCTTCCGGTGTTCCGTCACGATGCCACAGGCCCCAGGGGTGCAGGTTCATGCCCGATTCCGCGAATAACGTGGCGGCATCAAGATCGTCCGGAAAGTTCTTCGACACTTCTCGCATGGCGTCGTGATAGGCCTCGGCCGCCTGGCGGCGGTCGGCCCTGGTGTCGGCGGGGAAACGCAGCGCCATGGCTTGTATGTAGGCTTGTTCGACGGGGGAAGCGTTGGCCGAAAGATCGGCGGCCTTTTGTATGGCGGCGTGCGCCGCGGCGAAACGCTCGTCGCTGGCGGGATCGTTGTAGTTGGGGCCGACGGCCTCCGCGACTCCCCAATAGGCCATGGCCAGCTTGTGATCTAGCTCTGCCGCGCGCTCAAACGAGCGCGCCGCCTCGTCGTGGTTGAAGGCGTAAATCTGGCGCAGGCCCTGATCAAAAAACTGCTGGGCTTGCGGGTTGCTGGTCGAGACCGGATGATGAAGGTCGCCGTAGCCGGACATCAAGGTGGCAGGCTTCGCTGGCGGGTGCGCGGCATGGTCCTGCGCGACTGCCAGAATGCACATCGCAAAGCTGAGTGAGAAGACGAGGGCATGCCTCATTGGGTTACCTCCGAGAATTTGACGGACGTCAAACTCGAGCAGAAAGATAGCACCGATTGAGTAGCTTAGTAAAAAGATGCCGACGTCGCAACATGGGTGTCACGTAGGTAGTGGTGTAATTCGCGCAACAGCCCCACCTTTTGTCATTCCGAAGCCGGCTACCGGCGAGGAATCTGCTTTGCTGCCGGCAGCGAAAACAGCAGATTCCTCGCGCGGAAATGCCGCGCTTCGGAATGACAATTCTTTGGGGTTTCAAACTACACCACCGCTGTAACCTGCCAAGAATACGTTTTCAGTACAATCCCATTGAACTCCATGCGTAAGGCCGCGCTTTTCTACAACCCGCTGTCTGGCCGTCGCCGTGAGCGGCGGCTGGCGGACGTTCGAGCGGCCCTGGCTGTACTGCAGCAGGCCGGAGTCGAGGCGACCGCCGAACCCACACGGGGGCAGGCAGACGCGGCCGAGCAGGCGCGCCATGCCATTGCCGAAGGTTGCGACACCATCTTTGCCTGCGGAGGCGATGGTACGGCGCATGACGTTCTGCAGGGCATGGTGGGAAGCGATGCGGCTTTGGGCATCATTCCGCTGGGCACAGCCAATGCGCTGGCGCACGACCTGCAGCTGCCCCTTTCCGCAGTCGGCGCAGCTCGGGCTCTTCTGACAGCAAAGCCTCGGCGCATCGCTCTCGGCCGTGTGGAATATGAGGATCTTGAAGGCAATCGCGGCTCCCGTTTCTTCACCGTCGCCGCCGGCATCGGCGTGGATGCGCACCTTTTCTACAAGCTGAACCCGCTGGTCAAAGGGCACCTGGGGATGGCGGCTTACTACGCCAAGGCTACGCGGCTGTGGCTGACCCATCCCATGGAGAAGTTCGCGGTCGTAGTCGGTCAGGGCACGGGACAAGACAACCGGCGTCCTGCAGTGGAGGTCTCTCAGCTGCTGGCGGTGCGTATCCGCAACTTCGGGGGAGTGCTGCGCGAGCTGGCGCCAGGAGCTTCACTTGATCGTGACGACCTGCGGATGGTGTTGTTTCGTACTTCCAGCCGTTGGGCTTATCTGCAGTACATCATTCGGGGATTGGTGGGAGCGCGGTGGCAGGTAGGCGGAATCGATCTGATGCACAGCCTCAAGATTGATTGCCAGCGGCTGAGTGACGCGAGCGGGGATTCCCGCGTCTTCGTGGAAGCCGACGGAGAGTTGCTGGGCACGCTGCCGGCTGCGATCAGCGTCGTGCCCGACGCGCTGGCGCTGCTCGTGCCATCGTGTGGGGCGGGCGCCCCCGCCCGCCGCCTTTGACTTTGGTTGGGATATTTAGTTACCTGGCAAATCACGACCAAGGTCAAAATCAAATTCAAAGGCGGCGGGCGAGGGCGCCCGCCCCACATGGCTATACAATAAACTTTGGAACCGGTTACCCACTTTCTTACCGGAGCCTGCCTTGCCCGTGCCGGGTTAAACCGGAGGACGGCGCTGGCTACGGCCACGATGACGCTGGCGGCGGAAGCCCCGGACGTTGACGTCATCGGAAATTTCAAAGATCCGGTATTCGGCTTTGCTCACCATCGCGGCTTCACCCATTCCTTTCTCGGACTACTGCTGGTGCAGGCTCTGGTGGTTGGACTGATCTACGTGATCTGGTGCTTGCGCGGGCGCAAGATTAAAGATCGCAATCTGCCGCCGCGGTGGGGTTTGTTGTTCCTGTTCGCGTATCTCGCCGGGCTTACCCACATCCTGCTCGACTTCACCAATAACTACGGCGTGCGCCCGTTTTGGCCTTTTTGGGAGAAGTGGTATTCCTGGGACATCGTATTCATCATCGAGCCGTTACTTTGGATTTTGCTGATTGGTGGCCTGGTTCTGCCCGGGTTGTTTTCTTTGATTAACGACGAGATTGGAGTACGCCGCAAAGGACCCGCGGGACGTCTGGCGGCGACAGTGGCCCTGTTGGGTGTGATCTTAGTCTGGGGCGTCCGGGATTATGAGCACCGGCGGGCAGTCGGTGCGCTCAATTCCCGGCTCTATGACGGGGCTGATCCGGTGCGGGTTTCTGCTTTTCCGAATTGGCTGAATCCATTTCACTGGTATGGAGTAGTCGAAACCCGCGACTTCTTCGCTATCACGCAGGTGGATTCTTCCGTCCCTGATGTGGACCCTGAGGGACGCATGGGAATTCGGCGCAAGCCGGAAGAAACGCCGGTGACGCTGGCGGCCAAGCGGAGCTACCTGGGGCGGGTCTATCTGGACTGGGCAAAGTACCCGGTGGTTGAGACGCAGGAGATCGAGTCGGGTTATATTGTCCGCTTCCGGGACCTTCGCTACTACGACCCCAATTCGACGCGCCGCGATCTTCTGGGAGCGAGCGTGGAGCTTGACCGGTCGCTGAACGTTGTCCGGGAAGGATTTGGGTCGCGCGGGCGCTGGGTGCCGAGGAAACCCTAGGCATGGCCTGTATGGTTTTTGTGGTCGCGGGCGAAACGTCCGCGGGCCGGCCGCGAAATGGAAAGCCGCCAGTCAATTCAGTGCCCGGAAGTCAAAGTCAAAAGCCACGGGCGAATCGCCCTCGACCACACACACATGCCATGCTTGACGGCGGGCTTCTGGCGGGCCACAATCGTTGACGAGATTCTAGAGGTGATCATGCTGGCTTATCTATTTCTGGCGCTTGCCATTGGGGTTCGGTTCGTACCCCATCCCTGGATGTTTACTCCGGTGACCGGAGCGCTTCTTTTCTTCGGAGCGCGCGGTTCGCGCCGCTTCCTCTTGGTGCCACTGTTGGCGCTGATGGCCTCAGACGTAATTCTGACCAAGGTGGTGTACGCCTACCCGTTTGTCTGGGACCACTTTGTAACCTGGGCCTGGTATGCGGCGGTCTTGTGGCTGGGAACCCGGCTGCGTACGAATGCAAGACCACTGCCGGTGATTGGCGCCGCCCTGGCCAGCTCGGTTTCCTTCTTTGTGATCAGCAATTTTGCAGTGTGGGCGGCGTATGACATGTATCCCAAGAACTTCGGCGGGTTGATGACGTCATACACGCTGGCTTTGCCCTTCTTCCGTCATGCTGTCGAAGGGGATTTGCTGTTTACATCGGCATTTTTCGCGACTCCTGTGGTGCTGGCCGCGCTGTCTGAGGCGTTCAACGGCGACCATGCGGCTGCCGCCTAGTTACCACAATCTATGTCAATATAGGCACAGGTGCCCCGCTCGTGCGGGAGTCACCACCGACCGTGGGGACAGCCGCCCTCGGCTGTCTGGAGGAGCAAAGCTCCGATTCTTGTTTCCAGGAAGACATTGCTGAGCTGCCACCGCCCGGCTGGGCGAACGTGGTACGTGATAATCCCTGCACGAGCGGGGCGCTCGCGCCTACTTTTTTCTTTTCTTCACGAGGATTACTGCTAGCCAGACTGCCAATCCCACTGCAACCGCCACCAGCACCCATGCCCAGTGCTGCCGGAAAACGCTTCCGAAGATGCGCACGAATTGCGGACCGAATACCAAGGTGAGGATGGCCAGTACCATGAAGCGCACGAAGCGGCCGGCGAAGATGGCAATGAGGAAGTGCGTGAACTTCATCTCGGAAACCGCCGCGGCCAGCGCGAACAGCTTGAACGGCGTGGGCGGAGGCAGCATGGCGGGGAACATCAGGCTCCAGAAGGGATGCTTTTGGAAAGCCTGGTGAAACTTGTCAAAGCGCTCGGGCGAAATGCGCTTTCGCAGCAGGCCCTCGCCACCCATGTATCCGATGCCGTAAATCACGATGCTGCCCAGCGCCGATCCGGTGGAGGCCATGAGTACGTAAAGCAGGAACCGGGAGCGATTCTGAAACACGTAGGTCGCGACGATCGGGTCCATGGGCAAGCCGAGAGCGGCGCCATCGAGGGCGGCGATCACAAAAACTCCCCAAGCGCCGAGCGGCTTCAGCAGTCCCCAAAGGAACGCCGAGTAGCGCAGGAATATGTGCTTGATTGTGTTCAAGGCGTAAGACTAGCAGTGTACGCGAACCGCGCTTTGATATGGGGAGGACACTCCTGTCCGCCGCCTTTGAAGTTGATCTTGTTTAATCAGGGTCCGCGGGGTGGGTCAGGGTCATACTACAGCAAGATGAGCTTGGAAAGAGTGTGGGTCGGGCACTCCTGTCCGCCCCATACCTTAGGTGTGTTTTGTGTTTCCGCTCAGCAGTTCGAGGGCGTGGGGTAGGAGATCAACCACCGCTTCGAGCGACTCGGCGGCGCCGCGGGGACTTCCGGGGAGGTTCAGGACTAACGACTCTTCACGCACTCCGCAAAGCGCCCGGCTTAAGGCGGCCATTGGAGTCTTCTTGGAGCCCTCGAAGCGCATGCGTTCTGCGATGCCTTCGAGAATGCGAGTACAGACCGCGCGTGTGGCCTCCGGAGTGACATCGCGCTCGGCGATGCCGGTGCCTCCCGTTGTCGCGACCAGGCGGGCCTTGGCGGCGAGGCGAATGATTGCCTGCTGAATATTCTGTTGATCGTCGGCGACAATTTCAGTCGCCACTACCGCAAAGTTTTTTCTTTTGAGGATTTCCGCGACTGCGGGTCCGGAGAGATCGGCGCGCTCGCCACGGGCTGAAGAATCGCTGACAGTGAGCACCGCAGCCGTCAGAGTCTCAGTCTTCGAGGAGGACATCTTCCTCTTCTTCCTCGGCGCCGCCTTCGTCGCGCTTGGATTCGTCCAGCATGCGTAGGCCTTCCATCAACAGGCCTTGCGTGTTCAGGGTGGTGGTCTGTTTGCTGGTCTTGCCTTCGAAATTAATTTGGAAACTGCCGCCCGTCCAGCTCAGGACCTTGAAGACCGCCTTGTCGCCGGTGAGTGATCCGTAGGCAGCGTGGGTTACCTGGCCTTCGCTGAAGTACATTTCACATTTGTCGCGGTCGTTGGTGAGGGTCAGGGCGCAACTCTTGCGTCCCATCTCGAGCGATTGCACCAGGTCGATCACGTTCATCTGCGACAGGTTGCCGCGCAACACGCCGTCAGAGGGCGCAGTCTTGGCCATCTTTTCCAGTGCGATCTTGTCAATCACGCGCTTGATGCGCTGAGTGGCATCCCTCAGGAAAAACGGTTTTTCGACGAAATCATCTACCGGTTCCTGGCTGGAAAGCTTTTCGCTGATATCAGCCTTGCTGGCCAGCAGGATCACGGAAATGCCGGCGGTCTTGGGACGGCTTCTGAGGCGCTCGACTAGCTGGTGACCGTCCATTCCCGGCATGCGGTAGTCACTCACCAACAGATCGGGCGGGTCGTCTACGGCTTTCAGCAGGGCGTCGGCTGTGTCGCTGGAGGTGGTGACCGCGGCCAGCGGCTTCAGGGCGCCGTGCAGCAGTTCGAGGACCATGGGATTGTCGTCCACCAGCAGGACTTTGACGTTATTCGGCATGGCAGGCTAGGTCTTTTTGCGAACCTTCTTTCGAGCCTTCTTTGAAACTCTGGTGTAGTTGCCGCTCTTGCCTCCGGATTTGTGCTCGAGCACGATCTCCCGGATCTCGATTCCCTTGTCGAGCGCTTTACACATATCGTACACGGTCAGCGCGGCGACGCTGGCCGCGACCAGGGCTTCCATCTCGACGCCTGTAACTGCCGTGGTGATAACTTTTGAGCTAATAGCGACGCCATTCTCGCACAGCCGCATGGTCACATCAACGTGCGAAAGCGGCAGAGGATGGCACATCGGGATCAGCTCGGAGGTACGCTTGGCCGCCATGATTCCCGCCAGCCGAGCCACCTCAAGCGGATCGCCCTTCGGATTCTTGGGCAGAGCTTTGAGCACCGCGGGCTTCAACGCAACGAGAGCGCTGGCGCGGGCCTCGCGTTTGCTGGGAGTTTTGGCGGAAACGTCCACCATGCCGGCGCGGCCGGAGCCGTCGTAGTGAGAGAGTTTGCGGGGCATCACGAAAGGCTATCTTACACGCGTGAATGTGGGCGCGAGCGTCCTCGCTCGTGCGGGGAGTGCCACGAACCACGTAGGGGCGGACGCCCTCGTCCGCCCAGTCGAGCGAAGCTCGACAGGTCCTTGCTTGCGCCAGAAACGGCGGAGCTTCGCTCCGCCGGGCGGACGAGGGCGTCCGCCCCTACGTGGTCTGTTAGCGCATCAGGACTGGGACCCACTCGCCGGCTGCGATTCGTTCGCGGTCAGGGGGAACCACGATGTAGCAGTTTGATCGCGCCATGGACGCGATGTCGCCTGAGCCTTGCCACGGCGCCAGGTCAACTTCGACGTGTTCGAATTCTCCAGACAGGACTGCAGGGAGGAAGCGTTTCAGGCCGGTTTTTGTTTTTATTTCGGACTTCAGGCGGGCATTCAGAAATGCCAGCTTGCGTGGGGGCATACCTGCCAGCGCTTCCAGGATCGGGCGGGCGAAGAGTTCGAAAGTCACCATAGTTGAGACTGGATTGCCTGGGAGTCCGAAAAAATACACATGGGCAGGGGGAGGTGCAAGCGCTTCGCGGGCGAGTCGCCCGCGACCACAAGGGATCCGTCCGAAAACGGCCGGTTTGCCGGGTTGGATTTGGGCGCCGGTGAAGAAGAACTCTGCCTGTAATTCTGCCAGGACTTGTTCAACCAGATCGTACTTGCCCATCGAGACTCCGCCTGCCAGCAGCAGCAGATCAGCTTCGAGGCCGTCGACGATGAGTTCACGCAGCCGTTCGGGTTCGTCAGGTGCGATCGGCAGCAGGACGGGCTCTCCGCCTGCGGCCTGCACCTGCGCGGCCAGCGAATACGAATTCGAGTTGCGGATCTGAGTCGCTGCGGGAGCAACATCGATGTCTACGATTTCGTCGCCGGTGGAGAGGATTGCAACTTTGGGTTTGCTGTACACCAGAAGCCGGCTTCTGCCTACTGACGCTGCGATTGCAATCGCGGCAAAATCGAGCCGCACTCCTGGAAGGAGCAAACGCTCGCCGCGCTTCGCCTCTGAGGCAACTGGGGCGATGTTATCTCCGGCTAGCACGGGCCTCGTGATCTGCACCCGGCTGGCGTCGCGCAAAGTATATTCGACCATCACCACCGCATCGGCGCCCGGAGGGGCGGGCGCGCCCGTCATGATGGCCGCCGCCTGACCTGGCTGCAGGTTGGGGACATCTTTGGCGCTAGCACCGGCTTTGATTTCTCCGATCACTTCGAGGACGGCAGGGAGTGGGGAAAGATCGGCGGCCCGCACTGCGTAACCGTCGCGCATGGCCCGGGCGAATGGCGGAAAATTGCGGTCGGCGAATATGGGCTCAGCCAGAACTTGTCCGGCGGCTTCCAGCAGCTCCATCAGCTCCTTGCCGCGGGGACGCAGCTGCGCGGCGTGAGCCTCGACCAGGTGACGCGCGTCTTCGAAGGTAAGAACAAGAGACGGCTCGGGCACGGCAACCATGTGGGAGATGATACGACACGCAGCTGCCACGAACCACGTAGGGGCGGGCGCCCTCGTCCGCCCAGCGGAGCAAAGCTCCGCCATCTTCCTGCTGGCAAAACCTGTCGAGCTTCGCTCGACCAGGCGGACGAGGGCGTCCGCCCCTACGTGGCTGGTGGCGCTTCTTAACGTATTGTCTCTGCTGGTAACCCGGCCGCGAGTTGGCATTGAGCATCGCTCTGCCTTCGAGGACAATCATTTGACGGATTCGCGAGGTTTTGGGGGAGAGCTGTGTGTTGGCGGCGTGCATTCGAAATTTGGCTGATGGTCGGTGCTGCGCTCATCGCGGCCCAGGCCAAAGACATCGCCCTGGTTTCCAACAAGTCGAATGGCGTGACTGACGTCAGCATGCCGGAGCTGGTCAAGATCTGTAAGGGTCAGACCAGCCGCTGGCCCAAGGGCAAGCCGGTCACTCTGTTCAGCCTCAATCCGGCCTCGAACGAGATGAGGATGGTGCTGGAAAAAGTTTATGGCATGTCGAGTGACGAAGTCAGCGCCCTCATCACCACTGCCAATCACGGCCGCGCCACTCATCCCGCTATCATTATCGTAAAGTCCGACAAAGAACTGGTGGAAGCTGTCGAGTCCACGCCGGGTGCGGTCGGGCTGGTGGATGTGTACTCCATCACTGGAGGCATTACAGTATTGCGAGTCGAAAGCAAACTACCGCTCGAAGCGGGATATCCGTTGCATGGCAACTAGTACAGTGGCTTGCTAGCCCGCTGCGCCGAGCGCGATACGCCCTCGGGACAGCCGGCAGGATTGCCCTGAGCGAAGTCGAAGGGATGCCGGCGCTACATGAACAACCAAGATTCCCAAACGTTGCGCCGCTTTCCCCGCTACCCGCTTGATGTCCGCGTCTCGGTACACGCCTTTCGATCGGGGGAGAGCGTTTCATTTTGGGGGCGCTCGAATGAGATTGGAGAAGACGGTGTTGGGGCGACCTTAACCGGCGAACTGGAGGCCGGGGAAGTCGTGTCCATGGAACTGTCGTTGCCGATGTCGCCCTTTCCCATCAAGTTCCGGGCGCTGGTGCGATATCGCGATGGGCTGCGGCATGGTTTCGAGTTTCTGACCATGAGCGCGGCCCTGCGCGACGAGATCCGCCGGGTCTGCGAGAGCCTTTCCACTGGCGCCAAAGCCGGGGGGTAACAGGCGCAATCATTGCCACAGCAGGAACAAGTAACCTGAAATCAGTGGACTTTGGTTTGTCGCGGCGGCGGAGCCATGCAACTTTTCACGGCTAAATGCGTCCTACTTAACAGAGAATAGAGGCAGCAATCCAGCACTGCCGGTTTGTGCGTAAACCTCTCAGGAGCTTTCCCAACATGCTGATCAAGAAAGCTGTCGATATTCCATCCTCAGAGATTACCGCGAAGAGCCTGTACCTGAACCGGCGCAAGTTTCTGGCCGACGCGGCGTTGGCGGGCGTGGCGGCGGGAGTGGGCTGGCACGAAATAGCTTCGCCTTCGTCGGTGGCGCTGGCCAACACCAAGATTGACGGGTTGCAGAAGAGTCCGTTCTCGACCAGCGAAACGATCACGCCGTACAAAGACGTTACCAACTACAACAACTACTACGAATTTTCCACCGACAAGTACGAGCCTGCCGGCCTGGCAAAAAATTTCAAGACACGCCCCTGGACCGTCACTATTGACGGCGCCGTCAAGAAAAAGCAGGTGCTCGATGTGGACAGCATCATCAAAATGGCCGCGCCGGAAGAGCGCATCTATCGCCATCGTTGCGTGGAAGGCTGGTCGATTGTGGTTCCATGGATCGGATTCTCGCTCAGCGAATTGATCAAACGCGCCGATCCTCTTCCCAAAGCGAAGTTTGTGGAGTTCACTACGCTTTTCGATTTGCAGCAGATGCCGGGCCAGCGCAGCCGGGTGCTGCAATGGCCTTACGTCGAAGGCTTGCGGATGGATGAAGCCATGCATCCGCTGGCACTTTTGTGTTTCGGCATGTATGGCGAAGTCTTGCCTAACCAGGACGGCGCGCCGCTGCGCATGGTGATTCCGTGGAAGTATGGATTCAAAAGCATCAAGGCGATTGTGCGCATCCGCTTTACCGGCGACCAGCCCGTCAACACCTGGAATATATCGGCGCCTGGAGAGTATGGGTTCTATTCCAATGTGAACCCGAATGTAGATCATCCGCGCTGGAGCCAGGCTACGGAACGGCGGCTGGGAGAATTTCGCAAGCGTCCGACGCTGATGTTCAATGGCTACGATCAGGTGGCATCGCTCTATTCCGGGATGGATTTGAAGAAAAACTTCTAGATTTTGATGTAGGCGCGAGCGTCCCGCTCGTGCGAAGGCTGCACCGGCGCTGCCGCACGAGCGGGACGCTCGCGCCTACATTTGAGAGCTCATGGTGAAATGGCTCAAACCCGTGGTGTTTCTTGCCTGCCTCGGGCCGCTGGGGCGGCTCGGGTGGAAAGCTTACATGGGCCGGCTCGGGGCCAATCCCATCGAAGTCATCACGCATTCGACGGGTGACTGGATTTTGATTTTCCTGCTGGTAACTCTAGCCGTTACCCCAGTGCGCAAACTGACCGGGCAGCTGTGGCTGATTCGCTATCGCCGGATGTTTGGACTGTTTGCATTCTTCTACGCAGTGTTGCACTTTCTGACTTACATCTGGCTGGACAAATTCTTCGACATGCACGAGGTGTGGGCAGACGTAAGCAAGCGCCGCTTCATCACGGTCGGCTTCACTGGATTCGTTCTGCTGATTCCGTTGGCGCTCACTTCCACCGCGGGGTGGATACGCCGCCTCGGAGGCAACCGCTGGCGGGCGTTGCACCGTCTCATCTACATCAGCGCGATCGCGGGCGTGATCCATTATTGGTGGCTGGTGAAGGCTGATATCAGCAAGCCAGCCCAATACGCCTTCGTGCTGTCCTTGTTGTTGGGATACCGGATTGTGACGTGGCTGGTGCAAAAAAGAAAGGCAGCTTCGATGGTGGCGCGGAGGACGGAAGTTCCGCAAGAGTAGTTTTTCAACCGCCGGGACAACGTTTTCAACCCATCATAAAGTGACCTGGCTTTGACAACTTTTCTGGATTGGCTGTGTTAGAGCTAGAGGCTACTTAAGCTGCACAATTTTCTTATGAGAATTGCATATCTGTGCCTGGGCCTGGTTTCGCTTCTGCTTTTTGCGGGTTGTGGATCGAACAATGGCGGCGTCCCCGGATTCATTCCCAAGGGCCCTTTTTCCAATGCGAGCCTCAATGGGCAGTACGTCTACCAGATCGAAGGCTTTGATTTCAGTAACCCTAACAACGTAGTTCCCTACCGCGAAGCTGGCGTGTTTACCGCCAACGGCAACAAACTCATCACCGGCGCGACCGACGATTTTTCCGAGGGTACGGGTATATTCACCACGGTCAGCACCGGGTCCTACGGCATCAACAGCGACGGTACCGGCAGCATAACCTTCAACAATGCCCTGCTGGGCCCCATCACTCTGGAAGTCACGATGGTCAGCGCTTCCAAGGTCTATCTGGTGGAGGCGGATTCGGCGGTCAACGCAGGCGGGATCG
Organism: Terriglobia bacterium; assembly: GCA_963813645.1. GTDB lineage: Bacteria > Acidobacteriota > Terriglobia > Terriglobales > Acidobacteriaceae > JAIQFF01. The sequence goes on from CAWEZS010000031.1 coordinate 461,264, forward strand.
CGGAGATGCAGAACTCGACGGCAATTACCGCCGTTCCCAACGGAACATTTGTCTTCCGCGAGCACGACGTAAATTTCAACACGGCGCAGTCCTCGGCCAGCGTGGGGGCATTCACCCTGACGGGTGGCGTCGTCAGCAATGGGAATAGAGACGTCAATGTAGGCGGAACCCTAAGTTCCCTAACTTTCACCGGTTCGCTTAACGCTCCCGATCCAGCCACCGGCCGGGGCAGCGGAACCTTTACCGACAGCGCCCTCGTGACTTCCAGCTTCAACTACTACATCGTGGATGCCAATAACATACGCCTGCTTGCCGGCGACACGAACATCGTCGGACAGGGCCGGGCGGAACTACAGAGTGGCACGCCCACGCTCTCCGGCAGCTACGCCTTCGGGAGCAAAGGCGACACTGGCGCGCTGGGCGGGGTGAATATGGCTGGCCGCTTTACTGCCAGCGGAGGAAACATCACCGCTGGCGCGACCGACCTGGTGCAGGATGGCAGCCCCGCGACCAACGTCAGTTTTACCGGAACCTATACCCAGACTCCCAACGGGCGGTCCGTACTGAACCTCACCACCGCCACCAACAGCAACTACGTGGTGTGGATGGTGAGTCCGACACGCGGACTTTTTCTGGTCAATGATCCCAACACCGTCCAGGACGGGAGCCTCGACCTGCAGCAGCTTCCGACGTTTGCGAATTCCACCATGAATGGACAGTTCGGGTTCATTATGGATGGATTCGACGTCCAAAGTACGGCGAAAGACCGGGTGGGTACTCTGCAGTGGGATGGGAAGGGCAAACTGATTCTGAACGAATTCACGAACACCGACGGGACCCCAAGCACTGCCACTCTATCTGGGAACTACGCGGTTTCAGGGAACGGGCGGACCGGGGCTTCGATCAGTAATCTTTCCAGCAACCTGATTTTCTACCTGGTCTCGGGCAATGACGCCTACGTGGTGCAGGCCGACCCGAACGTAGAGCTCAACGGAACGATAAGCAAGCAGCAGTAGCGCCGATCAAGTGTGGGGCGGGCGCCCACGCCCGCCGCCTTTGATCTTGAGTTTGGTATTCAGGCAAGACGTTTGAGTATTTGAAGGCCAACTGCTGTTGAGATCCCAGTCTAAGATCAACTTCAAAAGCGGCGGGCGAGGGCGCCCGCCCCACACGTGCTTCACTGTCAGCCTCGTTCGTAGGCGTGCTTCTGCTCCAGTTCGGCCAGAGCGGCGCGCATGTCAGCCTCAAATTTCTCAGCTTGCGCCATCAGCGATGCGTTGGCTGAAGCCCACTCGCCTTCCAGAGTGATCAATTCCTGGTCGCGCAGCTTCTGCGCCACCTCGATCAGGCGTGCGGGCGTGGTTTCGAGGAATAGCGCTTCGGTGGGGTCGCCAATCCAAACCGGCCCTCCCACGACTTTAGTCTGCCAGTACACTTTGCGGGCAACGAGCAGGGCGACATTCTCGTCCGTGGCTTTTCCAAACACCCACTTGCTTCGTTTGAAGTCGTAGTAGCGGCTGGAGAATTGTACTGGCACCCGCTTCCCTGATTTCAGGAATTCAATTTGCCGGCGATCGACTTCCTTGCGCAGGGCATTGATCACAGGGGCCTCGATGTCCTTCGGTTCCAGTGATGGCATGACCTCGTACACCGTAGCCGACAGGTTGACCGACACGGGTGCATGCAGTCCGGCAGAATTTTCCAGAGCGATGTCGGCGTGCAATACGTAAAAATCCGCTCCCGAGGTGGACTTATGAAAAGGCCACTCCAGGTGGAAGGAGAGGGGCAGGCCGCTGAGGCAGACGTAAACCTTCTTTTCCTGCGCTCGGTTCGCTTGTACGGGGCTGTTCATAATGAGATTTTATGAGATCTTTCGCTGAGATGATATTTTAACCGTCGCTGCTCCACTTTGGGCCTCGAACAGCCAAGAGGGCCAGGCAGAAGGTGAGTGGCTGGGCTTATTTCTACCACGGATAACTATGTGGGTTCTTATTGATTGTGATGCACCCAGCCGAGCCCTTGTTCGGCCTGGACGGATCCCACCGACAGCGCGCAGAGCAGGGCGTAACCGTCCTTACGTGATGTTCGGCACGGGCTGAGTCGGGAATTCACACTTGCGGGTTTTTCCCTGTACGAGGCTGTTCATAATGAGATTTTGTGTGGAGACTATTGTTTCCAGCCTCGCCGCTCCACTTTGAGGTGTAGCACACCAAGAAATTTGGGTCGAGCCCGGCAGGAAGTGGATTGCCTGGGCTTATCTTTACCACAGATTAACTCTCCGGGTTCTTTCCGATTGTGATGCATCCTAGCCGAGACTTGCTCGGCCTGGACGGGTCGGAGACCCGTCTCCACATGGTCTCCGGCGTGGGCTCGTTTGAGGTTCCACTTTGTGGCTCGTTCTGGGTGAGAATGGCCCGAAGATCGGCTACTAATCTGCGCGCCTTTCCACCTGTTTATTAGTGGGATTCGTGCCGGAAAATATGCTCACTTGTCTCAAAATGAAAAGGCGGCCAACTGGGGCCGCCTTCATGCGTTTCGAATTAGAAGAGCACGCGGGCGAGTCGCCCGCGACCACACTACCAGACAGACTATCGGCCTGAGGCTGCGCCTGCTGCTTGGGGGTGGAGCGAAGCAATCTTTTCCAGCAGGGCGTTCATGCTTCGGCCGGTTTCCAGGGTGGCGTCCACTGCGGGATGACCTTCGCCGTCAGTGTGGGTGACCAGGAGGCGCGTTCCGGGCTGCGCTTTCTTGACCATGTAGGCCAGGTGGTGCCGGTCGTTCTTGGTCAACGTCGGGCCCAGGATGACCAAGTCGAATTTCTCCTTTTGGAGGATCTCTTGCACCTGCTTGCGGCCCTCCGCCTGAGTGACCTGGTAACCCGCTTTTTCAATCGTAACCGACTGTGATGCAAGGACTTCTGAATCGCCTTCGGCGTACAGAATCCTTAGTTTGGACGAAGACTTCGAGATATTTGCCATAGTGGAGTTGAGCCGGCCTTTCGCTTCCCGGCTGAGTTGCCACGTTAGCAATGCCGCGCGGTCCTGAGAACGTCACTGAAGACCAGTACGAAACGCTCCGAAGACCACGCCCGACTGGGGCCAATGTGGGCGCGAGCGCCCTCGCTCGTGCGGGAGTGCGACGGACCACGTGGGGACAGCCGCGCTCGGCTGTCCGGCGGAGCAACGCTCCGCTACGCTTTTACTTTCGGCGGAATGCTGTCGAGCTTCGCTCGACTGGACAGCCGGGGCGGCTGTCGCCACGTGGTTCGTGGTGGCTCCCGCACGAGCGGGGGCGCTCGCGCCCACATTACGAAGGCTTAGTTGAGACCTTCGACCAGATAGAGGTCGGCCAGGGTTCGGTGGAATCCGTAGACGAAGGTTTTGCCGTCTGGGGTGACGAGAATGGGACCAATGGTGGCGACGCCGGCCGGGTCTCCCGGCACCAGTTGCTTCCACAGTGTGCGTTTTCCTGTGGCCAGGTCAAGGCGGTAGACTTTGGCGGGAACCTCTCCCGACTGATACACAAAAAGGCTTTTGTTATCTTGACTCCAGCTCGATGCCAGATCACCGGTCTGAAGTCCCGGAATCACTCGGGGTTCGCCATGGCCGGAGGTGGAATAGAGATAACCTTTCAAATCAGGTCCTATGGCTGCCACCTGCTGGCCGTCCAATGAAACTGCGAACGCGGTTCCGTTCACCCCTTCCGGAGTAATGGGGAGCGCTTTGCCGGCCTCGACATCCTGCACGTACAGCCGCACTCCGTGACCCGGTTCGTTTCCCGAAAAGACAAACTGCTTTCCATCGGGCAACCAGCGCGCCGCGTTGTGGTTTATGTTGTCGTTGGTCAGGGGCCGGGATTCTCCGGCTTTCGTGGGGAGCAGACGAAATTGCGCGGGCGTGCCTGGATTCTGAGCGATCGCCCATTTCTGGTCCGGCGACAGGGCTTCGGCCGTTCCTTCACCCAGCCGAACCGCCGCGGAACCATCGGTGTTGCGGATGTAGAGGGTATAGGTCAGCTCCTGCATCTTGCCGTAACGGGCGCCACCACCTACACCTTCTTCGTCAAAGAGAACCGTCTTCCCATCGACCGACAGGTCCCCGGGGTAGGAATAGTCCAGCCACGACAGATCATGTTCCTTATCGCTGTCGGCCGAGATGCCCATGAGCTCTCGCCGCCAACTGGCTCGACCCATCAGCATGCGGCCGTCGCGGAAAATGTCGAAAAGCATAAGCGTCCCCGGCATTCGTGCCACCAGGCGCTTTTCTCCCTTGAGGTTCACCGCCGACAAATCGCGGTCCAGGCCGGTTTCCGTGGCAGTGAAAAAGACCTCTTGCCCGTCTGCGGACCAGGCCAGCCCTTGCACGCTGTACCAATCGCCTGAAAGTTTTCTCTTGTTGCCGGAAAGGTCCACGACTGCGACCGAACCGCTATCGTCTCCCTGTAGCGAGTGGTCAAGATAGGCCACCATGTCGCCCTTGGGAGAAATGCGGGGATGGCTGATCCAGCCTCCGGTCTCGTAGAGCACTTTGCCAATGGGATATTCCAGGCGATTCCTGCCACCTACGTCGCGTACCACCGCCAGGCCGCTGCCGTCAGGTGCCCAGTCCGCCCACTGCACGTTTTCGAGCAACTCTCGCGGTGCGCCGCCTGCGAGTGGAGCGCTGGCCAGAGTGCCTACATTCACCCAGGTACCGGTGCGGTGGCTGTTGAGGGCAACGGCCATCTCTCCCGTGGGAGAGACTGCCAGCAGTTGGGTGTGTTCGAGCCCCAAAGAGCGCGACTCGGCCGCGCCCGGGCGTGCGCTGAAGATTTCGACTGGATTGCCCTGCCACGCCGCGCTGTAGAGGATGGTCTGCCCATCGGAGGCGAACCGCGCCGAGCGAATGTCGCCGCGCCGGAAGGTGATCTCGTGATAGCGCGGATTGGGTATGGAGAGCCGCCAGAATGGTTTGCCGGCGAGCAGCCCTGCCCCTGCTCCGACCAGCAGCGCGAGGCCAACCAGGGCTGCGGTCAGCTTATGCGCGCCCTTTGCGGGCGGCGTGGCCTCTTTACCTGGGGCCACAACGGACGTCTGCGAGGCGACGTTTACCCCGGCGCGCGAAGAATCCGTGTCGCGCTTCAGCCGCTTGAGATCTGCGCGCAACTCCGCCGCGGTCTGGCAGCGCAACTCGCGGTCCTTCTCCAGAGTCTTGTTGAGGATCGGCTCCAGTTGCGCCGGCAATCCCGGATTCAGCTGAACTGGCGATGCTGGCACCTTGTTCAGAATCGCTTCAAAGATGACAGCGGAAGTGGTCCCCGAAAAAGGCTGCCGGCCGGTCGCCATCTCATACAGGACGACGCCGAAAGAGAACAGGTCGGTACGCTGGTCCAGCGGCTCTCCCCGAGCCTGTTCCGGAGACATATAGGCGACGGTCCCCATCGCGGTTCCGGGGTTGGTAAGCTGGTAGTCTGCGGCTACCGCCGTGACTGCGGTGGCTTCGTCGGGCTTATGTTTTTGCGGTGTGAGCTTGGCCAAGCCGAAATCGAGAATCTTGGCTTGCCCGCGCTGCGTAATGAAGATATTGGCCGGCTTGATGTCTCGATGTACGATCCCGCTGGAATGTGCCGCGTCGAGCGCATCCGAAATCTGGATGGCGACATCGAGCAACTGGTCGACTTTGAAAGGGCGGCCCGCGATGCGGTGTTTGAGTGTCTCGCCTTCCAGCAACTCCATGGCGATGAACGGAACGTCTTCGAAGGTATCAATCTCGTAGATGGTGCAGATGTGCGGATGGTTCAGCGCGGAGGCGGCGCGGGCTTCACGCTGAAAGCGCTCGATCGCCTGGGGATCGCGGGAAAAGCCTTCAGGAAGGAATTTCAGGGCCACGAATCGGCCCAGCTTGGTGTCCTGCGCCTTGTAGACCACCCCCATGCCGCCGCCGCCGAGTTCTTCCACGACGCGGTAGTGAGAGATGGTTCGTCCGATCAAGTTAGACGCGCTCACGAGCGTTGATATTAGTTTCAGCGCACGGCGAAGTCAAAGTGGGTTGAGCGGCGGCAGTGGTCAGTTTGGAAGAATCCACATACACGGGCGTCATCCTGAGGGATTTTAGTCCCGAAGGATCTCGCGCGCACCACCACAATCGCTTGAATGGAGGACGGCGTGTGTGACGGACGGGAGCCCGTCCTCCGTATGCAGATCCAGATCCGCTGCGCGCTAGATCCTTCGCGAGCTCAGGATGACGCCATCATGAATTGTATCCAGACATTCCTGAATGACTCACTGCCCCACCTATCTACTGTCGCAGGCCCATCCAGCGTTCCGACAGCACGATGGAATTTCCCGGATTGTGGGGATCGTAGCGGACAGAGGTAGGAAGTCCAAGGCGGCAGGAGTGAAGATTAATGAGTTGGCGAAGATAGGTCACGTCCTGCGAAGCTTCGTAGGAAACTCCGGCGACATCGTACTGATAGATCAAGAAAGTGGAGGGCTGCTCACGAGTTCCGGCCATTTCCTGAACGTCAATCACGGTGCCATCGGTGATGCGTCCGATACGATCGAGCCATGCCCGCCGCTCCCGCTCCAGGTCTTCAGGCGTCTTCGGCTTGCGGCGCAGCAGGAAGTAGGCGACGGCGAGAACGGCGCCAGCCACCAGAACCAAAGCATAGAGACGAAGTGAGATCATGATTTGCGCGCTGGGATGCAGCCGTGGCGTGCGGCGGACCCACAAACAGCATAAGGCCTGAGGCAGGTTCGGGGAAGGTGATTGAATGTGGGCGCGAGCGTCCCGCTCGTGCGGCAGCGCCACGGACCAGGTAGGGGCGGACGCCCTCGTCCGCCCTGCGGAGCAACGCTCCGCTGTTTTGATTCCTGCAAACGCTGTCGAGCTTCGCTCGACTGGGCAGGTGAGGACACCTGCCCCTACGTGGTTCGTGGCGCTCCTGCACGAGCGAGGGCGCTCGCGCCCCACATTTCTCAGACGACCGGATTCCTCAGGGTTCCAATTCCTTCGACGATCACTTCCATGGTCTCTCCGGCGACGACCGGGCCGACACCTTGCGGCGTTCCGGTGGGTATCAGGTCTCCCGGCAGCAGCGTCATGACCTGGGAGATGTAGCGGATGACAGCATCGAGCGGGAAGATGAAGTCCCGGGTGTTGCCTTGTTGGCGGACCACGCCGTTGACCCGGGTTTCCACGCCAATTCCTTCCCAGGGATCGATTTCATTCGTGACCAGCGGGCCGACAGGGCAGAACGTGTCGAAGCCCTTGGCGCGGGTAAACTGGCCGTCCTTTTTTTGCAGGTCGCGCGCGGTCATGTCATTCACGCAGGTGTAGCCGAGAATGTAGGGACGCACATCTTCATCCGCAGCTAGTTGGTAGCATTTCCTGGCGATCACCACTCCGAGTTCGCCTTCATAGTCTACCCGTTCGGAGATGCTGGGCCGGCGTACTGTAGCGCCCGGAGCCAGCAATGACGACGGTGGCTTGAAGAAGAGCAGAGGCTCGGCCGGAACTTCGTTGCCCAGTTCAGCGGCATGCTCGCGATAGTTTCGTCCGACACACACGATCTTTGACGGGTTGACGGGAGGAAGCAGCGCTGCCTCGGCCAGTGCAAGATGGTCTGTTTTTCGGGTGGGAACGTCTTCGAGATCTCCACTCGCGTCTTGCGGAGAGCTGAGAAAAAGGCGGGTGACCTGTTCCACACCGGCCACCGATTCTACGAGACCGTAATGCGGCTGATTGTTCAGTTGGAAGCGGCAATATTTCATAGAACCTCAGGAGCAGCTGTCAGCTCTCAGCCATCAGCTTTCAGTCAAAGATGATTCTGCAGTCTTCAAACACATCCGTCGCAGTCTCGGGTTCAAGCTGAAGGCTGAGAGCTGATAGCTGACAGCTGTTTTACGGTACCTGCTCACTCGTCTCTTCGGACTTCGCGCTTTCGTTGTTGCGTTCGTCTACCGCTGACACAGAATAGAAATACTTCTTTCCGGATTTCACTTTCGAATCGCGGAAGGCCGGGGCCTTCACTGGATCGGAATTCAATTTTACCGGCGGTTCATTTTCTTCGTGCCGGAAAATGTTGTAGCCGGCAAGATCAGCTTCGGTGTCGGGAGACCATACCAGGTCAACGAATGGCGCTTGACCCACACCTGAGAAGACCGCTTGCAGGCCAGTGGGCACGGCGGGAGGAAAAATATCGTGGGCGAAGACCGCGACGGAAGGAGTGTCGTCGCCTTCTACTTCCACCTCGTCCTTGCCCGGCGCCGAAACGACGGTCACGATCGTGGCGCGGTAGTCGTAATGCTTCTCCCATTCGAAGCTCTGGTCGAGAAATTCGGGCAACTGGCTGGCCGGCTGAGTTTGCGCACAATCCATCAAGTTCGCGTCGCTCACTTTGGTGTCGGCCTGCTTTCCCTGCTCACGGCGATAGATGCGCAGTTTGTAGTCAAGTACATTCGAGGATGCTACGACTGGTGGACACTCCCACGAGAGCAGCACACCATCTTTTTTGACCTCAGCACGGAAGTGATCTGGCGGCGGCAAGGTCGGAGCGGATGGGACCTGCACCTGGTTGGAGAGTCCGGCGCTGCGTCCACTTTCGTTCAGGACCGATACGGCATACGTGATCCCGGCGGCGGGATTTTTTTCCAGTTCTGACGGGAGGACATCGGTGTAGTTGGCTTGAACTTTTGCAGGCAGTGCACCGTTGCGAGTTGAATTGCCGCTGGGCGAGGGGAACTGGGCAGCGGGAATTTCAGCGGCCGGATTCCGGCAATCAGCCACCAGAACTTCCAGGCTGCGGCAAATGCGGGTCACGCCTGGGTGCCGCACGGTCTGACGGTCGGTGGTCTTGGCGGGCACGGTCCACGCCAGGTAAACCCTGTCACCCTTGCGCGCGGCGCGCAAATCCGTCACTGGCTTGGCCAGTTCCAAGGCGGGAGGAATGGGAACGCCCGGATAGCCGCAGGAAACAAGCACCGCGTTGCCCAGCACGCAGACCAGAATGTTCCAACCGGATCGCTTCATCGCGGAAACAAACAGGGTAACAGACGGAGCGTAGATTCCCGGGGAAGCATTCTGCATGAGTTAATGGGGCGGTTTTGACCTTTAACACCCTGTCATCCTGAGGGCGCGGAGCCCTTCGCTGGGCGAAGGGCTCCCGACGAAGGACCTTTGCATCTGACGATGCAGGCGCTCACGGCCCGCCAGATCTGTTGATGCGCTTCCACTCTGGATTCGAGCAGACACTGCATGTGAGGGCGGCGCGAAATGCACAGGTCCTTCGCTTGCTTTCATCCCGCTTCGCGGGACGAAAGACTGCACTCAGGATGACAGCCCGTATTGCCGAGGAATGATCGGGGAACCGAATCAGACTGACCCGCTGCCCCGCAGGAAAGCTCTGGGCTGAAGGCTACAGCACTAAGTCCTTGACCGCCTCGCGGAAGACACGAGAGTGCTGATCAACGTCAGCGGGATCAGTTTGGGGCGACATCAGCGCCATGTTGTGGAACGGAGTCAGCAGGAAGCCGCGGTTCATGGCATACAGGTGCATGCAGCGCTCGAGTTCGAAATCCATTGCGTCGTGCGCCTGGGCGCCATTCCTGGGAGGCGTGGCAGAAAACTGATATTCAGCGCGGCAACCCAACCGGGTGACGTGCCAGGGCACACCGAAGTCCGTGATGGTTTTTTGCACTCCGGCGGTCCAGCGTTCAGCCGGAGGAATCATGCGCGCGAACGCATCCTTGGTGAGTACTTTGGTCAACGTAGCCCGCATCGCGGCAAGTGACAGAGCGTTGCCCGCCAGCGTTCCACCGATGCCCCCGGTGTCGCAATCTTCGAGGTTCTGCTCTTTGTTAATGGAGTGCGCCACCGCCTCGGTAAATCCGTATGCGGCCCCGGGCACTCCGCCGGCAATGGCTTTGCCAAAAACGAAGAAGTCAGGATCGAGATTTTCGGCGCGCGTGTAGCCGCCCGGTCCGGCGCAGATGCTGTGCGTTTCATCGATGATGAGCAGGGTCTCGAATTTTTTGGTGAGCTGGCGCAAAGCCTCGTGATAGCCGGGTTCGGGATGCACGATGCCCACATTGGTCATGACCGGCTCGGCCAGCACGCAGGCTACGTCGCCCGGCGCCAGCGCCTGCTCCAGCGCCGGAACGTCGTTGAACTCAACCACCTTGGTGGTGAGTGCCGGATCCACGGGCGGGCCGATGTTGCCGCGGCGAGGTTGCGCCACGCCATCTTTCAGCGTGATGAAACTTTCGTCCACGGTGCCGTGATAGCACCAGTTGAAAACCAGAATCTTAGGACGCTTAGTAATCTGGCGCGCCAGCCGTATCGCGAAACGGTTCGCGTCGGTGGCAGTGAGTGCGAATTGCCAGAAAGGCAGGCCGAAGCGCTGCTGCAATTCTTCCGCCACAAAAATCGAATCTTCGGTGGGCAACATCAGGGTGATGCCGCGTCTCATTTGCTCTTCGACTGCTTTTACAGTCGCGAAGGGAGAGTGCCCGGTCATGGCGCCGGTGTCGCCCAGGCAGAAATCAACGTAGCGGTGCCCGTCCACATCGTAGAAGTGGGAACCCTGGGCCTCGCGAACGAAAGGCGGGAAAGCGCCGGCCCACTTGATCATCCAGTTCATGGGCACGCCGCCCAGCAATGACTTGCCAGCGCGTTCGAATAAAGCCTTGGACTTGGGGCGCTCGTTTACAAAGCGCTGCTGCTCGCGCTGCATGAGGGACTTGAGGCGGGTCCGGTCAATGGCTCTCATGTTCCGATAATCTTAACCACAGAGGACACAAAGGACACAGAGAAAAATCATGTGATCTTTGCCCAGCTCTCTGTGTCCTCTGTGGTTGAACGTTTTACAGAATGTAGCGCGAGAGATCCTGGTCTTTCACGATGTCGGCCAGCATCTTGCGTACATAATCGGCGTCTACCTTGATGTGTTCGCCTTTTTTGTCGGGTGCATCGAAGCTGATTTCATCGAGCACGCGTTCCATGATGGTGTGCAGCCGCCGGGCGCCGATGTTTTCCGTGCCTTCGTTTACGCGGAAGGCATAGCGCGCGATTTCTTCCTGAGCTTCGCGGGTAAATTCCAGTTTCACGCCTTCGGTTTCGAGCAGGGCTATGTATTGCTTCACCAGTGAGGACTTCGGCTCCGTCAGGATGCGGATGAAGTCTTCCATGGTCAGCGATTGCAGTTCGACCCGGATGGGGAAGCGTCCCTGCAGTTCGGGGATCAGGTCGCTGGGTTTCGAAACGTGGAACGCTCCGGCGGCGATGAACAGGATGTGATCGGTGCGCACCATGCCGTAGCGAGTGTTGACCGTGGTGCCTTCGACGATAGGCAAAATGTCGCGCTGCACGCCCTCGCGGGAGACGTCGGGGCCGTGGCCGCTTTCGCGTCCGGCGATCTTGTCGATTTCGTCTAGGAAGATGATGCCGGAGTCCTCCACGCGATCAATGGCCAGGCGGGTAACCTGGTCCATATCAATCAGGCGCTGCTCTTCTTCCTGGATCAGATACTCGAAGGCTTCGTTGACCTTCATCTTCCGCTTCTTGGTGCGCTGGCCGAAGAGGTTGGGAAGCATGTCTTTGAGATTGACGTCCATCTCTTCGACGCCCTGATTGGAAATGATCTCGAAAGACGGGAAATTACGCTCGCGCACATCGATCTCTACGGTGCGGTCATCCAGCTTGCCTTCGCGTAACTGTTGGCGAAGTTTCTCGCGGGTTCGGCTTTGCGACTCATTGCTGGGAGAAGCTGCGGTCGTCCCTTCGAGCACCATGCCGCCCGTGGAACTCTCGGCGGGACGCGGAGTCGCGGGTGGAAGCAGAATATCGAGCAAGCGCTCTTCGGCGTTGAGTTCGGCTTTGTCGGAGACGTCCTCGAGCTTTTCTTCGCGCACCATTTCGATGGCGATTTCGACGAGGTCGCGAATCATGGACTCGACATCGCGTCCGACGTAGCCGACTTCGGTGAACTTCGAAGCTTCTACCTTCAAGAAAGGCGAGTTGGCCAGCTTGGCTAGGCGGCGGGCGATTTCAGTTTTGCCGACGCCGGTCGGGCCGATCATGATGATGTTTTTGGGAATAACTTCTTCCGCCAGGTCGGGAGTAAGTTTCTGGCGGCGCATGCGATTGCGCAGGGCGATGGCGACGGCGCGCTTGGCGTCCTTCTGGCCGACGACATGCTTGTCCAACTCGGCGACGATTTCACGCGGAGTCAGTTCGTCGAGCGCGATTTGTTCTTCTTCAGCGGTAGCGGGTAGGTAGATAGCCATAAAATCGGACTTCGGACCTCAGACGTCAGACCTCGGCAAACAATTGCTGACGCCCGAGGTCTGACGTCCGACGCCCGCTCTTAGAGCTCCTCAATCGTTACCTTGTCATTAGTATAGATGCACATTTTGCCCGCAATCTTCATTGCTTCTTCGGCGATTTGGCGGGCGGTCAACTGGGTGTGTTCGGCCAGCGCCTGCGCGGCTGCCTGGGCATAGGGACCCCCGCTGCCGATGGCGGCGATGCCGCCGTCGGGCTCGATCACGTCGCCCTGGCCGCTGAGCAGGAAAGTTTGCTCTTTGTCGGACACCAGCAGCAGGGCTTCGAGATGGCGCAGGAATTTGTCGGTACGCCAGTCTTTGGCTAGCTCGACTGCGCCTCGCCCCAGGTTGCCGTGGTACTGCTCGAGCTTGGATTCGAAGCGACTGAACAGGGTGAATGCGTCGGCTGTCGAGCCGGCGAATCCGGCCAGGATTTTATCCTGATAAAGACGGCGAATCTTTTTGGCGGAGTGTTTGATGACGCCCTCGCCGAGCGTGACCTGGCCATCCCCGGCCATGACGACGGTACCGTTGCGGCGGACGCTAAGAACTGTAGTGGATCGAATCAGACGCTTCGTAGGCATGAGCGCAATTCTTGATTATAGCAGCTGAATGTAGGCGCGGGCGCCCCGCCCGTGCGGGGAGCCTCAATCACAGCGTCTGCAAGTAGCCACCGGACCGAACTGCAGAAATGACTTACGCACGAGCGTGGGCGCTCGCGCCCACATTCACTGCAGCGCGATTAGCGGGACGGCCAGCAGGGCGGCGATGATGCCCACCGTTTTCCAGCGGGTGAAGTGTTCGTGCAGGACGACTCGCGCCAGCACGACGGTGATCACCGGATAGAGCGAACTGAGCACGACCGCTGTGTCCAGTCGGCCGGTCTGTTCGGCGCGGATGAAGAGCGCCGTGCCGCTGACGTCGAGACATCCGGCGAAGAGGGCGAGCGCGGCACCGGCCGGCCGCAGATTAGTCGGTCTTTGTTTAAACCACGCCCTCGCGAAACAAAACAATGACGGCCACGATCACCAGCGATGCGACGCGCGAATGCACCGCCGACCACAAGGCGGAACTGTCAGCCGGCTCGATCAATGCAGATGAAGAATCCGGCAAAGCCGACTCCGGCGAGGGCGGCCATGGAAATGCCCGCGTAGCTGCGGGCCGAGCCGTCTGGGCGGGAGATCAGCCAGATACCGATGCCGGCGAGCATGAATCCGGCGATGGAGAATGCTCCCGGCAGTCCCTGCGTGATCATGGCGAATGCGGCTGGGATGGCAGCTCCGAGAACAGCCGCCACTGGGGCGGTGATTCCCATATTTCCAGCTAGCGAGGGTGCGATAGAAGATAGCTAACGCCGTCCCGCCCAGCGCACCCGCCAGCAGCGCCCAGTTTCGGCTCGAAGATGAAGGATAAGGAAGCATGCGTGAGCAACGCGAGCGAGAGCATGAGAACGAAACCGCCGGCGTGCGACAGCAGGGTAATGATGAAGGCGTCGGAGCGTTTCGAGGCATAGCCACCGGTGAAGTCGCTGGTACCCCAGCACAGCACTGCCGCCAGGCTGAAGCCGACGGGGACAAGTTGTTCGGCGAAGGCCAATGCTAAATTTCTCCCTTGTGCTTTTCGTCCGGAGGACGAGAGTAGCACGCGATAAGATGTCGTGGGTTCATGTAGACGCGAGCGTCACGCTCGTGCGGAAGTTGCACCGGCGCTGCCGCACGAGCGGGGCGCTCGCGCCTACATTACTCATGGAGAGAGAATGTCCGCAGCGTTGGTTCTGGGATTGGTCGGCGGTCTGCTGGTGGTGGCCTTTTTGGCCAACCGCGTCTTTGGACTGACTCGCATCCCTGATGTGCTCGTCCTGATGATGCTGGGCGTGTTCCTCGGCCCCGTGCTGGGCCTGGTGCAGGCAGCCTCGCTGGCGAAGACTACCAACCTGCTGGGAACGCTGGCCATCATTCTTGTGCTGTTCGAAGGCGGGTTGGAGCTCAACCTTCGCGACACCCTGAAACACTTTCCTGGAAGTTTTCTGCTGGCCACATTGGCTTACATTTTCAGCACGTCGCTGGTCGCGGTCATCGTCAGCAAAGGCCTGGGGTTGCCGTGGACGGACGGGTTGCTGGTGGGCGCGGTGCTCGGTTGCACCAGCAGCACGGTGGTCCTGCCAGTCTTGCAGCAACTGCAAGCCGAGGAGCCGGTCCGAGTCACACTGATGCTCGAAGCCTCGTGGGGCGACGTGCTGGCCGTGCTTACGGTGGGGCTGCTTCTCGGCATGCGCAGCCAGGGGGGCGCGGTCGCACAAGGACTGGCGCACGGTTTGTTCAACCAGGTTGGAATCGCGCTGCTGTTTACCGTCCCGGCGGGTATTTTGTGGTCGCGCTTGTTGCATGTTCTGTCCGAACAGCGCTTCTGGCAGGTGCTGACTTTCTCCATCGTGTTGGTCCTGTATGCAGGGATGGAAGCGCTCGGCGCGAACGGCTTGATCGCGGTGCTTGGTTTTGGCTTAACGTTGTCGAATTTTCCCGGAGTTGATCTCGGCCTGGGACTGTCACTGCCAGTCACGCAGATGGCGGAGTCGCAGCAGGCGCTGCTCACGTTCCACTCCGAGCTCGCATTTCTGGTGCGGACATTCTTCTTCGTAATGATTGGTGCGATCGCGCAGCTGGGAATTTTTCGCGAGCATCCCTTGCTCATGGCGGGAACGCTGGGATCTTTGTTTCTGGCGCGCTGGCTCGCCATTCGTTCCAGCCGTTGGGCGTGGCGCGGAATCGCGGTCCACAACCAGGAGTTGATCTTCTGGGTTTTGCCCAGAGGATTGATCACGGTGGTGCTCGCCATCGAAGTGGCGGAGGCGCGGGGAAGCGGCCTGGCATTCGTTCCGGGATTGGCATTCGCCGTCATTCTGGTTACGAATGCGCTGTTGGTACTGGCCAGCTTTCGGGTGCGGAGATCGGAGCCTGCGACTGCAGGTACGGCAGAAGCTCCGCTCGAGGTGCCGCCTGCGCCTCCCGCCCATCCTCGCCGGCGCTGGTTGCTGAATGCGGTGATGCTCTTTCTGCTGGCGGTGGGCGGGCTGGTGCTGTGGTATGGGAATCATCCCGAACAGTTGCAGCCGCAGGGCGTAGTGCAGTGGATAAAGTTGCATCTGCATCGTGGGAATTAATGTAGGCGCTCGCGCCTACATCAACCCAAATTGACTTGCTGAAGGCCTGCAGCCTACCATTGCCGCTCTCAGATGATCGGCCAAACCATATCGCATTACCGTATCGTGCAGAAACTGGGCGGCGGCGGTATGGGTGTGGTGTACGAGGCTGAGGATTTACGCCTCGGCCGCCGTGTGGCCTTGAAATTCCTGCCGGACGAACTGGCGCAGGACCCTGCAGGCACTCGAACGCTTCCGGCGCGAGGCGCGGGCAGCGTCGGCGCTCAACCATCCCAACATCTGCACCATCTACGACATTGGCGAGGACGAGAATCGTCAGTACATCGTGATGGAGTATCTCGACGGGACCACGCTGAAGTATCGCATCGAAGGCAAGCCGTTGTCGGTCGAGCAGTTGGTGGACTTCGGAGCGCAGATTGCCGACGCGCTTGATGTCGCGCACACTGCGGGCATTGTCCATCGCGATCTGAAGCCGGCGAATCTGTTTCTCACCAAGCGCGGGCAGGCCAAGATTCTCGATTTCGGCCTGGCGAAAGTTTCAGGACGGCCAACGCCGGAACTGGAGCCGGTGGGCGGGTCGTTTGCGACCGCCGCCGTGGATGCCGCGCACCTCACCAGCCCTGGCAGCACCGTGGGCACCGTGGCGTATATGTCTCCGGAGCAGGCGCGCGGCGAGGAACTCGACACCCGCACTGATCTTTTCTCCTTCGGCGCGGTCCTCTACGAAATGTCTACCGGGCGACAGCCCTTCATCGGAAACACTTCTGCAGTGATCTTTGACGCCATCCTGAATCGTGCGCCCACCGCGCCGGTGCGGCTGAATCCCTCTTTGCCGTCGGAGCTGGAGCGCATCATCAATAAAGCTTTGGAGAAGGACCGCGACCTGCGCTACCAGGTGGCGTCGGAGATGCGCGGCGATTTGAAACGGCTGAAGCGCGAGATTGACTCGGGCCGCAGTTCGTCGGTGAGCGTACCCACGCCACCAGGTACAGCTTCCTCGGGATCTACTGCCATTGCTCCACCACCGACCGCGGCTTCGACGGTACCATCGGCGTCGGCGATCCCCGCACCGGCTTCGTCTGGTTCGACGCCAGTCCCCGGGCGGGAGAGCCGAAAGCGCTGGTACATCGTTGCAGCGGCGCTGGTGGCGGTGGTAATCGGAGTTGCGGGATTTTTCTACACTCGCAGCGCCCACACCCTGACGGAGAAAGATTCGATCCTGTTGACTGATTTCGTCAACACGACTGGCGATCCTGTATTCGACGGGACACTGAAGCAGGCGCTGGCCGTGCAACTGGAGCAGTCGCCCTACCTGAATGTGTTTCCCCAGGAGCGGGTGCGCGACACACTCAAGTTTATGGGCCGCTCGCCGGATGAACGGCTCACTCCCGATCTGGCGCGTGATGTCTGCCAGCGGGAAGGGATCAAGGCCGTCCTGAATAGTGCGATCAGCACCATCGGGACGCAGTACGTAGTCGACGTGAATGCGGTGAACTGCCAGACCGGCGACAGTCTGGCGCGCGAACAAGTCCAGGCGGACAAGAAAGAGCAAGTGTTGGGAGCAGTGGGCAAGGCGGCATCAAGCCTGCGCGGCAAGTTGGGAGAGTCGCTGGCTTCCGTCCAGAAATTCGACGCACCGGTCGAAGAAGCCACCACGTCATCGCTGGAAGCGCTCAAAGCTTTCAGTTTGGGTGAGACGGAGCGGGCGAAAGGCGACGAGTATTCCGCGATTCCTTTTTACAAACATGCCATCGAACTGGATCCGAACTTCGCCATCGCCTACGCGCGCGTGGGACAGGCCTATGCCAACACTGGGCAGATCGGACCGGCGATCGAAAACACCAAGCAGGCCTTCGAACGGCGGGAGCGCACCAGCGAAGTGGAAAAGCTTTATATTTCCACGCACTACTACGACATCGTTACCGGGGAAGGCGACAAGGCAATTGAGGCCTACCAGTTGTGGAAGCGCACCTATCCCCGGGACTCGATCCCGCCCAATAATCTCTCCGCCAGTTATGCAGCCATGGGAAAGTACGATCAGGCCTTAGCCGAGGCCCAGGAAACGGTTCGCCTCTCCCCGAATGAGGCTCTCGGCTACCAGAACATTGGGGGAGACTATCTGGGAATGAACCGCTTGGCGGAAGCCAAGGCGGTGCGCGAAAAGCAAGTGGCTGCAAACATGGACACGGCTGCCGACCATGGCGACTTGTATTCCCTCGCCTTTCTCGAGGGCGACACGGCAGCAATGCAACGCCAGGTGGACTGGGCGCAGGGCAAGCCCGGCGAATTTGACTTCCTGCAAGTGGTGGCGGAGGCTGCCGGGTCGCGAGGAAGGCTACAGGTCGCCAGAGAAAACTACAGCAAGGCAGCCGATCTTGCGCGGCGGGGAAAGTTCGATGAAATTGCGGCCCGGATCACCGCCCTTCATGCGGAAAATGAAGCCCTGGTGGGAAATGCTACGCAGGCGCGGGAGAGAGCGGCAGCGGCGCTGGCGTTGAGTCGAAACCGGCCCACCATGCTCCTTTCTGCGTCAGCGCTGGCGTTGGCGGGGGACACGGCGAAAGCGAGTGCAATCGCGGATGAGGTGGGCAAGCTATTCCCGCTCCACACTTTTGTTAATTCGATTTTCCTGCCGTCTATCCGGGCACAAATTGAAATCGAACGTGGCAACCCTTCTAGAGCTATCGAGTTGCTGCAAGCGGCATCCCCGTATGAGTTTGGTTCAATGGCGCGCGTCCTGCCGAACTACATACGCGGGCAGGCCTACCTGAAGGGGCGTCAGGGTTCGGAGGCGGGGGTAGAGTTTCAGAAGATTCTGGACCATCGGGGGGGTTGTCTGACCTCGCCCGAGTGCTCGCTCGCGCACCTGGGTTTGGGGCGCGCTCGCGCCTTATCTGGTGACAATGCCGGCGCTCGAACAGCCTATCAGGATTTCTTCGCACTGTGGAAAGATGCCGACCCGGATGTTCCCATCCTGAAAGAAGCCAAAGCCGAGTACGCCAAGCTGATGTAGGCGCGAGCGCCCCGCTCGTGCGGAAGCTATCACAGGCCCCGTGGGGACAGCAGCCCTCGGCTGTCCGCGCGGAGCGAAGCACCGCTATTTTTGGGTTACAAAAAGAAGTCGAGCTGCGCTCGACTGGGCGGACGAGGGCGTCCGCCCCTACGTGGCCTGTGCCACTTCCGCACGAGCGTGGACGCTCGCGCCTACATGTCTTTGATGTGGGTGGCGATGTACCACTTGTTGCCGAACGGATCAGTTACGCCGCCACTGCGGTCGCCGTAAGGCTGGTCCTTCGGTTCGGAAATTGACGTTGCGCCGGCAGCCAGCGCCCGTTTGTACAACGCATCGCAATCTTCCACGTAGAGATAGAACATCGTTGGCATGGGCTGATACGGACCGTTAGCCTCGCCCATTTCCATGTACGCGTTGCCGATTTTCAGGGTGACGTGATGGATCACGCCGTCCGGTGTCGCATACCGGCCAAGGTCCTCGGCTCCGAAGGCGCGCTTTAGGAAGTTGATCACGGGTTCGGCGCGCAGGGGATGCAAATACGGTTGCAGCGTGGGCGCTCCCTCCCACCTGTAATTCCCGCTGGTACGGGTAGCGATGTACCAGTAGTTCCCGGCAGCATCCTTCACCGTGCCGGAACGCTCGCCATAAAACTGGTCGGTAGGCTTGTCAACGGAAGTGGCTCCGGCTTCCAGGGCGCGAGCGTAAGTCGCATCGCAATCGGGCACATAAACATGGAACGCGCTCGGCATGGGAGTTCCGCGCCACTTCATTCCGGCGGCGCCGCCACCGACCATGAGCATGGAATCGCCGACACGAACTTCCGCGTGCAGGCCGCCTTCGGAGCCCGGCCCGCTGCGGAACGTTTCTTGAGCGCCGAACGCTTTGGTCACGAATTCGATCAGGCCCTCGGCATCCTGCGCCACCAGGTATGTGGTCAAAGTTGTGTAACCCTTCGGCACCGGGTCAACCGCGGGCTTCTTCTTTTCTCCGCCCGTCATCGCACGGAAGCGGCGGTGCATTTCCTCGACGGACATTTCTTCCTTCACCGTAAACACGCTCCACGGGTATCCGAAGGGGTCGATGAGATTGGCATCACGCCTTCCGTAGAACTGGTCGGCGATGGGGCGTTGCAGCTTGGCGCCGGCGGCAATGGCACGCTCGGCGAAGGCGTCCACGTCGGGAACCTGGATAGTCATCGCTACCGGCGAATTGCCTGTGGTCTCCGGACTGAAGCGTCCGCCCTCGGGCCACTCTTCCGCCAGCATGACGATGGAGTCTCCGATCATGATTTCGGCGTGGGCGATACCCTTTCCAATCGCGAAGCGGAAAGTTTCCCTCGCTCCGAAAGCGGTCTTGTAAAACTCGATCGCTTTCGCCACGTCCTTGAAGCTCATGCGGGGGGACGCGACGACTCGAACGGAAGCAGCAGTTTCTGTCATGGTGGCCATGGATGATTTCCTTTGCAGATCAGATTTGAGTCTTGTTTTGAAATCTTCGCGCGGGAGCTGGCGCAACTCGGCGGCGATGTGCAGCAGCGGCAACAGCTCCGGATCCGCGGTTTTAACGGTGACAACACGGGTAGCCAAAAGCTGGGTTACCGCATCGTCGAGTTGGTCTATTAACTTGCGATTGGGCAGAGAGCGCTTAGGCATTGGCACCCTCCATGCGAGCGCGCAGGTTCTGCAAGGCGCGGAACTGCAGCTGTTTTATTGAGCCTTCGGTACGTCCCAGGGCCTGCGCGATTTCACGAATACTTTTCTCCTCGGCGAAGCGCATGGCGATCACGCGGCGTTGATCTTTCGGAAGCTGATCCACCAGGCCAAAAAGTCGCGCGCACTGGTCGGCCTCCTCCAGCTTGGGTCGCTTACCCAAGTCGGGCAGATCAGGAAGATCCTGGCCGGTGACCTCTTTCCCACCGCGCTTTGACCGGTCGACAATCATGTTGGCAGCAATCCGCAGCAGCCAGCCGGCGAAGGGCACGCCCCGCCATTTGAAAGTGTGAATGCTGGCCAACGCCTTGTGGAAGACATCGGAGGTCAGGTCCTGGGCCACATCACGATCGCGGACGCGCCTTGCGATGTATCCGTACACGCGCGCGAAATTCAGCTCATAGAGTTCGGCAAAGCGGCTGGGGTCCTTTTTGGCGGCTTCGACCAGCAGGCGGTCGTCTCCCTGGGGTGAGCCGGACGCTTCCTCCTCGGGCTTTTTCGCTGCCGGTCGTCTGACGGCCATCGTGCCTCTAACTATATAAACTTTGGCGGAGGGAAAAGGTTACGGGTGAAGATTTCATATCGGTGTAATGTAAAAAACCCCAAGGGATGCCCAAAGGTGTCCTCCGTCACCCACTTTCGCCACTCTTAGGTAGACTTGTGTGTTCCATCCTGTGACATGCCTTCAACAGCTGCGGGTTTACGCTGTCTCTCATTCGCTCTTTCATCCGGGCACGCTGAAAGCCGCCATCCAGCGCATGGGTTTTGTCCAGGCGGATCCCATCCGCTCGCCCGCGAGGGCGCAGGACTTGATCCTTCGCCACAGGGTGAGCGGTTACAAGGCGGGAGACCTCGAACGCCATTACCGTTCGTTAAATATCGAGGAGGATGATCTTTACGCGTACGGATTCCTCTCTCGCGATGTCTGGCAGCTTCTCCATCCGAGGTCGGCGATCCGCCTGCCTAAGCTGGACCAAAGGGTTCTGGAGTTGGTCCGCGCCGTCGGAGCTTTGCACCCCAGCCATCCCGAAGCGGCTTTTGGGGGCAAGCGGGTCATCAATGCGTGGGGCGGCTACTCGAAGGCCACAAAGAGCGCATTGGAGCGGCTGCACTACGGCGGATTTCTTCGCATTGCTCATCGTGAAAAAGGAATACGGGTATATGAGGCGGTGCCGCCGGTCACGGGGTCGCTGTCGCCTGATGAGCGGCTGCAAGGGTTGGTGCTTGCAGTGGCAAACATCCTGGCACCGGTGCCGGAGAAGACTCTGCACACGATTGCGAGTTTTCTCCGGCAACCGATAGCAAAGGCGCCAAATCATCGAAAGACGATTCAGCGCTTGATCAGCGCCGGCAAACTGGAGAGGCAAGTCATCGACGAGGTCGGCTATCTGTGGCCCGCAGGGACAGTCGTTTCCGAACCGCCGCCACGCGTGGTGCGCTTCCTGGCTCCCTTTGATCCGGTGGTGTGGGACCGCCGGCGATTTGAGCATCTTTGGGGCTGGCCTTACCGGTTTGAAGCTTATACGCCATCGGCCAAGCGGGTTCGCGGCTACTATGCGATGCCGCTACTGTGGTGCGATCGCGTAATCGGATGGGCAAATGCAGCGATGGCAGGAAAGAAGCTCAGCGTCGAGATGGGCTTTGTGGGGAAGCGGCCCGCGGATCGCGAATTCAAACACGAACTGGAAGCCGAAATTGCCCGGCTGGAGATTTTTCTCGATCGCAAAGAGGCACCACCGGCCGCGTAGGGGCGGACGTCCTCGTCCGCCCAGCGGAGCGCAGCTCCGCTATTCGCGGAGGGTAGGAACCTGTCGAGCTTCGCTCGACTGGGCAGATGAGGACATCTGCCCCTACGCGGTTCGTGCCACTCCTCCGCGTGGTAGAATTTGCACACTCAAGCGTTCATGCGAGGCCCAGGTTTGATCGAACTCGCACCCTCGATTTTAGCGGCTGACTTCGCCCACCTGGCGGACCAGGTTCGTTCCGCTGCGGCAGGTGGCGGCACCCTCGTCCACGTGGATGTTATGGACGGCCATTTCGTCCCCAACATCACTCTGGGGCCGCCTTTGGTCAGATCGCTCCGCAAAGCAACCGAGTTGCCGCTCGATTGCCACCTGATGATCGAGAATCCGGACCAGTTTATTCCCGAGTTTGCGGATGCCGGGGCCAACTGGATGTCGGTGCACCAGGAAGCTTGCCCGCATTTAAATCGCACGCTGCATCTGATCAAGGACCACGGTTGCCTGGCGGGGGTGGTCATCAATCCGGCAACGCCGGTGGAAACCCTGACCGAAGTGCTCGACTTGGTGGACTATATACTTGTGATGTCGGTGAATCCGGGGTTTGGGGGCCAGAAGTTCATTCCCGGGGCGGTCCACAAGATCCGCCGGTTGGCCGATCTAAGAACGCAGCGCGGATTGGGCTATCGTATTGAAGTAGATGGAGGTATCGACCTCACCACCGTGGCCACCGTGGTCCGGGCGGGCGCCGAAATTCTGGTGGCAGGCAACGCCGTCTTCGGTAAAGGCGATCCAAAGGTAAATGCGCGAGAGATGTTGAAGACTGCGGTGGAGGCCACGCTGCAGAAAGTCTAAAGTCAGTATTCAGTCGTCGGTCTTCAGTCGTCAGCGAATCCCAGGCCTTTCGGCCGACGACTGACGACTGACGACCGACGACTCTCCCGAGGTTTCTATGTCACGTCGTATTCCGGTCATTCTTCTGCTGGGCGTGCTGGCGTTTGCCGTCGGTTGCACCAACAAGAAGGTCAACAATCCGCTGTCGAACGTGGGCTCGAAGCAGCCCGACAAGGTCCTCTTCGACCGGGCCATGGACGCCATGAAGCACAACCGCTTCGACGTGGCGCGGATCACGCTGCAGACCATGATCAACACCTATCCCGACTCGGAATTCATTGCGCGCGCCAAACTGGCGGTGGCTGATTCGTGGTATGCCGAGGGCGATTCCACTTCGCTGACCCAGGCCGAAATCGAGTACAAGGACTTTGAGACCTTCTTTCCCAACATGCCGGAGGCGGCGGAAGCGCAGCTCAAGATTGCCAACATCCACTATCAGGAAATGGAAAAGCCGGACCGCGACTACACCCACGCCATGCGGGCCGAAGAAGAATACCGGCAGCTGATCCTGCAATATCCCGACAACAAGAAAGTGGTGGAAGAGGGTAAGAAGCGTCTGATGGAAGTGCAGGAGGTTATCGCGGAGCGCGAATTCCGGGTCGGGCGATTCTACTTTTTGCGCCAGTCCTATCCGGCGGCCATCGCGCGGCTGCGTTCGTTGATGGACAAATATCCCCTGTACAGCAAAGCTGACGAAGCGCTGTTCCTTCTGGGTCAGGCCTATGAATCTGAAATCGCCATCGTGCGGTCAAGGCCGGGCCGGGAGACTGACAAGGCCCGCATCATCGAGGAATTTACCAAGAATGCATCGGAGGCGTACTCCCGCATCCTCACGCGCTATCCCTTGATGGGCCGTCGCGTGGACGCCAAGGCTCGCCTGGAGGCTTTGCACCAGGCCATTCCGCAGCCGACGAAGGCTGCGCTCGCCCAGAACAAAGCGGAAGAAGAGAGCCGCCAGGAAGCCAGCACCGTGTCCAAGGTGATGGGGACTTTCACGAAGCATCCGGACATGGCCCAGGCGGCCAGAGTCGGTGAGCCTACGCTGGTAGATCCCGAAGTGGTAAGCGCCACGGCGGTAGTGCAGGAGGCGACGCGCGCCATGATGGGCACCGCAGCCGCAGGGGATAAAGGCTCGGTGGCGATCGAAACCTTGGGGACCGGCGGGCCTCCTAAGGCCGACCAGCCCGCGCCCCGGTCTGACACGCCCGCGCCTGAAACTGCGGTCACGCCGGCGGATAATCCGGCAGCACCCGCGGCAGATCCCAACGAACTGAAGCCGAACACGGCGGCGGCCGACCCGAACGAACTCAAGCCTAACGTTGACAATGCCGCCCAGCCCGCGGCGATCCCGACTCAAGTCAACGAGATTGAGCCCGGTGCCAACCCGGCAGCCAAAACCGTCGACCCAGCCTCAGCCACAGCCGACGAGAAGGAGGTTCAGGACGCCATGTCGTCGAGTAAGCGCAAGAAAAAGGGTCTGCGGAAGGTGGTGCCGTTTTAATTTGTCGTCGGTAACCTGGCTTGGTTGGACACGCCAGCCCCAATTTGCAAGCCGGGGGCCGCTGCAACCCACTCGTCTCTGACCAGTGGTAACCTGCTTACCCTCTTCTTGTCATTGACTTACGACCCGGCACCAATTAACTTCAGGCTGTCTCCCCCTCACCAGAGGACACCCCTTGGCGCGAAGAATACTGCTTGCCGATGACAGCGTAACCGCCCAGAACATGGGCCGGCGTATCCTCGCAGATGCCGGGTATG
This sequence comes from Terriglobia bacterium, assembly GCA_963813645.1. Taxonomy (GTDB): domain Bacteria; phylum Acidobacteriota; class Terriglobia; order Terriglobales; family Acidobacteriaceae; genus JAIQFF01. Next base: position 485,838 of record CAWEZS010000031.1, read on the forward strand.
AAGTCGTCACGGTCAACAACGGCTCGGCAGCTCTGAAGAAAATCGCGGAAAACAACCCGGACATAATCGTTCTGGATGTCTACATGCCGGGCTACGGTGGCCTGGAAGTTTGCCAGCGCGTCAAGCAGTCTCCCGATACGGCGCGAATTCCGGTGCTCCTGACTGTGGGCAAACTGGAGCCGTTCAAACCCGAAGAAGCACGCCGCGTCGGCGCCGACGCCTTCATCATCAAGCCCTTTGAAGCGACCGAGCTGCTCACCGCACTTACCAAACTCGAAGACAAGATCGTCGCCGGACCGCAGCCTCAGAAGTCAGGCCGTTTCGCGAGGGCACTCGCGGCGGTTGAGCAATCCGCTGGTGAGCGATTCGGCGACAAAGAAACGGGTTGGAAAAATCGCCTTACCATCCCTGGCCCAAATGCCAGGCCCCCGCAGGAAACAGAAGCGCCGGAAACATTTGCCGGCCCCGCCCGCGATTTTGATCGCAGCGAGGCGCCGCGGCCGGTGGAAGCGAAGCAGGAGTTTGAGCGTCCGATCCCCGCGGGCTTGCCGCCTGACATCACGCCGGAAGAAATCGCCGCCATTACGGCTGCCGCGGCGTCGTTCGACGGCAGAGCCGGAAATCCAGTTGTAATCCCAGAGGGATCTGCGTCGGAATCCACCGCCAGCCTGCAGGCAGCATCCGCGGAAACTGCCGCCGTCTCCTCCAGTGAGCCCGAAGTTCCGGCGGCTACTTTGGCATCCAGGCCGGAATCGGAGCCAGCCGCTCCCGTCGAAGTCGCCGCGGAGGAAGCACCCGTGACGGGTGAAGCAGTTTCCGAAGCGATCGCAAGCAGCGAAGCTCCGCCCTTGCAGGAGCAAGCCGCCGCCATCGAATTGCCTGCGCCCGTGTCGGAAGCAATTGGGGAGCCTCCAGCAACATCGGAAACAGAAGTTCAAGCGGGAAAATCTTCCCGCGGTGATGATGAGGTCATGGCCGCGATCGCTTCGCTGGCGCCTTCGAACGGCCATGGCAGCGAAGCTGCGCTGGCATCGGAAGCGAACGGAACGAATCAAGTTTCGGTCGCCGTGAGTTCCGCAGTTGCCGTCGAAGGCGTAGCTAGCGGGCCGCGATGGATCGCAGAATCGATTGCAGTGGCGTTGGAAGAGTCGGCGCCCACGCTGGAGCAGGAGATGGAAGTGGCGGCAGCCAAGATTGCCGCCGAAGCCGCGCGCAACGAGCTGCCTACGGCAGCAGTTGAAGTTCAGGCTGCAGCTCCGGCGGTGGAAGCCGCCGAAACGACGGTCGCCCCTGAAGTGAGCGTCACGGAGGCCGTCGCCGCCACGGACCCGGTCCCGGCTCCGAGTGTTGCGGCCGAGAGCACAGTCGCGGCGAACGCCGTGGCGGAGAGCGTTGTCGCGGAAAGCAGTGTGGCCGAGAGCGGTGTTGCAGAAGGCGCAGTTCCAGAGAGCGTCGCCGCGGGATCGTCTCCGGTTCAGACCGGCGACTCAGCCGCGCCGAAAGAAGAAGCGGCATTCGCAGCGGCCGCGGCGGCCGGAGCCGGCTCAGAACCCGCCTCGACGGTGGAGGCGGTAGCTTCTGCCGCTGTTGCGCCGGAGATATCAGAGACCGCACCCGTCGCAAGTGTGGAAGTCACGCCACAGCGCGAGGCCGAACTGGCTGCCGCCTGGCAAAACTGGAAGCAGATTCGGGAATCGTTTGTCAGCACGCAACCTCCCGCAGCGGCGGAGACGCCGTCCGCCGCCGCAATCACACCGCGGGAAGAGGCGGCTGCGCCGGCGGAAGCCGCAGCAGAAGCCGAGACAGAGGCCACCGAGATTGAAGCAACTGCCAGTGAGGCTCCGGGAGAGTCCACGGCAATCGCGAGTATCGTCGATACCATGCTGGCCGAATTGCGGCCCAAGCTGGTGGAAGAGATTGCCAAGAAGATGAACTCGGAAAAGAAGGAAAAAGAGAGAGAAAAAGAGAAAGAGAAGAAGAAGAGAAAGTAAGAGCCGCCCCCGATCTCAGCTGTACCCCCTTCAAGGCACGACCAACCACCATGTTTCTAGCATGGATCCTGAGCCGAGTAATCCAATTCGCCAGCGAATCGGATTTCGCAGTTCTGTCGCGTCTTTTTCAAAGATCTTGAAGCCTTGAAGCGTGGTGGATCGGATCACTCATTCGGAATCGCGAAGCCGTACTTCTTAAAGAGCTCTTTTATCGGCGGGGACTGAATGAACTTCTCAAATTGCTGGGCAACGTCCTTGTTCTTCGACGAGCGCATGATTATGCAGGCCTGTTCGATGGCCGGGTAATCGCCCGCGGGAACCTCAGCGTAGCGGCCTTTGTCCTTCATGTTCGGGGAGAGAGCGAGGGAAAGCGCAAGAATGCCGACATCGGCCGCCCCGGAAGCCACAAAGGACGCGGTCTGCGAAATGTTTTCTCCCAGGACGAACTTGTCTTTCACCTGATCGTAGATGCTCTCCTTTTGCAGGGCGGCGACCGCAGCTTTCCCGTAAGGCGCATGCTGCGGGTTGGCGATGGCGATCTTTTTGATTGACGGATCCATCAAGGCCTTCAGGCCTACACTCAGGTCCAGCTTGGAATCGTTCGGCACCCACACGACAATCTTGCCGATCGCGTACTGATAGAAGGTGCCGGGTTCGGTAAGTCCCGGCGGCCTCGAGCTGTTTGGGATAATCCAGGTTGGCGGAGAAGAACATGTCGAATGGCGCGCCGTTCTGCAACTGCTGCGCGAAGTTGCCGGAGGAGCCGTAGATCAGCTTCACGGTTTTTCCGGATTCCTGCTGAAAGCGCGTGCCGACTTCCTGCATGGCAAATTGCAGATCAGCGGCAGCGGCCACGGTAATCTCTTGCGCGGCACACAGGCGGCCACTCGCCGTCAGGGCAAGAGCAAGCGCTACGAGCAGCCGGCTGAGGCGCGGGTTTCGACGGTCCATGATCAGATGCTCCTGTGGTCAGAAATATTCCACGCTGGCGAGATCAAATGGTTTAATGCAGATCGGCGTGACCTGTCAATTCGACTCGAAGTGACTCAGTATGAGGCGGAACAGAGCGATTAGCGGCGGAAACAGCTGTCCGGTTTCAGCCTTCAGCTGTCAGCTAAACACTCTGTCATCCCGACCGGAGCGAAGCGAAGTGGAGGGACCTTGCGTTCCTGCCGAATCCCCCCTGCTCGCAAGCCGAACGCGCGAAAATGCGCCGGCAATTCGGGAGATTTCACACCCGCAGAATCATGACTTCAGTGGACTTGATGAGGGCGGCGGCGACCTGTCCCTTTTCCAGTCGCAGTTCGCGGACCGCATCGGCGGTGATCACTGAAGTGATTTGCTGGCCGCCTATGGACAGTGTGATCTGTGCCATGATGCCATCCACTTTAATGTCAACGATACGGCCGATCAATTGATTGCGCGCGCTGATTCTTCGAAACTGGGCGCGGCGTTGCGGCAGGGGCATGCGCTTTTCCGCAAAGTGCAGATGCTTGTCCAATTCGCTTTCCGGAATCCGGTGATGTCCGCCTTGCGTTTTGACCGTATGGATTTTTCGTGTGTGGATCCATCGCTTGAGAGTCGAGTAGCTGATGCCGAGCACTTTGGCGGCGTCGCGAAGTTGCAGCAGCTTTTGGTGGTCACTCAAGCGTCAGTTCCTCCGGCGGGAAGCCCGCCGTATCGCGTCCATCATAGACGTTTTGCGCCTCCGGCGAGAATCCCAACACCGGCAGGGGGTCGCACTGCATCGTTGAACTCTGCTGCTATAATCGCGTTCGATTCGCACAGGTACACGCTGTTTGCGGGAGAGTTTGATGCGACGGACATCTAGTTTTACAGCAATCCTTTTATTAATCTCTCTGGTGGTCTCCCCGGAGTTCGGTCCTTTTCTCCCAGCGCAAACTGCCGTACCCCGGTCCGCAGGAACTGGACCAGTTGCTGGCCCCGGTCGCGCTCTATCCAGATTCCCTGCTCGCCCAGATCACGACTGCCTCGACGAATCCGCAGGAAATTCTGGATGTTGATAACTGGCTGCAGGACAACCAGGGTCTTACCGGCACGGCGCTCACCGACGCGGCACAGCAACAGGGATTCGATCCTGCGTTCATCGCGCTGGTGAATTTTCCGCAAGTGCTGGAGATGATGGCGCAACACGTGGACGACTATGCCGCCATCGGGCAGGCGTTTTCGGCGGACCAGGGAGCGGTTTCCGCCTCGGTGCAGCGGCTTCGTGCCCAGGCCTACGCGGCGGGCACGCTGCGCAACACTCCGCAACAGCAAGTGGTGGTGCAGCAACCCGCGGGTCAGACGATTTATGTGATTCAGCCTGCCAGTCCCCAAGTGGTTTATGTGCCGCAATACGATCCAGCGGTGGTTTACGTCAGGCCGAGTTCGGACGCGATCGTCGTAGCGTCGCTGATCAGCTTCGGCGTGGGAATCGGAATCGGTGCGCTGCTGGTGGACAACCGTCCATGGGGATGGGGTGGATGGGGATGGAACTGGGGATCGCGTCGCGTCTACTACAACCACGTCGTTTGGGGTGGCTGGCACAATCCCTATAGGCCGCCGCGCCCATGGTATCGTCCGCGGCCAATTGTGTGGTCCAATCGTCCGGGATATCGCGGCGACTGGCGGTATCGCCCGCGAAATTATCGTTCGCCGCACCCTACATATAACCGTCCCGGCTACAACCGTCCGCCGTACGGACCGGGGAACCCGCCGGGTTATAACCGTCCGGGAAATCGCCCCGGTGGCAACCGGCCGCCTGGCCAACCATACAGGCCTACACCGAGCCGGCCATCGACCGAACCAACTCGGCCGAATCGACCGCCGCAGCCGCCCAGGCCGGATCGTCCGGGTCAGGGACGGCCTGCGCAGCCCGGTGAAACGCGACCGGCGCGTCCGAATCAGCCTGGTTCGGAGCGACCTCAGCCTAAGCCTGACGGTCCGCGCCGTCCCCAGACGCAGCCGAGGGAGCAATCAAGGCCCGAATCCAGACCGCGCGAGGGTCAGCACGAGGAACGGCACTAGCGCATAGCGTTTCGACGGATGATGGCCTGAAACAGATAAGCCCGGCTGAGTTGATTTCTCGGATCAACCAAGTTCGATCAACCAAGTTCAATCGACTCAGCCGGGCGCGATCACAAAGCACGCTTCTAGCGGAGCGACTGCAGATTGAGAATCAGCGACAAGACATTTCCCAGAACGCCATACGAGCCGTTCGAGTTGTAGCCATATTCATATCTGTCGTTGTAGCCATCTTCATAGCCACGCTGAAAGCCTTCGCGGAAGTAGTATCGGTAGTCTTCCGGATCCACGTAGTAGCCGTTGTAGCCATAGTTCGCGTCCTGATAGGCGTAGCTGTTGCGGTAGTCGGGACTCCAGTTGTCCTCCCGGTCAGCCGCTCCGGCGCGGAAGCCCTCTTCGTAGCCGTTATTCACCGCCTGCCTTAACAGATCGGCGCCGTACTGGTTGGTCTCGTAGTACGCGCCGCCGCGATTGTAGCGATAGATCGGCGCGGTGTAGAAGTAGGGATCGTTGTTGTAATCGTGACGTTCTTCGCGCAGACGCCGGTCCTGATCACGCAGGCGTTCCAGGTACTCTTCCTGAAAACGGTACTGGGCCATGCGCCGCTGTTGCTGCAAGGCCGCCGTCTGTTGCTGCAGTCGACGCTGCTGCTCATCCAGGCGCTGGCGGTACTGCACCATGCGCTCTTGCTGTTGCTGGATCAATTGCTGCTGACGCTGCTGTGAGAGGCGCTCCTGCTGCGCGTGCTGTTGTTGTTGCTGCTGCCATTGCTGCTGGGCGCGCTCCTGTTGCTGGCGATTCAGCTGCTGCTGGCGCTCCTGATCGGCCTGGTTCCGCTGGTACTGCGGCGGCCGTTGCTGCTGCATGCGCTGCTGCTGCGCCTTGCTGGTTTTGCTGATTTTGTTCCTGACGTGCGCGATCTTGCTGCTGCTGGCTTAACTGTTGCTGCCGTTGCTGTTGTTGCTGCTGCATCTGTTGTTGCTGTATTCGTTGCTGCTGTTGTTGGTTTTGTTGGTTCTGTTGCTCCACCCGCAAGCGTTCTTGCTGCTGCTGGTTTACCTGTTGCTGCTGTTGCTGGCGTTGCTGCTGGATCCGCTCCTGCTGCTGCTGTTGACTCTGCTGTCTCTGCTGCTCTTGCCGTGCCCGCTCCTGTTGCTGCTGGCTTAACTGCTGCTGCCGTTTCTGCTCCATCTGCTGCTGCTGTTGTTGACTCTGTTCTCTCTGGCGCTCCTGTTGGGCGCGCTCTTGCTGTTGTTGCTGATTCTGTTGTTGCCGCTCCCTTTGCTGATTCTGCTGCTCGCGTTGCTGTTGCTGCATCCGGTCTTGCTGCTGTTGTTGCTGCTGCTCTCTCTGATGCTGTTGCTGGACTTGGTCTTCCCGCTGCTGATCTTGCCGCCGCTGATCTTGCCGTTGCTGTGCTTCTGGCTTGGGATGCTGTTCCGGCTTGCCTTGCTTTTCAGGCTTGGTTTGTTTCTCGTCCTGCTGATCCTGTCGTGCGTAGGCCTGAACACCGGCGCCAAGAACTAAGAACAAGAGGGCCATCGTGACAGCTCTAACGCGTTTCATAGTTGTTGCCTCCACTCCAATACTTAGATGCCGTAGCGCAGTTCGCGGCGTGGGCCTTGCGGGCCGCGGCAGTCAGGACTTCGCTGTAGGCCACCGAATTAAGGCTTGCTTAAGGTTGAGAACGTACGGCGTGGGCAGCCGGGTGCCCCACTCATTCGCGTTTTTTGCGAATGAGTGGGTTTCTTGGGAGGGAGAGTGCCAACACCTTCCAAGTCGATTGATGCTTCAGTCTCGGTGGGCAATACCCACACATCGCAAAGTGCGCGATGTGTGGGGCACCCGGCACCCCCCCGGCTCCTAGTCATCAGCCTCGGGCGGAGCCCGTACCGATCAAATCATGTTATCTGCGAAATACTCGTCGTATTTTGGCAGGATGCAACCACCCCATAGTGCATAAACCTGGGCGAGGTCGTCAATGATGTGTGCCAGCGGCATCCAAAACCGTGACTCTGCCTGGACGTCAGCAAAGTAGAAGGGACCCTCAATGGCTTTGCCATCGACTAGAAGATCGGGACGGTTCTTGACTATCATGCCGCAGCGATTTACGACGATAAGGTCCGGCATTCTTTCTAGTGCGAATTTGTTTTTAGTGGCTGCTTGATTCAACTCGACAACCGAATCGTCGTCCGGGACGCCGTTGATCCCGAAAATGCAGCGATAAGGTACGCGCCTCCTCCACGTCTCAATCACATTTTCATCTGGTTCGAGAGTCCCGCGCCAAGGCGCAATGTAATAAAACCTTGGCGTCTCATCGGGGATCGATCCGAGGCACGTGATGCTGCTGCCGAGCTTCGCACGCGTTAGATTTGACGTCACCGCGAATACGCCTAGGACAGCTTCGATCGGGTACAGCCCTTTGTGAGCAAAAATAACCGGACAGTGCTTATCGCACAGAACGATATCCATTTGTTCCGATTTATTCCCCACAGAGCTTACGATGTTGCCCCCACGGAAGATGGAAAACTGATTCGACAAAAACTGGCTGAGGAATTCATTGACAAAGACCTCACACACTTCCCCGATGTCCGCAGAATTCTGGCCCTGCCACCGATTACCGCGGAACTTTGCATCGATAATATCTGCGGCGGCATTTAGGTATTCTCTGAAAAACATAGCTGGAGCATACGCCGTACCATCCTTTCCCATCAATCAAGTCTTTGATTTTCCCCAACTCGCGCACGGGTGCGGCCTAGCCCTTGGCTAGGTGTGGCAGTTTTGCCGTCGTCTCCTTCTACCCCCTCGCTCGTTTGACGGGTTAGTGTGTATACGATGCGCACATGTACACACTTCAAACTGCTGTTTCTGCCGCTCGAATTGCGCTGGAATAGGAACAGGCGCTGACTGTCGTGGCGCGGGGGGCGCGCTCGCTTCGCTCGCGCTTTGAGTTGAGTTGAGTTGACGCTGGCCCTGGTGACGGGTGGCGTTGGAGTGGGAGTTGGAGCTGAGCTCGTTCCGGCGAATGGCTTTTTTTTACGAGTGAAAGAGTGTACAAAATTGAACAGATTTCTGAATCCTCTTTACTTACGCTGTTCCGATGGAAAACGAAATGTTCCAGGCGATTTGTGAACGAGCAGCGGGTGAGAAAGATCCGCAGATCGTAGAAATGTTCAAAGACAGATTGCGGCTCCTGCTGCTGTCCGAAGAGACTCCCGATCAGGCCACTGAAAAACACGGCGGATTGGGCTGAGTGAAAGAAATCACTTCGAGAGATGTGTTGGCAGTCCGCTGCCCGACCTGTGGCGCGGCGCCAGGAGTCCGTTGCCAACTTGGCACTGGTCAGCCTCGCACGGAGCCACATCGTGATCGCCGATTGATTGCAGCCGAGAAACCAGGTTCGTAATGGATCTGCCCTTCCCTACTGGGGAAGCTGCACGCAAGCGGGCATCCTTCTCTATTCGGAAAACCGTTCAAAATTGACCAGTCATGGAAGTGGGTTCGGAGCACTATTCCTTCATGAAGAAAGAACCAAGCCCGAAACAAGTTTTTGCCTTCTGTTGTCCGACCTGTGGTGCTGCACCTGGAGAGCAGTGTGAGCTTAACACTGGACAACCCCGCATGAACCCGTATCAGGACCGCAAATTTATGGCAGCAGATTAAGCTTGGAATGCTGAGGAACTTCGGCAGATCCTCTGATTGATCTGTCTCTCTAGCCAGCCGCCTTTGATCTCCACGCTGCGACCTCGCGACGCAGAACGCTCAGTCCGCTCAATGCATCCTGTATCCGTTGTTTTTCTTCTGGCGTGCCACCGTGGTCGACGGAAAACTCGTGCAGTCGCGCACTAATCGCAGAATCTGCAGCGTGAAGGCGCTCTTCTATTTTCGACCAGTCGGTTTCGAGTATCGCTGCTTGATACAACTTTACCCATTCGCTCATAGTGGCCTCTTTGGGCGCTCCCCTCGCGGCCTTTGGCTATAATTATTTCCAAGAAATATAAGAAGTCAAGACCAGAGGTTAAATTGTCTGATATTGAACGAACCCACCGAGCTGGCTGGTGTTGACTCGCGCTCGCTTCGCTCGCGCTGTTATCTGAGCTGCGCTGGCGGGGCGTTGAGTTGACGCGGGCCTGGTGACGGGTTGAATAGAGTGGAGTTGGAGCTAGGCGGGGTCCGAAAAAGATAATGCCGGGCTGGGGGATAGAGTGGGAGGTGGGATTTTTTTACGGCTTCCCACAACGACATTGCGTTCGATACCACACGCAGGATTTGTCCACTCTACTTCTGGCGTGGGTACGCTGCCGTACAGTGTTTACCCGATTGTGAAGGGTGGGGGCCGGCATGAAAATGGGAACCATTAAACCCGAAATCTGGCATATGTGAAGTCGATTTTAATCGTCGATGATAGTCCGGTCATACGTGGCAGCTTGCGACAATTACTCCAAACACAGTCCGACTGGGTCATCTGTGGGGAAGCCGAGAATGGCTGTGATGGAATCGAGAAAGCCTCAAAACTCCGTCCTGACCTGATTGTGATTGACCTAGCGATGCCCGTTCTGAATGGCATTGTGGCTACCTCGGTGCTCAAACGACTGATGCCAGCAGTTCAAATTGTCATGTTCACCTCTTTTACCGACCCTTGTATCAAGAAAACGGCGATGGCCGCTGGTCTAGACGCGTTTGTGGATAAATCGGAATCTCCAGAGACACTTCTCAACTGTATTGATCAATTGTTGGACCCCAAACCGTTACAGCGGTCGGATAGCGCTGCTTAGTTGAAACGGTTTGGCAAATGGCTTCGCTTCTGACCGAACAACACCGAACGGATACCGCACCATTAGAAACACATGGGTCAGAATTCGAACCTCCGTCGAGCGTATACTGGTTAGTGGGGTGCAAAACGTGGGCTGCCCTACATACGAACTAATGCTCCGGCAGAGAGATGATGCCCGCGTGGCGTGGCAAGCATCCAGAGGTTCCGCCAGACCAGACCAAGACATACGCTTTATCTTTTTCGACAGAGCGGATATTGGATTACTGCGACACCTTGCTGACTGCCAAGTCTGCAAGCCAAAGTGACTAACGTCAATGCTGCAGATGCTTTCTTCTAGCATGAGTCGCGTTGATTTTGAACCGGAGCTCAAGTTGGGCTGGTGGGGGGAACTCAACTCCACCTCCACGCTCAGCGCCAACACAACTTCAACGCAGCCCGTCACCAGGGCGCGCGCCAACTCAACTCAGCGCCAGCACAACTCAACTCAAAGCGCGAGCGAAGCGAGCGCGCCCCCCGCGCCACGACAGTCAGCGCCTGTTCCTATTCCAGCGCAATTCGAGCGGCAGAAACAGCAGTTTGAAGTGTGAACATGTGCGCATCGTATACACACTAACCCCTCGCTCGTTTGACCCTTGTTTTCTCCGGCCTGTAATATCGACGTTCAGCCTTTAGCAATTGGCAACTGAGCTGTTGGCAGATGCGTCCCAGGTCTGCCTGGGGGCGGTCGGGCCAAGGGCCAATTGCTAGTTGCCAAGTGCTAAACACCATGCCGCACGAATTATCCAAAGCGTACGAGCCGGGCGCGATTGAAACGCGCTGGGCCGAGTACTGGATCAAAGAGAAACTCTTTTCGGCGCCTACGCCCGGGCCGGGAGAGACGCGTCCGGTGTTCACCCTGCTGCTTCCGCCTCCGAATGTGACCGGGCGGTTGCATATGGGGCACATGCTCAACCAGACCCAAATGGACATCATCGTGCGCTGGCATCGCATGCGCGGATTCTTGACTCTGTGGCTTCCCGGCACCGACCACGCCGGCATTGCGACCCAGATGATGGTGGAGCGGCAACTGGCGACGGAAGGCAAGAAGCGCCGAGACCTGGGACGCGAAGCTTTTATCGAGCGCGTCTGGGAATGGAAGCGGCACTATGGCGGCGCGATTCTCGACCAGATGAAGCGGCTCGGGGCGTCGGTTGATTGGGACCGCGAATACTTCACTATGGATGAAGGCCTTTCGCGGGCTGTGATCGAGGTATTCGTTCGTCTGTATGAAGAAGGATTGATTTATCGCGGCAAGTACATCGTCAACTGGTGTCCGCGGTGTGAGACGGCGATTTCCGATCTCGAAGTCAAGCACGAGGAAGTCCCGGGCAAATTGTACGAGATCCGGTATCCGGTGATTGGGGCGAACGAGTTCATTACCGTGGCAACCACTCGCCCCGAGACCATGCTGGGCGATACCGCGATCGCGGTGAACGAGAAGGACGAACGCTACAAGCATCTGCAGGGCAAGAAAGTTCTGCTGCCGCTGATGAATCGGGAGATCCCGATCATTACCGACGAGCTGGCGAATCCTGAGTTTGGGACTGGCGCGGTGAAGGTGACGCCGGCGCACGATCCCAACGACTTTCAGGCTGGTCTGCGGCACAATCTGCCGCAGATTGACATCATGGATGAGCACGCTCACATGAACCAGAACGCCGGCCCTTACGCCGGGTTGAGCCGCCATGCGGCGCGGGAGCGCGTGCTCGAAGACTTGCGGGCGCAGAACTTCCTCGTTGGCGAGAAGGACTACACCATTGCCATCGGCAAGTGCGATCGCTGTGGAACCGTAGTGGAGCCGCGGCTTTCCACGCAGTGGTTCATCAAGATCAAGCCGCTGGCCGACCGCGCGATCGAAGTGGTGGAGAGCGGCGAGATCACGATTGTCCCGGAAAATTACAAGCAGATTTATCTGAACTGGATGCACAACATCCACGACTGGTGCATTTCGCGGCAGTTGTGGTGGGGGCATCGCATTCCGGCGTGGCATTGCAAGTGTGGAGAAATTATTGTCGCTCGCGAGGCGCCGGCAAAGTGTTCGAAGTGCGGTGGGTCGGAGTTGAAGCAGGACACCGATGTGCTCGACACCTGGTTTTCGTCCGGGCTGCTGCCCTTCACCACCCTGGGGTGGCCGGAGGAGACGCGCGATCAGGAAGTTTTCTATCCGACCACGCTGTTGATTACGGCGTACGAGATCCTGTTTTTCTGGGTCGCCCGCATGATCATGTTCGGTTGCCACTTCATGCCCGGTCACAAGCAGGACCCAGTGCTGAAGCGGGCCAGTGGCTGGGCGGACAAGAAAGATGACAGTGTTCCCTTTCGCCAGGTCTACATCCACGCGCTGGTGCGCGACGCCGAACGGCAGAAGATGTCGAAGACGAAGGGGAACGTCGTCGACCCGCTGGATGTCATTCAGCGCTTCGGTACCGACGCGACGCGTTTTACTCTGGCGGCGATGGCAGCACCTGGTACGGACATCGCATTCAACGAGAGCCGCACGGATGGATATCGTGCGTTTGCGAACAAGATATGGAATGCGGCCCGGTTCATGTTCATGAATGTGGATCGGGCGGAGCAGGCTGGAGTTTGGAAGCAGCAGGAATTCCTCAAGGGTCTAGGTCCAAGCCTTGCCGGGTTCAAAGCGTCGACTCTCGAAGATCATTGGATCCTTTCGCGCTTCCATCGGGTCACGAAGGACGTTAACGAAGCCTGGCAGACGTATCGTTTTCACGAGGCCGCGAACCGGATTTACGATTTCTTCTGGGGTGACTTCTGCGACTGGTACATCGAACTGGTGAAGCCGCGCCTTGCTCCGGAGAGCGGGGTGGAAAAGGCATCTGCGGGCGTTGCCTGCGGTAACCTGGTAAGCCTGTTTGAGGCAGCGCTACGGCTCTTGCATCCGGTCATGCCATTCATCACCGAAGAAATCTGGCACGCGGTTTACGATGGTAAACCGCCGCTGAAGTCGATTGCGCTGGCCGTCTATCCCCAAGCGGACGAGAAGCACTTTGATCTGGCGGCCGAGACCAGCATGGCCATTATGCAAGACCTGATCGTCAGCGTTCGCAATCTGCGGGCAGAATTGAAAGTGGAACAGAAGCAGAAAGTTCCAATCCAGGTTTACACGCAGGATGCGGAGATTAGATCGTTGCTGGATCAGAATCGTGGCGCCATCGAGCGGCTGGCTAACGTTGAGAGTGTAACTTTCGTGGAGAATTCCTTGTCTAAAATAGCTGGCGCCCGCTCCACAGCCCGGTTCGATGTGCATGTGGTTTACGAAAAGAAGATTGACGTCGCGGCTGAACGACAGCGCCTTGCCAAGGAGTTGGAGCAGATCGAAAAAGAGAGCGACAACCTGCAACGCCAACTGAGCAATGGGCAGCTTCTGTTAAAGGCACCGGCCAAAGTGGTCGAGGTCATGCGGAAGCGTCTTTCAGAACTCCAAGTCTTGCGGGAGAAGATCCGGAGCAGGCTTGACGAGTTAGGGTCCGGAACATCGTAATCTACTGACATCGTAAGAAGCCGCGAACTGGTTTCTGGAAGAGGAGCTTCTGGTTGTCGGTTCTCAGTTCTCAGAATTAACGAACTATGGAATGGAATGGGCGGCGGATAACCGCGATAGTGGAGAATGCGTTGCTGGAGGACCGCGCCACGCGCGATGCCACCAGCTATGCCTGCATCGATCCCAACCAACGCGCTGCCGGTACCATCATCGCGAAACAGGATTGCATTCTCGCCGGCGTGGGCTGCGTCTCACGCATTCTGGATGTTTACGCCATTCTCGATGGAGCGGTGACTTCGCACTACGAGGTCACCAGCCATCCCGAGGTTTTTGATGGAGTGCGCCTGCACAATCGCCAGACCATCGCGGTGGTGCGGCATAATGCGCGCGTGGTTCTGTCCTGCGAGCGCGTGATTCTGAACTTCCTGCAGCGGCTGAGTGGCATCGCCACCCTGACCCGCCAATTCGTGGACGCAGTTTCCGGGACCCGGGCCCGCATCCTCGACACGCGCAAAACCGCACCCGGCCTGCGTATGCTCGATAAGTACGCGGTGCGCTGCGGTGGCGGTCAGAACCATCGTCTCGATCTCTCGGACGGAGTGCTGATCAAGAACAATCACATTGCTCTGGCCGGGGGCATCGCACAGGCGCTGGAACGGGCGCATCGCAACCGGCGTGGTTCGCAGCCGATTGAAGTTGAAGTCCGCACGCTGGCGGAATTGGATGAGGCTTTGGTGAATGGCGCGGAGGCCGTGCTGTTGGACAACATGCCGGTCGAACAGGTGAGGGAGGCAGTAGGGCGCTGTACGAAAGTGGAACGGCGCATTCCGGTGGAGTGCGCGGGCGGGGTGACGCTGGGAAATGTGCGGGCCTACGCTGAAACCGGAGTGGATTTTATTTCTGTGGGCGCGTTGACTCATTCGGCGGTGGCGGTGGATATGAGTTTGCGCGTGACGCCGGTGTGAAGAGGCTTCTGGCTTCTAGCTTCTAGTTCTTAGGTAGATCACAGGATCGATGGAGGGCGCCCGTCCTCCATTATCTTCGGATTTGTTCTTTTTCTCTCTCTCCAGCATAATTCCTTGCATTACAAAAGACGCCACAGGCCGGGGGTCCAACAAGCGTTCGCGGGCGAGTCGCCCGCGACCACACGAGCTTGCGCCGCAGCGCACGGATTTGCGACTAGGGCAGATTGTGCGGTTGCTGACGGACAACGCGACCGTGGTCGTCAGTGGAACCAAGATTGCCGACGAGATTGGCGCCAGCCGCTCTGAAGTCTGGCGCCTGGTGCAGCAATTGCGCACGCTGGGGGTTGAGATTGCCGGGCATCCTGCGACCGGCTACCAACTAAAATCCGTGCCCGATCTGCTGCTGCCTGACATGCTGGCGCCGTCGCTGAAGGGCACAATTTTCGGCGCGGACGTTCATCGCAATTTTCATCACTATTACAAGATCGGCTCGACCAACGTTGAAGCCATGGAAGGCGCTTCAGCGGGCGCGCCCGAGGGCAGCGTTTTCGTTGCCGAAGAACAAACTGCCGGGCGCGGGCGCGGCGCGCATCAATGGGAGTCGGCGGCTTCGGCGGGAATCTACTGTTCGGTGGTGCTGCGTCCCCCATTGCCTCCGTCAGAGGCGCTGCTGCTTTCGCTGGCCGCGGGGCTGGCGGTGCAGTCCGCGGTCGAACAGATCGACTCCAGGGTCTCGCCCGATTTGAAGTGGCCCAACGACCTGCTTATTAAAGGCAAAAAGTTTTGCGGCATTCTGACTGAAATGAACGCGGAATCAACCCGCGTCCGCTACATTGTGGTCGGCATTGGGGTCAACGTGAACCAGGCGAAGTTTCCGGTCGAGCTGCAGCCGATCGCAACATCGTTGCGGCTGGTCAGCGGCACGGAGTGGTCTCGGGTGGAGCTCTGCGCGGCTTTGCTAAAGTCTCTTGACCGTGAATATCGTGATCTGCTGGACAAACCGGACGCGCATGAGTCGATCCTGCGGCGTTTTCAGGAACGGTCGTCAACGGCTCGGGGACGGCAGGTGCGGGTGGAAGAGAATGATGGACTTGAAGGGGTGACCGAAGGGCTTGATGCGCGCGGGTTTCTGCAGGTGCGGACGGCGGAGGGTCTGCGGACGGTGTTGAGCGGGACTGTGATCCTAAAATAGGTAACGGCAAAAACTTGCCGTCGCAAACCGCGACGGCCGGACGGGTCACTTCGACTTCGCTCAGGGCTGGCTCCGACCCGTCCCCACACAGCTAGTGGCACTTCCAACTTGACGTATGCTTCTTGTTCTTGATGTCGGCAACACCAACACGGTGCTGGGAGTGTTCGCCAAAGCTGCGCGCAATGGCGGCGGGGAATCGCAGCATTACGAGTTGATGGTGGCGAACTGGCGGGTGGCGACCATCGCGACCCAGACTGTGGACGAATACGGCGTGCTGTTCCGCAACCTGTTTGCCATGGACAAGATTGAGGTCAAAGGGGTCCGCGGCATCATTATTTCTTCCGTGGTGCCGCCGGTCGACTCCACTTTGCGCCAGGTCTGCGAACGTTATTTCAACACCAAGCCGCTTTTCATCGAGCCCGGAGTCAAGACCGGGATGCCGGTGCTTTACGACAATCCCGCCGAGGTCGGCGCCGACCGGATCGTGAATTCGGTGGCGGCTTTCGAGAAGTTCGGCGGGCCCTGCATCGTAGTAGATTTCGGCACCGCTACCACGTTCGATTGCGTATCCGCCAAGGGCGAGTACCAGGGCGGCGTCATCTCCCCGGGCATTGGGATTTCCGCCGACGCTCTGTTTGAGAAGACGGCGCGTCTGCCCCGCGTGGCGATTCGCAAGCCGGCGCGCGTGATTGGCAGCACAACTGTCGGAAGCCTGCAATCCGGTCTTTATTATGGCTACCTCGGACTGGTGGACGGAATTCTGGAACGGTTGCTGGGAGAAATGGGACAGGAAACTACCGTCGTAGCGACTGGCGGATTGGCTCCGCTGATCGGCAAAGGATCGAAGTACATCAAGCATGTGGACGATTTGCTTACGCTGGACGGTCTGCGACTCATCTGGGAGCGAAACACCGAGGCGAAGTCCGGCAACGCCGGCGCTTCCGCGAAACCTTCTCCGGCCCCAACCGTGCCCGGCCGCAAGCCGCGGTCCCGCTGAGTCATTCGTGGAAAATTACTTCAACTACTTCACTGAAATCGAGGAGCAGTTTCAACGCCGCCGGGGCGGCATCCTTTTGCTTTCCACTCTGGATTGGGCGTTGATCGAGACCTGGAAGGACGCTGGCATTCCCCTCGAAGCGGTCTTGCGAGGGATCGATGGCGCGTTCGAGCGTTACGAGAAACGCCCCACGTCCCGCAAGGTTAACAGCCTGGCTTATTGCGCGCAGGAAGTGCTGGCCGCCGCCGAAGAGATAAAGGAAGCGGCGGTAGGCGTGCCGAGCAACGACAAACCAGTCGCAAAGCCTGCGGGTTTTCAGACCGGAGACATCGTGGTTTTTCTGCGGCGCAATGCCGACCTGCTCCTCACCGCGAAACTGCCGGAGCGGCCCGGGATTTCGGGTCTGGCGGCGGCGCGGGCGACAGCCGGCACGTTGCGGGAACTGGCTTCCGATTTGGAAAGCGCTTCGCCCCGCCTGGAAGACCTGGAACGCCGGCTCACCGTGCTGGAAGAAAAGTTATTTGCGGTGCTGCTGGCGGCAACTCCCGATGAGGAGATTGTTGCTGTGCACGCCGAGGCCGATCGCGAGCTAAGTCCCTACCGGCGCAAGATGCCGGCGGCGCAGATCGATCAGTTGCAGAAGCAGTATGTGCACAAGCGATTGCTGGAAAAGTACGGGCTCCCCCGTTTGAGTTTGTTCTACATGTGACCCGTGTGGGGGCGGGCGCCCTCGCCCGCCGCTTTTGACTTTGGACTTGTCGCCCTCTCGAGCCCTACAAACAGTTCAGATCCAAAACAAATTCAACTTCAAAGGCGGGCGAGGGCGCCCGCCCCACACGGCTTGCCCTGTAGAATCTAGGCTTGCGACTCAATATTGAAAAGCTGGTCTATGGCGGCGAAGGACTGGCGCGGCTTCCTTCCGACGAACAGGGCCCGGGCAAAGCTGTGTTTGTGCCCTTCGTATTGCCCGGCGAGACCGTGGAGGCAGTCCTTCGCGAAGAGAAGCCGGGGTTCGCTCGAGCCCAGTTGGAAGGAATTCTCACACCCTCTGCTCGACGCATCGCTCCGCGATGCCCTTACTTCCCGCGCTGTGGCGGATGCCACTATCAGCACACCGACTACGAGTATCAGCTAGAGATCAAGTCTGCCATCCTGAAAGAAAACCTGCGTCGCATCGCAAAGCTGGAGTTGGGCACCGAACTGCGCATCCATCCTTCGCCCCCGTGGAACTATCGCAACCGCTCTCGCTTCAAGATCCGGATTTCCCCGGAATTCGCGATTGGATATTACGGGTTCAACTCCCACGAACTGCTGCCGGTGGAGGAGTGTCCCATCAGTTCGCCTTTGATCAATCGCGCGCTGGCCGCGATGTGGCAGTTGGGACGCGGAGGCAAAGTTCCGGCCGGCATACAGGAAATAGAATTCTTCGCCAATGGCGATGACACGCAACTGTTGTCGGAGGTTTACTGCTCGCCCGAAGCCGCAAAGGTTGCGGAAGCGTTCGCTGCCGAGTTGAAGAGCTCTGTTACGGAACTTGCTGGGCTAGCGCTTTTTGCGGCCCGGTCTTCGAAAACAGAAGGCCAGGGAGAGCCCCGGCGAATCAGCGACACCGGCATCACCCACCTTATGTATACGACTCAGCTTGCTTCGTACCGAGTTAGCGCCGGGGCGTTTTTCCAGGTCAATGGTTATCTGACGGATGAATTGGTGAACATTGTCGTTCCCGGGCGGCGTAGTGGGCTGGACGCCCACCGGACAGCCGGCGGGGACGCAGGCGCTACAGGGACCGCCCTTGATCTCTATGCCGGGGTGGGTCTTTTCTCTTCTGTCCTGAATCGGGAATTTGAACGTGTGATTGCGGTTGAGTCGTCACATACTTCTCATACCGATCTGCTATACAATTCGCCCGCGAACGTGAAAGCGGTTCGTGCGACTGCGGAGCAGTATCTGGAAAATGCAGCAGGCAAATTGCGCACCGAGTTGGTGGTTGTGGATCCGCCACGCAGCGGGTTGGGAGCGAGTGTGATTAAAGGACTGGTGAAGTTGCAGGCTCCACGCCTCACCTATGTTTCGTGCGATCCCGCGACGCTCTCGCGCGACCTGGCTCGTCTGCTTCAAGCCGGATATCGGGTAGAAGAGGCGCACCTGGTAGATTTATTTCCCCAGACTTATCACCTGGAGAGCGTCTTCCATTTAGTCCGCTAGCACAGGCCACGTGGAGACAGTTGCCCTTCGGCTGTCCGGCTCCCCAATTCATTGGCAATATACCGTGTCGAGCTTCGCTCGACCGAACAGCCGAGGGCGGCTGTTCCCACGTGGCCTTTGGTGGCTCCTCAATCCAGTTTCGCGTCCTGCTCTCTCTGTCGCACGGACGGCAGCCTATGCTTTGGGCTGCACTGGCCTTTGCTGGCGGGATCGCTGTTGGCGTTCATGCCTGGCGCCCTCCACTCTGGTGGGTAGCGGCATGGATTGTCTTTACACTGTCGGGCGCATACTTGCTTCGGCACCGCGGCAGATCTTCCTTCGTCGTAGGACTAGGCGGCATTTGCTTCCTAGGCGCGCTGATGGTTCAGACACGTGGTCCGGACGACGCAGCCAATTCCGGCTGGGCGCGATTTGCCGACGGCACAGAAGTTGTGGTCACCGCGCACGTCACTAAAGAAGGAACTCTGCAAGAGGACGCACCCGGCAGCGTCCGGCAGAGGATCGAGGTCGAGACCGAGCAGATCATAAAGGGCGACGAGAACTTTGTGGTCAACTGCGGCTTGAGGATCAATATTTATCAGCAGCAGTCAAAGAGCGGGTTGGACAGCGACGCAAGCGCCGCCCCCCCTTCGCCTGTTTCGCTACGGAGAACGGCTGCGACTTCCCGCCAAAATTTCTCTTCCGCGTAACTACGGCAACCCGGGAGCATTTGACTACCGGGGCTATCTGTCAGAAAACGGAATCATCGCTCTCGCCTCTGCCAAAGCTGCGAGCGTCGAAGTACTTCCCGGCTTCGCGGGCAGCCGTTTGGAACTCTGGCGCTCGCGAATCCATCGCAGCGTCATCGAAAAGGTTCACACCCTGTGGCCTCCACACCAAGCTGCGCTGATGGACGCCATGGTCATCGGCGAAGACGCGTTCATCAACCGTCCCACCCGAGCGGACTTCCAGCGTTCGGGTACTTACCACGTGCTGGTGGTTTCGGGGATGAATGTGAGCATCCTTGCCCTGGTTACGTTCTGGTTTCTGCGGCGGCTGCGGGTCAGCGAACTTGTGGCGGGCGCCATCACCGTTTCGCTCATGGTGGGTTATGCTCTGCTCACAGCGCTGGGCGCCCCCGTCTGGCGGGCCACGCTGATGCTGGCTCTTTATCTGGGAGCGCGGCTGCTCTATCGCGAGAAGTCGATGCTCAACGCCATCGGGGCAGCGGCGCTCTCCCTGATGGTCGTCAATCCACAAGTCCTGTTCGGGGCCAGTTTTCAATTGACCTTCTTGTGCGTGTGGCTGGTGGCGGCAGTGGGCCTACCTGTTCTGGAGCGCACGACGCAGCCTTTCATGCGAGGCTCGCGGCACATTGATTCCCAGTCCTATGATTTCGTTCTGCCTGCAAGAGTCGTGCAGTACCGCCTGGACTTGCGCATGATCGCCGGACGGCTGCAACGCTTTGCCGGCCGCCACCTCCCGTTGCCGGCGCTGGCTTTGGCTTCGCGCATGTTAATGGGTGCGGGCGAATTGCTGCTGATTTCGATCGTCATGCAGATCGGCCTGGCTCTTCCGATGGCGTACTACTTCCATCGCGCGACCGTGGTGGGACTGCCGGCCAACTTGCTGGTGGTGCCCCTCATGGAATTGCTGATGCCGGCCGCAGTTGCGGCCATGGCGCTGGGATACGTTTCGCAAACTCTGGCCAGGGTTCCAGTAGTGATCGCCGGCACCGCACTCGAAGGCATAGCGGGCACGGTTCGCTGGCTAGGCGGACTGCGTGTCGCCGATCTGCGCGTGCCCACACCCGGGACCACCGTGATCTTGATGACCGCCCTCGCGATCATTTCGGCTATGGCGCTGGTGCGCCGCCGTCCCTGGCTAGCCGCAGGTGGACTGGCCGCGCTGGCCGTGAGTGCACTTTGGATTTCAGCGGTCTTACCGCGCCCGCAGTTTCGGCCCCACGTGTTGGAGATGACATTGATGTGGGCCAGGGAGACTCGATCCTGCTAGTGTCACCCAGCGGCCGCACTTTGCTGGTGGATGCGGGAGGTCTGCTGCCCTGGGTGCATTCGGATTTGGATATCGGCGAAGACGTGGTGTCCCCGTACCTTTGGTCGCGCGCCATCAGCCGCCTTGACGCGGTGGCCATCACCCATACGCATGCCGACCACATGGGCGGAGCGGCGGCCGTCCTGGCCAACTTCCGGCCGCGGCAGTTGTGGCTCGCCGATCCGCTGGATCCGGAAATGAAAACTCTGGTGGAGCAGGCGCAAGCATTAGGTGTACGGGTTGTCCGCCACCAGGCCGGCGATATGTTTGACTTTGGCGGGGCCGAAGTGCGCGTCCTGGCGCCCGGCCCGGCGGATCCTGGCGCGCGGCGCAATGATGAATCTCTGGTGCTGAAGCTGGCATACGGGAAAACGTCCGCGCTGCTCGAGGGAGACGCGGAGAACCGCTCAGAACGCCAGATTGCGGACGAACAGCCGGAGGCGGATTTGCTCAAGGTGGCGCATCACGGCAGCGCAACATCCACCATCCCGCTGCTGCTCGAACGGGTGCATCCCCACTTCGCTGTGATTTCTGTGGGGGCGCGCAATACTTATGGACATCCGCGGAAGGAGGTTCTTGAACGGTTGGGTGAAGCCCACGTGCTGACCTACCGTACCGATCTCGAAGGAGCGGTCACGTTCTATCTCGACGGCACAACCGTCGTTCCTAGTCTTTCTCCGGCGGAAGTCCACTAATATCAATCTCCGCGGTTTCATCACTGCCGGGGGCCCGGCGATATTCTTCGATGACGCTTCGCGCCCGGTCGGCATCCTCTTCCCGCACCAGAATAATAGTGCCACCGACTCCGGGAAGAATGTCTTGCTGGGCGTCGAGCGACGTAACATCGGAATCGATTCCGGTGGACTCGAGCAGGCCGTGCACGACCAGGGCTTCGGATTCCTGTTCCGTGTCGAAAATTCGCACCAGCTTTTCGTTGGGATTGGGGCGCGCGGCGGGACGTTCGTTCATAGATCCTCCGTTCGAGGGCAGACGGGAGCGGTTACCAAGCCTGCCTGGAGCCCCCTGATTGTACTCCGGGTTGCACGGGTAACCGAAGTCCTACACCTCAGAGACGTTGCGTTCGTCTCGGAATGCCGACAGAATAGGCCTATGGGACGAGCGCAACGTCCCATTGCGGCAGCGCATCGAAATGAAAAGTGCGCGCCGCATGTTTTGTATTTCTGGGGGCCGAATGAGTACCTGGGAGCGGGCTGAGTTCTCTGCACATCCGACGGAGAAGGAGCAGGAAACCATGAACATCCGGCGATTGCAGATCATGATGAGCATGGTCATGTCGGTGATCAGCCAGGACCGCAACCTGACCGTGGAAGAAGCCTCAGAACTGGCAGCCGGCGCCAAACGCGCGGCCCTGGCCATGTTTCCCGACAAAGAGCTCGCCTTCGACATCCTCTACAGACCTCGATTGCAGCGGCTGATGAACGAACGCTTCCGGCTGCAATAAACAAGTTATTCGTTACAGGTCACGTAGGGGCAGATGTCCCCATCTGCCCAGCGGAGCGAAGCTCCGCTAGGATTGGCTGCGAAAAAAACTCCTCGCGGGAAGCCCGCCCTTGAAAATTTCGTTGTCATCCTGAGCGCAGCATCTTCGTTCGCTCGCGAACGGAGATGTGAAGTCGAAGGACCCCTATCGATTGCAATCACGATTCCCTCTAGGGGTTCAGTGCGGCCCATGGATCACACCGCCGGCTACCGATTCAGCTATAGGGGTCCTTCGACTGCGTGCCTGCTTCGCGGTGCGAAGCAGCTACTTCGCTCAGGATGACAGCTCGCTTGGGTGCTGGAACGCTTCCTGCTGCAAGACCCGAGTCGAGCTTCGCTCGACTGGACAGATGAGGACATCTGTCCCTACGTAGCCCGTGACAAGCCCCACTTGATTCGGGAAGCCTGAACTGGCATAGAATGGTGCCGCTATGAGGACATGGCAGGTTCTTGCTCTGACAGCTCTGTGTCTTGCGCTCGCACTGAGCGTTGCGGTTCGCTCTTCCGCCGACAATCCAACCAGAATGGGGGATGTGAATGAAGCCAGAGCCACGGCGGAGGCCACCGATGGCAACAACTGGCTGCTGAACGGACGTACCTTTGATGAGCAGCATTTCAGTCCACTCAAAGAGATCACCGATAAGAATGTGAGCGGCCTTGGACTGGCCTGGTATCTCGACATCGACAGCGGAATGGGAATCGTCTCGGAACCGATTGTCGTGGATGGCGTGGCTTATGTGAGTGCTCCGCTGTCGGTGGTGTACGCCGTGGATGCGGCATCGGGAAAGTTGCTCTGGAAGTTCGACCCCAAAATCCGGTTGGACCTGGCCATCAATGGTTCTTACTCCGCGCGAACTAATGGCGGCGTGGCAGTGTGGAATGGAAAGGTGTACGTGGGCACGGGGGATTGCCGTCTGATCGCGATTGATGCCGCTTCGGGAAAACAGGTTTGGGAAGCCGCCGTTTGCGACGCCACTCAGACCGGAATTACCGGCGCGCCTCACGTCGCCAAGGGAAAAATATTGATGGGGTACAACGGCTCCGACGACGGCGTGCGGGGATCGCTGGCCGCTTACGATGCTGACACCGGCAAAGAGGCGTGGCGCTTCTGGACCGTTCCCGGCGATCCGGCCAAGGGATTCGAGAAGCAAAGCGCTCGAAATGGCCGCGAAGACCTGGTCGGGAAAGGATTCGTGGAAGGTCGGCGGCGGTGATGCCTGGACTGCAATTACGTACGACCCAGTCACCGGCCTGGTGATCTTCGGCACGGCCGGCGCAGGCGTGGATTACGGCGAGTTGTCATCCATCAAAGTCGCGGGCGACAAGCTTTTTGCCGGATGCATTATCGCTGTGAATGCGGAGACTGGAGAATACGCCTGGCATTTTCAGACCAGCGCTCCGGGATTGCAGACCGAAAACAATCACATCCTGATCGCCGACCTGGTCATCAACGGCGAGAAGCGCCACGTCGCCATGACTGCACCCAAGAACGGCTTCTTCTACGTGCTGGATGCCAAGACCGGAAAACTTCTCTCGGCCAAGCCGCTGGTCAAACTGGCATGGGCCAATTCGATTGATCTCAAAACCGGGCGCGCGGACGAGGTGCCTCCCTCCGCGGGTGGCGGAAAACAATGGACCGTCCACAACTGGTGGCCCATGAGCTATAGCGCGCTCACCGGACTGGTGTATGTCCCGGCGACTGACCGGAAGTCGGCGTCCAACACAGCGGTGGAGTCGGGAGAGTGGATGCATGGCACCGAAGGCCGGCTGATCGCGTGGGACCCGGTCACCGAATCTGCGCGCTGGTCGGTGCAGGAACCCATCGCGACCAATGGCGGCGTCCTCTCGACCGCCGGCAACCTGGTTTTCCAGGGACAGGGCTCGGGAGAATTTGCCGCCTACGCCGCCGACAGCGGGAAGAAAGTGTGGTCGATTCAAACCGGCTCGGCTATCGAGTCGATTCCGGTGACCTTCAGAATCAAAGGCGAGCAGTACATCTTGTGCCCGGTGGGATGGGGCTCGGGATCGAGATTGTTCGCGCCGGCCTGGACCATGGCGACTCCGCAATCAAAACGCGGGCCGGTACGCCTGCTGGCTTTCAAACTTGGCGCCACCGTGCCGTTCCCGGTGCCGCCGGATGTCGTGCCGCCAGTCCCAAAACCTCCGCAGCAAACCGCCAGCGCTGAGACTATTCACAAGGGTTCGCTGCTCTACGGCAAATTCGTTTGTGATGGCTGCCACTCGCCGGATACCGACGGCAGCGGCGCCTGGGTGCTCAACGGCGCGATTCCCGATCTGCGCTACGCGCCGCCGGATGTCCATCGCGACTGGTACGGCATCGTCCTGGCCGGCACGCACTGGGACAAGGGAATGCCCGGCTTTGCCGATCCTCCAAAATTCGCTTTCCCTAATCTGAAGATGACGAAAGAAGATGCGGATGCGATTCATGCCTACGTGATTGACCAGGCGTGGAAGGCGTACAACAAAGAGCAGGCTGCGCCGAAAGCAAATGGCGGGAAGAACTAGTCGCGTGCGTGAGTCCGCCGCAACACGGTAGCTCGGACGGTGGGATACGCGACCAGTAGTGAGTGCAAACGCCTGTTCTATAAGAGGGGATGTCAAGAACATTCTTCTTCCTCCGCCGGAAGCGCGGTTATGGTTCGCGGCATCCAGTCCCTTGACAGATAGGAGTGACGCTCGAGGCGTGTGTCTTGCCCTGTGGTTTGGGGTTTTGCTTTGCTCCATCTCAGCAGCTGCAT
This sequence comes from Terriglobia bacterium, assembly GCA_963813645.1. Classification (GTDB taxonomy): domain Bacteria; phylum Acidobacteriota; class Terriglobia; order Terriglobales; family Acidobacteriaceae; genus JAIQFF01. Next base: position 510,823 of record CAWEZS010000031.1, read on the forward strand.
GTTCCTTAGTAGCGACAACGCCGATCGGTTTCTGAAACTGGCAAGCACTCGTGGTTGTACGGTGTCAACCATGGTTCTATCTGCGACTCGAGGCCTAGTGCTTTTTCGGGTTATCCGAGAGGGCATAGGGTTAACACAGAGGCTCAGTGCCAGAGGCACTGTGCGCCTACAGGCGTTTAGGATGCTCACCCTCGAACCCGAGCGTCTCAAGAACCAACTGGCCATCACCAGAAAAAGATCACCGGAGATGGAGGGCTCTTCCCGTGAGACGCTCAAGCGGCTTGCGATTTCAGTTTGTCAGCGTCGAAGTTTTCTCTCCAGAAACTTCCCCCTTTACGCTGCCGGAGCTTCAGCTGCGGGAGCTTCGATGATTTGGAGTCCCAGGTTGGCAGCTTTCCACTTGAGATAGTTGATCTGCAGCTTGCGGTGTTGAGCGTCGTAGAACTCCGCTCCTTTGTCCACGAATTGCATCCCGTAGCGCAGCATACGGTAGACCAATCGGGCCAGCTTGGCCGCCATAGCCTTAATTGCAATCGGAGCCCCGAGCCTGCTTCTCAGTCGGCGAAACTGCGCTCCCAGATACGTATTGCTTAATCGTAGGGTGCTGGCCGCCATCCGCAATGCACTCGTGGCCCGATTGTTGGTTGGCAGCCGCCCTTTGCCAATGATCTTGTCGCCGCTGATCTTATTGTCCGGACACAGCCGCAGCCAGGAAACAAAATGGTGCTCTGTTTTCCATCTGCTCATATCCCATCCCGTTTCGCTGAGAATCGTCGTCGCGGTCATGACGTCAATCCCGTCGATCTGGGTCAGGTCAGTACCGGTTAGGCGAAACAACTCCGCGCGCAAGTCGAACCGCGGTACATTCCCCTTCTTTTTCTTCCTGAGCCGCTCCTTTCGCTTCTCTTCCGGCAGATTGGCCGCTGCGCTCCGGTCTTTCCTCTGCTTGAGATATTGCTGCAGCCGCTCATCGCACTCGGCCATCTGCTTCTGGCAAAATTCGTAACCATCCTGTTCCTGCTTCAATACAAACAGCAGATCTTCTTGCCAGTTGCCCTCCAAACTCCGCGCGATCTCCTCTGCGCTCGCCTTCACCCGCCGATCCCGAAACGCGGCCAGCTCATGCGGATCGCGTTCGCCTGCCAGAATGGCCTTAATGATCGCTTGTCCCGTCACTCCGCTCACGTCACTTAACACATTGGCCAACTGGATATTCATTTGCGTCATCGCCTTCTGTATCCGCTGGATGTGTCGCCCCGCCGCTCGCACGAGATCATTGCGCTGCCGCCAGTACGTTCGCATCGTTCGGACCTCCTGCGACGGTCGAAACGAGTTCCGTAATAGCCCGTAGGTGTGCAGCTTCATCAGCCATTGACTCTCCTGCACGTCGCTTTTGCGCCCCGGCAGATTCTTCGTCTCCCGGGCATTCACCAGGTACACTTCGAAACCAGCTTCTTCGAGTATGTCGTAGACCGCGATCCAGTACACGCCCGTCGATTGCATGGCTATGGTCCGAATCGCGCATTGCTTCAGCCAGGCCGCCATCTCTTTCAGCTCGGCCGTGGTGCACCCGAAGCGACGTACCGGTTCGCTGTCCCGTGTCGGCGGCACGGCCACGTAGTGGGATTCGTTGCCGATATCAATGCCGGCGGCATCGGGATGCACCACCTCCAAGCTGAGGTCTTCGCTCTGGATCTTCCGCGTCATCTCCCGCCGTTGCTTGCGGTTCATCTGTTGCCAATTGCCCTGTGTTGGGCCCCAGGTTGCTTGCTTGGTTTTCTCCTCTTGTTTGGGTTTCATGCTAACCTGTCCACGTTGAATTCAACCTGGCTCGGCCCGGTCGGCGAAACTTACTCAATCTCTCCAGCGGGGTCGGGCCCTTATCCTTTTCAGGACAACGCCGCCACCATCTATACAATCGCCAATTACCGGAGCCAAGCTCCCTTATCGGGCAGGAACGCTCCAGAAAAAATACGGCCTTAACTGCCGAGCCATGTTGTGCCTCGGATTCTAATTGCGCCACGCGCTCGATGGTCACCGAGTCTATGAGAGAGTTTCTGACTCGTACAACCACCCCAACGGGGTGGCCGCTGCTCCCTTCTTCCATAGAGTGAGCGTGATGGCTGCAATCTTGCGCGCCAGCGTCAGACGCGCCATCGTGGGCTTGATACCTTTGGCCAGTGATCTCTGGTAGAAATCCTGAAACGGGCCGGGCAGTACACTGGCCCTGGTGGCCGCACCTTTGAACAAGCCTTTCAGATCATGATTGTGGTCCTTGTTCAGACCGCGAATGGAGATCTGTTTCTTCGAACGTCGCAGTCCGCCTTTGCCATAGCAGTATTCCGCACTGGTGCGGGTTTCCAAAGCAAGTCCGCTGTAAGCCCAAAGCTGTCGCTTCGTGCGGAAACGATGCGGGGTCTGGATCAGCGCCACCGCCAAGGCGGAGCGAATCGGTCCCAGGGAGGGAATCTGCCGTAGTTTGACGGTGATGGCATGCTTGCGACTCTCCGCCAACAGCTCGCGGCGCGCTTGCTGGCGCAAGTACTGCAGCATGTCCAGTTGCTGGTAGAGTCGTTCGGCGCGGCGACGGACGCCGACTTCCTTGATCTTGCCCAGCCACTCGGCTCGATGACGGGTATAGTAGACGTCCCGGCCGGCACAGGGGATCGCCCAGCTGCGATAGACCGCTTTCAACCGACACATGACCCGGGTCAGATCTTTGACGATGGTCAGGTAGCTCCGGGCTAGCTCGCGCAGCATGCGCACGCCCGTCTCGCCATGGTAGACCGAACTGAGCTTGTTCAGGTACAACAGTTCGGCCAACTTGTGGGCGTCGATACGATCACTTTTGTTTCCGTCTTTGAGCAGAGCATTTTTCCGCGGATTGCACACCACCAGCTTGGCCACATGCGGCTTCAGTAAATCGTACAGCCATGCGGCCCAAGTTCCTTCTTCGAAGGTGACCGACAAAGTTCCGCGCAACCCCGCAAAGAACTCCAGAATGGTCGCGGCTTTTGTTTCCAGGATGGATTCCATGACTAACTTGCCCGTGGAATCCAATACTGCCACCGAGATGGTTGCTTGATGAACGTCGAGCCCAATATACTTTTCGCTATTCATGGAGGGTGTTCCTTTCGTAGGGAATGATGCTTGCGCTCATAACCTACTCCTAAAGGGACGCCCTCTTATAATGCGTCCACGTCAACGGCGGAGTGCCCGACGTAACTTGGATACCTGTTTCTGAGACGTTTAGCATTAGTGTATGAGCAAGCTGACCACAAGAAATGCGCTCGTCGTCATTGGCCTGTGGGCGTTTTCAAGAATGATGGCATTCTGGCTCGAGGTTCTCATCGGAGTAATGCACATTCGGATGACGTTCACGGGAGATGTAGGCATGGTAATGATGTGGCTATGGGAGGGATTGCCCTACGACGTCTTCGCAGCTCTCGCAGCGATCACACTGGTTTGGGTGATCGAAACGGAAAAGCCGTTAGCGTGGGTCGGTATGCTTGCAACCCTGTACCTGTACGGCGAGGGCATGCACGCATGGCGGACTCTGACTCATGGGTGGCACGAACCTCCGCGGACATCCGACTACATCGGGATTTTGACGCAGGCGATCATCCCGGCGCTCGCGTGTTTTATGGCTGGAATTTGGTGGACGAGGTGTTCCGCCGCGCCAAAGGCTGTCGTCACCTAACTGTTGAAAAATCGCGATTACACCAACAACCCTCAATTGCTGGCATTCACGCGTCGCGCACGCTACACGCCAAACCTCCGCCGATACGCGCTGGGGGATGCGCCCGTGTGGCGCTGGAAGAGCTGGCGGAAGTAGGCGACATCCTGGTAGCCGACAGCGTCACTGATCTCCTGCATGGTGCGATGGTCGCTCTCCAGTAGGCGCTTAGCGGCGGCCACTCGCAGCTTCTGCAAGTAGATCAAAGGGCTGTCTCCGGTAGCTTGCTTGAAGCGGCGGACGAAATTACGCAGGCTCATGCCTACGCGGCGGGCCGGGGCTTCGAGTGGGAAGGTCTGTTGAAAATTCTGGTGCAGCCACTCCTGCGCGCTGGAGATGCTTTCATCGGAGTGCTTGGTCTTTAGCGGAACGATGGCGAAACCGGCCTGCCATGCGCGCGGCATCTCGATGAGCATCGCCTTGGCGCTTTGCATGGCGACCTCGTGTCCGCAGAATTGTTCCACCAGGCACAGGCTCAGGTCGAGCGCTGCGTGCACACCTCCGCCGCAGTAGAAGCCGTGATCTTCGGTCACCATCAGTTCCGGCATCCACTTCACCCTGGGATACTTCTCGCGAAAGCGCTCGGCCAGGGCCCAGTGCGTGGTAGCGCGTTTGCCGTCGAGCAAGCCGGTGGCTGCGACCAGTCCCACACCAGAACACACACTGGCGATGGCCGCGCCGCGCTTGTGCCAGCGCCGCAGGAAGGGCACAACCTGCGCGTTGCGCTCGACCACGTCGTCAATGCTCAGTCCGGTGGTCGGAATGAAGATCAGGTCGGTCTTGCGGATGTCGGCCAGCGCTGCGTCGGGCTGAATCTTGATATCACCATCGCAGCGGACCGCGCGCCCATCCGCCGACGCGGTGGTCACGCGGAAGCGCTGGACCGGACGCTTTCCGGTGAGAATGTTCCACAACGTTCCGGCGTGGCGGAAGACCTCCATCGGTCCGGTGGCGGTGGAGGAAAAAGTTTCGTCGAGAAACAGGACAGTGACGTCGGTCATAGGCGCCATCCTCCTCGGATGGCCTAATCACCCATCTATAATGGCAAATCCGCCATCTTGTGGCAAGAGCTTTTTGCACTAGTCTCGAAGCATCGGGAAGCAAGTCGTCAGTCGTCGGTCTTCGGTCGTCAGCCACGCCCCCGGGGCTGAGCCGGTAGTCACGATGAAAAAGAATCCTGACGACTGACGACCGAGGACTGACGACTGCCTAACGGAGGGCACTATGAAGAAATACATCATTGAACGAGAGATCCCGAACATCGGAAGCCTGGAGCAGAAACAACTGCAGGCAGAGTGCGGCCAAGTCCAACCAGGTGCTGCGCCAGCTTGGGCCGGATATTCAGTGGCTGGAATCGTTTGTGACCGCCAACAAGCTGTACTGCATGTATCTGGCGGCGGATGAGTCGCTTATCTACAAGCACGCCGAACTGAGTGGCTTTCCCGCCACCAAGGTTACGGAGATCGGCGAGAGGATTGATCCCTCAACTGCCGCGTAGCGATCGCTGAACTGTGGCCTGTCAGGGAGTCGTTGTCCGGGAATGTCGCCGGCGTCTCGGCCCGCTGGGAGGGCAGGATGCCCTCCCGACAGCCGGCAGGATGCCGGCGCACGAAAGCAAAGTCCCAAGCTTGACTTTGCTACTCCCTACGTGCAGAATCCCTGCGCGACAAGGAGGCTATATGCGAAGCAAGCTGTTTCTGATTCCTGGGCTGCTCCTGACTCTGGCAGCCGCGGCCAGCGGTCAGACCAAGATTACGGGCACGATCTCCTGCGGTAAGCCCGACGCGGCGTACTCCATTGACGTCAGCGACCGCACCGGCCATTCCGTATCCATCAGCAAATTCGCCTGCACCTGGACTACTCCGATGGTATACGGCGACGTGCAAAGTAAAGACGGCACCGACGTGGCCTACGCCGATGCCAGCGGCGCCAAGGCGCGCAGTTCTGGATACCACGTTTCCAACCTGTCCAATGGTGACAAGATCTACGTTCGCTTCCAGGGGAATGACACCACGATGGACGGGAAGCCCGGGACCACCGAAGGTACATGGAGCTACACCGGCGGTACCGGCAAGTTCAAGGGCATCAAAGGCAAGGGCACCTATAAGGGCAAAGCCGATGCCAGCGGGACTATGGTCACCGACGTTGAAGGCGATTACGAGCTTCCCGCCCCCAAGAAGTAGGTCATCCACTCGCTGGCGCAGCGGTTGATCCGGGCGCCGGCGTTTCTCTTTGCGAAAAGAACTCGTGGTCCATCGCCGCCGGCGATGGCAACATGAGCTCCAGAACTCTATCTGCTATCCCTCCTCTGATTGACCCCTCCATCATCAGCGGTCTAGACTCGCTTCCGATGGAGGCTTCTATGAAACGCGCTGCCCTGCTGCTAGCCGTGGTGTCCCTGTTCGGAGTTCTTGCGCTGGCCGATGAAGGTCATCACCACGAAGATCTGACGGCGGAACAATTGGGGACAGTGCACTTTCCGGTTTCCTGCACGGCTTCTTCGCAGAAAGCATTTGAGCGCGGCGTCGCGCTGCTGCATTCGTTCTGGTACGAGGAAGCAGAAAAGGAATTCGTGCAAATCTCGAAAGACGACTCCGTTTGCGCGATGGCGCATTGGGGCGTGGCCATGAGTCTGTGGCACCAGCTTTGGGATCGTCCGAAAGCCGCCACCGTCAAGCGAGGCATGGCGGAGCTGAAGAAGGCCCAGGCGTTGCACCCGGCCACCGATCGCGAACGCGACTACATCGCGGCCCTGGGTGCGTTTTACCGGAAGAAAGGCGATCACGACGAGCGCGCCAAGGCCTACTCGCAAGCCATGGAAGGTGTCTATCAGCACTATCCCAGCGATCGCGAGGCGGCGTCGTTTTACGCGCTCTCGCTACTGGCGTCGGAACCGGATGGCGATACCACATTCGCCGACCGCAAGAAAGCGGCTGCAGTTCTGGAAACGCTTTTCAAGGAAGAGCCGAACCATCCCGGAGTGGCGCATTACCTGATCCACAGTTATGACAAGCCGCAACTCGCCGCCCTGGGACTGCCCGCGGCGCGCAGCTACGCCAAAATCGCTCCTGCGGCGCCGCATGCGCTGCACATGCCATCACATATTTTTGCGCGGCTCGGGTTGTGGCAGGACGATATCGATTCCAACCTGGCGTCCATCGCCGCCACGCGTAAGACCGCGGCCATGCACATGGGCGGCGAAGGTCATCAATTTCATGCCATGGATTTCTTGGTCTATGCCTACCTGCAAAGCGGCCGCGAGGCCGATGCCCAGCGCGTTATCGAAGACGTGAAAGCCCTGCCTCCGATGAAAGACATGTACGGCCAAGGCTACGATCCGCACGCGTATGCGTTGTCGAAATTCCCCGCGCTGTATGCGCTGGAACTTCATCACTGGGCGGAAGCCGCTACCCTGACTCCCGCAGCCGGCGCGGATTCCGGCGACAAGGCGATCACCTATTGGGCGCGGGCCATAGGAGCAGCCCGATCGGGAAATGTAGCTGAGGCGCGAAAAGATATCGCCGAACTGGAGACGCTTCGTCAGGAAATGCTGAAGAACAAGAAGAAGTCCTGGGCCCAGGTTGTGGCAGATGCGCAAAAGGAAGCCGGAGCATGGGTGGCGCATGCCGAAGGCAAAGATGAAGAAGCGGTCAAGACTTTGCGCGCGATTGCCGAAGAGGAGGAGTCAACCGGCGACGAACCGGAGGACATTCCAGCGCGCGAGATGCTGGCCGATCTGCTGCTCGAGACCCGGCATCCGGAGCAGGCGCTGGCGGAGTATGAGACTGATCTGAAGTTCAATCCTAACCGCTTTAACGGGCTCTACGGAGCAGCCAGCGCGGCTGAAATGGCAGGGAAGAATGAACAAGCCTCGGCTTACTACGCGCAATTAGTAAAAGTGTGCGCGGGGTCGAGTTCCGACCGGCCAGAACTCGGCCGGGCGAAGGCGTTAGTCGCGAAGAACTAGCACTGCCTGTGTAGGGACGGGTCTTCGACCCGTCCAGGCCGAGCGAAGCTCGGCTGAGTTTCTGCCCACAGCTTCTGTCCGGCTTGATCCTTGTTACGAATTGCTTGCACAAGCGATAACTCTTGCTCGTAAATCTTGCCGAGCCTTGCTCGGCCGGACGGGTCGAAGACCCGTCCCCACATGGGCAGTGCTGATCCTCTAGCGCCAGAACAGCATCTTGGCCATCAGGGCCGCCAGCATCAAGGCTGCTCCCAGCGCTGCGTTGTATTCGCGATGCTTCCAGTACAAGTTCCACGAGAAAGCCCCACTATCTTTCGCCGCGAGGGAATAAGCGCGGGAAAAAGCGGGGCACCTGACGGGCGTAATGTTCAAACTGCGGAAAGCGCTGGCGCAGAAATACTTCCTCAGCACGAATCACTGGAAGATAGATGGCAAAGAAAAGAAGAACAATTCCCGCGACGATCCACCAGCTGCGCGAGGCTACCGCGAACCCAATCGCCAGAATCAGCGAACCAAGGTAGAGCGGGTTCCGCGTGTAGGCATAGGGACCTGCGGTGGCGAGCTGCTCGTTCTTCTGCAACTGTCCCGACGCCAGAGCGCGAATGGCAAGTCCTGGAATGACCAGAGCTGTGCCGATCAGAGTGGATTTCACGGTGGGCCTGGCCAGCCAAAAATAAAGAAGGGCAAAGGCAAAGCCGAGCGGCACTCGGATCCGGCGCGCGATGACAGACCAGCTAGCCATGATGCTCTCCCAGCAGTTGCCGGGCGGCGGCAACTACTTGTTCCACGCTGATTTCAAGCAGGCCATCGTCCCGCCGAGGTACATGGCTGTAGCTGGTGTTGCTGGCGGGACTGCGCAGCACGATACTTTTTGTACCAAACGGACCGTTGCGCGCCGGATCAGTCGGCCCGAAGATTCCGACCACCGGGACTCCAAGGGCCGCCGCCAGATGCATGGGTCCGGTATCGCCACCAACAAACAAACGTGCGCGACGAGTGAGAGCGATAAGCTGTGTCAGCGATCCAGTGAACATCTCAGCCGTGCCGCCGCTGGCGGTTTCCACTACTCCCGCGAGTTCGTTTTCTCCGGGACCGAAGTTGATCAGCGATTTCACGCCGTTTTCCGCCAGCCGCCTGGCCACTTCGCCGTAGCGTTCCCCCGGCCATTGCTTCGCTCCCCAGCCGGCGCCCGGATTCAACAGAGCGAACTCCTGCGTGCCCTGCGCCTTGAGCCGGCGATCGCACTCTTGTTCGGCAGGGACATCACGTGGAAGCTCGGCCGTCAGGATTTTCAATGGCTGGCGGGCGACAACCTCGGCGAGCGACAAATTCTGTTCCACAACATGTTGGCCGTGAGGGATGACCTGGCGCGTGTAAAACATGCTGGCCAGATTTTCGCGAGGCTGAGCCGCACCGTAGATGACAGGCGCTCCCGACCATCGCGCCAGCAACGACGAGCGCACTGCACCCTGAAGGTCGAGGGCAATGTCATATCGCGTCGCCCGCAGATCGCTCAAACTAGCTGCGACGCGCTCCCAGGTGGCGACGGAAAAAGGAGCAGTCCGCCACTGCCGCGTGTTCACGGTGTGGACCCGCTCTACCAGAGGACGTTGTGCTGAACGCGGGCCGCTGCGAGGTGTGGCCAACGTGCACAACAATTCCGCCCAGCGTTCTTCGATCAGCCATCCCAACGTCGCTTCCGGAAACGCCGCTCGCAACGCGGTCACGGCGGGTAGGCCATGAATGACATCGCCCATGGCGCCGAGGCGCACGATCAACAGGCGCCTGATCTTTGATCCGACGGTTGCTGGCTGGGCAATCGCCGGCACTTCCGCAGTATTAGGGGAGGACTCGACTGGCGATGACATGCTCACGAAGTCATCCGCCCCAGACGTGAGCGGATCATCTCAGTGGTGGAATGGTCCTTGGGATCGCCCACAATTTCCACTCGTCCGCCGCAGGCGATCACTTCGTCGCGCTCGGGAACGGTCTCGGCGGTGTAATCGGTGCCTTTCGCATGGACGTCAGGGCGGATCTCGCGAATAATCGCGCAAACATCCGATTCAGGGAAAATTACCACGGCATCGACATCGGCCAGGGCGGCCAGAATTTCTGCGCGTTCATCGGCCGCCACCAGGGGGCGCCCTTCACCTTTCAGCGCGCGGACGGAAGCATCGGAGTTGACGGCCACGACCAATTTCCCGCCCAGTTGTTTGGCGGCGCGCAGATAGCGCACATGTCCGACATGCAGCAGATCGAAACCGCCGTTTGTCAAAGTTATGGAATCGCCGGCGCGGCGCCATTCCGCCACCTGCTGTTGCAATTCATCGCGGGTGAGAATCTTTTTTGCGATTGCTGGGACACCGTCCCCGCAAGTTGCGGGAAGTCTCGTTCGAACGTTTCTTTCGTCCCTCTGGGGCTTGACCCCTTTGCGACTTGAGACCCAGGGCTTACGCCCTGGTCTTTATTCTTTGTGCCGCTTCGCGGCTTGGGCATTTGCCGAATGAAACCTCTGCATACAGAACTCAGTGCGACCGTGTCGACGGCGCAGCCTGGTCCAGCGCCTGCAGCAGTTCCTGCTGCGATACGGTTGCTGTCCCTCGCTTCATGACTACGATGCCGCCGGCATAATTCGCCAGGTGAGCCGCGTCTTCGGCACTGGCTCCAGCGGCCAGGGCGGCGGTGAATGTGGCAATGACCGTGTCGCCTGCGCCGGTCACATCCGCGACCTGGTCGGACCCGAAAATCGGAATGTCGGCTGGCTTGTGACGATGAGTAAACGCCACCATGCCATCACGTCCGCGGGTGACGACGAGCGACTTCAGCTTCATCTCGTCCATGACCTGCTGGGCCGCCACGCACAGCGTGCGCCAATCGTGGCCGATCTTTACTCCCAGCGCAGCTTCGACTTCGGGCTCGTTGGGTGTGGCGGCGGTCACGCCGGAAAACTGCAGCATGCGATAGCGCGAATCGAGCACCACCGGCACGCCGCGGAGCCCTCCTTTGTAGCGAACCGCATTCAGGATCGCAGGAGTGGCTGCGCCATAGCCGTAATCTGAAATCAGCAGAACATCGGAGGCGCGGGCGTACTCCCGCGCGGCCAGAACCAGTTCGCGTTTCAAATGACGGTTGGGTTCAGCGTCGGGCTCGCGATCTACACGCACCACCTGTTGCCGCGCCGAGTGCGTCGAACCGGCCAGAATGCGGGTCTTGGTCACGGTCGTGTATCTCTTGTCTTTCAAAACGCCGCTTACGGGGACGTGTTTGTGGCGGAAAGCTTTGAGCAGCAGGCGACCCGGCTCATCGTCGCCGACCACACCTACGGGCAGCACATTGACACCGAGGTCGGCGAGATTGCAGACGGCATTGGCGCCTCCTCCGGGCACCACGCTGCGCTCGCGATGTTTAAGGATCAGGACCGGCGCTTCGCGCGAAACCCGGGAAATTTCTCCAAAAATAAATTCGTCAGCTACCAGGTCGCCGAGAACCGTGACCGTGACTTTGGGAAAGTCTTCTACGATCTTTCTCAGCCGCTCGGTTTCTTTGAGGTGCTTGCTCATTCGTCTGTGGTCGCTCATGACGCCGAGGGCGAGACGCCCTCAGGACAGCCGGCGGGCCTGCCCTGAGCTTCGAAGGGACGCCGACGTTACGAGACCTTTCGATTTTCTCACGGCTGGCGTCTTCTCTCTTCAATCCTGGCCAGGATGGTATCCACAGCGTTAGCTGCGTCGGCCAATTCCATTTTGACCGGGACCACCGCCAGCGGCACCAGGGCGGCCAGATATCCGCCCAGGTTGACCGCGTCTTTTTCTGTCGTCACAAAGCCGTCGGCATCGCTGCGTTGTCGCAGGTTCAGCAAGTCACGGATGTCCTGATCGGTATAGGCGTGATGGTCGCGATAAAAAGCTTCGGCAACGGGTTCGATACCCGCGGTCCGCAGCTGCGCGATGAAATTCCTGGGCCGAGCGATGCCGCAGAATGCGATTGGCCTGGCCGGAACGTTGCTGGTAACAATGCCGCGACGCGCTCGCCAAACCAGTTTCTGGCCCAGTGGAAACGCCTCCGGCGAACCGCCGCTGGTGAGCACCACCGCGTCGGCACGTCGTAGCGAGGACAGCGGCTCGCGCAATCTTCCTCCCGGAAGAAGGCGATCGCGAGCATCTTCGGGGGTGACCAGCACGATATCGAAATCGCGGGCTAGGGAACGGTGCTGGAAGCCGTCGTCAAGCAGGTGAAGTTGTGGTCCGAATTTTTGCTCGGCGAAAACGCCGGCGGCGAAGCGGGATTCTCCGACAATGACGGGAACGTTTAGATGCCGTGCCATCAGCAGTGGTTCGTCTCCGAAATCATGAGGCGAACCGGCGGGATCCACCAGGGCCACGCCACGGGTCTTGCGTCCGTAACCGCGCGAGAGGATATCGAATTCTAGTCCGCGCGCTTTCAACAGCTCGCCCAAGAGCAGAACAAAAGGCGTCTTGCCAGATCCGCCAACGGAGAGATTTCCAACGCTCACCACAGGGCCGCCGAGTCTCTCGGCTCGAGCCAGGCCGCGGTCGTAGAGCGCGTTCCGCGCGCGAACCCCAAGGCCGAAAATTGAGCTAAGCGGATTCATCTGGTTCATTGCCACTGGCCATGTGGGGACGCGCTCTGAGTCTTCTTGGGCAAAATACAACCCTCTGCCATGGCTTCGCCATGGCTAGGGCGGGTCAGGGACCCGCCCCCACACGGTCCGGAGCGGATGCCAGTAGTTTTTCTAAGGCTGCCACCGTTCTGTCGGTTGCACCCACTTGCGATCGCAGCGCGTCGGCTCCGCGGCGGCCCAAGGCGATTCGTTCTCCTTTATTCGAGAGCAAATCCGTAAGAACCGCCGGAAAATCAGCAGGCCCGACTACCCGCACCGCATCCTGACTCCGAAACAAATTTACGATGTCGCGGAAATTTTCCGTGTGCTTGCCCACCACGACCGGCACGCCATACTGCGCTGGCTCGATGATATTGTGCCCGCCGCGTGGAACCAGACTTCCGCCCACGAATGCTACGTCGGCCAGCGCATAGAGCGACGCGAGTTCGCCAATGGTGTCGAGCAGAAAGACACCGCCGGCGATGGCATCGCCCCTCCACGAGGAACGCCGCCAGAAGCGAATACCCAGCTGTTCCACCAAGTGCACGACTTCATTGAAACGTTCGGGGCGGCGTGGCGCCAGAATCATCACTGCGCGAGGATGGCTGGCCAGTACGTTCTCAAAAGCGCGTAACAACAGCTCCTCTTCGCCTTCCAACGTGCTGCCGCAGACCAGTACCGGCCCGGCGCCGGCTAGCTGGAAGTTCGCGCGCAGGCTGGCGACAATCGGCGGAGGGTCTGGCGCGCTTACATCAAATTTCAGATTGCCACTTACCTGCACGTGATCGGCGAGTGCGCCAATATCGCGGAGACGGGAAGCGTCCTCGCTGGTTTGTGCCAGAAACAGGTCAATGTTTCGAAGAACTCGCTTCAGAATGAAACGGAAGCGGCGGTATCCAGGCCGCGAGCGATCGGAGATACGCGCATTCACCACGGCGACGCGGGCGCCGCTGGCATGCGCCAGCCGCAGGAAATTCGGCCAGAACTCCGTCTCCGCGAGAATTACCAGCCGTGGCTGCAGTGCCGACAAGTAGGGTCGAATGGCAAAGGTAAAATCCAGCGGGAAGTAAAAAACGATGTCCTCTCCGAAATGCTTCGCTGCCAGCTTCTGTCCGGTGGCCGTTGTGGTCGAGACCACGACTCGATAGTGCGGGAAGCGCCGGCGCAACTCCCGCACCAACTCGCTGACTGCCAACACCTCGCCGACCGAGACCGCGTGAACCCAGATTGCGGGCATGGATTGTGTTTGCAGCCGCGGCGGGACTTTGCCCAGGCGCTCCCCCAGGCCTTCGCGGTACTTGCCATTGCGCCTCGTTCCGAACATCCAGTAGGGCAGGCTGACCAAAAGGCCTGCCGCCAGCAACGCGCTATAGAGCAGGTACATGTAGGAAGAGACATTCTAACCGCAAGCCGCACCGGGCTTCTTCTGCAAACTCGAGGCACCAGCACGCGAGCCGAACGCATCCTATAATCAACCATTATGTTCCGAGGGGCTCTGCGGATTTCCGTATTTCTGCCGGTGGCGATCGCTGCGATCGCCCTGGTTCCTCTGGTGTGCCTGGCGGCAAAGGAATTTGTCATGCCGCAAGCCCAGCCTGCCAAGAGTTATCCGGCGCACGACCAGCATCCCCTGGAGGCATTCGCGGTCGCCGTGGACCCTTACGATCTGGCCGAAAAGACGACCATCTTTTCCGTCCATTACAGCGAACTCGGTTTCCTTCCCATCTTCGTCGTCGTCACCAATGACGGCAACCAGCCGGTTGAGTTGGCCGGCATGAAGGCGCAACTGGTGACGGTGAACCGTACCAAACTTTCTCCCGCCACCCAGGAAGACATTGCGCGGCGCCTTACCCGTCCTTCGGCCAACACCAATCGATATCCGATTCCATTTCCCACCAAGAAGGTGAAAGGCGGGCTGAATCAGCAGGCCATTGAGGAAATACAGAATTCGCAGTTTGTCGCCAAGGCGGTTGAGCCGCACAGCACGCAGTCTGGATTCCTGTTCTTCGATGTGTCAGGCATCTCAGTGCCTCTGGCCGGCGCGACGTTTTATCTCACGGGCGTGCGCGACGCCAAAGGCAGCGAACTGATGTATTTCGAAATCCCCCTGGAAAAGTATCTGACCGCCACACATTGATCGTGTGGAGCGGACAGTCTTGTCCGCTGCCTTTGAACTGGATTTGTTTGAAACTCCGAGATTATCCGTATTCAAAAGAAAACCACAGCGTCAAAAGCCGCGGACAAGAGTGTCCGTCCCACACATGGGTCTGCATTTATAATGACGGATTATGGTTGCGACCCCCGAAGTCTCCGTAGCCGCGGCATCGAAGTATGAGCCCGTGATCGGGCTGGAGGTACACGTCCAGCTCCTGACCGCGACCAAGATTTTCTGCTCCTGTTCCACTCGTTTCGGCGATCCGCCCAACACCAACGTCTGTCCCGTGTGCCTGGGATTGCCTGGAGCTCTGCCTGTTCTGAACCGCAAAGTGGTGGAGTTTGCGGTGCTCGCGGCCATGGCGCTGAATTGCCGCATAAATGACACGTCGATCTTTGCGCGCAAGAATTACTTCTATCCCGATCTCCCCAAGGGCTACCAGATTTCGCAGTACGACAAACCCCTGTCGGAGCACGGTTTCATTGAAATAAAGACTGCGAGCGGCACGAAGAAGATCGGCATTACCCGCCTGCATTTGGAAGAAGACGCCGGCAAGAGCCTGCACGAGGGCTTCGCCAACTCTTCAGAGACAACGGGTATTGACTTGAACCGCAGCGGAATGCCGCTGATCGAAATTGTCAGCGAGCCGGACATCGCTTCCCCTGAAGAAGCTTACGAATATCTGACGCGTCTTAAAGAAATCATTCTGTATACCGGGGTCAGCGACTGCAACATGGAGGAGGGCTCGCTCCGCTGCGATGGCAATATCAGCGTGCGCCCGCGCGGTCAGAAAGAGTTTGGGACAAAAACCGAGGTGAAGAACGTCAATTCGTTCCGCTTCATCCGCGAGGCGCTGGAGTATGAGATTGAGCGGCAGATCGGTGTGATTGAGTCTGGCGGCAAGATCACGCAGGAAACCCGC
Source organism: Terriglobia bacterium (assembly GCA_963813645.1). Lineage (GTDB taxonomy): Bacteria > Acidobacteriota > Terriglobia > Terriglobales > Acidobacteriaceae > JAIQFF01. Next base: position 526,224 of record CAWEZS010000031.1, read on the forward strand.
CTCTACAACTCGATCGAAGGCAAGACCTACGGCATGCGGTCGAAGGAACAGGCCCACGATTATCGCTATTTTCCGGAGCCCGACCTGCTTCCGCTGGTGGTAGATGCGAAATGGCAGACGGAAATCCGCGACACGCTGCCCGAACTTCCGGAAGCCCGGCGCAAGCGCATGGTTGCGGAGTACGGCATCACCGAGCAGGACGCGCAGGTGCTGACGCTTACCAAGTCTCTGGCCGACCAGTTCGAAGCGGCCGCCAAAGCCGCGAAGAGTCCGAAGCGGGTGGCCAACCTGGTGCAGAGCGAGTTGATGGGGCGCTTGAAAGCGAAAGGCCTGGAGATCGAGCAGTCGCCGATCTCAATGAAGGGGGTAGCCGCATCGGCCGACCTGGTGGAAAGTGGCGCCATCTCTGGCAAGATGCTCAAAGATCTTTACGACCTGGCCTTCGAGCGCGGGAAAGATTTTTCCGCCGTGTATGAAGAGGAGGGCAAGCCGGAGCAGTCCCGCGACACCTCGGCCCTCGAGAAGATCATCGACGAGATCATCGCGGCCAATCCCAAGCAGGTCGAACAGTATCGCGCGGGAAAGAAGACAGTCGTGGGCTTCTTCGTCGGCCAGGTGATGAAGGCGTCAAAGGGCCAGGCGAATCCGCAGCTGGTGAATGAGTTGCTGGGGAAAAAGCTGGACGGATAGAGCGCACAAGCAGAGATCCTCCTCTGTCATCCTGAGCGCAGTATCTGCGTTCGCTTGCGAACGGAGATGCGGAGTCGAAGGACCCCTATAGCCCAATCGGCAGCCGCGTCCGTGGATTCTGCAGCACATTCCTCTCATCATGCTGGGCCCTGTTAGCGAGGAGGGGTCCTTCGACTGTGCGGCTGCTTCGCAAGCGAAGCAGCCCCTTCGCTCAGGATGACACTTGTAAGTACTAGGTGTGGCTCTAGTTAGAAGTTCGGATTCCCACCCGCGCGGTCAGTACCTTCCGTTACGTTTAGCCTTTCCCCTCTGCCTCGGTAACATATACGCGATGAAGAAATGGAAGCTTGACCGCATCATTAGCGTGGCCACCCTGGTTACCTCGCTGATTGCTCTCATCCTTGTGCTGAAGAAGCCGGCGCCGGTAGCGCAACCGCAGCCGGCCGCGACCGCTGCGGTCAATGCGCAGTCCTTTCAGGAAAAAGTGCAGCAGTTGGACCAGCCCAAGGTGGAAGGACAGCCTCCGGCCGAAGTTCGCATCAATTCTAACGAGGTGAGCGCGGCCCTGGCGCAGGCAGCAGGCCAGATTCCGCTGACAGCGGCTCTACCCGCGATACCCGGCGCTGGTTCTCCCGAGACACCTCTCGCGCCTGGGCAACCCGACGTCAAGGATTACCAGGTGAGTTTCGACGGCGACGTGGCGCATGGCCAGTTTCTGACCCAAATTGCCGGCAAGGATGTGTGGGTCACGCTCTCGGGACATCTCGGATCCAAGGACGGCTATGCCACCTTTGACCCTACGGAATTCAAAGTGGGCGACCTGAACGTTCCGGTGTCACTGGTAAACGACGCCTTGCAGAAAAAACTCAACGAGCAACGAGATCGCCTGAAGCTGCCGGACAACGTAGGCGGAATGAAAGTGGAGAACGGCGAACTGGTGATGACCCAGAAATAGAACGGCCCGGCCGCAACCCTCCTTGTGGGTTGGTTGCGGGAGAATGATACGCCGTCGCAGTGGGGCGTCAAGCGCTGGAGAGATTCGTAATAGAAGGCTGTCATCCTGAGTGCAGTCTTTCGTCCCGCGAAGCGGACGAAAGCAAGCGAAGGACCTCTGCATTCCGCGCCGCCCTCCACACAATATCCGCTCAAATCCAAGGGAAGAGCACCAGCAAATCTGGCGGGTTTGGACGCCCCGATCGCCCGGAATGCATGGGGCCTTCGTCGGGAGTCCTTCGCTGCGCGAAGGACTCCGCGTGCTCAGGATGACGGCGGGTGAGACTTCAAATTGACTCCCTACCAGAGATGGAACTTCACTGACCCGGCGCTCCCTGGAACAACGGCCACAACCGATCGCCAATCACGCGATACAGGACAAAGGCGCTGCCCGAGTCAGAAACCTGGCGGAAGAGCAGCTCGCCGCGCCCGTCGCCATCCGCGTCCACGGCGTCGATCAGTTCCAGACGCGAGAGCACGTCGAAATGATTCGTGTCCGTAACACTGGCGAACACCTTGTGCAGATCGCCATACATATCGTCGCGAGCAACCAGCGTAATGATGTATTGCAAATCGGACGTGGTCCCCGGACGGCCCGGCAGCCGCGCTTTGGCGGTCAGCACCAGGATCGGCTCGTTGCTGTTGGAGAGATCAAATGCGTGGAGTTGCACATCTTCGAAGCTGGGCTCAGCCGGCTTGGTCCTGCTCGCCGGCCGCGATGCACGGGCCACGGGCCTCGATGTGGCCGACTCCGGTTGCGCGGCCCACGCTCGCACTTCGTCCGCTGCCACTGCCAGAATTTTCTTGCGCAACTTCTGTTCTTCGTCAGGCTTCGTGCTGTAGGCATACGGTCGCGGTTCTGGGCCAGCAGCGTCTGAAATAGCGGGGATCAGCTGGACCGGTTCCGATGGAGCAGACGTCGGAGCCGACGGCTTGTGCAAGTCTTTCGGTGTTTTCGTTGACTCCAGCGCCGTGACCGCGGCATTGCGCTTTTTTAATTCAGCCGGAGTCGGCGCACCGCGCTTCAACACAGGACGATCCGCCTCGTCGGCGGGCGCCGACACTGGCGGCGAAGATGCCGAAGCCACCTCTGTGGGGGCCGCGGCAGGCCGCTTTAGGACCGGACGATCCGAATCTTCATCAGCCGCTGGGGCCGTAGTCGGCGCCGCCGTGGACGCCGCAGGAGTGCTGGCCGGCGCGGGCCGCTTCAGGGCAGGTCGGTCCGAATCTCCGTCGGCTTCCGGAGCAGCGGGAGGCGTGGATGCGGCAGGAGCGGCCGCAGGCGCCGGGGAAGCCGCAGGAGCCCCTGGGCTCGCGGATGGAGCATCCTCCGGCGACTTGGCTTTCGGGCTCGCACGCCGCAACACCGGCGGACCCTCCGGAGGCTCGGGCGCTGGCTTCGACATGACAGCCCTCTTCTTGGCCGCCGCATCTTTCGCAGCCGCGATCGCGCTGGCCGACTGCCAGGTCCCAGCTCCCCGCCATGTGTTGTTGCCCTGCAGAGCGCCCGTAATCGTAAAAAGTCCCAGAGAGACGCCGGCGCGGAAGCCTTCGTAGATGGTGCCACTCTCGAGCGCCATGGGCACCGGAGACGCCTTGTACGCTGTGGCATCGTAATATTCGCCATCGAACAGGATGGTGATGGGAACCAGGCGAGCTTTGCCGTTGGCCATCAACTCCACCAGGCCCAGGGCGCGAGGTCCCTTGATCGCCTTCTTGGCGGCCGACTGGGCCGGGGCGAGTTGCGCCAGCATCAAGGCCAATCCCGCCAGGATGACGGCCCGCCGTGCGGTGCGATATAACTTGGTGGCACCAAGCTTTGCGGAAATAGGAGACGCTGCCATGGCTATCGATATCAATGATAAAGCCCCTGACTTTACCTTGCCCGACCAGAATGGAGAAGAGGTTTCGCTCAAGGCTTTTCGTGGAAAATACGTAGTGCTATTTTTCTATCCCCGCGCCGATACTCCAGGCTGCACCATCGAGGCCTGCGAATTCCGCGATTCTTATAGAAAGATGCAGAATACCGGCGCCGTGCTGCTGGGTATCTCGCCGGACACGCCGAAAGCACAAAAGAAATTCGAGGAAAAGTACAGCCTGCCGTTCACCCTACTGGGTGATGCCGACAAGAAAGTATGCAACGCCTATGAGGTGATTAAAGAGAAAAACATGTACGGGAAGAAAGTGATGGGCGTGGCGCGGACGACTTTCATCATCGGCCCGGATGGCAAGATCAAGCACATCTTCCACAAAGTAAAACCCGAAGGCCATTCGGCAGAGGTGCTGGCATACCTGAAAGGCGTAATCAAAGGCGCCGCGTAGGCCGAACCATGGGGGCGCGAGCGCGCGGGACGCTCGCGCCCACATCCCTATTTGCTGACTGTCGTGAACGTCAAAGCTGTCTCAACCGGAATTACGGCTTCTTCCTTTCCTGTCGCGACTGCCACGCCCGTGCCTGCCCCGGCCCCGACACCCGCTCCGATAGCGGCGCCTTTGCCTCCACCCGCCAGCGCCGCCAACCACGGCCCCGAGCGCAGCGCCACCTCCGATTTTCGTGGCGTTGCTCTTGGTATGGCCCTTGCCTTTGGCGAAATAGGCTTGGGTAGCGATCGGAACCATGCGTCCATTGACTTGGACGCCGGTCAGCCGCAACGTCAGCTCTCCCGGCGCGTGCAGGCGTCCGCTGGATTTAGCCGAAGTCACCTTGCCTCGGACCGTAGCGCCCGTCCGGGCCACGGTCTTGCCATTCACCACCAGCGGACGAGCCAGCGTGGCATCGAATCTGTCGCCCGCCTTGGCAGTGGCCGAACTTATCTCCGAACCCACGCGCACCGTCAGGCGGGTGCCGGCGGGAATGGTTTGCGCGGCCGCAGCCAGCGCCATCAACATCAGCAGAGAAGCAATCTTGAGCGATTTCCCCAGCATGAATCCTCCTTCGTCATTGTGACCCGAGGCACTATTATGCGGTGAGCGGATGAAGATAGCCAAGAACAGAAATTCGTCGCCGCTGGTGCCGCTCAGTAGTAAGTTCTACGCCCGCGATCCTCGTGTCGTCAGTCGCGGATTGTTAGGCAAAGTCCTGGTGCGGCGCCAGCACAGAAGGCTTCTGACGGCGCGGATCGTGGAGGTGGAAGCCTATCTGGGTGAAAACGATCCCGCCTCTCACTCTTTCAGCGGACGCACCGATCGCAATTTCGTGCTCTTCGGCCCGCCCGGCATTTCCTATGTGTATTTCATTTACGGCAATCACTATCTTTTCAACGTCTCCTGCCGCCCCGATGGAGAAGCAGGAGGCGTGTTGTTCCGCGCTCTCGAACCGATTTCCGGAATCGAGCAGATGGCGCAAGCACGAGATCTCTCAATGGAGGAGGCCGCCGACCTGCGCATCCTGACCAGCGGGCCGGGACGCCTGGCCGAAGCCTTCGGCATTACGCGTGAGCGTGATAATGAAAAAGACCTAGCCAGCCCCAAGTCCGATCTCTTCATTGTCGATGATGGTTTCCGGCCGGGTCGGATCAGAGTGACGCCCCGCATCGGCATCACCAAAGCCGCCGAACGCCCGCTACGCTACATCATTGCGGGAAACCGGTTCGTCTCGAAGGGGTAACACCCGCCCACATTAAACCCGCCGTCCGGCCGAGGGACTACGTGGTCCGTGGTTCAGGCTGCAGCAGGACGTTGTCAATCAGGCGCGCTTTGCCTACGAACGCCGCCACCCCCACCAGTGCCGGACGGGAAAGATCGTCAAGCGGATCGAGCGTCTCAGGATCCACGATCTCAAAGTAATCGAGCCGTACGGAAGGCACTTGCGCGAAAACTTGGGTTCCAGCCTCAATCAGCGCGCGCACCTTGCGTTCCCCTTGATCGAATCGCTCCTGCACTGCCATGAGGGACCGATACAACACCCGCGCCGATTCTCGCTGCTGTGGGTCAAGATAGGCGTTGCGCGAGCTCATCGCCAGGCCGTCCGGCTCGCGTATGATCGGACAAACCACAATCTGCACTGGAATATTCAGATCGCGCACCATCCGCCGGATGATCGTCGACTGGGCGGCATCTTTCTGTCCGAAGAACGCCCGGTCGGGTTCCACGATGTTAAAAAGCTTTGCGACCACCGTGGTCACGCCGCGAAAATGCCCCGGACGTGAACGCCCGCAGAGCTTGTCGCTGAGTCCCTCGACGGTAACGTAGGTGACGGCGCCCGCCGGATACATCTCTTCCACGCTGGGAGCAAAAATGAAATCCACGCCTTCCTGCATGAATAGTTCGCGATCGCGATCAAAAGCTCGCGGATACTTAGCCAGGTCCTCGTGGGGGCCGAACTGAAGGGGATTGACGAAAATCGAGGCTGCAACCAGATCGCACTGGGCTTTGGCCGCGCGCACCAGCGAGAGATGACCCTCGTGAAGCGCTCCCATGGTGGGCACGAGGCCAAGACTCTTGCCCGCGCGCCGTGCTGTACGGCTGGCGGCGCGCATTTCGTCAATGTTGGGGAAGACTTTCATGATGGCGAGACGCGCCTCAGGCCGACGGAACCCAGTTGATGAGAACGTGCATGCTCTCCAAGGTTCCGGCCACGATGGCCCGGTTGGCGCGGATCTTCACCTCGTCGTCCGCGGAGCTCTTGATGGCATTTTCGGTTACGGCGACGACGCGCCCGTAAGGCCACGCCGAGGGCGGCAGATTGCCCAGGGCGAGAGTCAATTCTCCCGGCTTTAGGATGCGCTCCAGATGGTCTTCGGGATCGAGCAGCCCGACTCCGTCAGCCCGAATGATCAGATAGGGATTCTGCCAACCCTTCATATGAATCAGGGTGCGATATTTCTCCGGTGTGGGTTCGGGGATGGCAAGAATCCGCGCCGTTGCCAGCGCAGTAGGATCGGGAGCCTTCGGGGCGGAGGAACAGGAAATCAGCACGGCGACGGCGATCGCCAGAAAACCCAGACGCGAATGTCTCATTCGGCCTCTAGCGCCTCATCGCCCGCTTGCGCTCGAGAACCGTGTCCAGCGCCGCCCGCGTTTCTTTCGGCAAGTGATAGGACTCTTCGTTCGAGGGATACTGACGCGTAGCCACGTCAGCACGGAACGCTTCCACCGCGACGGTGATGGCCGCCCCCACGTTCGCGTAACGCCGCACGAACTTTGCCGGATGTCCAAAGCTGAGGTTCAGCAGGTCGTGGAAGACCAGCACCTGGCCGTCGCAATCAGGGCCGGCGCCGATCCCGATGGTTGGCGTCTCGACCTCGGCCGTGATCATGGCTGCGACTTCCCGCGGGATGCCTTCGAGAACCATCAGCGCCACTCCCGCGCGGTCGAGTGCAACTGCATCGCGCATCAACTGCTCGACGCCGCTGAGATCTTTGCCCTGCACCTTGTAGCCGCCCATCACGTTCACCGACTGCGGAGTCAGGCCGATGTGCCCGGCCACCGGAATCTCAGCGTCGATGATGCGGCGGATCAGTTCGGCACGCTTCTCTCCGCCTTCGATCTTCACCACTTCCGCCCCCGCCTCTTTGACAAACCGGGAGGCATTCCGCACCGCCTCAATGGGGTCAGATTGATACGACCCGAACGGCATGTCGGCTACCAACAATGCATGCTTTACGCCGCGATGAGCCGCGCGCGTGTGATGCAGCATCTCGTCAATCGTGACCGAGAGCGTGTTCTCGTAGCCCAGCATAGTCTGGGCCAGCGAGTCGCCGACCAGGACCATGTCAATGCCGGCCTCGTCAATCAGGCGCGCGCTCGAATAGTCGTAAGCGGTCAGACAGCTAATCGGTTCGTGGTGGAGTTTCTTTTCGCGAAGAGAAGAGACGGTAATCTTGCGGCGAGGTTCGCCGACGGGAACCAGACTCACGATGTCCTCCAGTGCCCCTCCGCAACCCGGCGGATAGAGCCTGTCTACATCTTTGGATGCTACGAAAGGTATTGTAGCCGCAAACAGTTCGCAGGTCGATAGGGCTATCACGGACCGCGTAGGGGCAGGTGTCCCACCTGCCCAGCCGAGCAAGGCTCGGCATTTCTGCGAGTTGACGCATCTACCGGGTAAGAGATAACAATATATGTCTTACTTTATAGTAAGATGATGCTATGACAGCGTATCGCACCGTTATCAGTTCCCGAGGCCAGGTAGTGATCCCGGCGGAACTGCGACAGCAATTGGGGTTGGAAAAAGGCACTCGAGCCACCTGGAGCGAAGACCGGGGGCGGCTCGTGTTGACCCCGATGACGGAGAAGCGGCTCGACGAGATCATGGGCTTCTTGAAGCCAGCTCCGGGCGAGCCCTCCATGTTTGAGGAAATATTTGCTGAGCGCGAACGCGAACGCAAGCGAGAGAAATAAATGCCTTCCGGCGCATCTCCTAGCAGCCGCCGCCATTATGTGCTCGATGCCAACGCCTTGACCGGCTTCTTCGAGGACCGGCACGCGGTGGCCGGGAAGGTTCGCCACATGCTGGTCGAGGCGTTGCGCCACGAGCAGCCGCTCTTGATGTCGGCCGTCAATTGGGGCGAGCTCTTCTATGTCACATGGAGGCGCCACGGGGAGGCGAAGGCGCGGGAAGCCGAAGCTGCGCTGCGCGAGATGCCAATCACGGTTGTGGAGGTGGACCGGGAAAGGGCAACCCGGGCTGGCGCACTGAAACAAAAGCACGGCCTGGGCTATGCGGACGCCTTGGCCGCTGAACTCGCAATCGAGCAGGGCGCATGGCTGGTGACCGCGGATCCTGAGTTTTCTAAGATCGGAAAGGGGCTATTGCTCTATCCCTTGCCCCGAGATGAGAAGTAGCGCTGTCGTGCTAGGAGCGCAGTCGGCCTGCTCTCTTTTGGGACCTTTTCAGCGTACGAAAGGACGAGCGGGGCGCTCGCGCCCACATTCGGCTAAATTGTCATGTCCGCCATTTGGCGCTACAATAGATGACAAATGGCACATGAACTCCAATCCATTCTGCGACAATTAGGAGGAAAGCGCGTCCTTGGCCGGTCACTGGCCAACGATCGCGACCTGCAGGACGCGATTCGCGAAGGATTTCCGCACGCCGTCCTCGGCGAGCTGATGCAGGCCTCGGGGCTGACCCTGAAAGAGCTGGCCGGCGCGCTCGATCTTTCCGCCCGCAGCCTGCAGCGCCGCCGCCGCGGACGCCTGGCCCGTTTCGAATCAGATCGGCTCTACCGCATGGCCCGCCTGCTGGCGTTGGCCCGCGAAACCCTGGGCGACGGCCAGCGTGCCACCCGCTGGCTCAAGCGCACCAATCGTGCGCTGGGAGGAGTGGCGCCCATCTCCGCGATTGACACCGAACTCGGAGCGCGCCGGGTGGAAAATATTCTGGGCCATATCGCCTACGGTGGCATGAGTTGACCCGTGTATTTCGGGTGCTGCGTGCGGCCTATGCCCGCGCACCCTTCGACGGAGAAGGCGCCTACCGCTATGGCGGGCGGTGGTCGAGTCCGGGCACGCGCCTGGTTTACACCTCCGAGCATCAGTCTCTCGCCATGCTGGAATATTTCGTCCACCTTGATCCGGAGGATGCTCCTGACGATCTGGTGCTGGCCACCGCGGACGTTCCTGATAGCGTGTCGCGGGAAAGAATACAAGCGCGCCAGATGCCTGCCAATTGGCGCGAAACCCCGGCGCCCTCCGAGCTCGTCCAGGTTGGCGATGATTTCGTGAAGAAAGCGGAGACCTGTCTGCTAATAGTGCCCTCAGCCCTGGCGGTGAATGAGAACAATTGGCTGATCAATCCGCAGCATCCGGAGTTCAGGAAGATCGCGTTACATGCGACAGAACCGCTCCGCTATGATCCGCGGATGTTTCGAAGGAGCCGCCGACAGAAACATTGATTGCTATTCAAATAACACTAGAAAGTTTCTACGCGCTGGCCGCCTCTTGTGATCCCAACGGTAAGAAGTATTGCGTCCCCTTGATGGGTGCCGAGACCTTCCGTAGCAACTCCTGTAAATCCTGGTTGCGCTCCACAAAATCAATCTCGGAAGTATTCACGATCAGCAGGTCCGACGATGTGTAGTGAAAGAAAAAGTGCTCGTAGGCTTTGATCACTTCTTCCAGATAGTCTTCGTTGATCGCTTTCTCTCCCGGCGCATTCTTCTTTTTCAGGCGCTTCTTCAGCACTTCGGGCGTGGCTTGCAGGTAGATGACGAGATCGGGCGTGGGCAGTTGCTCGCGGAAATGGTTGTAGTAGCGGTTATAGATTTCCAGTTCCTGATCGTTCAGGTTCAGGCAGGCAAAGACTTTGTCTTTCTCGAAGACGAAATCGGTGACCACGGTTTTCTGCGAGCGCGGGCCCAGGTCGAGGGCGCGTAGCTGCTCGAAGCGGCGGATCATGAAGGCGAATTGCGTCTGAAAGCCGGCCCCGGGCTCGCCTTTGTAGAAGGCGCCGAGAAACGGATTGTCCTCTGACTCCATGACTTGCTGCGCGTTGAGACGTTCGGCAAGGATCCGCGCCAGCGTGCTTTTGCCGACTCGTATGGGACCTTCGACTGCGATATAGCGGGGCAGCTCAAAAAGATTAGCCATTGGTTAGAGGGTCGAGGAATTGAAGTTCCTTCGCAGCATATCTCGCTTGCGGCCTGGAGGCAATTGCGGAAAGAGTTAACAGGGACAGATTTCAGATTGCAGATTTCAGATCGATGCTTGCAACCTGAGGCGAGCGGCAAACCTGAAATCTGCAATCTCGAATCTGCAATGCGGTTACAATCGCGATCAGCATGTACCGCTACATCGTCACAGCCGCCGTGGCTGCGGCTGCTTCTGCCGCGGGCTACCAGTCCATGGCGCCGACTGGGCAATGGTTCGGCCATACCTTCACCGGGCTGGGACGCGGGTCGAAACAATTGGCGCTCACTTTCGATGACGGGCCCAATGATCCTCACACTCAGCATTTACTGGAAGTACTGGCCCGCCATAATGTTCACGCCACTTTTTTCCTGATCGGACGCTACGCGCAGCAACGGCCAGATATCGTCCGAGAAATCGTGAAGGCTGGTCACGTCGTTGGGAACCACACTTTCACTCATCCTCTACTCATCTTCAAGAGCACGCGGGAACTCAGGGCGCAGCTTGAAAATTGTCGGCGCGCGGTGTCCGACGCCATCGGCGAACACTCCAATCTCTTTCGCCCGCCTTTTGGGGGCCGCCGTCCTGCCGTGCTGCGTATCGTCCGTCAGATGGGACTGGAACCAGTTATGTGGGACGTGACTGGCTACGACTGGAACGCGAACTCAGTCGAGCAGATCGAGCGCAAGGTGACGAGCCAGGTCCGGGGCGGAAGCGTAATTTTGCTGCACGATGGCGGACACCGTGAATTTGGCGCTGATCGTTCGTATACCGTTACCGCCACCGATCGGTTGATCTCTCGTTACAGGTCGGAAGGATATGAGTTCGTGACGATTCCGCAGATGATGCGAAAAGCAGATTTCAGTTCTTAGTTCTCGGATCTCAGTTTGCGGCGACGGGCATCGTCGCGAACACCTGTCGGGCTGCTGCGATCGTGTGGTGGACGTCTTTTTCTGTGTGAGCCGCGCTAAGGAATGCCGCCTCGAACTGGGATGGCGGCAGATAAACGCCTCGGTCCAGCATGGCGCGGAAAAATCGTGCGAAGGCTTTAGTGTCGCACTTGGCTGCCGACGTCCAGTCGGTCACCGGCCCATTGCTGAAGAACCAGGTAAACATGGACCCGACACGATTGCAGCACATCGGCACTCCCGCGTCCTTAGCCGCGGCGGTAACTCCTTCGGTCAATTGTGCGCTGCGAAGTTCCAGGCCGGTATAGAGAGTGCTCTTATGGTTGCGCAGGTAGCGCAGGGTGGCGAGGCCGGCGGCCATCGCCAGCGGGTTCCCGGAAAGCGTTCCGGCCTGATAGACCGGACCGAGCGGCGCAACCATGTCCATGATCTCGGACGGGCCGCCGTATGCGCCTACAGGAAGCCCGCCGCCGATGATCTTTCCGAACGTGGTCAGGTCGGGCAGAATTCCGTATCGCTCCTGTGCCCCGCCAAAGGCCAGCCGGAAGCCGGTCATCACTTCGTCGAAGATGAGCACGGACTTTTCGCGTTCGGTGATCTCGCGCAACGCATCCAGATACATCGGACCGGGCGGCACGCATCCCATGTTGCCGACCACCGGCTCCACGATCACGCACGCAATCTGTTTATTGAACTTTTTGAACGCCAGTTCCAGCGCATCGACGTCATTGAAAGGAAGCGCCAGGGTCAACTGAGTGAATTCTTCCGGCACGCCCGCCGAGCCGGGGATCCCCAACGTAGCTACACCCGAGCCTGCCTTGACGAGCAGGGCGTCCGCGTGGCCGTGATAACAGCCTTCGAACTTTACGATGTACTTTCGTCCGGTGTATGCCCGGGCCAGGCGGATGGCGGACATGGTGGCTTCGGTGCCTGAGTTCACGAAGCGAATCTTCTCCACCTGAGGAAACGCCGAGATCACAATTTCGGCGAGATCAGCTTCAGCCGCGGTCGAGGCCCCAAAACTGGTTCCACTCTTGGCGGCCGTGGCAATGGCTTCGGGAACGCCCGGTGGAGCGTGACCGAGGATCAGCGGTCCCCAGGAACCGACATAGTCGATGTACTTGTTTTCGTCGGCATCCCAGAGATGGGAGCCCTGCCCGCGAACGATGAATAGCGGATCGCCTCCGACCGAACCAAAGGCTCGCACCGGAGAATTCACGCCGCCAGGAATCATCTGCTCGGCGCGTTTCTGTAATTTGCGTGAAGCTTCGACGTTCCGGGCCATGGGTTTAGTCGCTACGAAACCACTAAATATAGCAGCGAAGGCGCGAGAGCGCATACCGGCGCCGTTGGATAAACCGCCTCCGGCTATTCTTCAAATCGGGGTCCCGAATTCACGGGAAATTCATTTGTCCGAAACATTCCAGCAACATGCATGCACTATCTTTCTGGCAGTGACATGCTCTTCTAACCGGGAGGGCCAAGGACAGTCTCGGGGGGCTCCGGGCTGTCTTTTTGCTTTTACGGACAACCACGAAGCAAAGCTCGGCTAGGGCTTATTTCTCCACCTTCACACCCTTCCAGAAGGCTACGTAGCCGGTGATCTGCTTTGCCGCCGCTTTAGGCTCAGGGTAGTACCAGGCGGCATCATGGTTGCGCTTGCCGCCGACTTCGACATCGTAATAACTCGCGGTGCCTTTCCACGGACACACCGTGTGGCTCGCGCTTGGTTTGAAATGCTCGGTTTTGATGGCTTCGGGCGGGAAGTACTGGTTGCCTTCCACTTCCACACACTGGTTCGATTCCGCTAGCACTGTGCCTTCCCAGATTGCTTTTGTCATGAGACCTGTTTAGATTGCAGAACGGGAAGGCGGTCGCAATCTTTGAAGATTTCTGGCGAATTCCAAAGTCCGGTGGTCGATACCCACGCGTTTAATGGTCATTCCATGGTGGGACGACTGCAGCGGGTGCTGGTGTGCTCGCCACGGGCCGCAGGATGGAACCAGCCGTCGGTGGCGGATCGCTGGCAAGAGCTGGGCTTCCTCCACCCGCCGGATTTTGCGTCCGCGCAAGCGCAGCATGACGAACTTTGCCGCCAACTCGAATCGGCCGGAGCCGAAGTATTCCACCTACCCCCCGCTTCCGATCTTTCGCTCGACGCCGTCTACACCCATGATCCTTCGCTGGCTTCCGACTACGGCCTTATCGGCCTGCATCCGGGCAAGCCGAACCGCATTCCGGAAGCGCGACGCCATGTCGAATTCTGCCGCGGCATTGGCATGCCCGTGCTGGGTCAGATTGAGTCTCCGGGAAAGACTGAAGCCGGCGACATGGTGTGGCTCGATTCCACCATGCTGTTGATTGGCCAGGGCTATCGCACCAATGTGTCCGGAATCGCGCAGATGCGGGCGCTGCTTCAGCCCCATGGTGTTGAAGTGCTGTCGGCACCGTTACCCTATGGTCCAGGACCCTCGGCTTGTTTGCATCTGATGTCGCTGATGAGTCTGCTCGACGAACAGACCGTACTGGTAGATTTGCCGTGGCTGGCGGTCGAGACAGTTGAGTTGCTGCAATCGCGAGACTACCGGTTGGTCGAGATCGAATACTCCGAGCGCGATACTCTGGCGTGCAACGTTCTTTCGCTCGGCGACAAACGCCTGCTCGCCTTGGAAGATAACGCTGCGACCAATCGGAAGCTTCGCCAGGCGGGATTCGAGGTAAATACCTTTCCCGGATCCGAGCTGTGCGTGAACGGCGGCGGCGGCCCGACGTGCCTGACCCGCCCCCTGCTACGAACCGCATAGACGCCCTTGTCCGCGCAGCGGAGCGAAGCTCCGCAATTCTTACCTGACGCCCACGCCTTTCGATCCTTGAACGTCTCTACTTTGCCGTCTTGACAGCTTATACTATGTAATGCATAGTATATTGCGTGGCAAAGAGACCTCTTGAGGAAATGGAAAACGCGGAGAAGTGGGAAGCACAACTCCGCAAGGGATCGCTGGAGTTGGCGGTGCTGGCCTCGTTGTGGGGGGGCCGGCTTTACGGCCTGGAAATTCTCCGCCGCCTGGAGAATGACTCAGACCTGATCGTGGCGGAAGGCACCGTCTATCCCCTGCTAAGCCGATTGAAGGCCTTGGGCCTCATCGAATCCGAGTGGGTCGAGTCCGACTCCGGACATCCGCGCAAGTACTACTGGCTTACCTCGCCAGGCCGGCAACGCGCTCTGGAAATGGCGCGCATCTGGAAGCGATTCTCTGCCAGCTTGAGCGATCTGCTGGAGCCGCTGGGGAAGGAGAAGAAATGACGATTTCTGCCGATGCGCAGCAAAAAATGGACGCTTACCTGAAGGTCTTGAGCAAGCGCCTGCGTGGACTGAGCGACCAGAATGCAAGCGACATCGTGAAGGAAATCCGCAGCCACATTCTCGACAAAGCGGCCGTTGCAGAGGAAGTCACCCCGGACTCCGTGGCGTCTGCCTTGGCCGATCTTGGCAGCCCCGAAGAACTGGCCAGCCAGTACGTGACCGATGATCTGCTGGCCCGCGCCCAGGAGAGCGGTTCTCCGTGGCTGGTCCTGCGGAGTCTATTTCGCTGGGCGAGCCTCAGCATCGTCGGGCTCGGCGCACTGGTGTTCTCGGTGTTTGGTTATTTCGTGGCTGGATCATTTGCCCTCTGCGCCTTGCTGAAGCCGCTCCACCCATCCACAGCCGGCTTGTGGCTGTTGGATGACCCGGAGGATGTCTATTCGTTTAGCTTGCGGCTCGGGTTCAGTTCTCCGCCGGCACATGCCAGGGAACTGCTGGGATGGTGGATCGTTCCGCTGGGATTGATCTTGGCGATGGGTCTCGTTCTATTCACTTTCCATCTTGGACTTTGGAGCATTCGCAAATTCTGGCGCCCGCTTCGGAGCTTGGCCCTGACGGAGGCGCGCGATGAGTAATCTGCCGGCTGGTCCTACAGAGGAGCGAAAGCCCAGAGGCTGGCGGCAAAGCAACTGGCTGGCGTTCGCCGAATTCGCTGTGGTTGGGCTGATTTTCCTGGCAGACGAGAAGCACCTGGTCCCGATCAGCAAGACCCCGTTTCTCCTTCTATTGGGATGGATCTCTATCCGGATGCGCGGTCTGCGCTGGCGGAGCGTCGGGCTCACCCTTAACCGCGGCTGGCTGCGCACGCTTACTCTCGGGGTAGGGGCCGGGCTTCTGATGGAAGCCTTTGAGCTCTTCGTCAGTCAGCCGCTTCTGATCCGGATCACCGGGAAGCAACCCGACCTGTCCGACTTTCAAGCCCTTTACGGCAACCTCAAGTGGACTTTGATCCTTCTCGCTCTTACGTGGCCTCTCGCTGCGTTTGGTGAGGAAATGGTGTGGCGGGGCTACCTGATGAACCGGGTTGCCGGTTTGGGAAAGAAGACGCGCCTGGCTTGGATCCTCAGTCTGGTCGCCGTCAACCTGGTGTTCGGATACGCTCACTCTTACCAGGGGATTACCGGCATCCTTGACGAGGGCCTCATGGGAGTCTTGTTGGGACTGTTCTATCTCGGGACTGGCAGCAACTTATCCGTTCCCATCATCGCCCACGGTGTAGCGGACAGCGTCGACCTGCTGCTGATCTTCTTCGGCAAGTATCCTGGGATGGGAAGGTAGTCCTGATAAAATAAAAGCGATGGTTCTCCCCTTCGTTCGTGATCTGTTCACGGACGTGGAAAAGTTGCCGGCCTTTTCGCGTGTGGCCTCCCATCTAAAAGAGGGCACGGGGCGGATACGTGTCTCTGGACTGATCCCAACTGCGAAAGCTTTGCTTTTAGTCATCCTACAGAAGGCAGCGGGCCGCCCCCTGATCATCGTGGTCCCGGACAATCGCGCGGCTGAAGACCTGGTTCCCGTTTTGCAAGCCTTTTGTGAGCTGACCGGAGCGGCCGCTCCCGAATCAGTCGTTTCTCTTCCCAACCACGATGTGCTGCCCTTCCAGAATTTGTCTCCCCATCCGGAGATCCAGGAGGAACGGGCGGTAGCCTTGTGGAAGATTGCCACCGGCGCGGCGTCTTTTGTGGTTTCACCGATTGCCGCCACCGCCCTTCGCCTGCGTTCGGCTGAGTATTACGCCGATCTGGCGCGGACGGTCCGGCGGGGCGACACGCTCAACGTTGACATGCTGCTGCCCCACCTCAATACGGTGGGATACCACTCCACCGATGTCGTGGAAATGCCTGGAGAATACGCCTTGCGCGGCGGCATTCTGGATGTGTACTCGCCGGAAGATGAGCGTCCGGTGCGCATCGAGTTCTTTGGGGACGAAGTCGAGTCCATACGGAAGTTTGATCCTGCCACCCAACGCTCTTCGAATTCCACGGATGAAGCGCTGCTGCTTCCGCTCACCGAGACTCCCGTCAGCGAAGAATTGTTGGGGGCAGTGCATGCCCGGCTGTCGGGAAAGCGCATCACCGGCAACGAAGAGATCATTGAACACGCCGTGCGCTCTGGCGGCGTTACCGTTTTTCCGGGGTGGGAATTTTATGCGCCGGTGGCGGGTGCGAATCACACCGTATTTGATCTTCTGCCGCGTGCCTTGGTTTTGACCGACGAACTGGAAGCATTGAAGGCTGAATTCGATCACGGCTGGTCGCGCATCGAACAGGCCCACGAGAGCAGCGGAGTAGGCAACCTGGTGCGGCCCGCGGATTTATATCTGTCGCCGGAAGCATGCTGGCAGAAAATCTCTGATCTGCCTGGCGCCGATGTCGAGCACTTGGATATCGAGCGCAGCGACGATTCCGCGGCAATTTCATTTCACACCCAACCCACACCGCGCTTCCACGGCTCGGTTCCAACCATGCTCGAAGAAGTAAAGAAGCTGATTGCGGACGGCAAGCGAGTGCTGATCGCCGTCCCCAACACCGGCGAGGTTGAGCGCCTGGCCGACGTTTTCAGCGAGTACGCTGTTTCTTTCCGCTTGGGCAGCCGCACCCGCAGTGGAGAGAGCTACGCCGACGAAACTTCCTACTTCTCCGGCGAACTGCTTACCGCCACGCTGGCCAAAGCCTACGTGCCCGATGGTGTCACCTTCCCCGACGCGAAGCTCTCCATTCTGGGGGCGCGTGACTTATTCGATGAGTCGGAGGCGGTCGCCTCTCGTCCCCAGCGTCACAAATCGAAGACTTCCGCATTTCTCTCCGATTTCCGCGACTTGCAGGTGGGCGACTACGTGGTCCACGTCGAGCACGGTATCGGGCAGTATCAGGGACTGAAGGAGATCAACCAGGGCAACGGCAACGCGGAATTCATGCTTCTCGAATATGCCGAGGGGGCACGCCTTTATGTCCCCCTTACCCGTCTCGACCTGGTGCAGAAATACCGGTCCTCGGAAGGGGCCAAGCCCGTCCTGAATCATCTGGGCACGGCGGCATGGGCCAAGACCAAGGCCCGTGTGCGCAAGGCCATGAAGGACATGACCGACGAGCTGCTCAAGCTCTACGCCGAGCGCAAGACCGCGGTGGGCCATTCCTTCTCTCCCGACAACGAGTGGATGCGGGAGTTCGAAGACACCTTCGAATTCAGCGAGACTGAGGACCAGGAAACCGCGATCGCCGACGTCAAGCGCGACATGGAATCCACCCAGCCCATGGACCGCCTGCTCTGCGGAGACGTCGGCTACGGCAAGACGGAAATCGCCATGCGCGCCGCTTTCAAGGCCATCAGCGACAACAAGCAAGTCGCCGTGCTGGCGCCCACCACGGTCCTTGCCTTCCAGCACTACGAAACTTTCAAGCAGCGCTTTGCGGCCTTTCCCGTCGCCATCGAAATGATCAGCCGCTTCCGCTCGCCCAAGCAGCAGAAAGAAATTCTGCAGAAGGTGGAAGCCGGCAAAGTTGACGTCCTGATCGGTACCCATCGCCTGATCTCGAAAGATGTGAAGTTCGCCGACCTCGGATTGCTGGTAGTGGACGAAGAGCAGCGCTTCGGCGTTCGCCACAAGGAACGGCTGAAGCAGATGCGCAAACAAGTGGACGTGCTGACCATGTCGGCCACTCCGATTCCGCGCACTCTGCATATGTCTCTGGTCGGACTGCGCGACATGAGCGTGATCGAAACGCCGCCCAAAGACCGGATTGCAATCCAAACCGTAGTCGCCAGTTGGGACGAGAAGCTGATCCAGTCCGCGATCGAGCAGGAACTCGAACGCGGCGGCCAGGTTTTCTTCGTACACAACCGCGTGGACAGCATCTGGGAGATTGCTGCCAAACTGCAGGCGCTGGTACCGCGAGCCCGGGTCATCGTAGGTCACGGACAAATGTCGGAAGGCGAGTTGGAGAAAGTGATGTTCAAGTTCATGCATCACGAAGCCGACATTCTGGTCTCTACCACCATTATCGAGAACGGCCTCGATATCCCGCTATGCAACACCATTCTCATCAACCGTGCGGACCGGCTGGGGCTGTCTGAGCTCTATCAACTAAGAGGACGCGTCGGCCGCTCGAATCGCCGGGCCTATGCCTATCTTCTGCTCCCCGCCGAAATCGAGTTGACTCCCATCGCGCGGCGCAGGCTGGCTGCTCTGAAAGAATTTTCGGACCTCGGGGCAGGATTCAAGATTGCGGCTCTCGACCTCGAGCTGCGCGGCGCAGGCAATTTACTCGGCGGCCAGCAGAGCGGACATATCGAAGCCGTTGGTTTCGAGCTCTACACCCAAATGCTCGATCGCGCGGTTCGCGAGATGAAGGGCGAAGCCGCCGCGGATGAAGCCGCGACCCAACTGAACCTCGGACTCAACATTCGCATCCCCGTGGAATATATCCCGGAAGAAAACCAACGTCTGCGAATGTACAAGCGGGTGGCCGGGGTAGAGACCGAATCGCGATTGAACGAGGTTCGCGCCGAACTGGAAGACCGCTATGGTGAGCCTCCGGCTGCGGTGCAGAACCTTCTGGAGTACGCGGCGCTCAAGTTGCTGGCGATGCGGCTGGGTGCAACTGCCATTGAGCGCAAGCGCGATCTGATGACCATCAAATTTCGTCAAAATGCGGAAATCGATCCCGGGAAGCTGGCAAAGTTCGTGGCATCCCTGCGCGGCGCGCAGTTTACTCCGGACGGCACGCTGAAGTATGCGTCAAAGGCGGTTTCTCCGGCAGAAGTCCTGTCACAATTGCGCGGGCTGCTGGAAGAGTTGTCTCCGGCCGCGCAAGCCTTGCCATCTGTACCGTCGTGAAGCAAAAATCGAGGCGCCTTCATTTTCCAACTTCAATGATCAAACGAATCTTGTTCTTATCCGCAATTTGTCTTTGGATTCAACTCTGTCTCTTTTCTTCTATCTTGTTTGCCCGGGAGAAGACGGCCTCGTCCACTCCGGCACAGGCTGCCTTCGACAAGCTGGTGGACGAATATTTCGATTTCCACTTTCAATTTCATCCCACGGAGGGCACACAGGCTGGTCTCCACCAGTACGACGGGAAGTTGGAAGACTTCTCGCGCTCAGGAATCGACGCGGAGATCGCGGGACTACTGAAATTCCAGAAGCAATTCGATTCGATTCAGAGACGCCAGCTGTCCCCGGAGTCGGCGGGAGACCTGGAGATTCTGACCTCCGCCATTCGGGCTCGTCTGCTCGAATTGCAGGACGTTCAGATGTGGAAGAAGGATCCCGATGTCTATGTATCGGATTTAAGCTACAGCATTTTCCTGATCGCAAGACGAAATTACGCGCCAGTGGAAGAGCGCATGCGCGCCATCATCGCGCGCGAAAGGCAGATTCCGCGACTTTTGACTGCAGCCCGCGAGAACCTGAAAAATCCACCGAGAGTATTCACCGAAGTTGCGCTGCAGCAGTTGCCCGATACCATCCGGTTCTTCCAACACGATGTCCCGTTGGCGTTGGCGGGGGCGAAAGATAGCAGGTTGTTGGATGAATTCCAGCACGTCAACAATGGCATCGCAGCGATGGCGCTGATCAACTTCGAGAAATTTCTCCGGGAAGACTTGTTGCCAGTCTCGAACGGCGATTTCCGCATCGGCCCTGAGAAGTTCAGCAAGAAGCTGCGGTATGAGGAGATGGTAGACATTCCCCTGGATCGCCTGCTCGAGGTCGGCTATGGGGATATGAGGCGGAACCAGCAAAAACTCAAAGAGGTCGCCGCCCAGATCGACCCAAATCGCAGCACGGAAGCCGTGCTGGCCGATCTCCGCAAGGACCACCCACCCGCCGATCAACTACTGCAGACCTTCCGCGATACCCTGGGCGGCCTCCGGCAATTCATCGAGCAGAAGAGGATCATCACCATCCCGTCGACGGTCCCACCCATCGTCGAGGAAACGCCCCCTTTCGCGCGCGCCCTGACCACTGCTTCCATGGACACGCCCGGCGCCTACGAGACCAAGGCTACCGAGGCCATGTTCAACGTGACTTTGCCGGCTCCTGGCTGGAAACCGGAAAGAGTCGAGGAGTGGATGCAGGGATTCAACCGCGGCACCATCACCAGTACCGCCATTCACGAGGTCTACCCCGGACACTACACCCAGTTTCTCTGGGTACAGGCAGCCCCAACCAAGACGCGCAAGTTGCTTTACAACAACAGCAACGCCGAAGGCTGGGCGCACTACACCGAACAAATGATGCTCGACGAAGGTTACGGCGGCCACGACCTCAATCTGAGACTGGGACAATTGCTGGACGCGCTCTTGCGCAACGCGCGCTTCATTGTCGGCATCGAAATGCACACTGGCAAGATGACGCTGGAACAGGGACGGGACTTCTTCGTGAAAGAGGGCTTCCAGGTTCCACCGGTCGCCGAGGTGGAAGCCCGGCGCGCAACTTCCGATCCCACGTATCTCTACTACAATCTGGGCAAGCTTCAGATCCTGAAACTGCGCGAGGACTACCGGAAACAGCAGGGCAGCAAATTCACGCTACTGGAATTCCATGACCGCTTCATGCGGCAGGGGTCGGTGCCCATGAAGATCATTCGCAAGAGCATGCTGGGTACCGACGGCCCAACGCTGTAGTTCATCGCAGGATTAGAATCATCAGGCTGCACTGCGGCCATTTTCGATTGATGCGGCAAAGAGGAAATCAGCAATGGCAAAAAAAGTTCGCAAAGCAGTTTTTCCAGCTGCCGGACTCGGCACCAGGTTTCTGCCGGCCACCAAGGCGCAACCTAAAGAAATGCTGCCCCTGGTGGACAAACCGATCATTCAATACGGCGTCGAAGAGGCCGTGGCCGCCGGCTGCGATCAGATCATTATCGTCACCGGACGCGGCAAATCGGCCATCGAAGACCACTTCGATGTCAGCTACGAACTGGAGAAAATGCTGGAGGAGCGCGGCAAGACTGACCTGCTCCAGATCGTACGCCAGATTTCCGACCTGATTCACATCGCGTATGTGCGTCAGAAGGAAGCGCTGGGTCTCGGCCATGCCGTCCTCACTGCACGCGAACTGGTTGGCGACGAGCCCTTTGCAGTCTTGCTGGCGGATGACGTCATTGATGCCAAAGTACCGTGTCTTAAACAATTGATGGATGTTTTTGATAAGACACAGTGCTCCGTCCTGGCCACGCAGGTGGTCGAGGGCCCGGGCATCTCAGCATACGGAGTGCTCGACGCCAAGCCCGTGCCGGGATCGAACGGCAAATTGTATGAAGTCTTGAACATGGTGGAAAAGCCACGTCCAGAAGAAGCGCCGTCCAATCTTGCCGTGATCGGACGTTACATTCTGACTCCAACGGTTTTTGAAACCCTGGCTGACATCAAAGCCGGCGCCGGGGGCGAATTGCAACTTACCGATGGGCTGAAGCAGTTGCTGAAGAAAGAAAAAATCTACGGCTACGTTTTCGAAGGCAAACGTCACGATACCGGCGACAAGCTGGGGTTCCTGAAAGCCACGGTGGAATTTGCGTTGAAGCGTCCCGATCTGGGTGGACCTCTGCGGCAATATCTGAAGGGCTTGAATCTTTGAAGTGTAGGCGCGAGCGACCTCGCTCGTGCTGCGTCGTCACTGGCGCTGCCGCACGAGCGGGGGCGCTCGCGCCTACATTAATCCTACGACGCTCCCACCGTAATCTTCAGCTTTCTCGATTTCTCTTCCACACTGTTGGCCAGCTTTTCCTTGTGAGCGGCCAGCTTCTTCTCGAGCGGCGCACTGGAGAGCGCCAGGATCTGCGCCGCCAGGATGCCCGCATTGGTGGCCCCCGGCTTGCCGATGGCTACCGTCGCCACCGGAATGCCCGCGGGCATCTGCACTGTCGCCAGCAACGAATCCATGCCTTGCAGCGACGTGGATGGAATCGGCACACCGATCACTGGAAGCGTGGTGTGAGCGGCGATCACGCCCGCCAGATGCGCCGCGCCACCCGCGCCGGCGATGATCACGCGGATCCCGCGACTGGCCGCCTTGCGCGCAAATTCGGCGGTGCGGTCCGGAGAACGATGGGCCGACGTGACGTCGATCTCATATTCAATCCCGAATTCTTCCAGCGCCTTCGCCGACTCGCGCATGATATCGAGGTCGGAGTCGCTTCCCATCACAATCGAAACCCTAGGCTTTGTGCTCATGGCTATCCTTTAATTTGAATTCGGTATTTTATCGGACCCGCACGAAACACGTGCAGCGCCGTTGGCTCACGCAGTGCCGTGGAAGAGCGGCCCTTACAGGCCGCGTTCCCTCCGCGCCCGACTCTGGCCTTCAGGCCCAGTGGCGCCACTGAGGCTAAAGCCCGATCTCTCCGACGATCCGCAACGCGGCGCTGAAAGAGCCGCTCTTCCACGGCGCCTTTGACGTCATCCCCTGATCCGGGGACCATCGAACCGGCCCAACTATTTCTTGAGAGCTCGGGCTGCGATATCTCTGCGGTAGTGCGCTCCTTCAAAACCAATCTTCGACGCCGCCGTGTACACCCGTTCGACGGCAGTCTTCAAATCTGCCGCCCGCGAGGTCACACCCAGTACCCGTCCGCCGGCGGTGAAAAATGCGCCGTCGCGCCTGCTGGTGCCGGCGTGAAAGACTTTCACGCCCTCCACTTTACCCGCGTCTTCGAGCCCCATAATTCTCTTGCCTACTTCGTAGGTGCTGGGATATCCACCGGACGAAATGACCACGCATACCGAAGCGTCGCGCGACCAGCGAAAGTCTCCCTCGCTGACCCGGCCTTCAATCGAAGCCTCGAGCGCCTCCAGCAGATCGCTTTCGAGGCGCATCAGGATCGGCTGGGTTTCAGGATCGCCGAAGCGGCAGTTGAATTCCAGCACCATGGGCCCGCGCGCAGTCATCATCAACCCGCAATACAAAATGCCTTTGTACTCCGCACCTTCCGCCTTCATTCCGGCGACGACGGGACGCGCCACGTGCTGCAACAGCCACTGAGTCATCTGCTCGTCCACGATGCTGGCGGTGGAGTACGCACCCATGCCACCGGTGTTGGGGCCAGTATCACCGTCGCCGATGCGTTTGTGGTCCTGGGCCGCCACCAGCGGCGCTACCCTCTCGCCATCGCTCAGAACCAGGAACGACAGCTCGTCGCCCTGCAGAAATTCTTCCAAGACTACTCGCCGTCCAGCCTCTCCCAGCGTCTTTCCGCCGAACATTTCGGCTGCCGCCGAAGCCGCATCTTCCTTGGTGCGGCTAATCACTACGCCCTTGCCGGCGGCCAGGCCGTCCGCCTTCACCACCACGGGTGCCGAAAAATGCGGCAGGGCGGCAAGGACTTCATCGATGGAGTCGCAAATGGCAAAATGCGCCGTAGGAATGCGATGGCGCTTGAGAAATTCCTTGGCGAAACTCTTGCTGGACTCCAGTCGCGCCGCCGCCTGGCTCGGTCCGAAGACGCGCCAGCCCCGGCGTGTAAATTCGTCCACCACGCCCAGTGAGAGAGCCAACTCAGGCCCGATCACGGTCAGATCGGGACGTATTTGTTCGGCCACCGCCACCAGCGAGTCAACGCTTTTCACGTCGGCCGCCAGGCATATGGCCTCTTCGGCGATACCGCCGTTCCCGGGCGCGCAATAAACCTGGGAAACCCGCGGTGACTGACGGAGTTTCCACACCAGGGCATGCTCGCGCCCGCCGCTTCCGATGACAAGAACTTTCATAGCCGGAGACAGACAAGGTTAGGGGGACGTGCGGGCGATGTCAAACGCGGGATGACCGATTTCAGGTTGCAGATTCTAGATTGCAGATTTGCAAACCGTTTCCCGGCCGCAGACGACGTTCCCAAGTCTGAAATCTCAAGTCCTCAACTACGATTGTCTTAACTATGCTTAACGTATAATGTCTACTGAATGATCACCGTCTCAAAAGAAGATTACCTCAAGGCCATCCTCGAGGCTGAAAGCGAGGGCGAGACTGTGATCTCGGCCACGCTGGCACACTGGCTTTTGGTTTCTCCGCCCGCGGTCACGATGGCGGTGCGGCGCCTGAAAAAAGATGGGCTGGTGCGGGTGCAGAGCAGCGGAGAGGTCAGCCTGACCGCCGCCGGACGCAAGATCGCCCGCAAGCTCACACTTCGCCATCACCTGATCGAGCGCATGCTGGCGGAAATGTTCGGCATGGAGTGGTACAAGGTACACGACGAGGCGGAGCGACTGGAGCATGCGGTGTCCCCTGATTTTGAGGCCAAATTGCTGGCCAAGCTGGGGCGCGGCGGGGCCTGTCCACACGGCAATCTCAGTGAACTGGAGAGTCCCGGCAGCCGCCGCCGGCGCGGACTGCTGCTCCTGGCCCATGCCGAGGCGGGCGCTAATTACCGGGTCAGCGGGATTTACGAGCGCGACCGCCGCCTGCTGGAGTTCCTCGAGCAACGCGGCATCCGGCCCGGCGCCCAGGTGCACGTTTTCGGGCGAAACTACGACCACACACTGACGCTAAGTACCGATGCCGGAAGTGTCTCCCTGGGCGGGTCGGCAGCCGAGAAAGTCTGGGTGACGCCGAGTGGAGGACGGGCGTCTCGCCCGTCCAGCCGGGCGGGACGCTCGGCCTCCACCACCTAAAGTAATTAACCATGGTTTACTTTTCTGTGTATACTTACGCTAATGTTGTCACCGCCGGAGTTGCCCTTAGTTCCCAGCCTCGAAACCGCCCCAGACCGAGATAAGGGCTGGCGCCACGCGGTTGCCCGTCCCAGCCTGCCGGAAATCTACCGCAGCCTGCCCATCCCGCAGTCGGCCGGCTTCCTGCGCAAATTGCTGGCCTTCGCCGGGCCGGGGTATTTAGTCGCCGTGGGCTACATGGATCCGGGCAATTGGGCCACGGACCTGGCGGGCGGCTCGAAATACAATTACTCACTGCTCTCGGTCATCATGATGTCCAACCTGATGGCCATCCTGTTGCAGACCCTGGCCATCAAGCTCGGAGTAGTAACGGGCCGCGATCTGGCGGCCGCCTGCCGCGACCACTTCAGCCGTCCCGTATCCTTCATTTTCTGGATCGGCGCGGAGATCGCGATCGCCGCTTGCGACCTGGCCGAAGTAATCGGCTCGGCGATTGCGCTCAATCTGCTATTTCACATTGATCGCGATCCTGAACGTCTGGCTGCTAGCGCTGGCCTTCCGCGGCGCGTAGCAGGGGTTCTGTACGCCCCAATAAACTGAGGAATCAGGCATACACCCGGGCGGGCCGGAGTTCACTCGTGCCGCTAAATCGCGAAGATGGGCGCGTTTTTGGCGCCTGAGGTTACTTCTTGCGTATCGTCGCACAGTGGTCGATGTCAGGTTAAACAACGCAGTAGATTGCCGTTAATGGGATTGAAGTGTAATCGCTGTCAACGTCAACGGATGTCTTCTCAAGAAGATGCAATGTGTTACCGTCCAAAGCCGACAAATTACTCTTTTCAGGACACTTACGCCTCTCAAGTCGCAAGTTTGTGAATAATAGCGGATCTTACCCGGCCGGTCTTGGGTATTTGCCTTCCCTTGACGGTAGAGTCATGCACTAACAGATCCATTTTTGTGCAAATCTCTTCACATCTTTCCCCTTTGGATAGGCCGCTTTAATGATTCCACGATGGTCCGAGTTTGGCAGGTGGCGTGCACTGTAGATAGTCTCCAACGCTCTATTTCCTCCCCCCGAGCTTGAACTACTGATCCATTTGAGGAGCACTTGAAAGATCCCAACGTCAGCGTTGTTCGCCATCGTCATCGCCGGCCCAGCCGAAAGACCGCTGCGACCAAGTTTCTGGTGGCGCTTCTGTTTGCCGCAACCGCAGCTATAACCTGGCAGTTTGCCCGGCAGCAGTCGGCTTCGAGCATGTCGTATGTGCGTCCGGAATTTAAAGGGATCAAGTTGAACGAACCCGACCCGTCGACATCGGCCGCCCGTGCATATTCCTCGTTCCTGGATTCGCGCCCGGGCCGCCCGGTGTATCTGCATTCGGTGATTCCGGGCGGAATTGCGAGTGCGGAAGAGTTGCGGCAGGCAATGGAGCATGATCCGGTGGTGGCGCAACAGTTCGCAGGCTTTGATTTTCAACGGGCCCACCTGGTGCAGGTTTCCGGGAAGCAGTCGATGCATGTCGCCTATCGCATGGGGCAGAAGGTGTACTGGACACGAAAGAAGGTCACGCTGCATCGGGGGGAAACCCTTATCAGTGATGGAAAAATTGTGGCGCGCACCCGGTGCGGAAATCGGATCGCGATGACTCCGCTGGGTCCGCCGGCGCTGACAGAGCCCGCAAGTGCAGACCTTAACCAGCCGCTTTTCGCGAATGACATGGTTACTCCCGCAGTCGATCCGCAGCCCGAAGCCTACGCAGCAGCCATTCCGATGGGTACGCCAATTGGCGCGAACGCGCTGCAGGCCACCAAACGGAAAGGGCTGGTTCCATTTTTCGTCCTGCCGTTTTTTGGCGCGGCCGGCGTTGGCGGTGGTTCTTCGCACACGCCTCTGGCGGTCACACCTGAACCCGGGACTCTGCTGCTGTTCTCCAGCGGATTGGCTGGTTTGTTCTGGAAGTTGCGCAAGTCGGGGCGTAAACAATAGATGCAAAGTCTCGGCTTTTCCAGGCCCAGTTTTCACAAACCTGGTTTTCACAAACCTGGTTCTCACAAACCTGGTTTTGCCAAACACGGAGCCCTGCTCTACTTCCAAGTCGGCATTCTTCTTCTGTTAGCCACGTGGCTGTACGGTCCCTTTGCCCTGCGGATGGCAAGTCAGTGGTGGCAGGATCCGAACTACACCCACGGATTCTTTGTGCCGGTATTCGCGTTGTTCCTGCTCTGGGAGCGGCGCGCGAAACTGGCGGCGCTCCGAATCGCGCCAGCCTGGTCAGGTCTCGGCATTCTTTTGTTTGCCTTGATGACACTGGTAGTAGGCACGATCAAATCCGGGTTTTTTCTCTATCGCGTGTCGGTCCTGCTTTTTATCGCCGGACTTGTGGTCTTTCTTGCAGGATGGAAGCATCTGGCGGCGATTTCGTTCCCGCTGGCATTCCTGTTCTTGATGATTCCTTCTCCGACATTGGTGGAGCAGATTACCTTTCCGCTACAGATCATCGCGTCCAAGACTGCGAGTTTTCTGCTCATGCTGGCGGGAGTGCCTGCGATCCGCGAAGGCAACATCATTCTCTTGCCCAGCGCACAGCTTGAGGTGGCGGAAGCCTGCAGCGGAATTCGGTCGCTATTCTCGCTCCTTACACTGACGATTGTTTACGGATACATGGCGGAAAGGAGAATTAGCGTACGGACGCTGCTGGCGTTGATCGCAGTCCCGATTTCAGTTTTCGCGAATGCTCTGCGAATCGCTTTCACCGGTCTGATGGTGGAAGGTTGGGGTGTAGAGCGGGCGGAGGGAACGATTCACGCGCTTTCGGGATGGCTGGTCTTCGTCGCCTCTCTGGCGCTGATTTTCCTGCTTCACCGGCTGATGCAGATTCTTTGGCTCAGCCCGAGCGAGGGCGCTGTGCAGGAGGAGTACGCGTGATCTCGAAAAATGCACGCCTCGCGATTGTCACGCTGCTTTTGGGTGGAACGGCACTTTTCCTGCGGGCTCTCGATCGTAAGCAGTCTTTCCTGCCGCGAACGGCACTGGCATCGTTTCCACTTGAATTGAAGAGCTGGGTGGGGACGGACATCCCAATTTCTGCGGAAACCCGGAAGAGTCTCGGCACCGGCGAGTTTCTGCAGCGAATGTACAAGGATCCGGTCAACGGCGGAGCTTACGTCGATCTGTACGTCGCTTACATTCCGGACCAGCACGCGTTGTTCCGCCATCTGCCGCAAGTCTGTCTGGAAGGTGCGGGCTGGTCGCCGGTGGAGTCAGGCACGACCACGCTGGCGTTTCCCGGGGATATTCCTTTTCCCGCCAATCGTTACGTGATTGCCAAAGGAGACGATCGTCAACTAGTCGTGTTCTGGTACTCGGTCCGCGGCCGTCGGGTGGCTGCCCAGGACTGGATGAATGCTTACCTTGCGCTCGATTCGCTTCGCCTGAGCCGAACCGACAATGCAATGATTCGGATGAACACAGAATTGCAGCCCGGAGAAAAACCGGAAGACGCTGAGCGCCGGCTGCTTTCGTTTGCCGGGCTGGTCAATCCGCTGCTGAAGAATTACATTCCGCTCTGATACCAAACCGAAAAAGCTTTAACCACTAAGGACACGAAGGAATTCCTTTGTGAACCTTCGTGTCCTTTGTGGTTAATGGTTTTGGGACTATCTGGCTTTGGGTTTGGTCGTCTCGACGATTCCACTGCCTTCGCGAATGGTGATTATCTGGTTGGCTTTCACCTGCGTGAAGCGCTCGATCTTCTGCGTAGTCGGCCACTTGACTTCGATGACATCCACGGTTTGGGCTTTCCCCAGGCCGAAGTGCAGGCGCAGGTCGGATTGCGACATGACGCTGGTGCCGCTGTGAACTTCATCCATCTGCGCATGGTTGCCAGTGACCACGCGCACTCGGGCGCCGATGGCGGTGCGGTTGCACTTGGTGCCGATCAGCTTGATCTTAATCCAGTTCTGCAGATTACCGCCGTCATTGTGCAGCAGGGAAGGCAGGTCATTCATGTTCAGAACGAGCGCGTCGATATCGCCGTCGTTGTCGTAGTCTCCGAAGGCTGCCCCGCGACTGGAGAAGCGCTCGCTGATGCCCGGCCCTGCTTGGGCTGAGACGTCCTTAAATTTCCCGTTGCCCAGGTTCTTGTAGAGAAGCCGCGGGTTTTTGAAGGTCTGACCGATGTCGCGGCTCTCAATCTCGGGATAAACGTGTCCATTGACCTGCATGAGGTCGGGCCAGCCATCGTTGTCGTAGTCGAGAAAACCGCAGCCCCAGGCGACGTATTGGTTGTTGATTCCGATGCCGGAGGCGAACGTCACATCGGTGAAAGTCCCGTCGCCGTTGTTGTGATAGAGGTTGCAAGTATCGTCGGCGAAATTGGTTTTGAAAATATCCAACCAGCCGTCGCAATCATAATCGGCGACCGCCACGCCCATGCCGGCCTGCTCGTGGCCGTTTTCGCTGTAGGCGCATCCCGCGATGACTGCGATATCGGTGAAAGTCCCATCGTGATTGTTGTGGAACAGGATGCTTGGTTCCGAGTCCACCGCCACATAAATGTCCGGCCAGCCGTCATTGTCGAAATCGTATGAGACGGCGGTAATGGAGTAACGCGGGCCGGGCTTGAGGATGCCTGCCTTCTCGGACACGTCGGTGAACGTTCCATCACCGTTATTGTGATAAAGAACGTTGGTGTCGGCAGGGAGGCCGCGCGGACCGCACATCACCGGGATCCCTTTCCACTGGCACGTCAGAGGATCGTCGGGTGCAGGCGCTTTTGCCGGATCGAGTTTTATGTAATTGCAGACGAAGAGATCCAGGTTTCCGTCGCGATCGTAATCGAGCCAAGTACAGCCGGCTCCCCAGCGGTATTTCTCGTCGTAGACCCCGGCTTTGCGAGTGACGTCGGTGAAAGTGCCGTCTCCGTTGTTGTGAAACAGAATATTGTGTCCCCAGAAGCAGCAGAACAGGTCGTCCCATCCGTCGTTATCGTAGTCGCCGACACAGACGCCAGTCTGCCAGCCGGTGCGCGCGAGGCCGGATTTTTCGGTCACATCGGTGAAAGTTCCATCGCGATTATTTTTGTAGAGATGCGAGGTGGGAGCCTTGCCGGGCGGCCAGTTGCCATCGAGGTGTGTGCCGTTAGTTAAGTAGATGTCCAGCCATCCGTCGTGGTCGTAATCGAAAAAGGCCAAGCCGCTTCCTTTGGCTTCGATGATGTAACGCTTGTGATCGGCCGCGCCCCAGACGTTGGGAACGTTCAGACCGGCTTCACGGGCAACGTCGACGAAGGTGACCGGAGAAGTGGCCGCGGGCGTTGCGGGGGCTGCCTGGAGGACGGGTGCGCTTTTCCATTTCCAGAGCGGAGTGGTGAGCGCGTCCAACAGCGTGCTGCCGAGGACGACCAGGGAAGAGCCCAGGAAATTTCGTCGCGGTAGATTCATGGATTTTCAGTTGCCTGTTTTCGGTTCTCAGTTGTCAGAACAACCTAGCTCGACGGGTCTTTCATTGCCTGGTGACCACTCTGGGAAACTTATGCGGCACTATTCCTGCACCTTCTTTGACGGCGATGATCTGATCGATAGGGATATTGGTTAGACGGTCGATCTGCCCGCTCGGCCAGGTGATCTCGAGAGAATCTACTTTGGTGCGTTTGCCCAACCCGAACTGGATTCGTGGATCGTTGGCCGACATATAACTCATGCCGCCTTTCGCCTGCTCCACATGAACGAAGCCTTCTGAGGTCAACTTCAGCGTGGCGCCAATGCCGTCGCGATTGGAGCGGGTTCCGATCAACAGAACTTCCAGCCAGTGGTTGGCGTTTCCGCCGTCATTGCGCAGCAGCGATGGATAGTCGCCGCGGTTATTGGTGGCGATGTCAATGTCACCGTCATTGTCGAAGTCGGCGGTGGCCAGGCCCCGTCCTGCAACGGGACGCATGAAGTCAGGGCCCAATGATTCCGACGTTTTTTCGAACTGGCCTTTGCCCAGGTTGCGGAACATCAGCAGCGGTTCCTTGTAAGCCACTTCGTTGTGGTAGAGCTGAATATTATCCAGCATGGCGCCATTCAATTGCAGGATGTCGGTCCAGCCATCGTTATCGTAATCCAGAAATTTCATGGCCACGCCGCTCAGCAAAACGGCTTTGTTGCCGATGCCGGAGCGAAACGTCTCGTCAGTGAACGTGCCGTCGTGATTGTTGTGATAGAGGCGATTCAGTTCGTGATCGAGGTGAGTGACGTAAACATCCTGCCAGCCGTCGCCGTCGACGTCGGCGGCGTCGATGCCCATGCCTGCTTCGTACCGACCGTCCTCGCTGGCCGCCATGCCGGAGACGAATGATACGTCCTCAAAGGTTCCGTTGCGTTTGTTGATAAACAGAAAATTTGGCCAGGTGTCGTTCGCGATGGCGATGTCGGTCCAGCCGTCGTTGTTGAAGTCGGCCAGGACCACGCCCATGCCCTTGGATTCCGGCTTGCCGACACCGGACGCGTCGCTCACGTCGGTGAACGTGCCGTCATGATTGTTGTGATAGAGCTTGGTCTTTTGTCCTCTGTAGTTGTCGGGGTGACAGTACGAGCGGTAGCCGGGCCGGCGTTCGCCGCACCACTGGTTGGTCTTCGGGGTCCAATCGATGTAGTTGGTGACCAGCAGGTCGAGCCATCCGTCTTTGTCGTAGTCGAACCATCCTGCGCTGGCGGACCATCCGCCTTTGTCCGCAACCCCCGCTTTGGCGGTCACGTCGGTGAAGGTTCCGTTGCCATTGTTGTGATAAAGGATGGCGCTGCCGTAGCCGGTCACATAAAGATCGGGATAACCATCGTTGTCAAAATCTCCGACGGCCACGCCCTGGCCGTAATGTCCCTCCCCTCCGACGCCGGCTTTTTCAGTGACGTCGGTGAAAGTTCCGTCACCATTATTGTGATAGAGCGCGCTGCGCAAGGGGTGAGGCGGCTTGTAAATATCCGTGGCGGCTGACTGCACGAAATACAGGTCCATCAGCCCGTCCTGATCGTAGTCGAGCCAGGCGACGCCGGTGCCCATGGTTTCAAGATAGTATTTTTCGTCGGTGGCGGTGGCATCTTGGAGAAAGGTGATTCCGGCGGCTTGTCGGATGTCGGTATAACGCACGGGCACGCGATCATCTTGAGTTTTCGGGGGTTGTTCGGCGAAGGCCATCATGGTGACGGCGGTTCCGACAAGCGCGCTGAGTGTGAGAACTACGTTCGGTCGCTTACACGTTTTGGGTTGCTTCCGCATTCTGGTTTGGTATTCGTAGCCTCACAGAGTCCGGTCAGCCAGCGATAGCGCGAGCTGAAGCAATTGCTGCCGGGCTACCATGGACATGGGTTCCTGGGCGGAAGAAGGTTTTGCCGGGGCACGGGACAGGACTTCTTCAATGCGATTTACATCCAGGCCGCCAACGTTGCTGCCTTTGAAACGGTCCAGCACTTCGCGGGCTTTGTCGATTTGTCCGGTCTGAAAATAAAAGACTCCAAGGGTGGAGTAGCTTCCCGGCCATTCGGGTAGTAGCTCCACGGCGCGCTCCAGGCGTTCGGCGGCTTGTGCGGTATTGCCTTCGAGGGCCGAGACAATTCCCAAACCCCATTGAATCTTTCCGGAGCTGGGGATTCGCGCCAGGCCTTTCTGCAGTGTCTGCTCTGCGCCGCTGAGATCCTGGCTGCGCAGCTGGACAAGAGTCAGCGAAAGGTAGGACTGGTCGTTGTCGGGATTGCGGCTGATGGCATCGCGGAAAATCTCTTCCGCTTTGGCAGTGTTGCCGAGATGCGCGTGGATGTCTCCGAGCAACGCCAGAAACGCGGCATCCCCTTGGCCCGCGGGCGAAACTGTCAAAGTGGTTTCGAGGGCCCGGCCGTAAAGGCCCTTGCGGAAGTAAGCATCGGCCAGATCGAACTTCACATCGTCGGAGTCGGGACTGGCCTGCAGTGCTGTCTGAAAATGCAGGATGGAATCATCATATAAATGATAGCGGGCAAGCAGCACGCCTACTCCGGTCTGGATGCGGTAGTCGCCAGCGCTCACCTGATCAAGCTGCGCGATGGTGCTACGAGCTTCTTCCCGCTTTCCAAGTTTCAGATAAGTCTCCGCCAGCAGGTAGAGGTCTTGTGGGCGATCGGGATGCTTCTTGACCTGTTCCAACAGTTCGCTTTCGTCGAGTTGAGTTCGGGCCCGGGGAGCGAGATTGGAGCGGCTGTCCAGATATTCAAAAAGGTGCTGGTAGGGATGCGTACCCGAGGAGGAATCTCTCGACGCAGCCTGGAACAAGGCCAAATCTCTTTGTGCGGCTTCGTTCTGATGCAGACTCCTCTCGACCATGGCGAGCTTGTAGTATCCGGAAGCGGGGTCGCTGCTGACTTTGATGTATCGTTTGAGCAGAATTGAGGCTTCCTCAAATTTCTTGTCCGCAATGCGTAGATTGGCCAGCTCCAGCAGCGCTTCGGAGAAATTGGGATTCGACTTGAGGGCTTGCTGAAAGAGCCGCTCGGCGGCCGCCTGGTTGCCCTGGCGCTTTTCTATGTAGCCCAGGTTGAACAGGCAGGAAGCGTTGTGGGGATCGAGCTTGAGGCCCTCCTGAAAATTCCTTCTGGACTCGTCAAAGCGCCCCAGGTAACGGTACGAAAGCCCGAGAGCTGCATACGACGGCGCCGAAGGAGTCAGGCCGACCAAAATTTTGAACTCCTCAACCGCCTTCTCCACCCTATCAGTCATGAAATAGCTTTCGCCCAGAGCGGCGTGAAGATCGGGGCGCTGCGGAGCGTTTTTTAGGCCCGATTCCAGCAGCGGGATGGCGTCTTCGAAATAGCTCTGCGCCATGCTGAGCCGAGCCAGAAGGAGAGTGATGTCCGGATCCGCAGGGGCCAGTTTATGGGCCCGCGCCAGGGAATCGAGCGCGTCTACCGGTCGGTTCTGCCCGGAATACACCTGCGACAGCAGTGCGAGGGTTGCTGCGGAATCGGATTTTAGTTTTAGCGCCCGGTTCAAGACCACTTCGGCTTTTGCGTAGTTGCCGCTGCGGAGATGAGTCTGTCCCAGGTTGAAGAGAATCTCGAAGGTTTCAGGCTGTAACGCACTGGCCTTCTCCAGTTCGAGTTGACCTGCCGAGTACTGTTTTTCAGCAGCCAGCAACATACCCAGAGTGAAGTGCAACTGCAAGTCATCTTTGTTCTGAGCTGAAAGTTCGCGAGCCAGCTTCAAAGCTTCAACGGTCCGTCCAGCCTGAAGATAGGCTCGGACCAGGTTGAAGCGAGTTGGTACATCCGCAGGGCGGACCCGCTGAAGATGGAGGATGGCCTGGGCCGGAGCATGGCGGGTCATCAGAACCAGGCCGAGATTATAGTTGGCTTCACGGTTGGTGGGGTTGAGGCGCAGGACCTTGCCAAACTCTTTCTCCGCCAGGTCGAATTTTTCCTGAGCGACGTATACGTTCCCGAGATTGTTATGAGTCCGAAGAGAATTGGGATCGAGCGTCAGCGCATGCTGCAGTGCTTCCAGGGCGTTATCGTAATCCTTATCGCTGCTGTAAACGATTCCAAGCAGGTTGTAACCCTCGACGCTGGAGGGGTTCAGTCTCAGCTGCTCTTCTATTTTCTGTTTGGCTTCCGCCACCGAACCTTGCCGCAGCAGGACTTCGGCTTCCTGGAACGGCGATGGGGCACTCGAAGTTGGCCGTGGACTGCTCCGAGTAGTGGCGGATTGTTGTGCGACAGACCTTCCCGCAGAGATGAAAGCGACGGCCAGCGCAACGATTCGGAATAGTTCACGCGCGCGGCCCGCGTTCCTCGCTGGATGTTGAAGTGGAGTGCCGATGACCATCTCCCGGTATTTCTCCGCGGGCACTTTAGTTGCGGGTATCAAGGGGTCAATTTAGCATTTCCAGCGCCTGCTGGGCCATCTTGTGCTGCGGCTGCTGACGTAGAAGAGCGAGCAAAACCTCTCTCGCCCTTTCCTTATCCT
This sequence comes from Terriglobia bacterium, assembly GCA_963813645.1. Classification (GTDB taxonomy): domain Bacteria; phylum Acidobacteriota; class Terriglobia; order Terriglobales; family Acidobacteriaceae; genus JAIQFF01. The sequence continues at coordinate 561,328 of CAWEZS010000031.1, forward strand.
TTGTAACAACATAAAGGCGGGCCAGATTGAGATAGGCTTGGTCGAAATTCGGCGCCACCTGGATGCAAGTTTTGAATTTTTGTTCCGCTTCCGGATAACGCTGTGCCTGAACAAGAAGTACGCCTAAGTTGTTGAGCGCGTCAGGATAATCTGGCCGCAAGCTCACGGACTTCTCCAGATACTGCAGTGCGCTCTGGGACTGGCCCTGTCGGGCGTAAAGCATTCCGAGGCTGTAGTTTACTTCGGGATCGTCAGGCTCAATCTCGTGAGCGCGGTTCAGAAGTTTTTCCGCTTTCGCAAAATCCCCCTGGCGCCGATAAAGGTTTCCCAGATTGAGCAGGGCGATGGTGTAAGTGGGCCGTTGTTGCAATGACTGCTGAAAGTTGCGAATAGCTTCGTCCGCCTGATTTTCATGGGCGGCGACCATGCCGAGATTGTTCCAGGCTTCGGGATATTCCGGACGCAGCTTCACTGTCTGCTCAAGATATTGGCGCGCGTTTTGGAAGTCGTTTCGTCGGAGATAGAGCGTGCCCAGGTTGTAATGAGCTTCGGGGGTGTCGGGTTTGGCCGCGATGACCTGTTTAAAGGAGGCCTCGGCTTGCTCCAGATATCCATGCTGGAAGAAGGACACTCCATAAGTAAAGTCGTTGCGTTGGAATGTGCCCTGGAAGAGGGTTCCGGAGAATGGCAGCGCCCTTGCCACCCTGTCCTTGGGGGTACCCGGGATCGATCTCACATCGTCCGCCAGTCGTTCGTGAGTCACCGGACCCTGGTACACCTTGACGATCATGCCATCCCTACCAAGGAGAAACGATGTGGGGAGCGGCAGGTCCCGGCGCCGGTCGTAAAGGTAGCGATAAATAATGTTGTAGACGCCGGCCACGTCCGGTGTAGCAAGCAAGGCGGGGAACGAAAACCCGTGCCTGGCCACGAATGCTCGCACCGCTGGCAAGTCGCGGGGATCGTCCACGTTGATGCCGACGACACGAAGGTCGTTTGGGGACTGGAATTGCCGCAGCAGTCGCATCTGTTCTCCGCAGGACGGCGAAGCAGTGGACCAGAAGTTCAGCAGAATGGCGCTGCCGCGCAGCGATGAAAGGTTCCACGTTTTGCCGGCCAGATCAGGCAACGAAAAGTCGGGGGCGATTAAGGGCTCGATGAGCCAGGTCTCGACCACGGTTGGTAGTGGTTCCGGTTTTTCAGGCTCGCCGGCACGTGCATATGAAGGAGGAGAAACCGCAAAGGGCTTTGCCAGAAACTTGTCAGAGCCTTCCTGAATCGCAATGCGGCTGTCCACCGGCAAGTGTTCGAAGACCTGAGTGAGGCCGCTGGGCCAGCGAACCGTGACGCGGACCGAACTTTCAACTTTCCCCACTCCAAAGAGAAGCTCCTTGGTGTGCTGCGACAGGAATCCGGAACCGGCCTGCAGGTATTTGGTCTGACGATGGGTTCCAGACTCGATGGTCACGGCGCTGCCGATCGCATCGCGATTGCTTTTTTGTCCGCGCAGACGGATAGCGACGGAATGGCCAATATCTTTCATCGCATTGTGTAATACGCGCAGTTGCGGCGCGTTTCGGTTTTTCAGGATCACTTCGAGCCGCCCGTCGTGGTCCAGGTCGGCGAGAACAAACGAACGGCTGTCGTCCGCGAAGTCCAATCCGATTGCACCCGAGACTTCGGAGAACGTGCCGTCCCGGTTATTGGCATAGAAGATGTTTCTCTCGGGACCAGCCCATGAAGAATCCGAGCGGACCAGTTCGTTGATGGCGCTCCATCCCTGTTCGTACTTGAACGACGGATTGGAATTCTGTGGAGACTTTCCTACCACCTGGCGCCAGAAGAAGCTGGAAAGCTCGCGAGGATCGGGTCCGGAAATGTAACCGTTGGCAATGTACAAGTCGGAGTAGCCGTCGTGGTCGAAGTCCCAGGCGTCGGAAGACCACGCCCAGCGGCCCATCTCGACCCCTGCCTTGTCGCCTATGTTTTCAAACTTCCCGGTTCCCGGATTTCGGTACAGGGAGTTGCCGCGGGCGTGTCTGCGATAGAGTTCGCGTGTGTTCTCGGGCTCGCCTTCATGGAAAATCTTTTGCTCTGAAACCCGCTGGCCGGCGGCGGACCACATGTTGGCCACGTAGATGTCCTGGTTTCCGTCGTTATCGAAATCGCACCAGCACGCGCTCATGCCCGCGCCGGGTTGTCAACCTCTGCTTCGGTAGAGACTGCAGTGAAGGTCCCGTCGCCGTTGTTGCGATAGAGGTTGCTCCGCCCAAAGTCGTTGGCGACGTAAAGGTCGGGCGACCCGTCGCCGTTGAGATCGCCCCAGGCGCAGGCGAAACTGTAGCGGTCGTTTTCTGCGTTCAAACCTGCAGCGTCGGTTCGATCGGTGAAGGTGGCGTTGCCTTCGTTGTGCAACAGAAAGTTTGGAGGTCCATTGCGCGCGTCGAAATAGGGAACGGGATAGTGATACTGGTCCAGGCCCACGTAGTAGCTGTAGAGGCAGAAGTAGATGTCGAGACGCCCATCGCGATCGTAGTCGGCAATGGCGGCGTGGGTGAATGTTCCCTGCGGGGGCCGGGCAAACTTAAAGGCGTCGGGCTTGAGCGAGAATTGTCCGTTGCCCTGATTCAGGAAGAGCATCGGGCCGCCGCCGCAAACCACCAGCAGATCCTGGACTCCCTTGTTTTCGAAATCGGCGAACAGGGCGCAGGCCGTGTCATCGAGCACTCCGACTCCGCTTTGCTCGGTCACATCCTCGAAGGTGCCGTCGCCGCGGTTGCGGTAGAGGCGGTTGGGTAAGTCCCGCGGGCTGGCAAATGTAGAGGTCATCAAATCCGTCGTTGTCGAAATCTCCGGCCGCCAGACCGCTGTTGCCGTAGACATCGATCCCGGACGCGCCGTCCATAACTGTGCGCCAGTGGTCGACTCCGCGAAGCAGCTGATTCTTGTACGACGCGGTCTGGCCGAAAGCACTGGCGGTAACGTCGATGAAAATTGGCTCGCGGGCGCGAGCGAGAGTTTCTCCGGTTGCCTGCCATCGCACGGCCTGCCAGCCGTGGGTTTGGCTGTGCGACCAGCGGGTCAGCCAATGACCCACGCGCTGCTCGCGTGCCTGGTCCTTGCAGGTGCCGATCAGGTTGTAGCGAATGTCGATGTCGAACTCCACGGACGAACCTGTAACTTCCTCGATCCCGACAATCTCGAATTCAGCCGTCTCCACTCGCGCCATTGCGGAAAGATAATTTTCAAGTTCATGGAGAAACTTCTCGCGGCCAGATACCAGTTCACGAGGGAAACGCCGGCGCAAAACCTCGATGCCATTTCCGGAACGCGGCGCGATTTCTCGAGCCGGAAGCAGCGAAGCAGCTTCAACCGAAGGGTCGAGGAATTTCGTCAGGCTGGCCAGCGCGGGTGCGGCGGCCCTGAGCGCCCGGCTCCATTCGCCGAGAAGTTGCATGATTTCAAACGCGTACTTTTCGGTGATGTACTCGTCCGCGCCGGGAACAACTTTCAGCAGAATGTCATCCAGCGGAGACTTCACGGGGTAGTGCGGAGCCAGGCGAATATCCGTGAAGGGAAAAGAATGATCGCCGGATATTTGTTGGCGCAACAGCCGGAAAGGCGACGCATGGAAGGGCGCGGGAAGAAAGAGCACAGGCGCCCACCGGATTCCTCTTAAAAAGGCTCGACGTGAAAACAATGTGGTCTTCGTCTGCGGCCGAGGTCACGGGCAATGCCCGGTCTGATTCCTCCGGCATCTTGCCGGCTGTCGCGGGGGCATCCTGCCCTCGCGGTGGGGGCGGGACGCCCCCACGACAGCCGCCGGGACGGCGGCGATACGCAACCCGAAACCAGAAACTCGTAAACGCCATCAAAGGAGCGGCCTGGCCCACCGAGGCGCATGTTAGCACCCGCCGCGCAGTTAATCCAAACCAGTGCCGAGGATGAAGATGATTTGCTCTACAATCAGCTCGCGGATCACCGCGGCGGTGATGTCTTCGAAAAGTGGGTTTCTGCAAGTTGGAAGCGGTGTTGGCGACGGCACCCTAATAGAAACGCACTAGTTTTATTCTTGACAAGTTCTCAGAACCTGTTCTAAGGTTGTCCCGGTTTCGCTAATGTACACGTTTACATTAATCAACTGACGCTGCCTAGAGAGGCTTAGGAGAGAAGGTCATGGAACCAAAGACAACGTTGTCTTGGATGCTGCGAATCTCGCTGGCGTTAACCGTCGGCGTAATGCTGTTGAGCCCGGCAACCCTCCACGCTCAGGTTGATTCGGGGAGCATCTTGGGAACGGTGACGGACCCATCGGGAGCATTGATCGGCAATGCCACCGTCACCCTGACCAACGAAGGCACCGGTTCCACTCTCTCGACCTCAGTAGGATCGGACGGCGGATTCAAATTTACCCCGGTCCGGATCGGAAGCTACAAGCTCAGTGCCTCCTCCCAGGGTTTCCAGACCACTGAGCAGAAAAACATCGCGGTCAACGTCGGCTCCGCGGTCGTGGTTAATTTCACGCTCAAGCCGGGGCAGGTGACGGAGACGGTCGAGGTAACGAGCAGCACTCCCGTACTTGAAACCCAGGACGCTTCCGTCGGCCAGGTAGTCAACAGCAAGAGCGTCAACGAGCTGCCTCTGAACGGACGGAATTTCACCTTCCTGGCGCAGCTCGGCGCGGGTGTGAACTCGCCGCAATCGGACACGCGCGGCAACGCGGCCAGCGGCGCCTTCTCGGCCAATGGTCTGCGGTCAGCCCAGAACAACTACCTGCTCGATGGTATTGACAACAATTCCGACACCGTGGACTTCCTTAACGGCACGAATTACGTCGTCCTTCCTCCGGTCGATGCGATCCAGGAATTCAAAGTGCAAACCACGGGCTTCAGCGCAGAATTCGGACGCTCCGGCGCTGCGGTTCTCAACGCGACGATTAAGTCGGGCACCAATAGTTTCCATGGCGCTGCCTGGGAGTTCCTGCGAAACGATAAACTCGACGCGCCCGACTATTTTGAAAGTGCCGGCGGAATCAAGAAGGGTGAACTTCGTTTAAACCAGTTCGGAGTTGCGGTTGGCGGGCCGGTGATTCGCAACAAGATATTCTTCTTCGGCGACTATGAAGGCCTGCGCCGCCGCCAGGGAACCATCAAGTCCGGGACCGTCCCCACTCTTCTCGAGCGCAACAGCGGTTTTACCGATCTCTCCGACCTGATCACTGGAGGTTCCAGGACCGACGCCCTGAACCGGCAGATTCCGACCGGGACCATTCTGGACCCCACAACCACCCGTCCGGTCACACTCGGAGTTGCGGACCCCGTATCTGGCATCGTGGCGACCAAGACAGGGTTTGTCCGTGATCCCTTCGGCACCTGCCCGGCCAGTACCGTTACCTTTACCGCTGCCGGCTGCGGCCTCAACCACCTAGACCCCACACTGTTGGACCCGAACGCCATTAAGTTGTTGAACCTTTATCCGAATCCAACTAGTGGGTCGCTTTTGGGGAATTACGCGGTTTCACCAAAACTGAACGAACACCGCAACGCTTTTGACAGCCGGCTGGACATCAATTTCAGCGACAAGAACCAGCTTTTCTACCGCTTCAGCCTGGTGGATGACCCGCAATTTATTCCAGGGATCTTCGGAGGCATTGCGGACGGCGGTGCTTTCCAGGAGGGCGATCAGACGGCCAACGCCCAGCAGAGCGCGCTCGGCTATACCCACGTCTTCTCTCCCAACCTGGTTAACGTGGCCCGCGCCGGACTGAACTACCTCCACACCACGCGGGTTTCGCCGGCCGCTAACGATCTCAGCAACATTCCGCTTAGCTTTGGCATTCAGGGTGTTCCTCAGGTGCACGAAAATGGCGGACTTCCCGAATTTGATATCAACGGGTTGAATAACCTGGGCACGAACGGCTTCTTGCCTTCGGATGAAGTCAGTTCCACATTCCAGTTCACCGACGACCTCACCAAGATTTACCGCAACCATACTTTCAAGATGGGTGTGGAGTATCAGCACGTTAAATTCTCGACTCTCCAGCCACCCTGGTCGAAGGGAAACTTTCAGTTTCGAGGAGCCTTCGTTGACATCCCGGGACTGGACCCGCAGAACACCGGTCGAGCGCAATTGTTGCTGACCCCGCAAGCTGCCAAGCCTGGCGTGGGCACGGTTGATTTCGCCGGAGGCCCCGACAACATCCAAAGCTCCAACATCTCTCTAAGCGACAACGGCAAGAACTACTTCGGTATTTACGGCAACGATGACTGGAAGGTCACATCCAAGCTGACTGTGAACCTGGGTTTGCGCTGGGACTTCTTCGGGCTGGTGTATGACCACAAAGGAAAGCAGGCGAATTTCGTTCCGGGCGGGCCGCCGATCGGTGGCGCAATCTACTTGATCCAAAACGGACCGACCGGCAGCCAGCTCTCTCCGAGCTTCCTTGCCTTGACGGCTCTCGACGGCATCGCTGTGCAACAAACCAACAAGTACGGTAAGGGATTGGGGCGGTCGCAGAAGACCAATTTTGCCCCTCGAGTTGGTTTCGCCTATCAGGTCACCCCCAAGCTGGTCGCGCGCGGCGGGTTCGGCCTCTTTTACAACGGATTTGAGAACCGCGGTTATTTCCGCAACCTCGGTGAGAACTATCCCTTCCAGTTCCAGTTCAATTTCCAGAGCGCTTCCAACGCGTCCAACTCGATTAACCCCGTCGTCTATAACAATCCGGACGGTTCACACTGCGCGACGGCAGGACCCAACGGAACCGGGAACCTGGAGACGGGGCTTTCCTGCACTCCGTTTGATCCGCTGCTGGTCAACGCCAAAGGGCTGACCTTCCGGGGAATTCAGTTTGAATACATCACTCCTTATTCGATGGGCGGCAACTTTACGCTGCAGTATCAACTGACCAATACGATGTCCATCCAGGCCGCCTACGTGACCACGCAAGCGCGGCACCTTGAGGTGTTTCCCGGCAGCAACAACGTCACCGAAATATTGCCCTCCAGCCTGGCTGCGGGCGACTCAATCGCGAACCACCTTCAGTTTCCGGATTTCGCGCGAGGCATGGTTCAGGCGACAACCAACGGAAACAGTATCTACAATGGCCTCCAGGTCAAGGTCGAAAAGCGCTTTGGGGAAGGGTTGAACCTGCTGGGAACATACACCTGGTCTAAAGCCCAAACCGATGCGACTGATTTGCTGAACAACAATGGGACAAACTACCGTGGCCCAGCGATTCCGGGTTTCGGAATCGAGAAGGACTACGGCCTGGCGCCTAGTGACATTCGGAATGTCTTCCACATCAGCGGCAGTTACGAACTTCCATTCGGAAAGGGCAAACGTTACATGTCCGATGCCGGGACCGCAGCGAGGATGCTCGCCGGCGGGTGGAGCGTCATCTGGAACGCCACGCTCCAGGGCGGCCAGCCGTTTACCATCGCTTGCCCGACAGGCACGACCAACGGAACCGGTTGCAATGCGATCGTCAAGTCCGGAATCAGTCCGACCTCCGGACCGCACGATGTCACTCAGTTCATCAATCCAGCGGCGTTTACCCAGCCTTGTGTGATGGGAGTCGACCCGGCCAACCCAACTGGCCCGCCCATACCCATCCCGAATTCGCCAAACGGATGCATTCCTTTGACTGGCACTGCCGCTCTGGGTGGCGGCCCCACGCAGGTGGCTGGACCGACCTTCAAGCGGCTGGACTTCTCGACCTTCAAGGATTTCCAGCTCAACGAACGGTTCAAGCTCCAGTTCCGGGCGGAGTTCTTCAACATTCTCAATCACCCGAACTTCAACGCTCCGGGATTCGGCGGCAACGGCGTCAACTCGGTCCCTGGATCGCTTAACTTCACGCCGAATAGTGACGGAACTTTTGGTTCGCACACCTTCGGCCGGATCGGGTCGACTCGCGATGCTCCGTTTGATCCGAGACAGATCCAGTTCGCTCTGAAACTGTACTTCTAGACTGAGCTCGGTTTCCCCCGGCAAGATGCCTCATCGAGGCGATCTTGCCGGGGAAACACTTTCGAGATCCACTCTCCCGGCTGTCAAAGCGCGGTGATAACATACGAAGACCGTGACCATGAGACGCCCGTCGATTTGGTCTGCTTTCCTGGTTCTTCTGGTGTACGTGCCCTGGGTGGCAGCCGGCAGTCAGCCGGGTTCAAGCCTCGACCGAAAATTCCAGTCAGCCGTGGCCCAATATGAGTCCGGCCACTTTGCCCAGGCTGCGGCGCAACTGGAGGCGCTCGTTCGCCAGGTGCCCGAGAGCTTTGAGGTGCACGAACTCCTGGGACTGGTCTACGCCGCGCAATCGCAAGATTCCCAGGCCAGGAAGCACCTGGAGACGGCCGTGCGCCTGAAACCGGATTCGTCCGCGGCCAGGACCAACCTGGCGGCCAACCTGGCGCGCCTGGGAAAGCCGGACCTCGCCGAAGCCGAGTTCAAGAAGGCCATCAAGCTCGAACCCGGAAACTTCGATGCCAACCATAACCTGGGCGAGCTTTATGCCCGCTCGGGAAAGGTGCGCGAAGCAACGCCCTTCCTTGAGCAGGCTCACCGGATCGATGCCTCCTCCTACGACAACGGCTACGATCTGGCTCTGGCTTATGTTCTGACCGGGCGCCTTACAGATGCCCGGCAATTGGTGCAAGATCTGTTGAAAAAAAAGGACACTGCGGAGTTGCATAACCTGCTGGCCGAGATCGAGGAGAAAGACGGGAAATTTGTGGCGGCTGCCAACGAGTATGAAGCCGCCGCTCACATGGATCCCAGCGAGGGCAATCTATTCGATTGGGGGAGCGAACTGCTAATCCATCACACGCTGGAGCCCGCCATTGACGTGTTCCGGCACGCCACCGAACGCTATCCCAATTCGCCTCGCCTGTGGATCGGCTTGGGCATGTCTCTCTATTCGCGCGGCAACTATGACGAGGCGGTCAAATCGCTGCTGCGGGCGGCGGACCTGAATCCCTCCGATCCGGGCGCCTATCTTTTTCTGTCCAAGGCCTACGACAGTTCGCCAAGCCAGGCGGATGAGGTCATCCAGCGCTTCCGCCGTTTTGCGGAGCTGCAACCACGCAACCCCCGGGCCTCTTATTATTATGCGATGAGTTTGTGGAAGGGTAAGCGGGCGCAGGATCCGGGGCAGGACTTGCAGCAGATCGAAGTGCTGCTGAAGCAGGCGATCGCGCTCGATCCGAAGTACGCCGAGGCCCACCTGCAGCTGGGCAATCTCTATTCCGACCAGAGCAAGTATGCCGAAGCCATCCCCGAGTATGTACGGGCCCGTGAGCTCGATCCGAGCCTGGGAGATGTCTATTACAGAATGGGACAGGCCTACGTTCACGTTGGCGAAAAGGACCGCGCCCAGGAGCAGTTTGCGATTTATCAGCGAGTCCGCGCCGAGCATATGGCCGAACTCGACAAGCAGAGGGCAGACATTCGACAGTTTGTGTACTCGGCCAAGGATGGGCCGTCTGCGAAGTGATTGATTTAATGTGGGCGCGAGGTCTACGCTCGTGCGGCAGCGCCCGGGATGCTGGAGCACGAGCGAGGGCGATCACGCCTATATAAGGAATAAATGACTTCAGACTTTTCATCGCTGAATGCTCGCGAACTGGCCCGGCGCCTCGCCAGCAACCGCCGCGAGTTTCTGCGTAACGCCGCGGGGTTGGCCTTGGGCAGCGCATTGCTGCGTCCGAGCGCGATGGCGCGAGCGCTGGCGCCCCGCAAGAAGCGAAAAGTAGTGGTCATCACGTTCGGCGGTGGAGCGCGGGACCAGGAAACATTTGCGCCGGAAGGGCAGGAGAACATTCCGCACCTGATGCGCGAACTCATTCCGCAGTCAGCTTTCTTCACCCAGGTGGTCAATCGCGGAATCCTGGGCCACTACGTGGCCACGGCCAGCCTGGTCACGGGAGTTTACGAGACCTTCAATAACTTTGCCGCGGTCCCGCCGGAACATCCAACGGTGTTTGAATACTTCCGAAAAGACTTGAGACGTCCCAGTTCGGATGCGTGGGTTGTGGCTCCCAGCAATGGTTTCAACCGGATTGGAGAGAGCAACCATCCTTCGTATGGCGGGGGATCGGGTGCGACCGTGATTCTGCCGAAGCACCTGCTGTCGGCGGCCATGTCGGGAGCGAGCAGCGACGTTGACCACCTGCTGCGGGACAACTACGAGACGCCGTTCTACGCGCCCGAACTTGGCGGCCGCGAGTTTGAATTGCAGCAGCTGGAAATGCTGCTGAAGCTTTCGGTGGACGACTTCAAGGCCCACGCGCGTACGCTCTCGAGTCCGGACGAGCTCTCGGTCTACATTGCCCGGCAGTTGATGCGGCAGGTGTCGCCCAGCCTGTTGTGGATCACCATGCACGATATTGATATTGCCCACGCAGGAGCTTATTCGCTTTACATCGAGGGCATCCGGCGCACCGATCGTCTGTGTGCCGAACTGTGGCAGGCGATCCAGACCGAACCCGAATACGCCGGCAACACCACGCTCTTCATCCTGCCGGATTTTGGGCGGGATTCAGACGACAACTCGGGAGGGAATGGATTTCAGCATCATCGCACCGGCGATGTGCTCTCCCGGACAACCTGGATGATGGCTCTGGGCGCAGGGGTGCGCCCGGGCGTGGTTTTCGACCGCGCCACCGAGTCCACCGATCTGGTGCCGACCATTGGCTCGATGCTGGATTTTTCTGCTGCATTGGCACAAGGCAAGCCGATTCCGGAGCTGTTGTAGCTTTTATGCGTCCAAGTGATCTCAAGCCGGAGCAGTTTAATGGCTATCCGCCCCAGGCCAAGAGGCTGGTCACTGGATACGTCGAGACGCTGCAGCGGTTGCCGCTGAGTTTTGTCCCAAGCCTGCTGCGAGAAGTGATCGACTACGATTTCAAGTTCCCTCCTGAGCGCAAGGCCATCGAGAAGGAATTGGCGAATCTGAAATCTCTTTCGCCGGAACAGTCAAAAGAATGGTTCCAGGGATTTGCCCAGATCAAGCAAACTACCAAGCTCGAAAGTGTTGACTGGGTAAACTCACCCGGCCTGTTTGTCGAACAGCTGTCGGCGCATCTTTGGGCCACACATCAACTGGATGCCTTTCGCCAGGCTGCCATGGATTACGCGAGCCGTCTGCAAGCAGTGGCGCCGCCTGAGCCGCCTCCGGTGCCTCGCCTCGGGATTGCCGTCATCGGGCAGGGCGCGACTGCACACGACGAACCTCTCTTCCGCAAACTGCGCGCTCATGGCGGATACTTCAGCCGGGTGAATCCGGAGAACGGGTTGCAGACGCTGCTGAATGCGGTTGCAGGCCGGGCGAAGGCGAATCCCGCTCCTTATGCTCACTGGTATATCGATGGAGGTCAGGCCGCCAGTCACGATCCTGCGCTCACCTGTGTCTCCTACAATGCTCTGGAACCCGCGCGGGCGGCCCTGTTACGCAAGATGCACGGGGAGATCGAAAGACCCGGCATGGGACCAGAAGCGCTACGCACGCTGCTGGCGCAGATGCGTCCGGCGGATCTTGGTATGCGAAAGGCAGAAGATGAAGTGCTCGACCGCTTCCAGGTCAAGTTGCTGACCGAGGGTTCGGGAACGCAGATTTTCAGCACGACATTCGCCCAGTGGGCGGCACGCGAGACTCTCCGTCGGGCCCAGCCACTCACATTACTTGTGCGCTTCGCTCCCCGGCAGCGGCAGCGGCCGATGAACGAGTTGCTGTCCGGGTTTCGGCCGAATGCCGAACTCGATCCAGCGGGCTCCCTGGTGGATGCCGACATGGGCTCGTACTACACCTATCTGAACCAGCAGCGTCTCGCAGGGGCGGAGAAATCTTCGTTCCTGGTGTGGTTCGAAGGCCACAACGAGGCCCTCGCGATCGGTCCGGCAATGCCGAGGGGAACACAATCGTCCAGTCCAACTGATCTGAAGCAGTTGCTCACCTGGGTAAGCTAAGCTGGCTCATGTAGGGCGGGCGCCCTCGCCCGCCGCCTTTGACTTTGATTTCGGGCTTCAACACAGAATCAGAATCAACTTCAACATCGGCAGGCGAGGGCGCCCGCCCCCACACAGACCATTACTTCGACAAGACTGCTACGCCATACACGGGAAGCTTGACCGATTGCTTCGATCCGCCTTCGAGGACGTCGTTCATGGTTGAAGGCAATGAGACAGTTTGCTCAGCTTTCGACAGGTTCACCAGAATGTAGACGACGCCCCGATCGCTGTAGCGAGGATACACTTCGACTCCCTCCGGAACCGCGCCCAGAGCTGGTTTCACGCCACTCACGTCAGCCATCCATTTCGCGGCTGTGGTCATGGCGGGGCCATCGAGCCACGCGCCGATGTAGGTGATCCGGCCTTTGCCGACTTTGCGGGTGATGGCTGCTGGTTGGCCGTCGAGCCAGCCATTGCTCTTGCCGTAGGCATCAGGACCTCGGCGTCTTTATCATTTGTACTCAGCAACTCCGCCCACAGCTTGCTTTGTCCCGCACCCCACTTTCCTTCGATCGGCACCGGATCGACCAGCGCGTAGTACTGCTCGACTCGCCCACCCAGCAAATCGGCAAGCGGTCCGGGCTGGCGTTGCGGCCACAGTCCGTTGTCGTCATCTTTCATCGCAGAGCGCTGTCCCAGAACCAGATGTCCGCCCTGTCGGACATACTCGATAAGTTCTTCGCAGCCGCGTCCGAAAGCACGTTCAGTCCCGGCGCGACCACCAGTTTGTATTGGCTCAGTGGAGCGACGGGCTCGACGATATCCACCGATTGACTGATCGCCCGTAGCGGACCGTAGTAGCTCACAAGTTCTTCGTTGGGGTCGTAATTCTTGTTGTGGTTCTGCCAGTCGATGGCCCAGCGGCTGTCGTAGGAGTGCAGAATCGCAACCTCGGATTTGACCGAGGTTCCCGCCAGCACCGCACTAGCTTTATCGAATTCCCTGCCGATCGTTGCGCTCTCCGCATACAGAGGATCGGGCGTGCCGTCCGCGCCCACCAGGGTGCCGTGATATTGCTCCTGGCCATTCAGCGCGCTGCGCCATTGCCAGTAGCTCACGGTGTCGGCGCCGTGACCGATGTCGTGCCACGCCATGGCGCGCACTTCGCCTTTGTCGAGCCAGTTGTTGATCGGCGCCCAGTTCACCCCGCCCGGCTGCGTTTCCATCACCCAGAAGTTCTTGCCTTTGAATCCGCGCGTCAGGTCGTGCGCGCGCCGTTCTTGACTGGGTCGAGATGTCCCTGGCCGACGTAGTCGTCCCAGGCGGCGAGGTCGAGATCCTGTGCGACGGTGTAGTGATCGTAGCCGTCGAACCATCCCATCATGTTGGTGGTGATGAACTGCTTCGGATCGGCGTTGGCGCGAATCACTTCGAGCTGGTTCTTCTGGTAGCTGCGCCAGGTGTCGCTGACGAATCGCATCCAGCTCAGCAGCAGTCCGGGATTGCCGTATGCGTCTGGATCGGCACCTGGTTCCAGTCGAAATAGGTCTCGCTCCAGTACGACGTCGTCCAGCGCGTGTTCAGGTTGTCGAGCGTGCCGTAGCGCTGCTTGAGCCATTGCTGAAATTGCTGCCTTGGTTTCGGCATCGAACGAGACGTCGGCGTACTCGTTGTCGATCTGCCATCCCACGACATTCGGGTTGTGACCGAAGCGCTTGGCCAGTTGTTCGGCCATCTCCCGCGCCAGTTCGCGATACTTCGGATTGGCAAAGTTGAACTGCTGCCGGTTGCCGTGCTGGTCCTGGCGGCCTTCTTCCTTCGTGCGCAGCGTCTCGGGATACTTCTGCGTCAGCCACGCCGGAGGCGCCGCCGACGGCGTGCCAATCACGGTGACGATGCCGTGCTTCGCGGCCGCAGTGACCGCGCGGTCGAGCCAGTCGAGATCGTATTGGCCTTCGCTCGGCTCCATGCGGCTCCAGGCAAATTCGCCGACGCGCACCATGTGGATGCCGGCCTGCTGCATCAGCGCGAGGTCGGCGTCCCAGCGCGACTCCGGCCACTGTTCCGGATACCACGCCGTTCCCAGCATAATGGGCGGCGGGGGCGGCGTCTGCGCGGAGAGAATGGTTGCCAGCAAAAGAATGGCGGCAACGGCGAGCCAAATGGCGAACATCAACCTCTGAAACGATCGAACGTTGTCCATGGATGCTCCTGATCAATGAAGATGAACCGTCAGCGGCAGTCTGCTTCAGACCTTGATTCCACGCCTGCCCAGGAAGAGCATGACCGCGCCGAACAGCAGCATGACAATTCCCCACTCCAGGTTGATGTTGATCCCGAGCGAGCGTTCATAGATGGCTTTGTCGCTCAGTTCGCCGAAGACGATCAGCAGTACGCCAAAGATGGAGAACAGGAAGCCAATTGGCAGTCGAATGTCGAGTCCCATCTTTTCTCCTATCGGAAAACAATATTTAGTAGAGCAGTGGCCGCCAGGACAACCACCGCCAGCACCACGGGTCGTCTGATACCAACTGAGGCCGTGCTGCGTCGGGCGTTCGGTGAGCGAGTACACCAGGCCGACCAGTTCCTTCTCTTCGTGCGCGCGGGTCAAGAGGCTGACCACGATCGTGATCATGAAGCAGGTGGTCCAGGCATAAATTGCAGTCCAGAAATTCTGTGCCATTTCGCTGGGATACACGTGCATGGTGGCCAATCCATCCGCCTTTCACGCCGGGGATGCCGCCCTGCGGCAAAGTCAGCGCGTGGTGGAGTGCGGCTGCCGTGGTGCCTCCCAGTAATCCGGTGAAGGCACCGTGGCCCGTGGTTCGCTTCCAGAACATGCCCAGCAGGAAAGTTGCGAACAGCGGCGCATTCACGAATGCGAACACCAGCTGTAGCATGTCCATGATGTTGTTAAAGCGCGTTGCCATGTAGGCCGTCGCCACCGACAGTGCAATGCCGAAGATGGTGGCCATGCGGCCCATCCAGAGGTAGTGCTCATCGCTGGCTTTCTTGTTGATGTACGACTGGTAGATGTCATACGTCCACACCGTGTTGAATGCGGTGACGTTGCCTGCCATGCCGGACATGAAACTTGCCAGCAACGCGGTGAGACCGAGTCCGAGAATCCCGGTTGGGAAATAATGCAGGAGCATGTTTGGAGTGGCCAGATCGTAGTCGAGTTCTACGGCTCCGTCTTTGTCTCGGATGGGCTGGCCCGAGGCGTTCATCTTAGCCGGGATCAATCCTCGCCCCTCGGCCTGGGCCTGGATCGTCGTGTTGCCGCCCGCCAGACGCGCCAGTTTCTGCGTAGGCAGGGCAATTGCAATCAATCCCGGCAGAATGACCAGGAAAGGAAAAAGCATTTTAGGGAAGGCCGCGATGAGCGGTGTACAGCGGCGCGGAATTCATGGAGTTGGCCGCCATGGCGCGCTGGATCACGAGAAAGTCCGTGCACCAGTATCCGAACGACAACACGAAACCCAGCCCAAAAGTCAGACCAAACCATTCCACGCCCAGGCGGTTGGTGTGAGCATTGCTCATGCCGAGCCAGGAGTGCGTGTAACTGGGATCTAGATTAGCTTTCAGCCCCTGCCATCCCCCGATGTTCTTCAAGCCCAGCCAGACCAGCGGCAGGAATCCGGCAACGATCAGAAAAAACTGGACTACCTCGTTGTAGATCGCGCTGGTCAAGCCGCCCAGAAGGATGTAACCCAAGACTACGAGCGCAGAGATCACCAGGGAGAAATGAAAGATCCAGGCCTGGGGCAGCCCCAACCAGGCAAAAGGCGAGTCGAAAATGTGCAGAATCTGGATCAGCTTGGCCATGGCGTACATGGAAATGCCGGAAGAAAACAAAGTCATGATGGCGAACGAAACTGCGTTCAGTCCACGAGTCTTTTCATCAAAACGCAGGCGGAGATATTCGGGGACGGAACGCGCCCGCGAGCCATAGTAGAACGGCATCATGAACACGCCGACGAAGACCATGGCTGGAATCGCGCCAATCCAGTAAAAATGGCTGGTGGAGATTCCGTACTTCGCTCCGGAAGCGCCCATGCCGATCACTTCCTGCGCTCCCAGGTTTGCGGAGAGGAAGGCCAGGCCGGCGACCCATGCGGGAATGGAGCGTCCCGCGAGAAAGAAATCCGTGCTGGTTTTCACGTAGCGCTTCAGCACTGCGCCGATGCCGAGCACGAAGACGAAGTACACGATCATGATGGTCCAATCGATGGTCCTCAACATGAGTCGTTCTCCTTCGTGAGTCGGTTGAACTGGACTGAGAGCCCGGCACTTTCGGCGGGCGGTGTAAACGATTGCAGGCCTGCGGCGCCTTTGTCAATCTCATTTGCTTGCCCGTCTTCCCGCAATTGTCATCCTGAGCGGAGCTCGTCCGTTCGCTTGCGAACGGACAGGCGGAGTCGAAGGACCCCTATGATCTGCAATCAGCCGGCATTTCGTGGATTGCATTCTCGCTCATTGTGCGACGCCCGTAGCGCTCATAGGGGTCCTTCGACTGCACAAACCGATTCGCAAGCGAATCGGCTTGTTCCGCGCAGGATGACCAGCGTTACGGCTTGGTGCTCAGTGATTTCAAGTGTGCCGCGGCGCTTTCCGGAGTGATGTCGCGCTGCGGCATTCCCAGCATTTCGAATCCCACCATGAATTTTCGAATGGTCGCGGAACGAAGAAGGGGAGGATAGAAGTGGGCGTGAAAATGCCATTCATGATGCGGGCTGCCATCTGTGGGCGATTGATGAAAGCCCATGGAATAGGGGAATGGGACATCAAATACCTTGTCGTAAGTTGAAGTCACCTGCTGCAGTAACTGGGCCAGCTGGACGACTTCCGGGTCATTAAATTCGGGAAACGTTCCTAAATGACGCCGACTGCACACCAAAACCTCGAACGGCCAGACCGCCCAAAAGGGCACCAGGGCGACAAAGCCGTCGTTCTGGCAGATCACCCGAACCTGCTGCCGATCCTCCAATTGAAGGTAATCGCACAGTAAGCATGTGTTATGTACTTCGATATGATTCGCCTGGCCGGCCAGTTCCTTGGCCGGAATATCCGGGATGGAATGGGTGGCCCATATCTGGCAGTGGGGATGGGGATTGCTGGCGCCCATCGTCGAACCTCGATTTTCGAAGATTTGCACGTGGTTGATCTCGGGCATATGCGCCAGTTCCTGGAATTGGACGGTCCAGGTGCGGATCACACTCTCGATCTCTTTCGGGGACATGGTGGCCAGGGTAAGGTCGTGGCGCGGGGAGAAGCAGATCACCCGGCACAGGCCGGGTTCGCCCTCCGCGACGAGCAATCCCCGGTTTTCCAGGTCGAGGCGGTCGTCGCGAACTCCGGGTTTGAGCGCCGCGAAGTCGTTGTCGAAAACGAATGTGCCGATGTAGCGCGGATTGAGTACCCCACCCACCCGGGAATTTCCCGGGCAAAGGTAGCAGGTGGGGTCGTATTCGGGCTCGCGCTTGGTGGCAATCTTCTCCACCTGGCCCTGCCACGGCCTGCCGGCTCGATGGGGAGAGACCAGCACCCACTCCTTGGTGAGGGGGTTCAACCTGCGATGTGGATCTTCGTTAAGCTTCAATGATCCCTCCGCAAACCGCTTCCTTCCCTTGGGTTACAATGTACCCGAACGCCTTACAGGTTCAAGACCAGGTTAGAAGATGTCAATTGACAGGAGATATCTGGCCGCCTATTGTGTCATTCTGTAAGCGATTACATATGCGTATCTTATACTCCAACGCCGGTTTCAAGTCCCGTTCTCGATTCGGCCCGGCATGATCATTCAGACCATATGAAGTCGGCAGAATTGGCGCGACACTTCACGGACCTGTTTGGGTCGGAACCTCGTATTTTCTCCGCCCCGGGACGGGTCAATCTTCTGGGCGAGCATACCGACTACAACGATGGCTTCGTCATGCCGTGTGCCATTGGCTTTTCTACACGGGTTGCCATTTCTCCGCGGCCGGACCACAAGCTGGTCATTCGATCCGAGAATTTTTCCGAGCAGCTGGAATTCGATCTCGAGAGCCTGCCCAACCGGGGCAAAGGTGTTTGGTCGGACTACGTTCTCGGGATTGCGGTCATGCTCCGGGAGATAGGCCATCCCACGGCGGGTGCCAGCTTGCTGGTTCGCGGTGAAGTGCCGATTGGCGCAGGACTCAGTTCCTCGGCCGCCATCGAAGTCGCCAGTGCCCTGGCCCTGATGAGCCTCAATGGCGCGCAGCTTTCGTTGCCTGAAGTCGCCAAACTGTGCCAGAGAGCGGAGAACGTATTTATCGGCGCCCGAGTCGGCATCATGGACCAGTTCGTCTCCTGTCTCGGCCGGGCGGGACACGCGCTCTTGCTGGATTGCCGTTCGCTTGAGTTCAAGTTGATTCCCATTCCTGAGGATGTTCGCCTGGTGATCTGCAACACCATGGTGAAGCACGATCACGCCAGCGGCGCCTACAATCGCCGGCGCGAGGAATGCGATGAGGGAGTTAAGATCCTGAGCCGGTGGTATCCGCAAGCGCGCGCTCTGCGGGATATTTCTTTGCCGCAGCTTGAGCAGCACAGCGCCGAGATCCCTGAGACGGTCTACAAGCGCTGCCTGCACGTGGTGACGGAAAACCAGCGCGTGCTGGAAGGTGCTAAATACCTGGCTGAGGGCGATGTGAGCAAGTTCGGAGCCCTGATGCGGGAATCGCACCGCAGCTTGCGCGATCTTTTTGAAGTCAGTTGTCGGGAATTGGACGTCATGGTCGAAATCGCCGAGTCGCTGGACGGCTACCGTGGCGGCCGAATGACGGGCGGAGGATTCGGCGGATGTACGGTCAACCTGGTGAAGGCCTCCGATGCCTCGCGGTTCGCCGCGCAGATCTTGGAACGGTATCAGGCAGCAACCGGGATCAAGCCCGATGTTTATGTCTGCTCTGCGGCCAATGGCGCGAGTACGGAGTTGAACGGACAAGCTTAAAGTTCTCAGAGCGCCTGCAACGGTACAAAGCGGCGAAGCGGCGTAAGTAAGAATGTAGCCCAGGGCGCCAGCCCTGGGTAGCCGGGCCGGAATGACGCAGCCCTGAAAGGCGGAAGAAGCGTGGCGCCGGTAGACTCCGCCAGAACGCAACACGTGCCGGCTGCCGATTCGCTTATAGAGGTCCTTCGACTGCACAAACCGGTTCGCAAGCGAACCGGTTTGTTCCGCTCAGGATGACAGAGGGCTCAGGGTGACAGGTCTTATATTGCGCGGGTTGAACTTCGCATCACCAAGTGAGTCGGAATCGAATAGTCGCCGTGCGGGCTTTCTTCCTTGCGGATGAGCGCCTCGAGGGCGGCGAAAGCGGTCACTGCCAATTGAGTTCTCGACAGGATCACGGTGGTGAGCGGCGGCTGGGTGAGATGCGCGAACGAAATATCATCAAATCCAATCAGTGATATGTCTTCGGGAACCCGCAACCCAGCCTTTAGAATCGCCCCCAGCGCTCCAATTGCAGTCAGATCATTGGAAGTGATCACGGCGGTTGGGCGCTGCGGCAGTTTCAGCAGGCTTCTCATGGCCATGGCGCCGCCCTCGATGCGGTGGTCCCCCCTCTCGATCATGGCCTTGTCGGAGAGTCCCCGCGACTTGAGTCCGGAGAGGTACGCGTCGCGCCGCATGCGAACGGATTCCAGATTCATGGGCCCGGTGATGAAAGCAATCCGTCGATGATTGAGTGAAAAGAGATGCTGCACGGCTTCGTGAATGCCCTGCGCATAGTCGATACGAATGTTGGCGCTATGGGGGCCGGTTTTGCCGGTATCCATGAAAACGGTGGGGATGTTGCGCCGGGTGAGCTCAGCCACCAGCGCCGGGTCGGCTTCCGAGGTCATGATGGCAACACCATCTACCTTGCGTTCGACCATGCGACGAACGCATCCCGCCATTCGCTTGGGATTGTAGTCCGTGTTGCCGATGATGACTTCCTGGCCGCGCTCCACCGCCTGATCCTCGAAACTCTTCACCAGTTCAGGATAGAAAGGGTTAGTAATGTCGGAGATGATGAGCCCCAGCATGCGGCTTCTTCCCGAAACCAGGGTGCGAGCGTGGGTGTTGGGATAAAAATTCAGCTCTTCGATGGCCTTGCGGACGCGCGCCGCGGTCCCCGGCCTCACCTTCTCCGAATCATTGATGGTGCGCGAGACTGTGGCGGTTGAGACTTTGGCTCTTTTGGCGACTTCTTTAATGTTCATGCAAGTCCCACGAGGAAGGCCTTAAGGAGAAGTCAATTCTAGCAATGATTGCGGGGCTGAGGAACGCTGGTCCGTGGCGAAGCCGGGGACAGAGCATTCGGCGACTGTATCAGCTTGGATTGTAAGCGTTTACAGAAATAGTCCAATGTTAGATAATGCAGCTCTTAATCCCGCAATAACGACTGACTCGAACGGGGGAAATCATGGACCGACGTAAATTCCTCAAGACTACTGGCACGTTCATTGCGGGCGCGACGGTCGCTCGCTCCGGCCTCGCCCACGCCGCGGCCGTCCCGATGGCTGCTCAAGGGCGGATGGTGCTGCCCTTGAATCGGAACTGGCGATTCAGCCGCACGGTCGCGGAAGGGGCGCACGCGCGCGATTTCGATGACTCCGGCTACGAGCGCGTCGTCATTCCTCATACTAACCTACGCCTGCCGTGGCACAGCTTTGACGAAAAGAGTTATGAATTCGTCTCCAGCTACCGCCGCCGGTTCAAGCTTCCGCCCGAGGCGCGCGGCCACCGTGTCTTCGTGGACTTCGAAGGCGTCATGACCGCCTCGACGGTGTGGATCAATGGCGAGCGTCTGGGCGAATACAAGGGCGGCTACACGCCTTTCTCCTTTGACCTCACGCCCCACATCGATTTTGACAAGGAAAACCTGCTGGCGGTGGATGTTGATTCCAGCGAGCGGCCTGACATTCCTCCCTTCGGCTATCAGATCGACTACCTGACTTTCGGCGGCATTTACCGCGAAGTTTCTCTGCGCATCGTTCCGCCGACGTTTATCGAGAATGTCTTCGCCAAGCCCAAAGACGTGCTGACCGACCACCCCAGCCTCGATGTGGACTGCTACATTCAGCACTCGGAGGCATCGCGTGATGCTATGACCCTCGAAGTCAGTTTGCGCGAGGGTGATCGTGTGCTGGCCAAGGGCACGCAAGCCATCCCGCCCGCTCAGGCGAATGCGGAACCCGTTGCGCACTCGATCCACGTTGGAAGCCTCGGTTCCATAAAACTGTGGGACCTGGCGCACCCTCATCTATACACGGTGCAAGTTCGCCTGCTGCGCGGGGCGCAGGCGGTGGATGAGGTCTCGCGCACTATCGGCTTCCGCGAAGCGCAATTTACAGACCATGGTTTCGAACTGAACGGCAAGGTGATCAAGTTACGCGGGCTGGACCGCCATCAGACTTTCCCTTTCGTTGGCCAGGCGATGCCGGGCCGCGCGCAGCGTCGGGATGCGATCATCCTGCGCAATAAACTCAAATGCAATATCGTGCGGACCTCGCATTATCCGCAGTCGCGCCACTTTCTCGATGCCTGCGACCAGATTGGATTACTGGTGCTGGAGGAGATCCCTGGCTGGCAGCATATCGGGGACGAGCCGTGGAAGCTGATCTCCATTGACAACGTGAGCCGCATGATTCGCCGCGACTGGAACCATCCGTCCATCATCTTGTGGGGCGTGCGGATTAACGAGTCGAAGGACGATCATGACTTCTACGTCCGCACCAATGCGCTGGCCCACAAGCTGGACTCGACGCGCCAAACCGGCGGCATCCGCTATTTTCAGGAATCGGAATTCCTCGAAGATGTTTTCACCATGAACGACTTCGGCTTTCCGCTGAAGCCTCCCAATCATCCGCGCTATCTGAACACCGAGTTTGTTGGGCACACTTATCCCACTAAAACCATCGACCAGGTGGAACGCCTCACCGAGCACACGATGCGTCACGCTCTCATCCACGACCAGCTAGCTTCGAACCCGCAATATGCCGGAGGCATTGGCTGGTGCGCCTTCGACTACAACACGCACGGAGATTTTGGCTCCGGCGATCGCATCTGCTATCACGGCG
This sequence comes from Terriglobia bacterium, assembly GCA_963813645.1. Lineage (GTDB taxonomy): Bacteria > Acidobacteriota > Terriglobia > Terriglobales > Acidobacteriaceae > JAIQFF01. The sequence continues at coordinate 583,366 of CAWEZS010000031.1, forward strand.
TTACAGACATGTTCCGCGAGCCCAAGCCGGCGGCCGGTTTCTACAAGTCGCAGTGCGATCCCGCGGAAGAGGTTGTGCTCGAGCCGGCATTTCATTGGGCGCGGGGCGACGCGTCCATCGGATTTTCGAAGGCAGTCATCTGCTCCAACTGCGACCACGTCAAACTCTACATCGCCGACGAGTTGGTTGCGGACGTAGAGCCTGACCGGAAGACTTTCCAGCATCTTCAATACGCGCCATTCATCGTGGAGCTAGGTGAACTCTTTCACAAGTGGGGCGACCTGCGTCTCGAGGGCTACATTCAGGGCAAACAAGTGATCGTCAAAAAGTACTCGGGCAAGGGCATTGACCAGAAGTTCACGCTCCTGCCCGACGACACCAGCCTGTTTGCCGACGGAGCCGATACAACTCGCGTGGTTCTTCGCGTGACCGATGAATTCGACGCCATCCGGCCCTTCGCCAACGATGCCATCAAGTTTGAGCTGGAGGGTCCAGCGGAAATTATCGGGGACAATCCGTTCTCCGTGGTGGGTGGAACCGGTGCGATCTGGATTCGAGCCAAGGAGCAGGCCGGAACGGCGCGGCTGACCGCGACGCATCCCGTGTTGGGCAAGCAGCAGGTGGAGTTCACGATTGCTGCGGCTGTTCCGGAAACCGTCTGAGGGTTTTGTTGACGCCGGCTTCGGCGAGTACGGTTCACTCTACGCACCTATTTCGCCTTGAGACGGAAGGGTGTTTATCTCTCCATCTCCCATTTGAGGCGCTAGCCTGTTTGTAGTTAAAATACGCGCTATCTCGCTCCGGGGGATGCGCCATGAAGATTGGTTTCTCCCTACCCAACATCGGGCCGATCGGCACTGCGGACGCCATCACGAAAGTCGCGCAACGTGCTGAGGCTCTCGGATACAGCAGCTTGTGGACGATCGAACGCTTACTGTACCCACTCAAGCTGCAGAGACCCTATCCCGGCACGCCCGATGGACACCTGCCTGAAATTTACAAGCAGGTGCTGGATCCGCTCGATGCGCTCACTTACGTGGCCGCGCAGACGAAACGAATCAGGCTGGGCACCAGCGTGCTCGACATGCCCTACCACAACCCGGTCGTCCTGGCGCGCCGGCTCACCACCATCGATGTCCTTTCCAACGGACGGCTGTCCGTGGGGTTGGGGCTTGGCTGGAGCAAAGATGAGATGGATGCGACCGGCGCCGACATGACGAAAAGAGGAGCCCTGGCGGATGAATTTCTGCCATTGCTCAAAGCCATTTGGACTGAGAATCCAGTCGAATTTCACGGAAAGTTTTTCAACGTGCCCAGGTCTTACATCAATCTCAAGCCGGTGCAGAAGCCGCACCCTCCAATTTATCTGGGAGCGTTCGTTCCAGCGGCGCTCAAGCGCCTGGCAAAGCTGGCTGACGGATGGAATCCGGTTTTTCTCCCCGTGCCGGTCATGGCAGAGATGTTCGGTAGCATAAAACAGATGGCCAAGGAAGCCGGGCGCGACCCGTCCGCCATAGCCATGGTGGTTCATGCCGGATTGGAGGTCACCGAAAAACCGTTGGGTAAGGACCGGGCGATATTTTCTGGCTCCCTCGAACAGATCAGCGAGGATGTAAGGGGGTGTGCCAAAATCGGGGCCGACGAAGTCTTCTTTGATCCGGCGTTTGCTCCCGGCGGGCAGTCGCTCGATCGCTGGCTGTCTCTGCTGGAACAACTGCAGGGAATGATGACAGTAAACTAGTCGCGAACTGGTGGATGCGGCTCTAGATCTTGCCCCATGCGGTGATGCGCAGTGGAGTAATGCGCAAGACGGGTGCATCGTCGGCGAGCATGTCCGCGTCATACTGCGGATACTTCGCTCGCAAGTTCCGGATAGCCCGCTTGCGTTCCGCTGGCGCAGAAACCAGCACGGCTTCTCCTCGTACGAGCACGTACCAGAGACGTGTCCAGTCTTCGTCGTATTGATCGACCAACAATGCCACCTGCGGCGTTTCTTTAATATTCTTCAATCGCGCTAGCCGGTTCGGAGCTACCCGCTTGGGCTTGTGATCTATGGCGGAATAGAAAACCGATCCGTCACAGACAAAGCAGATGGGAACAGCGTGTGGCCTTCGCTCGGCGTCCAGCGTGGCCAGCCGTGCGACCCGCGCTGTTTTCAGTTTTGCGCGAATTCTGGGCGAGATCAGCCGACGTTGGTTGGGCATGGCGTGCAATCGATTCTAGTTTCCCTGGGCTATGTGTGTATCTCTTGTGCCGGCGCGGGGCTTTGCTCCGCCGGACGGGCGAGGGCGCCTGTCCCCCACGTGGTCCGTGCTATAGCTTTTGCCGGACCAGATCCTCGACGTCGCCAATCTTTTCTCCTAACAGATTCAGCTTGCGGGATAGGCCCTGAATCTCTGACTCGGCACGGCGGTTGACGTCGTAATCGAGTTCGCCGCGAAGGCGATCTTTGGTGTCCTGCCGGTTCTGGCTCATCATGATGACCGGCGCCTGAATGGCCGCGAGCATGGAAAGGAACAAGTTGAGCAGGATGAAGGGATAGGGATCCCATGCTTGCCCCCGCAAGACGACGTTGATCGCGGTGTAACCGATGATGGTCGCGGCAAAGGTGATGATGAATGTCCACGATCCGCCAAAGGCAGCAACCCGGTCGGCGATGTGTTCGCCGAAGGTCATATCTTCCTCGATGATGTCGTTGGGGTTGCGGCTGGCGCGGACCTGCACCAGTCGCTGCGAGGCGTGAAACTGGCGGCCCAGCACGGTCAGCATGTCCATCCCGGCATGAGGTTTGCGTTCCAGAAGAGTGGCAATATCGTGGCGGTCCACTTCCAGGCAAACACTTTCTTCCACCGCGATGGCATCGGTTTGATGCGGAGTCTGATCGAGCATGGAGGCGAAGCCGAAGAACTCGCCCTCCGCCGGCTGGTCGACCACGACTTCCTGCTGGTCCTCGTCCACGGTGGTGACCCGCACCACGCCGGAAACCAGAACGTACGCTCGTCCACCCTGATCACCGATCTTCCAGATTCGCTGGCGCTGCGTAAAGGTCTTGATTTCGACCTGCGCGGCCAAAACTGCAGTTTCTTCGTCATCGAGCAGAGCAAACAGGGGAATGCGTCGCAATATTTCTGGGCTGCACGCCATCGATCACCTCGTTCTGTAAAGTGGACCGGGGCCGATCCGTTCAGAAGGATGTCATAAAGGTCGAATGGCAACAACTGGCGGAGTGAATTCTGAAAGTCATGAACCACGAAGGACCCGAAGGATCTCTTAAAGCTTCAATCGAGCTCCCCACTTCTTGTCATTCCGAAGCCGGTTTTATCGGCGAGGAATCTGATTGTTGCCGGCGGCGAAACAGCAGATTCCTCGCACGAAAGTGCGCGCTTCGGAATGACAATTCTGGGGGGCAAAATGCTTTGCTACTTTTGTTCGAACGCGCGGGAGTGGAACTCCATGACTTCGCCCATGTGGGACAGGAAATAAGTCAAGCTGTGGTCGCCGGGATATAAGTGATACTCGTGCTTCACGCCTTCCGCATGGAGTTGCCGATGCTAACGCGGCGGCGCCGTCTTCAAAACCGAAGTCATCCTGCTGGCCGCAGTTAAAGTAGATTGCCAGATTCCTGAGAGCCGATTGGTTCTTGCGGGCCAGGACGAAAACGCTGTTTTCCTGCCAGTGCGGCACGTTGATGGGTTCGCCGAAAGCGGGTCCCATCAATCGGCCCAGCGGGCTGCCGGAGTGTCCAGCGGCTGACAATTCCTGTGGAGTTTGCGTGATCAGGGCGGCGCTCTGGGCGCTGACGGCGGAAAACATTTCGGGATGGGCGAAAGCGAAACGCAGCGCTCCGTATCCTCCCATGGAAACGCCGGTGATGGCCCGTCCTTTTCGCCCCGGGCGAACGCGATACTTGCTTTCGATGTACGGGAATGAATTCCTGCAGAAAGAAATCGCTATAGCGGAAAGTATTGCCCGGCGAATTGACGTAGAAACTGCGCTTGCCCTCCGGGGCCACTACGAGAAAGTCATCGATCTTGTGCTGGCGGCGGAGATCTTCGATTACGCTCCATCCGCCGGTGCTGAACAGCGTCTGCTCGTTCTGGCCAAGGCCGTGGAGGAAGTAGAGAACGGGATAACGTCGCGGGCGGAGACTCTTTGGCGTCATAGCTGGGCGGCAGTTGCACACAGTAGTGGACCGCCTGTTTGAGGATGCGGCTGTTGATGACGTTGCAGTCGGTACGGCTCTGCGCGTGACTCAGGCAAGGCAAGACGATGAGAAGTAGAAAGGACAGCCCTCGAAATCGATAGTGGTGCAGGTTCATTTGTGGGCAGAAGGTCCTGCTAGCTTTCGAAAAGCTTAACCGCAGAGATCGCAAAGGGCTCGCAGAGTGCGCAAAGATCGGCTGCACAAGTTTTACTCGTAGCGCAACGCCTGTACGGGATCGAGACGGGCCGCCCGCGCCGCCGGGTACAAGCCTGAAACCAGGCTGACGATGAAAGCAAAAACGATGGCTGCTCCCACCAGCCACCAAGGCACCGACCAGAAACTTTCGGGTGGAAGAGCCTGGCGCTTCAGGTAGATATTTGTCCCCAGGTTGATGATGTGGCCGATGGTCCAGCCCAACGCCACTCCGACCACTCCGCCCAGCAGGCCCATAGCGCCAGCCTCGGCAAAGAAAAGCTTTTTGATATCGCTGTCGCTGGCGCCGATGGCTTTCATGATTCCAATTTCGCGGCGCCGCTCAAGGATGGCCATCACCAGCGTGTTGACGATGCCAATCGAAGCCACGGCCAGCGCCAGGCTGCCAAAAATCCCGAGGAAGAGGTCCAGTACGGCGAAGAATTGCCGCAGGCTGCGAGTCGCGTCGAGGATCGAAAACGTATTGAATCCCAACTTCTTGATGGCCTGTTCGACCGCCTCAACCTGCTTGGGGTTTTTCACGCGCACGCTGATCGTGGAATAACTGGGCTGCTTGTTGAAGCCGCGCATGCTGTCGCGCACGTCGGAAGGCTGCATGACGCGCAAGTCCTGGGCCAGTTTCAGGGGCAGAAATACTCGCGCCCGGGCCGCGCCACGCATGCTGTCGGGATCCAGATCGGAGATACCGACAATTTTCAGTTTCTGCTCGCGCGAGATCACGGAATACCCCTCGTCAGAAGATTGTGTTGGAGCGGTCGCCGCGCCGGACTTTGCGGCGGTGTCTTCTCCCGACCGATGATGGCGGCGAGACCCGCTGCGCATAGCGCATGGTCAGCTCCTGCCCCAACAGCGGCTTGGCCAAATCGTTGACCGGGACGTCGTCTTCCTGCCCGGGTGGCGGCGTCTTGCCCAGCAACTCCAGGGCGAATGATTTTTGCAAAATGACTTCAGGCGCGGTCTCCGAAGAGAAGAAACTGCCGGGAATTCCCGCGAAAGCATCATTCGATCGGGCTGAGTCCGGAATGCCGGAGACCATGGTCAGGTGCGGCTTGTCCTGATAACTGAGTTCGGTAATGAAACGGATGTCGGGATACGCTTCCAGCACGTCGGGCAGACGTCCGATCTCCTGGCGCGCGGGTTCATCCAGGCTCCGGCTCTCGGCGGCGGAAGCGGTGCTGCGTTGTTCATCGTCGCGACTGAAGCCACGCAGGTCGCGGCGGGAGGTTACGACTACGGTATCGAACAGGCCTGATTTCGCCAGGTGGCGCGTGGCCAGCTTCTGCAATCCGATGCCGAGCGAGAGCATGGCAACCAGCGAGGCCACTCCGACGGAGATGCCAATCGTAGTCAGCGAATTGCGCAGCGATGACTCGCGCAGGTTACGCAGTGCGAGTTCGGAAAGATCGTAAGTTTTCATCGGCCCCCTCGTGACTATTCTTGGCGTCACGCATTGGCATTTGGACGGTCGTCAACCAGCTTCCCGTCGGCCAAGAAAATCATCCGCCGGGCGTAGCGCTCAGCCAGGGCCCGTTCGTGGGTGACCATCACGATCGTCATTCCCAGAGACTGGTTGAACTCGCGGATAAAATTCATGATCTCGGTGCCGGTGCGGCTGTCCAGATTTCCGGTGGGCTCATCCGCCAGCAGTAGCTTTGGTTGATTGATCAAGGCTCGCGCCAAAGCCGCCCGTTGCTGCTCGCCGCCCGAAAGTTCGCTGGGCCGGTGGGTCATGCGCGAGCCGAGTCCGACTCGTTCCAGCGCTTGCCGGGTAAGGGTCTGGCGCTGGCCTCGGTCCACTTCTGCGAAGCGCAGCGGCAGGTCCACATTTTCAGCCAAGGTCATCCGCGAAACCAGGTTGAATGATTGAAAAACCATTCCTACCGTACGCAGGCGATGCTTGGCCAATTCTTCGCGGGAGAGTTGGGCCAGGTCGCGGTCCTGGACGATCACCGCCCCCGAAGTTGGCCGGTCAAGGCCCGCGACGAGATTCAGCAGGGATGACTTGCCGGAGCCGGAGCTGCCGAGCAGGGCCACGAACTCTCCCGGCTGAATTTGAAGCGAGACGCCGTCTACCGCGCGTATCAGCGCTTCCCCCATTTGATAGTGTCGGCAGAGGTCGACAATGCGGATCGCAGGAGGGCCGTTGGAGCTATGTGATTGATCGGGATTGAGGGTCATTTAGGGAGTGGTTTATCTCTGAGTCCTCTGTGGTTCAAGCTTTGAGTGTTGGGAACTGTCCGAAACACAAGGTCCCTCCACTTCGCTTGCTGCGCTTCGCTCCAGTCGGGATGACAGAGTTGGTATTCAACGTACCTCTCCTCTTATTAGACGCAACGCATCGGCTGAATTGACGTCACGATCGCCATTTTTTGTGGGGACAGCTTCTTCGGCGGGTGCAGCGGCATCTCCCTCGCCGGGGGCCAGGAACAGGTTGTTCTGTAAGCCTTGTTGCTTGGTATAGAGGTCGAAATATCGGCCCTGCAGCGCATACAGTTCGTCATGCGTGCCGCGCTCAACGATCTGGCCCTGTTCGACAACCAGAATCTGGTCGGCGCGGCGGATGGTGGAGAGCCGGTGGGCGATCACGAACGTGGTGCGTCCCTGCATCAGGTATGAAAGTCCGTGCTGGATCATTTCCTCGGATTCGGAATCGAGGCTGGAAGTGGCTTCGTCGAGGATCAGGATGCGCGGCTCGGCCAGAATGGCGCGGGCAATCGAGATTCTCTGGCGCTGTCCTCCGGAAAGTTTCACGCCGCGTTCGCCGACGATGGTGTCGTACTTTTCCGGAAAGCTCTCGGCAAACTCATCCACCCGGGCAATGTGGCAGGCTCGCATGATTTCTTCCTCGCTGGACTGGGGGCGGGAAAAGGCCACGTTCTCGCGAATGCTGCCGTCAAACAGGAACGATTCCTGCAGCACGACTCCCAGGCGCGTGCGATACGAATCGAGCCGGACCGTGCTGAGATCAACTCCGTCAACCAATACCCGCCCTTGTGTGGGGACGTAAAACGCCGAAATCAGCCCGATGATGGTTGACTTGCCCGAACCTGAAGAACCCACCAGCGCGGTCACGGTTCCCAGTTCAGCCTGAAAACTGACGTCATGCAGGACGGTGCGGCTGCCATCGTAGCTGAAGTTGACGTGGTCGAATTCTACTTTGCCGTAAATGTCGTCGAGCGTAACTGTCCGCTTGGGATCCTGATCTTCGGGACGCTCATGCAGAATTTCCTGGGTGCGTTCGAGACCGGCGAGAGCTTCCGTAATCTGGGTTCCGATGTTGACGATCTGAACGATGGGCGCGACCAGGAAGCCGAGAAAAAGAGTATAGGTAAAGAAACTGCCGATGGTCAGCGTGCCGGCCATGATCTGGTGCGCGCCCATGTACATGATGATGGCGCCGACCACTCCCATGAGCAGGCTGGCGGAAAGGCTCATGACCGATGTGGCGGTCAGGGTTTTCATCACGTTGTCCAGCAGGCGACGCACGCCGCCGGCGAAGACAGCTTCTTCGCGTTCTTCCGCGTGATATCCCTTGATCACGCGCACCCCGCCCAGCGACTCCGCGAGGCGTCCTGTCACTTCGGCGTTGATCTTTCCTCGCTGTCGGAAAATTGGACGGATGGTGGTGAATGCCTTGTTCAGCGCGATGGCAAAGCACAAGCAGAAAGCTGAATGCCAGCAAGGTCATCACCGGGCTGATGCGGAAGAGCACGACCATCGCAATGCCGGAGGTGAGCAGTCCGCCGACCAGGTCGACCAGTCCCGTCCCCAGCAGGTTTCGCACGCCTTCGACGTCAGTCATGATGCGCGAGACCAGCGTGCCGGTTTTGTTCGAATCGTAGAACGAAACCGGAAGATGAGAGATGTGGGCTTGCACCTTTTGACGAAGTTCCGCAATCAGACGCTGGGCCGCTTTCGATAGCAACTGGGTCAGCGCAAAGGACGTGATTCCCTGAATGATGGTGGCCGACAAAACGATCAGGACCAGGCGCCGCAACAGTTCGACGTGATGTTTGGCGATGACGCTGTCAATCAGGAATTTGGTGGAGTAGGGAAGGACCAGTCCCGAGACCCGGTTGATTACCATCAGCAGCGAAGCCCAGGGCCAGCAGGCCCCGGCGGGGACGCATCAGTTCCCATACCGCGGGAAGGACGGTCCGCAGCCGCTGGGCAGTCATCGCAGACTTGGGCTGGGCTGGAGAAGAGGAACTCACTCCTCTGTTTAGACTTCGGCGGCCGCCGGAAGGGTTCATTTTCCCTGGCGCGCCGAAGGTCCCCGAAAATGAAAAAGCGCGGCTCAAAGCCGCGCTTCCCATGTCATTGAATCGAAGATTGTCCGGCTACTCTTCCAGGTGTGAATCCCCCGGAAGGGCCATCTGGGCGGCCGCAGCTGCGAAATCTTCTTCCGAGAGTTCAAAAGAATCGGATCCAGTTGCCGGTTTCTCCAGCTTTCGCTGGACCTTGCGCTCAGCCTTTTCCTTCTGCTTTTCCTGCCGTGAGCGCTCTTTCTGACGCTTGGTGAAGCTGGAACGGCCTCGACCAGACATAGACACCTCCAAGGGACATTTTTTTGGCAGATCGGTGTTCGTAAAACTCTGCAATGCACTATTAAGTGTTGCTCCTTACCAGCGCGGCTCTCGAGGCTGACGCGCATGGCCCTGATAATCGTCACGCCCACCACCCCCACCACCGGAACGTCCACCACCGCCGGGGCGTCCACCGCCGCCACCCGGACGTCCACCACCACCTCCGCGGGGAGGGCCGCCGCGATCAGTCTTGGGACGGGCTTCATTGATGTTCAATGCGCGCCCACCCAGTTCCTTGCCATTGAGCGCCGCAATTGCTTTCTCCGCTTCGGCGGAATCGGTCATTTCGACGAACGCAAAGCCGCGTGAACGGCCGGTGTCGCGATCGGTCACGATGCTGACTTGCTCGATGGCCCCGTGGGGTTCGAACAGCGCCCGCAACTCCGCTTCAGTCGTGCTGTGGGGGATGTTGCCAACAAACAGCTTCTTCATATTGTTCCTCTTGCTACAGTTCTAAAGTGTAACTCAATTTCAGGATGCGGGTTTCTCGGCAACGGCGCGGGGCTTCTTGCTGGCTTCCGGCGGGCTGACTTTCAGTCCGGCCGCCTGAAGCAGTTCGCGGGTGCGCAGCCGGCGGCGTTCATTCTGCTTCCGTTCGCGGTGAAACCTAGCCTTGTCTCCGTTGAATTGCGACATCGCTGCGCTCCTCCATGAGCTCTAAATCATGAGCGTTAAGTCATGAGCCTGCACTCGTGGGGGTACAGTCACGAGCACTGCAGTCCGAGGCTTCCCTCCGGGCTGATCAAAGTCAACTGGTAGCGCTACTGCCTGCGGTCAAGGACTGGACTAAATTGCGCCTACAGGGAAGCAGCTTTCTCAATCGCGAAGGCGCAGGGTGGTTTTTTGTGTCTTCGTGGTTAAGGACTTCTGGTCCTTGAGATTATACCTTCTAGATGTGGAAGAGAAAGTAAATACTGAGAAGGACGAGAGGGATTCCTTTGTGCACTTTGCGAGCCCTTGGCGTCCTTTGCGGTAAAGCACTTAACCGCAAAGGTCGCCAAGCGAGCCTCAAAGGACGCCAAGGCTGGGCGGTTACAGTTACCGAGGAGTTGATCGCCGGGGTGCGGATGACCATTTTGTCCACCTAAATCCCGACTTTTCTGCTAAACTGAAAGTGCGTTTGATTAGAATCGGTTGTTGAGCAGCTTCATGCATACCAGCTTGAACCGCCCTTAGTACCTCCGATCTCACAGCGTAAATCGATTGAAAAGGAAACAGTAACAAAATGGCAGAACAAGGAACAGTAAAGTGGTTTAACGACGCCAAAGGCTACGGCTTTATCAGCCGTCAGAGTGGCGAAGATGTATTTGTGCACTTCTCGGCTATCCAGGCAGGCGGCTTTCGCAGCTTGCAGGAGGGTCAGAGTGTGGAGTTCGATGTGACCAAGGGGCCAAAGGGCTGGCAAGCTGAGAACGTCCGTCCGCTGTAAGCAGAGCGGAAACTCTAGATAGACTAGGAAACGTGCCCGCAGCGGGAACCACCCTGCGGGCACGCTCTCCGACCAACCAAACGCAAGTTTTTCCATCAGCCAGAAGCGGGGTGTCTCTGACGCGCGACGAAACTAAGGCTTCATACGCCATCATCCGCCATAACATTCGGACTTACGAGTCTGGCGGGGTGGTGCTGGTCGTGAAAGGCAAAGAAAACGCTGAAGTTAGAGTCAAACACTTCGAAACCGGCCAGAGTTCGGAAGATCGTCACGCCGGCTGGCGCTACTTCGTAGAGAAGTCGGACCTGAAGGCCGGAATGGATCCTGCCGAGGCCACTAACCTCCGCCAGATGAAGCTGGAAATCAGAGAATCACAGGCGCAACCGGACCCCATGTCGGCCGCCAACCCACCGCGGCAAAACTAATACCACCAAGATTGATATTTATCACCGGCGACGTAGGCCCGGACGCCCTCGTCCGGGTGGACGAGCGAAGCTCGTCTGGTTTTTGTGGGCGGAGCCAAGCGCAACGCCCTTGCTGAGCTGCGGGCGGACGAGGGCGTCCGCCCCTACGTGGGTCGTGTTAGTGACGACGTTCTGTTTCCCTGAGAACAACCGCGAAGCTGCGGCCGCCGAAGCTGAATCCTTGCGAGACCGTGCCTCTGACCCCGACCTTGGCGCCATTGCCCGGCACGCCGTATCGCTGGCTATAAACCCAGATCTGACCCGTGCCGTCGTCCACCTGATAGACGCCGGTGCCGAGAGCTCCGAACGAATTGCTGACTCGTCCACCGATGGCAACTTCCCGGCCCACGTACCGGCCCGGATCACGAAGGATCCTCTCGATGCTGGTGCGTGTAGGGCAAGCTGCCAGGAGCAATGTTGCTGCAACGAGCAGTAGAGCGAGTGACAGCCTGTTAAAGATTCTGACCACGCGAACCTCCGAAGACCGCAGAGTTTTTGAACTTCCAATCCGGCAGAAGCTCCTACTATGATGCGGGTTGAAATTCGATTGATGGCCGCTAATTTTCAGAGTATATTCTGCCAGCGGTTTTGTGCACGAATTCGCAGTCCAAGGGAGCGCCTGTCGTGGCGCTCCCTTCGCTTTTTAAGCTTGGCTTAACATTTGTCCATGGAGAGAATGATGCCTGAAACGCCACAAGAGTACACCCAACGCATGCTCAGTCACAGCCAAGGGAAGGACCCGCTGCGCTTGCAGCAGGCCGCTCCCAGGAAGTTTGCCGCCCTGACCAAGGGGCTCAGCAAGAAGCAACTGGCCCGGCGCCCTGCGCCGGGGAAGTGGTCCATAAGCGAAATCCTTGCCCACATGGCGGACGCAGAGTTGGTCATCGGCTATCGGATACGCCTGATTCTGGCGTCGAACGGCACAGTCATACAGGCCTTCGATCAGGATGCGTGGGCTGAAACCTTCGGCTACAGCCGCTGCAACCCGAAGGTATCACTGGAGACGTTCCGCACGCTTCGCGAAAACAATTTGCGGCTCCTGAGTTCCGTGCCGAAGCAGGCATGGAAAAACTACGGAGAGCACGCAGAGCGCGGCAGAGAAAGCGTTGACCACATCGTAAAACTGATTGCTGGCCACGACCTGAACCACTTGCAGCAGGTGGAGAGGATCGCCAAGCAAAGCAAGTAGCCGATTCTCGTAGCGCTGACGTCCCGCCGGCTGTCGGGTGGGCGTCCCGCCCGCCCCATCGGGAAGCCTTTCTATGTCGACGCTTTGCTGCCACTGTCAGTTCGGTAGTTTCACTCGCGGCGGGCAAGATGCCCGCCGGACAGCCGGCGGGACGCCGGCGCTACTCTAGGCTAACGCCCTCGGGGGTCTTCAATGCCGGGATTTTTGTAATCCTTGCGCCCGGGTCAAACCGTGCTGCGCTTCTGCACTCTCTGGCTGCAATAGCAGGGCGGCTTCAAACTGGTCTTCGGCATTTTTGGGATCTTTCAGGTTGAGGTAGACCTGGCCCAGCAGAAGCCGGGCGGGGAACTGTCCGGGAGTGAGTTTAAGGCTGGCCTCGAGGGCGTCGCGGGCTCCGGCGAAGTCACCGATCTTCTCCCGAGCCTGACCTTCATAGAAGGCCGCGTTCGCATCTCCGGATTCTCTCGCCCGTTTCAGATGTTCAGCGGCCTGGGCGTAGTCTCCGGCGTGAAGCTCCAGTTCTCCCAGTTGCCGTAAGGCGGTCACGGACTTGGGATCGAGTTGCAGAACTCTCTCCAGCGCCTGCCGCGCCTGATCTGTGCGGTTGTCATCCGATGCGATCATTGCGCTGTGCAGCAGATTCTGCTCTTCGATCTTGTCTTTGGGATCCGGCAGTTTTGAGGTCTCAGGGCTGTTCGCGGAGACTCCCGCGCCAGGCTGGCCCTGATAACCCAGAGCTTTGAGGGCGTCACTCGAACCCTGGGGACTTTGTACCTCGGCTCCGGAAGGCGGCGCAGGCGCTTTGGCTTTGATGTCGGCCAGCATTCCGCGGAATTTCTGCACTGTGAGATCCGAGGGCTGATAGCGGTTTGCCAACTCTGTGGGATCAGCGTGCAGGTCGTACAACTCCGGCCGAGGCGCTTCGATGAACTTAAACCCATCGGCGCGGACTGACCTCAGCGGCGCCCAGCCGAAACGTAGCGGATAGTCTGTCTCGCCCACCGCGGCCCGATCGTTGTCCACCGTGCCATCCACGCACGGCTTCAGGGACGCGCCATCCAGGCGCGCCGGCGGCGGGATATCCAGCCAATCCACGACCGTAGGCAAAATATCAGTGGTTCGAACCTGCGCCTTGACCACCTGATCGGGATGGCCCTGAGCCGGAACCTTCGCAGGCTTCAGGATCAGGGGAACGTGAGTGGTGGAGTCGTAAAGAAAAATTCCGTGAGTGTCTTCGTGGTGCTCACCCAGACCTTCGCCATGATCTCCGACCACGACGATAAGCGCGTTGTCGTAGCGGCCGATCTTCTTCAGATAGCCAATAAATCCACCCAAAGCGGAATCGGAGTAGGCGATCTCGCCGTCGTACAGGCGGTCCTTATAGGTTTGCGAGTAAGGCGGAGGCGGCTCGTAGGGATCGTGAGGATCGTAGAGATGAATCCATACGAAATGTGGGCCGGAGGGATGCGCGGTCATCCACGCCTCCGCGTGCTGCACAACTTCTGCGCCGCGACGCTCTACTCGTCCCCAGCGGGATTTGGTCTGCGCGTGCTCAGGAAAGTTGTCGTAGAAATCGAATCCGCGGTCGAGGCCTGGAGCGAGGGTTTTACTGTCGAGGATGACCGCGCCGATGAAAGCCGCGGTGTGGTACCCCTTCTCCTTCAGCAACTCTGCCAGCGTGGGATGGCTCGGCGCCAGAGGCACGGCAAAATCGGTCACCCCATGCGAGCTGGGCAGCAGGCCAGTCAGGATACTAGTGTGGGAAGTGTTTGTGATCGGACTGGGAGTAAACGCCTGGGAGAAGCGAATGCCGTCTTTTGCCAGTTCATCGAGTGCCGGCGTCTGAATATTCTCGTAGCCGTAACAGTGGACGTGGTCGGCGCGAAGAGTATCAATGGTGATCAGGAAAACGTCTGGCCGGGAAGCTCTCTTTTGCGCCTGTCCTGCCCCGAAAGAGGCGGTCACCAAACAGCAAACAGCCAATTTCCAAGCGGTTTTCACGCATTTCAGACTAGCACAGGCCCTCATGGCCGGCGGTTGCGGGGTAAAAGGTCAATCTGAATTTCCCCCTCTTACAATGGGTCATCCTGACCTTGCGAAGGATCTGGCGTGGAGCGGATACACACCTTGGCGCGTATGCCGGCCGCGCGAGATCCTTCGGGACCAAAGTCCCTCAGGATGACGCCGGAGCCATATGTTCTTCTGCACTGAGCTTTACCATGAATTTTTAAGCGCTATCTACTCATGCCCTGCCCGTTCTAGAATCTTCTGCGATGAAAAAGTGCCTGGGATTTATCCTCCTGATTGTTTTGGCCGGGTTTCTGTTTGCCGCTGACCAGTCGAGGTTCGAGCCGCTGCCAGTTCCGATTTCCAACAATGCTGTCGCCAGTGTAAAGAGCCGCGGATCGTTGCTGGTCTATTCGATGATGGGCATGGGGGCCAAGAAGACATGGGATGCTATCTCCAACTCCGGCTACATGCTTGACACCGAGGCCGATACCGGCAAATGGGTTGAGGTGCGTGCGGTTCCGGGGACGGTGGGGCGTCTGGCGGCCACGGCGGTCGGAGCCCGTGAACATATTTTCTTATTCGGTGGCTATGTTGTGGATGCGCAGGGCGGGGAAACTACCCTGCGCGACGTGAACGCGTACGAACCGCTTACCGATCGCTGGTTCCGCGCAGAAGACATGCCGGTAGCGGTGGACGATTCGGTCGGCGGGCTCTATCGCGACCGTTACATCTACCTGGTGGGTGGCTGGTCGAAGTCGGACGCGGTGCGCGACGTCCAGGTCTACGACTCCGAGAAGAACACCTGGGCACAAGCGACGCCGATTCCAGGAACCCCTGTGTTTGGACACGCCGGCGCGGTGGTAGGCGACACCATTGTGTACATTGACGGCGCCTACAAGAACCCGGCTGGAGGCCGGCCGAAGTACATCCCTTCGGACGAGTGCTG
The DNA here is from genome assembly GCA_963813645.1 of Terriglobia bacterium. Taxonomy (GTDB): domain Bacteria; phylum Acidobacteriota; class Terriglobia; order Terriglobales; family Acidobacteriaceae; genus JAIQFF01. Next base: position 598,407 of record CAWEZS010000031.1, read on the forward strand.
GATGGGCAAGATTGACCGCCATGATCGCTTGAAAATTCAGTGGACGAAATTGCCTAGCCATCCGGGGCCGGCGCGCTACCGCATCGCGGCGGGAGGCTCGGATAAAGACCAGAAGATTTATTTCTCGGGCGGCACCGACAATCCCTACAACTACAATGGCATCGGGTACAACGGAGTGCCCGCGGAGCCGTCTCCGGTGACTTTTGCCTTTAACGTGCGCACTGGCAAGTGGGAGACGATCAACGAGCATACTCCCCAGCCCGCCATGGACCACCGCGGGCTAGTGGTTCTGCCGGAAGGATTGCTGATTGTAGGAGGGATGGAAAAGGCGCAGCAGGTGACGTCGCGGGTGGCTATGGTGCCCAAAGCCGCGAAGGCGAAATAGACCTAGTAGCGCCGGCGTCTCGCCGGCTGTCGGGTGGGCGTCCCGCCCACCCCATCGGGCCCGGAGGCCGGCGCTACTTTAAACCGCATTGACAGTGGGCCCACCAAAGAGTAATTCTTGATTTGAACGAGTTGGCGTTTCATGAAGCGTTGGCAATTTTCAATCCTGATTTTCGAATTGGCGTTGTTCGCCGTCATCCTGGTCCTGCCGCAGGTGGCATTACCCGACTTCACCTTCCACGACGGGACAGCCCCGGTGACTGCGCATTCCCGTCTTTGTGACCGGGCGCCTGCGGCTGCGATTGCGGTTGCGCATCAGATTCTGCCTACTGAGCCGCTTGTCCGGGTCAGTGGCGAGATTTCCGATGCGCCCGCCCCTCCGGCGGTCCATTCCCGGCTTTCCCGACTATGCGTTCTGATCTGCTAGCCCTTCCGGCCCTCCAGCTCACCCTGCCAATTTTTTGAAAAGATTGCTCCGCGAGGGGCGTGCCTGTGAAGTTTCGCGGGTCCGCGGAGCTTCGGAGGAAAGGCGGCGGCGCGCGTGTCAGGATTGCAGCGCAACCTTTCACGGATCGTGCTGCCGCCCGCTCCGAAATTTCCCGCTAGCTGTTTGTATCTTTCGGGAAGCACGAGCGGGACGCTCGCGCCCACATCAAAGACTATTGTCCTCGGGCCAGGACCAGGGTTATGTCGTCGGGTTGTTCGTTGGCGCCGATCCAGTCGGCGACGGCACCGGTCACGATCTCGCTGATCCGTGCCAGGGGCTGGTCGCGATGTTCCCAAACCAGGTCAATCAGCCGCTGCTCGCCGAATTCGCCGAAATCATTTTCCGGTTCGGTCACGCCATCACTGTAAGCCACGAAAAGCTCTCCCTGGCGCAGCGCGACTGATGCTTCCGGATAGTTTCGATGAGCAAACAGGCCGACGACAGTGCCGCCCTGCTCCAACCGGCGCACCGATCCATCCTTGCCAAGGATGACGGGCGGCAGGTGACCGCCGTTGCTGTAGGTAAGCTTGCGCTCGTGGCCATCGTATACGCCCAGAAAAAGCGTGGCGTATTTCTCCGTCGGGGTGCTTTGGTAAAGCTGATGATTCAGCCGTGAAAGCATTGCGCCGGCCGACGTCTCAGCGCCATTCAGGCCGGAGGCCGGCAGTACACGGGATGCTCCGGCCCCTACCGGCTCTCGCAAGGTGGGCATGCCTTCCAGGCTGTAAGCGCGGACGGCAGAGTGAATCGTAGCCATCAGCAGTGCCGCAGAAATACCTTTTCCGCTGACATCACCGACTGCCAGAATAAGCCTGTTGGAACTCAGCGTCAGAAAATCGTAGTAGTCTCCGCTCACGGTGCGCGCGGGACGGCAGAAGCCGAAGACTTCGAGCGAAGCCAATTGCGAGATGTGCTGCGGGTAGAGCTGAGTTTGTACTTCCTGGGCGATGGTCAATTCGTTCTGCAGCCGCTCCTTTTCCTTTTGCTCCTCGATCAGGTTCTCGATGGAAGCGGTCATCGAGTTGAACGAGTTGGCCAGGGTCGCCAGCTGGTCGTGCGACTGCACGGAAATGCGGTGGCTGAAGTCTCCGCGATTGATGTGTTCGGTGGCGTTGTAGAGCTGGGCCACGGCTCCGGTCACGGTGCGCGTGAGGCGGGTCCCGATCCATAATGCCAGCAGTTCGATGATGGCAAAAACCACCGCCGCGAAGAACAACGTGTACTCCACGCCGGTCGCAAAGTCGCCAAGTGCAGCGAACAGACGCGCATAAAGCATCGACGGCCTGGTCTGAACGCGGAGCACCGCGCCGGCTTTCTGCTGCTCGCCGGTTGCCCAGTCCACGACGGGAAGCGGAGTCCCGAAGGTGATCTCGCTGTCGAATACGTTAGCGGCGGCAGCCAAAGTGCCGGCAGTGAAGGCAGTCCGAAGCTCTTCGTGTCCCCGGTCTACGCTCACGCCGTTCTTGCCGGTGCGAAGCGCGAGTTCCTGCTTGTCGGGCGAATCCAGGGCGATAAGCGGGGCCGAGGTTGGCGCTGGTATCACGCCGCCTTTCGAGTCGAGCCCGGATGCGTAGAGCGTGATCTCGCCCAGATCGTTTGCCAGCTTCTCCAGCAAGTTTCGATCGAGCGCCTCACTGGAGACAACAGAAAGCTTTCCGTCGCTGTCGCCGAGTTCGGTGGCCGCACGCAAATACAACTGGCCCTGGTCGCGAACGATCGCTCCGAATCCGGTTGTCAGAAAAGATGGAAGCGCAAACGGGGTCTTTCCGGGAGAGGTCGGGTTGCACACGGCGAGCGGAGCTCCACCCTTCCAGGCGCAAATCTGACGGGACGCCCAGGCCCGATCGTTCCGCCGCAGCCCTTCCAGTGACTCGGCAACCGCTGGCTGGCCATGTTCCAGACGCGCCGCCAATTCATGGGAGATGGCCGCATTTACCGATTGCAGGCTGTGCAGCCTTGAATCCAGTTCGGAGGTGACCACGAAATTTGCAAACTGTCCGGCAAACAAATAAATGGTGATGAATGCCATCGCGACCAGCAGAACCACCGGGATTACGCCGATGAATACATAAGTCACGATCAGCCGGTTGCGCAGACGCCAGAGCAGCCGAGCTTTGAGCCAGCGATAGGCGAGAATGGCAAGTAACACGATAGCGAGAGCACTGAGGATTCCCACCCATCCACTGAGAGCCTGACCGAAGGAGACTTTGAAGATGGCGAAGCTTCGTTGCAGGGCGAAGAGGAGCAGGTCAAGTCCCAGCAGATAGCAAGCGGCGCGAGCCAGGCGGGTGCGAGGCAAAACACCCATGGCCAGAAGCCGAAAACGCAGTGTGCGGAGGGACAGGTCCATGCGCAAAGAGATTATAGATCGGACTTCGGACCTTGGACGTCAGGCGTCGGACCTCAGACTTCAGATCACATGCGCGGGAACTAAGCAGAGGTCCGAGGCCTGACGCCCGAGGTCCGCCTTCAAATTTCCGGGTAGAAATCGAAGAACGCTTCCAGGCTGGTCTTTAGTTGCTTCTCGATCTCCTCCTTGCTGCCTTCGAGGACGTGCATGGTGACGTGGGCCTCGTGCCCATTTTTGAGCTTGAGGGTCGCGTCGCCGACTTCGGAGACTTCGTCCGAAGGCAGAAGCCGCATGCCATAAACCAGCGTCAGGTTTGCCATGAGGTTGATTTTAAACCTTATCCAACGCGAGTTGTCATCCTGAGCGGAGTCGCTGCTCCGCTCCGCGAAGCAGCGGTGCAGTCGAAGAGCCTGCCCCGAGCGAAGTCGAGGGGACCCCTATAGCTGAATCGGAAGCCGGCGTTGTTGAGGTACCTCCACAAGCCGCGCCAATTTCCCAGACGGAATCGCCATTACGAACGGTAGGGGTCGTTCGACTCCGCATTGCGTTTCGGAAGCGAAACGCAATGCTCCGCTCCGGATGACACCGGTGTGTGGGTCGGGGCGAGATGCTACAGTTAAAGGGTCAATGTCTGCCCCCGAATCCCGCTTCGTCAAGGCCTGCCGTGCCCTTCCGGTTGATCGGACGTCAGTCTGGTTCATGCGCCAGGCCGGCCGCTACATGCCCGAATACCGGGCCGTCCGCAAACAATATTCACTGATCGAGATATGCAAGCGGCCAGAAGTAGCGGCCGAGGTGACGATCACGGCCGCTGAGGCCCTGGGCGTGGATGCAGCCATCATCTTTGCCGATCTCCTCCTGCCTCTCGAAGTCATGGGGCTGCCCTTTCATTTCTCTCCGGGCGAAGGCCCGGTGATCGAGAAACCGGTACGCGACCAGGCGGACATCTCCGGATTGCGCACCGATCGCGCAGCCGACCTGGGGTATGTCTCCGAGGCGGTGCGACTGGTCTGCAAACACTTCGGACCGCGTCTGCCGGTGATTGGTTTCTGCGGAGCGCCATTCACCCTGGCCAGCTACATGATCGAGGGCGGCAGTTCGCGCAACTACGTAAACACCAAGAAGATGATGTACTCCTCGCCTGCGGCCTGGCATGAGCTTCTGGGCAAATTGGTTGCGGTGGTCTCTGAGTATGCGGCGGAACAAGTGCGCGCGGGCGCCGACGTGATCCAGGTATTCGATAGTTGGGTCGGCTGTCTCAGCGTGGACGATTATCGCCGTTACGTGCTGCCCCGCACCACTGAACTGGTGAAAGCGTTACAGAAAACTGAAGTCCCGATCATTTATTTCGGCACGGACAGCGCCACGCTTTTGTCTTCGATGAAGGAGACTGGCGCAGAAGTGATCGGCCTGGACTGGCGAATTCCGCTGGATGTGGGTTGGAAGGCGATCGGATCTGGGGCGGTGCAGGGGAATCTGGATCCGGTGCTGCTCTTTGCCGGTTGGAAGGAAATAGAGGCGACGGCGAGAGAAATTCTGAGGCGCGCCGGTGGACGGGCCGGGCATGTTTTTAATCTGGGCCACGGCATTTTGCCGGAGACGCCGGTGGAGAACGTGAAGGCGCTGGCGAGGTTTGTGCAGGGATATTCGACCAAGATTTGATGGGGGTTGTAATTGTCTGCAAATGAAAGAGATGCGGTTTTACTATTGGCTCACGGCAGTCCCGATTCTGTGGATGAAATCCCGGAATTCCTGAACCAGATTACCCGCGGCCGGCCTGTCCCAGCGGAAGTGATTGAGGAAGTGAAGCATCGCTACGGACTGATCGGACGGTCTCCGCTGACGGCCCTCACACTTCGCCAAGGGGAATTGCTGGCGGAAGAATTGAAGCTGCCGGTGTACGTGGGAATGCGTAACTGGAAGCCGTTTATTGCCGACACGATTGCCACCATGAAGTCGAACGGCGTAAGTCGCGCTGTCGCTATATGCCTGGCTCCGCAAAATTCGCGCACCAGCGTGGGACTCTATCGCGCGGCGTTGAATGTCGAAGGTGGCGTGCCTTTTGCCATCGAATTTGTCGAGTCCTGGCATGACCATCCGTCGTTGATCGCTGCTTTTGCCGAAAAGTTTCGCGCGGGATGGGATCGGGCATGCAGCGAAGCGTCCGCGCGTGTGCCCATCATATTTACCGCGCACAGCGTTCCTCAGCGAACCATCGCCGAAGGCGATCCCTACGAAGCTCAGACCAAGGACACCGCCCGATTGGTGGCGCAGAAGGTGGGTCTCGGGCCTGAAGACTGGAAGTTTGCCTTTCAGAGCCAGGGGATGTCAGGTGGGGCATGGCTCGGGCCCACGGTCGAAAGCACGATTCTGGAATTGAAAGCGAAAGGTCATCGCGGAGTCTTCATCCAGCCCATCGGGTTTCTTTGCGATCACGTCGAGGTGCTCTACGACATCGACATCGGCTTCAAGGAGTTTGCCGAGAAGGAAGGCATGAAGTTGTGGCGGGCGGAATCGCTGAATGATTCGCGGTTGCTGACGGCCGCATTGGCCGATGTAGCGCGGTCGCGCAACGGAAAGTGATCGGGAGTTCTTTGCGCCGCTTCGCGGCTCCCTACGCGGATTCGCCCAGGACGCAAAGAAACCGAAATTATGACACTACCCGACCGCGACACTGAAAACGCATGAAACGCATCGCCATTGTCGGCGGCGGCATCTCCGGGCTGGCGGCGGCGTTCGCACTTGAAGAACGACGTCGAGCCGGAGAGTTGCTGGAGTATGCGCTATACGAATCCGGTCCGCGTTTCGGCGGCGTACTGGCCACGGAGCAGGTGGACGGTTGCCTGGTTGAGGCCGGCCCCGATTCCTTCCTCACCGAAAAGCCATGGGCCGCGGACCTCTGCCGCCGGCTCGGTATTGAAGACCAGCTCATTGGTTCCAGTGACAGTGGCCGCAAAACGTATATCCTGGTGAAGGGCAAACTGACCCCTCTGCCCGATGGGCTGATATTCATGGTTCCCACCAGGCTTGCACCCGTTCTGTTGTCCACGCTTTTTTCTCCAGCCACAAAGTTCCGCATGATTCGCGAGTGGCGTTTTGCTCCGCGCGGATCCCGGAGCGACGAAAGCGTGGCCGCGCTGGTGGATCGCCATTACGGTGCGGAGATGGTGGAGCGTTTGGCTGATCCGCTACTCTCCGGGGTCTATGGGGGCGACGCCGCGCAACTCAGCGTGCGTGCCGTGCTGCCGCGGTTTCTGGAGATGGAGTCGAAGTATGGCAGCCTGGGGCGCGGAATGGTGGCGGCGCGCAAAGGCAAGAACTCTGCGCAACCCCCACCGCCGATTTTTACCTCTCTCAAAGGTGGCATGCAGCAACTGGCGGAGACACTGGTGGCCGGCCTTCCCGCGAATGCTTTGCGGGCAAACTCTCCGGTGCAGGCAGTCCAAAGGCAGGATCGAGGATGGGTCGTATCCGCGGGTTATGCGTCCGATACGTTCGACGCTGTGATCGTCGCCATACCGGCGACAGCTGCAGTGCCTCTATTCGAGATCACCTGCGCTGCGCTCGCCTCGGAGCTCAAGGCGATCCCATATAGCTCCTCCATGACGGTTGCGCTCGGCTTCGACCAGGATGTACGGGCCGCCTTGCCCCCCGGCTTCGGGTTCCTGGTTCCGCGCAGCGAAGGCAAAAGGCTGCTGGCGGCGACATTCGTTCACAACAAGTTTTCCCATCGCGCTCCGGAAGACCGCGCGTTAATCCGCTGCTTTCTGGGCGGCACCCGCGATGAGGCGGTTCTGCTAGTTCCGGACAATGAAATTCTGAGTATCGTGCGCGACGAGCTTCGGCAAATCCTTGGACTGAACGCGGAGCCGCTCTTCACTCGCATCTATCGATGGAAGGGCGCCATGGCGCAGTATGTCGTGGGCCATCTCGAGCGGTTGCAGCGAATTGAGGTTCTCCTGAAGCAATGGCCGGGACTGGTCCTGGCCGGGAATGCTTATCGCGGGATCGGCGTCCCCGATTGCGTGCGTTCGGGCGAGGCTGCGGCGCAACAGGTGTTGGCAGTCGATTAGGGCCGGGACGGCGGCGCTACTTAGTTCGTTACGGCCGTAACGGCGGTAACTGGTCTTCTATTGCAGAAACTACCAGTCTCATTCAGGGTTAATACAATCGGATAGCCCTATGAGCAGACGGATTCTGGCCCTGGCTTCGCTCACTGTGTTCGCGTTCCTGCCACTGTCGGCGCAGGAACAGAAATCGTCAGTTGATCCCGTCGGTGAGAACAAGCCGGCGCAAGCTACTCCGGCTGACATGCCACACGATGCATCCCAAGAACCGCCAGATGTTCTCCATAACACGCCGCAAGAGCCGCCGCACGCTGCACCCCTCGACGCACCTGCGCCAACCTCAAAAATGAGCGGCATGAACATGCCAGACATGGCGGGGATGAACAACGACGGCAGCGCCCACGCCATGCTTTCGATGGCAGATCGCAAAATGGACATGGGGCCGCACATGAAGATGACGACCCTGCGCGATCTGAAGCCCGGAGACCAGGAGAAAGCGGACCAGGTGGTGACCGCAGCGCGCAAGGCCGCGGAAAAATATACGGATTACAAAGTCGCTCTCGCCGACGGTTACAAGATCTTCCTGCCCAACGTGCCACAAAGGCAGTATCACTTCACCAACTACCGCTACGCGTTCGAGGCGGCGATCGAGTTCAATCCCGAACATCCTACATCGCTGCTCTACCAGAAAAATGGCGAGGAGTACAAGCTGATCGGGGTGATGTACACGGCGCCTAAGAATGCCAACTGGAATGAACTCGACCAGCGCATTCCGCTGAGCATCGCGCAATGGCACGCGCACATCAACCTGTGCATGCCGCCAGCCGACAGAAAGAAGGAGGCCTGGGGGCCGAATGCAAAGTTCGGCCTGGTAGGCTCAATCACGACCAGAGACGCTTGCGAAGCCGCCGGCGGAAAATTCATGCCGCAGATATTCGGCTGGATGGTGCATGTGTATCCGTTTGAGCAAAAGCCGGAAGACATCTGGTCAGTCGAACGCCAGGCCGCCGGTCACATGGACTGAGTTTCTGTCCGATTTGAGCGCGCTCCTTAACGGGTCGTGGCCCCCGCCGCGAGAGTCTTGATGGCCTTCAGTTCCTTCGAGTATTTTTTTCGGGCGTGATACACCGCAAAAGCGTCCTGCAGATTGAGCCAGAATTGCTCCGAGTTGCCGAAATACTTGGCCAGGCGGATTGCCATCTCCGGGGTGATTCCTCGCTTCTCGCGGACAATATCGTTCACCGTCGGGGGCGAGACCCCCAGATCCACCGCCAGCCTGTAAGGGGAGATATTCATCGGCTCCAGAAACTCTTCGCGGAGAATCTCTCCGGGGTGCACCGCCCAGCCGGCCGGGCCATTATTTTTGAAACTCACGTTTTTCTCCTGTCTTAGTGGTAGTCGGTTATTTCCACTTCGTAAGCGTCGCCATCCCGCCACACGAAACAGACGCGAAACTGGTCGTTGATCCGGATGCTGTGCTGCCCTTTCCTGTCGCCCAGCGGTGCTTCCAGTCGGTTGCCTGGCGGGATTCGCAGGTCTTCGAGGGCAGTGGCGGCATGGAGAATGGCAAGTTTCTTCTGGGCCCCTTTTCGCGGATTCGCGGGCGGCATCCCCTTACTCTTGCCCGTGTTCCAGAACTCATAGGTGCTGCGATCCGAAAAACTCTTGATCACACCCATAGTTCAACGAGTGTCGTTAATAACGTCAATCGTTAAATGTTGATGCTCCGGGCGGCGTTGCCGCAAACACAAAACCATTGCTGAGTAGGAAGTTGACGACAGAGCACGCCGTGATGGTGATTCCGTTTGCCAAGAGATAGCTGACGTTTCCGATTCCGACTAGCAGCTTCATCAACAACATATTCCCGGCGATCGAGAACAGGCCCGTAATCAGGTTGAACTTGCAGAAGCGGTCGAAGCCCGGGCCGGCGCGGTCTGCCCAGGTGAAGCGTTCGTGCCAGAGGAAATTGTGGACCACGGCGGCCTCGACCGCTATTGCAGTGGCGACCAGGTAGTGGATATGCAGCCCGGATTTCAGCACGACCAGCATCAGCAACTGCACGGCAATGCCCATTCCGCCAACCAGGTTGAATTTGAGCCAGCGAGTTGCGATGGAACACCATGGGTTTGCCGTCATCGAATCCGCTCTTCCACATAGAGACGCCGTGTATTGCGGAGGGTGAAGAAGATCAGCATGGCAGTCATGCCGACGAGGCCAACCGCGCCGCCCACGTCAAACAGGCGGAAGTGTCCGCGAAACACCATGGGGTGATACAGCAGCGCCAGGTTGCCGATGGACAACAGAATGCGCAGTTCCGTCGGCCCGAAGTTCCAGAACGAAAGCTGAAATTCTCCAAGCGTGTAGGTGGCCAGATAGGACTGGATGGAAAGCAGCAGAAATGCGACAAGCAGGCCGGTCGCGATGTAGGGATGCATGTATCCCGAGAGCGCCAGTCCGCCCATGAGAGCGAGCCCGCCGAAGCTGTCCACGATGTGATCCACATAGAAGCCGTAGCGGGGGCGCTGCTGCTGGCGCACCCGGGCGAGCGTGCCATCCAGGCTGTCCCCCAGCCAGTTGAGCGCCAGAAAAAAGATGCCGGCCAGCAGCCAGTAGCGGTTCCATGCGGACAGGGCGTAGCTGACCCCGGCCATCACCTGAGCGAGGAAGCCTAGCACCGTGAGGTGGTCGGGGCTGATCCATCGCGGGGTGCGTTCGGCCATCCAGATGAGGACGCGCTTTTCCCAGTTGCTGGTCAGCGCATTGTGGATTCGGGCCGCGTTCTCGAAGCGCTTGATGCGGCGCACTTCGGTCAGCACACTCGGGTTTGCTTGTTCGCAGAAATCAATCATTGGACTCGCCATTTTTCTTGCTCCGCGGGAGTCAGTTTGGCGCGCGCAGGAGGTTGCGGGCAATGCACTGGGGGTAAACTGCGAATCAACTTCGGATCAATCCGGAAGTAATTGAAAAAGATAGAGATCACCGCGCGTCTCATGGCGGATCATCTGTTCGCAACAGTGGGGGGGCGCCCCCACAGCCTGTCCCGAGCTTGTCGAGGGAACAGCCGGCGCTACTTTGCGGCTGCTTCTTCGATGGATTCTTTCAGCTGGTTTGCCGCCGAGTCGATTTGTTCTTCGGTAATGACCGCGGGAGGTGCGATCAGCAGGTGGTCGCCGGAGATGCCGTCTACACATCCTTGAATGGGGTAGACCAACAGGCCCCGTTTGAGGGCGGCGGTGGTCACCCGTCCCGCGAAATTCATTTCTGGAGCGAACGGCTTCTTACTTTGCTTATCGGAAACGAATTCCACGCCACGCAGCAGCCCGATGCCGCGGACGTCGCCGACCGTCTTCAGGTCGAGCAATGTCGAGAGTGCGTGCTCCAGTTTGGCCGCAATGGTCCCGTCGCGTCCGGAGTCGGCGGCCTCTACCAGTTTTTGCTGCTGCAAGCGATGCAGCACGGCGCGTCCGGCTGCCAGGGAAATCGGGTGAGCGTTGTAGGTGAAGCCATGCAGGAATGATCCGGAGGCGAGGCCATCAATCACTTTTTTCGTCGCGATGACTGCACCCAGCGGGGCGTATCCGCTGGAGAGGCCCTTGGCCGCGATCAGGATGTCGGGCGCGATGTCCCAATGTTTGATCGCGAAATTCCTTCCGGTGCGGCCCATGCCGGTCATGACTTCATCGGCGATCAGCAGGACACCGTGGCGCCGGCAAACTTCCGCGACCTTCTGCAGATAGCCGGGCGGCGGGACCACCGCGCCCAGCGTGGCTCCGCTTACCGGTTCGAAGATGAACCCAGCCGCTTCACCGTTGGAGGACTCGATGGCTCTTTCCAACTCGGCCGCGTACTCCTGACCGCAGTTGCGGCAGCCGTCCGTGCAGTCGTAGTGGCAGCGATAGCAATATGGGATTCCTACGTGTGCGAACTCGCGCACCATGGGCAAATAGATTTCGCGACGCCGCTTGTTGCCGGAAACCGAAAGCGCGCCCAGAGTCGAGCCGTGATAGCTCTGGCTTCGGCTGAGCACCCGGTAACGTTTGGTCTGGCCGATCTCCACTTGATACTGCCGCGCCAGTTTCAGCGCAGTCTCGACCGACTCTGAACCGCCGCATGTAAAATACACGGCGCCGCCACGAAAATGATCGCCGGCAAAGTTGAGCAATTCGCGCGCGTAGGCTTCCGCTACGGGCGTGGTGAACTGGCTGGTGTGGACGAACTCCAACTGCGTCGCCTGGTCCGTCATTGCGCGGGTGATCTCAGGCACGCCGTGCCCAATGAGATTTACCGCCGCCGAGCCCGAAAAATCGAGGTAGCGCTTGCCTTCCGTGTCCCACACATGCACGCCCTCGCCGCGGACCGCCGAAGGGAAAGGCTTGTGGAAGGAGCGGCGAAAAACAGAGGAGCGAACGGAGTTTTGTACGATGGAATCGGCCACAGTGTGGATTATCCGGCGGCCTGCGCCGCAGTGTCAAAAATGCGCAGAGATTGTTGTCCCCACCCGCGCGCGCTTGACAGCGACTTAGTGGAACCCTGAGACTTCTCTGTTCAATTCCGGACCGTAACAATTCCGGACCGTAACGAACCAGGAGCGGCCCTTGAACCAAGTTATCTCGAGAAACAAACTCTTCCCTTCGCTTCTCTGTCTGATGTTTTCGGCTATCGTGTTTGGTCAGGCGGCCGCGCCTTTGGCGGGCGACAAGCCGGCCCCCGCGGTCAGTTATATCCTCGCGGGCCGTCTGTTTGATGCTACGGGTGACAATGTTCGTGAAAACGTGATCGTCGTAGTCGAGGGTGAACGGATCAAGAACGTCGCCTCGGCCGCTGATCTCAAGATTCCTCCGGGGTCTAAAGTCATCGACCTCTCGCAGGCCACGGTGCTCCCGGGCCTGATCGATTGCCATACTCATCTGGGTTCGCGTGCGGACCGCTACAACGAGATTTACAACTTCAAAGACACGCCCTTCAGCCACGCATTCGCTGCCGTGGGGAATGCGCGTAAGACCTTGGAAGCCGGTTTCACTTCAGTCCGCGACGTGGGGTCGGAACCGTTTCTGGCGGTCGACCTGCGCAACTCGATCAATGACGGCCTGCTGGTAGGTCCGCGGGTGGTGGCGAGTGGTCCTGGCATCTCCATTACCGGCGGCCACGGCGACCTGAACAACTTCTCGCCGCAGACGCGGGTCATGATGTTTCCGGAGGAGCGTGATTTTCAGATTGCCGACAGCGAAGACCAGATTCGCCACGTCATTCGCGCCCAGGAGAAGTATGGAGTGGATGTGATCAAAATCCTGGCGACCGGCGGGGTGCTCTCGAGGGGCGACAGTCCCGCCGCGCCGCAATTCACCCTGGCCGAACTCAGGGCAGCCGCGGAGACCGCGCACATGGGCGGCCGGAAAATTGCCGCGCATGCGCACGGCACTGAGGGCATCAAGAATGCAATCCTGGCGGGAATTGACTCGATCGAGCACTCCAGCCTGATTGATGACGAAGGCATCCGCCTGGCGAAGGAGCACGGTACCTATCTGGTGATGGACATTTACAACGACGATTACATCCTCAACGAGGCACCCAAGTGGGGATTGCCCACCGAAAATCTCGACAAGGAGAGAACGGTGGGCCGGCTGCAACGGGAAAATTTCCGCAAGGCGGTGCAGGCAGGCGTGAAGATGGCGTTTGGCACGGACGCGGGTGTGTATCCTCACGGGGACAATGCGCGGCAGTTCTTCTACATGGTGAAGTTTGGCATGACCCCGGCGCAGGCGATCCGCGCCGCCACTTCAAGCGCCGCCGATCTGATCGGGCGGGCCCAGAATGTTGGCACTATCGAACCTGGCAAGTATGCCGACATCATTGCGGTGAATGCTGATCCCCTCGCCGACGTGCGCGCCCTGGAGCATGTCGATTTCGTGATGAAGGGTGGCGTGGTTTACAAAGACACGCGAGTTCCGCATCCGGCAGCAGATTAGTAGTTGCATGTTTCTGGTCTCCGGTTTCGAAACCAGAAACGGGAAACTGGAAACTGCTACACGAACCATCTGGCGTATCAGGCGACCGGAATGTTTGCGTGTAGAATCGCCCCTTGATGGCGAATTCTGCAGACTCTCCCGAAGCACCTCCCGTCCGCGGCTTCGCCCGCCTGATTCGACTCTTTCAGCCGTCGCACCAGCACACTGCTTTCTCAGCCACGCTGCTGCTCATGACGGCGGTCATGCTCTCGCGTGTGATTGGTTACGTGCGCGAGGCCTATATTGCCTACGCTTTCGGCGCCGGGCCCGCGACGGATGCCTACGTTGCCGGCTTCACCATTCCTGACTGGCTAAATTACCTGGTGGCGGGTGGGACGGCCTCCATCACCTTTGTTTCGATCTACACCAGGTTTGTGGCGGCGAACAAGGAAGACGAAGCCCAGAAAACCTTTTCGGTCATCATCACGGTGATGACCGCGGTATTGAGTGTGGGAGTGTTGCTGGCAGAGTTTTTTACTCCGGAAATTTCGCGGCATCTTTTTCCCAAGTTCAGCGCTGAACAACTTGAACTCTGCGTTCACCTGACGCGCATCCTGCTGCCGGCCCAGATCTTCTTTTATGTCGGCGGGGTGGTCTCGGCGGTTTTGCTTTCGCGGAGGCTATTCCTGTTTCCCGCATTCTCGCCGCTACTCTATAACGCTGCCATCATCTTAGGCGGGGTGCTGCTTTCACATCGCTATGGCATTTCATCCCTAGCGTACGGCGCGCTGGCGGGAAGTTTCCTGGGGCCATTTCTCATCAACGCCATCGGCGCCGCTCGCATCGGCACTGGTTACAGCATCTCCTTCGACGTGCGCAACCCGGCGTTTCGCGAATGGGTGAAGCTTTCGATTCCGCTGATGTTGGGGGTTTCGCTGGTCACAGCAGACGATTGGATCCTGCGCTACTTCGCTTCCGGAGCGGTGGGCGACATCACGCGGCTTAACTATGCCAAGCGTCTGTTCGCGGTGCCGATCGCGGTGCTGGGACAGGCGACCAGCCAGGCCTCGCTGCCGTTTTTTGCCAAGCTGTTCGGAGAGAAACGGATGCGGGAGTTTGCCGACACGGTGAACGGTTCGATCTACCGCATTGTCGCGACGTCGCTGCTGGCCACCAGTTTCATGATGGCGGCGGCGCTGCCCCTTATTGATCTCGTCTACCGCCGCGGACACTTCAAGTTTTCTGACTCCCGCGAAACCGCACTTTATTTTTTCTGGTTCGCGCTTTCGCTTTGTTTCTGGTCGGCGCAGGGTCTCTACTCGCGCGCTTTTTATGCGGCGGGCAACACGCTCGTCCCCATGGTCGCTACCAGCCTGATTACGCTAGCGTCCATTCCCATGTACTCGGCGCTGTTCCACCGATTTTCGACAGTGGGGCTGGCGATGGCGTCCGATCTGGGGATCCTGGCGAATACCCTGGCACTGGCGCTGCTGCTTCATCGCCGGCAGCTGATTCGCATCAATGAATTGAACTGGGGAGAAATTGGGAAGGCTGGACTTACCTCGATTGTGGCGGGCCTGCTCAGCTATGAAGTCGCTCGCGTCTTGCTGGTCAACAACAGCCGGGTCGCAGACCTTGAGGCAATTGGCCTGATTACGCTTACATGGGCGGGGGCGGTGGCTGCGGGTCTTTGGCTTACGCGATCTTCGCTGGTGGGCGACCTTCGCCGCCGGAAGCCTACTTCTTTTCCGCGCGTCGCGGAAACTCAGGCAGAAGAGTTGAGCAAGGGTGTGGAACCTTAAAGAGATATTCCAGATCTCAGTTTCTGGTTCGCTGTTCTCAGACGTAAAAACGGCGGATGCTCTTGTGTGAACCAAGAGTCTCCGCCGTGATCTTTCTGAAAAACCTATACTCGGGCTGCGGTCGCGACTTCAGCTGAAGCTTTGACTTCTTCGCCGTTGGGCTTCTGGCCAGCTTTGCGAATATCAATGCCGCCCTTGAAGAACGCGCCATCTTCGATGGAGATACGGGCTGCCACGACGTCGCCGGTGAGCGAACCGTCGCTGCGGATATCAACCCGGTCGCTGGCCGTCAGGTTGCCACGAACTTTGCCCAGGACAACGATTTCGCGCGCATTGATGTTGGCCGAAACCACACCGTTGCGTCCCACGGTCACGCGGTTGCCCGACAGGTTAATGGAACCTTCCACCCGGCCGTCGATGTAAAGCGACTCAGATCCCGTTACCTCGCCTTTGATCACCAGCGATTTGCCGATCGTGGCCTGGTCCGCGGTAGTGGTTGCAACCGGACGCGGCGCCGCAGGAGCCGGTTCGCTCGCGGCTGAAAAAGTGGGGGCGGGGGCGGGCGCCGCCGGGCGCTCCGGCTCACCTGGCCGGCCTGGAGTCGTAGGCTGATTCGTGGGTTTCCACATGTGGCAAAAGTCCTTTCCTCTTATGGATTCTGGGTGAAGGCCGCACTTCGGTGACCATCTGGCATTTTACTCCAGCCAACTGCCAACCCGGCCTGTGAAAAACGCCTATTTGATGAAACCACGGGACATGCACGGTCTGAACTCGAAGGCGTCCGGGGTGACTGGTAATGCCGCGTCACCGCGATCGCTTCCCGACCATGCAACTTTTGCCCAGGGCGGCATTTTTTCCCGGCGCAATTTTCCCCGACATCATGATCGCATTTACCAGGGAATGACGACAGTGGATGGTGACCGGGAGAGGTTACTAGTGTAATGCGCCTCCGCTGAGACCGGCGCCTGAAATTGATTAGAGTCCTTTAATCTTTAGGGGAAGACAATCGCGAAACACGTCAGCCGTCCTTGGTCCCGGGGGGAACTCATGAAACGGACTTGCCGCTATGTGGTGTTGTGCCTGTCGCTTGTGGCCTGTTTTAGTCCGGCTGTGCGGTCGCAGGTGGACCCCGGTGCACACGTCGGGCGGGTCATGGACTGGACGTATCACCACGTCTCCGTCAGCGGTCCCTTAAGCACGGAAAACATAGATCGCGCCCGGAGCGAGCCCCGCATCCTATTTCGCCTGGCCGAGCGCAATCTTCCCCGGGTCGGGGGTAGGCAGGAGCGGTTCGGCGGGGACGGCCGCGGCCCGGCATTTCCTCTGCGCCCCAAGAAAAACGGCATGAAAATCGATTGGAGCATTCCTTTGGGGACGGGTATCGTCGCGCCCAATATGTTCCCGGCCAAGTACAACTTTGATATCAATGCCGTCCCAAACTGCGCCAACGACTACGTGGTCTTCGGTTTGAATGTCGCTGGAGCGACGCCCGGCCAGGCCAATCTGGTCGGTGTGAACAATCTGTACAGCGGCTCTACCCCCAGGCTCTGCCTCGCGAACCCCACCGTGAACTTCGCCTACAACGGGAGCACGGCTGGCGGTTCAGTCCTTACTTCCCCCGCAGTTTCACTGGATGGCAAGAGAATCGCTTATGTGGAGAGCACAGCTGGAACTGCTATCTTCCACGTGCTGACCTGGAAGGCTGCAGAAGGAACCTCAGCCACGGCCGCCGCGACCCCGACGCTCAACGGCGCCTGCACCGGTACCGTTGCTGCGCCCACCAGTTCGTGCCTCAAATCTGTAACCTTCTCGACCACGGCTACAGACACGCTCTCTTCTCCCTGGGTTGACTATCAGACCGACAAGGCTTTCGTGGGCGGCGACGACGGAAAGATTTACCGGATCAGTTGCGTCTTTAGCTGCGCTCTCAATACCAATCCCACGGTGGACTGGACCTTCGCCCTGCCCGTGGCCGGCACTGGCGGTGCGGCGGCGAGACCGAATGGTCCCGTGTATGACTACCCAAGCGGGCGCCTCTTCGTGGGCGATCAGCTTGGAGAGCTTTGGGTCATCAATGCCGGGGGAGCCAGCCCGAGCCTCAGAGCGGCTCCGGTGATGATCGGCGGCGGAGGCTGCACTACGACCAACCCGCCCGGTCGCACGGGAACTCCAGCTCCATGCACCGCGAGCGGTGGGTCCTTTGGAATCCCCGATTCCGTCATCATGGACAGCTCGGGCGTCAGCCAGCGGATTTTTGCCTTCTCCGGCAATGACGGGACTGCCGGTGCCAGTGCGGTCGTAGCCCAGATAACCATGAACTTCACCGGCCTTGTCCGGGCCCACGTTGGCCTGGGCAGCGTCGGCAACGCTACTACGAACGTGGATATTCACACCGGCACCTTCGACAACAAGTACTTCAGCGCCACTCCGAACACGGGTGAGCTTTTCGTGTGCGGCACGGGGCCGGGCAATACCAATCCCTTCCACTACTGGATCGGATTCACTAACTATCCGGTCATGAACGCCACTCCGACCGGCTCGATTGCACGCAGCCCCACCGCCGCGGGGCTGGCCTGTGCCCCTTACACCGAAATTTTCAATCCCAATATCAACCTGGGTGGTGATGCCACCCATCACGATCTGCTGATCAGCGGGCTTATGGGTGCGGGCACGAACGGCCAGATCATTACGAATGACATCAGCACGGGGGCGATCACGATCGGTCTCAGTAACGTCAGCTACGCGGGGGGCGTCAGCGGAATCATCGTGGACAACACGAGTACGTCGGGGCAGGCTTCGAGCGTGTATTTCAGCACTCAGGGTGTCGTCAATGTGGGCAGTTGTGCGAATACGCGCTGCGCCGTGAAGCTGACGCAGCTCAGTTTGCAATAAGCAAAAGCTTAACCGCAAAGCATCGCGAAGAAATACCGCAAAGGCCGCGAAGAACCTTTGCGACCTCTGCGGTTCCTCTTTGCGTGCTTTGCGGTCAAGAATTTTGCGGCGTCCGGGGCGGAAGTCCTCGGCGCCCGTTTCCTATCCTCCAGCCCTTCCACAACAAACTCAGGTATCCTGAAGCGACGCCTCACGCGGAGAGTGTTTATGAAATCCAGCCAGTTGATCGCCACCCGGCCCGAGCCGAACGAGTACGCTCCCTACTATGGCAAGTACATTTCCCTGGTGCCCGAGGGCGATATTCTCTTCACCCTGGAAGCCCAGTTGCCCGCCACCCTGGCGTTACTGTCGCGCCCGGAGGCAGACGGAGATTTTCGCTACGCTCCGGGAAAGTGGAGTGTCAAGGAATCGCTGGGGCACGTCATCGATGCCGAACGCGTCTTCAGCTACCGCGCAATGCGCATTGCCCGCAACGACAAAACTCCGCTGGCCGGCTTCGAGCAGGATGATTATGTGAAGTACGGGCCGTTCGGACATTGCACTCTGGCCGGGCTGGTGGAGGAGTTTGCGGCGGTCCGCAAGGCCACCGTGTTGATGTTTCGCGCGCTGGATAAAGCAGCATGGGCGCGCCGCGGAACGGCCAGCAATAACGAAGTCACGGTTCTCGCGCTCGCCTACATGATTGCCGGTCACGAACTGCACCATCGCAGAATCTTTCAGCAGAATTATTTTCCGGCCTCCGTTTCCTGACGGCGCAGCTTGTGCGGTCCGGCTCCGGTATGCTTACGAGTGACACCTGTCACTATGCTTTCCGATTCCGCCATCCTGAAGAAGATCGAGCAGCAACCCAAACGCACTGCCGGCTTCAAGCAAATGACGCGCGAGCTCGGCGTCCACGGTGATGCCCGCCGCGAATTGTTCGAGCGCCTCAAGCACCTGGTGACGAGCGGCCAGCTGCAGCAGGTTGGCCCCGACCGCTATGCGATTCCGCAATCCGCCTCGGGCAAGAACATGGCAGTGGGACGTCTGAGCATGCACCGGGACGGCTTCGGGTTTGTGATTCCGGAAGCCAATTCGCTCGAGCCGCGCCTGAAAGAACGGCTGGTGGGAGACATCTTCATTCCGCCTCCGGCTGTGGGATCGGCGATGCACGGCGATCGCGTCATTGTCGAAATCGGCAACATTCGTCCTGATGGCCGCGCCGAGGGGCGCATCGTCCGTCTGGTCGGACGGGCCCACTCTACTGTCGTGGGGAAATTTCACTATGGCAGTCGGCGGAACTACGTCACTCCGATCGACCAGAAAATTACCCAGGAGATCGTGATTCCGCCGGGGATGGAGTATCCGGAGCAATCGCCGCTGGATGGCGATTCAGGCGACGACTCTGCGAGCCGCGAACGAGAGAGAGGTAGAAAGAGTCCGCACCGGGTGTTGGGCCCGGAAGCCGCTCGGCGCGCCAACTGGGACGATCTGGAAAACGTCGTGGTGGATGTTGAGATTACCGACTGGCCCACGGCCACCCAGAACCCGCGCGGGCGGGTGGTAGAAATTGTCGGTTACGAAGACGACTTCGGGGCGGACGTAGAGATCATGATTCGCAAGCATCACCTGCCCCATCGCTTTCCTCCCACTGTGCTGTCTGAAGCCCAGGACGCGGACCCCGTCATTCCAGTTGCTGAAGTGAAGAAGCGGCGAGACTTTCGTGCCTTACCAATTGTCACGATAGACGGAGAGACGGCGCGGGATTTTGACGACGCGGTAATCGTGCAGCATCTGGAAAACGGGAACTTTGAGCTGCAGGTGCACATCGCCGACGTGGCTCACTACGTGACGCCGGATTCCGCGCTCGATCAGGAGGCGCGCCTGCGCGGCACCAGCGTCTATTTCCCCGATCGCGCAGTGCCGATGCTACCGCTCGAGCTCTCGACCGACATCTGCAGCCTGCGCCCGCAGGTGGACCGCCTGGTGATGTCGTGCGTCATGGAGATTGATCATCATGGGGAGATTCTTGGCTACGAATTGAGCGAAGGCGTCATTCGCTCCGCTGAGCGCATGACCTACACCGATGTGAGCCTGGTGCTTGAAGGCGATGCCGGCGCACGCCAGCGTTACAGCAGCCTGGTGGCCGGGTTCGAGCGGATGCGTGACCTTGCTCTGATCCTTAATCGCAAGCGCGAGCGCCGCGGCTCCATTGATTTCGACTTGCCCGAGCCAGTGATTGAGTTCGACGAGATGGGATTGATGCAGAGCATTACCCGTTCCGAGCGCAACATCGCTCACCGCCTGATTGAGGAATTCATGCTCTCCGCCAACGAATGCGTAGCGTCGTACTTGGAGAACAAGCGGATCGCATCGCTCTACCGGATTCACGAAAAGCCAGACGCGAAACGTGTTTATGACTTTGAGGTGATCGCCGCGACCTTCGGCTACTCCCTGGGGGTTGGACCGCTGCCCATCCAGCGGGTGCAGCTCAAGACCGACCGGCGCTCCAATTATGGTACGGGGAAGCGCACTCGAGAGATCGAGATTCCGAGGGAAGTTCACATTACGCCGCGCATGTATCAAAAGCTGACAGAGAAGATCGCCGGCAAACCGGAAGAGCGCATCCTTTCCTTCCTGATGTTGCGTTCGTTGAAGCAGGCGCGTTATTCCGAAGAGAACCTGGGACACTTCGCGCTGGCCGCGACGGCCTATACGCATTTCACTTCGCCGATTCGCCGCTACCCCGACCTGATCATTCACCGGATACTGAAAGCAGTCTTGAGCGATTCGGACCCCGACCGTAGCGCCCGCGTCCCGCCGGCCCGAAGGCGGACGGAACGTCCACGAGGCGAGAGCGATTCAATCTCACCCGAAGAAGAACGATCAAAGGCGTCTTTTGGGAGAGCGACCGGAGCCGAATTAAAGCGGGCTTCCAGTCCGCCATCGGGCCGGCAGGATGCCGGCGCTACCAGTTCCCCATGGTCGAAGCGCCGTGATCACTCGGCCCATCACGAAGCGGTCAGGCCCGAGGGCGGCCCCATCCCGATCGAGGAATTGCATGACATCGCCGAAGAATCCAGTCAGTCAGAGCGCCGCGCCGACGAAGCTGAACGCGAATTGATGGAGTGGAAGAAGGTCAAGTTCATGTCGGACCGGGTGGGAGAAGACTTCGACGGTCTGATCATCAGCGTGACCAAGTACGGATTCTTCGTGGAACTGACGGATCTCTTCGTCGAAGGCCTGGTGCCGCTCGACTCTCTCTCCGACGACCGCTACACCTATCACGAGAACACCCGCGAAATCATCGGCCTACGCAGCCGCAAAATCTATGGCATGGGACAACGAGTACGTGTGCTGGTCGACCGGATCGATCCGGTAGAGAAGAAAATCCAGTTCGCCGTTTTGGAGGAAAAGCCCGCGCGGAAGCGCAAGAAACGCTAAGCGTAGTGTAAAATCTCTAAGTCAACCCCACCGCCGCCGTTTGAGAGCGCGGCCGGATCCATCCAGTCGGGACGTGGCTCAGCCTGGTAGAGCACTCGCTTGGGGTGCGAGGGGTCGGCAGTTCAAATCTGCCCGTCCCGACCACTACATTTCAAATCGCGCACACAAGACGTCCCCCTTCCTTGCGATGTTTTTGCGCGGATGCCGGATTATTGTTTTAGACTCTACGGTGTCTTGCCCGAAAGACTAAGGAGACCGGATATGAAAATGGCAGTCATCTCCGTATTTCTTGGCCTTTCCGCCCTCATGCTTGCGGGATGCGGAACGCCGGCAAAAAACACCAGCCTAAATAGCAACGTCGACAATAGCAAAACGACCGCGGCGGCGCCGACTGGTGACGCCCTGCTCGCACTCGAGAGGCAGGCTAATGAAGCCTATATCAAGAGTGATTCGAAGTTCTTCGAGCGAATGCTTAGCGACAAGTTCGTTATGCGCGAAGGCGGCCAGCAAATGGACAAGGCGGCGATTATCAGGATGATCGCCGGCAACAGGTGCGATGTCAAAGACTGGAAGCTTGAAGACCCGCAGATGGGCAAGATCGATGCGGACACCTACGTGCTTAGCTATAAAGGAATGTTTGACGGAAGCTGCACCGCCTCGGACGGGAAGTCGATGAAGGTCCCGAGCCCGGTCCGTGCTGCGACTGTATGGGCTCGAACCGGCGAAACGTGGCAGGCGGTGTTCCACGGCGAAAATCTGATTTTCGATCCCAAGAACTCGCCGCCCGCAAAGGCAGGAGGCAACAAGGAGAAGCCGACGAAGGACAAAGCCCCGGCACAGCCAGCCGCCGACCCAAGCACCGCCGCTATGATGGCGATTGAAAAGAGCGTCTGGGAAGCCTGGAAAGCAAAGGACGCCGCGAAGCTCGAAAATCTGACGACAAAGGACCTTTCGTTCCAGAACATATTCGGCACATTTTTTGCCAACAAGGCGGATACGATAAAAGACTGGACCTCGAAAAGATGCGACATCAAAAGCGTCAGCGTAACCGACGGTGTAGGCACATTGCTCTCGCCGACCGTTGGCATCCTCAGCCGTAAGGGAACCGCCGAAGGAACCTGCGACGGTCAAAAGCTCACGTCGGTGCTGGTGTATGGCACGTCGGTTTTTCTAAAAGATGGCGACTCGTGGAAACTGGCGTTCAGCCTGAATCGCCTTGATTAGATAACGCAAGAGGGAGCGGAGCGACCGTACCCGTCAGCGGCCCCGTGGCAGAGCTGGTCCATCATCTCTGGCTGAGGATCCTAGCTCCTCATCCCGTATACATGCCTTGATTTCGGGGTAGTCATAAACCGGCATGGCAATCCTCCCACGGAACTACGCGTTATTGAGGTAACACCTCAATGGCAGTCACCGTTGCGTAGTCGCTGACAGGCACAAACTCCAACAACAGCTTGCCTTGTGCGTTCGGCTCGAGCCCTGGAATCTTCCGGACTAGCGGGTGATTCTCGCCAACTTCGTCCAGAATGTTGAGATTCCTGATAATTGTCTTGCCGTTGCAATGAACGTTGAATACACGTTTCCGGCCAAAACGTTCCAGGCCAGTTCCTGGCTCGGCGTTGCTGGCGTAAGCCGCGGAGAGCAAGCCACGCTCGATGAAATGCAGGATCAGATCGTATCTACCTGGCGCGGCTGGAATAGCATAGGAGAAATGCCCCCATCGCTCAGTCTCATAGAGTTCAGGATCATCAGTTTCGGCGGCAGACTTTTCGCTCGCAGCCAGCTGTCCTCCCTTGAAATACGTGTCTGGGCTCCACCAATGACTGTCATTGGAGTAATAGGGAACGTCACGGGTCACAATGCGCACCGGTCGCATGCGACCACGTGATCCGGGCAGGATTTCAATGGCTGATAGCATTGCCCGGCCACCATGCACGGACGAGAAATTCAGGTGAAGTTGACCATCAGGAGCCGAGGAGATATCCGTGAACACCTTGACATCTGCAGTCCTGCTTCCACCCGCATCAGCCAGCACGTCAAAATTGATGAGCAGTGGTTTGCCGTTCGCATTAACCGTCATTACCCTGCTTCCCTCGCCACCGTCACCGACATCCTCTGGACCGTAGAAAGTTTCCGCAAAGTGCATGTGCAACTCATAAAGTCCGGGCTTCAAAGGGATGTTGTAGCTGAAGTCGCCTTGCCGGCTTGAACGATAGATACTGGGGTCCTGTGTTTGCCAGATGTGTTGCGTCGGGCTGCGAACTGCCGTGCCACCCGTAAAATATTCGTCGCCACTCCATAACTTGCCGGCGCGATCCACATAGCTGCGCTTTGTTCCGACCAGAATTCGGATTTCGTCCCCGACCGGCAGTCCCATAGAACCTTCGGCAGCGCTCTGCAGCTGTTGCACTGGATGGACTGCAGGTAAAGGTTTTGGCCTTGACCGCGCCAGGAATGCCCACGTTCCGAGGGTGGCCAGCACCAAAACCCCAATCACCCACCAAAGATGCCAGCGTCTCGCCGGACCTGCTGCCGCCGGAGCCGTAGTCTTCTCCAGGTTGATAAGAGGTTCCAGATCCTGATCTCTGGCTTTGGGCAGGCCGCGGTTTTCGAATTGGGGGACGTACTTCCCGAGTGGAATGGTGATTCGCAGCTGATGATCGGCGCCCGCGCCGCTGTAGTAGTCCAACAGGCGTTTGCGCAGGCGGTTCGCCTGAACCCGAACGATAGAATCTGTGTCCTGGTCGAAGGCTGAGCTGCGCCCAAACACCTCCAGCGCGATCGAATACTCCTTGATCTGCTCAGCCTCGCCCGCAAACAGTTTTTCGCACAGATACGACAGCATATGGGCCAAGGCTGGGGAACGCCTAAAGAGGTCCGCCTGCAGGACCGCCTGCAATTCGGAACGTTGCAGCTCCATTTCCAATGGTTGGGTGATCAAAGGCATGGCTGCCTCCGGCACACTTGCCCTGCGCAGGGTGCTTGTACACTTCCACGTTCTCTCTGCAACCCGTTACCAGCTTATGTAGCGGGACGCTTGGCCGCAGTGACCATGATCACACGTGTTGGGCGAGATGTTTCAATCGTCAACCTCTTACCTGTCCCCGATGACAGCAGGCGTCGTTAAAGCAGCACGTAACCGTGCTCGCTAGCAGTCTGGTAACGGATGTAGCGTTGCCGAACCTATCCTCTGTCGCAATACTGAAGCCAGATGCGGTGTGCAGATCATGTATCGGATGTCGATACGTGAGGCACTACCGCGGGGGAGGTAAATATGAGAAAGCTGATTTTGGGAATCGTAGTCGTGCTGGCGTTGGGAGTACTCCAGTCCAGTGCCGCGGCCTCAACCGCCGATGAGCAAAACCGGACCGTGATTACTCCGTCGATGACTGTGGCCGAGCTGGAGGCTAAGGGCGATGTGCTGAGAACCGCGAAGGACTATGAAGGCGCCATCCAGTTCTTCGAGGCAGCACTGCGCAAAGATCGCAAGAGCGCAGTGCTCTACAACAAGCTGGGTTTGGCCGAACTTCAAACCGGCGCCATCAGCGCGGCCCGTTTACACTTCGACAAGGCAGCCAAGCTTAACCCCAAGTATGCGGAAGCGATCAATAACGTTGGCGCGGCTGACTACATGCAAAAGAACTATGGCCGGGCAGCGCGCTATTTCAAGAAAGCACTGGCCCTGCATGAGGAGAGTGCCTCCTATCACGCCAACCTCGGCGCCGCCTGGTTTGCGCAGAACAAGGTCGATCGCGCAATCGCAGAATACACAAGGGCTGTGGAACTTGATCCTGACGTCTTTCGAAAGCAAGGTAAGGCGGGCATTTCTGCCCAAATTGCCAGTCCTGAAGAACGGGCCAGGTATCAATACATGTTGGCGAAAATCTATGCCCAACGGGGTGATATGGATCGCTGTTTGGAGTGCTTGAAGAAGGCCAAGGAGGAAGGCTATCGGAACCTGGGGAACGTTTACAAAGACAAAGAGTTCGCCGCCCTGTGGCAGGACGTGAGACTCGGAACAATCATCCCAGCGCCGGCGAAATAGTTAAGACAATCTGAATTCAAGCTCAAGCGACGGGCGGTGTCCCGGCCGCCCGTTTTCCATCGAGAAATAGTCATGCTATGGACCTTGGCGTTACATTCGTCCTCCAGATAGAACACGCAGGTGATGAATTGCGCGCAAGTAACGGCCTGCCCGGGGTCGGCATGTCCACTGACTCGAATTCACGGCAAAAAGGCAGGCATAAAAAGGAGTAATCTGTAGCCATCCGGAGTTTTGTTCCCGCCTCGTGCAGTAGTGTGGAGGATCGAGTGGCTCATCGACCGGAGCATGTCCTAGGCGCAGACCAGTTGGGGAAATTGATTGAGGCGTTGGCGCGCAAGGGGTATGAAGTCATCGGGCCCACCGTGCGCGACGGCGCGATCGTCTATGACCATGTTGAGTCGGCGCATGATCTGCCCGCCGGATGGACTGACGAACAGGAACCGGGGCGCTATCGGCTGAAGCGGCGCGAAGACGAGGCCCTGTTCGGATATGCGGTGGGGCCCCAGAGCTGGAAGAAATACACGCATCCGGCGGATGTGCAGCTCTGGTCCGCCCAGCGCCAGGGCGGCGGGACGTTCCGAATCCTGAACAATGAGACCAAGCCCAAACGCCCGCAGGCCCTCCTGGGAGCTCGGGCATGCGAACTGGCAGCGATCGCGGTGCAGGATCGGGTTTTGCTCGAAGACAAATACCGTGATCCGATCTACGACCAGCATCGTGAGGGTGCGTTCACTATTGCGGTGCAATGCACACAGGCGGCCTCAACATGTTTCTGTGCGTCGATGGGAACGGGGCCGCAGGTGTCAGGTGGTTTTGACCTCGTGCTCACGGAGCTGCTTGGGTCCGAAGGGCATCGCTTTCTGGTAGCCGCGGGCAGCGATCGCGGCACTGAGGTGCTGACCGAGTTGGAAGTGGTTCCAGCTACCGCAGCGGATCGTCAGGAGGCCGCGGCGAGGGTGGAAGCGGCCGCGCGCCAGCAGGTGCGCAGCATCGACACCACTGGAATCAAAGAGCTTCTCTACGAAAATTTTGAGCATCCCCGCTGGGACAACGTTGCCGGCCGTTGCCTGACATGTGCCAACTGCACGATGGTCTGCCCCACCTGCTTCTGCACCTCTGTGGAAGACGTGACTGACATTACCGGAGATCACGCCGAACGCTGGCGCCGCTGGGATTCCTGCTTCACGCAAAGCTTTTCTTATATCCACGGGGGCAGCGTCCGAACCTCCGCCAAAGCACGCTATCGCCAGTGGATGACCCATAAGCTGGCCTCGTGGATCGACCAGTTCGGCAGCTCGGGATGCGTTGGTTGCGGCCGATGTATTACCTGGTGCCCGGTCGGGATCGACATCACCGAAGAAGTTCGTGCTATTCGGGAAGGAGGAAAGAATGGAAACCCTTGAGCGCATCATTGCGGGACATCCGTTCTTCGCCGGCCTCGACCAAAGCTTTGTAAATCTAATGGTAAGCTGTGCTTCGAACGTGCGGTTCGCAGCCGACACCTACATCCTCAAAGAAGGCGACCCAGCAAATACCTTCTACCTGATTCGGGAAGGCAAGGTAGCCGTCGAGGTTCTAGCGCCGCAGCACAAGCCAATTATCATTGCGACCTTGAGTGTGGGGGAAATCCTGGGCTGGTCGTGGCTGGTGTCACCCTTTCAATGGAAATTCCACGCGCGCGCAGTCGATGAAGTCCGCGCCATCGCTCTCGACGGAAAGTGTTTGCGGACGAAATGCGAGGAGAACCACGATCTCGGCTATGAAGTTTTAAAGCGATTTGCTCAGATTGTGGAGCAGCGGTTGGAGGCAACACGCTTGCAGTTGCTCGACGTATACGCAGTCCGGCGATGATCATGGCAACCGCAACCACAACCGATCCAATGCTTCCGCAACCGTACTCGGTGCGCGAGGTGGCCAAGGAGACGCCGGACACATTTACCCTGAGGCTGGAGCCCGAGAATGCAGTTGACGGACGTTTGTTTCAGCCCGGACAGTTCAGCATGCTCTGGGCTTTCGGAGTTGGTGAGTTGCCAATTTCCATTAGCGGCGACCCAGGCGTGCACGACCGCTTGGTCTATACGGTGCGTTCAGTCGGTCAAGCTACTCATTCGCTGGTGAACCAGCAAGTGGGCAACAGCGTGGGTGTACGGGGTCCGTTCGGGACAGGCTGGCCGGCCGATGCCGCGCGGGGCCGGGACGTGATTATCGTGGCCGGAGGAATTGGGCTGGCGCCCTTGCGGCCATTGATCTATCACATTCTGCGCAATCGAAAGGAATATGGGCGCATGGTGGTGCTCTACGGCACGCGCAGCCCTCGCGATCTGCTCTATCGCAAGGAACTCGCAGCCTGGGCACGGAATCGCGAGACTCAGGT
Source organism: Terriglobia bacterium (assembly GCA_963813645.1). Lineage (GTDB taxonomy): Bacteria > Acidobacteriota > Terriglobia > Terriglobales > Acidobacteriaceae > JAIQFF01. The sequence continues at coordinate 626,176 of CAWEZS010000031.1, forward strand.
GTTGGTCACAGTCGACTATGGCGGACTGGGATGGCGTGGACATGTCGGCGTGGTTACGACGCTCTTCAAATATGCGCGCCTGCAGCCTGGGACCTCAGTTGCGATGGTCTGCGGGCCGGAGATTATGATGCGCTTCGTAACGCGGGAGTTGGAGAATCAGGGGCTAAGCCGTGACAACATCTATGTCTCCATGGAACGGAACATGAAGTGTGCTGTCGGTTTTTGTGGGCATTGCCAGTATGGACCACACTTCATTTGTAAAGATGGGCCAGTTTTCCGCTACGAGCAAATCCGGACTTTACTGGAGAAGTATGAGCTCTAAGTCCAAACCCAAGCCCAAAATCGGTGTTTTCAAATTTGCTTCGTGCGACGGGTGTCAATTAAGCCTGCTGGACGCGGAAGATGAACTACTCGGAGTCGCCGGGGCAGTGGACATTGCCTACTTCCCGGAAGCCTCACGCGCGATGTCGAAAGGTCCTTATGACATCGGGCTGGTCGAAGGGTCGATCACCACGTACCAGGATGCCCAGCGTATCCAGGAAGTGCGGAGGCAGTGCAAGACTCTGATCACGATCGGGGCCTGTGCCACTGCAGGCGGGATCCAAGCGTTGCGTAACTGGAAGGATGTCGATGAGTTCATCCGGGTCGTGTACGCCACGCCGCAGTTCATCAGCACGCTGAAGCTCTCGACGCCGATCGCTGAGCACGTTCCGGTCGACTTCGAACTGCGCGGTTGCCCGATCAATAAATATCAACTCATCGAATTGATCACCGCGACGCTGGCCGGGCGCAAGCCCAACGTCCCCTCGTACAGTGTGTGCATCGAGTGCAAGCGCAAGTCGAATGTCTGTATTACGGTGGCCCGCGGGGTCCCTTGTCTTGGCCCGGTAACTCAGGCGGGGTGCGGAGCCCTGTGTCCAAGCTACGACCGGGGCTGCTACGGTTGTTACGGACCCATGGAGACTCCGAATACGGCCTCCATGACGAGCCAGTTCCGGATTCTGGGACAAGCTGACAGTCAGGTGGCACGCGCGTTCCGTGGATTCAATGCCTGGGCGTGGCAGTTCCGCAAGGCCAGCGAGGAGTGTGAACGAACGTGACCGGACACGGAACCAGAACAATTCGTGTCGACACCCTGGCCCGGGTCGAAGGCGAGGGATCTCTTTACATCAAGCTCGTAGGTGAGCGCGTTGCCGATGTGAAGCTCAAGATCTACGAGCCTCCCCGGTTTTTTGAAGCCTTCCTTCGCGGCCGTCACTTCTCCGAAGTTGCCGACATCACATCGCGGATCTGTGGCATCTGCCCAATCGCTTACCAAATGAGTGCAGTGCACGCGATCGAACGGGCTCTGGGAGTCCGAATCGACCCTGCGGTTCGCCTGCTTCGTCGTCTCTTTTACTGCGGCGAGTGGATCGAGAGTCACACCCTGCATGTCTATATGTTGCACGCGCCTGATTTCCTCGGATACCAGGACGTGATCGCCATGGCCGGAGATCACCGCGCCGTGGTCGAAAAAGCGCTCCGGCTGAAAAAGGTTGGCAATCGAATTGTGCAATTGCTGGGCGGACGCGAGATCCATCCCATTTCCGCGGCGGTCGGAGGTTTCTACAAGACGCCCACTAAACAACAGGTGCGCGACCTGGTGGCCGATCTGGAGTGGGCTCTGGAAGCCTCACTCGAGACCGTGCGCTGGACAGCTGGTTTGAAGTTCCCGGACTTCGAACAGGACTACGAGTTGGTAGCGCTTCGTCATCCGGACGAGTATCCGTTCAACGAAGGACGACTGGTATCGAACCGCGGTCTGGACATCGACGCCGCCGAATACGAAGATCATTTTGCAGAGTTGCATGTTAAACACTCGAACGCCTTGCATTCCGTTGTGCGCGGCAGAGGCTCGTATCTGGTAGGTCCGCTGGCGCGCTTCAACCTGAATTTCGATAAGCTCCCCGAGGTGGCGCGCCAGGCAGCCCTTGATGTGCGCCTGCAACCGCCAGTCAAGAATATTTTCCGAAGCATTGTGGTCCGGGCAGTCGAAATCGTCTTCGCTTGTGCGGAGGCATTGCGAGTCATTCGCGAATATGAGCCTCCCGCCGCACCACGAGTCGAGGTCCCCAACCGCATAGGCGTGGGCCAGGCGATCACTGAGGCACCCCGCGGCATTCTCTATCACCGCTACGCCCTGGATGAGAACGGGCTGATCGTCACCGCCAAGATTGTGCCGCCGACCTCCCAGAACCAGAAACGGATCGAGGATGATCTTCGCGAGTATGCGGCGCAGTTGGTCGCTTGGCCCCTCGAAGAAGCGACCTGGAAATGCGAGCAGGCAGTGCGGAGTTATGACCCGTGCATTTCCTGCGCCACCCACTTTCTGAAGCTGGTGGTGGAGCGTGAAGACGCCGGAAACTAAAGCATGCTCATCATTGGCTGCGGGAATCGGCAGCGAAGCGACGACGGGGCCGGAATCCTGGTCGCAGAGCGACTGCGCGATCTTGGCATACCAGCAGAAACGCGCAGTGGCGAAGCTGCGGATCTCATCGATGCGTGGAGAGGCGCCGACGATGTGATCGTGGTCGATGCGGTGGTGACGGGTGCACCGGTGGGCACGGTGCGGGCGTGGGACGCCCGGCAGCCTCTGGCTTCCGTAAGAACAACTGCTTCGACTCATGGCCTGGGCGTGGCAGAGGCGATCGGACTGGCCCAGGTTCTTCGGTGTCTTCCGGCGCGGCTCCAGGTCTACGGGATCGAGGGGCGGCGATTCGAGCCCGGAGCCGCGATCTCTCCCGAAGTACAGCGTGCTATCGAGGAGGTGGCGCGCAGAATCATGGCCCGCTTGAACGCCTGACAAGACAGAGGCATTCGCTTACTTGACCTGAAGTGACTTGATGTAATCGGTAAGCGTGGTGGTAAGGCGTTCGGCTTCGCGGGTGTTCAAATCAGTCAGGGCAAGGAACAGCGGACCCCAGGTGGGCATTTCTCTGGAGCCGTGCGCGGGCACTTCAACGTCGCCATCAATTGCCTTGCGGACCTCGTCATAGGGAAACTTGCCGTGGTTCCGCTTGGCCAGTGCAGTGAGGTCGGGCGGTTGCTTCTTGAGGGCGAGCGCTGCCGGACCTGCTCCTTTCGCATCGTCACCGTGGCACGACGCACAGTGTTGCATGAATAGCGTTCTGCCGGATGGCATCGCCTTGCCTTGTGTCGCGGCTTTCTTGGAGCTCGTCTGGGCAGCAGAAAAGGAAATTAGCAAGAGCAGAATGGCAAACCAAAGCGCCGCACGCCAATGATTCGGCTTCTGCTTACAAAGGAAATAGCAATCCACAGCGTTACCCCGATTCACGGTCGGGAGCTCCTTGCCTGAGGTCGAAAATAGCATACAGATTTATAGCCGCCAATAGCTAGCCCAGTTATTGGCGCGATTTGGTACCGGGTGAGTTAGGTCGGGTGGTAGTTGACCGCGTCAGTTCAGACGGTGGTGATGTCTCCACGCAAAATTCGCATCACTGTGATGGCAATCACAGCGCAAGCCGGCCATAAGTGGAAAAATCAACGTGAAACTCAACTCCGCAGGGAAGGTGTCCGCAAGAAGAAACAGTCAATTGGAGTCGACTGGAATCCATCAGCAAAGGAGGTTGCCATGAAGACACTCGTCCATTTCCGCACCCACGACGAGAACGGTTTCCACTGGGATCCGTTCTATGCGATCTTCTCGCTCACAGCCAGTGTTGTGCTGGCGGCCTTGGTTGTGTTCATGCTCGTTTCGTCAGCGACGTGACTCGCAGCATCCCTGCCCGGCACACGATGTCGCCCGACTCAGGAGGTCTATATGCATCTCTCAAGCTTGAAAGAATATCTCGACAAACACAACATCAAATACGTTGCCATCTCGCACTCGCCGGCTTACACGGCGCAAGGCATTGCCGCGCTGACGCACATTCCCGGAAAGGAGTTGGCGAAAACGGTGATTATCAAGCTGGATGGCAAATTGGTTATGGCCGTGCTTCCTGCTTCGTTTCACGTGGACCTCGGGCTGCTAAAGAAGGCGACAAAAGCGAAGGCCGTGGAACTCGCGTCGGAAAACGAATTCAAAGACCAATTTCCCGAGTGTGAAACCGGCGCGATGCCGCCATTTGGGAATGTTTACGGTATTGACGTCTTCGCTGATGAGAGCTTGGCCAAAGACAAAGAGATCGCATTCAATGCAGGCTCTCACCGGGAATTGATTCGACTGAGCTGGAAAGATTTTGAAAAGTTGGTCGAACCCAGAATCATCAGGTTCAGTACGGAGAGAACCACTGAAGCGGCATAACCCGATCTATGACTGCGAAGCGGCCGGGGAAGGGCCCGGGGCTTCGCAGAGGAACTGCATGCACATTGCACTACGGAGGAGAATTCTCCGATGCCGTCACCCGGCCATGATCGTGCCGGATGCGCGAACGCTGCAAATCTAGTTCCGATCCCAAACCGCTCATATCCTACGCTGCGGCCTTATGGTCAGTGGCCGCGCCATTCAGCGATGATATTACCTGGGCGCGTTGGGCAGTCGTGAGCAAAGGCGAGGAATTGACGGCCAGATCAATGGTGGCCTCCAGCATCCGTCCTTGAACGCGGAATACCACGCTCCAGACGTGGGAAACCACGACCACAAGGACCGCGCCGGCAACCAGCCAGGCGGACGTGACCGGAAACCCGGAACGCTCCGCAGGAATCGATTGAAAGACAATGAGAGCCGCAATAAGAATGAGACCTGCCAAAAATATTCCCGAGAGCCTGATATTTTCGGCAAAGTCGATCACTCTCTCCGCGGTCCGATAGGCCTTCCGGTATCGTTCCATCACGGCGGTGCTTTCTAAGGAATCACTGGTGAAGGGAATAACCCTTGCGGTGCTCATAAGGACCTCCTGAGCCGAGAATTGAACCGCCCCTCTTCCGCTTACGCGATCCGTAGAGGGGAAAGTTACCTGTGCGCTTTATAACACCGGGCGGACGCGAGAGCAGTGATCGTGGTCACTGTTTCCTATTAGATTCTCGTTTATAAGTCTGTTGTGCCCTAAGGAGGCTTGTCATGGTCATCGCATCGGAGTTGAAGAGCGGAATGGTCCTTCGCATCGAGAGAGATATTTACAGAGTTCTCGAAGCTGAGTTCAAGGCGGGGACGGCGAAGTTAACTGGAGTAGTCAGGACCAAGCTCAACAACGTTACCACTGGCAGCATGTGGGATCAGCATTTCCGGCCACAGGAACGGCTTGAAGAGGTGCACCTTGAGCCGCGGACCCTCGAGTTCCTGTTTAGCGATGCCGACAACTGCATATTCATGGACCCGGATGATTTTGAGCAGGTGGCGGTTCCACGCGCTATCGTGGGAGCGGCCGAGAAATTCCTGCGATCCGGAATGCTGCTGCCGGTCCAATGTTTTGAGGGGAAACCGATCAGTGTTCTCTTCCCCGCCGTGGCCGAGGCGCGGATAGCCAGAACCGCGCCGCCCGCGCATGCTCATCAGGACAGTGCCTGGAAAGAAGCCTTGCTGGAGAACGGCGTTCGAATCCAAGTTCCGCTGTTCATTGCTCCCGGCGAAATCGTGCGCGTGGATGTTAAAGCGGGGCGCTATGTGGAACGCGTGCGGGCCGAACGGAAGCATGCCGCATAGTGCCTGGCGCAACCTGCGTCCGGTATCTTGCTGATGCTCCTCTGGCCGGTGCGGGAGACCGGCGGCGGACTGCTCGAAGATCGCACCGAAGAGACCTGGTTAGCCTCGGCTTGTGTCTGTGATCACACCCAGTGGTGATAACCCGCACAGCCGCGCCTTCCCGCCTGGCGAGAAAATAATGCAGGTCTCGCTCGAGGTGAGGTCATGAAAAGGATCATCATCGTAGGTGCGGCAGGCAGGGATTTTCATAATTTCAACGTAGTCTTTCGCGGCAATCCCGAGTACCAGGTGGTTGCGTTCACCGCCACCCAAATCCCCGACATCGCGAATCGCCGATATCCGCCGGAACTGGCCGATGATTTGCAGTATCCCGACGGAATTCCAATCTTTGAAGAGAGAGACCTAGAGAAGCTGATTGCCACAGAGCGGGTGGACGCGGTGGTGTTCTCCTACAGCGATATCTCGCACCAGAACCTGATGCACCTGGCCTCGCGCGTTGTGGCGGCCGGGGCGGATTTCTGGCTTCTGGGAACGGAGCATACCCAGCTGAAATCTTCGGTCCCGGTGGTTTCCGTTTGCGCCGTGCGCACGGGCTGCGGCAAGAGTCCGGTGTCGCGACTGGTGACCTTCGAACTTCGGAAGCAAGGCTGGAATCCGGTCGTGATCCGTCATCCCATGCCCTACGGCGATCTGGCAGCACAGGCCGTGCAGCGCTTCGCGACTATGGAGGACCTCGACTTCCAGCAGTGCACGATCGAAGAGCGCGAGGAGTACGAGCCACATATTCGTGACGGTACCGTGGTGTACGCGGGCGTGGATTACGAGCGTATCCTGCGTCGCGCAGAGAAAGAAGGAGACATCATTCTGTGGGATGGCGGGAATAATGACACGCCATTCTACAAATCTGATCTTGAAATCGTAGTCGCCGATCCGCACCGCCCCGGGCACGAGCTGTCGTACTTCCCTGGAGAAGTAAATCTTCGGCGCGCCGATGTGGTGGTGATCAACAAGGTGGATACTGCAACACAGCAGGACATCGACACCGTCCGGCATAACATCCACATAAGCAACCCCAAGGCCAGGATCATTGAAACGGCCTGCCGGGTTTCGGTGCCCACTCCGGAACTGGTGAAAGGGAGGCGCGTACTGGTGGTGGAAGATGGCCCGACGCTCACCCACGGTGAAATGCCGTATGGCGCGGGAGTTGTAGCAGCGCGGCAGTTTGGAGCTGAGGAACTGGTATATCCGAAGCCCTTCGCGGTCGGGTCCATTCGCGGCACCTACGAGAAGTATCCCCACCTGACGAATCTCCTGCCGGCCATGGGCTACAGCGTCATGCAGCGCCATGAACTGGAAGAGACCATCAACCGTGTGCCGTGTGACCTGGTCCTGATTGCTACTCCAATCGACCTGGCGCGAGTGATTCGGATCGACAAGCCGAGTCTGCGCGTCACTTACAGAGTGGAAGAACTCACTCATCCGGGTTTGGTCGAGATACTCGCTCGGTTTCAAGTGCCGGCAGGGGTGGAACGATGAACATCAAGGACTTCGTCTCGATCAGGGACTTCTCGGCATCGGAGATCGAATATCTGCTGCTGCTGGGGCGACAGATCAAGGCCCACCCCGGCACCTACACCGATACGCTCAAGGGCAAGACGCTGGTCATGATCTTCGAGAAACCATCACTACGAACTAGAGTGAGCTTCGACGTCGGGATCCAGCAACTGGGCGGTTTTTCCCTCTACCTCTCTCCGTCCGAGATCAGCCTCGGCAAGCGTGAATCGGTATACGACGTGGCCAAGAACCTGGAGCGCATGGTGCAAGGCATCATGGTCCGGACCTTTGCGCACGAAATCGTGGAAGACATGGCGCATTACGCCGGGGTCCCCGTGATCAATGGTTTGACCGATTACAGTCATCCCTGCCAGGCCATGGCGGACTACCTCACCATGTGGGAGATAAAAGGCAATTTGGACAGGCTGAAGATTGCATATGTCGGCGACGGCAACAACGTGGCGCATTCGCTCATGTTCGCTGGCGCACAGCTGGGCGCCGAGATTTGGGTTGCAACCCCTCCCGGCTACGAACCCAGGGCGGACGCGTTGGCGTGGGCCCAGAGGCGGGCCAGCGAGACAGGCGGCAGCTGTCGGATAACCAACGATGCAAAAGAAGCTGCTGCTGGAGCGGACGTGATTTACACCGACGTATGGACCAGCATGGGCCAGGAAGCCGAAGCAGGGAAGCGGCGTGATGTTTTCAGGAGCTATCAGGTCAACTCCGCACTGTTTGCCTGCGCCAAACCTGATGCCATTTTCATGCACTGCCTGCCCGCGCATCGTGGTGAGGAAGTGACCTATGAGGTGATTGATTCGCCACACTCGGTTGTCTTCCAGCAGGCAGAGAACCGCCTGCATGCGGAGAAAGCAATCATGCTGGAATTGATGAAGGACGTGTCCGTGGGCCTGATGCGTCCGGCGGCGATGCCGGAGCTCATGCACGCATAGCAGGAGCAGCGATGAAAACCATACTGCTGGCGGTTGGGGGAAACTCCCTGATTCGCGCAGGCGAAAAAGGGACCATCGCCGAGCAGATGGCGAACGCACAGCGCACAGCGGCGGAGATCGCCAAGCTGATCCGTGACGGCTACCGCATCGTTCTCACTCATGGCAACGGTCCCCAGGTCGGCGCTGCCCTCTTGCGCTCGGAACGAGCAGCGAGCCAGGTTCCGGGACATCCGCTTGATGTCTGTGACGCCTCCACCCAGGGTGAGATTGGCTACCTGCTGCAGCAATCTCTCGACACCGAGTTCAGGCGGGCTGGCCTGCGCGTGCCGGTGGCAACGGTACTTACCCAGGTGGTTGTCGCGCCGGACGATCCGGCAATGCAGCGACCGACGAAGCCGATCGGTCCGTTCTACTCGCATGCCGAGGCAGAGGAGCGCCGGTCACGGTTTGGCTGGGAGATCATTGAGGATGCAATGCGTGGCTGGCGTCGCGTCGTGCCCTCACCTGAACCGGTGGAGATTCTGGAACTGGATGTAATTCGCTATCTGCTTGACCGGGGTGTGCTGGTCATCGCTTGCGGCGGCGGCGGCATCCCGGTGGTTTGGAAAGATGGCAAACTGCAGGGAGTTGAGGCGGTCATTGATAAAGATCGCGCTTCCTCCCTGCTGGCCTCACGCCTTGACGTAGATCTCTTCCTGATCTCGACCGATACAGGCTATGTGTATCTCAACTACAAAAAGCCCACACAAGAGCCGATTCTCTTAGCCACCCCGGCGGCATTGCGGGAGTATGCCGATGCAGGTCACTTCCCACCGGGCAACATGGGCCCCAAAGTCGAATCCGTTTTGCGTTTTGTAACGCGTGAGAAGCGCGAAGCGATCATCACTTCCGCAGAGAACCTGTGCCGCGCAGTGGCCGGATTCACCGGCACTCGCGTGGTGTTCGAGGAGAGTCCGATTTCCCTTGATGTTTCTGGACAAATCGAACTTCCAATGGAAAGTGTGTGATGTATGGACGAGCGGATGCGTGCGGCGGTCGTGCAGATAAAAAGCGGACGGGTAGAAGCCAGGGCGAAGCGCGATGGGAAACTGCGGCATGTAATCGAATCCCAGCAATTCACCGTGCCATTGCTGATGGAATTGTTCGATCGCGCGCGCGGAATGGAGCGGGTGGTTGCTCGCGGCGGCTCTCTCGAATACCAGAATCGCATCATGGCGACATTGTTCTATGCGCCCTCGACCCGTACCCGGCTTTCCTTCGAAGCGGCCATGCACAGGTTGGGCGGCAGGATTCTTTCCACCGAGCATGCACAGGCGTTCTCCTCGGAAGTTGAGGGAGAGCATGTCGAAGACACCATCCGAATCGTCGGCGGTTACTCGGATGTGATCGTCATCCGCCACTATCAGGGAGGCGGCGCTAAACGCGCCGCGCAAGTCTCCCCTGTTCCCGTGATCAACGCAGGTGACAGTGAGGGCGGCCAGCATCCCACGCAAGCCTTGCTCGACTTGTACACGATCTACCGCGAACGCCCGCTCGATGGCCTGAGCGTAGCCATCATCGGCGAACTCGACAAAGGCCGCACGGCACGTTCACTGGCGTACCTTCTGGCCAAGTTCGAGCGCGTCAAGGTCTTCTTCGTAAGCCCGCCCGAGCTCCAGATGAAGCCAGACATCCTGAGTTATCTGGACGAGCATGGAGTGGACTACGAACTCGAGCCCGACATGAATCGTGTCATCGGAGAGGTGGACGTCGTGTATCAAACTCGCATCCGGCCCGAGCGTACAAGCGGAAGCCTGCAGCAGTACGCGATTAACTCGGCACTCTTGCCGAAAATGAAGCAAGATGCGCTCATCCTGCACCCTTTGCCACGCACTGTGGAACTTGACGAATCAGTGGATCAGGACCCGCGGGCCCTGTATTTCCGGCAGGCGCAGAATGGGCTTTACGTGCGGATGGCGTTGTTGACCCTGCTGTTGGAAAAGGATTGAGAGGGAGGTCTTATGCATACCGGATTGATGACCGAAGAGAGTTGGCAGACGCGTGACCTTGTTGAGCTGGAAAATCAGTACGGAGCGCACAACTACAACCCTCTCGATGTAGTGATCGAGCGGGCGCAGGGAGTCTGGGTCTACGACATCGAGGGCAACCGCTATCTGGACTGCCTGGCTGCATATTCGGCGGTCAACCAGGGGCATTGCCATCCCACAATTCTGAAAGCCATGATCGAGCAAGCGCGCATGGTGACTTTGACATCGCGAGCCTTCCGCAACGACCAGCTTCCACTGCTCTACAAAGAGCTTCACGAGCTGACCGGCTATGACATGGCGCTACCCATGAACACCGGGGCCGAGGCCGTGGAAACAGCCATAAAAACCGCCCGCAGGTGGGGCTACAAGGTCAAAGGCATCCCTGAAGACAAAGCGGAAGTCATCGTATGCTTCAATAATTTCCACGGGCGAACCGTCACAGAAGTGAGCTTCTCAACGAATGCTCAGTACCGCGACGGCTTTGGGCCCTTCACGCCGGGATTTAAAGCCATCCCCTTCGGCGACGCGCAGGCCCTGGCAGATGCAATCACGCCGCACACCTGCGCTTTTCTGGTCGAACCGATTCAGGGCGAAGCCGGAATCATTCTGCCTCCGCCGCGATACTTGAAGCGTGCCGCCGAAATTTGCCGTGAGAACCGTGTTCTCCTTCTAGCCGACGAGATTCAGTCGGGCTTCGGACGAACCGGCAAACTGTTCGCGTTCATGCACGAAGGAATCAAGCCTGACGTGTTGATCGTGGGCAAGGCACTCTCCGGCGGCTTCTATCCGGTCTCAGCCGTGCTCTCCTCATGGGAGATCATGCGGCTATTCGAGCCGGGAGATCACGGCAGCACATTCGGTGGCAATCCGCTCGGGTGTGCCGTAGCGCGTGCTGCCCTGCGAGTATTGACGCAAGAGAAGCTGGTCGAACGCTCCGCAGAGTTGGGAGCCTACTTCCTGGGCTTGCTGCAGACCCTCCAAAGTCGCGATCTGAAGGAAGTGCGCGGCAAAGGACTATGGATCGGGATCGAACTCCATAGCCCGGCCCGGCCATACTGTGAGGCGCTGATGGAAGAACAGATCCTGTGCAAGGAAACCCACGACCGGGTGTTGCGGATTTCACCACCTCTGGTCATCACGCGGGACGAGATTGACTGGGCCTTCGAGCGTATTAGAAGGGTGATTGAGAATCCTTCAGCGCGTTGGCTGTGCGGGTAGTAGGAAAAGGAGAAACTTTATGAGCACTCTTATCATGGACAAGGCCGCCGACCTGGCGGGACCGGGCGTCGGTGACTACCGCGAACTGGAAAACATTCTGCCCTCAGACTATCACTCGCTGCTGAGTCCGAAAGAGACGCAGCAGGCCATCTTCCGCGTAAAACGCTACATCGAGGACAACCTGTGCAGCGAGCTCAATCTGATGATGGTCGAGGTGCCGCTTATCGTCGATGTGAACAGCGGCGTCAATGACATGCTGGATCGCGACGGCTCGCGCACGCCGGTTCAGTTTCACATTTCGAACGACCACAACCTTCACCCCGTCGAAGCACAGGTCGTGCAGGCTGCCACCAAGTGGAAGCGGATCGCCCTGAGACAATTCGATTGCAAAGTGGGGGAAGGCATCTGTACCGACATGCGCGCGGTAAGAAAGGACTATTTTCTGGATCACGACCATTCTGCGTACGTGGACCAGTGGGACTGGGAGCGTGCCATCACGCCGGAGCAGCGCAACATCGTTTTTCTGAAGACGGTGGTGTCGAAGATCTGGAAAGTGCTGCTGGGGGCTGAGAAGTTTGCCCAAGGCATGCTTCCACAGCTGAATGACCCTCGCTATCCCGATCTGCCCGAGCAATTGGTCTTCTTACATGCGGAAGAACTTCTGGAGATGTATCCCGACCTGCCCCGCAAACAACGGGAAACCGAGGTGCTCAAGAAGTTTCCCGCGGTCTTCATCATCGGAATCGGCTACCCCTTGCGAGACGGCTACCCGCACGAGATGCGCGCGGCGGACTACGACGATTGGGTGACCGACACCCACGACCAGACCGGCAAACCCACGCACGGTCTGAATGGCGACATCCTGGTTTGGAATCCGGTCACCAAGCGGCGGCATGAACTCACTTCGATGGGCATTCGTGTTACCGCCGACGCGCTGAAAAGACAACTGGAGATGGCGGGTCAGTCTGACTTCCAGCACTTGCCCTATCATCAAGCCATTCTCAACAATCAGATTCCGCTTTCGATCGGCGGCGGCATCGGGCAATCGCGCACCTTGATGCTCTTGCTCCGCAAGGCCCACCTTGGGGAAGTCAGCGTCACTGTGTGGCCGGAGATCCTTAGGGAAATGTGCGCGAGAAGGAACATTTTTGTGTTGGATTAGGCGCCTGGACCGCATGAAGGACCCGACTTGGGAGTACCTTAACCACCACCATCGTTGAGTCCAAGCGTTACAAGACCGTTCACGCAGCATCCTCCAATCACAGATTGGGGTGACCCTGATCACTGTTCCGACTTCCTCGTCTGATTAACATCCTGGCAGGAAGGTGTGCCATGCAAATAAAAGACGTCATGACCTCAAAGCCGAGTTATTGCACGCAGTATTGGACTGTCGAAGCTGTGGCCGCCCTGATGGATCACGCGGGCACCGGTATCGTGCCGGTGGTGGAAGAATTGCTTCATCGCAAGCTGGCCGGGGTTGTAACGGATCGGGATCTTTGTCTCAGAGTGGTAGCCCCCGGGAAATATCCGGCGCAGACCTGGGTAAAAGAATGTATGACACCGCATCCCACTTGCTGCCATCCCGAAGATAATGTGGAAACCGCACTGCAGTTGATGCGGGACAAGCGAGTGCGACGGCTCCCGGTGGTCGACCAACAGATGCAACTTCAGGGGATGCTCTCGATCAGTGATTTCATCCGCTGTGACGGGGTCGATCGGACCTTGCTTTACGATACTCTGAAAGGAATTTGTCAACGCAGTTGCACAAGTGAAGGCGACACGGCCCGTATGTCAAAAGCTGCCTAGATGGTCCCGGTCACAACTCCGGCAAAAGCCCACCCGGAAGAAGTTTGCTTCCTGCGCCGCAAGCAGGTGTGTCCTTTGCCATTGCAGTTCGGGAGATTGGTTCCGATGGTGGGCTCCTCAGCCTTGCTGTAAAGCACAGGCAGGAAGAATGCTTGTACTCTTGTACGATGGCTGCGCCACAGCGATCGGGTTCGAGTCTACCGGTCTCGACTTACCATTCCAACTGCGCTGGCCCGCGGTTTTCGGTGTCCCCCATCATCAGAGGAATAAAGAAAACTCTCGATCTCATCGATTCGGCTGCTGGCGTCATGGTAGCCAATATCAATGAGAGCACTAGTGTACTTTGATGCAAAGAGCAAATAACTCATCAGATCCGAACACGAGGCCGCATCCCGTCCTAAACTGTTTACAAAGTACTGGATAAGATAAGGCATGTCTTTCTGATGTTGGTCTGCCAGTTGTGATAAATGGACCGAAGGCGCCATGAGGAATGATGCCAACGGCCGCATCTTCTCATATCCGCGAACACCCGACTGGCTGATTCGGCCACCGCCGAGCAGTTGATTCAACCGCTCAAGGTGCTCGATGTCAGCAGCCAGGTGATCCAAAAACATAACGTCAAAAAGAACTCCCATGATTTGCGCGAGCGAAGGGTCTCTCTGATCCGCGGGTTCCTTTTGATGCTCAAGATCTTCGCAGCGGACGCCGATCGCAAAAACTTTTTCTGCCCCCAGGCGTATGACCGGGCTGAGAGGTTGTTGAAGGCGCACGCAACCGTCGCCAAAAAAGGCCGTTCCTCGAGCGGTCTTAAGTTTTACAGGCTGAAAGACCAAAGGAATCGCAGCCGACGCGAAGACATGATCGACAGTAATGCTTGTCGCAAGTGTCACTCGCCGGCTTCTGTTCCACATCGGGTGGCCCTTCTTTCCTTGAATGAAAAGATAACTCTTTCCTGAGTTGTAGTTAGTCGCTGAAATAGCGAGTGCGTAGAGATGTCCACGCTTGATATTGTTTTGGATTCTCTCGTAATGGATGTGTTCGCTGAGAAAGCGCCTTAGAGGAGTCGCGTCTAGTAGAGATCGGGCGTTACCTCCTCCGAGAAGTGCTCCAAAGGAGAGATCTAATATCCAGGTAAGGGAATTGTGGGCCTGTGATAGAACATCACAGCGAAAGACATCGGATGGTCGGATATCCGACCATCCCCGTGCGAGAAGTCTGGTCGCCAAAGCAACATTGTCGCTACCCGCCGCGATTGCGGAACCATTGATCGCTCCGGCGGAAGAGCCTCCTATAATAGGAAAAGGATTACCGTGTGTTTGAACCCGTTTTATCTCGCCAATGCGTTTAAGCACACCGGCTTGATAAGCACCGCGAGCTCCCCCGCCCGTCATCACTAAACCAATCGCGTTTTCCATTTTCGTACCCCCGCATTGACCTCTCCTCTTCGACGAAACTTATGTCGACCGACTGCTGCTGAACTGTCGAGCGGATCGTTGAGCTACCGCGCTAACGCACTCTACGCGGCGAGGGCACGTTAGCGCAGATAACCTATTCACTTGATCCGCGAACCAAGCTGCCCCGAAAGGACTGCCCTGCGGCCCGCTCGGCTTCCCGTGCTGCAACCCGGTTCGCTCCGCTCATCAAATCAGGCGGCTGCCGCATGATGCTTCTTGGCGGCACGGTGCGTCTTTGCGCGGTGTTTGGTCTTGCCAGCGGCTTTGTGCTCACCGGCCGGCTTTACCATTACATCAATCAAGGCCTTTTGGGTGTCGACGTAGCTTTTCACTCCTTCTCGCGTTAGCTCCGCCAAGGGCACAAAGGGGAATGGCTTCAGGAGTTCCATGGCTTTGGCTGCCGTTTTCACGTTGGCGTTCATTTGTTGCCCGGCCAGTTCAACCAGCTTCCTTTGGGCTTCGATGAACGACTCCGTTGCCTGCCGCGCCAGTGCGACCAACTCGGTCTTTTTGATTTTCTTGAAGCCGTTGCTGTGCTTGCTGCCGGTGGCCTTGGCGGTCTCGTCAGCAATCACATCCATGAACTTCTTTTGGGCATTGACAAAGTTCTCCATACCTTCGCGGGCCAGCTCCGACAGAACCTTAGGCTGATACGGCTTCCCGGCCTTGGCTGCTTCCACCCAGGTATGAGTCTGCTTTCCGGCAATCTTCAGAAACTCCTGTTGCATGTGGACAAATGTCTCCACGCTACGTCGCAGCAGGTCAGTCAGCGCATGCGCGGCGCGTTGCTCGCCGATACGTTCTTTCACGCCTTCCATCAGGATTTCATGCTGCCTGAGTCCGAGCTCAAGCAGTACCTTCTGCCCCTCAATGAAATTGGTTACGCCTTCCCCGGCAACTTCGCCAAGAATGGCCGCTGGCGAGTGCTCAGGATCGGACAATTGTTGTCGGACAGAGTGCATGACGCTTGCATTCTGCCGCATGGCCAGATCCAGGAGGACCCTTTGCGTAGTGAAGAAGCTCTGTACTCCCTGCTGAGCCCAACTGGAAATTAGAGAAACGAAGGACGGTTCCTGCGAATGAGTCGATCTTACCGTTGCCGGCATGTGACACCTCCATGTTTGTAGTTATGCTGCAGTGCAGCATCAACTAAACTATACGAGCATATTGAATTATTGTCAATGTGTATTTATCCTTTGTGCGCTGCAACATAGGGGCCCGGGAGGAAGCCAGCCACTGTCCTCGTCAAGAAGTGTGGCGCTCCTCGCGTGCGCGTTTTCATCACTTCCCTGGGAAGTTACGTGCAAGGCGCCTGCAACTAACGAGTGATCCCGGTCACTGCAGCCGCGCACACCCGACGCTATATTTAACAAGGGACATTGCACTTGAAGGCATGAGTGCACGGCTCAGCACGGCAAGCACGATTGAAAGGTCGGCAGGATCAACTGGAAGAAGCAAGCAGCGGAACAGTCGAACCAGGATACTGAACGCAAAGATAACCATTCTTATACCAGATCCCTGATGAAATAAATTGTGTTGTGCGAGAAGCCGATGACTCGAAAACTCGATTACCGCAACAGCGTGCTTAAAGCGTACCCCGACGTCTACACCCCGGCGGCGCTTGAGGCGATGGAGGTCCTGACGCCCCTCAACCATGACCGGCAGGAGCTAATGGCAAGGCGCATTGCGCGGCGACTGGCACGGGAGCGCGGCCGGCAGCGCATCGCTTTCCTTGACCCCGAGGCGCTGATCCCGCGCACCGGCATCCGGGTCCAGGACGCACGCGACGGCAACTTCGAAGGGAGCGAGACTCCGGCCGATCTGAGGCGCCAGTGGAT
This sequence comes from Terriglobia bacterium, assembly GCA_963813645.1. GTDB lineage: Bacteria > Acidobacteriota > Terriglobia > Terriglobales > Acidobacteriaceae > JAIQFF01. The sequence goes on from CAWEZS010000031.1 coordinate 642,664, forward strand.
TCAGGGCACTGGGCCTGCCGCCAGGCCGAGGGCCAGCACTGAGAATGGCCTGCGCAACGTCGCTTACGCGCTCCTCTCGGGTGCCGACGGCTGGATGTTCGATGGCGAGGACGCCCTCGGGCAGGTCGATACCATGTCTCTCGACAACCAGCGCAATCTCCGGCTCGCGATCGCTCGGGACCCACGCTTCCTGCGCGTCGCGGAAGAAGTCGGCGGCGAGATGAACCGGTGGGCGCAAGGTTTTTTCGGGCGACCCATCGTCGCCGACTGGCGCCGACAGCTCGACTTTACCACCAAGATTTTCCGCGCGCGCGGTCTGCACCTCAACGACCGCCACGTGCGAGAGAAGGACGGCACCGGATTCTCTGCTTCGATCGTCGATCTCGCCCTCTACGTGGTCAACAACCACCAGAACCTGCGCGAGTCGGGAGCATCGATCGTCCTCTACCTGCCGAAGATCCAGACCGCCGAGGAGGCGGCTCTGTGGAACGAAATGCTGGTGGCGCTTGAGCAGCACCTCGGGCTGCCGATAGGCACGATCAAGGCCTATGTCCTGGTCGAGCAGATTGAGGCGGCGTTCCAGTTGATGGAGATCCGCGCCGTCCTGGGCCGCCACTTCGTCGGCTTCAACACCGGGCGGTGGGACTACATAAATAGTGTCGCCGACGCGATGGCATGGGATCCGGGCTTCGTCAACCCCAATATCGATGCGATCGGCATGACCTACGGCTACATGCGCAACTACGAGGACCGCGTGCGCCGGGCGGTAAACACTCCCGACCGGAACGGCCACTGCGCCCTGTGGCAGGGTGGTATGGAGCCCAATATTCCGGTCGGCTCCGAGGCGGGTGTTGCGTCGGGCATGCGCCGGGCGACGGCTGGCGGCAAGCGGGAGCAGCTCGCGGGAGCGAGCGGCAAGTGGGTGGCGCACTGGAAGATGGTGCACATCGTGCGGCCGGTGTGGCAGGAGGTGGGAGCCGACAACCAGCTCGGACGCGAGTTCCCGCCGCTCACCTACACACAGCAGGACGCCGACGGGCTGGTGCTGCTCGAGCCGGCGCCACGCACCGTCCGGGGCGCCCGCGACCTGCTGAGCGTCGCCCTGCAGTACGGCAACGCCTTCGAGCAAGGTTTTCAGGCCGCAGCGCTCAAGCCGGCGGACTTTTTCGGCGACGACAACCAGCTCTACCTGATGGAGGACATGGCGACAGGTGAGATCCGTGTCAGCATCCTTTGGGAGTGGCTGCATAAGGGCGCGCAGCTAACCGAGGATGACCCTGCGACCGGAGCTCGAGCCGGCGACACCTTCGACGCGGCGCTCTTCGCGCGGTTGCTCGGCGAAGAGTACGAGAAGCTGCTCAAAGCCCGTGACCGCGACGTCCACGACGACTCGAAGGCGACCACGCTGCCCATCGCACGGGAGATCGTCGCGACCTATGTCACCAACGGCGTCAAGCTTCCCTGGTACATCGACCTTTTGAACCTCAACCTCAACAACCGCGACCTGGCCACAGCCAGGACCCGCATCCAGACCTACATCGAGACCTTCGAGCGGGACGGAACGCGGATCACCGAGAACCTCGACTTTTAGTCGTCTAGAGCAAAGGAACCACGTCATGAAATCGATTGAGAAGGAAACCGTCGCGACGCAGCAGTGGTTCGACAGCCCCAGATTCGCGGGGATCATTCGCCTCTATACCGCGCGCCAGGTAGTCGAGCAGCGCGGCACTATCGCCTCCGACTACACCGTAGCGCGCGAGGCCGCGGCGGCATTCCATGACCGCCTGCGCCAGCTATTCGCAAAGCATGAGTGCATCACCACCTTTGGCCCGTACTCTCCGGGGCAGGCGGTGGCGATGAAGCGGATGGGTATCGAGGGGATCTACCTCGGCGGCTGGGCGACGTCCGCCAAGGGCGGAACCAGCGAGGACCCGGGACCTGATCTCGCGAGCTATCCGCTCAGCCAGGTGCCCGACGAAGCGGCGACGCTCGTGCGCGCCCTGCTGACGGCGGATCGCAACCAGCAGTATCTGCGATCGCGTATGACCGAGGCGCAGCGCGCCGCGACACAGGCTTACGACTTCCGGCCATTCATAATCGCCGATGCTGACACCGGCCACGGCGGGGATCCGCACGTTCGCAATCTTATCCGCCGCTTTGTCGAAGTCGGCATTCCGGGCTATCACATCGAGGACCAGCGTCCGGGAACCAAGAAGTGCGGCCATCAGGGCGGCAAAGTGCTGGTGGCACAGGACGAGCAGAACAAGCGCCTGAACGCAGCCCGCTTCCAGCTCGACGTTATGGGCGTTCCCGGCATCATCGTCGCCCGCACCGACGCCGAAGCCGCCAACCTGATCGACGGTCGCGGCGACGAGCGCGATCAACCGTTGCTGCTTGGAACGACGAACCCCGACGTACCGGCCTACAAGCCGTGCTTCCTGGCACTGATCCAGCATTTCCACGAGTTGGGAGTCACCGAACTCAACGGCCATCTGCTGTACGCGGTACCGGCCGGAGAGCACGCCGTCGCCTTGAAGTGGCTGGAGCGCCGGGGCATTCTGGCGCAGGCCACTGAAGCCGTCGCGTCGTTACGGAAAGGGAAAGAATCCTCGATCGACGCGATGTTCGACCGGATCGCAGCCCGTTTCCTCAGCGCGTGGGAGGACGAGGCCCGACTGAAAACCTTCGGCGAGGCAGTTGCCGAAGTGATCGAATTCCGGGCCAGCGAAGGTGAACCGGTTGAGATAAGCGTTGACGACTGGCGGCGCTTTGCTGCGCACGCCGCGCTCTATTCCGCCCGCGAGAAGGCCCGCGAACTCGGCGTTGACGTGGACTGGGACTGCGAGGCGGCCAAGACGACCGAGGGATACTACCAGGTGCGCGGCGGCATTCCGTACGCCATCGCCAAGTCGCTGGGGGCGGCCCCTTTCGCCGACCTGCTCTGGATGGAGACCAAGACCGCCAACCTCGACGACGCGCGCGAGTTTGCCGAGGCCATTCACGCCGACTTCCCCGACAAGCTGCTCGCCTACAACCTCTCGCCATCGTTCAGCTGGGACACCACCGGCATGAGCGACGAAGAAATGCGACGTTTCCCCGAGGAACTCGGCAAACTGGGCTTCGTATTCAATTTCATCACCTACGGCGGTCACCAGATCGACGGCCTTGCCGTCGAGGAGTTCGCCACCGCCCTCCAGCAGGACGGCATGCTGGCTCTCGCCCGCCTGCAACGAAAACTCCGCATGGTCGAGTCTCCTTACCGCACGCCCCAGACCCTTGTCGGCGGACCGCGCGCGGACGCCGCATTGGCCGCTACGTCGGGACGCACGGCGACGACCATGGCGATGGGCAAGGGTTCGACCCAGCACCAGCACCTGATACAGACCGAGGTGCCCAAGAAGCTACTCGAGGAGTGGCTGGCGATGTGGACGCAGCACTATAAGCTCCCCGGCGCGCTCCGCGTCGAGCTCCGGCCCCATCGCGCCGGCTCGGAGTTGCTCGAACTCGGAGTCTACGGCAAGGGGGAGGAGAAGCTCGCCAACGTGATCTTTGCCCCCATCCACGACCGGCGTGGCCGCAGCATCCTCTCGATGCGCGACCAAAACACCTTTGCGGAGTCGCTGCGCAAGAAGCGCTTGATGACCCTCGTCCACCTCTTCCTTGTGCACCGCTTCAAGGCTGACTCGGTGCACTACGTCACCCCCAACGAAGACAACCAGTACCAGGTCGCAAAGATGAAGTCTCACGGCATCTTCCGTGAGGTCAACACCGAGGTCGGCCAAATCATCGTCGCCGACGTCGACCATCAGCGGATCTCCGAGCTATTGGCGCCGGATCAGGAGGCGTTGCGTAAGCTGATTTGCAAAGAAAGATAGGGGTCGGAAAAACTGCCTGCGGTAGGTCGGCGCGCTCCACCAGATTGCGTGCATTCGGGCAAGACTTGCCGGTGGCTGACCTCGGCGACCGAGCATATACCGCGACCGTCGAAGAGTCGGGAGGCTGACGGCGGCCGCCGACAGCGCTGAGAATGCAGAGGCCGCTCCTTCCCGACGCAGTGACTGAGGGGAACAGGTCTTAGCTTGGCGCTATTTCCTTTCAACGATGCTGGAGGATACGTCGGTGGCTGCGGTTCTACTGGAGTACAAAACTGAAGGCATAGACGCGGAAGCCGTAGCTTGCCACATCAAGCAACGTTTTCCCAGCATACCGATCATTCTTCTTTCAGCTTACGCCTGTACGCCTGAGTCAGTACTGTGGTTAGTGGATGAATACGTGATGAAGAGCGAACTGTCGGAAAGGCTGATGCCGACCATCCAACGGGCGACGCGCTCGACCGCGCCCGAAGGGGCTGGGAAGATTGCACCACGTTCTAACTAACGACACCAGCATAGTTGGGCCGCGGCATTAAGAATTCCGCGTCGCGTAACCCGGTGAAAAGCGATGTTCGTCGCAGCAGGACGAAAGGCGAGTTCGCGCCCCTTGTTCCTCGCCACCATCGGCCGGACAGTGAAGCTATTCTTGCGCTATCGCCGACATTGTAACGCGACGCTTTGGCCTGTGTCGGAAGTCACACGGTTGTGTGCTCGGGGTCACCGCCCCCCGACTTGCCGCAGGCGTAGCATTAGCCCGGAGTAAAAGACACCGGAGGTGTCTCATGAAAAAAGTAATGTTCTTGCTTGCGATGTTAAGTGTCGGCACGCTTTGCTGGGCAGGATCGGGGCGGGAAGATGCCACCGACCGCCTGGACAATGCCACCAAGGTCGTACACGAAATTATGGCAATGCCAGACAACGGAATCCCGGAAGAAGTGTTGGAACATGCAAAGTGCGTAGCCGTTGTACCGCACATGGTCAAAGCCGGCTTTGTCTTCGGGGGTAAAGGAGGTAAGGGAGTGGCGACTTGCCGCACGGCGAATGGCTGGAGTGCGCCAGCGTTCATCACAATTTCGGGCGGAAGCTGGGGGCTGCAGATCGGTGTAGAAGCAGTAGACCTGGTGATGATCATCCAGAATGAAAAAGGGATGCAGAAGCTGCTCTCGAGTAATTTCCAACTTGGAGCGGACGCTTCCGCAGCAGCGGGTCCAGTGGGACGGCATGCCTCGGCCGGTACGGATTGGAAACTGGATACAGAGATCCTGACCTACTCCCGTGCCAAAGGTGTGTTCGCTGGGCTCACGTTGGAAGGTGCATCGATCCGCCAAGACAACGATTCCCGCCGCGCGATTTACGGACGCAAGGTGACAACTCGGGCCTTGCTGTTGGGCAAAGTGCCAGCTCCATCAGTAGCCAAGCCGTTCCTAGCGGAAATTCGCGGAGCAAAAGCTCAAGCGGTAGCCGAAGAGAAAGCTGAAGCCAAAGAGAAAGACAAGAACTAGGCGATGGATGCTCCGAACGGGAATGCTGGGTGTGCGAACCCAGTGCTCATGAAAGCTAACGATACGACTAAAGTGACAGCCCTGAAAGAGGCTCAGAAGAGCCGTAACCCGCATTTCACAGGGCAAGGAGAAAATATATGAACACCAGCACGAAAGACAAGATCAAGGGTAGCTTCCACGAAGTTAAGGGAACCATCAAGGAGGAAGTCGGAAAGGTTACGAATGACCGTAACTTGAAAGCCGAAGGGAAAATCGAAAAGAAGGTGGGCAAGGTTCAACAGCAGATGGGCCATGCTAAAGAAGGCGTCGCGAAGTTGAAAGAACAGCTGGCAGAGCTAAAAGCTGAATAGGCCACGTAGGACTCCTACTGCGAGAAGGGACTGGATATGTCGACGTCGGATAGACGCGCAAGTAATCCTGCGCGGATCTCCGAGACACTCAGAACCGAAGCAGCTCGGAATCGATCAGTTCTATCCCGGGGGGACGGAAAGTCTTTCTCTTCAATCAGGCAAATTATTGGCGGCAGTATCTACGCCGGGCCGGTCTCGGCGTAAATTCCAGGAAAGGAAGACCGACAAATGCTGATACTCATCATCATCCTAATATTGGTTTTTGGCCTCGGTGGAGGGTACTACGGCCATACCCGCTGGGGTCCGGGCGGCGGGGCCGGCATAGGGCTGGGGACAATATTGTTGATTCTCCTCATCGCCTACATGCTTGGCTTGTTCCGCTAATAGTGCGACAACCGGCGATGAATCAAAGTCGAGGCTGCCGTCCTCGCAGTTGCCTCAGTAACATCGCGCATAACGCTGCGGGACGCAAGAAGGCCGAACTCGGGGTAAGTCCCCGCTTACAGGGCGCTTGGGTAGAGTTGGAAGAGAGGCGATCGGTGATGGTCAAACGTCGATAGTCGACACTAACCCACGATCGGCATTTGAACCAAGAAAGCCCGATCGGAGATTCGATATGAGGAACCTCACCTATGTTGGTGTGTTGTTGCTTGTGCTCGGAGTGTTGGCCTTCGTCGTGCCGATTCCCCACCGCGAAGATCGACGGTGTGAAGATCGGAGATACCAAGATCGGCATACAGACCGAGAGTAGCGAAAAACTACCCTCCCCAGTCGACGTGGTTCTGCTGGCGGGGGGTGTCCTCGCCTTGGTGGTCGGACTGCGCAAGACTTAGGGGTGGCGCAATGCCGCGGCAAGTCCCGCTCTGAGAAGAGTAGCGGTAGGTCGGTATCGTTCCCATCCTCGTGACCGGATATGGAGGACCGCGATGCTCGCCAGCCTAGTCGTGGAGGACAATATTCAAGAGTGTTCGAGCGGAAACAAATCAAAGAACTGAAGGCTACGCAAACTGCAGCGCCGGTGCCGCACGGTTGCGCAAAGGGAAGACGTTGAGGCAGGTGCAGAATTCGGCAGCCTCTATCCTGTTTATCATTCTGTTGGGTATATGCGTAAGCTCTCAGTCGATATCGAGCAGTCGAGGGTCGGCCGACGAGCTCGCACGACGGGTGATCACGAACGAACTAAGATTCCAAGATGACCAGACCCACTGGATGTACCGACTAGAGAAGGAACAGTATGGAAAAAAACGAGTCGAGGAAATCATTGAGACAAGAGAAGGTTCTGTCAGTCGACTTCTGTCTATTAATGACCAGCCCCTTACCGCGAAACAACAAGAGGAAGAGAACCACCGTGTGCAGGAGTTAATGACCAGTCGAAGTGCGAGACGAAAACTGAAGCGAGACCTGGAGGCTGACACCCTACAGGGGAGACGGTTGTTCAAGATGCTGTCCGATGCATTTGTGTTCGGCTACGCGGGTGATGACAGCGATCTGATAAAGCTGAGCTTCAGACCCAACCCGAATTTTCACCCGCCCTCGCTGGAGGCCCGCGTTTTCCACGACATGGAAGGCGAGATGTGGGTTGACCGCAAACAGGAGCGACTGGCTGCGTTTAATGGTCACCTCGACCAGGACGTAAAATTCGGATTCGGCCTCCTGGGACACCTGGACAAGGGAGGGCACTTTGAGGTTGTTCAGGCAGAAGTTGTTCCGGGCCACTGGGATATCACCTCCATGAATCTGGAGATGACGGGAAAGGCTCTCTTGTTCAAGAGCATCGGTGTACAAAAGAAAGAAAACCATCGGGACTTCCACCAGGTATCGGACGATCGACCCTCACTCGAGCCGCGGACATACTCAACCAATACATAGTGAATAGTCGCTAGTGTAGTGCGTCATGCAGATCGACCTTTATACAAGGTGCGGCGAGCGCGCGTGACCTTTTCCAAGATATCGGAGGCGCGGGCCGTCCAGATGAAGGGCTTGGGGTTTTCGTTGTGGCGGTCGATGTAAGTTCCAATGGCCAGGATGAGTTCTTCGAGATCGCGAAAGATACCGCGCCGCAGCCGGTTCTGGGTGAGATCGCGAAAAAAGCGTTCCACCATGTTGAGCCACGAGGCACTGGTGGGCGTGAAGTGCATATGAAAGCGCGGGTGGCGTGCCAGCCAGCGCTGCACCTTAGGGTGCTTATGAGTGGCGTAGTTGTCGCCGATCAGGTGTAGCTCGAGATGCGCCGGCATGGCGTAGTCGAGCAGACGCAGAAACTTGAGCCATTCCTGGTGACGATGCCGCTCTTGGCAGAAGCCATAGACTTCGCCGTTGGCCGCATTGAGCGCCGCAAACAAGGTGGCGGTGCCGTTGCGTTTGTAGTCATGGGTCAGGGTTTGGCTGCGACCGCGCTTGAGCGGCAGGCCGGGTTGGGTACGATCCAGGGCTTGGATCTGGCTTTTCTCGTCTACGCACAGCACCAGAGCGTGCTCGGGCGGGTTCAGATACAAACCCACAATGTCTTCCAGTTTTTCCGCAAAGGCAGGATCGTTGCTGATTTTGAAACTTTCTACGCGATGCGGTTTCAGACCGTGGTGGCGCCAGATGCGACGCACACTCGCTTCACTGATCCCCGCCGCAGCCGCCATGGTGCGCGTGCTCCAGTGGGTGGAATTGGGCGGCTTTTGGCGTGTCGTCATGCTCACCACACGCCGGATGAAGCTGGCGCCGATCTTGGGGGTTCGGCCGGGCCGGGGTGCATCTTTTTCTAACCCCGCTAGGCCCAGGGTGAGGAATCGTTGGCGCCAGCGCGCCACTTTCTTGGGAGTGATCTCCATCATGGCGGCCACTTCTTTATCCTGTCGGTTCTCGGCGGCCAGCAACACGATACGGGCCCGCTCTACGACTCGCGCCGGAAGGGAGCGGCTGCGGGCGCGTTGTTCTAAGGCCGATCGCTGCTCTGGATTCAAAACAATGGCTGGGGCAATGCGCATCCGCTGGCTCTCCTACTCATTAGACGCGAGCGGATTGATAATGGTTGTTATTTATGACGCACTACATACATAGTGAATAGTCGCTAGTTGTTTCCAGTTCGACGTTGCACACAATCCGCACCGCCTTTGATGAAAGGGCTAGGGAGCCCGGGATGGATAGTGGGCTCTCCCTACCGTGGCCTCTCTGTCAAGTAGCGCAGACGTATCCCAATTCGTGAGCATCGTCACCCAAGAAAGTGAGCAGAGTCACTGAAGAATACTCTCGATACGTACTAAATAAAGCGCATGGACGAGGCCTCCGCGCGAAATGGAGGACACTCACGGGTGATTCTGGTCATTAACCTGGTGAGCGGGCGACGAACGGCGAGCTGAAGAAGAGGTGATACAAATTCCGGCATTGGGGGAGTTGGTACTCGTAGAATCGGCTTCACTCCTCTTTCTGGTGCGTGAATCCTCGGGCTTCTTGTAGTCGGTCAGCGGTTGATCGATCAGCTTCTTGTCGATGGCCACGGGGTTTTCCATTTTCTTCCTCCCATGGGCGTTTACACAGTTCTATTTACACCTCGGGGAGCACGTTGGTCCGACATCGCAGACGGATATCAGCTTACCCACGGACAACCTCAACCGAGCAGTCGGCGTACAGGGCGACCGACTCGGAGACGCTCCCCAGGGTTAGGCGATCAAATCCATGTCTGCCGTGGGATCCTAGAACAATCAGGTCCGCGCCCCATGCCCGCGCCTCGTCCAAAAGGAGAGCGCGTGCATCGCCTGCCGGCGTGACCGGACCGTCGCAGACCTTTAGCCCCTTCGAAGTCAAAATGTGTGCGCCTGGGAGACGGCTTTCTTCGCACGCTTGCGAGCGTCCTCCAAGATCTCGTTGAGAAGGCTCTCCGGATAAACCGAGCAAGGCGAAGACACGGTGGCAGAGTTTTCGAGCACCAGTAGTTCACGCACGCAAACGATCTTAATTTCGGTGTCGGCCGGCCAAGGGCGGTTGGCGACGGAGTGCGCAGCGATTTCGGAACACTCAGATCCATCCGTAGCGAGCAGGATCTTCATGCCCCGGTATGAAGCTGGTCCATCCACCGATGCGGGCCGTACAATTTCCACGGAGCAGGGCGCAGAGCGAAGTACTGCCTGGGCAACGCTTCCTAGGAAAAATCGGGAAACCGCACCCAGACCGCGCGAACCCACCATTACCAGATCGGCTTTCCATTCCCCGGCAAAATCTGAAATCGACCTCTTGGGATAGCCTAGCTGGACTTCAGAAAAGACTTCGTATCCGCGATGGTTAAGTTTGTCTGTGGCTTTCTCCACCTGGGTTTGAGCAGCCTGTTTCACGTCCTCAATGAGAGTCGGTAAGCCTTCCCAACTCCCCATGTCTACGACGCTGAGGGCGCAGATCGTGGTGCCTGTCGGCCAGGGGCGGGCTATTGCTTCGTCGACGACGTGCTGCGAGCCAGTCGAAGGTCAATTGCCAATATCACTCTCATGTCGTTCTCCTGCTTCACTGCAGGTTTTCTGTCAGAACCATCGCCTTCTTCACTTTGGCACCAACTCCGCTCGGCAGACGTGAGGAGGATCATATGTGCCTGTGACATGCGTCACCGCGACTTGGAGACTCCTGATTCATGCTGGTATCGCGAGGTGGGCCATGGCAATCATCGAAACCGTCAACGGTATTGCGTTGAACAATATTCTCTATCTAACCGATTTCTCGGAGTGTGCTGAAGCCGCTCTTCCATTTGCGACAGCGATTGCCCGGGAGTACGGCTCCAAGATATTTGCTTTTCATATTCTGCACCCTGACATTGCCACCTGCATGTCGCCCGAATTCGGCGATGCTGTTGCCGGTGGCCTGGAGCAGGCAGCGAAGGCACAAATGCAGAAGATTGATTCCCGGCTGAACGGTCTGCCGCACCAGACCATCGTTGAGTGGGGCGGAGCTGTCTCAACTGCTCTCCAGCGGGTGGTCCAGGCAAACAATATTGATCTCGTGGTATTGGGTACGCACGGCCGCAAGGGCGTCCAAAGGTTTCTGTTAGGCTCGGTGGCCGAGGAGATTTGGAGGCGCGCGAACATACCTGTGCTTACCATCGGGCCGGGAGTCAGCCGCGCACAGAAGGGCGAGGGATTCCACTATTGTGTGCTTTTCGCTACGGATTTCACCTCCCAATCAATGGCTGCGCTACCCTATGCGGTTTCGATGGCGCGAGACTACCGCTCTCATCTGGTGGTCATGCATGTGATCCGGCAATTCAAGAAGGAAGAAGCTTTGGGAGAGCTCTCCACCGCCGACGCAATTTCCCACCTGAATCAACTGGTACCGAAAGGCGAACGGTTGGAGAACCGGCCGGAGATAGTGGTGAAATACGGCGAACCGGCGAAAAGCATTATTGAAACCGCCAGTGGCTGTGGCGCTGACTTGATCGTGCTCGGTGTTCGCAGCGGAGACCCGCTGGGTGTATCAACCCATGTTAGAGGTACGATCGCCCACGAAGTTGTGGTGAACGCTGCCTGTCCGGTTCTAACCGTTCGTGGATGAGGCGGGCAGAAAGGCTGACACCTACGCAAGGCGAAGCATGCGCTTTCCCACTTCGACAAGCGCAAGGTAAGTCACGGTGGAGACGGGCGCCGGCAGCGGAACGAATCCGAACAGTCTTGTGAACGGCGAACAATCGCGCAGGAACACTGCCAGCCGGCGTCCAGCTTCTGTTCGAGTGCGGAAAATCATATTTCGCCGTCGAATGGTTTTGGCTCATCCACGATGCCAAGAGAGGGAGAAGTCGTATGTACGGGCCGTCTCCCGGTTGAGTGACCCGAATCACCCGGTTAGTTATGGTGCGCGTCTGGCGCTGGATTATCGGTTCGGATCAACAGGTGGTCCCGCTCCTTGAAAGGAAGTTTAAGACGGTGGACAACTTCGGGCCAGAACTCCCGAAGCACATCAAATCCCGCATCCCAGGCGATGCTGACGCCAATTCGCTGGGATGCTGCACCTATTCCGCGAGAATTTCCGGGATGATAAGCGTTGTTCAGGACGACTGAGGAGGTAGTGCCCAGCCATTCTGAGAAATTGACCGTCTTCCGTCCGGAATCACTCTCTGCCACAAAGACATGGGAGAGCGCGTGACCGAGCCGGCGCGGGGCGCTTCCTTCGAGCTTTCGGTAGTAGCGGGGATCTTGCCGAAAAATAACCGGGAAAAAGTAAGTGTGGAAGAAGTCTGTCGATACCGAGTCCGCGAGGGCTGCTCCGTAGCGCTTGGCGTAGCCCGCAGTCCCTTGTCCGAAGCTGGGATCGTTATCTTCCGCTTGCGCCAAGCCGGAATCAAACGCCGCTCCTATGAAGGTGACTGGCTCAATTGTGTCCTGGATAAACAGGTGAAATTTCTCGGAGGGATCCAGTGCACACAAGGTCAAACCGGGACGAGGGTGGGGGTGGACCGTCTTTATTTCTGGTTTGCGCGTGAAAGATACAACGATCTTTTTTAACGGGCCCTCATAGTCCGCCGCCGAGTACAGCTTTGCTGGCTCCACGCAAGGGGGGGTCTCTCCGGGTTTGTCTCGGTGGTTGTCCAGGTCGGAACGGGAGGCCCCCGTCTGTGGTAGAACGAACTGGCTGTTGAAGAGACAGGTGATCGTGAGAACGCGAAATATCGATATTGGTGTCACGTCGAGACCCTGGGCATGTATTTGCATCCACGACGGTTCAAAATGCCACCTGTTTTCGTCCTTACAAGCGGCATTTGAAATCGTGCAGCAAACAAAAAGGTTATTGTTCGCATCGGTACAGAGCAGTGAGGGCAATCACACAACACAGTGATATTGCGAGCCCTCCAAGGAAGGCCGTGGTCAATTTGTGTACAGTCGGCAAGCCCCGGGAACGGACCCCCTCAAGCGCGTTGGGCGGTCTCTATCGGTTCCCGGACGATCCGGGCGTGCCCAACACCCCGGCTCCGGAATTCGGCGGACCGGGACCGCCTTCCATTGCCCGCGCCGGGGAATTTGACATACCCTACCCCGGTAGGCTATCTTGCCACCTGTTTTTACCGCGCTTTAATGATGGTCAGGTTTAATGAGTGCCCGGGCCTGTCTGTACAGAAAGCTTAGAGAGAGCTTATGCCGCGACTGCCGCGATCGTCCCCAGCCCTGCTTTTAGCAATCCTCGCGTCCGTGGGTTGCTCCGACGCTCCCAAAAAAGCTTCTGCCGACGATACGGTCTCGATCCAGCATCAGGGCAATCGGGTCGTCGTCCCGCCTTCGTCTCCGCTGGCCAAGCGCCTGGAGGTGGAACCGGTGCAATTGACCAGCATTACGCGCCAGGTGACCGCGCCAGCTTCGGTTGAGGCTGACCCGGCACGCTACGCCCGAATCCTTCCTCCGTTGAATGGCCGAGTGCTGAAGCTGTTTGTGCATCCCGGCGATGCGGTGATGAAGGGCGACGAGTTACTTTTGTTAGACTCGGCGGATTTCGGAACGGCCCAAGCCGAATACGCGCGAGCTCGCACGGTTTTGACTCAGACCGAACACTCTCTGGAACGGCAGCAGGACTTGGCGGCGCACGGCATCGTGGGACAACGCGAAGTGGAGCAAGCGAAGACGGACCGCGACTCAGCCCAGAGCGATTTTAATCGGACGAAGGATCGTCTGAGGCTTCTCGGCATGGACCCTGACACAACCACGCTCGGCTCGCCACTGATCGTCCGCTCTCCGCTAACCGGCAAGGTGCTCGATATCCTGACGGCCACCGGCGAATTTCGGAACGATCCTACCGCTCCGCTCATGACCGTAGCCGACCTTTCGGATATCTGGGTGACCGCGAACGTTCAGGAAAAAGACATCCACTTCGTTCATCGAGGCGACCCGGCCGCCGCGATCTTCGCGGCGTATCCTACAGAGACTTTTGCGGGGAAAGGTGTTATTCGTTGCGGACGTGCTCGATCCCGATACCCGCACAGCGAAAGTGCGAATCGCCTATCCCAATCGGGATGGCCGTCTTCGTCCTGCCATGTTTGCCACGGTCACGCTGAAAACGTGGGACACAAGGGAAATGACGGTTCCCACGACTGCGCTCGTACTCTCCGGCGACAAGACCACCGTGTTTGTTCAGGTTTCGCAGAACACGTATGAACAACGACGGGTGAACACGGGGGAGCAAATTGGACAGCGCACCGTCATCAAGGATGGTTTGCAGATCGGCGACAAGGTGCTCATTCGTGAAGGGGCGCTGCTGCAATGATCGACCAGTTCGTGTACGCTGTGCCTGAAACGGCGCCAGGTGGTGTGGCTGATCGCCATCCTGATGGCGATTTTTCGGCTATTCGTCGTGGAAGGCGCTGAAGATCGAAGCCTATCCCGACATCGCTGATGTCTCGTCGCAGGTGATCACGCAGTATCCCGGCCACGCGGCGGAAGAAGTCGAAGAACAGGTCACGGTGCCGCTAGAGCGCGAGTTGAACGGCATCCCTGGCCTGCAGATCATGCGCTCGCACAGCACATTTGGCCTGTCGTTGATCACATTGGTATTCCAGGATGGAGTGGACGATTACTGGGCGAGGCAGAGAATCACGGAGCGTATCGCTGGAGTAAGTCTCCCGCCGAATGCCAATCCCGGCCTCGATCCTTTGACGTCTCCGATTGGTGAAATTCTCAGATACACGCTCGAATCAAAATTCCGCGACCAGCGCGAACTTAAGGAATTGCAGCAATGGGTTGTGATTCCACGCCTAAAGCAGGCTGTGGGGGTTGCCGACGTCACCAACTTTGGCGGCGAGACCACGCAATTTCAGCTGATCGTGGATCCCGCGAAACTCGCGCAGTACAACGTCTCGCTGCAGCAAGTGATTGCCGCGATCCAGGCCAACAATGCGAATGCCGGCGGCAGCATTGTGGTGCGTGGCGAGCAGGGATACGTCGTGCGCGGGATCGGGCTGATCCGGTCGCTGCAGGATCTGGGCAACATCGTAATCCTGGCGAAGAACGGTACTCCGGTTTTTGTGAAGAACCTTGGGACGCTGCAACTGGGCGCGCTGGAACGACGGGGAATCCTAGGCAAGGATAGGAACCCCGACGGGGTCTCCGGGATCGTGCTTCTGCTGCGCGGCATGAATCCGTCGCAAGTGTTGGAAGGGGTTCACGCTGAGGTCGACGCGCTCAACAACGGCATTCTGTCCGCCCGATGTGAAACTCGTACCTTACATCGATCGCACCGATCTGGTTCACACCACCGTGACTCGCGTCGGCCACACGCTACTGGAAGGCATGGGGCTGGTCCTGATTGTTCTGATTCTTTTCCTGGGCAGCGCCCGGGCGGCCGTGATGGTCGCCGTGACGGTTCCGTTTTCGCTCCTCTTCGCCTTCATCTGCATGCGCTTCACCAACATTCCAGCCAACCTGCTGTCGCTCGGGAGCGATTGATTTCGGCATCATCGTGGACGCCTCGATCGTGGTGATGGAAAACATCCTTCGTCACCGGGAAGAAAATCCGGACTGGGTCATGAGCGAAGACGACGCAATCGCTTCCGCCATACAGGTGGCCCGTCCGATCTTTTTTGCCACGCTCATCATTATTACGGCGTACCTGCCGCTGTTCGCCTTTCAGCGGGTCGAGAAGAAGTTGTTTTCTCCCATGGCCTACGTGGTGGGCTATTCGCTGATCGGTGCCCTGCTGATGGCTCTGGGAATTATTCCCGGCCTGGCGCTGGTGACTTATCAGAAGCCCGGCAAACCGTTTCACAATCGAGTTCTGGCATTCATATCGCACCACTATGACCGCGCCATACGGCATCTCACGCACCATCCCATGCATGCCATCGTTCCAGCGGTGATTGCCGGAATTGTCGCGGTCGATTTTATCGGTGACGATCGGCAAGGAATTCCTGCCTTATCTGGATGAAGGCTCGCTTTGGCTGCAGGTGCAACTGCCGCCTGGCCTGTCGCTGGAGAAGGCCGCCACCATGGCTGACGAACTTCGGGCTGCAACTCTGGAGTTTCCGGAGATCTCAACCATCGTCAGTCAACTCGGCCGCAATGACGATGGCACCGACCCGTGGACTCCGTCTCATATCGAGTGTTTTGTCGGCCTGAAACCTTACGACACCTGGCCTAATCACGGGGACAAGCTGGATTTGATCCGGCGAATGAGCGAACGCTTTTCCAGGATTCCCGGCGCGACTGTGGGATTTTCGCAGCCCATGATTGACGGAGTGAATGACAAGATCTCCGGAGCCCACAGCGATCTTGTGGTGAAGATATTTGGCCATGAATTCGCGGAACTGCGTCGCATCGCAGGCGAACTGGTTGACCTTCTGCAGAAAATCCCCGGCGCTTCTGACGTGACCATCGATCAGGAACCGCCTCTGCCTCAGATTCAGGTGCGAGTGAACCGGGAAGCCGCCGCGCGATTTGGCATCAACATCGCAGATATCGCCACCATCATCGAGTCCGGGATCGGCGGCAAGGCGATATCAACATTGTTCATCGGCGACCGGGTCTACGATATTGCGGTTCGTTTTCCTGAATCTGTCCGTTCGAGCTCAGACGCGATCGGCAGTCTCACCGTCACCCTGCCGAGCGGGGCGCGCATCCCTCTCTCGCAAGTGGCTGAGATCACCACCGCGACCGGCGAAAGCAGTATTACTCGCGAGATGAACCGCAGACACCTTACGGTCAGGCTCAACCTTGCGCGGCCGGGACCTGTCAGGATTTTTCGCGGAAGCCGGGCGAAGATCGCGCGGGACGTGAAATTTGATCACGCCAAGTATCAGATCGAATGGGGAGGGCAGTTCGAGAACCAGCAGCGCGCTCAACAACGCCTGGCGTTTATTGTCCCGGGCGTGCTGGCGCTGATTTTCGTGCTGCTATATTCCTCGTTCGGCACTCTGCGCCACGCCGGGTTGATCCTGACCATCGTCCCGGTGGCACTGCTGGGCGGGCTGATTGCGCTGACGCTTCGCGGCATGACGCTTGAACGTGTCGAGCGCTGTCGGATTCATCGCGCTCTTCGGCGTCGCGGTGCAGAATGGCGTCATCATGGTGGCGAGCCTCAACCATCAGCGCCATGAACACAAAGATCTGCAGGACGGAGTTGTTCTCGGAGCTTCGCAACGCCTGCGGCCTGTGCTGATGACGGCCACGGTCGCCGCCATCGGCCTGCTTCCGGCCGCGCTCGCCCGCGGAGTTGGAAGCGATGTGCAACGTCCGCTCGCCACCGTGATCGTCGGCGGACTGGTCACGGCAACTCTCTTGACGCTTCTGGTCGTTCCCTCGATGTATCTGTTGCTCGAACGCAGATTCGACCGGGCTCATCCCGCGGTTTCGCCGGATCAGGAGGACGTCTGATGAAGCTGCGACGCCTTATCATTATCGTTGCGCTTTCTCTTTACGCGACTCCGATCATCGTGTTGGGCCAGGCCGGGCCGCAGCCAGCAAATCAGATTCTCGATCAGCCGTCGGAATCGGCGCGTCCGCATATTACGTTTGAGGAATACGTCACCCAAGTCCTGCGTTCGAACCTTGCCCTGGCCATCGAGAAATCCAATGTTGATCTATCGAAGGCTGCGGTCACCACCGCCAAAGTAACGCCAGACTGGTCGGTGGACGTGGGATCGCCGACTTTCGATATTTCCGATCAAGGGCAGCCGACCAACTTCAGCACAGCGCTCAACGTCCCGATTGAGCTTGGCGGTAAGCGGGGGAAGCGTGTCCACGCCGCTTTGGCTGATGTTTCGTACTGCTGGGTTCGATTACGACGATACGGTGCGGCAGCTTCGGGCGACGGCCGCGAGCGCGTTCATTGCTTCGTTGAGCTGCGCGCGATATTCTCCAATCGAGTTACAAAAGCCTCGGGCAATTTGATCGGATTGTGGAAGTCAATGAACAACGCGTTCGGGTCGGCGACATCGGAGACATCGAACTCATGCAGTCCCGGGTCGACCGCGACCAGTTCAAGATCGGTGTGATCAGTGCCCAGGCGGATGTTTACAGTGCGGATCTGGCGCTGGCGCAGGAACTGGGGCAGCCGGACAAATTGTCCGCCCAGATGCCGGTGCCAACCGGGCGGCTGGAAGTCCCGGTCCGCAGCTTCGATGTTGATGCGCTGGTGGCGGGGGCGCTGCAGAAACGTTCCGATGTGCTTTCACGCCAGCGCGCCGTCCAGGCCGCGGAGTTGCGCATCGGACTGGCGCGGGCGAATCTGGTTCCTGACCTGGGAGTAAGCGGCTCGTATTCTCACACCGGCACGGGCACGGCGGGCTTCGTGCAACCGCCGGACAATACTCTCGGCGCTTCGCTCTCCATCAACCTTCCGTTTTCACGCTGGCGCCATCAGGGAGAGCTCGAAACGGCGCGCGCTTCGCGAACCCAGGCTGAACTCCAACTGCGCGCTGCTCAGATCCGGATAGAATCCGAGGTGCGCGACGCCTACTCGCGCTATCAGGCCAGCGTCGAGCGTCTGAAGCTTTATCAGGGAGGGGTGCTGAAGGAGGCGGACCGCGTCCTCGAAGGCCGGCTCTACGCCTATCAGCGCGGCGGCGCGACTCTGCTCGAAGTTATCGATGCGCAGAGGACGTCGGCCAATATTTACCTGGCATATTCGCAGGCGCTGGCCGACCACGCGAACGCGCTGGTGACTCTGGAAGCGGCGGCCGCCATGTGGGACGTTTCCTTTTGAGTTTGAGCTGAAACGTTATTTCAGGTAGGTACGGACAATGGTGATGAGATCGTCGGCTGCTTCTTCTGACGACTTGGAATTTCGAGGCATATGGTTGCGGATGTGGTCTTCCATCAATTCTCCCATCAGGCTATTGATGGCTCCGCGGGCGGCGGACAGGCGCTGCAACATTTCTGCACACTGTTCGTCATCATTCAGGGCCCGGTGAACAGACTCGAGCTGGCCGATGATTTTTTTGGTGCGGTTTACCAGATCCAGTTTTTCTGCAGTGGTGTGAGACATTCGGGGACGCCTACCCTATTGGGGTATAGTACACAGCAGCGGGCGCCAGCGCAATATGCTTAAGACAGAAAGGGAGAAAGCCCGGTGAAAAAGGAAGAGGTCCTCGCCAAAATTCTTGAGGTCGGGATCATGCCCGGAATCCGCACCTCCTCGGCGGAAGATGGCCGCTTTGCCGCGGAAGCTATCGCCCAGGGCGGAATTCCCATCGTTGAGATCACCATGACGGTGCCCAAGGCAATTGAGGTGATTTCCGATATGGTGAGAAATTCTCCGAACGTCATCGTGGGCGCCGGAACCGTGTTGGATCTGGAAACCGCGCGGCGTTGTTTGGATGCTGGTGCCGGGTTTCTTACCAGTCCGGGACTCAATTTGAAGGTTGTCGAGTTTGCCGTCAAAGAAAGCATCCTGGTGATCGCGGGCGCGATGACGCCGACTGAAGTCATTGACGCGTGGCAGGCGGGGTCGGAATTGGTGAAGGTGTTTCCCTGTGCGCCGATTGGAGGGCCCGCCTATATCAGGGCGCTGAAAGGGCCTTTTCCGCAGGTGCCCATTATCGCCGCCGGAGGGGTCAACCAGGAAACAGCGGCCGACTTCATTCTGGCCGGGGCCGCTGCACTTGGAATCGGCGGACGCCTGATACCGAGGACTGCCATTGAACAGCGGCGGCCCGAACAGATCAGCGAATTGGCCAGGCGGTTCCTGCGGATTGTAAAGACAGCTCGCAACAAATCATCGCATCGGGGCTAGTCGGCGCTGTTTCCCGAGACCCGAGGGCGAAAGTTGGGACACTACCACTAGCAGAACTAGTTGAACTTTCCCCGTGCAGGGCGCAGAATCTACCATTCTTGAAGTCGGGCCCACACCTCTGAGTATGTCTTCGAACAGGAGGGTGCGTGATGAGACAAGGAAGTCTGGAACTCTTGCAGGACCCCGTAGCAAAAGAACTGCTGCAGTCGAAAATTCCCGCCCGCCTGGCCTATATCTGGACCGATGGAACACCCAGAGTCGTTCCCATCTGGTTTCATTGGGACGGCAAGGAGATTGTGCTAGGCACTCCACCGAAAGCGCCGAAGCTCAAAGCACTCGCCAGGAATACAAAAGTGGCGCTCACCATTGACGACAACAATTTCCCCCACAAGGTACTGTTGGTTCGCGGGACGGCGCATTTGGAGACCGTAAAAGGAATTGTGCCGGAGTACGCCCTCGCTGCCGAGCGCTACTTCGGGCGCGAACAGGGACAGGAATGGGTCAAGCAACTTCGCAGCACCACACCAGCGATGGTTCGCGTCGCTATTACTCCGGAATGGGTGGGGATACTGGATTTCCAGACCCGATTTCCCAGCGCCCTTTCGGCGTAACGCTGGAGTGGAGGATCAGGGGGGAGCTTATGGCATCGAGCACAAGATCGTTCAGCATTGGGGATATCGAATGTATTGCGATCAGTGACGGTACATTTACCTATCCGGCCAATTGGGTTTTCTCGAATGTTCCTCAAGAACAACTGGAGGGCAGCCTCCGTGATCGCGACCTACCCTCGAACCAGGTGGTGACGCCATACACCTGTCTTCTGGTGAAGGCCGGGAAACACAAGGTATTGATCGACACGGGAGCCGGCGCGATGGCGCCCACCACGGGCGACCTGCCGAAACAATTGCAGGCTGAAGGGGTCAACCCCGAAGAGATCACCACTGTGGTCCTGACCCATGGGCATCCAGACCACATCGGCGGGGTGCTCGACGCGAACCAGAGGCCGGCTTTCCCTAATGCCCGTTACGTGATTTCAAAAACCGAATGGGATTTCTGGACCGGCGATCCCAATCTGAACAGCACCGGGCTGAATGATCACCTGAAAGAACTGCTGATCAGTTGTGCGCGAGCCAACCTGCCACCGCTGGAAGAACGCATCGAGCTGCTCGACGGCGAAAAAGAAGTTGTGCCCGGAGTGTATGCCATCCCGGCGCCGGGACACACGCCGGGGCATCTCGCACTGCTGGTCTCGTCTTCCAAAGCGCAATTGCTGCATATGGCCGACGCCGTGCTGCATCCGATGAATCTGGAATACCCGGCATGGCGCAACGTCTTCGACCTTAATGAGGACACTGCCGCCACTACCCGTCAGCGCCTGCTCGATCGCGCCGCGGCCGATGACGCCGCTGTGGTCGCTTACCACTTCCCATTCCCCGGCCTGGGGCGCGTCAGAAACAACGGCGCTGCCTGGAGATGGGAAGCTGCGAATCAGGGTTAGGCACGCCTTTCTGGAGCGGCTCTCCGGACGCAACCCCCTTTCATTCCGAAGCTAGCTTTGTCGGACCAGGAGTCGCTGGCTGCCGGCGGCGAAGCAGCAGATTCCTCGCGTGAAATGCCGCGCTTCGGAATGACAATTCCTTACGGGTTTTCAAACTCCACAACGACATTGCCGCCGGATAGGTGCGTTTGGGCAATCGCCCGTATAATGGCGCCTCATCAAAGGAGCACGCTGGACCGCTATGCGCCTCTTCAAGGAAACAGCCCTATGGGCCGCGATGAAAAGGTTGGCCCTGGGCTTTGGCCTGATCGCGCTGTTCTCCGTAATACTGCTGCTCACCGATTTGGGTCATCGAAAGGCGGCTTCTGTGGCGTCCGCGAAAGCCCGTGCTGAGGCCGGTCCATCGAACAGAATGGTCAAAGCTGCGATCGTATATTTTGCTCGTGACGTCGGCACCGACATGTGTGTGCAGGGCCTGATCGACGGATTGAAAGCCAGCGGATTCGAAGAAGGAAAGAATCTGGAAGTTCGCCGCGCCGATGCGCAAGGCGAAATGATAAACATTCCCGCCATCATGCAGAACTACGACAGTTCCGACGTAGACCTCATCATGACAATCACCACGCCGTGCCTGGCCGGGGCGTGCAACAGAGTGAAGCACAAGCCGGTGGTGTTTGCCTGCGTGACCGATCCGATTGCGGCCGGAGCCGGCAAGAGCCACACCGAACACTTACCATTCGTGACCGGCGTCGGCAGTTTCCCTCCGGTAAGCCACAACCTCGACATGATGCAAAGGCTGATTCCGGGATTGCGCGCAGTCGGAACCATGTACAACCCGGCCGAGGCCAATTCAGCAAAGGAGATATCGGTGGCACGCGAGGTGTATCGAACGCGCGGCGTGAGGCTTGAGGAAGTCTCCCTTGCCGGTTCGAATGAAGTTCTGCAGGCGGTGCAGATCCTCGCCGGACGGGACATTCAGGCAGTGTGGGTGCCCGGAGATAACACCGCAATCCAGGGATATGAAGGCGCGGTAAAGGGTGCGAAGGATGCGCACCTGCCGCTAATATCCGATTTATGCTCTGACCTGCCCCGGGGCGGCCTGGCGTGTCTCGGCGTGAGCCTGCAATCCGCCGCGACGGCTGCCGGAAAAATGGCGGGCCGGGTGCTGCAGGGCGCGAACCCGAAAGACCTGCCTCTGGGCGAAGTCGCGGTCGAGGAAATAGGCATTAGCCGTAGTAACGCGGCGCAATTGGGTTTAACCATTCCCCAGGAATTCTCGCAGCACGTGCGTCCGTAGAAACTCGCCATGGAAATCGTGACCCAACAGCTCGCCGACGTACTCGAAGTCAAGGTCAAGGGACGCCTCGACAACTATTGGACCGAGCATCTGCGCGGCAACCTGGAGGAAATCATCCGCAGTGGGGCGCACGGCATCCATCTGAATCTCTCCGAGATTTCGTTTCTCAGCTCGGCCGGCGTGGGTTTGCTGGTGAAGTTCCACACCCAGCTGAAAGGTATCGGCGGTGTTTTCATTGTCACCAGCCCTTCCGAGCGGGTGAAGCAGGTGCTTGATCTCTGCCGGCTTTCGACCATCCTGCTGGCCCCGAAGACTCCGGCTGCGCCGGTGGTTCACAAGACCGAAGTACGCCGCTTTTCGAATCCGGCGGGCTCGTTCGAAATCATGGAGTGTGTTGCGGGAAAGCCGCTGGTCTGCGAACGCATCGGCAATCCGGACCTGCTGAAAGGTTGCCGGTTCGGTCGGGCGGATTGCCAGATGGTGACGTATCCGGCGGCAACATTCGGCTTCGGCTTGGGAGCTTTCGGCCATGGTTTCCAGGATGCGCAGACGCGCTTTGGTGAATTCCTGGCGGTGGGAGGATCGGCTGCTTATCTCCCGACGGATGGAACCAACGTGCCGGACTTCATGGTCTCGAGCGGCAAGCTGGTGCCGGAGGTGAACGTCCTTTATGGACTGCGATGCGAGGGCGCATTCTCGCACCTCGTGCGATTCGAAACTTCCAGCGCTGAGGGCCCCATTTCGCTAGCCGAGTTGGTGCGCAACGCGCTTGAGATTTCGGGCGCGCCGGCAATCGGGATGGTGATGGTGGTGGAGTCTGCGGGGCTGGTGGGAGCCGCTCTTCGCCGTTCCCCCGCGGCAGCCGCGGGAGTGAACGGCGCTCCGTTCAAATATCCCGAGGTGCGGTCATGGCTTTCGTTCTCCACGGAACGGCTGTATTCAAGGTCGCTGGCCCTGATTTCAGGCGTGGCGTCGAGCTCGCAATTCGAGTCGCTGGCTCCCCTCCTGCGGCCGCTGGGAGCTGAAGCAGGGCCGCTAGGGCATTTTCATGCAGCGGCATTTTCTTATCGCCCACTTCAGAAAGGGAACATCGATCTGAAAGACACGGTCACCACGTTGTTCGAGACGGAAACTCTGCAAGGCGTCCTCCACCTGCTGACCGACCACCGTCTGGCGGCCGGGCCGCAGCAGAGCGAGTTTGTCCGGGGCGCATGCTGGATCGCTGCGGCGGCGGATGTCAGGTGAGAGAGAAACGCGCATGAACCTGCTGATTGGCACATTTACCATCGGTTGCATCCTCTCGCTGCTGGCCCTGGGCGTGTTCATCAGTTTCCGGATCTTCGCGTTTCCCGACATCACGGCCGATGGGTCGGTCACGCTCGGCGCAGCCGTCGCCGCGACGCTGCTGGCGCACGGCACCAGCCCGACGCTGGCATCCCTGGCTGCCTTCGCCGCGGGAATGCTCGCGGGAGCATGCACGGGCACGCTTTATACCCGTTTCAAGATCAACTCGCTGCTCTCGGGAATTCTGGTGATGACCGCGCTCTACTCCATCAACCTGCACGTCATGGGCAAGAGCAATGTCTCGTTGCTCTCGGTGACCACGCTGGCGACGCAGGCGGAACAGGTCGGAATCAAGCTCATGCGGGGTGCCACCAGCTTCGATCTCTTGGGATGGGACGTCAGCGTGCGAGACGCTTCCGTGCTGGGCGCGGTGGCTCTGGTCGTCGCGCTGACGGCCGCGTTGCTGTATTTGTTCCTGCGCACCAACCTCGGCATGGCGATGCGAGCCACCGGCGACAACGTGCAGATGATTCGGGCGCTGGGCGTCAACGATGGCAACATGATCATATTCGGAGTGGCGATTTCGAACGGCTTTGTCGCCCTGTCCGGCGCTCTGCTGGCGCAGTACCAGGGCTTCGCCGATGTGGGCATGGGAATCGGCATGGTGGTGTGGGGACTGGCCAGCGTCATCATCGGCGAAGCTCTCGTCGGGACGAACCAGCTGGGCACGACGATTATCGGCGCGGTGATGGGCTCCGTGCTCTTCCGGTTGCTGGTCGCCATGGCGTTGCGCTGGGGACTCAATCCCAACGACCTCAAGCTGATCACGGCAGTGTTTGTTTTCTGCGCCCTCATCGTGCCGCAATTCCTGCGTAAGAAGCGCATGCGGAGCGCGCATGCTTGAGATTCAAGGAGTCTCGAAGACATTCAACCCGGATACACCGAATGAAGTGCGCTCGCTGCGCGGCGTGAACCTCGTGCTGGAGGCCGGTTCCTGGGTGATCATCATCGGGACGAATGGTTCCGGGAAATCCACGCTGCTGAATGCCGTCGCCGGAACCTTTTTCGTGGACGAAGGCGCCATCCGGCTGGCGGGACGCGACGTGACGCGCTGGCCTGAGCATGCGCGCGCCGAACTGATCGGGCGCGTGTTTCAGAATCCGTTCAGCGGCACATCACCTGGTCTCACCATCGAAGAAAACCTCAGTCTTGCCGCCCGGCGCGGCCGCGGCCGCGGTCTGGGCTGGGGATTGAAGCAGTCGCTGGTGGGCCGAATGCGCGATGAAGTCAGCCGGCTGAATATGGGTCTCGAAAACC
Organism: Terriglobia bacterium; assembly: GCA_963813645.1. GTDB lineage: Bacteria > Acidobacteriota > Terriglobia > Terriglobales > Acidobacteriaceae > JAIQFF01. Next base: position 667,461 of record CAWEZS010000031.1, read on the forward strand.
GGCTGGAGAACGCCATCGGAAGTCTCTCGGGCGGACAGCGGCAGGCGCTCACGCTGCTCATGGCCACGTGGCTGCGTCCGGAGCTGCTTCTGCTGGACGAGCACACCGCCGCTCTCGATCCCAAGAGCGCCGACCAGGTCATCGCCCTGACTGAGCAGGTGATTGCGCGCGACAAGCTCACCACGTTGATGGTGACGCACTCCATGCATCAGGCGGCAAGTCTGGGCGACCGCCTGATCATGATGCACCGCGGGCAGATCATCCACGATTTTCAGGGTGCCGAAAAACGCCGGCTGCGGCCCGATGATTTGCTGGCCCGCTTCGAAGAAGTGCGGCGCGCCGAACAGCTGGACGAAAGCGCTGCCCAGATGCTGGCCGAACAGTACGTCTGAAAATGTGGGCGCGAGCGTCCCGCCCGTGCGGCAGCGTCTGTGCAGCGCAGCACGAGCGAGGACGCTCGCGTCCACATTAAAAATCACATCGGGTATAGGAGGGTATGTGAAAAGCAAATTCCGCGTTTTCGTCGTTTTGACATTGCTCGTGATTGGGCTGCCGGCCCTTGCCTACGCGCAAGACAGCGGAACAGTTTTCCTGGTCCGCCATGCCGAGAAGCTGTCAACCGCCAGGGACGCCATTCTGAGTCCGCAAGGTCATAAGCGTGCCGAGTGCCTGGGCCATACCCTGGGCGATGCCGGCATCCAGGTGATTTTCGCCACCGGACTCGTCCGCACCCAGCAGACGGCGAAGCCTCTGTCCAAAAAGCTGGGTATAAAGGCGACTACAGTCGAGTACAAAGACATCCTGGGGCTGGTGGAAAAACTGCGGTCCATGCCCGATAAGACTGTGCTGGTCGTAGCGCACTCGGACACCCTGCCCGGGATTCTTGAAAAACTTGGGGCGGGCAAGGTCGATCCCATTAAATGAAGATGAGTTCGACCGGCTATTCGTCTTCCACTCCACCGGTCCGGCCAGCGGGTCAGTGGTGACCCTGCGGTATTGCGATTGCCCGTGAGCCCCAGGACCATTTTTTGGGGGACTAGCTGTCGTTTCCACGGCTCCCATTAGCGAATCCCAGTAATTGAGGTCGTGAGTGTGATCGCCTGATCTATAAGAGGAGAAGTCAAGGACATTTTTCTCCCTCGACCGGAAGGAGAAGATATTTCCTTGGCTTCCAGCCCCTGTGCGTGAGACGAGGCGTTGGGTCGTGCCGCGGATCTTGCATGGTTCCATCTCGGTTGCATCCATTGAGTAGCGACGACGTTGATCGGTTTCTGGAGCTGGCAAGCCGTGGCGGTTGCTTGGTTGGCAACACATAGGTCTATCTGAGGCTCGTGGCCTAGTGCTTTCTTGGGTTGTCCGAGAGGGTATAGGGGTTACACGGAGGCTAAGGGCTCAGTGGCACTTCATGCCTACAGGCGTTAAGGATACTCACTCTCGAACCCGAGCGTCTCAAGAACCGATGCACCACTACCGAACCAGAGTCATCGGAGATGGAAAAGGCTCTTCCCCGAGACGCTCAAGTGGCTTGCGAGTTCAGTTTGTCGATATCGAAGTCTTCTCCCTTCTTCCACAGTGTCAGCGTAATGGCTGCAATCTTGCGTGCCAGGGTGAGGCGCACCATGGTGGGCTTGATGCCTTTGGCGAGCGAGCGCTGGTAAAACTCCTGGAACGGTCCGGGCTGCACGCTGGCTCGGGTAGCAGCGCCTTTAAACAGGCCTTTCAGATCATGGTTGTAATCTTTGTTCAAGCCGCGAATCGTCGCCTGTTTTTTGCGTCGCCGCACTTGCCCACCCACGTAGTGATATTCCCCGCTGTCGCGGGTTTCCAGCCCCAGTCCGCTATAGGTCCACAGTTGGCGCTTACTGCGAAAACGATGCGGCGTCTGAATCAGGGCCACCGCCAAAGCCGAGCGAATCGGCCCCAGAGCGGGAACCTGTCTGAGCTTGGCGGTGATGGCGTGCTTGCGACTCTCCGCCAGTAGTTCGCGGCGCGCTTGCTGGCGCAAGTGCTGCAGCATGTCCAGTTGCTCATAGAGTTGCTCGGCTCGCCGCCGGGCCCCGGCTTCAGGAATTTTCTCCAGCCATTGGCTGCGATGGCGCCTATAGTAAACATCCCGGCCGGGACAGGGGATCGCCCAGCTGCGATACAGCGCTTTCAGCCGATTCATGACCCGGGAAAGATCTTTGACCACGGTCAGATAACTGCGGGCGAGCTCGCGCAGCATGCGTACCCCGGTCTCGCCGTGATAGACCGGCTTGAGATCATGGAGGCGCAACCGCTCGGCGAGTTTGCGAGCATCGATCTTGTCACTCTTGTTGCCCTGTTTGAGCAGTGGGATCTTGCGCGGATTGCACACCAGGACCTCGGTCACATGCGGCTTGAGCAGGTCGTAGAGCCAAGCCGCCCAGGTACCTTCTTCGAAGGTCACGAACAAGCTACCGCGTAGTCCAGCGAAGAACTCGAGGATGGTCGACGCTTTTGTTTCTAAGATGGATTCCATCACCACCTTGCCTTGGGAATCCACCACCGCGACCGAGATCGTTGCTTGATGAACGTCCAGCCCAATATACTTTTCACTGCTCATCGAGGGTGCTCCTTTCATAGGTGATCATGCGAACGATGACAACCTACTCCAAAAGGGGCGCCCTCTTATAATGCGGTTACATCCGTTACGGGGCATGTCCTCTGTTCCGCTCCAAATTGAAACCGTCCTGAAGAGGTTCTGATCGAGTCTTCTCGTTAGAAAGGGCGTTCAGACCGGCCCGTGCGCCAATGAAGCCGCTTCAACCTGAGGGGGGTTAATCAGAGTTTGCTAAACGAAGCGGAACAACGGACAACGTCGGTTCAATATTTAGGTCTGAAAGTCTATGGGCGAATCTTCCCGTTCGAGGTCAAGCGCTCCAGCCAACGCCGTGCTGTGTTGGCGTCCGGGCCCTCGGTGTTGTTTTTCAGGAATTCCCGCAGGACTTGCGCGGAGTCTTCATAGCGCCCCACCACCGTCAGGCACTGGGCCAGAAGCAACTCGGCTTGGGCAGACGATCCGTGAGAGTCAGTGTGCGCCTGTTCCGCCATGCTTAGAGCCTGTTCGTACTGCTCGTGATAATAATAGGCTTTACCGAGCGCCCATTTGGTTCCCCAGCCTGACGCCGGCTGCAACTGGATAGATTTTTCCAGCAGCGGAATGGCTTCCGCAAACTTCTTTTGATGTACGAGATTCATCCCCAGCGCCGCAAGGAGGCGGGGCTGATTGGGGTCCATTCGGCTGGCTTGTTCCAGCGTGGTCTGTGCTTGCTCCCAATTGCTCTGCTCCATATAGAGCATTCCTTGAAGGTAAAGCACATCCGGATTTGCCGGCGCGAGTTTTATGGCCTCGCCAATAAATTTCTGCGCCTCCTCCAGTTTCCCCGCTGCTAGAGCTTGCGCTCCCTTCTCCAGTGCCTTCCTCGCCTTCGGAGCAAGCACAACTCTGCCGGGAGCCCCCGTTCCGTCCCCCGAGGTCGTGTCCGATTCGAGATACACGTCCTCCTGGTACTGAATCGCAGCCGGAATCGAGACTTCCTTGTGCGCTGCTTTGTAGCCCGCTGCTTCCACGGCGACGGTAAATTCTCCCAGACCTCGCAGAATGAAGAAGGCGTGGCCCTGTGACGTTGATCGCTGGTCTTCCAGCGCTCCGTTCTTGTAGAGCTTCACCATCGTCGGAACGGTAATTACCTGACGGGACCTATCGCGAACTGTAATCGCAATCTCGGCGCTTCTGCCAAAGCTATTCGTGCCTTGATCGCCGCTGTCCTGGCAGGCAGAGGAAGCCTTGAGCAAACACAAACCACCCAGAAGCGCAAGCGTAGCTCGCCCAACGCAAATGCGAAGGTTATTCGTCATGGAGTACAGCGCGAGGCTCCAAATACGACCAAAAGACTAGTCTCGGGCGTCTGTACCGTCAAGGTAAACCTTAGTGTAGTGCGTCATAAATAACAACCATTATCAATCCGCTCGCGTCTAATGAGTAGGAGAGCCAGCGGATGCGCATTGCCCCAGCCATTGTTTTGAATCCAGAGCAGCGATCGGCCTTAGAACAACGCGCCCGCAGCCGCTCCCTTCCGGCGCGAGTCGTAGAGCGGGCCCGTATCGTGTTGCTGGCCGCCGAGAACCGACAGGATAAAGAAGTGGCCGCCATGATGGAGATCACTCCCAAGAAAGTGGCGCGCTGGCGCCAACGATTCCTCACCCTGGGCCTAGCGGGGTTAGAAAAAGATGCACCCCGGCCCGGCCGAACCCCCAAGATCGGCGCCAGCTTCATCCGGCGTGTGGTGAGCATGACGACACGCCAAAAGCCGCCCAATTCCACCCACTGGAGCACGCGCACCATGGCGGCTGCGGCGGGGATCAGTGAAGCGAGTGTGCGTCGCATCTGGCGCCACCACGGTCTGAAACCGCATCGCGTAGAAAGTTTCAAAATCAGCAACGATCCTGCCTTTGCGGAAAAACTGGAAGACATTGTGGGTTTGTATCTGAACCCGCCCGAGCACGCTCTGGTGCTGTGCGTAGACGAGAAAAGCCAGATCCAAGCCCTGGATCGTACCCAACCCGGCCTGCCGCTCAAGCGCGGTCGCAGCCAAACCCTGACCCATGACTACAAACGCAACGGCACCGCCACCTTGTTTGCGGCGCTCAATGCGGCCAACGGCGAAGTCTATGGCTTCTGCCAAGAGCGGCATCGTCACCAGGAATGGCTCAAGTTTCTGCGTCTGCTCGACTACGCCATGCCGGCGCATCTCGAGCTACACCTGATCGGCGACAACTACGCCACTCATAAGCACCCTAAGGTGCAGCGCTGGCTGGCACGCCACCCGCGCTTTCATATGCACTTCACGCCCACCAGTGCCTCGTGGCTCAACATGGTGGAACGCTTTTTTCGCGATCTCACCCAGAACCGGCTGCGGCGCGGTATCTTTCGCGATCTCGAAGAACTCATCCTGGCCATTGGAACTTACATCGACCGCCACAACGAAAACCCCAAGCCCTTCATCTGGACGGCCCGCGCCTCCGATATCTTGGAAAAGGTCACGCGCGCTCGCCGCACCTTGTATAAAGGTCGATCTGCATGACGCACTACACTAGATCTCTGTCGGTAGTACATGACATGTCCGCTTGAGATAGCAGATGATATGTCCGCTTTGCGAGCGGTTAGGATGGGAGACCATCCGAAGCATGGGCTTATCCGAGGCCGCGATGGAGCGGACATAACGGGGGACGACGGGATGTTCACCGGTTTTCCCGGCTATGACGCAGCTTCACGAGTTTAAAGGTTGCGGGAAAGAACGGCTCGGAAGGCGGGAAAAACTTGGGTCAAACTTAGTCAATTAGGTGCCGAAAAGCCTGTAAAACCGTTGTCTGTGACGCAGAGCCAAGCTAAGCAAATCAATGAGATAGCACTTCTGTTGTTTCTTTCGGGAATATTTTCAGGTTGTTCCAGTTATATGCAGTGAAAGGAACAGCCAACATGAACAAGGTCTTGGGGTGGATCCTAAATCTTCCGCCTAACGACGTTCCGTCGGGCCGGTCCCTGGATTTTTCCGGTGCCGCTTACCGCTGAGTCGTTCATGGCGGTCGAAACTGCGGTGCCGGCAGAGGACGAATCTCACCAGAGGTACACTGTTAGGGCTGTGGCCGATCATGCTGGCGAGTTCGGGTCGTTCGAGCAACTGGCGATGCCGCTTTTCGCCAAGCTTTATAACTTCGCCCACTGGCTTACCCAAGACCGCGCGGCCGCGGAGGACCTGGTGCAGGAAACGTACATGAAAGCGCTTCGAGGTTTTTCCTCCTTCCAGCAGGGGACGAACTTCCGCGCCTGGATGTACAAGATCCTGCGGAACACGTTCCTGACTACGCAGACGGGTCTCAAGGCTTGGGCGACCGTTTCGCTGAACAGTGACGGTGACGACGACGGTGCCGCGCCCGCAGAACCAGTGGCGGCCGAAACTCCGGAATCGGTCCTGCTGGTGCGGGTGCAGCACGAAAATATTCAGAATGCTCTCGAGAAATTGCCGGTAAAGTTTCGCGAAATCGTTCTCTTGTGCGATGTGGAAGAAATGAGCTACCAGGAAATCGGGGAGACGCTGGGGATTCCCATCGGGACAGTAATGTCGCGTCTTTCCCGGGCGCGCAAAGCTATGCGGGCGTTGCTGACAGAGCAATTGCAGGGAGTTTCGCAATGACATGCGACCCGTGGCAGGCGAAGCTGGATGCCTACGTGGATGGCGATAGTGCGCAGGAAGACTCAGCGGGCCTGGATGCCCATCTGCGAACCTGTCCGTCCTGCGCCGCGGACGCGCTCGCACGCCTCAAAATGAAGCGTATGACGCAAGCCGCCGCGGCCCGCTACTCGCCGTCGCCGCAGTTCCGCCTGAGCATTGAAAAGGTCGATTCAGAAGAATCGAAAACCGCTGTGGGCATTTACCTGGATGCCGACGCTGGCTGCATGCGCGGTGGCGCTGGTGCTGATCATTGTCTCGGCGGCTTTGTGGATGAGACATTCCGCTCGCGAGCAGACTCTGGCGGAGTTGCTTGACCTGCATGTCGCGACCATGGCCAGCGCCAATCCGGTCGATGTGATTTCGACGGATCGTCATACGGTGAAGCCGTGGTTTCAGGGCAAGCTTCCATTCACTTTCAATCTTCCTGAACTGCAGAATTCTCCGTTCAAACTGGTAGGCGGCAGGGTCATGTATTTCAACCACAGTCCGGGAGCCCAATTGCTGTTTGAACTGCGCAGTCACCGGCTGTCGGTTTTTATTTTGCAGGACCAGCCGGGAGTGGTTCCGCTGGCGACAGGCGCGACCGTGGCTCGGGAGCTGGCATTTAACGTTGAAAGCTGGAGCGAAAACGGATTGCGCTACATGGTGATCGGCGACGCCGGTCCAGCGGATGTTCACGAACTCAGCGAGTTGCTAAGAACCGCCAGCCGCTCGTGAACCTGATGTCGGTGGAGGACGGGCGTCCCGCCTGCCCTCTATAACTCTTTCTTGCTATTTCTTCAACGCCGCGAAACTCTCATCCAGAATCCGCGTTGCCTCATCTACATCGGCCTTGCCAATGTTCAACGGCGGCGACATGCGAATCACGTTGCCGTAGAATCCACCCTTGCCCACCAGCAATCCTCGCTTGCGCGCTTCTTCCATCAAGGCATTCGTGCCCGTAGACGCCGGCTTCTTGCTCTCGCGATCTTCCACCAGCTCCAGCGCCTGCATCAGTCCCATGCCGCGCACATCGCCGATGATGGCATGCCTGGCCTGCAACTCTTCCAGCTTCGTGCGGAAATATTCGCCTACCACCGCTGCATTTGTCCGCAAATCGTCTTCCTCGATGATGTCAATGACGGCCCGGGCAGTCACGCTGGTTACGGGATTGCCGCCGAAGGTCGAAATCGTCATCCCCTGAAAGGAATCGGCGATCTCGGGCTTGGCAACGGTCAATCCGATCGGTGTGCCGTTACCCAGGCCTTTGGCCGCAGTGATCATGTCGGGCTCGACTTCCCAGTGCTCGATGCCAAACCATTTATGTCCCGTACGGCCCCATGCGGTCTGCACTTCGTCGGAAATGAAATCGCCGCCGTACTGTTTTACGATGTTGAAAGCCAGCTTGAAATACTCTTTCGGCGGCGTAATAAAACCGCCTACGCCCTGAATCGGTTCGGCCAGGAAGGCGGCTATTCGCCCGGACGTCGAAAACTGAATGACATTCTCAATATCCTTCGCGCAAGCTACTTCACACGAGGGATATTTCAGCCCCAGGGGGCAGCGATAGCAATACGGATTCATGGCATGCACGATGCCAACTTCGATGGTGCCCTTGCGCCATGTGTTCATGCCCGTCAGTCCGCGGGTCAGCGAGGATCGTCCGCTGTAGCCGTGACGCAGGGCCACGACTTCAAAGTTTCCGGTGTGCATGCGCGCCACCTGGATCGCAGTCTCGTTGGCTTCCGTCCCGCTGTTGGTGAAATAAGACTTCTTAAGCGCTCCCGGCGTGATCTGTGCAAGCTTCTCCGCCAGGTCAACCATCGGCACATTAGGGAAGCAGGTCGAGACATGCTGCATGCGGTCAATCTGATCTTTGGTGCGCGAGGTCACGCGCGGATTGCAGTGGCCGACACTGATGGTCACAATGCCGCCGAAAAAGTCGAGATACTTTTTCCCTTCGACGTCCCACACATGCTGCATGGAGGCGTGGTCCATCGGTAGTGGGTCGGAGTAGTAGGTCGAGACTGAAGGAAAGATATATTCCTTCTGCTTACGATTGATTTCCGCGCGTGTCAGTTGCGATTTGTCAGTCGGAACAATGGTGGTACTCATGTTGACCTCAGCCGGACGCTTATCGATTTACGAGTTGCCTGAGACCCATCATCATAAACCACTGCCCGTTTTGGTCGGACGCTGCTCTCTCCCTGGTGTCGCCGCCGCCCGGGCGCCGCTGCGGAATTGTTCCAGCGCCTCGAAAATGCGAAGGCCATAGAGCGCGGCCTTGTATTCGCCAAATCCGGAGATGCCGAGCAGTTCAGGGATCGAGCCTGGCCGCCTGCGGCAGACCTCGTCAAGCGCGGAATCGTGCATCACCACAAAAGCCGGAACTCCCTGCTCTTTCGCGGCCGTACGCCGCCACTCCCGCAAATATTCCCGCAGCGCAGGGTCGATATCCAGAACTCCGGCTACCGCGTCGGGCGCGGGCATCCGCAGGGCCGCGGGCGGTTTAAGTGTCGGCGGTTCAGCCTTGACCGACTTGACCAGCCAATCGGATTCGCAGCCGCAGGCATCGCAGGCGCCGCAAGTCGTCCACTTCGGGGTCTCCCCGAAGTGCAGACAAATCTGCCGATGCCGGCAGTTATTCGATTCCGCGAAGCGGCGAATGGTGTGATAGCGCTGCCACGCCCGCTCTTTCTCATCGGGGTCAACGATCTGATCGGCGAAGTATGCCAGTAAGGCTGCATCGCGTTTTTGCCATAGCAGGATGCAATCCGCCGGCTGCCCATCGCGCCCCGCGCGTCCCGCCTCCTGGTAATACTGCTCAATCGACTTGGGCAGTGCCAGATGCACCACCGTCCGTACCGAAGCCTTGTTGATGCCCAGTCCGAAGGCAATGGTGCCGACCAGAACGCGCACTTCATCCGACATCCAGCGTTCCTGATTATTTCTTCTCTCCGCGGCGCCCATCTTGCCGTGATAGCCGATGGCCGGAATCTGCTGCTCCTGGAGATAGTTCACCGTCTCGCCAACCCTCGCGATGGTCGGCGCATAAACGATGATGCTGCTGTCTTTGTAGTTGCGCAGGACTCGCAGCAACAGGCTGGACTGCTCACTGCCCTGGCACTCCTTTACCAGGTAACGGAGATTCGAGCGGTGAAAACTGGCGATGCACTTGTGAGGATCGCGCAGTTGCAACTGGTGAAGAATGTCGTGCCGGACCCGCTTGGTGGCGCTGGCGGTAAACGCGGCGATAGGACGATCGGGAAAATTCGCGCGCAGTCGGCTGAGCTGCCGGTATTCCGGCCGGAATTCGTGTCCCCACTCCGAGATGCAATGGGCTTCATCAATCGCGAAGAAAGCGATCGGGACCTGTTGCAGCCAGCCGATGGTGTCGGGCCGGGCGAGCCGCTCCGGAGAAAGATACAGCAGGCGGTACTCGCCTTCCGATGCCTTGCGTATGACCTGCGTCTGTTTCTCGCTGGGCAACGAACTGTTCAGTACGGCGGCGGGAATTCCCATCTGCGCCAGCTGTGCCACCTGGTCCTGCATCAGCGCAATTAATGGCGAGACCACGATGGCGGTTCGTCCCAACATCACCGCGGGCAACTGGTAACACAGTGACTTTCCGCCGCCGGTCGGCATGACCACGCAGCTGTCCTGTCCGTCGAGCAGGCTGCGCACGATGCGCTCCTGCAAAGGCCGGAACGAATCGTATCCCCAATGACGCCGCAACGTTTCCAAAAGATTGCTTCCCGGCGTCACTTCTGTGGCAGACATGGAACCAGTATAGACGGCGCGGTGCGCAGGGCAGTCGTCGTCGCCGAAGCTCGATCCTGAATTGGGACGGTGGGGTATTCGTTGTGTGGATGCGGGCCACTTGCCCGCGAAATGCCAAGTTTGATATGTCGGCGAGCTAGAACGGTCAGCAACTATAATATCGCCAGATGAAGTCCTTTTTCCGACTCGTCCTGTTGGCGCTGTTTTTGCTGGTGGTGGCCCTGGTTTCTGCGCTCACCGCCATGCGCCTGGCCATTCACGGCCACGAAGTCGCCGTACCCGACCTGGTAGGGAAAAGTCCCGCGGCAGCTCGTATGATCGCAGAGCAAAACGGCCTGGAACTCACCGTCGAACGCCAGTACTACAGCCCCACCATCCCGGAAGGAAAGATCCTCTCTCAGCTCCCGCCCGCCGGAAGCCAGGTGCGGAGGGGCTGGCAAGTCCGCGTGGCCGAGAGCCTGGGACCGCAGCGCGTGGCCATTCCCAACGTGATCGGACAGAGCGAGCGGGCCGCCAACATCAACATCCGACGCCGTGGTCTGGATGTTGGCTCCCTTGCCCAAATGCAATCGCCCGATGCCTCGGACAGCGAAGTTATCGCCCAGGCCCCGCCGCCAAACGCCAGCGGCGTCTCCGCTCCGAAAATAAGTTTGCTGCTCGCCTCGCCCGTGCAACCGCAGGCTCTCGTCATGCCCAGCTTCGTTGGACAGCCTCTCGGTTCCGCCACCCAGACAGTGCAGGACGCTGGACTGCGTGTGGGAAGCGTGACCTCGGTTCCCGCTTCCGAAGGATCTTCGCCGATGGCGCCATTCCCAGGCAGCATGATTGTGTCGCAGAATCCCGCGGCGGGAGAAAAGGTGTTTGCGGGGACCGCCGTGAGCTTTGAAGTTCGCTAGCATGGAGGCCACGGGCATCTCGCGCCGTCGCCTCCATCGCAGAGATTAGCCCTGATTCTTTTGCAGAATCGCGACAAAAAAGCCATCGCACGGATGTACTCCGGGAATGGTCCGCACAAATCGCCCGCTTACCAGCGGATCTTGCTTCCCTGCCAGCTCGCCTTCAGCCTTCAGCCGTTCCAGTTCTGCCCGGCAATCGAGCACGCCGAACTCAGTCGTCCGAGAGAGCACTTCCTCGACGACTTCCTCATTCTCTTCCGGCTCCAGTGAGCAGGTGGAATACACCAGCCTGCCTCCAACCGCGACCTGATGCATGGCCGCGCGCAGGATTGCCACCTGGCGCCCGTGCAGTTCGGTCAGATTCTTGGGCTGCAACCGCCACTTGATTTCAGGATTGTGCGCCAGAGTGCCGGTGCCGGAGCAGGGCACATCGGCCAGGACGCGATCAAAGGCCGCACTGGCCTTGAACTCGAGCACGTCCGCACCGATTACCTCAACGTTCCTGGCGGGAACCAGCTTCCGCAGCAGCCGGGCGCGATGCGCATGCAACTCCAGAGCGACGATGTTGGCGTCAGGGTTTCGCTCCGCCAGCACGCGCGTCTTGCCGCCGGGAGCGGCACAACAATCCAGAATTCTCGATCCCTTGCCCACCAGCAGCGCGACCAGTTGCGAGGCCTCGTCCTGGATCGCGACTCGACCTTCGGCGAAGGCCCGAGTGCTCGAAACATTTCCCGCCTGGACCCTGCGCGCGGATGCCAGCAACTGGCCGGGAACTACTTCGATGCCATCGTGTTTGAGCTCTGTCTCCGTGCCGGCGTCACGCAGGCGAACCGCGGCCGTCGGAGCGTGCTGGTCGTAGCGGCATATCTGCCGTGCCCGGGCCAAGCCGAACTGCCGTACCCAGCGCTTCACCAGCCACAGCGGGTGCGCCAAATTCTTGGAGAGCTCTGCCGCACTTTCACATTCTGCCGTTTCACTCCCCCCGGCCGAGGCGCTTTCTGCCAGCTTCCGCAGCACCGCATTTGCAAACGAAGCCGCCGAGCCCTTGCGGGCGCGCTTCACCAGATCCACACTCTCGTGCACCGCAGCGCGCCCGGGGATCCGGTCGAGAAACAACAATTGATACGCCGCCAGCCGCAGCGCGGTCAGCACTTCTACATCAAGCTTCTCCACTGGCTTGTCGGAAAACCGGCTGATTTCCGCATCCAGCAGCGACCGCCACCGCAGCACCCCCATCACCAGTTCGGTGGCCAGGCCATGGTTCGCTGACGACAGTTTGGCGTATTGATTCGAGTGCAATAGTTCGGATCCGTAGGCATCTTGCTGTTCAATACGAAGCAGAACATCGAACGCCGTGGTGCGAGCGGGAGAAGTGGACATGGATTTCTGAAAGCTCAGTTATCAGTGACAAGTTCCCGGTTCTCAGTTTCCCAGCATCTCGCCGGTACGAGGTTGATAGCCGTGGACGAAATCGGCTGCCGGCATGCGTTTCTTGCCTTCGAGTTGCACTTCGAGCAGTTGCAGCGCGCTTGCCTCGCCACAGCCGACAAACAGACCGTTTTCGACCAGGATTTCAGCGGCTGTCGCGGTGCGCTCGATCGGCTGCGCCGCCCAGATGTGGAGATTCTTTCCGCGAAAGCTGGTGTACGCACCCGGCCAGGGTTGAAAGCCGCGCAGGCGATTCACGATTTCCTGAGCTGGACTTCGAAAATCGATCTTGCCATCTTCTTTCTTTAGGATTGGAGCAAGCGTGGCGTTGGCATGATCCTGTGGCCGCGGATGAACCGTTCCAGACTGCAGTCCGCGCAGGGTTTCGACCATGAGGTCGGCGCCGATCGCGGCCATTCGCGGCGCCAGAGTGACAGCTGTGTCATGCGGCGAGATCGGAATCTCTTTCTGCAGCAAAATGTCTCCGGTGTCGAGGCCGGCGTCGATTCGCATGGTGGTAACGCCGGTCACGCTCTCGCCACGGGCAATGGCCCACTGGATCGGCGCGGCTCCACGATACTTGGGCAGCAACGAAGCGTGGAGGTTGAGGTTCCCCAAACGCGGCAGATCAATCATCCACTGTGGAATGATGCGTCCATAACCGACGACGATGATGGCGTCAGGTGCGATTCCAGCAAGTTGCCCGCGAAACTCTTCATTGTTCTTGATCTTGTCCGGCTGACTGACTTGCAATCCCAGTTGCAGAGCCCGTTGCTTCACCGGAGAAAACGCAACTTCCATGCCCCGCCCTCTAGGCCGGTCCGGTTGCGTCACCACAAGAGGCACCGCGAACCCGGCTTCTACCAGCTTTTCCAGAGTAGGCACGGCAAACGCCGGCGTGCCGCAGAAGACGAGATTGAGAGAAGAGGCAGGACATCAGACGTCGGACCTCAGCTCCGTTGATTCCACGTGCGAAACGATCGTGCCGACGCCCGAGGTCCGACGCCCGACGCCGTCTTTCCCTACCACTCTCCCGCTTTCATCAGCTTGCGGATCTTGCGTTTCATGAAGTCGCGCTTCAGGGCGCTGATGTGGCTGATGTAGAGCTTGCCGTTCAGATGATCGGTCTCGTGCAGGAAAGCGCGCGCCAATAAATCCTCACCGGTTTTCTCGAACCACTTCCCGTTCACATCCTGCGCCCGGATGGTCACTTTGCGCGCGCGTGAAACCGGCTCGCGGAATTCGGGGATGCTCAGGCAGCCTTCGTTCTGGGTGTGGCGGCCTTCGGTCTTGATAATTTCGGGATTGGCAATCACCAGCTTGGCGTCCGGATCTTCCTTGAAAGTCACGTCAATGACCGCCAGGCGCTTCGAAATTCCGATCTGCGGCGCCGCCAGTCCCACGCCGTGAGCGGCGTACATCGACTCGAACATGTCATCCACCAGCTTTTTCAGATGAGCGTCGAAAACAGTGACCGGTTCGGCAGGCTTTTCGAGGACCGGATTGCCAAACTTCACAATGGGATAGATCATGCAGGTTTCGTCGTCAGCCTCGCCACTCAGTAATTCTTTACTTGCTCGAGGTACCCCTTCAGATTGCGCGATGTTTCTGTCATCGAATCGCCGCCGAATTTCTCCAGCGCGCAACGGGCCAGGGTCAGCGCCACCATGGCCTCAGCAGCAACTCCCGCGGCCGGCACGACGCAAACGTCGGAGCGCTCGTACGCCGCCTTGACTGGCTCCCGGCTGGCGAAATCCACCGACTGCAAAGGCCGCCGCAAGGTTGAAATCGGCTTCAGATATCCGCGCACGGTAATGTCTTCGCCATTCGAAACTCCGCCCTCGATGCCGCCGGCGTTATTTCTGCTGCGGGTAAATCCAGTCGTCGCGTCATATCCTATTTCATCGTGCACGGCCGAGCCCGGAGAAGATGCCGCGGTCACTCCCGCCCCAATCTCTACCGCCTTCACCGCCTGCAGCGACATGACCGCGCCTGCCAGCATGCCGTCCAGCCGTTCATCCCATTGCGCGTATGTGCCCAACCCCGGCGGGACTTTGTGCGCTACCACTTCGAAGATTCCACCCACGGAATCTCCCGTCCGCAGCACTTTGTCCACTTCTTCTTTCATCTGCTGCTCAGCCTCAGGATCAGCGCAATTCAATACCACCTCATTGCGGTCGGCTAGCCCGCGGATCTCTTCCCATTCCACATCCTTCTTCAATACGGCGCTGCCCACGGCAACCACATGGCTGAATACTTCGATCCCCAACTCGCGTAGAAACAGTTTGGCCAGGGCGCCAATCGCGACCCGCGCCGCCGATTCCCGCGCCGACGCGCGTTCCAGCACATAGCGGGCTTCGGAGAAATTGTATTTCAGCGCTCCCGCCAAGTCGGCGTGCCCGGGACGCGGCGATGCCACCCGCTTATGCTTTGCGGAGTCGCCCTCCTCCACCGGAAGCGATTCCTGCCAGTTCTTCCAATCTTTGTTTTCGAGCAGGATCGCGATGGGCGACCCGATGGTTGCCCCGTGCCGCACACCCGACAGGATGTGGGCTTTGTCGGTCTCGATCTTCATTCTTCCGCCGCGCCCGAAGCCCTGCTGGCGGCGCCACAGTTCACGATCGAGAAAGGCTTGATCTACTCTCAGCCCGGCAGGCAGTCCCGAAAGAAAGGCGACCAGCGCCTCGCCATGAGATTCCCCCGCCGTGAAGTATCGAAGCATGGTTTTGGAATTGTATCCGATGCGATGGATTCGCTGAGAACCGAGAACTGATATCTGAAAACTGAATTACTTGGTTCCGTTAGGATAGACCAGAATCTTGCTCGCTTCGCCAGTCTTCAACCGCTCCATGGCCTTGGAGAAATCTTTCATCCCGATGCGGTCGGTGATCACGGGATGAAGATCCAGTTTCCCCGCCTTCAACAAAGCAGTCATCTGATACCAGGTCTGGTACATCCGCCGCCCGCTGATGCCCTGAACGGTGATGCCCTTGAAAATAATGTCCTCGGAGAAATTCAACGCAATCGGCTTGGAGGTCAGACCCAGGAGAGAAATGCGGCCACCGCGCCGGACAATATCAAACGCGGTGCGTATGGCGGTCGGATGGCCGGCCATCTCGAGTACCACGTCCGCGCCCAGTCCGCCGGTCTGCTCCGTTACGATGGCGCGCACATTGTCTTTGGACGGATCGAGAACAAAGTCGGCTTTCATCTCCTGGGCGAGGCGCCGGCGATGCTGGTTCACTTCGATGGCAAAAATCGTAGTCGTTCCCACCGCACGTGCCACCGCAATCGAGAACAGTCCGATCGGTCCGCAACCGGTAATCGCGACTGTCTTGGCCGCAATCTCTCCTGCCAGAACGCTGTGCACAGCGTTGCCCAGCGGATCCAGGATCGACGCGTACTCCTGTGGAATTGCGGGATCGAGTTTCCAGATATTCGATTCCGGAATCACCACATACTCGGCGAAGGCCCCGTCGGCGTCCACGCCGATGATCTTAACGCTCTGACAGATGTGAGCTTCGCCGGTGCGGCATAGCAGACATTTTCCGCACGCCACGTGCATTTCCGCGGAAACAAAATCGCCTTCTTTCACGCTCGTAACTTCGTCGCCAAAGGCGGCCACCTCGCCGCAGAATTCATGTCCAGGAATCAATGGCGGATGGATGCGGTTCTGTGCCCAGCGGTCCCACTCGTAGATATGCAGATCGGTGCCGCAGATGGAAGCGACTTTTACCTTGACCAGGACATCGTTCCGGCCAAACCCAGGGACTTTGACCTCGCGGATTTCCGCGCCCGGCGCGGCTTTCGGTTTCACAACCGCAAGCATTGTTTTGGGCATGTTATGGGTTCGAGATAAAGCGGTGAAAATTGATTCTAGCACCAGCGTTGCGGCGTATCTATTTCTTACCCCAGCCGCCGCCGCCCGGACTTTCAATCCTGATGCGATCCCCGGTGCGGAGTCGCACATTGAATTTGCCCGGCAATTGCTCCGCCGAGCCCTTCTTCCGGGAAACGTATGCATTACCCGGCAAACCAGCGTCACCTCCGGCAAGTCCCCAGGGCCCACGCAAGCGCCGGTCGGAAAGCAGCGTGACCTCGGCGTCAGTCAGAACTTCAATTTCGCGCACGATGCCGTCGCCGCCTCGGTGCTTGCCCTCGCCTCCGCTGGCGGGCCGCAAAGAATATCGCTGTACTCGCAGGGGATACGAATACTCCAGCGCTTCCGCCGGCGTGTTCAGCGAATTCGTCATATGTGTGTGCACGCCCGAAACGCCCGGCTTGTTGGGGCGAGCGCCCATTCCACCCGCGATGGTTTCGTAGTAAGCGAAAGGCTCGCCGGTACGGGGATCGATCCCCCCGATCGTGAGATTGTTCATGGTTCCCGAGGCCGCCGCCGGTATCCGATCTGGAACTGCCTGCGCCAAAGCGCGCAGCACAACATCCACGATGCGCTGCGAGGTTTCCACGTTCCCACCCGCCACCGCCGCCGGGGGACGCGCATTCACCACGGTCCCAGATGGTGCAATCACTCGGATCGGACGCATCAGCCCCGAGGTCGCCGGCACATCTTCCTCCAGAAGGCATCGAAACACGTAGAAACAAGCCGAATACGTAATCGCCTCGACGGCATTGATACTTCCCTCGACCTGCGGATCAGATCCAGTGAAATCCACGGTCACCACTGGCTGTGTGGGGACGGGTCTTCGACCCGTCCTGGCCGGGTCGGAGACCCGGCTTCGTTCTTTTCCCCCGAACTTCACCGCCACCGCAATCTTCACTGGCCGGTCGCTGATTCCATCGCTATCCATGAAATCTTCGGCCCGATAGGTTCCCGGTGGCACGCGCACCAAAAAACCGCGCATCATGCGCTCCGAGTACTCCAGCAGTGCTCTCGATGCGGATTGCGCCCGCTCCAGCCCGTAACGCTGACAGACTTCTCGCAGACGCTCGGCCCCGGTGTGGCAGGCCGCGATCTGCGCCCCCAGGTCTCCTTCGCGCTCACCCGGAGTGCGGACATTGCTTAACAGCAACGCCAGAACATCCGCCTCCATCGTCCCCGACCGCATGATTCGCACCGGCGGAATGCGGAGTCCTTCCTGGTAGATCTCGCGGCACAAACCCATCGATCCAGGATAGGTCCCACCCACATCTGCGTGATGGGCGCGCGAGGCCACGTAGAAATCGGGCCCGCGTTTCCGGGTTCTTGTAGCGCCGGCGTCCTCGCCGGCTGTCGCGAGGGCATCTTTCCCTCGCCGTTTGCGCCGCACGTAAACCGGCGCCACCAATGTGATATCTGGCAAATGCGTCCCGCCGCGAAAGGGATCATTCAGCATGACCATGTCACCGGGTTGCAGTGGAAGACTCTCAATCGCGGCGCGAACCGACATTGGCATCGAGCCCAGGTGTACGGGCATGTGATCGCCCATGGCGATTACCTCGCCGCGGGCGTCGAAGACGGCGCAGGAGTAGTCCCGACGCTCCTTGATGTTGGGAGAAAACGCGGTACGCCGGAGCGCCGCCCCCATCTCCTCCGCGATGGAGTGGTAAATATTCTTGAAGATTTCCAGTTCGATCGGATCCTGTCGCATAAGCCAGGTCGTGCAAGGTCAGGGCAACGTCAAGTTTCGCCCCCGGCCAGTGTACGACAGCGCGCTGATGTGCCGCTGTCGTGCTGCGCTGCACACCTAGGGGCGGGTGCCCTCACCCGCCGGCGGAGCGAAGCTCCGCTAACCCGGCGAGCGTTGCTCGCCCGCCCGGACGAGGGCGTCCGGGCCTACGTGGTTCGTGGAGCGTTTTCCCGCATCTTCGGCCAGAATTAAAGGATTCCTTTAGAATGTGGTTGTCCCGGGGGCGCGGTCATGCTAGAAACGCGGATGGGGCAGAATGCCCCTGCGCTGAATGCGGCTTCCGGAAACTTAAGATGAGCCCACGAAACCGAGCCAACGCCAAATCCATCGCCAGCGATGTGTTGATTCCTGAAAAGCTTTACTTCCGCATCGGCGAAGTTTCGCGCCTGTGCAACCTGCCGGCTTACGTGCTGCGCTTCTGGGAAACCGAATTCCCGCAGCTCAAACCGGTGAAGAGCAGCACGGGCCAGCGCATGTATCGCCGCAAGGACGTCGAAAGCGTCCTTCGTATCAAGCAACTGCTCTACGAAGAGGGATTCACCATTCCCGGCGCACGGCAGCATCTAAGAGCCGAGATCAAGACCGACAGAAAGCAGGATCCGCTGCCTTTTCCCGCGCGTTCGGCATCGG
Source organism: Terriglobia bacterium (assembly GCA_963813645.1). GTDB lineage: Bacteria > Acidobacteriota > Terriglobia > Terriglobales > Acidobacteriaceae > JAIQFF01. Next base: position 686,058 of record CAWEZS010000031.1, read on the forward strand.
ACCTGAAATATATCCGCCAGGGCCTGAAAGACATTCTGACCATGCTCTCAGCCCGGCGCTAGGCTACCCCTTGACATGGAGGACGGGCGTCCTCGCCCGTCAGGCAATGGCCTGTGCGCGACGGGACGCCCGTCCTCACCATTACCTACCGGCGGCGGTTGATGTTAGCGGAGAAGTCGTCCCTCCCGATCCTGCCATCCAGCATGATCATTTCCACTTCGTTGCGGTCATTGTTGAGCCGCGCCTGGGCGGTACCACGCGCATCGCCGCGGTCGGAACCTGTAATTCGCATGGTGAATCCGCCGCCATCGGAGCGTTCCACCACCCCATAAAACGTGATCCGGTAGTTGTTGTCGCCGCGCAGCGTAATCGACGGAGTAGGTCCCCGGCTGTCCACGTAGCCGCGGTTGACATTGAAGCTTCCTGATCTGCTGCTATAGAGTCCCTGCATCGGTGTATCTACTTTCACCCTGGGATAGTTGGGAACACCAGGGCTCGGGTAGCCGGGGCCGCCAGGATATCCGGGATAACCTGGTCCTCCACCGCCGCCAGGATAGCCACCGCCGGGCCAATCGCCACCGTTAGCCCGAGGACGATAGTTCGCCCGTTCCACGCGATTCGAGCGCGGGTCAACCACGCAGTCGTAATTCGCCGTTCTCCAGTTGTTCGGACCCCCAATGCCATAGCGCAGTCTCCCGCGTATGCCTTGTCGACCATTGGGCTGCGAATAAAGATCCTGGCTATCGAGATTGAGGTTGACGCGCCGGCCCACATCGGCGCTGACCCGGTCGGCCAAGGCGCTCTGACATTGAATCGCGACGGGCAGTGGACGGCCATACTGGCCTTGCGAATAATCCACCTGGGCATGCACGGACAGAGGCGCGGCAAGAAGCAGCGCGCAGACCGGCGCTAAGGGCAGGCCGGCAAACTTCCGACGCAGAATACGGCACATAAGAATCCTCCTGAAGCGCTATTTACGACAGGGCGAGCTCTGCGAGGCGAAACTATACAACAAATTGCGGCCGATAGTAATCTCGGCCTTGGCTGGCGTATCAGGTCAGGGCGCGGTCGAGGTGGCTGTATCCGCCGTCCACGAAAATGTGCTGGCCGGTGGTGTGTCCGGATTTGCCGGAGAGCAGGAAAATCGTCATGGCAGCAATCTCATCGGCGGTGGTCATTCGCTTTCCCAGTGGAATCTTGGAGAGGATGGTAGTCAGTTTCTCCTCGGGATTCGGGAAGGTAGCCAGCCAATCCCGGTAGAGGGGGGTCATAACCTCGGCCGGCAGGATCGTGTTGACGCGGATGTTGTAGGGCAGCAGCTCTGCGGCCCATTCCCGGGTCAGCGCCATGATCGCGCCTTTTGAAGAAGCGTAGCCAGAGGTGCCGCCCTGCCCGGTGACCGCGGTCTTCGAGCCGATGTTTACAATTGCCCCTTCGGAGCGTTTCAACTGCGGCAGGCAATAATGGGCCATGCTGTAGTAATGCACCAGGTTGCGCTGCAGGGAGGACACGTACTCGTCCGGGTTTCCGTGCTCCAGCCCGACTTTGTCGTTGCGTCCGGCATTGTTTACCAGCGCGTCGACCCGCCCGAATGTCTTCAGCGCCTGTTCAACCGCCCGGGAACACTGCTCCGGGGTTGAGAGCTCTACGGTGACCGCGCCACAGGCACCGCCCTGGCTCCGCAACTCGTTTCTTAACTGTCCGCCCGCGTCAGCATCGCGGTCCACAATCACCGGCACGGCGCCTTCGGCGGCGCAGGCCCGCACAATGGCCGCGCCGATACCCTGGGCACCGCCGGTCACGATGACTACTTTATCTTTCAGTTCGAGATCCATATTTGCGTAACAACGTTTGCGTAACAACCCTATCCCTTGTCATTCCGAAGCCGGGTCTATCGGCGAGGAATCTGCTTGCTGCCCACAGCGTAACAGCAGATTCCTCGCGCGATAATGCCGCGCTTCGGAATGACGATTCCTTTAGGGGTAAGTTCCATCTCCATGCAACTCAGAGCGACACACCCCTCTTCCACGGGATGAAATCGTTCTGGCCCTTCAACTCGGCCTTCGTCCTGGTCTCGCCGCTGGCCACCTTGATCACCCGTTCGAGAATCTCCTCGCCCATGTGCTCGATGTCGGTCTCGCCTGAGATCACGCGGCCGGTGTCGATATCAATAATGTCGCTCATCCGCTGGGCGAGAGATGAGTTGGTGGAGAGCTTCACCACCGGAGCGATCGGATTCCCCGTCGGCGTGCCCAGGCCGGTGGTAAACAGGACTACATTGGCGCCCGCGCCCACCTGCGCCGTTACACATTCCACGTCACTGCCCGGCGTACACTGCAAATGTAATCCCGGTTCAGTGGAATACTCCGGATAGTCCAGCACCGCCGTGACCGGAGACCTCCCGCCTTTTTTCGCTGCCCCGGCCGACTTCATGGCGTCCGTGAGCAACCCATCGCGAATATTTCCGGGAGACGGATTCATTTCGAAGCCGGATCCCACCGAGCGGGCACGGGCCTGGTAGTCGCGCATCAACCTGGCAAAGCGGTCGGAGACTTCTTTTCGGGTGGCGCGATTGATCAACTCCTGCTCGACCCCGCACAATTCCGGAAATTCAGAGAGAATCGCGCGGCCCCCGAGTGCCACCAGAAGATCGGCGGTGTGTCCGATGGCAGGATTGGCCGAGATGCCGGAAAATCCGTCCGACCCGCCGCATTTCAAACCCAGGCAAAGATGTGACAGCCCCGCCGGGGTACGCCGGGACTTATTGGCCTCTACCAAACCCAGAAACGTCTGCCGGATGGCCTCGGAAAGCATGGTGAACTCGGAGCCAGTCTGCTGCTGCTCGAGTACGATCACCGGCTTGTTGAGATTTGGATTGCGCTGCTCGATCTGTTTCCGCAGCAGGCCAATCTGCGCATTCTGGCATCCCAGGCTAAGAACGGTTGCTCCCGCCACGTTGGGATGGTTTATATATCCGGCGATCAGGCCGCACAGGTTGTTGGAGTCTTCGCGAGTTCCGCCGCAGCCGCCTTCATGCAGCAGAAACTTGATGCCATCAACGTTGTCGAAGACACGGGAGCGCTGCGGGTCGGCGCCATTGCCGGAAACGCTTTGAGTTCCGGCGTTCTCCAGCTTGCCTTCACGATAGAGTTTCGCCAGCTCTGCCACCTGCCGGCGATAGACTTGCGACGGCGCAAATCCCAACTCTTCTTCGAAAGCTTGTTTGAGCACGCCAATATTTCTGTTCTCGCAAAATACCAGGGGAACAACCAGCCAGTAGTTCCGCGTGCCGACCTGGCCATCCGGCCGCTGGTAACCGAAGAAGGTACGGTCCTGCCAGCGTGAAACATCGGGAGCCTGCCAACTGTACGTCCCTGATTGTTCGTGAAAATCGGAAGCCTGATGCTGTACGTTGCTCGTGGTCAGGGCCTGGCCCAGGGCGATGGGCTTCGTCGCCTTACCTACGAGGCCGCCGTACATGATCACATCCGCGCCGGCCGCAAGGTCCAGCGTTGCGAACTTATGTTTGGCGGGTACATTCGAAACCAACGTATAGCTCTTGCCCGAAAATTCGACTTGCTCTCCTGGTTTGAGGTCGGTGAGCGCAACCAGTACGTTGTCCCTGGAATCGAGTTGCAAGACCTTCTCGGGCATATTTCTATTGTAAAGCAGGCATTTCACAGGCTGCGTGCGAGCGGAGAAGCCCCATTTCTAAACCAGCGTCTGCTGAGCTTGCGAAGCATCTTGCGTGGAGCGGATGCAGCCTGCCTTGCTTGTGCCACCACACGCCAGATCCTTCGGGACTGAAGTCCCTCAGGATGACATCCGGAAAGAAGACTCGCGGCAAACTCCACCGCTACCGAAGCTTCAACTTCCAAAATCGCTGCGCGTTCCCTCCCAGGACCGCCTGCTGCGCCTCCGTCGAAAGACGGCCGAGGTAATCCTTAACCATCCCCATGGCACGACCGTAGGATGCGGCTACAGTGCAGACCGGCCAATCTGAGCCGATCATCAGGCGTTGTGGCCCAAAAGCCTCAAAGGCGACGTCCATGTAGGGCACTATGTGCTCGGGCTTCCAGAGTCTCCAGTCCGCCTCTGTAACCAGGCCCGACAATTTGCCAAAAACATTGGGGAAGGCCGCCAGCTTTCGGATGCCCTCAGCCCAGGGATGCAGGCTCGCACTCTTGATCGGCGGTTTAGCCAAGTGGTCCAGCACGAAACGCTGGCGAGGAAACTTCTGCACGAACTCGGCGGCAACCGGAAGATGTCTGGGATAGATCAGGATGTCGTATGCCAGATCAAACTCTTCCAGGATAGACACTCCGCGAAGGAATTCCGGACGCAACAGGAACCGGTCATCGGGCTCGCCCTGCACCACGTGGCGAACCCCAACCAGTTTGGGATTCCCCGCAAAAGACTCCAGCTGCGACCGGACCTGCGGAGACTGCAGGTCGACCCATCCCACCACTCCCAAAATGAATGGCGATGCGGCCGCCAGTTCGAGAAGCCAGCGCGTTTCTTCAATCGTCTGGCGCGCCTGTACCGCTACGCATCCCTGAAATCCACTCTGCTCCAGTTCCGGCTTCAGATCGGCTGGAAGGAAGTCGCGGCGCAGCGCCGTCATCGAATCGTCGATCCAATCATATTCGCGCAGATCATAGACCCAGAAGTGCTGATGAGCGTCAATGTGCATGAGTCTCGACCTAGCCCGGATACCAGATGCGGCGCGGCTCGTTTTCGCTTCTCTGATAGGCCCACGCGTCTTCGATCAGCCGCTTCAGGTCGAAAGCCGGTCTCCAGCCCAGCAGGAATTTCGCCTTGGTATTGTCCAGCCAGGTGGAGCAGTAGGGAGTTTCGATCTCCACCGACGGAAGCCCCCGCGTCTCTTTCAGATAGTCGGCCACGTGCCGGTAATCCACCGGCTCGTCCATGCAGATATTAAAGGTCTGCTGATTGGCTTTGGGGTGGTCGAGGGCGCGCAGAATGGCCGCCACCAGATCGCTGACGTGCACGAAGTTGCGCTGCACCGGCTTGCCCTTCGCATCTAGCATGACTGGCACGGCGCCGCTTTTCAAATACTCATCCGCACGCCGGGCGCCCACCAGGTCGCGCCATCGCGGCCCCCCGAAAACATCTTCGCCAAAGGACAGCGAATATTTGAAGTCATCTTTTTCCATGATCCAGGGCGCTCTCAAGCAGCAGCCGGCAAGGCCATACTGGATGAAATATTGTTCGAGCATCACCTCTTCGAGAACTTTGGAAAGGGCATAGCAGCCGGGATAAGCGCTGTGCCTCTGTTGCTCGGTGATGGGCAAAGGGTGAGGATAGAAGAAATGTCCCAGGGCAGCATCGCCGCCGATCAGGATGATCTGTTTGAAAGCCGGGCTGCTGCGGCACTCTTCCAGCAGCCAGAACAGACCCTTGACCGTGACATCCATCACATCGTCGGGAGTTTCCTTACAGGTGGCGCAATGCAGTACGTGCGTAACGCCCTCGATGGCTGCATGCACAACGGCCCGATCCGCGATGCTGCCCTGGACAATCTCCAGCCGGGCTCCGGGTTGCAAGAGCCGGTTGTGACATAGCGCGCGAATGTTTACCTCCTGATCAGACTGCAGAATACGCGCGATGAAATGGCTGCCGACTTTGCCGGTAGCTCCGGTCACCAGAATGCGCTTCATGGGTTTCGCCATTCTAATGGCGTAGATGATACAACCGGCTTCAAATCAGTGTTGGGTAGTTGGTCAGTTTGCAGCAAGCACCAAACTCACCCTCTCTTGATTTCTTGCGCCACAGGGCTGTCATCCTGAGTGCAGTCTTTCGTCCCGCGCAGCGGGACGGTCCTTCGTCGGGAGCCCTTCGCACAGCGAAGGGCTACGCTTCCTCAGGATGACAGTGGGGTGAGAATCCTTCGGGACTTGGAACAAATCTCAATTCGACTGCTGAACCTGCATCGTCTCGTCAATCCAGAACTGCGCAGGACCACCCGCACCGTCACGGGTGGCAGTGACCCGGAAACCACTGGATGTGGTTTCGACGTCGTAGGTGTACGGAGGCCGCTGCCTCTCGATGGTGATGTACTTTCCGGAGACTAACTCATCGAGGGAGGCATACTTCTGCTCGGTGGCATAATACCCCCGCTCGGCGTTGGCGATGCTGATCAGATCATTTTTCACGCCCACAACGTTCGCGGTTCCCGCGGGAGTGGTGCCTCCGCCGGGCGCAGTGGCAGTTTTCATCTGCGTCGAATAGACATACATCCCAACCGCCATCACCACGATAGTGCCTATGAAACCAAGGGCTCGACCCATAGCTCCCTCCGTCTGGTGCAATTGCATCGCGAAACGGTTTCCGGAGCAAGTAACCAGAGTGTAGCGGGGGGACGAACCGAAGGATGGACTGGCGGACGAATCCTTAACCGCAAAGGACGCAAAGAGGTCCGCAAAGTTCGCAAGGGACCTCGACGTCAGCACCGGGCCGTGACGGGGCTACTTACATGAGCGAAGCTGCTGAGAAAAAAGGAGTAAGTGGACGGGTAACCGCAAGATCCCCATCCAAAGCCGACACGCCCAAAACCGACCGAAGAGTTTCGGCCGATCGCTGGATGGACGTGCCGACTGGTTCCGTGCCCTAACCAACCCGAGCGAGTTCCCGCGTAGGTGTTGTTCTCAACAGACTAGGCCGGGTGCGAAAGCCGCTTGGATATCAGAGTTGCGTGGAACGTGCCCTTCTTCTCCCACGTGCCCTTGCAGATCACCCGATCGCCTTCTTTGACCTGCGTCGCATCAATGTCAGTCACCGTTTTGGCGGCGTGATATTGAGCCACCCATTTGGTCGAGCTGTCGTAAACGATGGTCATCTCGACTCCACCATCCCCTTTGCGAACGGTCAGGGTATTTTTATCCGGATTCGTTCTGACGACGGTTCCCTCCCACTTTACTTCTTTTGCCATCTTCATCGAATCCTGCGCGAACATTCCCGTGGACAGGGGTAATGCAAGTACGGCCAGGAACAGCAGAGTGAATAGCTTTTTCGCCATTTTGATCTTCTCCTTTTGCGGGAAGCTGTGAGTTGCAAACAAACAATAGGCCCGAGAACTGAAAAGAGCAAGTGCTGACGCCAGGATCTTGCCGCCTGACTTTCAGTACAACACTTCGTTTTCGCCCTTTTCAGCGATCAGTTTCTGGAATTGCTCCACAATCTTGTCGCGCCTTGCCATCAACGCCTTAACTTCATCCTTATTGAGATAATGCTTGGTCTTCTCCAGCAGCTCGTCTTGGTTCAGCGCCTTCAGTTTCGCGAATAGCTGCCGGTCGCAGCGCGTCAGGTCCGAGACGCCTCGCAGTTCCTTGTGCAGCCGGAAAGCGCGGGTAAAATCGATTCTCCAGATCTTCCAATCGGCGGTGATCAGCACATTCGTGAGATTGGGGTCGCTATCGTAGACCAACTGGTCTAACACGCGAACCTTGTACATCTGGTTGTTCCAGGCATCGGGATCGGGGACAGCGATGTGCTGCGCGACACGTTCTTTTTCGTCCATCTTGATCGGCAACCACCAGCTGAGCGAGCCTGTGTCGCCTTTCCATTTGCGCTCGACATACACCGGCACGATGTCGTCCAGACCCAGCATCTCCGCCAGTCGGAACGCAGCGATGTTATAGCGGTAAGAATCAACGAAACCCAATTCGGTGCCACTGGCAAGCTGCATCGTGGGCTTGGTCTCATTGATGCCCTGGAAGGCGGCGTCATGGGTGGTGGTACCGTCGGAAAGCGTAAGCCGCCAGCTTCCGGTAACGCCTTTGCTGGCTTGCTTGCTACCCACAACCTTGGCGGTAGTGAGGAAAGTCTCGATCTGTTCTTTGGTGAGAGTGGTCTCGTCTGCGGCCTGGACAACACATGAACAGACTAAACAGGTCAACAAAGCAGCAAGCAGCCTTTGCCCATGACCATGAAGGATGCGCATCGAACTACCCTCCAGCCAATTTGCGCCCACAAATCTACCCCATCCACCAATCTTCGGCAACCTAAAAGCTCTAAGGCCGCACAGACCTCGGGTTCCTGGTCAAGCAAGACTGGCAGAACAGGTGCACGCCGGTTCTGCCAGTCACCCGATGTTCACACTTTTGACCGTCGCCTCCAGCCTCACCAGGGCGGCCCGGGCGGTCTCGCGCAGCAGGGGATCAGCATCATTCAAGCATCGGTGCAGTTCACCTTCCAGCGATTTCAGTCCGAAGGTCCCGATGGCATAAGCGCCGCAAGAACGCAGCCACGGATCATCGCTGGCGACCAGGGCAGCTACCGCCTGTTCCTGGTTCTCGATGGTAGTGTGGACCACCCGCGCGCCCATCCGGGCTCGCTCATGCACCGTGATCTTGCCATCCAGCAGCGGCACCAGCATTTCGCGCAGCTGGGGCTTCAATACGTTGTCGAGAAATTCCAGCGCGTTGTCGTGGACCGACACACTCTTGGATTGCAGGCCCACGTAAGCGCTATGGATATCAAGGTGCGGATAGAGCAAGCCCAGCAGGCGGAAGATGCGCTCCAGTTCCTGCTGCATAGACTCCGCTAAGGCGCGTGCTACAGGATCCTCCCTGCCTGCCACCGTCCCCAGTTTGTCGAGAATCTGGTAGGAGCGGTAGTGGCCCAGAATTTCGGCCGCCAGGACGGTCTCTAAAGTCAAGGCGTCGGTCTCGATCCCAGGATGAAGGCGCTGCAGTTTGTTCAGGGCGCTGATAATGCGAAAGCGCAACGTGGTGTCGCGTTCCAGCAGGTTCTCCATCAGCACCTGGGCGGCGGCCGGTGTGCCAATCTTCACCATGATGAGTGGGATTTCCCGCCGCGCTTCGACTGCTACCGAGGTGTCGCTGAGATGATCGCGCAACGCTCCGACAATGGAATCGCCGAACTCTCCCAGAGCGCTGGCAGAATGAGAGCGCAGCTCGCGATGGGCCAGCCGATCCAGCAACTCGGGGACCAGCCGCCGCTTACGCAGCTTTCCCACAGAACAGATAGCCTCCCGCGCAATCACAGGGTCGGGATCGGCGAGCAGATTTGAAAGCAGCGGATCGAAGCAGTCCGGCAGTTCGCCCAGCAAGCGGGCCGCTTCCACCCGATGCCGCTGTCGCTCCGGTGACGGTTCGCCGACCATGGAAGTGAGGATCTGCTGCGCGGCCTCCAGTATTTGAGTCTCGCCGGGTCGCGCCAGATATGCCACCACCGCCGAACTGACTGAGAAGTCGGCGAAGTCGGCTTCGTCCTGCATCAGTTCGAGCGGGTCAACGTGCGCATGATGGGTAAGGTAAAGCAAGGCTTCGGTGCGTACATTGAGATCAGGATCCCGGATCAGCCGTTCGATGTCCGGGCGCACCGTCTTGTCTCCCGATTCGGAGAGAATCTGGATTGCCTTCAGCCGGACTTCAGCAGAGGGATGGCCCAAAAGACTGCGGATTACGGGATGTACGGCTCTCTGCCGCTCCACTTCAAACAGGCTGAGGGCATAGAGGATGTCTTTGGGGTCTGACGCCGTAAGGCCGCTGGCCAGCAGTTCGGTGGTCGAACGGTCCAGCACTGAAATCTCGGCTTGCTCCACGTCCACGCGGTGCTGGCTGATGCTTTCTTTCAGTGTGGCGACATATTCCTTGCGCACAATCGCAACCGACACCAACCAGATGCTGACCAGCACCAGCACAACCCAGCTGATCTGGCGTGCGGGCATATGCAACATGGTGGCGAAAACCAGGACTGCCAATCCAGACAAGCCGTCGCCCAGCCGCCACACCACGGTGTCAAGGAACCACTTGACTTGTATCTTGACCCGCGCCGCCAGCGGCAAATACAGCAATTCGCGGGTGGACTGGTCGAGGGAATAACGCAACACCTGATCGCAGCTTTTGAGCGTAGTGACTGCCGCCAGGGTTCCAAAAGCCAGCAGGCCGGCCGAACCCATCAACACGGTGGCTGGAAGCATGAACAGTGCAGTGCCGATACCGAACCGGCGCAGGAAGCGGGTGGTCAACAGCAGCTGGAACAAGAGAGAAAGTATGCCCGCGTAAAAGTTGAAGTTGCCCAGAAAGATCGCCAGGGCATCTTTTCTCACCAGCGTCTGCTGTGCAATGGCCAGGAACTGCCAGCCAGTCAAGGTAGTGACGAGTGAGGAAACGCAGATCACGGCGGCGATGGCCCGCAAATAAGGGGTGGTAAACACCAAACGCATGCTTTGGTTAAGATTTCGCGGGCTGCTTTTCCCACCACCCTCTTCGATTTCGTGCCCTCCGGCGACCGCGGTCTGTCCACTGCGCCAGATCAGGATCACCAGACCGGCACAGATCACGACGAAAACCACCATGCCCAGCAGCAGGCTTTCCGTGCCGAAGCTCCGGGTCATGGCTTTGGAGAAGTAGCCGGAGAAGATCCAGCCCGCAACCCCTCCGCCACCCACCATTCCGAACACGCGCTTGGCTTCTCGCGTGGTCAGGACGTAGTTCGCCACGAGTCCAGATCTGGGCAGGCACGAGAACTCCAAAAAGCTTTACCCAGATGTAGAACGCCGGAAAAAGCCAGATCAGCCGGGAGAAGTAGTGGGCCAGGACCCAGAACACGGCGCAATTGCTGGCGAAAAACAACATGCTTCCGACCAGTAGATTGCGCAATTGAACCCGACGGGCAATCACGACATAGCCGGAAACAACAATCGCCACCAGCACCGAGCTGGCAATGTCAGCGTAGGCCAGCTGCCTGGCCTGGAAGCGCGAAAGGAACAAGGCGGCGGCTGCCACGCCACCGATTTTGTAGGCGGTGATGATCAGAAACAGAGAAGAGCACAGCAGGGTTCCGCGCCCCAGGTCCCCGGGGTGAACGTTCAGCGCGCGTTCAATCCACGTCTTCATCCCCAACAACTCTTCCTTCTAAATCATTGTGTTACTTTCCCGCGGCCGCCGCGGCGCAAATGCCAGCGCTCGGCGTGGTGGCCGGCGCGGGCGCCGCGTTTGGCGCACCAGCAGCTGGGCCCACAAGCACGGTCTGTTGATCCATATACTCGGCCGTGAATGTCGCATCGCCGCAGATTTCAAGAGCGGAGGCCCGGCCACCGGGGTAGTAGCTGCTTAGCATTCCGGTGTCTATGAGGAACACCTTGTTGCCGAAACGCGGCCGGATGCGCCCGCCCTTCTGAACGGTGTGTCCCACGGCGATGTGGGCGGCATCGTAGGCTTCCAATACCTTGCCTATCTGGGCCATGCCCTCGTCGTCGGTCCACTTATCGTAGCCGCGGAACCATAGGGGGCCGTCGACCCGCACGCTGAGCCATTCTCCGTATCCCAGGAACTGGATGAGCCGGGCCTGCCCTGGCGGATCTGTCGGCACCTGCCCCTTACGTTCAACCGTAATCTCGGCCTGCACGACGGCGGTCATTTCCTGAAGCGTAAAAAAGGGCAGAATCACGTTCTTCTCAAGCAGATATCGTTTGGCCTCGTCAAAGGCCTTGATCTCGTCGCGGATGTGGCCATTGATGGTGTCCAGTTTTAAGTGAGCCAGGCTGGGATCGATTCCTCCGTGCAGGAAAACCGTGTCGTCAATCTCGGCCAGAGCAGCGTGTTCCCGCACCCACTTACCGTAAGTCCCGCTGGGGCTGAACGCGTCGGCATGCTCAACGAAGCCGAGGGGATGCCGCGCCATCCACTCCGCTTCGGTTATTTCCATGGGCTGGGGAAGCTCGGCTAAAAGCTGGGGATGACCACTCCGCCATTTCATGTACTGCTGATACGCGGCTTTCTGGCGTTGCTCGGAATTGCTGTCGCCGAAAGTGGCGTAATTCTCCGGGGTAACGTACCGCAGGTCGCCCATGAGATTCATCATCTCGTGGTTGCCCAGCAGGCCCACCACTCGTCCGCCGGAGTTTGGCGCTTCCTTCTCCAGCGCCATCATCAGGTCCATCACCTCACGCGGCTTCGGACCCCGGTCGATGAGGTCTCCCGTCTGGACGAATGTGACTTTGCCACCGGCCCAGTGGTTCTGTTTGTCAATCAATCCGGTGTGCTGTAGAAGGGCCACGAAATCATCAAAGTCGCCGTGCACGTCGCCGATAGCGACGACAGCGTCGAAAGCATCGGGTTTAGCTTTGGCTCGTCCACCCCATGCCGGAACAATCAACAACAAGAAGACGAGCATGAAGACAGAAAAGCGTTGGGGGGAAACAGGGCGTGAAGGAGGAAACATTTTTCGGCCTCCTGTTGCCAGGCTCTGCGAGATTTGGCCAGAAACACTGGGTTTTATCAGCGTATCCCTCTACGGAAGGTGAATCTTAGGCCGCGCGGCAAAGCAAGTCAATAAGGTGGAGTGGACGCACACCCGCTGTAATCCTGAGCAAATTGCCACGGACCACACGGGAGCCAGCTGCCCCCGGCCGTCCGGTCGAGCAAGCGCTCGGCAGCTTTTGCCAGCACGACAGACAGCGGAGCTGCGCTCCGCCGGACAGCCGAGGGCGGCTGTCCCCACGTGGGCCGTGCCACTTCCACGTTCTGCCCTACGCTCTTTTCTTGTCGTGCTTTGCGTGGCCGGCGCCAAGCCCCAGATTCTGGGCCTCTTCTTCGTTCTGCAGATCGGCCAGCAGTCCCTCATCGCTGAGATCGAGCGGCCGGGAATTCTCCCAATCCTGATGGACGACGTCGTGCAGGCGGTCAACCACTTCATCATCATGGACTTCAATCGCCAGTTCACGCCGGCTGTCGAAGCTGCCTGGAGTCAGATTGATCGATCCCACGACGGCTCTCACACCGTCGGCCAGAAGCATCTTGGCGTGCAGTTTGAGATGTTTGAGCTTGTGGACCTTGATCCCCACATCGTCCATGATGCGCAACCCGCCGACCCCCTCGATCAGCTTTTCCTTCTTCAGCTTGTGCGGAGGTCTGGCCATTACGTGGACCTTCACTCCACGGCGATTGGCGCGGACCAGGCGCTCAATAATGATGGGATCCTGGTAACGCTCGTTCTGCAGCCACAAGGAATGTTTGGCTTCGTCAATGAAGTGCGCGATGCGCTCACGGCCATTCCCGCTACACCAGATCAAGTGTGAATCCTGCGACCCGGCGAAGGGTTGACGGTTCCAGTCAGCCTCGAAACACTGCACAATTTCTTTGACTTCCTGGGGATGTTCGGTGACGACGGCGTAGTCCCGTGTCTCGGTAAGGTTCTTGGTGTCCCAGTTTAGCGACTTCACGAACGCCGTTTTCTCATCGATCACCATGGATTTCTCATGGGTGAGATCGAAGGCGGGATTGCTGTCAAGCACATTGACGCCGGCTTTGCGAAGCAGTTGGCGCGATTCCTGATTTTCTTCTTTCCCATCCCGCCGTGCCGGGTTAAGCATGACCTGGGCTTTGACCCCGCGCTTATGAGCGGCAACGATCGCCTTGAGCAATTCCGGATCGGAAAAAACGAACATCTTGACTCGAATCGATTTCTCTGCGGCATTGATCGCATCCAGGATCGGTCGGGCAGAGTCGTCGGGAAGAACGATCAGAGAACGCGACATGCAGCCTCCATGGGATCGGCGGCCAGCAGGCGATTCGCCGGACGCCATCGAAGCATGATACCCAAGAACGCCGCGTCACGTCGTGGTTTCGTGTGGCGGCTCGGTTGGGACATCCACCTACCGGCGTCATCCTGAACGACTTTAGTCGTGAAGGATCTGGCGCGTATCGTTCGTGGACAAGAGTGCATATCCGCTGCACGCCAGATCCTTCGCAAGCTCACGATGACGCCATCGGTGGAGAGAGCGAAATTCACGCTGAACCACCGGCTTTCACCGGCGAAGCGTCGAACTGGGCGCGATAGAGTTCGGCGTAGACTCCGCCGAGCGCCAGCAACTCGTCGTGAGTGCCTTCCTCGGCCACGACGCCATCTTTCAGCACCAGAATCTTGTCGCAATTGCGGATCGTGCTCAGGCGGTGCGCAATAGTGATCACGGTCCTGCCCCTCATCAGGCGATCCAAGGCTTCGATCACCGCTCTTTCCGATTCGGTATCGAGCGCGGCCGTGGGTTCGTCCAGGATCAGGATCGGATTATTGCGAATTATGGCGCGCGCAATTCCTATGCGCTGCCGCTGGCCGCCGGAGAGCGTCTCGCCGCGGTCGCCCACCAGCGTGTCGTATCCATGAGGCATGCGTGCGATGAACTCATCCGCATTGGCGAGCTTCGCGGCCTCGAGGATCTCGTCATTCGTCGCACCGGCCCGGCCGTAGGCGATGTTGTCGCGTATCGTTCCGCGGAAAAGCACGGTCTCCTGCAATACATAGCCGATCTGGTTGCGAAGGGCCTGCAGTTTGTATTGCCGTATGTCCACACCGTCAATTTTGACTTTGCCCGCGGTCGGATCATAGAACCGGGGAATCAGGCTCACGATGGTGGACTTGCCCCCACCCGTCGCCCCGACAATTCCGACCATCTGGCCCGGCTTGATCGTAAAAGAAACACGCTGCAGCACGGGAGCGTCGGAGGCGTAGGCGAAGGCCACATCCTCGAATTCGATTTCCCCGCGAAAGGCCTGCGGATCGACCGCATCGGCGATTTCCGGAATGATGATGTCGGCGTCAAGAATGCCCCGCACCCGTTCGACTCCCACGGCGGTCTGGGCGATCTGGTTCGTAATGGTGGCGAGGTCTTTGACCGGTTTGAAGAACTGGGTAAGGTAGGAGAGAAATACGATGAGCGCTCCTGCCGTCATGGTCCCGGCGAGAATGAGAGACGAACCTCGCCACAACACGACCGCAGTACAGAGAGAAACAATGATCGCGATCATGGGCGAAAGCAGCGCTTTCACCCGCCGGGCTTTCAGCGCGGCGTCTACCGTCGCCCGGCTTACCTTTCCCAGTTCTTCCTGCTCCAGGTCCTGCCGTCCAAATGCTTTTACCACCCGAATCGACTCCAGGCCCTGCTGCACCACGGCCACCATGTTGCTTTGCTGTTTTCGCACTTCGTGGGTGGCTTTCTTTACCACATTCTTGAACCTCGAAGCCATCACCAGCATTAGGGGGGTCACGGCGACGACGATCAACGTGAAGTCCCAATTCAGCCAGAACATAATGCCGAGCATGCCCACGATGGTGAACAGGTCCACGATGATGCTCAACGTCGAAGAAGATGCAAAACCCTGAATGGTCTGGATGTCAGTGGTGATCGTGCTCAGAAGAGCCCCAGTTTGATGGCTATCGAAATAGCCCAGGGAGAGGCGCTCCAGATGGTGGTAGGTCCGCATGCGGAGATCGTTGGCGACCCACTGTCCCACGCTCTCGGTGTAATAGTTCGCGATGTAGGAAGCGAGCGCCCCCACCAGGGCGATGACCACTACCAGGATCGCGGCCGCCGCAGCGATCTCCATCTTGCTGCTGCCGGCCAGCACTGGTTTCAAGACATTGTCGAGCCATGAGGGAAGCTTGTGGCTGCCGACCACGTTGTCCAGAATGATTTTGAGCGGCCAAGGCGCGGCCAGGCTCATCAGCGTCTGCACCAGCATGGCCAGCAGAATGAAGAAGAGTTTGGCACGGTAAGGCCAAATAAGGGTGCGGAGCAGGGGGATCAAATGGATAGCTCCCGGACTTTGGCTCGTGTCTCCATCTCGCTCCCGTAAACTCGAGAAGCATTTTACCCGCACTCCAAGAATTCTGGGTGGCCCACCCTTCGATTTTGAAGGGTGGGATTTCACGGACGCCTGAGCTTGGGATTTGGAGTGACTCCTGAAGTTAGACCGCCTCGATCTCCCACCCTATTTCGCAAAAGACGCGAAATAGGATGGGGCACCCGCAGTAGTTGTGGTTTACGGCTTTGTGGGATCGTTATTGGGAATCTTCGGAGTCAGCTTTTTGATGAGAAATTCCTGAATCAGGTTGGCGCCGGCGGTGGCGCCGGTTCCGATCGCCCCGCCTTCAAATGTCAGCGCCACGCCATCGCGATCTTTCGCCGGATAGTAGAGATTCGAGATAGCCCCGGCCGCGAGATTTCCCAGAATGCTCGAATAGTTCGGCTGCCACTTTCCATTGTCGCCTTTGCAAATCACTGCATTGGCCAGGGCGTACAGAATACGCGACCGTTTACTGCCGGTTCCCTTGTAGAAGTAACGCGGGTCTTGTTTGAGGAGCGACGGCAGCATAGCGCTTCCGATGAAAGTACCTGAAACAAAGTTCGCGTAGGAGGCGCCGTAGCGCTTGCCATAGCCTTCTGCCCCCTGGCCATATCCACTGAATTCGTTTTGCGACTGCTGAATTCCCGCAACCACCCCGATCAGTCCGAAGCTCACAGGATCAATGACTGTCTTCCATGCAAGATCGAATTTTTGCTTTGAGCTGAGAGGAACCGGATGCGGCGCGTAGCTGACGAAGAAATTTGGTATAAAGCCGAGCACCCGCTGCTTCTCTGCGTCCTGGACCTGCTCCTGGGCCACCTCGATTGGTGAAAGTCCGACTCGCACCTCGGTAAGCGCCGTCGCAACCGCCAACACTATCGGCGGGACAATGTAAGTCTCGCCTGCATGCAGGACTGCGGAAAATGGTTGCGCCGCAAAGCCCGCCGACGTGATCGTTAGCTGGAAGGGGCCGGGAGCGATGTTGGCGAAGGAAAATTGTCCGTTGTCGCCGGAGGGCACCTCCTGGCTCGGGGACTGATTTCCCGAAGATTGACCTTGGCGCGTAAGTCTGACTCGAGCCCCGGCCACGACCGCTCCAGTTCGGTCAACCACTGTCCCGCTGATGTTTCCTGACAAGCGTTGATCCGGGGGCTGCTGAGACTGAGCCGGAGCGGGAAGGGGCCACAGCAAGGAAATCAGGGTCAGGCAGAGGGTGCTTCCAAGTCCAAGAATCCAGGCCCGGAAGGTCCGGGTCAAAGCTCTCTTGCAGGGGCCTTTAATCGACAAAATCACGACCGTTCCAGTATCGCCTAAATCATGTCTGGTTTAAACCAAAATGGAGGATAGGCGTCTGTGTGGTCGCGGGCGAGTCGCCCGCGACCACATAAAAGCCCGCCTTCAACCGGCTAATGCGTCTCATCTCCAGTCGGCGCTGTGTCTGGGGTGTCGACCGGATGCGGAGCCGGCACCGTCTCCGGCGGCGCCTGGAAGTCTCCCGGGTCTTTCCCTGCTAACGCGACTTTCATGAAATCCATCCAGATGGGCAATGCAGCGCGGGAACCGGTCTCCTTTGCGCCCAGGAATTTCTTCTCGTCGTAGCCGATCCACACTCCACAAGTAGTAGACGGAGAGAACCCGACAAACCAGGCGTCGGTAAAATTGTTGGTTGTGCCGGTTTTTCCCGCCAGCGGATATTTCATCGAAGATGCGGCGATCGCAGTGCCGTGGAGCACGACCTCGCGCAGCATGGCCGTCATGGTCCGCGCGGTGCGGGCGCTGATCACATCCTTCACGTCGGGGAAGTTTTCTTCGAGCGTGCGGCCTTCGTAGTCCGTCACTTTGGTGATGTAGCGCGGCGTGATGTGCACGCCGTCACTGGGGAATACGCTGTAGGCCGACGTCTGCTCCATGGGGGTTACTTCGACCGCGCCCAGCGCCACCGGCAAATAAGGCGGGATGTTCGAAGTGATGCCGAAGCGACGGGCGTAGTCGATGACGGTCTTTATGCCGATGCTGTCGGTCAGCTTCAATGCCGGAATATTGCGGGACTGGGCCAGCGCGCGCCGCAGCGTAATCGTGCCTTCAAACTTTTCGTCGTAATTGTGGGGCTCGTAGGGAGGACCTGAGGGCATCGGGAAGGTGACCGGCGCGTCGAGGATGGTGTCGTCCGGCGTGGCGCCGCGATCGATGGCCGCGGTGTAAACGTAGGGCTTGAACGACGATCCCACCTGGCGCAGCGCCTGGGTTGAGCGATTGAACTTAGAGAGATTGAAATCGCGTCCGCCGACCATGGCTTTGATCTCGCCCGTGGCGTTGTCGATTGCGACCAGCGCGCCCTGGGCGCCGGAGTCTTCTTCCAGGGTGACTCGCGCCTTGTTGTCCGCGAGCGAAACGATCTTTACGTAGGCAATAGCACCCGGTTGCAGGATGTCTGGAAGCTTGCGGCGGGTCCACGCCGCATCGGCGGGGGCAAGCATCGCGGAGTAGCGGCCCAATCTGATGGTCGCCGAGGCCGGCGTCACCGCCGTGACCAGGGCATGGATATAGCCGTTGACCTCGGGATCGCTGTCCCAATCCGGATGCTGGTAGTTGGCGAGGGTGAGGTCGCTGCCCAGGACATTCTGCAAATGTCCCCTCCAGCCATGGCGGCGTTCATACGCAGCCAGCCCGTCGAATACGGCGCGGTTGGCAGCGCGCTGCAGGTCCATGTCGAGCGAGGTATAAACTTTCAATCCGCCCTCGTGCACCTGATCGCTGCCGTACTTGCCTTCCAGGTAGCGGCGTATCTCTTCGACAAAATAAGGCGCCAGCGAATCGGGATCGTGGGCGACTTCAAGCCGGATGGGCAGATCGCGGGCGGCGGCGGCCTGTTGCGCCGTGATGTTGCCGTCCTCGAGCATCGAATTGATCACCAGGTTGCGGCGCTTCAGAGCGTGGTCAGGATGCGTGATGGGCGAATAGTAAGTCGGCGATTTGGGCAGGCCGGCCAGCAACGCGGCTTCGTCGAGAGTCAATCGTTTTGCCGGTTTGCTGAAGTAAAACTGGGAGGCAGCTTCAAATCCATAGACGCCGTGGCCGAGATAGATCTGGTTGGCGTAGAGAGTGAAAATCTGCGGCTTGGTGAAACGCCGCTCGATCTGCACTGCCAGCAGCACCTCCTGAATCTTGCGATGAAACGATCGGTCCGGCGAAAGAAAAAGATTGCGCGCCAGCTGCATGGTAAGAGTCGAAGCGCCCTGCACCCGGCCGCCCGACTGGATGTCGCGGTATGCCGCCCCCGCGATGCGCCAGACGTTAATGCCCCAGTGCCGGTAGAAGTCCTTGTCTTCAATCGAAATCAGCGCCTGGCGCAGCACTTCGGGATAGTCGTCATAGCTGGCGACCACCCGGCGCTGCAGTGCGAACGACCCGATGGTTCGTCCCTGATCATCGTAGAGCTCAGTGATGGAACTGGGCCGATAATGTTCAAGCTGGCCAACCTGCGGCAGGTCGGTGGAGTAGACGAGCAAGAGTCCGGCGGTCGCTCCCACCAGCGCGGAGACCAGCACCAACAGGCCGATGACCAGGCGGCCCACCATTTTGTGTTCGGCAGCCGGAGACTCCGCAGAATCCTGCAACTGAAATTTCACGGGAGATCGAGTTCAGGATAGCAGGAGGGCAGCGGTTGGTCGCTATTACTGATGGCAAAGCGAGTGCGGTAAACTAGCGCGGTGATCTGAGCGGACTTACCCGATAAAATGGAAGCAGTGCGGCCCCGTAGCTCAATGGATAGAGCATTCGGCTTCTACCCGAAGGGTTGCAGGTTCAAATCCTGCCGGGGTCACCACTTTCCAAACCCTCCCTCGCAGTTCCTCGCTACTTCCGCCCCCGGTGCTCGCAGTCTGTAGTGTTGATGCAGGAATCCGGCACTACTAATCGTTTCACTGGCTTTCCGCCCACGATGTGCGACTCGATAATTTCATCCACATCAGCCAGCGTGACCCCGCCATACCACACGGCTTCCGGGTACACGACCAGGTTCGGACCATGCTCGCACTGGTCGAGGCAGCCTGACTGATTGGCGCGCACTCTTCCCTTCAGGCCGAGCGCTGCCAGCTTCTCTTTGAATGATTTCTGCAGTTTCGCCTGGCCGGCGGGATCGCAGCAGGGACGCGGGGCTCCGGGCGGGCGCTGGTTGCCGCAGATGAAGATGTGCTTCTCGAACTTCGGCATTGGAAAATGTTATCGGATTTGTGGGGAAGCTTCTAGCTGCTGAGTAGTGGCTCAGTTTGAATCGTCTTCTCCTGGGGGCATCCTGAGCTTGCGAACGATCTAGCGCGTGGCGGATATGCCCTTTGGCACCGATTGGGGCGATGCGCGCAGGATCCTTCCGGACTGAAGTCCTTCAGGATGACGCCGGACGTGAGGGATTTGTCGGAATTGGGCCACGAGCAACTGCTGGCTTCCAGGCTAGGGCTAGAACACACAGACATGGGCAGGGAGCACGAGATCGAGGAACTAGAAGCCAGAAGCTGTCTTAATCTTTCAGCGGGACCATGTTCTTGTCGCCCTGGCAGAAGGTGGCGACGCGTTGCAGTCCGCCTTCCGGTTGCGGCAGCAGCCGGACCGGGCCCAGGCAGTAGACTGCGTGGCCATTTTCCGCGAAGTACCAGCGGCCTCCCTTGCGAGCGGGTCGCTGGGCAACGGCGTGGTCGGCGGGAGGCGTCGGGGGCGGAATCCGGAACCCACCTTGCAGAGAAATTGACAACAGTAATGTGGCGAATACTTTCATGGAGAATCTGGGCCCTGCAACTTAAATCGAAATCAACGTCCTGCGATCGTCTCCCTGGTCAACGGTGTTTCTCGGAGGTCTCTGCGGAAGCGGTCGCGCGAATTTGCTGGTGCTCTGATTTTTCGCGCCCGCCTGCGGCTGCGAAGTCGAAGGTGATTTCCTGGGATCTGACGGTGCCGGCTGCGCCGCAGGAGATTTCTTCTGCGCCTGGGCCCGCGCCTCAGCCTGAGCATCGTTCTGCTTCTGGGCGGCTTTCCCTTTTATGCTGCTCAACTGCACGCTGTCGCTGAAGAGCAGATGAATGAGGCCGCGCTGTGAGTCGATGGTGCGTCCCTGTTCGACGACCAGCATGGTCAGCAGGCCGTAAGAAACCAGAAACAGAATCGTCAGCACGGGAAGCAGCGAACGGCTGGACTTGCTCGTCGCGTTATCGCCCGTCAGGTTCCACAAAATGGCACCCCAATCTATGTGCCCGCTCAGCCCGCAGGCAGCGTTACAGAATGCAGCTAGCCCGCCAACAAGGGCGATTCCCGTAAGACGCTACAGGGAAGGAACTTAGACGAGATTTTCGGAGCGCCTGCTGGGCTGGTAAATGCAAGTTGCTGCACATAATAGGTAACCAGTACGGGTTACCCGAGTGCCAGGGCCCAGCCGAACCCCACGACAGGCAAGGGTTTCGGCGGTATCCACTTGGGCAGGAATTTTCGCGCGCCGGAACCAGCCACAAGCTCGGCATTCTGCATCTCAAGCCGGGCACTTTTCCTGACACGCCTCTACGTGGTAGTTTGCGTTGACACTTCCGCAGAGTGGCGGGAAGCCCCAAAATAAATCGGGACCTTGTGGTCCCTAGCGCCTAATTGACCCAGCAAGTAAGAAGGATGCCATCATGAAGAAATTCGCAGGCTTGTTCTGCGTGACCTTGTTTTGCGTAACGACTTTTTGCGTAATAACGTTTTGTGTGGTCACGTTCGCGTCCGCCCAACAGGAGAACCCTCCCGTAGAACCGATGGATCAGACCCCGGTGTTCCGCGTGAACGTAGTTTCGCGGACCACGAAAGCGGTCAACTATCGCCATCGCGGCGGCTCCACGGTCGTGGACATCAAGGGCACCAGCCTTATGCCGGAAGTGACCGGCAAAGCCAAAGTGGACAGCAAAGCCGGACGCCTGCAGGTCAACGTCGAGCTGTCGAAGCTGGGCCCTGCCAGCCGCGTGGGTCCGCAGTTTCTGACCTATGTGCTGTGGGCGATTACACCCGAAGGGCGGGCGCAGAACCTGGGAGAGATCGTTCCCGACGAATATGGAAAGAGCAGCCTGGACGTGACCACCGACCTGCAGGCCTTCGGTCTGATCGTGACTGCCGAACCCTACTTCGCGGTCACCCGGCCCAGCAACGAAGTAGTTGCCGAAAATATCATCCGGCAGACGACCAAGGGCTTCGAAGAAGCCATTGACGCCAAGTTCGATCTGCTCGAGGGCGGCGAGTACACCATTGACATGCCGGCCCAGCAGCTTCCTTCGGCGAACGCAGATCCCAAGACGCCTCTCACTCTGCTCGAAGCGCGCAATGCCGTGGCCATCGCCAAGGCCGCAGGCGCCGCGCAATACGCACCGGATAGTTTGCAAAAAGCGGAAACCTATCTGGCCCGCGCGGAAGACTATCTGAAGCGCAAACAGGGCAAGACTCCCATCGGCACGGCCGCGCGCGGCGCCACCCAGATGGCCGAAGATGCCCGGGTGTTGACGATCCGCCGCAAGGAGCAGGAACGAATCGCGAACGAGAAGCAGGCCATGCTGGACAAGCAACGCAAAGCCGAAGCCGAGGCCGCCGCCTCCGCCGCAGCGGAAGCCCAAGCCAAGGCCCAGGCCGAGGAAGATGCCCGCAGACGCGCCCAGGCTGAAGCTGACACGGCAGCGGCAGAAAGAGCCCAAGCAGCAGCCCAGGCGCAGCAGGCGCAGGCTGATGCGGCGCGCGCGGCCGCCATGGCCGAGCAGCAGAAAGCTGAAGCCGAGGCTGAGAAACAACGCCAGGCTGCGGCCGAAGCAATTCGTCAGAAAGAAGAGCAGCGGCAGCGTCTGCTCAATCAGCTCAACCAGGTACTCGAGACCAAGGATACTCCGCGCGGTCTTGTTGTGAGCATGCCCGACGTGCTGTTCGACAGCGGCAGCTACACTCTGAAGCCGGCTGCGCGGGAGCGCCTGGCGCGTATCTCAGGCATTGTCCTGGCCTATCCCGATCTGCGCCTGGAGATCGAAGGCCACACCGATAGCGTGGGAAGCGATGCCTACAACCAGACCTTATCCGAGAAGCGGGCTGCTTCGGTGCGGGACTACCTGATGAACAACGGAGTCTCGATCAACAACGTGATCGCGCGCGGATTGGGAAAAGGAAACCCGGTGGCAGACAACGCCACCGCCGCCGGGCGGAAACTGAACCGTCGCGTGGAGATGATCGTCTCCGGCGATGTGATTGGAACCCAGATCACGCCCGGAGCAACGACGACGCCAGCACCGCCACCGCAGTAAATAAGTTGTCATCCTGAGCGGAGTGGCTGCTTCGCTGCGCGGAGCAGCCGCGCAGTCGAAGGACCCCTATAGGCTGCACGCATTCGCGCGGAATCAAGAAAAGCACCCTAGCTTTCAGCCGTGGCTAAGCTGCGAGGGGTCCTGCGACTCCGCCAGCCCATTCGCAAGCGAATGGGCCGGCTCCGCTCAGGATGACACGGCAAGCTTTCTGAAGCCCGAGTTCACCACACCCGGCAGGCATTCACCGGCATCATGGGTTGACCGGCTTTGCAGCCGAAGGCCTGGCCGAACTCGGGCATGTTCTGCACTACACCGTTCGCCCGGAATTGCCGGGGCGAATGCGGATCGGTCTGCACTTGCAGGCGGAGTTGCTGGGGACGGGTACTGCCGCACCAACTCTGTCCGTGTCCCAGGAAGAATTGCTGCACTGGAGTGTAGCCATCCTGCTTTTGTGCCAGGTCGATGTTTTTCCGCTTTGCATCGGCCAGGAAAGCCATGTAAGCCAGACGCAGTCCGCCGTTGTCGGCAGTGTTCTCGCCCAGCGTCAGCTTGCCATTTACTTTCACGTCATCCACCGCGACGAAGTTGCTGTACTCCTTCACTTCGCAATCGGCCTTTTCTTCGAAGTGCTTGGCATCCTCGGCAGTCCACCAGTCGGCGAGGTTCCCGTCAGCGTCGAACTGGCGGCCTTCGTCGTCGAAGCCGTGGGTGAGTTCGTGTCCTACAATGCCACCCGATGTGTCCGTAGTTCGACGCATCCGAAGCGCGACTGTCATACAGTGAGGGCTGAAGGATACCAGCGGGAAAATTGATATTGTTCTGACTCGGGTCGTAATAAGCATTCACCGTCGGCGGACTCATGCCCCACTCCCCGCGATCAACGGGCTGGCCGATCTTGGCCAACTGGCGCCGGTTCTCAAAAGCGGTGGCGCGCAGTGCGTTCCCAAAAGCATCATCCCGCGAGATGACGAGGTTGGAATAGTCCCGCCAGCGGTCGGGATATCCGATCTTGTCTGCGACCGCATGCAGCTTCTCCTTGGCCCGGACCTTGGTGGCTGCACTCATCCAGTCCAGGGTGTCGATGTCCTGGTCCATCGCTGCCTCGATGTCTTTCACCATTTGCAGCGTGGCCTGCTTGTTGGCTGGAGGAAATTCCTGGGTGACGTAGACCTGGCCGAGAGCCTCGCCCAGTCCTTCGTCGGTGGCTTGTACGCAGCGCTTCCAGCGGGCCCTTTGTTCGGGCTGGCCCCTTAACTTGTGGCTGTAGAAATCGAAGCGTTCATCGTCGAGGGGCTTGGGCAGCACGTAGCCCGGGATCGAAAGAATCAGCTGCCAACGCAGGTAGGTCTTGATCGTTCCCAGATCGGTGGAGGCGAGGAGGCTGTTCAGTCCCTTGATGAAGTCAGGATTCGCCACGTTCAACTCGCTGACCTTGGGTGCCCCGGATGCAGCCAGAAAGCGGCCCCACGCCACTCCCGGCGCCAGTGTGGCAAGTTCAGAGACGGGCATCAAGTGGTAGATCTTGTTGGGATCACGCCGCGAAGTGATGTCCATGGAGACCTTGGCCAGCGCAGTTTCCAGGTCCATGATGGCCTGTGCGTCACTGACCGCTTTCTTTTCCGACTCGCCCGTGAGCTTGAACACGTTGGCGATATGCTGCACATACTGGGCGCGGGTTTTCGCAGCGGCATCTCCGGTGCGGAAGTAGTAGTCGCGTTCGGGCAATCCCAGGCCGCCCTGGTCGACGAAGGCAATCTGCTTGCGGGCATCCTTGAAATCCTGCTGCTCGCCGAAGTTCATAAAAGCGGTTACGCCGATCAGTTGAAAGCGGGCGAGGAGTTCAGGCAACTCGTCTTTGCTCTTGAGGGCAGTAATGCGATCCAGTTCCATCTGCAGCGGAGTCAGGCCCTTCTGGTTGATGGTGGTCTCGTCCATGCAGGAGGCGTAAGCGTCGCCAATCTTTTGTTCGTTGGGAGTGCGGCCGGCGCCGCCCGCGGCGGCTTTTTCCAACATGGAATGCAGGACGTATTCAGTATGGTCCGCAATGATTGCGCCGGTTGAATACGAGGAGCGATCGTTCGGGATGGGATAGAGCTTCGAAAAATTGCCGCAAGCGTACTGGAAGAAATCAGTGCACGGGTCAGCCGTGGCGTCGATCAGTTGCTTGTCCAGGCCGGGCAAAAGGTCGGGAGGCTTTTGCGGGCCAGCCTTGCTGGCAGCTGGCGTTTGCGCCAGCGAGGCGAGAGACAAGGCCGATGCGACCACAAGCGCAGCTATGATTTTCTTCATAACTTATTTTTCCTTTGCGATTAAGCGTGCACGGGTAGACAAACCAACCCAAGCGTTCGACGGGCGTGCCCTGAATTTGTAAGCAGATCAATCAAGAATATCGGGCCTGCGGCCTGGTCCACCTGTAGCCTTACTTGCCGCCCATCAACAACTTGGCAATGGTGGCTAACTGCATGTTGGATGTGCCTTCGTAGATTTTGCCGATCTTCGAATCACGCCAGTACTTCTCCACCGGATAGTCTTTGGTAAAACCGTAGCCGCCATAAATCTCTACGGCCAGAGAAGTCACGCGCTCCGCCACCTGCGAGCAGAACAGCTTGGTCATCGCAGCTTCCTTGACGAACGGGATGCCCGCGTCTTTCATGCGCGCCGCGTTATATACCATCAGCCGCGCAGCTTCGATCTCGGTGGCCATCTGCGCAATCTGGAACTGGATGCCTTGGTAGTCACTGATCGGTTTGCCAAACTGTTTGCGCTCCTGAGCGTACTTGGCCGCGTACTCCCAGGCGCCGCGGGCCACT
This sequence comes from Terriglobia bacterium, assembly GCA_963813645.1. Lineage (GTDB taxonomy): Bacteria > Acidobacteriota > Terriglobia > Terriglobales > Acidobacteriaceae > JAIQFF01. The sequence goes on from CAWEZS010000031.1 coordinate 711,777, forward strand.
CCCGCCATCTGCGCGCCGATCCCTATGCGGCCCTCGTTCAAAGTCTCGATCGCGATCTTGTACCCTTTGCCCACTTCGCCCAGTACGTTGGATTTCGGTACAGAGCAGTCCTCGAGAATCAGTTCGCACGTAGATGAGGCACGAATCCCCAGCTTGTCTTCTTTCTTGCCCACGGTAAAGCCCGGAAAATTCTTCTCGATGAGGAACGCCGTGATGCCCTTGTAACCGGCCGCAGGATCGACCGTGGCAAACAGCACAAAGAGCCCAGCTTCCTTGCCGTTCGTGATCCATAACTTCCGTCCGTTGAGAACGTAGTCGGCGCCCTTGAGCGTTGCCCGGGTCTGCAGGGCGAAGGCGTCCGATCCGGAACCGGCTTCGCTGAGCGCATAAGCGCCGCAGGTGTCGGCGGCCATGCGCGGCAGGAACCGCTTCTTCTGTTCCTCGCTGCCCCAGCGCAGCAAAGCATTGTTGACCAGCGTGTTCTGCACGTCCACCACGACGCCGGCGGAGGCGTCCACTCGCGACATTTCCTCCACTGCCAGGATCGCTTCAAAAAACTTGCCGCCGCCGCCGCCGTACTGCTCGGGTATCTCGATTCCCATCAATCCGAGTTGAAAGAACTGGCGAATCAGGTCCTGGTCGAAGACGCCCTTTTCGTCCATCTCTTTCACCAGCGGCCGGACTTTCTCGTCGGCAAACTGGCGGATGTTGTCGCGAAACATGATTTCGTCGTCGGTGAAGGAAGTCAGAGGGCTGGGAGAAGGAAGCTGCAGGGTAGCGTCAGGCATGGAAGCACCTTCAAAAGAGAGGAACCAAGAATTCTAGCACTGCTTTCGTGGATAGAGGACGGGACGCCCGGCTTGCTATTTTAGGACTATTACTGCTTGCCGCCCTGGATAAGCCTCAATCCGTCGGCCTCCAGGATGCGCTGGATCTGGTTGCGCGCATGTACAGACCAGGGTCCGACCGTGTCCAGCTTCACATAAGCGCGCCAGTGCTTGAGGGCGTTGCGGGGTTCTTTGATCTTCTCGTAAGCCAGCGCCAGGTTGTAGTGGGCGTCGGCGTAGGTGGGCGCCAGTTGCAGCGCCGTGCTGTAGGTCTGGATCGCTTCCGTGACCCGACCCGTTTCGTCGAGCACATTGCCCAGATCGAAGTAAGCCAGGGCGTAGCGCGGATCCACTTCGATGGCATGGCGGTAATGCTTTTCCGCCAGCGCGTACTCCTGCCGGTTGTAATGCAGGGTGCCGAGGTTGATGTGCGCGGCAGCGTGGTCGGGATCGAGGTCCAGCACCTGCTGGTACATCTCGATGGCCTGGGTCTGATGGCTGGGGTCTTCCTCGAGCGCGATGCCGCGCGCAAAAAGCTCGGCCGCATCAGTCGGCGTCGCCTCTTTACGGCTGGAGATCGGAGTGCTGGCCACGACCCGTTGTCCGGGAGAGAAATCAAACATGAACTGTCCGGCAATGGGCTCGACCACTTTGCCTTTGTGACGAAATGCAATCCGGTGACCGGTGGTGAATGCCCCAGCTTCGAGCAGAGGATTTTCCATTCCCGCAACATGCTTCAGCATGGCTTCCAGCGATTGCCGGATCACCGCTGGGCGCACCTTGCGCGCACACAGATCGCGCACTTTCTTGACCTGCAGGAGCTCGAAGAAAGAATAAGTTTCGGCAGCCGCTATCAGTCCGGCCTTTTCCCAGGCTGCCAGCTGACGCGGCGTGACCCTCAAGATGCGCAGCAGATCGACTTGAGTGTATCGATTCACAATTGATATTGAGTTCTCACCATATTATCGGAAAAGTTACTACCGGTTGGCAAGGCGAAACTGACCGGAAAGGGAATCTCGGCAGACAACGTGCCCAAATTGGAGTGCAAAATTCGTGGAAAACTTCGCGGAATTAAAAATTGGAGCTCCCGAGCGGAGTTGAACCATCGTTTGCCGATTACGAACTAACGTTCGGTTCTCAGTTAGTAAACGTCCAAGCCGTTGGCTCGCGCTCCCGCCCATCGCCACGACCCTCCGATCCTTTACGACGCGCAAGAAGACTGAGACAGTCGTGGGACCGTGGAACTCTTCAGGCCGCGAGAATTCGGACGCTCTTCACTTGATTCTGCTATTGCAAAAGGACACATTTTTATGCAGCCCAGCCCTGCCGCGTCACGCCACTTCAATCCAGCCGGTTCGATTGCGATTCTCGCCATCCTGATACTCCTGGCCGCGACGTGCCCCCTCAGTGCGGGCTCCCCCGGCGCCTGCCGGCACTCCGGCGGGAACGGTGAGCTTCTTCAACGGCAGCACGCTGCTGGGCACGGCAACTCTGAACGGATCGGGAGTGGCTAGCTTCACGCTCTCGAGTCTCCCCTCGGGCACGGAAATGGTTACAGCAGTGTATTCGGGTAATGCGGGCTTCGCGACTTCTACTTCAATTGGACTGGAAGTGACCGTCACGTCGGCTTCAACTTTTTCCGTCACTGCTCCGGCGTCGTCATTCACGGTAAACGCGGGCGGCTCGGTAGATATCAACATCACGGTTCCACCCATCGGCGGCCCCTTTGACAGCGTGGTCACAATGTCGGCCTCCGGTTTGCCGGCGGGTGCCACTGCCACTTTCACTCCGCCCATGGTGACTCCCGGCGCATCTGGTGCGACCACGGTGCTGACCATACAGACGGCAGCCCACACGGCCGCCTTGCCCGCCGGACAGTGGCAATTCCCATTCGTGCCGGTCAGTCTGGCGGGGGGCTTGTGCATGATGGCCGGACCACGAAAGCGTATGGCCAAGTCCGGGCGAATGCTTCCGCTGATGGCGATGTTAGCGGGAGGGGCCTTGCTGCTGACGGGTTGCAACGGCGGATTCGCGGGATCGTTCCAGAGCTTCCCGATTACGGTCAGGGGTACCAGCGGGGACCAGCATGTTTCCACTACCTTCACCCTCATTGTGAAGTGAGACGGAGTCATCCTTAGATACTTCCGGTGCACATTACGACGCAGTACCTGGCAGACAAGGACAAATCAACATGCGTAATTCGATTCGATATTTAATCCGATGCATGACTGGGCTCGTACTGGCTCTGGGATCTTGCTCCCTCGCTGTGGCTCCGGCGTCCGCCCAGGGCGCGCCGGTCGTGGAACTGGGCGCCGACTACAACTACGTTCGCGCCAACGCTCCGCCCGACGGGTGCGGGTGCTTTTCCATGCATGGCGCCAACGCATGGTTCG
>CAWEZS010000032.1:0-364064 GCA_963813645.1 Terriglobia bacterium
TCTGCCGAAACGCATCACCAATTCGAGGCTATCGTACTTGGAGGCACTCGCGAGTCGCGTGGCATGCCGTTGTTCAACAACTTGCTCAAGCCTGACCAAGTGCGAGCGATCCAGGCTTTCGTATTGTCCCGCGCTGCAGCCTCGGCCAGCTCGTCGTCGAACAAAGCACCTTGAAAACGGGCAGCCCTCCGCGAGGGACGCTAACAAGCGGGAGGTTCCGGGTCGTAGTTGTCGTAGTTTACGACACCAATCCGGCGACATCGAAGAATCTGCCCCAACGTGACTTCGATATCCTCTCCAGAGGGGAGACAAGCATGAATCGAACTACCCGTGACAACAATCACGCGGGTCTGTGCTCGGCATCACTGCTTTTGAATTCTTGTAAGCCCAACATGGCGGTGATGATGATACTGGCTCGCTAAATACCCCGATGTCAAAACGGAGCAGCTTCCGAGCTTCTCACCAATCTTAATCGTAACCGGAGCAAGCGCGGAGTTGCTCCGGTTGTTTGTTTGAGGCTGACTTTCGGGGTCAATGTTGCGAGAAGGCGGCAGGAATCGCGCTGCCACACTCAGGTTACATCTCGATACGATCTAGTGCAAAATCGGAGGAAGTAGAAAATGGGTGGACCCAATTCTGCCAGAAATGCAAGCAGGCCCACCCTGGCCGCGTCTGTGATTACGACGAAAAAGGGGAATGCGCTGAGACGGTGGACGTCAACGAGGTTGCTGAAGCATCCCTCGAGGCACCAAGAGAGGGGAAAGTGCCCTCGGAAAAAGACCAAAATCCTCGGAAGGAGACGAGATGAGTTGCTGGAGTAAACCGCTAGGACGAGTGTTAAGTCCAAGTCGATTCTGCGATCCGCGTGACATCGGGTCGGGCAGATAGCAACCACCATCTCGGCCCACATGAGAGCCGCCGTCTACACCAAGGCCAAATCGGGAAAGGTCCTGGAAGTGAAGGACCTCGAACAGCCGGATCCGAAGGGTAACGAAGTCGTCATACGGGTTCGTGCCGCTTCCGTCAATCCGCTGGACTGGCGCATGAAGAGCCAATCGGCCCGGCGTGGATGTCGCTGGCCAGGTTGTAGCGGTCGGGGAGGCGGTGACGCAGTTCAAGCCAGGCGACGCCGTGTTCGGCACTTGCAAAGGCGCCTTTGCCGAATACGCGTGTGCTCCCGAAGCCAGGTTAGTCCCCAAGCCGGAGAGCTTGAGCTTCGACCAAGCGGCGGCTGTGCCGATTGCAGGACTTACTGCCTTGCAGGGGCTTCGCGATAAGGGACAACTTCAGCCGGGACAGAAGGTCTTGATAAACGGGGCGGCGGGCGGGATCGGCACCTTTGCCGTGCAGATCGCGAAGTCATTTGGGGCGACCAGAATGGTGTTTGCAGCACGAAGAATGTTGAATTGGTACGTTCCCTCGGTGCCGACCGGGTCATTGACTATACACGCGATGATTTCACTCAGGACAGCCAACGCTACGACCTGCTTCTCGATAACGTGGGAAACCGCACGTTGTCAGCCATGAGGCGCGTTCTGAGTCCGCATGGCAAGTGTGTCATGGCCGGAGCGCCTAAGGAACTGTGGGCGGTGTTTACCCGATTGTTCAAAGCATTCGCGTGGTCACTGTTCTTGAGGCAGAAATTCACATTCTTCATTGCGAAGATAAATAGAGACGACTCGGCCACCCTCCGCGAACTTATCAAGGCCGGAAAAGTAACCCCGGTGATCGACAGACGCTATCCACTGACTGAAACCGCCAGTGCCATCACTTATCTAGAAAGAGGGCACGCCCCGGCTAAAGTCGTCATCACGTTCCAATAGACACAGGAAACGTGGCCAAGGCCTCTGCTTCGTTTTCAAGGCGGTCTGTCAGCTTGATGGCTAACCATCGCGATTACGTTTACAGCAGTTAGTTCTGGATTGTCCAAGCTGCGCTGGCCTGCTCCTTCCATCGTTGTTCGTTCACGCCGAACACGAGGAGCCAGAGGATTAGTGATACTGCCCCGAGGAGGGCGAGAGCTGCGATGTATGGAAACAGACGGTATCCGAGCGGCATATACAGGAAGCTCAGCCAACCCAAACCCCCGAATATCCCGCAACACGCCCAGAATCCGAGGCAGGAAGGTGGATCTGATAATGAGGTAGCCCGTCAGAAGTGCATAGAATCCGAAAAATAACAAGGCGATCGCAGCACCATGGTCATTCACCTTAAGAAAGAGGAGCGCCAGCGCCTGCAGCTGTTCCACGCTGAATACACTCAAGTAGTGCGCGCCTCCCAGGATGAACAAGGGGCGATAAAAAAGAGGCGGCTAAAAGTCTTGATGACGCAACCGGTGAGGCCTAAGAACGCGGCAAGCAAAGAGATGCTCCTGCCCGCCGGCTTGAGCAAGTCATAAAAGAGAGCTGTGGTGGCGATCTGGCACGTCATTTCGATGAGGTAGACCGCGAAACCCAACTGAAACAAGCTCTTGTGCGTCAGTATGTTAGTCGCCGTAGCCGCGGCGTCGCCGTCTATCACAAGCCTGTCGCCCACGAAACCCTGGGCGAATACTCCTGTCAGTATGGTGAGGAGATGATCCTAGCGCTGAGACGCGGCGACGTTTCTGCAATCTGTTCCGTCATTAGCGGCTGTGCTCATACTCGTTCCTCCGATGATCAGTGCGAGCTCGTTCGTCCGAGCTGAGACGAGTTCTTCTTTCGGCAGCCTTATACCATGAGGAACACCTTTGGTATGTTTTTCTTTAGGCTGTGTGCGCTGGCGTTACCCAACACTTGATGGCGGGGCAACCGATGTGGGAAGGCTGCATCCCATTATCACTGTGTCCTTCCCTCGACGAAATTCCCGTCCCGACCAGCCCCAGCTTCGGGTTGTGCCCACTGGTCCTAAAGTAGTGTCTTACCGCTGGCTACAACGGCGAAATAGAGGGTGGTTTTGGGCGATGCTGTTGGGAGTCCTGTTTGGAGGTCTTATTCTCTTTTTCACCAACTGGTTGTCCAGATAGCAAACCCTATGGGGTCGAACGTTGCCAAGATTCGGAGCCGCTTACGCTCGGCCAGCGAGTGGTCAAAACAGTTGTGTTTGAATCGGTGAGGAATTGAGCACAACCGGCTTCGCGCAATCCGGGTCATCGTTCTGCACCTGATTGACTCTCGTGCTTACCGGATACCGACGCATGAGCGAAGCGTCGAAAGGCCTGAGCATCCCGGACACGGAAAAGGTGTCCCGGAAAGCCGGATCCAGCCACAGGTCGTAGTAATCTGGGCTGAGAATTGCGGGCATTCGGTCGTGAATTTCGGTCAGCAGAGAATTTGGCGTGGTCGTCAGGATCGTACAACTCTCGATCAGCTGACCCTGTGGACTCATCCACTTGTCCCACAGACCCGCGAAGGCGAAGAGTTCGCCGTCGTTAACCTCGAAACAGTAAGGCTGCGTTATCTTACCTTCTCTTTTCCACTCGTAGAAACCATCTGCTGGAACCAGGCAGCGCTGCGACGTGAAGGGTTCCCGGAACGATGGAGTTGTGGCGACAGTCTCAGCCCTTGCGTTGATCGTCTTGTACCCGATGCCCGGGGTCTTTTGCCCACGACGGAATGAGACCCCACCGCATCGTTGAAAGTTTGCGCACGGGCTCACGGGCATTCTGCCGGATGGTCAGGATGGGCTGAGTAGGAGCAACGTTGTAGCGGGGACTCCACTCGTCTCCCCCGGAGACAGCCCCGAAATACTCCTCAACCAGCTGCTTTCTCCGCGACAATCTGTACCTTCCGCACATGTGGTTGATTATCGCAGACTCTGCGTGGTCGCCGACCCTCGCGAGGCGCGCCATGCATTAAGATCGAGTGCACAATGATCAGGCGCTTCACTCTGCTTGCTGTCTTGCTTCTGCAATTCCACGCCCCAACGGCTGTGACACAAACCCAGTCTGCCCCTCCAACCGAAAATCGCAAAACCAGTACGCCCTACACCGGCGATCTGTCGATCTTTGATTCCCCCGGAAGGGACGAACGGCTGCAGATCAATCGCGTTATGGACATTCTCGGAATTGCTTCCGGCAAAACGGTCGCTGACATCGGAGCGGGGTCCGGTTGGTTCACAGTCCGGGCGGCGAAGCGGGTGGGCGATGGCGGAACCGTGTATGCCGTCGACATCAATCCCGATGCCATCCGCTACATTGCGTCTCGAATCCGGAAAGAAAACCTGCACAATGTCAAAACGATCCTGGGCAAGCCCGATGATCCGCTCCTGCCCGCGAAAGTTGACGCCGTGCTACTGCTGAAGACCTATCACGAGGTCGCCCAGCCAATCGCGCTGTTGCGGAACTTGAAATCCTCGCTCACGGCTGGGGCTCGGATCGGAGTGATCGACCGCAACGGGAACGGCGAGAACCATGGCGTGGCCCGGGAAGTTGTGATTCAAGAGGCGAATGAAGCAGGCTATCGACTACTGGAACAATATGACTTCGTCAAAGACGGGATGGATTATTTTCTGGTCTTCAGCGCAAAATAGGGTTTTCATGTCGGCTGGAAGAGTCTTCATTCACGCAGGATTGGTCGACCCTAGCAGACGATTTTCGAACTGGCGTGGGTGCTTAACTTCCGGTTTGCCAACCCGTCCGGAATGCGGCGGCGGGGGAGGGCCAGCGCCTCTAGGACAAGCCGTTACACGGCCGCTCGCAAGATCCGTATTAACGGAACTGAAATCAGCGTAGAGTTGAACAATCTCTAATCAGCCAAAAGTGCTCGCATGGGCAAAGTAGGATCGCGGATCGCTATCAGCCTGACCCTAGTCGCGATGACTTGGACGGTATCGAGCCAGCAGGTCAAGCGATCTATTGGGAGTGACGCCCCTCGAATCCAGCGTGCAGCGCCAGCCGATGCAACCGCCCTTGCGACGCGACAACGTTTCTTGGAGATGTTTGCTCGGGCATACTTCCCGGGACGAACCGGCCAACTCCTGATCGTGCCGCGTGAAGGCGACTTCATCACGCGGGCTGACGTGGGGTACATGCACGGTTCGCCGTGGACGTATGACGTAGCGATTCCGCTGATGTTTGCGGGCCCCACGGTAAAAACGGGAACGTACTCGACTCCGGCAGTGCAGCAGGACGTTGCGCCAACCCTTGCGGCTGCGCTTGGCGTGCAGATGCCTCCCACGACGACAGGCCGAATATTACCGGTTCTACGGACGGGTTTGGCTCGACCACGAGTGGTCATGTTGCTCGTCCTGGATGGCATGCGCCGGGATTACTTCGATCGCTACGCCGCGTCCATGCCAACGCTCACCGCCCTGCGCCAGCGTAGTGCCTGGTTCACTCAGGCGCGGGTTAACTTTCTTCCGACCAACACAGCGGTTGGGCACTCGACACTCTCGACCGGGGCCGATCCTCGCGTGCACGGAATCACAGGGGTCAGCGTGTACGAGCGCACGCAGCGCCGACGCCACGACTTTTTCGCGGGAGGAACGCCGCAAGACCTGATGGTATTGACGCTGGCGGACGTCTGGCAGCTGGCGACGGCTGGTCGAGCGATCATATTGGCACAGGGCAGCATCGACCGGGCGGCGACTCCACTCGCAGGGCATGGAGCGTGTCAGTTGAATGGAGCGCCAGTCGTTCTCGCAAGCTACGATCAGGAGACGGGCAACTGGACCACAAACCCCAACTGTTTCCGGCTGCCTCCATATCTGAAGGATCGCAATGCGAAAACACTCTGGCCAGCGAGCGGGGAGTGGATGCGTCACAAAATCGACTCGACCGCGGCGGTGCGATATTCGGCTTTGTTTCCAGCATTCGAAGCCGATGCGATGGCCGCGATGATTGAGCGAGAGCCGCTGGGCGAAGACAACGTTCCAGATCTCATTCTGCTGAACTACAAAGGCGCGGATTTCGTGGGCCACAAGTACGGTCCGGATTCGGACGAGCTGCGCGTCACGCTCGGCGAGATGGATCGTCAGTTGAAGCGGATGCTGAGTGTGTTAGAAGGAAGGGTTGGTAATGACTATCTCCTTGCGGTGACCGCGGACCATGGCATGCCATCGGAACCATTGTCGCCGGATCGCCGGCACTTGGCACCATCGATCGTAGACCTGTTGCACGAGAAGTTTGATCCAGAGGCGAAGCAGCTGATTACGTCCTTCGAACCGGAAAACGGCCAGATCTTCGTCGACAAGGACCGGCTGTCGTCTCTTGGTCTGAGGTTGGGTGACCTGGCTCATTTCCTGGAATCACAGCCGTTCCTTTCTGCGGTGTTCACACACGACGATGTGCGCTCAGCCGCTAACGCGCTGAAGCCTGCGACGCCGGCGCGCAAGGAGCGCCCGCTCCAGCTCAACACGAGCTTAGCTCCGCGGAATGCCCAGGTTCGGGGCCGACTCACACACCGATAGCTGCAACATCCCCTATCGATGTCGCGAGCGGAGCAACTGGGCCTTGCCCAAGAGATGCTCGGCAACCGGAGAAAGGGCCTCTGATGCGGCAAATCAGCCTTGCCGCGTGGGTTCGAGGGTCCGCGGGAATTGAAGGGCGTTTCGAGCCGGCAATGCAGGGCGCGCCTTCACTTCCGGACTTTTATCAACTGTGCCTCCCGCAAACCTCGAAATGCATGTAATGGAAGGGAATTATACTTCCTTCATAATTCTCTCCTCCGATGCTCAACTCTCTCACGACATTCTTCACCACTTTTTCCTCGATCTTCCGTTCGCGCGCGATTCTCCAGTTGGAGAACCTGGCTCTGCGCCACCAAATCGGCGTGCTTCAGAGGTCCGCGAGAAAACGCCCGAAATTGACACCAGGGGACCGCCTGTTGTGGGTCTTGCTGTGCCGCACCTGGAGCGGCTGACACTCGGCGCTGGCCATCGTCAAGCCCGAAACGGTCATCGCCTGGCATCGTGCCGGCTTTCGCCTCTTCTGGACCTGGAAGGTGCGGCACGGTCAATCCGGACGACCTGCCATTTCCCGCGAGTTCCGAGATCTGATCCGCAAGATGTGCCGGGAGAATCCCGGATGGGGTGCCCCCCGCATCCACGGTGAACTGCTTAAACTCGGCATCGACATCGGCGAGAGCAGCGTCAGCAAATACATGGTACACGGCCGCAAGCCGCCGTCTCAGACCTGGCGCACTTTCCTGAAGAATCATGCCCAACAGTTGGTCTCCATCGACTTCTTCACGGTGCCGACCATCCGTTTCCAGGTCCTTTACGTGTTTCTGGTACTGGCCCATGACCGGCGTCGTATTCTCCACTTCAACGTGACCGCTCACCCGACCGCCCAGTGGACAGGACAGCAACTGCGGGAAGCCTTTCCCTTTGACCAACTCCCGCGCTACCTGCTGCGCGACCGCGATGCGATCTTCGGCAATGAATTCAGAGAACAGGTACAAGCCATGGACATCCACGAAGTGCTGTCTGCACCGCGCTCCCCTTGGCAGAGAGCCTATGTGGAGCGAGTGATTGGTTCCATTCGGCGCGAGTGCCTCGATCACGTGATCGTGCTCCATGAAACTTCGCTACGCCGAATCCTCGGTTCGTATTTTGACTACTATCACCGATCAAGAACCCATCTGTCTTTGAGCAAGGACTCACCGGAGCCACGATCTATTCAGCCGCCGGATATGGGGTCAGTCGTGGCGGTGTCCCAGGTCGGTGGACTGCACCACCGCTACGAACGACGGGCTGCCTGAAACAACCCGAATCTGTCCTGCGCCGAGCTGTCTCTTGCTCGGCCCTTCGACATCTGTGTCCGAACTGCCTCCCTTGCTTGCGCGCACATCCGGACTTATGCCGGTCAACTGACTCAAGCCGGTCTCCAAACGTTTGAGTTTAGCGGTTTCGATTGGGATTTGGCAGCCGCAAAAGCGCGCACCGAATTTCCGTTAGGGACAGTTTTTCAACAGCCACGCCTGTTATCGACAACAGAAGAGCTAAAGTGCTAGTGTGCGTCCGCTGGCCCATGAAGCACTGCCAAACGAAGGGAGCGCAAGGAGCACTTTGGCGGGCTGGTGCAGCTGGATGGGCTGAAATCGAAATGAAGCTGAACGATGCTCTTGCCAGGAATTGGTCATATGGTTATACTCTGGGTATGAAGACGGCGATTTCCATTCCTAATGATCTGTTTGATGGAGCGGAACGTCTTGCCCGACGTACGCGCAGGTCGCGGAGCCGGCTCTTCACTGATGCCTTACGCGAATATCTGGCCCGCCACGCACCGGACAAAGTCACCGAGTCCATGGACCAAGCAATAATGGAAGTCGGCGAGGGAAAGGACGAGTTCGTTTCCTATGTAGCTCGCCTTAGGCTAGAGCGAACCGAGTGGTGATCTCTCAGGGTGAGATTTGGTGGGCGGACCTGCCAGCACCCACCGGCTCCGGGCCTGGGTTTCGGCGACCCGTGGTTGTCGTTCAAAGCGATGCCCTTAATCAGAGCCGCATCTCTACGGCCATTTGCGTTCCACTGACCAGCAATTTGAAGTGGGCGCTAGCACCGGGCAATGTGAGCTTGTCCGCGCGGCTTACTGGATTGCCAAAAGATTCCGTCGCGAATGTTTCGCAAATCATTTCCTTAGACAAGTCCCTTCTGAGTGAACGCGTCAGCAAGCTGGCACGTCATAAGTTGGAATTGCTCTTTTCGGGAATCGATCTAGTCCTTGGCAAATAGGCCTCATAGCCGACCCAGCTAAGTGCGACTTGCTTCCGGCATTCCGGGCAATCGCCTCGACAATATCGGGCGCCTGGCACAACAACAGTAGGATCCCAGATGTACGCCGTCTTCTCGTGTCTTCAACCGTCTCATTCATGCTCAATCATGCCAGTTTGGAGCCTTTGTGAACCCGCGGATGATCAGTGCGAAATCGGCCTCCGAAAGAATGTAAATCCTTATTATTATTATATAAACCCTGTGCTGGTTCGCAGGCATTTCACCGTCAGTTCGTGAAGGTGCCTGCATTAAGTCGCTGAAAGTAAAGCCGCGTAAAATGAAATTGACCCCCTGGTGCCTACCCAAGGGCTCAATCATCCGAAAACCAGATCGCGGACCATCGCGAGACCCGCATTTTTACTGCATTCCGCCATGATTTCGTTGAACCAAATTCTTATGGGTGCCCTGAATGGGTGCCCCAACTGGTAGCGGCTAACGGAGGTTGACCTGCGTGGAAAACAGAACTTAACTTGGGGCACCCATAAAAGCCGCACCAGGGGCTCAATTTGGAGGATTTGCAAAATCGTAACCGATTGAAAACAATTGGTCGGGGCGAGAGGATTTGAACCTCCGACCCCCTGGTCCCGAACTTGGGGGCAAGGAGCTGATTTTGTTAATATTCAATCATTTGAGTGGTGCTTCAACCGTCTCAGTCTTACTCGATCACGCCAGTTTGGGCGTAATGTAAACCCTCCAATTGCAACCCTAGCCAGGGTGTCATTTCATTTTGGGGAGCTGATCACACTCCCCCGTTTAGCCGGTCGTAGATTGAGGTTGGGGAATGTTCATAGTATGTAGTGTAGTGGCCAGCAGCGGAGGTGATTCAATGTCTGGTCGAGCCATGAACTCTATTGGCCAACCTTTTGGGCTTTCTCCAACGGAGGTCTCTCCAGGCCACTCTTTCCAGAGCGCAGCATTTCGAAAACAGCTTGCTGGTCTGCCCGGATTCGGGTAACGAGAATGTTCCCATCATTCCCGGGAGTGTGGATCTCTTGCGCCACGGACAGAGCCCGACCGTACAGAGCATGGGCCACGACATAATTGCGATTTTCGCGATGCCGATTCGCTAACGTGCATAAGTTCTCTGCCATCGCTCGAAGCTGCCTGAGATGAATTGGATCCACGCCATTGGAATTACTCATCGAATGTTTCCTTTGAACACTATGTAGATTGCGGCGAAAATCGGGAAAATCGACTCGGCTGCTCCCAGAAAGGTGAGCGCCTATCGCATCTTTGCCAAAGAGGGGTGCATCGTCTGCGGGCCCACTTTCTGTCGCGCCTTGTCCACCACTGGTCGAAACTGCATCTGCAACCTGACTTCGCTCCCATGGCCCAGTCCGCGAAGCAACGGCGAGTTCCGGACGCCTCGTTAGCCGGCCTATCTGCATCGCCTCCGCGCGCACGACTTCAGGGACGCCCACGTCAATGTCAAGCGTGAGGTCGTAGTCCACACAATTTTTCAATGCAAGCGTGATCAGTTCGGGTATGCGCCTATCCGGCATCAGTCGTTCCAAGCGCCGCGTCTGCTTGGCGAGGACGGTACAAAGCAGAAAACAATTGACCGGCCCCTCACGTAACAATTTGATCCGCGACTGTGCTTGCATCGGTATCCTCTGCTTCTATCTGCGACTCTCAGTGGCAGACTTCTCCTCCACAGGGTGGTCAACTCGCCTTTGCGCTTCCTCGAGCGTCAAACCACGAGTCATGAAGAGCAGGATTCCCTTGAGCCGGTACAGATCGCGAGACGAGTAAAAGACGCGCCCTGCTCTGGGGAGTCCTTTAACAATCCCCTTTTGCTCCAAGTCGCTCAACTCCTGGGCTGAGATTTTGAGCTTGTCGAGTAAGTGTTCCGCAGGAAAGTACACTAAGGGTTCTCCTTGTAAGCCAAAGCAACCCGGTGACAGCCACCGTCCTCTGTCAAATTCCACCACCGGCAGACGCTGAACATGAATCGCCCGGACACGCTCCGAGCAGTTACTGCAGATCGAGTTCGACCAATTGCCGACCGTGCGCCTTGTTGATGGGCGGGGTCCCCCGGGTCATGCGAACCGTTGCTCGTCAGTGCCTGCGTCAATCAGAACCTTCTCGTTCTGTCCCGTACCTTTGGACTGAGTGGGACGGGATGTGAACTCGACAGAAACGAGCGCCGTAAGCCCTCCAGATCGCTTCCGAGCGCCTCTTCATCGCAATTCCTTCAGCTTGGCGATTGGTTCTTACAAGCAGTTCGGAGTAGCATTCCAGCACCTCAGCCATCATCGGATGTTGCTGCCCAAGCGTTCTCTCTATTAGCCCGCGCGCACGTTGATAGAGCGTCTCGGCGGCTGCATACCGTCCCTTCCTCGAAAGCTCCTCTCCCCAAATCACGCAGCTTCGCGCCGCAACCGCACTCGTCTCCTGAGTAACTTTGATGACCATATGGTCGAGTTCTCTATCTACGAGCAATTCAGTGGTCGTGGACGTTGGCCGGCATCGCTCTGCAACCGCTTGATGTTTACTGCGCACGACCGCTCAAACCCGTACTGAAGTTCAAATTCCACCCAGTGACCTACCCTGAGCTCGTCTACCCCGTGCTTGGTTGCTTCGGACCGCTCAAAGCAAACTTCCTTCCCGTCTTCGGCCAAAATGCAGCCGGAACCGTCTTTCCGAGAAACCCGCGTGATGGAACCGCGCATTGGACAGCTTCTCCTTCAAGGTGCTGCAGAACTGGCCATGAATATCCGGGCACTGCGATTGAATTGCTGGCATTTGACGTCGGAGGTCCGGCAGCTTCGATCAAGATTGTCCCAAGCCTTGACTCCAAGGATTTGATCGGGGTCAACGCCGGAATCTCCCAGAAACTTCCGGACTGCGACCCCACGCGCTTCGGCCAACCCGCGTGTGCAAGTTTCCGAGCCTCCCGAATCACACGAACCGACGATCAGAATTCGGGCTTCGCGGTGCTGTCTTAGCCAAGTGACTACTCGTTTCAGCAGGTTCCGTCCCGCAAGGGTTATTTCAGGACTGTTCGGGCCGAACTGGATGGGGTGCCTGAGAAAAGGAGGATCTGAGATTGCCACTGAAGGCCCCGGGGTGCCGGTGCCAGAGGCTTTGGAACGGTTGAGTTCGGAAGCCTGCGGCTGAGCTAAGAGAGATGCTGTCCGGCCTTGCATCGGCAACAGGTCGCCAGCGAAGAGAACTGAAGTACCTAATATTACGATATTTGAATATAAGCTCACAAAAAAATAGCCTAGCCTCTGCTGGCCGAAGAGACAGCCAACTGCGAGAGCAGGTCTTTTACGTCGATCAGGTGGTTGTTAAAAATCCTTTTGGCGACATCCAACAGCTTGAAGACTTCAGGGTCGGGAACCGAATACAAGACACTCTGTCCGTCTTTCCTGCCCACAACAATGCTGCGGGTCCTCAGGACGGCTAATTGCTGCGATAGCGTGCTCTGTTCCACGTCCAAGCGCACACAAAGGTCATTCACGCCGACTTCGCCGCGGCGCAATTCGTCCAAGATCCTGATTCGCAGGGGGTGGGCCAGGGCTTTGAAGAACTCTGCCTTGAATTGACTCAATTCGGGCATTGAATCTATACATTTGCATATTACAATTTGTGGTGTCAAGTGCGATTGGCCCCGCCATTTCAGTAATCGTTATTACCTAAGCCACGAGTACGAGAGAAGACCTGTCAGGACTACGACGGCATGCTGCGACGTTACATCCGGCCCAGTTTGGGGGAAACAGTTCTGGCGGCAATGCGACCAATAGACGTTCAGAGTACTTATCAGAAGATGATCGAGCGAGGCCTGTCTGCTCGAACCGTCCGTTACACACATGCTGTGTTAAGGTCTGCGATCCGGCAGGCATTGCAGTGGCGTCTGTTGCTCGATAATACTGTCGATGGCGTCAAAATCCCGCAGCAGGCCAGAGACGAAATGCGTTCGTTCACCGTCGAGCAAGCGCAAACATTTGTTAAGGCTGCACTGGCCGCTCCGCATGGTCCCGCGCTTGCCGTAGCGCTCACAACTGGGATGCGACCGAGTGAGTATTTGGGGCTGAAGTGGCGAGACATCGATTGGGCCCGACAAACTGTCAGCGTGGTCCGGAACATTCGGAGAATAGATGGCAAATGGTGTTTCTGCGATACAAAACGTTCGCGTAGCCGTCGACCGGTCAAATTGCAGCGTTGGATCGTTGCGCTTCTTCGTGATTTACAGACGAAAGCGAGCGCGCACGATCTGTGTCCGGAGGCCCATGACTTGGTCTTCAGAACGCCGTCGGGACAGCCAATTAATGCCGATTATCTCGCGAAGCATTTCAGATCAATACTCGACCTCGCCGGGTTGCCGCGAATCAGGCTCTACGATCTGCGCCACTCGGCGGCCACAATCGCGCTGGCTGTCGGTGTATCGCCGAAAGTTGTCTCTGAGCAGCTCGGACACGCCAGCACGGCCTTCACGTTGGATACTTATGCTCACGTGCTTCCACACATGCAGGACGAAGCTGTCGCTAGGGTAGAGGCGATGCTCTTTGGAGCGACGGTGTAAGGACTAGCTGAGGTAGAAGGGCTTGGCACCCGATACGATCAACGGCGGTACCAGACTTGACTCATCGGGTGCCGGATTTGATCTGCGATCCAGTGGTTTACCGGATCTCCTTTTCCAATTCCGTATTACCGGCCATCCACACAGAACTTCCCACAAGCCCGTTTCTGGCTAACTTCCGTATACCGACAATCCGGGAGTGATCGAATGATGGTTCCAACCGGAATCTGGATGCACCCCTACCACAAACATTGGGAAGTCGAACAAGGAGGTAGGTGAGCGTTGAAAATATCCAGGAATCCCGCTCGGAGAATCAGTTGCGATTCAACCGGTCATCAAGAAGCAAAACCACACGGTAAAGAACTTCGGCACCGTTGGCTACGTCTTGCCCAGAAGTGAATTCCTTCGGGGAATGGCTGATGCCGTCCCTGCTGGGGACGAAGATCATACCTATCGGCGCAATCCTAGCAATTTGCTGGGAGTCCTGCCCTGCTTCGCTGGGTAGATCCATGGTCGTGAGACCGAGGGACTTCGCGGCGTCACGGATGACGGCCTGCAGGGCGGGATCCGTCGGAGCCGGCTCCGTATCGTCCACTGATGTGCAGAGCGTCACGACGTTCTCTTCCTTGTCGATCTGCTTGAATTTCACTTGGATATTCTCCCACATGCGCTTTATTTTCGCGGCATCGAGATCGCGCAGTTCGACAGGGAACTCAGCCCGGCCAGGTACGACGTTGACGGCTCCAGGTTCCGCCTTCATATAGCCGACCGTGCCGACTTGATGGCCAGTTTCCGCACGCACTGTCTCACGAACGGCGAGGACTTCCCTTGCAGCGGCCGCAAGGGCGTCCTTCCGGCGATCCATCGGCGTGGTCCCCGCGTGATTGGCGAAACCCGTGACGACGCAATCCGATCTCTTGATGCCCACGATCCCCTGTACGATCCCGATGGGGATTTTCGCTTCATCAAGGTGAGGACTCTGTTCGATGTGCAATTCGATAAAGGCTGCCAGCGCCCCTTTGGGAATGCGCGCGTCAGTAAGATGAGACGGATCCTGACCGTAACGGCGCAGCCAATCTGCCATGGTCAGTCCCTGGTCGTCCTTGCGGCCGAGGATTTCACGCCCCAGCAGTCCGGCGGCGACACCGGAACCCAGCGTGCCCAGGGCGAAGTGGTTGCCTTCTTCGTTTGTCCAAATGACTGCTTCCAGTGGATGGCGGGTCTTCACTTTTGCGTCGTTGAGCGCGCGCATCACTTCGATGGAGCCCATGCTACCGACGTCTCCATCGAAATTTCCGCCGTGCAGCACTGAATCGATGTGCGAGCCGAAAAGCAATGTCGGCAACTTCTCCGAGCCAGCCCGCCGGCCGAAGATGTTTCCCGCAGGATCGACGCGAACCTCAAGGCCTGCTTGCTTCATGAGACCGATGACGTATTCGCGAGCGGCCATATCGGTCTCCGAGAAACCAATGCGAGTGACACCGCCTTCGGGATTCCGACCGAACTCGCTCAATTTCTCAAGTGTTCCTTGCAAACGTTGAGAGTCGACATGAAACTTTGAAGAGCCAGTTCCTTGGGCTCGTGCAGGAAGTGCGGCCAATGAAGCCACCCACAGAATGACCAATGCAAGAAGAGAAGCGTTTCGGTATAGGTTCCCCACGATCGTGCTCGGGTGTGAGGCTGACATACTGTTCCTCCATCTCAGTGAATGACCAGGGCGTGCACACCGGAAACGGAAATGACTCGATAATCGAGAGCACCTTGTTGAGTGTGAAGACCGTACCCGAGAGCCGCCGCCACCGTCAAGGCCCTTATGCCCACGGAGAGTGAAGAACTCAAACTAGTCGGTCACCGTTAGAAGCGCGTTCTTCTGCAGTCGATCAGCGGGCCTCTCAGGATTCCGCCTGATGGGCAACCCTTCCGTAATCCGGTAAGGGAAGGGTAGCCGACCATCCGGACGGAGGAAACCGGAAGCATTTTTAGTCCACAGCGCGGTCAAATCCGCATGAATTTGTTCAGCTCCGCCGTTGTCGCGCATCTGTCGAGGAAAGCGAACTGGCCTGCGTCTTTCACCTCGCGTGCAGCATCCAACAGGCCGGTCATTGCAGCGCGATAGAGTGACGTCGCAAGGCTGATACGCCTGACTCCGACCGCGGCGAGTTCACTCACGGAGAATGATTTTCCTTTGATTCCCACCATGAAATTGAACGGCTTCGACACTGCCGCACAGACTGCGCCTACTGCGGCAAGGCCAGGCAGGCCGGGGGCGAAAAGCACATCGGCTCCCGCTTTTTCGAAGGCTTGAAGGCGACTAATGGTGTCATCCAGGCTCGCCGCGGCGTAGAGGAAATTGTGCGCTCGCGCAGTCAGGATGAAGGGAAACTGGAGTGCATGAGCCGCCTCTGCACCTGCCGCAATCCGTTCGACAGCAAAGCCAAAATCGTAAAGTGGACGGTCTTCGTTGCCAGTCGCGTCCTCGATCGTGCACCCAACGAGTCCAATCTCGGCCGCAAGCCGGATCGTTTCCGCCACGACTTCCGGCGCGTCACCAAACCCCTTTCCCAGATCCGCAGAGACGGGCAAATCCGTCGCATCAACAATCATGTGCGCGTGCGCCAGCGCCTCATCTCGATTCAGCCCGTGGTCTCTCCGTCCCAAGGCAGAGGCGGAGGCTGCACTCGATGTGGCCAATGCCTTGAAGCCAAGGCCAGCGAGAATGCGGGCGGAGCCGACATCCCATGGATTCGGAATTACGAAGGCGCCAGGGCCGTCGTGAAGCGCGCGGAAACGAGCTGCCTTTTCGTTCTGGGTGACACTCATAGGAGTTACCTGTTGATCAGATCTCCACCATGCTAGTACCTCGACTACACGAATGTCTTGTCGCCCACCGTAGAGCCGGCTGGCGGTCCTGGCTGCCGATCCCGGTCGTATTGCGAGCAATGCGAGATGAATTCCAGAAACCCGGCTCGCGCCATTACTTCCTGTTAGTTATGCCGACGATACATCAAGAACCAGCAACGTCTGCCGTGCGGCTGGGCGTGTCAGTGTAACAATGTGCTTCCCCATCAACAACCTTGTCCTATTTGATTTCGTCCGCAAGATAAGGGATTTCGCCGTATCCTTTTGCTCACCATTTTCGTCCTAGGGATAGCACCGAGCGTTGGTCGTAGGAGGTTTGCATATGGCCGTCCTCAAGCGTATTGGCCCAGCTTCCGCGTTCAAGATCGGCCTTGTTTCATACGCCTTTCTGGGTTTGATTGCCGGCGTCTTTTGCAGTCTGATCGTGCTGACCGGGGCCTCATTTGCTCCACACGCGCACATGCCTTTTGCCCCTGCATTTGGTCTGTTCGCAGTGATCCTGTGCCCTATCGTGTATGGGATCGTCGGCGGCATCGCTGCCGTGATCGGCGCGCTCATCTACAACCTTGCCTCCAGCTGGGTTGGTGGAGTCGAGGTCGAAGTCAGTTGAGCCGGACGGCTCCGGCCCAACTGTTCGCAATGTTTGAAAGGAGTGGGTACAACCATGTTTCGTCACAACGTTGGCGGTGTTGACGGAGTCTTTCGCCTGACGCTGGGGGGAATGTTTTTTCTCGCAGGACTGTTCCTGCTTACCAGCAGAATCAGGCTTGGAGTAGTACTTGCAGTGGTCGGCGTACTGGTATTACTGACCGGCATTATTCGGTTCTGTGCGGTGTACGTGCCGTTCGGCATTTCAACCGCACCACCGGAAAAAGCCATCACTCAACCAGGCCTGCGACTGCGCCGTGTGGATGAAGGCAAAGCAGGACAATCGTACGGCCGTCGCCCCACCAGCCCCACCGAAAGAGGAGAGTGTCGGGGCTACGACCGCAACTCGCGGCCGCTAACGACCCTCGGCACCGGACGGCGGTTCGTGTATTTCGACCACAGGCGTGTCCCAAGCCGTGATCAGCATCACAGACTTCACACGCCACTGTGCGTTTAATGATGGTATGGCTCAGGCGAGCGAAACCGTTGACGCGGGCGTGCTGTTCGAGACTTACCACCATCGAATCTACCGCTATATCCTCGGTCTGGTAAGAAACCCCGCCGAAGCCGAAGACCTGGCGCAGGATACGTTTCTCCGTGCCTACCGATATGGAGACTCGCTACGCGATCCAGAGGCCGTTCGCGGCTGGCTGTACCGCATCGCCACACACGTGTGCCTCGATCGCTTGCGCCAACGCAAGCCGCTGGTTTCCATCGACAGTGAGGAAGAGGAAAATAGCCTTAAGCTGCCGGTTTCGGTGGCTCCCTCGCCCCTCGACATTTCGGAGCGGAAAGAGACCAGCGCATGCGTTCAACGGTGCCTGGATTTCCTGCCCGACAAGTACCGCGCTGTAATTCTGCTGCACGAAGCCCACTCCCTTACCGCTCCCGAAATCGCCGACCTCCTGGGAGTGACTCTCGCCACCGTCAAGATCCGACTCCATCGCGCTCGCCGTGGGTTGCAGCAGGTGATGAAGCGCGGATGCGCCGTCTCGAACGACAAGCTGGGCACGCCCACTTGCCATCCCAAGTCCTGAGAACAATATCGCAGAGGTCGCGTTGGCGATTGCTCCCGAATGACGCTAGTGCTTTTTCGGACGCGACGCCGGGATGGAAATCACCCGCCCACACACCGCACTGTCGGCACGCTTCAGACCGTCTCGCCGAAGTGTGTCTCCGTTACTCCCAGACATCTTCTTTCTGTCCCCGCCTAGGCTCACTTCGGCCATCGACTCGTCTTTGCAAAGGTGCGCCGGCTGCTACTCCAGCGGCCTTGACGACTCCCGTGAACTTCTACACCCCTCCTCGCTCCATTCAATTTGCATAACTCCCGCGTCCGCCGCGCCAGCGGCTTCCTTCTGACGGCTTTTTCGAACGCGACGCCTCACACCTTCAGCCTTGAGCAATCGTTCTTCCGTTAAGATAACCGGGAGAACGTATGAGAAACGAGCGCAAGCATTACACCGCCGAGGAGAAAGTTGCCATCCTGAGACGACACCTTCTGGACAAGGTGCCGGTTTCCGATCTGTGTGAAGAACTGGGTTTGCGGCCCACGGTGTTCTACCGTTGGCAGAAGGAGTTCTTCGAGAACGGATCTGCCGCCTTCCAATCCAAGGAACGCCCCGCCCGTCAGGTGGAAGAGAAACAGAAACGGATTGGTTGCGCGGCTGCCTGGCTGGAGAGCGGCAATGATGGGACTGAGCACCATGTCCAAAATCCCAGCGCCGAGGCCCATGACAAACACCGCAACCAAGACCGTGGAATAACCGGGTGATATACCCAGGAGCGCGAGTCCAACACCGATCAGCAAAGTTCCCAAGATACTGAACAGCTTGCCGCCCCATCGATCGGCATGGGGGCCAGTGAAAAGGATGCCCCCAACGAGCCCAGCAAAGGTGATGGCGCTGATGCGGCCGAGCTCTTCACCAGTCAGCCCGTCCCTTCCCCCAAGATCTACCCTGAGGCTAGTCAGGAATATCGGCATGAGATTCACCGCGATCGCGAGACACACCATCGCCGCATAACAAAGCGCAAAGGCATATGCGGGATTGGGTACGCGATTCTTCATACCGTCACGGAAACAAGCCGAGAAGACCATACCAGACCGAAGTCCTTGCTTGGGAGATTCCACGGGCAGCGAAATGTTCCAGAAGGAGTTGGTGGTACTTGAGAGTGTTACTGGGGAGTGGTTCTGCGACGCACCCTAAGCGTGGCGCGAGGCGCCACCGCCACACTCGGGGCAGGCATGAAATTCCTCGATGATTCCGCCCGAGCTCGGATCGGTCTTCCCAGCATCTAGCGGCTCGGCGTTGTACACAATCTTGTCGCAGTGGTGGTTCATCTCGACTCTGCAGTGCGGGCAAATCATCATTCATAAGGCTGTTGCGATCGTGGGAGTGTCGGCGGGGCCGTTCGGCGGGACCCGGGTAATTCAGAACCTGCTGCCGGTGATGCGCGAGATTGGGCTGGTGACGATCTTCTGGGACGTAAATTTTTCAAGTGTGCAGAAGGTGTTTGCCGAAGATGGCAGGCTCCTCGACGAGTCCTACATCCGGCGCATCGATAAGTTTCTGAAGGAACTGATCTGGATGGCGAAGACACTGCGCCAGGGTCGCGAACAGATATCTCTAGACTGATCTCAAGAGACTGAGGACGGTCGCTGTGGCTAACACTGACAAGCGGTCCTGGTGGGTACGCTCGCCTTTCGACTGGGCATCGGATGGCGCAAGATTTCCCTAATATTTATCGAAGTCTTGGAAATGCTGGTCTCCGGCCGCTCCAACAAGGAAATCGGCTCCGCCCTGGGGATTGAGGAGCGCACCGTCAAGGCTCACGTAGCCAAGCTGCTGCGCAAGAATGGTGTACAGAACCGCGTCGCGCTTTCGATACACGCTGTTACACATTCGCTGGTTTCCGCGCCAAGGCAAAGCTAGAAAGGAAGGCTTCGCATCAGCTCTCTGCACAGTCAAGATCAGTAGAATCTTCGTCACCAACTTGTTCATGTGCAGACCTTCCACGGAGAGCCCGTCAGGGAATTCGTGCAGCCGGTCTATTTTGCGCCCACCATACTTGCCGCGATGCGACGCTACCCGTTTCGCTGGGTTTCTGAACCAGCCAGGATGATGCAGCAACTACTGCTTGCGCTCGCCGTAACTTTCGTGCTCCGCGCGAATCTCAGTTTATGCACCCCGATGCGACCACCATTAGAAATGAACAGACCTCGCAACGTATGGCTCGCGCTCGGAGCCGTTTTGATCTCAATCGTTACGGCTTCCTGCAGCGGAGCGTCGCTCGGCGTTACCACGCCAACTGGGCCGATTCGCAAAGATGCCGTCGTCTACAGCATGTCCAACGGCACCTCTGGCAACGCAGTGATGATGTTTGTGAGCGCGGCCGATGGCACCCTTCAGGCAGCAGGCTCGGTTGAGACGGGCGGACGCGGAACCGGCGGCGGAATAGAGAACCAGGGAGCTCTGTCGCTCACGGAGGACGGAAAGTTCCTCCTTGTGGTGAATCCCGCCAGTGACGATTTCTCAGTATTCAGGCTGGCCGATTCCGGACCGCGTCTGCTGTCAACAATGCCCTCCGGCGGGAAACGTCCTATTAGCATCAGCGCTCGTCGCGGACTAGTGTACGTACTAAATTCCGCTGGCAGCGCGGATGCCGCAGACAACGTGACCGGATTTCGCCTGAACACGGACGGTACGTTACAGCCAATTCCAGAATCAACCCTACCCCTAAGCGCCACCGCTACAGGTCCAGCGCAACTGCAGATAAGCCCCAATGCAGATCTGCTGGTCGTGACCGAGCGGAGGACGAACTTGGTTGATGTGTACATCCTTGACGTCAACGGAGTCCCGACGGGACCCATCGTCAATCTGTCGGCTGGAGTTCAGCCATTCGGTTTCACTTTTGGCAGCGGAAACAGGATCTTTGTGTCGGAAGCCAGCACAAGTTCAGCTTCTTCCTATACCGTTCCGACTGACGGACACCTGCGAACGATCAGCGCGGCTGTAGCAAACGGGCAGCGGGCCGCGTGCTGGCTCGCGCTGACGCCCGACGAGAAATTCGCGTATACGGCCAATACGGGCAGCAGTACGATTACCGGCTATCGGGTTGACCTCACTGGTGCGCTCGAACTTCTGAATTCTGACGGCAAGACTGCAACTGTGACAGCAGGCCCTCTAGATCTTGCAATTAGTCACAATGGACAGTTCCTCTACGCGCTCACTGGCCGGCAGAATATCGAAGTCCTCCAGATTGACCCATCGACGGGCAGTCTCGCGCCCCTGCAAAAACTTAGCGTCCTTCCTGCCGGCAGCAATGGCTTAGTTACAAACTAGACCTGTTCTGCTCCGCAGTCCTCAACGGCAAACACGCACAGGCAGAGACACTTTGCAGTTTCTGCTCCCGACCGGCGCTGGCCGCGACCGCGGTGAATATGAATGTGCTTGTCGGCGGAGCATGCGGACGCTCGACGCGGATCACGAGCGCAGCGGAGGTGTACGAGCCCATGCGAACGAGACGTTCTGCCCAACCCCGTACCTGAGTCAGATCCACAGCCTCCCGAACCAGATCCGACGCCAGAGCCGGCACCCGTTCCACACTTACCCGAGCCAGCACCAGTATAAGGTGTTTCGCTGCGCAGGGGAGGAGTTCGCAGTCAGGCCTTCAGTGCAGAAATTTGGCGCGGCTTGGTTGAAGTCTAACGCTCTCGTTGAGGCGGCCAAGGGTAGGTGCTTAACTCGGAACACTGACAAACGCTCAGAATCAAGCGGCTGTCTCGTCCTCATCAATTTCCCTCTGGAGCGTGCCCGACTCAAACACCACGCTACCATGGCTGTCCATCACCGCAACATGTAGCCACGCCCGCCGCGAAGCATAAGCGGTAGGCAGCTTATGCCCGCCCAGATTCTCCACATGCACGTCTACGGCAAGCCCATTCGGCGTCGCATCCACCCGGTCAAATTGTCACTTTCGCCGCTTGCGTCTTCAAAAACTCGGCCGTACGCTTCATCGCCCTATCCATCTCCTCGGGCTGCGCCTCCGTCGCTAATTCATCGCGATGATCTTGTCAACGCCGTTAGTGCGACTATTTTCCTCCAAGAAGGGCGGCACCGTAAAGAAAACCGGACTAGCAAAACTTCACAAAGGGGAAGTGGTTCTGACGAAGAAAAAAGCTTTGGCTCTCAAAGCAAAACTCTCACCTTTTCACACGAGATCGCATTCATATCAGGTAAGTCTGCTGTTCTACAATTGACGGAGGTGGACATGCGAGTTGACAGGACGTTACCCTGGCGGGATGATCACATCCCTCGAGATCTGGTCTTGGGTGATGCTCTCTTTGATTTTGGACACGAACTTAGGCGTGCGGCCCTTGACCATTTGCCGGATTTCAGGCCTGAACTCATGGAAGAGGTTGATCCCCGCATCGCCGCCAATCGTCGAACCAAAAGTCTTGAACGTCGACGAAGCGGATCGCTCCCAATATGGGCGGTAAGCCGTGGCGATAGCGGCCGAAGTCAGCACTCCGAGGAAATACGACGTGTTCAAGGTCCTCTCTCCGGAGTCCCTACGCGTGATTAAAATGCGCGAAACCGCGTAGGTGGCCCGACCCAGAAAGCTGGCGCTGGTCGAAGGGTAATAACGTGGGTCCTGCTTGAGCAATGACGGATACAGGTACCTTCCGAAAAAGGCATTGGACTCTTCTTGAATCAATGCCTCTTTATAGAGAGTGCTTAAGCCGGGCCGCGCTCCCGGAGTGACGTGTTCCGAATCTGTGAAGTCTGGCAAGCGATCCATGTCAGCATCGGCTCGTTGGAAGACTTCCTCAGGCTCGCAGCGCCTGCGATTTAGCCTGCGAACCGGGACGACCGCGATCGAACTGCGGCGCCAAGGAATCAACGTCTTCGCCGTGGATCTGTCACCGACGATGTGCCGCCTCGCACGCTCGAAGGCACGAAGCGCAAGTATACGTGTCGTGGTCATACGCGGCGACATGCGAACCTTTTGCTTGCCGGAGCCCGTCGACTTGGTCACATGCGAATACAATGCCTTAAATCATGTGCCGCAGAAGGACGACTTGGCACGGACGGCGAGGGCTGTAGCTCGCGCTTTGCGTCCCGGTGGCTACTTCTATTTTGACGTCAACAACCGCAAGCATCTGCAGAAGAACTGGCCGGGGACGCATTGGTTGGAAGAGCCTGGAGTAGTACTGGTGAGGCGGGGTCGCTACGACCGGCGCCGCGCAAAGGGTTGTCTAGACTTCGAATGTTTCGCACGCCAAAGGACTCGCTGGCGTCGATCTCATGATTATGTCGAGGAACTGTGGTGGACAGCTGCCGAGATTCACCAAGCTTTGCGTGGGGCGGGCTTCAGGCGTGTCCAAAGTTGGGACGCGAGGCCTTTCTCCCGACAACACCAATCGGGCTGTCGAACATTTTACCTAGCACAATTAGCGCCCCGAGAGAAGCGGTCTCCCAGAGCCTCCCACCTCCTGGAATAGCGTGATGTGAGTTCGCCGCAGGGCGGTGCCAGTTGAGCCAAGTTTGCCAAGCTTCTGCCTGCCGGTTTCGGGCGCCGATGGAGTAGGTTGGAATCGTTGCACGGTGTCCGTTCACGGTGTGGAACACTTACAATCGTCAGTTACCTCCGGCTTCCAGGTGGATCGCTCTTAGGCATCGGAATTCTTCCTTGCGGTCATCTGGCGGATAAGAGCCCTCTGAGTCTCCCGTAAATCCCTGTTCTTTGGCCACCCGTTCGCAGTGTTCCTCGATAGCTTCTCGATTTCGATGGCCGTCGAGCATGCGCAGCATGAGATGCAACGCGGGCCGCTTCAGAGGGTACGGTAGGTACTGTAGTCGCCGTCGGACATTTGACTCTCGGAGTCATCGCGTTTCTCATTGCGATCTGCAGTACCAGGCTGCGCTGCCGCGAAGATACCAACTACTGACCCGCCACCCTGCCGACGCTAATGCATCATCTTCCATGATTCAACTGCGCACCTCGGAGGTCGTAATTTGAGCCACCATGAAACCGGAAGCCGGATTCCCCTCGCATTTCTACAGTCTTCCCCGTAGATACAGCTCCCGCGTGGGCGTATCTCTTCGGACGTGCTGCGACGACCGGAAACAACTCCTAGCCTGCAATCTGGATCAGAGTACCGGTCGGCAGGGCTCGGGTGGCCTCACTTCATCGACGAGGTGACTTATGCTTTGGACGATTTTCGTGATCCTGTTGGTTCTTTGGTTGCTGGGAATACACGCTGGGCGGCTTTGTCCACATCCTGCTCGTCGTGGCGATCGTGGTACTGCTGATCAACGTGATCCAGGGACGCAGACCAGCGCTCTGAGCCGGAGCATCCCAAGACGAGAAAGTCTCGCGGAACTGACCATGTAGTTAAACCGACCGTCTTCTAAGGAGGTTAAAATGAAGCGATCTCTACCTGTTGCAGTAGTGCTCGGCGTATTCACATTACTCGGCAGCATGGCCTGGGCCACGGCCGAGGGCGATTCGGTCGAGCGTTTGCAGAAATCGGGGGCCGTGCTCAAAGAAATCATGGCGGCGCCCGACAAAGGCATCCCGGAGGAAGTGCTGGACGACGCGAAATGCATCGTCGTGGTGCCACACCTGATCAAGGCTGGCTTCATCGTGGGCGGCAAGCACGGGCGTGGCGTAGCCAGTTGCCGCACCGCCAGGGGATGGAGCGCACCCGCGTTCATTTCGGTCGGCGGCGGAAGCTGGGGCCTTCAGATCGGCGCCGAAGGCGTGGATCTGGTCATGCTGGTCATGAATGAAAAGGGTCTGCAGCACTTGCTTTCCAGTAAATTCCAGCTCAGCGGGGAAGGCTCCGCGGCCGCGGGTCCAGTGGGACGGCATGCATCCGCCGGCACCGATTGGAAGTTGGACTCTGAATTGCTGACTTACTCTCGGTCGAAAGGGGCGTTCGCCGGTCTGACGCTGGAGGGCGCCGTAGTGGAACAGGATTCGGATTCGACCACGGCGATTTACGGCAAGGACGTTCCCTTCCGCAGGATCCTGATGGGCGAGGTGAAGCCGCCAGCGGCGGCTGCGCCCTTCATGGCCGCCCTTTCGATGGCCGGCCACAAGGCTGCCGCGCACGAGGCCAGGGAGAGAGTGCAGGACAAGAAGTAGTACAGATCCAATTCTGGCGGCCGGTTCGTCCGATCGGAAGAGTGTCACGAACTCCGGGGCTATCGTGATAATTGGTAAGTCGATGAGAGTATGCCCTCGCGGGAGCGAGGGCATTTTTCATGGCATTCAGTTCATGGCATTCATTCAGGAAAATTCAGGAAGAAGGGCGTGGTCAGCGGACTTTGTTTCCGGTGACGCCGGATGAGTTGATCTGCCTAGGTCATATCTGCCCGGCAATCGACGCATTTGTCGGCAGGCTGGATATGGTGGGGTTAGGCTTTGAGCGTGCCGAAGTGACCGAGACTGCGTCCCGGGGGATGATCCCGCGAGAGTTGTCGTGAGTCGCCTGACAAGGCTGGTTAAGACCTTAGCGCCCTATTTTCCTTCTGGCTCATGGCACTGTTTTTTCGCCTTTTCGAGATCGTCACGTGTGTAATGTGAATCGAGAATCAATACGCGACCGCCCTTGGCGCGGATTTTGTCTACATCTTTGTCCTTGATCTGAGTCCGAAATGGAAATCCAGCTGGATACTCGCCAGCAAGATAAATCATGGCATGACGCTGCTGACGCCTGACCTGACTCAGGCTTGCGAACTTAATTGTGTCGTGGCGTCGGGGCTTGCTGAGAACCGTTATTTGAGGTTGGGCTTGCTCCAGGAGTATTCGTGTTTGTCTCTGGTAATGGACTGCTGGCACGGCTCTTTAAGACGGGCCGATCATCTGATGATAAAAAATCCTGCGAGGAATCGGGACCTGCACTTTGAACTCGTTGTAAAGTGGACGAACGTATGACCTTGAGCGGGGTTTCGAGTTGAAGGCTCAGGACGGACTCAGCAGAAAGCTCGACCGACGCTGGTTTGGTCACGGCTTGGACGCCTGTGCCTGCGACCGCTCCGAGCGCGGCTCCGATAGCAGCTCCCCTGCCCCGGCCAAGAACCGTGCCGATAATAGCTCCCACGCTTGCCCCTCCGGTAATGGCGGCCGCCGCATATGCATTTCGCGATGCACCCTGCTTTGAATATTGGCTGCTATGCAACTCATAGGTGCTCCCGTCGTAGGTTAGATGAGTCACCTCGACTACGAGGGCGGACTTGCCCCTGAAGCGCTTGGCGTTTCGTGTGTCAACAATCTTTCCCTTTACGATGGCTCCTTCTGGGACTATTACTCTGTCGCCGATCACAATGGGGGAAGCAAGGCTTGCGAGAAAAGTATCGCCGGGCTGGTTAAAATCCGAACTCAATGTTTCCGTCAGACGCACTGCCAGCACTGTGCCATAGGGCAGAGTGATTTGCTCAGTCTCACTGAAGGGAGTTGCCGAAGTTGAGACAGGCGACGAGCTGGAACTGGCGCCAAGGACCTTCGAGTTCGTCGGATGCGTGCTAGCCATGGTGCCGCGTGAGGTGCTACTACTAATGGCCTCAGCTTTTGAACTCTCGGCCACGGGCCCTCCTAAGACCGGGGCAACCGATGCCGACGGTTTCTGCAAGGTACCGGTCGGGCTTTGAGGCTTCGTGATCACTTGTAGATTGTTCACCAGAGCCTCGATACCTCCAATGCGGCCAGCGTCTTGTGCGGCAGCCACGCGTTCAGCATCGCTGGCGACATTCCCAAAGAGAGTAACTATGCCGTTGCTTACCCGCACCTGAACTCGCGTCATCTGCAGCCTGCGATCGGCACGAATCCTGTTTTCTATTTCCGATGCGACCCTTGCATTTTCTTCCGCGACGAGATCGGCTTCGCTGCCGAAAGTGGAATGGCGAGAATCTGATTTCACAACTCTCTTCTCGGACGAGCCAGAATTTGCTGCGCGTGCCGCCGGCTGGCCTGATAGCACGAGCGGTTCAGCGGATTTCGTAGGTGATGATTCCGTGGCGATTGTTCTGTGGAGCGGCGTTTGCCGCGGAACCACTTCGGAGGACGGCGACACGCCGCCAGGGAATGGTGAGAGAGAATGAATTGACGCGCCTAGTAGCAGAAACAAAACTGAAGCTACCGCGAACAGCGTGGCGGTCGTCCAGAAAAATTCGTTGCCTTGAGACATTCGCCTGCGGACGATTCTATGAGGCCAAGAACTCCTTCCACTCGGAATATCACCCAGTGGCACGAGCTGCGTTGATCCCAACTGGGGCTGTTCAAATCGAACTCCTGTCTGGTCAACATTAACCTCATATCCCGGTATTTCCGTTTCCAGCGCGACGGGCAACCGGGGCCAGTCGGAATCTCTTCGGACTTGATGATTCAGAGCTTCCAACTGGGACGATAGAATGCGAAACTGACGGGCCGTCTCCGGCGGTATGATGTCATCACTCTGGGCCGCGAGTGGCTCAATGCCAGCCCCGACAATCAACTGTTCCTGCGGCCGATTGGGAACGGGAACTTCCGCGGCCTGCGGCGTTAACGGCGCAATCTGAACCGGAGCATTCTGGACAATGGTGCCATCCGAGCGAACCGGGTAGCCCACCATAAATTTCTGTCTGTCGCCATCATTACACTCTTGCAGTATGTGAGCCGCGGCCAATAGTCGTTGGAACGTTTCCTCATCCAAAACGGGGGGGGCGGCGTAATGGTTGGGATACACTTCACGTCTCCGAGTGGCCCTAACCGGCGAGCAAAATACCCGGTGAGCGCTCCAAATATTTAGATGGTGTTTCGGCCTCTCAAGTGCGAAACGACAGAAAATCTTCGCTACAGGAAATCCTGTATCCGGATTGCTGGAGCGCGAACGCCTCGCGAGACCAGGCCAGCGGAAACCGTTTGGAGGAGTAAAATCGGCTTAATCAGAGTTCAAAAGAGCGTGCTCGACGATTCGCCACTTTCCGGATCCCAAGTTCTCTCAAGGAGGTAATATGTTTAGGAAATTCTCAATCGCAGTACTCCCGCTGGCTTTCGCGGTAGGACTATTGGTAGTTGGTCAGACATTCCACGCGCAAACTGCGCCCGCCGCGCAAGAAAGCCATGGCGCGATGGGCGGACACGCGATGGGACCGATGACCCCGGAGAGCCGCCTGAAGATGCTCACGGAAAAGCTCGACCTCACCGCGGATCAACAGGCCAAGCTAAAGCCGATCCTTGAGGATGAATCAACGCAGATGAAAACCCTCCACGACGATACTTCTCTAGCGCCGGAGGATAAACGGGCGAAGATGAAGGAACTCCACGAGTCGTCCACGGAGAAGATCAACGCCGTCCTGACCCCTGACCAACAGTCCAAATGGAAGCAAATGAAGCAGGAAATGATGGAAAAGCACAAAGCGACGAAAGGTCAAGATCAGACCGATCACCAGTAAACGCGCAGAACCGAGATTGTCCGACAGTTTGATTGCGGCCCGCCAGGGCCGCTTTTTAATCTATCTGCGTACTCGCCCGGCGGTCAACCAGAGGCGCAAGCTGAACAAGTCGCATGCTTTCCTTATGGCCCCGACTCACGCCGCTAGACGGGATGGGAAACTAGCTCGCACTAAAACAGCGAAGCCCATACCCAAGCGCAATCTTAAGATCGTGAAGCGTACACCTGTTGCCATAGGCGTCTGCGAAGCGTGCAATATGCAGTTCCATTCCAACCAGCCAGTAGAGGAAAATGCGGAAGTAGACATGATGATTCCATTCGATAAACACAAATGCAAGCAGGAGGACATCCCTGAACATCGCAGGCCGTTTCCCTGACCGGCGCGTGGGACTACCTTAGCCGGGGGACTACCTTTACGTGGTTTCTGCGCATACGAGGAAACGCGCGATAGGAGGGGGTTTCCACGTATGCGCAGAACACGTCGAAGGCTTGCCAGCGGGCACAGGGTGTTTTTCCTTTACATCAGGCCGCGGGTTCCAATTTCTTGCGCGCTTCGTCGACGTCTTCCGCGCCAAGTCGGTGAAACACCGCTTTCGCCATCGAAGCTAATCTGTCGTCGTCAACGTTCGCGATAACTAGCGAGCGGCCACGCTTCAGCAGTTCGCGGTAAACGATCGCGTCATCTTTCGGGACGCCAATGTCCGCAGCCTCTTCGGAAGCTTCCCCGGCAGCCGCTCCGGCAGCGGCGCCACCGAGTCCAAGCACAGCGGCAGCTCCCAAGCCGACGGCGAAGATAGTGCCCACTCCAGGAACAAACAAACTGGCAATTGCGCTTCCCAGCGCCAAACCGACACCGGTTCCGACTGCTCCCCCCACCACACCACCCACGACTTCGCCCATGCCGTCGCGCTCCGTGTCAGTGGTGGTAAGGTTCTCCACTTGGGCTTTGCCGGCTTCACCGCTCAGAAAGATAATAAATCGCGGGGCGATTGGTGTGGCCAATAGGCCTTGTACTGCCTGCTCTGCAACTGCGAGAGAGTCAAAAATGCCTAGAACACTTTGCATACGCCCTCCTCACAGCACTCACGGGTGCCAGTCAGGGTAAGATGCGAAACTCCAGATGGAGTTTGCCAAAAGGACCTTAGATTACTCGTGGAAGACGCTCGTGGAAGGCCCGTAACGGTTCGAGAACCAAAACTGCCGCCATTTCCGCTGCCCGATCGCGGATAGCCGGGACGGTCAGCGCGAACTGCACTTGAGCCCAGTTCGCCTTTGGGATGGGCTGAGATCCGTCATCCTTTCCACCCGCTGCGCGGCCAGCGCTTCGAAGTACTCAAGAAACGACGCATAGCCGGCGTCGACACGCTGATCCTCCGCGGATTAGAGCGCGGCAGCTTCAGCGTTGCGCGCGAATGGACCGACTGGGCCGATCCCGCTCCTTATTCTCACTCGGTTTGCCGCCACGGCGGCTCGATGCTGGATCACTTCTGGAGTTGGCGAACTTGCTCGAGCAACTCAGCTCCAAGTCATCAAGAGAGTACCCAAAGGAGATTGAAAAATGTATTGCACTGTTTTACAATCAGACCAGTTATATACGTGGTCTGACTATGAGATCCAGACCGCGCAAGCAACCTGCTGCCGCATTGCGAAGACGCCGCCGACGCTTCTGCGCCAATTGCCCCCGCTCGATCGCTCCTGCGCGGTTCTCTCATCGAGCGCTACAAACGCTGCGGCAAGCCGGGATGCAAATGCGCCGACGGCCCCGGCCATGGCCCCAAGTACTATCTGTCGGTCAGCTACCCGGCTTGCGGCCGCAAATGGATTACGTGCCGCAGGAGTCTTACGCGCAGGCCAGCGAGTTCCTGGCCAACTACCA
The DNA here is from genome assembly GCA_963813645.1 of Terriglobia bacterium. GTDB lineage: Bacteria > Acidobacteriota > Terriglobia > Terriglobales > Acidobacteriaceae > JAIQFF01. Next base: position 30,040 of record CAWEZS010000032.1, read on the forward strand.
CCGAGCCCGCGAGATCTTGGAGGCGATCTGCGAGATCAACCGCGAACTGCTGCGCCGCCGCGAGGCGCTCTAAGAGGCTCGCCATGAGCGAAGCGCTTGTCTGCCCTCCACGCACCGATCGATGTCGGATTGGGCGGCGTGCTCCTCGCCAATATGCTCGCAGCCTGGCTCGACGGCGAACCCAGCGGTGTTGCCCACCGCGGAGGCAGCCGATGAATCCCAAGATCACAGAACATCACCGGAGCAGACCGGCCTACATTTACCTACGCCAGTCGACGCCGGGCCAGGTGCGCCACCATCAGGAGAGCACGGAGCGCCAGTATGCACTGCGAGAGAAGGCGCTGGAACTGGGCTGGAGCGAATCCCTGATCCGCACGCTCGATCGGGACCTGGGCAAGACGGGTACCGAGATGACGGGGCGGGAGGACTTCAAGACCTTGGTGGCGGATGTCTCGATGGGACAAGTGGGCGCGGTGTTTGCCTTGGAGGTCTCGCGGCTGGCGCGCTCGAATCTCGATTGGCATCGGCTGCTGGAGTTGTGCGCGCTCACCGAAACGCTGGTGATCGACGAAGATGGTTGCTACGATCCGGCGGATTTCAACGACGGACTTGTTGCTCGGATTGAAGGGGACCATGGCCCAGGCCGAGCTACATTTTTTGCACGCGCGCCTCCAGGGCGGTAAGCTCAACAAAGCGAAGAAAGGCGAGTTGCGCTTCCCCCTTCCGGTCGGCTTTTGCTACGACGAGCAAAGCCGTATCGTCCTGGACCCGGACGAAGAAGTGCGGGGCGCGGTGGGCTTGGTATTTCGTCTCTTTCGCGAAACGGGCAGCGCCTTTGCGGTGATGCAACGCTTCGCGGAAAGCGGCGTTACGCTTTCCCAAGCGGTCCTATGGTGGGGCTTGGGATGGCAAGATTATATGGGGTCGACTGACGCACAGCCGTGTGTTGGGCATGCTCAAGAATCCCTCCTATGCCGGGATGTATGTCTTCGGCCGTTATCAGTATCGCCGTGAGATCAGCCCCGAGGGCGAAGTTCAGAAACGGATGCAGGCGGTGGCCATGCCCGACTGGCGTGTCAGCCTGCAAGAGCACCACGAGGGGTATATCACTTTGGAAGAGTTCTTGAAGAACCAGGAGCGCTTGGAGAAGAACCGCACCAACGGCGAGGAGACGCTACTGGCCGGCCCGGCGCGCGAAGGCTTGGCTTTACTGCAAGGGCTGCTGTTGTGCGGCACTTGTGGCCACGCCCTGACGGTACGCTACACCGGCAACGGCGGCATTTATCCCTGCTATCAATGCAACCGGTTACGTCGCGAAGGTTTGGCGAGCAAGGACTGCATGAGCTTCCGTTGTGATCTGCTGGATGCCGCCATCGCGGAGGAAGTGCTGAAGGCCTTGCAGCCAGCCGAACTCGAGCTCGCCCTGGCAGCGCTGCAGGAGTTGGAGTCGCGCGATCAGACCATCTTGCGCCAGTGGCAGATGCGGCTCGAACGTGCCGAGTATGAAGCCGCACTCGCCGAGCGGCGCTATCAAGAAGTCGATCCTTCCCAACGTCTGGTGGCGGGCACACTGGAGCGGCGCTGGAACGATGCGCTGCTGCAGTTGGAGGACCTCAAAAAGCAAGCCGCGGAGTTTCAGCGCCAAGAAGCCCGCGTCGCCACCCCCGAGCAGAAGGCGAAAGTGCTGGCGCTGGCCAGGGATTTGCCGCGGGTATGGCATGCTCCCACCACGCAGGCCAAGGACCGCAAGCGGATGTTGCGGCTGCTCATCAAGGATATTACGGTGGAGAAGCCGCTCCATCCGAAGCAGCTCCTGGTTCACATCCGCTGGCAGGGCGGCGCCTGCGACCGATCACTTGCGTGCAGCTCCCGCCCAACATAGCCGACCGCGTGCGGTATCCCGCCGCGGTGGTCGACCGAGTCCGGAATCTCGCCCAAGCTTTGCCCGATGGGGAGATCGCGGATCGGCTCAATCAAGAAGGGCAAGTCAGCGCCAAAGGCAAACCGTATACCACGAAGATTGATCCAGTGGATCCGTTGCCGCTATCAGATTCCCGCCGGCCACACTCAAAGGCCGGAGGAGCTGACCGTCCAACAAGTGGCCGAGCAGTTTGGAGTCAGCCCCAACGTGGTCTACTACTGGATCGATCGCGGTGTAATCAAGGCGCGCCGGCTTAACGCCGGAATGCCGTATTGGATTACACTCAACGACGCAGACGAACAGAAGCTCCGAGACTGGGTGCGCAACTCATGCAGAATTCAGTGGCATCCTCAACGCGATTGGAGGACGTGCATTATGAAATCACCGTCGGTATGCCCAGCGGCCTGGTTCCGACTTGCCCGGCCCTTGGGTATCTCAACCCTTCGGACTGGTGGCGCGTGGTAGGTGCCTTCCTTTAGCTGTGTGCAGATCGCCTCGACTTGCGTTTCTAGCTCGCTTCCAAACTGCTCGGCGCTCTGTCCATCGACTCCGCCCGCTGCTCGCCGGTTCATCTTTCCCCAAGTCTCCTTGAGAAATTCCGGCGTCAGCAGGTGTGCCAATGAAGTAAACCGCGCCTTGCGGTCCAACTTCGCCCTCTTCGCTATCTGACTCAGTTGTGTTGACATCAGATTCCTGCCTCCGTGGGTGCCGGTGATGTTTCCCTAAAGTCAGTCTTCATCTGCTTCGCCGCTTCCCCTTGTGCACGGCTTTCCCGCGCTCCGAGTACTACCAGCGAATCCGACTTCACACTGCGGCATCTGCCTTTCTCAGGAATGATCCTTATCGTCCGGCATACTCGATCCGCTCTGCATGCGAGCCAAGACCACAGTGGATCTCCCAGGTCCCTTGATGCTTCCCTATCCGAACGTGCCGTGCTCACTGACCCCGCCGCAGTCTCCGGCCACCTCGCCATTTGCGGTGTGCCTACTAGTGCCTTCCAGCCACTACGATGCTGTCGGCCTGCGGTTAAGTATTTAACGAGGCTCAATCGCTTCACTTTCGTTACGGCTCGCCCGTCGCTCTGTCTACGCTTAGTCCGATTCGTTATCTCCTCAGACCCAAGACTCGATTCCCGGTGAGGCGGCTGCACCTCTTGTCGGGGCGGGAATTTCACCCGCTGAAAGCACCAGGTTTTGTCCTGGCGCACCATAGTGCAGATATACATTACTCAGCAATACGCTGATCGAACCCCCTTGCGGTGTGCCTTCCTCATTCGGAGTAGTCTCCCCGTCTTCCAGCACGCCTGCCTTCAACCAGCGACGTATCAGGCTGATCAGAGCGTGGTCTCCAACTCGGAGCTCGACAAAGCGGAGCAACCAATCGTGGCTTAAACTCCCGAAATAGTTCTTCAGGTCCGCCTCCAGCACCCAACTCACCTGCCTCCTGCAATCACCTCATGAGGCGTGGCCAGGGCACGATGAGCGCCCTGCCCCGGCCGTCCGCCAAAGGAACACGGCAGGAAATCCTGCTCGTAGATGGCGGACAGTACCTGGGCAGCGCTACGCTGGAGCGCCCGGTCGCTGACACAAGGAACACCCAAGGGGCGTTTCTCCTGCTTGCCGGGCTTCGGGATATAGACACGCCGGATCGCCGGCGCGCGATATCCCTGACGGTGCACGGATTGAAGCATGGGTTCAACCCAAGCCCCGAAGCTCTCTTTCGCCTCCGTTACCTGCTGGCCATCCACCCCCGGCGCCGAGTCCTTCGGAATCTCGCAGAGATTCTCCCACACTCGTTCCCGTGTGATGTGATGCGCCAGCGAAGTAAACCGGAGCTTTGGCTCACACCGAGCTTTCGCTGCTATCCGTTCGAGTCCTGTTGCCATGGTTGGCGGTTCTTCTCGTTGCATAGAAGGCCGAACCCTCCCGTTGTATGGAGCCCATGTTGCCCTCGAACAGTTCAACTCCCGCTGGCCGCTTCCCCATGTGGTCGGCTCTCCCGACCTCGGAGTACTACCAGCCAGTCTGACTTCCGCCAGGTCGTCGGATCATCCTCGCCTTGCCGGCTTGTCGGACCCTACAAGCTTCGCTTGAACCTGACGGATCTCCCTTGTTCACATGGAAACCTTAGGCAGCATGCCGGCGGTACGAACCCCGGAAGCATCACAGGACACTCGCCTTTGCGCATCCTGGGATTTCCGTCTTCCCCTTTGAGAGACAGGGTCGACTACTTCAACCACGATCGATTTCGGGGCTATGTTTCCGTTCACTCTCGTTCCGGCCTACGGCCTCCCTGTCTACGCTTCGCAATGTCCGTTGCCGGACACCACGCAAGACTTGGTGCGCGGCTGCTGGCTAGGCTTTGCCGCGGTCACCATCTCAGATGACCGACTTCCATGCGCTTGCAAGGCGCAACCCGTACAGACCCGGACGAGCGCTCGTTAGCGCATCCGGTTCTTATCGCAGATAAGTGGCGGCGAAGCGAGCGTCGGGAAAGGAATGGAGCGCTCGGGGTGGGGGTAACCAACGCTGAGCCAAAGTGAGGGTGCGCGTCCAGCGAGATCCGATGTTTCTGGCTACGGCGTCGAAGAGCACGCCACCAGAGCACAAGCACCCGATTCCGAAACACCCCCAGACTCGTAAGGTTTCCTGGCACCGCGTAGTAGTTGAAGTAGCCTTGTACGACCGACTGGAGCCACGCGCCGGTTTGGGGCACGGGATCGTGCATGCGCTCGCGAAGTTGCTGCTTCACCTGTCGCAGCTTGGCTCGCATGCGCTTGCGGATGGTCGTGCGCCGCACCGCGAATCGCCCCAATCCATTCTTCCCGCTGATGTGCGTGAAGCCTAGAAAGTCGAACGTTTCCGGCTTGCCTTTTCCTCTACGTTTTTCCGGTTCTGTTCGGCAAATCTGCCGAACTCGATCCGGCGCGTTTTATCCGGGTGAAGTTCCAGTCCAAACTTTCCCAGTCGTTCCCGTAAGTTTTCCAGAAAGCGATCTGCGTCGGTCTGATATTGGAATCCCACGATGGTGTCGTCCGCGAAACGGATGACCACCACCTCGCCTTGCGCCCACTTTTTGCGCCAGGTGTTCACCCAGAGATCGAAAGTGTAGTGCAGGTAAATGTTCGCCAGGAGCGGTGAAATCACCGAGCCTTGCGGACTCCCTGTCTTCGCCTTCCGACCACTTGCCGTCCTCCATCACTCCGGCTTTCAACCATTTCTGGATCAGCCGCAGGATGCGGGGATCGGCCACGCGATGCTCCACGAACTTGACCAGCCAGCCTTTGTCGAGAGTATCGAAAAAGCTGCTGATGTCTGCGTCCAGCACGTAGTTCACCTTCTTCTTCAGGAGCGCGTAGGACAACGCATCCAGCGCATCATGCGGACTGCGCCCCGGGCGAAATCCATACGAGAAGCCGAGAAAGTCCTCCTCGTAGATCTGGTTGAGGATAGTGCCCACGGCATGTTGGACGATCTTGTCTTCCAATGCCGCTACCCCTAATGGACGCTTCCGCCCATCGGCTTTCTCTATGTACACTCTTCGCGATGGCTTCGCTCGATAGGCTCCACGATGAACTCGGCAGTGAAGGTCAACCACTCGATCCTCCACGCCGCACTCATACTCCTGCCACGTGACCCCATCCACTCCGGGGGCGGCTTTCCTCTTCAACAAGTAAAAGCTTTCCCGCAGTAGGCCGACGGTCAGGTGATGGAGCAAGGCAGTGAACCTCGTCTCCTTATTACTGTCCCGTACTGCTTTCCGCACGCCCGTCAGCCCCTGGGACACGTATGCTTCCCCGCTCTGTGTCGGGCACGTGTTAGATTGACCGGCGTTCTCCTTGATCAGCGGCCTTCCCTCCGCACTCTCCGCCGACGATCTTCCGTCTTTGTTCGAATGATTCATAGGTACTACGCCACTGTCCGACTCCTCGGAGACGTACATGCGGGCCGTATGGCGATCGCCTTTTCCCGCCGACCGGCCACGATATACGGTGGCGGTGCCTCCGAGGTCTCCCGGTTCTCGTGCAGAAAGTGTCTAGGCGTGTCTGGGGTCTTCGACTACGCAGGACTGAACCCGGACTCGCGCTATCGCCCCGGTTCATGTTGCCTTCCGCGCTAGTTAACGACGTCGGCATCCTGATTGTAAGTTTTCGAAGCTCAATACCCAGCCCACCTATTCCCCTGTTTACGCTTCGCGGCGTGCCTCGCGATAGCCGTGCAAGACTCGGGGCCGAGCGGATCGCTAGTCCTTTCTCGTAAGGATTTTTCATTCTCTGCTTCCTGCCGGTTTATCCCGGCGCACTAACATCGCCATTTCACACAGAACCCCCGACCGGGACCGCCTTCGCCCGTCCAGGCCGAGCGCAGCTCGTCAGGCGCGATCACGCGCTCCTTTTGTGTACGACTCGAGACAATGTGATCTCGGTCACTTGTTTCGCGTTTAGAGCGTTGGCTCTTGCCGGCAGACAGGTCTGCCTCTGCACGACGACATCGTCGTCTGGTGGAGTCACGCTGGATTGGCGGCTGATGAACGTCGTGCGTAGGCCGCTTCGGGTCGGCCCTTTAGTGGCCAATGAACCCTTCTCCCCGTACAGTCGCGTTGCAGCCTTTCGACACTCACAGGACCTTCGTCTGCGACGACCCGGATAACCCCGCGCTCATTCACGCCATCACAGTTGCCCGTGAGCATAAGTAATAGTCACGTCAAATGGGGCACGCCGTGGCCTAACGTGTTATTGCTCTTTCTGGTAGTCCCCACCTTAGTACCGGCACAGGATAATCCGCGAGGCTTGGTATTGCAGATGGTTCAGAACGAACTGGCGTCACAAAAGGAGCCGCGATATTGGATGTATCTGGACAGTAAGGAAAAACCTGGGCGAACCGAGGTAGACAGGGTCATCCAAACGCTCCGAGTGTTGGATGTCGTGGCCGGTCTCGGTCAACGGAAATCCGCCAGCCGAAAAAGAAATAAGCAAGGCCCGCGATTATATGGGATCGCTGGTGAACGATGCCCGTCTTCGACTGAAGAACAGAGGCGAGATTGATGCCGACAGCCGCAAATCGGCCGAGTTGCTCAAGATGTTGCCCGACGTGTTTTTGTTCACGGTAGACGGCCGTCAGGGTAACTTCGTCCGGCTGAAATTCCGGCCCAATCCGAGGTATCGCCCGCCAAGCAACGAATCCAAAGTATTCCACCATATGGAAGGGATACTACTCATCGATGCCAAACAAATCCGTCTGGCCAAGCTGTCAGGAACATTGGTGTCGGATGTCGAATTTGGATTTGGAATTTTGGGCAGACTGGAAAAGGGAGGAACTTTTGAAGTCGTGCAATCTGAAGTTGCCCCCAATGAATGGGAAGTGTCTTTGCTCGATGTGCAAATTTCGGGCCGGGCCTTGTTCTTCCATACTATTGGCGAGCAACAACATGAGGTCAAAAGCCAATTCGAGCCGGTAAGACCAGACCTCGGTGTGACGGAAGCGGCCGCAAGAGTGGCCCCGGATTCCAGCCGGACCATGGCCAGATCGCGATAAGGCCGCAGGCGAATGAAGAAGTGCTCACTTTTTTAAGTAGTATCTCCAAGGAGGAAACGGTTTATGCGTCAGCGAATTCTTGCGCCGTTTGTAATTGCCTGTATCTTTTTGCTATGCGCCGGTGTGTCGGCGGCTGACACATTGACCACAACAGACGGCAGCCAACACAATGGCACACTTGTGAGTGCCACTGCGACCACCATCACCTTCAGAGAAAGAAAGACTTTGCACCACTATCCCAAATCTAGCGTGCAATCAATCGAGATGAACACTGGCGTTGACAGTTCTCCCGCGTTGTCACGCTCGAGGCGAGCTGCTGGCTCGGCGAACAACGTCGAACTTCCGGCTGGCACGGAAATCGCAGTGCTTGCCAATCAGACCATTGATTCGTCAACCGCGACTGCGGGACAGATATTCCCGGCCGATGTTGCTGAGGACGTGATGGACGCCGCGGGGCGCGTGGTCATTCCCAAAGGGTCGTTAGCTGAGCTGGTACTGCGAAGCGCCTCCAGAGGCGGCGTGACATCAAATGCGGAGATGGCTTTGGACCTCCAATCCATAAAGGTGGGGAACCGTCGTTATGTGGTCAACACAGCCGACCTGGAACAGAAGGCACAAGGCGGCGTCGGCGCGAACAAACGTACGGCAGAAATGGTCGGTGGCGGTGCGGTCTTGGGCACGCTTATCGGAGCGATTGCGGGGGGAGGCAAGGGTGCGGCAATCGGTGCGGTTGCGGGAGCTGGAGCCGGGGCCGGGACACAAGTGCTCACTCGTGGTAAGAGCGTCAAAGTGCCGGCAGAGACTACGCTGCGGTTCAAATTGGACCAGCCCTTGATGTTGCAGGCGGCGTATTGACGGCGATCTTTCGGGTAAATGAGGCCCGTCAAGGCGTAGCGCATGAACAGGACGGCAGGAATCTATACTGGGGCGGTCCAAACTTTCGACTGTTCAGTGTTTCCGAGGTACAGGTATGAACCAGCGGTCTTTTCAACTTAGAGGCTTGGCTCTATTACTCGCACTGCTTCTGTCGGAACCGGGCTGGACGGCGACACCGACCGTTGTTCCGCAACTGCCTGATCCCGGCTCGGTCGGCATCACTAAGGAGCAGCAGGTGCAGCTCGGAAGGCAAGCAATGGCTGAGGTGTACCAACAAATGCCGGTCTTGCCGGATTCCAGCCCACAGACGCAGTACGTGCGGCAATTAGGAAAAAGGCTGGCTGACGTGATTCCCCAGGAATATTCGTGGCCATTCGAGTTCCACGTAATTCCGCAGAAAGATATCAATGCCTTTGCATTGCCAGGTGGTCCGATGTTCGTCAACGTCGGTGCAATTGTTGCCGCGGACAATGAAGCGGAACTGGCAGGCGTGATGGCTCATGAAATGTCGCACGTTTACATGCAGCATTCTGCGAAGCAAGCAGGTAAGGCACAGTGGACGAGTCTCTTGGGTGCGCTCGGCGGGCTTTTCGGCGGAGGGGCAGCAGGCAGCCTCGCCCGATTAGGCATTCAGTTGGGGGCCGGCACTCTGATGATGAAATACTCACGAGGCGATGAGGCGCAGGCCGATGCGGTAGGCGCGATCATCATGTACAAAGCGGGCTACAATCCCAGAGCCTTGGCTGATTTCTTTGAGAAGCTTGAACAACAAGGGGGAGGCGGCGGTCCGCAGTTCCTGAGCGATCACCCGAACCCGGGGAATCGGCAGGCCGCGATCGAGAAAGAGGTCAGCAGCTGGCCGCTTAAGAACTACGTGAGCAACAGCCAAGCATTTGTGCGCGCCAAGCAGGATGCGAGCACGGTGAAAAGCTACACGGGCGAGCAGATTGCCGAAGGCTCAAAGCAAGGGCTCTGGGCTCAGCAAAACCGGCAGAGTGGGGTGATCCCCCCTAACCTGCCCGCGACGTCGAGCGAAGCCGCCGGAGGTAGTCTCGCGAACGTTAGTTTTCCCCAAATCAGGCCATCCCGGAACATGACCCAATTGCAGCATAGTGCGTTCAACATCTCGTATCCCGAAAATTGGCAGGTTTCCGGTGATCGGCAATCGGCTGTTACGATCGCGCCCCCATCTGGAGTTGGAGAGGGTGCAATCGCGTACGGCGTAGTGATCGCCGGAGCCCAGGACCCGAACGCAGGCTCACTGGACCAGGCTACGGCGGACTTGGTCCAAACTCTACAACGGTCAAATCCCGGGCTGCGATTATCCGGGAACACGCAGAATATCGACGTTAACGGGCTCCAAGGTCGGTCCGTAGTTCTCACCGGCGCATCGCCGATCCAGCAGGGCGGTGAGGCCCTTCGCGAACGCGATTGGCTAGTTACGGTCCCAAGGCCACGAGGCGGTTTACTATATCTGGTCTTCATCGCGCCGGAAAAAGACCTCAACGAGCTGCGGTCCACGTACGAGCAGATGCTGGATAGTCTGCAAGTAGCCGAGTAGCAGCTCGAAGCCATGAAGTTGCCTTTTTGAAAAGTGCCTAAGCAACTTTCAGTGCGTTGCTGATTCTTGCCTATGGAATACGCGTGGAAGCATGGAATCCAGATCGTCTCTAATCATACTTTCGAGACTGAAGATCCGTTAGAAGTTGGAAAGATCCTGGTGGACCTATGCACGGGCGACAAATACAAGATTCTTTCTGTTGCGAAGTGCAGAGACAAAACGAGCCTTCCAGTTTTACAAACGTGGCCAGCAGGAAAGTGCACAGACGAGGAGATTGCGCAGTTACGCCAAGATGGTGGCTACACTCTAACGGCAGAATGCAAACCTTTTATGGACGTTCGATGGGCACGCACGGTGTGCTAAAGCGCCCAGTGAGCAAGATTGAGCAGTTTTTGTAATAGCCGCGCGCTATTCTCTCGGCCATGCGGAAAGAAATCACTCCAAAAACAGATGCTTTCTGTTCGATGCCCTACGTTGTGGCGCTGCGCCAGGAGTGCGCTGTGAAATTGGAACTGGTCAGCCTCGCCCGGAGCCACATCGTGACCGCCGATTGATTGCAGCTGAGAAATCAGGTTTGTAATTGATCACGGGAGGAGTACCAAGGCATCCCATGTCACCTCGCTCACAAACGAAATCCGAGTGAACGTAATTTGTGGAGTGGAACGTCCATCGGAGGGAATTTCAACTGTTCGTTGACGCCTGTCTTTGACAGCAATCTCAACTGCGAGACTATTGCCCCCTCAGTGATTCCGAAGTCTGACAGAACCGCGTATATCTCCTTTTCGGAGTGGTATTCCTGTCGGGCATTCGAGTCGTGTTGGGGTCTGGCAACGTGAATCGCAACTGCGTTGCCGTCGAAGTGACTGACGCTGACGATTACGAGCATACGCGGCTAGGCTTCCTCGCACACCGAAGTTCTGACATGGTCATCACCGCACGGTATCGGCATCAGTCAAGTGATCGTTTGTATCTTCTGTTGAGGCGCTGGGTTTTCATGCCAGGCTCTGTAATCGGAGCTTCGACGCAGGGCATCTCGCACTCATGTTGTTCCAATTTCTCTTGTGCCTCGGCAATATTGATCGCGTCCGAAGTTCGTCCACAATTGGTGCAGAAGTGTTCCCTAGTTCCAGGATTCCATCTGATGAGATGTTTCATGCGGTCTGCCGTGACTTTTCAGACCACTTAGCTGCATCGTCGCGCAAGACGGCCATCCCCCTCATAGCATCCGCGATAGCTTGATTTTCTTCTGGGGTGCCGCCATGATCCAGCTCAAGCTCACGCTTCCTTTGGCTTAACGCAGCCTCCGCAGCCTGAATGCGCTCGGGCATTTTCGACCAATCGGTTTCAAGAAGGGCCGATTTGTAAGACTCATACCATTCGTATATCGCAGTCATCATGAACCTCCAGAGTGCATGCTGAATGCAAGCCTCTGCTATTTGTTCCGCTCTTTCTCGATCTTCTTTCTCCATACATAGAAATTCTTTTCGTCCGCCAGAGTCTCAATCTCAAGTCCATGCGAGGTTGACGCGCGATGAACAGCGGAGCGAAGGTTGGCCAGTCCAATCCCACCCACGTCTGCCAGGGGAATTTCCATAGCCGAACCAGGCGGCAAAGTTTTTAGCTGTTGAAGGATTCCGAGAACGAGATCGTAGTGCTTGCCGCGTCGGCTCTTGTCGAGACCGTCAATTTTGACTTGCCGATATTTCAGATCAGGTGGCTTCTCCTTAGCTCTTGGATCTTTAGCCACTGTTTAGCCTCCTTTTTAGGAAAATAATAGTAGAACGTTAGTTATACGACAACTATATTGTAGTGTACGGTAGCGTACGGTTGCCTACCTCTTCTTCTATGCTTGCGGCTGTGGCATGCCTGCTCGTGTAGGACGCAGGATCGGCTTCAGTATTCCCACCTTTTTTTAGTGGTTGGGGTAGGCTCCAAGCATGGAACCAAGGACACACGCAAGAAAGCAAATGTGCCGTCGTTTGACCCCGCGACAGATTTCCTGGAAGGAACTTCTTCCACGCGTCACAATCGTCAACGACCCGAAGAAGTTGGCACAGCTAAACGCAGAATTGCAGAGGCGCAAGCTCGGACTCTCAAGAACTGACGGGCAACAGTAAGGGGAGAGCATGGAGAACAATGAGAGGTGGATGGAACTCTGCGAACTTGCAGCCAAGGAACCTGATCCGAATCGATTGATCTCGTTGACTAACGAAATTGTCCGCCTTCTGGACGAAAAGCGAAACCCCAGGAACATCAGTAAGACCTTCAAGACAGTGATCGAACCTAGCGTCCTGATCCGATCTGTGGCGCGTGGCCAGGAGCGCAGTGTGAACTTGACACTAGCCGGCCACGTTCCACAGAATTTGTCTACGCGGCCAAGAGACTACGAATTGCGCTGATAACCGCAGGAGCACCGTCCGATTTAGAGACTACTCTTCGGATGCCAGCCGAAGTCGCCTCCTCCTCAAGATTAGGGACAAGGTGCGAAGTGAACATCAAGAGCGGCGTCGTGGGCATGATTCGCTTGAGCACGCGGGCAGTCTGAAGCCCGTTCATTTCGGGCATGGCGAGATCGAGGATGATGATGTCGGGACGGAGTTCCTGGGCCTTCACAATTCCCTCGCGTCCGTTTTCCGCCTCCTCGCAGATGATCCATTCCGATTCCGTCAATGCCGCACTCAAGAGGCGGCGTATCAGCGGGCTGTCGTCAACAATGAGAACTGATTTCACATAGACCAGATTTCAACGGGTGCGAGAAATCTATTCTTTTTGGGCGATTGTGCAATCGGGTGAACACTGTACGCTGGCGCACATAGACGTGTTCTCGTGCCGATCTTCGTCAGATACGGTGGGATGGCGTATGGCAACGCCGTGGATACATGCAACATCCAATGATCGGAGTAAACGTTCTATGCCAGACGACGATCAGATTGAGGTGCTTCGTTCACTCTTTACCCACGCCTACGAAAAGCGTCCGTCTTTTCTCCTGAGGCTAGTTCAAGCTGTTAAGGGTTCCGTCGACTCACGCACCCCGAGCGAACACATACAAAGTCTCAACATTATTGAAAGGAACAACCCTCTTCAGGTGTCCCGCCGAGGTTGAGGGAAAATTCCTGTGGTCTTCGTCGTTGAAGTCTTAGCGATTGCGTTTATAGGCAACTCAGCGGGAAGGTTCGGCATCAGCCTGAAGCGCGGATTCCGCCGCGTGTTTGTCATCGCTACCACTCTGTGGGCGCTCGCTTGCCTGATTTGGCTTCCGTACACGCTGAGGCAAATGGCGGCAGACCATTTTCTCGCTCGTTACGAAATTTGTAAGTCGCCGCAACAGATTGACCCACTTTCCGGAAACATGCGGCAACAGTGCTTTGTCAGTGCAGAGCGAGACTTCCATCATGATATTCAGAAAGCCTATTGGCCTCGCTTCTACACCGAGAACTTGAAACTGCTCCTGATACTCGTACTGGGAGCTCCGTTGCTGCCTTATTTCACTGCTGCCATCGTCTTCTGGATGTATCGAGGTTTCTCTTAACGGCCACGAAGTCCCTACGTGGTAATCACCGCGTGATTCACAGAATCACGGCGCGAAGGTAAGGCATTTTCTGTATCGCAAATATGCTCGTCGCGGTGGAATTTCCTCCACATCGGCACGACCGAGCAAATCCCATCCTACACAAAGTACAGAGATGGCAGGGTTCGTGCTTATTGATTATGCTCGGAACAAATCGCTAAGGCTGATTCGAAGGGAGAGGGGCATGGAAAATAAGAAGAAGTGGATAAAACTCTGCGAGCAAGCTGCCGATGAACAAGACCCCAAGAAACTAGCTGCGCTGATCTTACGGATTAACTTCATGCTCGAAGCCAAGGAGCTGCGACTGACAGGCAAGGTCGTTACCACTCAACTTGCCGTCGAGGATTGGCTGACTTAGTACGGACTCACGGCGCGGTGCTTTGAAGATTAGCCAGAAGGTTCCCCTGTTGCTGGGAGTTGGCCTTTCAATCGCCGCTCTTTTTCTTCTAGCAGGCGCGCGATTTCTTGAGTGAGCGCCAGCAGCTTTGCCGAGTCTTTTTCTTTGGATGCTAGGGCGCAAAGTTCCATCCACTTTTCGTGATTCTCCATAAGGGTTTTGCAAAATTGAACTTTGGTGGTCGCTCTCCCCAGACGGAACCGCGCCCAAGTCGTCGCGCAGCCCAAACAGGCCGAGTGGCACGGCTTTCGTACACGCGGAAGGTATATCACAGAGGCGTCGTTGTGCACTATCCATTGCCGGATAGGGTGCGGTAGCGTACACGAGTGTTGAGGCAACCGGAAAAGAACGAATGCCATTCTAAGTGTCTGCGACCTTAGGCGTGAGCAGATCGTTCCCTCGGAGGTCTGATTTCACGCCAAGGTCGCACCATATGGCAAAGAGCGGTCACACGGCCTTTCACATTTTGGCAAGGAGGTACAAATGAACAAATTTCTCCAGACTCTCTGCCGCGATCAGCAGGGCCAAGACATCGCCGAGTATGCGGTAATGCTGGCCGTTATTTTGGTGCTCGTTGTGGGTACGATTCGATTGGTAGGCAGCAATGCCAACAACGTATTCTCTTCCGTGGCGAGCTCAGTTCAATAGCGACGGGACGAGTAAAACGTGCATGGACTGTCGAGGCAAACACGGTAGCGCAACGATTCTCTACATTGCGCTCGGTATTCTCGTGATCCTGCTGTCCTATGTATTCGCAAAGGCACTGCACCATGCCGACCCTAATGCAGAGCCTCATGCCCCGCTGCATGATACGAAATGATAACGGGCAGCAACCTCGCTTCAAATCGCCGAGGGCCAGGACTAAAGCCTGTCATTGGCATCGTCGATGAGGTCGACCTTTGGCTGAGATTCCCGCCCGCTTCGATCTCCTGAAGGCTGAACATTCTGCTACTTTTCGACCAATCCATTTCGAGCACTGGGTCGGGTTGTCCCCTAGCCTGACGGTGCCATGTGCGCCATTCGGCCAGTGTGCAATAAAACCGCGCCATGAAGGACAAACCGCATTGGACGGAGCTCTGCAGGCAAGCATCGGTGGAACAAGATCATCAGAAGTTGATGGAGTTGATAAACGAGATCACTCGCCTTTTGGATGAAAAAGAAACGCGGCTACGACCCGTACCGCCCAAGTCGGAAGACAGCGAGTAATTTAGCCGACGCAATTGAGCGGCAGCGCAGAGAGTACAAGGGCAGTCGTCTAGCCCGCCCGGTTCGATACCTGCCACTCAGCCACTTCTTTCCGCAGAACACTCAGGGCGTCGAGGGCTTTCACTATCTCTTGGTTTTCTTCGAGTGTCCCACCGTGGTTCATTGAGAATTCGTGCAGTCTGGCCTTGATCCCGCTCTCCGCTACTTGGATCTGTTCTTCTATTTTTGACCAGTCTTGTTGTAGCACTGCGGCCCGGTAAAGTTTTTCCCAATCCGTAATCATGTGACCTCCGGCCCTCCCAAGGCCAATTTCTTCTAGAAATTATTAACAAAGCGGCGGCGGCGGTCAATCTCAAAAATCGCCGTGTTCACCAAAAGTTAGCAGTTCTTGGAGGCGAATCGAAAGCGAAAGTGCTAGACTCCGTCCGTGGACGAATCCCGTAAACGCGTGATCGGTATCATGGCTTCAATTCTTGCAGCGCGGAAACTCGCTCAGTACGATGGCGGGAAGCGCGTTCCCGCAACGATGAGCGCGATAGCCGATGCGATTCGCTGGGCCGAGGAAATTATGAAGGAAATTGATAGTCGCTGGTCGACTCAGTAGTCTTCTTCTTGTCGGCCCAGCACGGTGTCCTGGGGCGACTTGTCGTCAAACCCTTCAGGATCCCAGCCTTGGTTAACTATTCGTTGACTCACAAAGCGCGTACCTTCACGCACAATGCGAATTGCTTTGAGAAGCTCCAATGCCGCATCGATCTTTGACACATATCCGTGCCCGCCACTTTTGAATGCTTCTTTTGCCATTTGAATGGAGTCGTGTTGACTGAGGAAGATGATTTGCGAGTTAGACGAGACTTTGCGGATTTGACGCGCTGCCTCGATTCCACTAATGCCAGGAAGACTGATATCCATTAAAGCTAGGTCTGGGTGAAGTTGTGCTGCTTTGACGACCGCTTCTTCGCCAGAGTCCGCTTGGCAAATTACGTCCAGTGTCGGCTCTTCAGCAAGGAGGGCGCAAATTCCCTTCCTCACGATGGCATGATCTTCGACCACGAGTACCCGCACTAGTTTGTGCATGAAGGCAGCTTTTCACGACGGCCCCGTTCGGTCAGTCTCACCCATCACGAGCCACGGTGATTCAAATCACAGCCTTCTTTCGACCCTTCCACGCGGCCACCCTTTGTGCGCAGGATTAGCATAAGTGGTCACTTGTACTTCTGTTGAGGCGCTGGGTTTTCATGCCAGGACTCAGGCCGCTTGAGCAACTAGCGCTTCAGCCTGTGGGATTAGGTGGGTAGCCGCATTGTGTTTCGGAACCACAGCGTGGATACCAGCCGCCCGTGACAATCGTTCCACTTCTGGGAAGTGGTCGGTCGTAAACAATATTAACCAGACATGGGGCAGGAGTCTAATCAGAAGTGGTGCCGCTTCCAGGCCGTTCATCACTGGCATTGTCAGGTCGAGGATGATGAGGTCAGGACGAAGCTTAGGAGCTTTCTCGACAGCTTCGCGTCCGTGCTCCGCTTCTCCAACAACTTCAAACTTTGGATGAGAGTCGAACAAGGGCCGTACGACCCTGCGAATCTCCGCGCTGTCATCAACCAGCAGCACTCTATTCTTCGACATCGTTAACCCGCCTCGACCCAAAAACGAAAGGACGACGCTCGGTTAAGCGTCGTCCCATGCCCAGTCGAGGTCAATATTCATCCTAATATTAATGTCTGTAGTTTGCCGCCGTTGGCCAGTCCGTAGCTATCGGGTATTAACCCCATCATTCGGGGAAGAATCATGTACAGTTAGACCGCTCGCTTCCTTTTCCAAGCATCGACCTCACGACGGAGTATTGTCAGTCCACTAACGGCATCCCTAATCGCTTCATTTTCTTCTGGCGTTCCGCCGTGGTTGAGGGAGAATTCGTGAAGCTTCTCACTGATCGCGGAATCCGCTTCCTGGATACGCTCTTCTATTTTTGCCCAGTCGGTTTCGAGCAACGCGGCCTTGTAAAGTTCATGCCATTGGTTCCCGTCCATATAACCTCCTGTCGCCCACTCGACAAGATAAGAAAATTATTGCGAAATGGGGCCGCACGGTCAAGTCTGGAGGAGGAACGAAAATCGAAGTACCCTTGGGTTCGCATCGTCATTTTTGCTTTCGGTTGAGGCGCAGAGTCTTCATACCAGGCTCACTACTCGTCGATTCAACCGAAGGAATCTTGCACTCATATCGCTCCAATTGTTCTTGTGCATCGGCAGCGCTGATCGCATCCGAGGTTCGCCCACAGTTCATGCAGAAGTGTTTTCTAGTCGCTGGATTCCATCTAATGACAGCATGCTTCATGGCATCTCCTTGGAATCTTGGATGCGAAATCCTTTGGAGAGCAATTCGCTCTGCGGAATGTCCATCGGGGGGGAATTTTAGCTGTTCGCCTGTACCCATTTGTGCCAGCAATTTCAGGTGGGAAGCTATTGTCTCTTCACTGATCTCAAAATCTGCGAGAACCGTTGTTCTTCGCCCCTTCCCGCTCTACAGCGACGAGCGACAGATGCCCGAAGATATTCGAGCCTGTATGGTCGAACGTTACGGAGATACAATCTTCACGATCAAGGTCAGTACAACAGGCTTCGCTTTCCAGCTGTTCTACCATTCCTGACTCTATCGGCCTTCCCCAAAGTGAAAAACTTTTCAGGTAACCCCCAATAGTAACCGTGCTTCTCCTCACGTTTTGAACGGACGGTAACCCCAAGCCCGGGCCGCCTTGGTGGCGCCGGGATTGCTTCTATCGAGGATAGCCGGCGCCAAGTCGGCTAGGGCAGCAGTAGCGCGCATGGTTGAAGGGCCAGGCGTGCAGCCAATTCGTGTCTGCCTGGAACGAAACGCGCAGTGTTTCAAGGGATCCATCCAGGTTCCTGGCCGAAAGAAGCCCCTGCGTCACCTCATCGGAATATCGGAGGAGTTCGCCTCGGGAAATGTGTCGTCCAACTCCGGAAGAACCCTGTTAGGAGGCTCGGATAAACAGTTCGTCTGGGCTTCCATCGCGCACATCTTCGGAATTCCCGGAGTCCCGGAGTGGGCGGACTGGTTTGCAGAGGAACTGAAGACCCATCATGCGACAAGCCAAATCCTTGGCATCGGTTGCGATCCAGTGATGGTCAAGGGAACAAAAGAACAGTTTCTCGACTGGTTGAGCTGGGGAGTCGAGAGCGAGGCAATCCGGCTTCCGGCCAAACTAGGCTCAATTCAGTGGCCCAAGCTGAGTCTCGAAGCCATGTTCATGGACGCGATGTGATTGAGACGTCTTCTTCGGCAAAAGCCCGGGTGAGCCGCAATGCAAGAGAAGTGGCGAGCGTGAGAATATAATCTACTCGAAGTCCTCGGGAGGCAGGCAGCATGGGCGGTGAACATGGGCATTGACAAACGAGTCCAGAAGGTAAAGGACACCCAACAGCAGCAACGGGAGGCGTACCTCTACTGGCAGAGCCTGCCGATTGGAGATCGACTTACAGCTGTCTGGGATGTAAGCGAAGCGGCCTACAGCTTCGCCGCCGCTTTCAAGGGGGTTCCGATCGATGATGCCGAAGGATCTGAAGGACCTGCTACGCGCATTCAACGAGAACGGCGTTAAGTACCTGGTTGTGGGCGGGTATGCTTTCGGTGTTTACGCTGAACCGCGAGCTACCAAAGACCTAGACCTCTTGATTCGCCCCGACGATGCGAACGGGGCTGCCGTGTATCGGGCGCTCACCCAATACGGCGCACCGCTAGACGGGCTCAGCCCTCAGGATTTTGTAGATGGTTCAACTTTCCAGATTGGCCAACCGCCCGCGCGTGTGGACATCCTGCAGCGCATCGATGGTCTCACTTTCGACGAGGCTTGGCAGAACCGGATTCAAGGCCTCATCGACGGGGAAGTACAAATCAACGTGATTTCTAAAGGGGACTTGATCCGGAACAAACTTGCAAGTGGCCGGGAGCAAGACGTTCTCGACGTAAAGAAGCTGCAGGCTGCTGCCGATCAAGGTGGAAATTAATGAGTGATAGCGGGTCACGAGTGCCGCCAGTGCCGGCTTAAGAACGATTCTCTATCTCTTCTGCCCCTGAGCCCGAGCAGATACCCCCGGTCAGCGCGGTGCGATTCAAAGCCTAGTTTATTCTCACAGATTTCTTCCCCACTAGTTCAGTCGCTCTAGTCCATTCTTTCCCGCCTTTTTGTTGCCTGAAGTCTTCTCCTACTTGGGTAAGGGAGTTCCCATGCTTGAGCTGTCCACGATTTATGACTACATGCGCGCGAATGCTGGATTACTCGGAGCACGAATTCTCGAAGAGTACCCGGCGCTCCACCAGTTCGATGACGCGGTCTCACCGCGGGTTGAGGGATTGTTGCGAAGACCCTTTCCCGCCCAAGCCATCGCGATCATGGGTCTCGCAAAACGCTGGGAGCAGGCGCGGACCGCAATGGTGGTTGCAGAATGCGGGACAGGAAAGACGTTGATCTCGCCGGGCGGTGTCCACGTCCATAGCCAGAGCAAACCATACACGGCGCTCGCCATGGTGCCTCCGCACCTGGTCGAAAAGTGGGCACGCGAAGCGTTTCTCACTTTGCCCGGACTACAGTATTTCTGATCGATGATCTACGCAATGGCGGAGACGAGAACAAGGCACATGGTGTGAACGAGGTCCGGCTGCGGCAGGGCCGCATCGTGCGGGAAGGCTTCCAGACCAGTCTCAGCGAGATGCGATTACGAAGGTCTTCATCGACGCCGCGGCAACGATGGCTGTCGCTGTGTGGAAGACCATCCTTGTTCATCGTCGGCCGCGAACGGGCGAAGCTCGGATACTTCTGGCGCCACGCTTACCATGTACCCCGTTCGGGCCCCTATCTAGGTTGCGTCGTCAATTCCGAGACGGGCAGGCCAGTCATCGTAGATGAGAGCCGATTAACTGTTGCCGAATTTGAGAAGGTCAAAATCACTGAGACTGTCGAATCCAGAGGCGATAAACCGTGCCGACCCGTCCACAGTGCGCTCTGGCAGGCCGATGCGGACAAGATCCGCCGCATGGCTCCCATTGAGTTCATCGGGCGCTACATGCCGGGCTGGTTTGATTACGCAATCTGCGACGAAATCCATCAACTGGCCGGCGACACGGCGCAAGGCAATGCCCTCGGCACTTTGTCCTCCTGTACCGACCGGATTGTGGGATTAACCGGAACGCTGCTCGGTGGCTACGCGGACGACCTGTTCAACACGTTGTTCCGGCTCGAAGCCGCCAGGATGAAGGAGCACGGTTATGAATGGGGGACGACGGGGCGGAGTTCCGTCACGCAAGACTATGGCGTCCTCGAAACGATCACCAAAGTAGAACCTTCGGACAACCGCTGTTCCAAAGCCAAGACGACCAGTACCGTGCGCCGGAAACCTGGAGCGTCTCCTCTGCTCTTCGGCGAATTCCTGATGCAGTTGTGTGCCTTCGTCTTCCTTGAAGACATCTCGGGAGAACTTCCGCCCTACGAGGAGACGTACCTGAGCGTCCCGATGGACCCTCTGATGATGGCAGCGTACCGGGAACTGGAAGATGCCATCCGAAAGGCGTTGAAGGAGCACCGTGGGAACCGGTCGGTGTTGAGCACCATGCTCAATACACTATTGCTCTACCCAGACCACCCTTATGGACTCGGGACCCTGTATGGCACCGAGTTCGATCCGGAAGTGAAGCACAATGTCCGATTTGTCATTGCCGAGACACAGGAGCTGCCCGAAGAGCAACTGTATTCCAAAGAAAGGAAAGTGATCGAGGAGATCAAGAAGGAACTCGCAGAAGGAAGACGCTGCCAGGTGTTTGCGGTGTACACGCAGAAACACGACGTCACGGCACGGTTGCAGCGGATATTAGATAACGAGGGAATTCGTACCGCGGTTCTCCGGGCGAGTGTCGACACATCGAAGCGTGAAGCCTGGTATGCACGACAGATCAAGGAAGGAGTGCAAGTTGTCATTTCTCATCCCAAGCTAGTCGAGACAGGCCTCGATCTGCTCGACTTTCCGACGATCATCTTTTACGAGTCGGGGTATTCACTGCACACCTTGCGGCAGGCCAGTCGGCGGTCCTGGCGTATCGGCCAACGACGGCCGGTACGCGTGAAGTTCGTCTGCTACGAAGGCACAATGCAGACCGCGTGTCTGCGACTGATGGGAAAGAAGCTGTTGGTGGCGCTCACCATGGAAGGCAAGTGTGCCGGCGAGGGGCTGCAGAACATCGATGAAGATGACGACATGCTGTCGGCAATGGCGCGGGAGTTGGTCGAGAGAAATGGCATCGGGGAAAACGCCGATTCCGTGTGGAAGGCTCTAAGCGCAGAACACCAGAAGCTGTTCCCAACAACCGCTCGCTCCACTGATGACGAGTCATCCGCCGAAGCTCTGGCCAGCCTGTTGACCGTCCAAGATAATCCAGCGGCCCTCATCGAAGAAGCCATCGGCGGCGATTCGGTCCTAATCTTCGGCCAACGACCGGGATCGCTAAGCAGAAGACCGCGTGGCAGACCAATTGTTCCAGAACAAGCATCGTTGTTCGGTTGATACCGGATCAACTTTCCCAACTCGTTCCACTCCCTTCATCACTCATCCAGAAATCACATTTCAATCCAACAAGGAGGAAGCAGTATGTCCGAAACAAGTACGCTCATTGGCTACAGCGGCCGGACGATTGGCCGCGAAGAATTAACCCTGGTGCCAACACCACCGGCAACCGAAACGCACCGGCCGATCCCACATCACGAGA
Organism: Terriglobia bacterium; assembly: GCA_963813645.1. Classification (GTDB taxonomy): domain Bacteria; phylum Acidobacteriota; class Terriglobia; order Terriglobales; family Acidobacteriaceae; genus JAIQFF01. The sequence continues at coordinate 51,880 of CAWEZS010000032.1, forward strand.
TCGTGCAGGCTCTGATCGAAACTCTCGGGTTTCGCCATATCGGGGTCGTCCACGATGAGTACGCCGTATCGCCCGATGGCATGAAGATGTTCGGCGTCCTCGATCTCGCAACCGAAATGGAGGGCTGCCGCTTCTCCATCGGTCTTCGCAATTCTCACGACAAGAGCATGCGCCTCGCGATGACCTGTGGGTATCGGGTGTTCGTGTGCTCCAACATGGCGTTCGCCGGGGATTTCACGCCGGTCTTGGCGAAGCACTCGAAGTCATTCTCGTTGATCGACTGCATGTCGGTCGGCGTCGATCGAATGCAGCGGAACTTCGAGCCGATGCGGAAGCAGGTAGAGACTTGGCAGAGGAGCGAACTCACCGACGTAACGGCGAAGGTGGTCATCTACGAGGCTTTTGTGGAAGGCAAACTCGAAGCTCCGAAACATCTGGCTCGCGCTGTGCATGACCTCTATTTCGAGCCGAAGTATGAGGAATTCCGCTCGCGAACGATCTGGAGTCTGTCGAATGCCTTCACCTCCGCCTTCAAGGAACTCGACCCCATCCCGCAGTTCAAGGCGACAGCGAAATTGGGAGAGTTTCTGGAGACGAGGTTCTATCAGTCGTTCTAGGGTTCAAGGCGGTACCGGCCGGACCGCCGATCTTTACCCCTGTTGCCCAGCAGGCGTTGGGCGGAGGCCGACGCTTCCCCCTACCATTAATTTCCCAGAAGTCCGTTTACAGTCAGTCTCTGGATGGCCGACCATCCACCCAGAATCGTCGCATCGAATGCACGCCTTTCCCAATTAAGGCGTTGAAGAACTGCAGGGCGCTGGAATCGCCCGGCAGGTCATGGTCCGAGGCCGCTCAGGCGATCTTCTTTGTTCGCCTGCGCCTTTTCGCCCAGGAAGCTCAACAGTTGCGCGTTGACTTCCTCCGCATGCGTCCAGGTGATGCAGTGCGGCCCGCCTTTCACGACGTGCAGGCGAGCGCCCTTGATCATTTTGGCGGTGCGGGCGCCGGCCGCAGTGATCGGAACAATGCGGTCTTCGTCGCCGTGGATGACGAGCGTCGGCACATCAACACGATCCAGGTCCTTGCGGAAGTCCTCGTGCCAAGTCGGAACACATGCAAGGCTGGCGATCGCCGATGCGCCGGCAGCAATGTTCCAACTCGCGCGCACGACCTCCTCGCTCACCCGCTTACCCAATAGCTGATCGGTGTTGTAGAAGTTCTTGTAGAACTCGGTGAAAAACGCATAGCGGTCCGTCCCCACCGCTTTCTTGATGCCCTCGAATACGCTGGGGTCCACGCCTTCGGGGTTGTCGTTGGTCTTCAGCAGGAACGGAGGCACGCCACCCATGATCACCGCCTTGCTCACTCCCTTGGAGCCGTACTTCCCGAAGTAACGCGCGATCTCGCCGCCGCCCATCGAGAATCCGACCAGCGTGAAATCCTGCAGCTTCAGGTACGTGATCAATTTGTGCAGGTCCTCTGCGAACGTGTCGTACTTGTAGCCTTCGGTCGGCTGGCTGGACTTGCCGAATCCCCTGCGGTCGTAGGTGATGACTCGATATCCCGCATTCAGCAGCGCAGGAACCTGCTTCTCCCAGGAAGCACCGCTCAATGGGTATCCGTGGATCAGAACCACCGGTTGGCCCGAGCCATGGTCTTCGTAGTAAAGCTCGATGTTGGCTGAATTTTCTTTTCCGACTGTAACGTATGGCATTGCTTTCTCCTTTTCTCTTGCGATGGATAAGTTTGTGATTGGTAGAGTCGTGACCGCAACCGACTACCCTTCGATCAAGTTTTCGATCCGGCTCGCTGTCGCCAACGCATTGACGACGCGCTGTGGCAGCTCAAAGAAGCAACCTATTTGATTTGCGAGTCCTTCTGCCGAGCGTGCGATGCGGCCTCCTCGATCAGAGCAGCAACCTCTTTTGGCCTGGATACGTAGACCGCGTGACTGGCGCCGGGAACTTCGACCTTGTGGCTGTTGGCTCGTGTGGCATACCATCGTTCGAGATCGGGATTGATGGCTCTGTCCGCTCCTGCTACCAGCGCCCAGCTTGGTTTGCTTCTCCACGCAACGGTGGTGATCACGGCTTTGAAATTGTCGGCGAAGTTTAATACCTGCGAGCGCGCCATGAAAGCGGCCTGCTCAGCAGACAGGTCGGCGGCGAAATACTCATGAAACTGCGAGGGGTCCAGGTAAGTGAAGCCATCTGCCGTCTTCTGTATAGCACTAGACTTGCTGAGGTCACTTGGGAAGCGTTTTCCGACCATGAATGATGCCGTTAGGTAGGCCGCTGTCAACATGTGAGGTAGTCGGTAGGGCCAGTGTTCGCGAGCGAAGGTGCAGAGTTAACTTTCGGCACATTGCATGCGCAAGCTATCGTGCAATTTAAGTGTGAAGAAACTGCCGGACCAATCACTACGCAAACTCTCGCTCCGGTCGCGATGCTCGCGACCAACTTATGACAGCTGGCATCGCCAGTACAAGAAGGAGAAATGAATGAGTTATTCGTCAAACGTTACTTGCCTTCATCAGTTCCTCCGACTTTCACACTCAGGTTCGATAGCGAATCGCTACTGGCATGGGTTGAAGAGAAGGTCACGCTCGCTCTGCCATCCACGGCTTTCTTCGTACGAACTTCAGGTGTGGGGTTCACTGTTGTTCCTTGCCTCGTCGCCCTGTAACCAAGCAATTCACCTGCCATCAGGTTCGATTGAATGCACAACAGATGTACTCGCCATCAGCTGCGGTGCATCGGAACACATCGTTCCTTGGTCCTATTGACACCGACCTCGGGCGTCTGCCGTCAGGTGTCATTTCATGACATGACAATGAGATGACACTTCTTCACGCTGGACTCGAGGCGGTCTGCGGCTTCACATCCTCATATCTCGTAAGGGTTGCGCGTCGAGCGCGACCATTCCATTTTGGCCCTCTTCGTGCAGTGCAAACGGCCGGAAAGTGCTGTCCCCGCCAACTCGGGAGCGATCGCAACCCTGAATGTCGGGTGCTGTTCGGCGGGGCATGGTTCTGCTGCTGACAGTTGGACGAATGCAGCCAGGGACAAGAGAAGGCAGACTGCGAGCAGTTTCTGAACGCTTCGCATGGCGGTGGCAGTGCTCCTTTAAATTGAGAATCTCAGGCGGGCTCGCTTGCCGCCGGGTCCGAATACCGTGGAAGGAAGAGGTTCATGGCAGCCGCTAACGCCAGCGCCGTTGCGAGGATTACCAGCAAAGAGGTATAGGAGCCTGTCGAATCAAACGCCCGGCCGAGTATCACCGGACCGACGGCTGCTGCTGCGGCGTAGAACGTCCAGGTCACGCCGTAAAGAGTGGAAAAAGAGCGTAGTCCGAAATAGCGAGTCAGCAGGTAAGGAGTGATGGCCGCTTCGCCGCCGGCCCCAATGCCGATCAGCGCAGCCGCGAGGCATCCCGCAGAAAAACTATTCGCCCGGGCGAGCAGGAAAATTCCTGACGCGGTCGAGAGGGTTATTGCAAAAGCCACGCGCGCCCCGAAAAACCGGTCCAGCAACCAGCCAACTCCGACCCGTCCGAGCAGACTCGATCCACCCAGTATGGACGCGCACAGCGCCGCACCGCTAGCCGTGATTCCCCGGTCCGTCAGCAACGCGGACATCTGAGTAATCGCTCCGTTCATGCTGATCGAACTCACGCACAGGACAGCGACGATAATCCAGAAAGCATAGGAACGCAGACCTTGCTGAAACGTCATTCCAGAATGTGCGACTGGCGCGGACTCGGCCTTTAGCGAGCCGCGTTCGCGGATGTATCGCCAACTGAGCGGCAGGCCGAGCAGCAGGGCAATACCGCCCAGCGCGGCGTAGGCCGCTCTCCAACCGGAACGGCTGATAATACTTTGCGCCACCACCGGCAGGATCATCGCGCCCAGGCCCGATCCCACCATGACGAAAGCCAAAGCCAGCCCTAATCGCCGTTGAAACCAGGTGGAGATAGATCGCGAATAGGCCAGATGAGCGGCGCCATTTCCAACCACGCCCAGCACGAAGCAGGTCACGTAGAACTGCCATATTGCAGAGCGCAGCAGGGCCAGCGAAGCAATGCCGCAGCCAAACACGGTCATGCAGGGAAGGATGATGCGGCGTGGGCCATAACGGTCAATCCACCGGCCCAACAGCGGGGAGCACAGGCCCACAGTCACAGCGCCGATGGCGAAGCCGCTTGAGACGGCTTCGCGGCTCCAGCCGAACTCCGCGCCCAGCGGTTTCACAAAAACCGTGAATGTATAAACGAATAGCGAGCCGAAGCCCGCCATCACACCTAAACACGCCGCTAGCACCACGCGCCAGCCGTAATAGTTGAGATCGAATTCACTCAGGCCGGACGTTAAATCGCCGCTTTTTATGGTGCCGCTACTTTTAGGATGACCGGCCAGGCTCACGTTTCCCTTTCAGCGCCGAGCGAGTTTGCAATGGCGTTGGGCGATTTGAAGAATGAACGTCCTATACTACCTGTCCGCGCCTGCCAGCAAATCGTCCGTTGTTTCGAGATAGCCTTTTTCTGCCAGCCGTTTCCCATTCTCGCGATACATGGCGGGATCTGTGGGCGCCCAGGTTGCCAGGCCGTCCACATAGCGGTTGTGACAGGTCTGGCAATAGTAGCAATCGTTCTCGGAGGAAACATAGGTCGCGATCATCTCCCGTTCCGCGGGAGTCAGCGTGTGCGGGCCAGTCAGCAGAACTTGCACCAGTTCGCCCAAAGGCTTGGTAGTCTCGGGACTGAACACCATCGGGCCGCGTATACCCGGCATTCCTTCAGTCAATTCGATGTGGGCCATTTTCTTGATCCTCGATTCTGATTCTTCCGCCAACGATTCGGGTGGGCGCGGGATGCTTCCAATCGGCTCAGCCGGTATCGGCATGGTTGGAGGCGGTTTTCCCCGGAATCCGGCCAGCATTTCTGAATGCGGGTCAACTTACTTGCGGTTGACTGGTGGCGGCAATATTACAAAAGCACTAGAGATGGCGGCGGGCAGTCCGTGTAAGATTTTTGTCCACCCGTGCCGCACGCAGAGGAGATTCCCATGCAATCCGTAAAGCGTTTGCTGGTTCCTTGCTTCCAAGTGTGCGGACGCCCGGGTTTTAGCCGTCGCGCTATACTCCGCCTATGTCCCTGGCTCCTCGCGCGCCTGGTAGCTCGGCGCTCAGACCCATTCTTCTCGCGCTTCTGACGGCGACGATTATTCTGCATGCGTGGATGTTTTTCAGCCTTCGGCGACAGATCGCGGCTGGCTACCCGGACTTTACGATTTTCTATACTGCGGGCAAGTGCATTTACGAAGGTCGTGGCCGACAACTTTATGATTTGGAAACGCAACTCGCACTCCAGCGTGGCTTCGCACCTGAGGTAAAGCATCGCGAGAATGCTCTTCCTTTTAATCATCCTCCGTTCGAGGCTTTGCTGTTCGTGCCCCTGGCGGGCCTGCCATATTTTTCGGCGTACCTGGTTTGGGCGGTATTTAACGTCGCTCTCATTGTGGGCTTCTGGACACTGCTCCGTCCGCGACTGCCCAGCTTGAACAATTTGCTGCCGAGCCTGCCGCTGCTGGCGATGTTCGCTTTTTTTCCTGTAATCGTGGCATTGCTGCAGGGTCAGGACTCAATCTTGCTGCTCTTTCTGTATGGCCTTGCCTTCTCGGCGTTGGCAACCAGACGCTCCTTTGTTGCGGGAGTGTGTCTAGCCCTGGCGCTTTTCAAGTTTCAATTGGTTCTGCCCTTGGTGGTTGTGCTGTTGGTCAGGCGTCAATGGAAAGTAGTTGCGGGGTTCAGTTTCACGGCTTTTGTGTTGCTCCTGGTCTCGGCGGCGGTAGTCGGATGGAACGGTGTCAGGGCATATCCTGACTTTGTGCTCCGTCTTAACCGCAGCCCCGCTCAAGCCGGGATTGATCCCCGGGACATGCCAAACTTACGCGGCCTGGTTGCGGGATCACTGCACCTGGCAGGCCTGCCCGCAATGTTGCTGATCATCGTGCTTTCTATTGCGCTGGTGGCGCTGGTGGTGCACTGGTGGCGCGTCCAACCCGGTCAGAAGTTCGAGCTCGGATTCTCGCTATGCCTGGCGGTCACGACCATTGTCAGCTACCACCTGTTTGTGCATGACCTTAGCCTGCTCATGCTTCCGATTCTGCTGCTCGCAGAACAACTTCTCGCTGGTCAAATCGTTGGGCGGGCGCGCCACATTCTGGCAGCGTCTCTCGCGGTTCTGTTCTTCACGCCGATTTACGCGATCCTTCAGTTTTGGTTGCGGGAGATGAATCTCATGGCATTTGTGGTCGCCATGTTTGCGGCAGGCGCCGCAATCGCGCTGAACTCAAAAAGCGAATCAGTTTCTGCAGACAATCCTGCTGCACAAAGCGCGGTGTAGATTGTTGTCTAACTCGAGGCTTGGCCCCGGCGATGAGCGTAATGCGCATCGAAGCAGGAGATAATACGCGGGTGTTCGGATATTGCCGGAGAAAGCTGGACATCCTGCTGCGAAGGCGCACGCTCACGGTGGTCCTGGTTGGCGTGCTTGCGCTTCTGATTCGAGCTTGTCTCTTACCTCTTCTGCCGATACCGAAGCCGCACTTTCAAGATGAGTTCAGCTATTTGCTGGCCGCGGATACTCTTGCCTCGGGCCACCTGACCAATCCCCCTCACCCGATGTGGATGCATTTTGAAAGTGAACACATCCTGCAGCAACCCACTTACATGTCCATGTACCCGCCCGCGCAAGGTCTCGCCCTGGCTGCTGGTCAGTTTATTGGAGGAACCCCCTGGCTCGGAGTCTGGCTGAGCGTGGGTGTGATGTGTGCCGCGGTCACATGGATGTTGCAGGCCTGGTTTCCTCCGGGATGGGCGCTGTTTGGAGGGTTGTTGTGCGTTATGGGGCAGGGCATTGCCGGCTACTGGATGAATTCGTATTGGGGTGGCGCCGTGGCGGCGACCGGGGGAGCCTTGGTGTTAGGCGCCTTTGCGCGCATCCTGCGATGGCAAAGAACGCGCGACGCTCTGATTCTGGGATTCGGCCTGGCAGTCCTGGCCAATAGCCGGCCTTTCGAAGGCTTGCTATTCAGCCTTCCCATGGGGTTTTCGCTGACGCTCTGGCTGTGGAGGCATCGCGGCCGAACTTCTCTGACACGCATTTTACTGCCCCTGGGACTGATTCTTGGATTGGCTGCGGTTGCGACTGGCTACTACAACTGGCGCGTAACCGCTGATGCTTTGGAGATGCCGGAGGCGCTGAATCGCAGGACATATGCCATGGCGCCGCTCTTTCTTGGCGAGGAGCTGCTTGGCCAGCAACCGCGTCCGGAACCGGAGTACCGAAACGTCGAGATGCGGAAGTTTTACGCGGACTGGGAAATGTCGAGGTATGTGAAAACTCGAACCGTCCGAGGATTGGCGCGGGAGGAATGGGCCAAGCTGGTAACGATGTGGTGGTTCTTTCTTGGCCCTGTGCTGCCGCTTTCACTGCTGGCTTTGCCTCGTGTAGTGCGCGATCGCCGGATGAAGCTCCTTCTCATCACCGCACTCGTGACCCTCGCCGGCGTAGCGGTCGAAGCCTGGCACCAACCCCATTACTTTGCTCCCCTGACCTGCGTCATATATGCCATTGTGATTCAAGGACTGCGCCACCTTCGACAGTGGCGGCGAAACGGTACTGAGCTGGGACGAGTACTGGTACCGATTCTTGGCATCGTGTGTCTTGCCGTGTGTCTCTTTAATGTCCGCACTGAATATCTCGAAGTACCGCGAAGTCCCGCCACTTTTCCCTGGCATTGGCAACGTGCAGAGATTCTCGAGCGCCTCGAGCGGGCAGGCGGCCAGCATCTCGTGGTTGTTCGCTACAGTCCCGGTCACGATCCAATTCACGAATGGGTCTACAACCGGGCTGACATTAATGCCGCCAAGGTCATCTGGGCGCAAGACATGGGGGAGCGAAATCAGGAATTGACCGCGTATTTCAAGGGGCGCAGAGCGTGGTTGCTCGAACCGGATGAACCAGGAATGGCGAGATTGTCACCTTATCCCGAAAAAAACCAGCAGTAAGGCTAGGGTCAACAAAACTCGCGGTCGGTACATATTCAGTGGGTGTATCAGAACCCGCTTGGTTTTTGTTCGAAGTAGCGTTTTGCCCATCCGCAGGTCGTGACTGCGGCATTTTCGCTCAGACCCAGAATTACCAATTCGGTTTGGGGATCATTTGCGTAGGCGGCTGTTCGGGCTTCGTCGAGATCTTGCGCAGTAATAGTTTTGCGAGGCAGCATTGTGGTTTCGGCCATGAGGTCAAGATATTCCCTGCCACACGGACGGTCAGGTTACGGAAGGACGGGGTGTGAGTGGGCCGAAAATCTGCCGATTGCTGCACGGCGCCGTAGATGAAATTTTACTCATCGGGCGCCCTTGTTGGTCCGGCGGAGCAAGCTTTGCAGCGATTTGTTCCCATTTTGGCCAGCTTCGTCCCCACGAACGAGGGCGTCCGCCTATATGGTTTGGGGATCACGCCAGGCTTCGGGATTGACGAGATTCGGGGGGCGCTTTCCGTGCAGGGCGGCCAGCAGATTCTCGGAAGCCAGCATCGCCATCCGCAGACGGGTCTCGGCGGTTGCGCTTCCAACATGAGGCGCCAGAGTTACGTTGTCCATTGCGATCAGCGCGGGATGTACCCGGGGCTCGTGCTCAAACACATCAAGTCCAGCGCCCGCTAGCCGGCCTGCCTGTAGCGCCTGAACCAGTGCTTCTTCGTCAATGATGGGTCCGCGTGCGGCGTTGATGACGAAAGCGCTGGGTTTCATCAGGGCTAACTCCGATGCACCGATCGCATGGTGAGTCTCCGGAGTCAGCGGGACATGCAAGCTCAAGAAGTCGGATTGCCGCAGCAAGGTTTCGCGGTCCACAAATTCGGCTGCAGATTCTTGTTCAACGCCGGCGGAGACGCGATGACGGGCATAATACAGAACGCGCATGGAGAAGCCGCGCGCACGACGGGCAGTCGCCTGGGCGATCCGGCCAAAACCGTAGAGTCCCAGCGTCTTGCCATGCATCTCGGTGCCCCATAGACAATTCCATTGCCACTGTTTCCAGTGCCCGCCGCGAACGTAGCGGTCCCCTTCTACAACTCGCCGGCCCGCGGCCAATAGCAGGGCGAAGGCAAGGTCTGCAGTGGCCTCGGTAAGTACGCCGGCGGTATTGGTAACCAGGATGTGTCTGCGGTTACATGCCTCCACGTCAATGTTGTCGTAACCGACGGCGATGTTCGATACGACGCGCAACCGCGGAGCTGCGTCGATGATCTCCTTGCTGATTCGCACTCCGGCGGGCATCACGCCATCGACATCGCGCATAGCCGACGCCAGCAGCGCAGGTGGCATTGGCTCATCTACGGTATGCACCTGAACATCACAATGCTGCGAGACCTGGTCGATCACCGATTGCTGTATCGGTCGGGTTATCAGAACCCTCGGTCGTTGTGGGTCAGGGGACGACTTTCGATCCATCAAAGCCCCTAGTCAAAGATTTTTCCCGCCTGGAAACCGCCGTCCACGACCAGGCCACTCCCGAAAACAAATTTCGCTTCATCGGACGCGAGATAGAGCGCGGCATAGGCGACGTCCTCGGGAGTGCCCAGAGTCGCTGAAAGCTGGCGCTTCTTGAGATTGTCAATCGCCTTCTCGGGATCGTCAGCGTAATGCTTTTTCAGATAGCCTTCGACAAACGGCGTGTAGATGGTGCCGGGCACCAGCGAGTTCACGCGTATGCCGGAGCGGCAGTAGTCGGCCTGCATGGCCCGGGTCAGCGAGTAGACGGCTCCTTTCGACGCGGTGTAGGCGGCACGCTGCGCCAACCCCAGCACCGCTGCGCCCGAAGCCATGTTGATGATGCAACCCGACTTTTGTTTGAGCATGATAGGCACGACGTACTTGCAGGCGAGATAAATGCCCTTGATGTTTATCGCGATCACCCGGTCCCACTCCTCTTCCGCAGTTTCGTGCAGCGCGCCCACGCACGAAACCCCGGCATTATTGAAGAGGATGTCGATGCGGCCGAACTTTTCCAGTACGGTCCGGCTCATGGCCTCCATATCGGCAGCGCTGGCGACGTCGGCGCTGAGAAAGAAACTCGACGCTCCAATCTCCGCCGCCACTCTCTTCCCGCCCTCCTGGTCCCGATCGACAACCGCAACCCGCGCGCCTTCCGCGGCAAAGATCCTGGCCGAGGCTTCTCCGATCCCAGATCCCGCACCCGTTATGATCGCTGTCTTACCCTGCAACCGCATGCCTTGCTCCTGTGGATGTTTATCAGTTATTAAGTTTCAGCTGCGAGTAGTGTCACGCAATCGATCGGATAGCGGCCTTCCAACGATGCTGTTCAGCTTAATGGACGCGCGAAGCTGGGGCAACGGAGGCTGTTAAAGAGATTCGACTTTTAAATCCAGGCCACTTTCAGCGCTTCTTTATTTCCGTCAGGGTCCAGAAAGCTGGCCATTCGATCGCCCACCGTCTGCTCCTATCAAGTACGGCCAAAGTCTAGCTGATCATCATGGTATGAGGCCAGAATGTGGGGCGGGCGCCCTCGCCCGCCGCCGTGGACGTTGATTTTGACGCGGTATCCAAAGTGTAAGAACCCGGGCTTGATCTGAAACGCGTTCGGCGGTGATTGCCTTATTGTTGCGATGGCCCGGCACCAACGTGGAAGAGCGGTGCTTTCTGCGCCGCGTCATGGATCAGAGGTATTTGGGCTTTAGTCCCAGTGGCGCCACTGGGCCTGAAGGCCAGAGTCGGGGCGACGAGACGCGGCCCTGGAAGGGCCGCTCTTTCACGGTGCTGGATGTCGTCTCGCGCGGCCGAGAAGGCCGGAAGGCAAAGGCTGCAGATGATCCATCAGGGATGATGATACGCAATAGATTTTTGAATCTATTCGTTATAACGATCATCTGTATGACAGGAGGATTCAATATGACCACCGCAACTGCACCTGAAGTTACTGCCACCACCACTTGGAACATCGATCCTGTGCACTCCCATGCCGAGTTCAAGGTCCGGCACATGATGATTTCAAATGTGAAAGGCCAGTTCAAAGGCATTACCGGAACGCTGAAGCGCGACGGCTCAGATCTGACAAAGTCAGCAGCTGAGATCTCTATCGATGCTGCCACCATCAACACCGGCGACGCGCAACGCGACGCGCACCTCAAGAGCGCAGACTTCTTCGACGTGGAGAAATTCCCCACTTTGACTTTCAAATCGAATCGCATCTCCAAAAACAAAGACGGGGTGCTCACGGTCGCAGGCGAGCTGGGCATCCATGGCGTGACTCGCAACGTTGTACTCGAGGTCGAAGGGCCGAGCGCTGAGATGAAGGATCCCTGGGGCAACACGCGAATCGGACTCTCCGCCACGACCCGCATTAACCGGAAGGACTTCGGTCTGACGTGGAACGCCGGGCTCGAAACCGGCGGAATCCTGGTAGGCGACGATGTGAATATCAACCTAGATATTCAGTTCATCAAGGCGTAAGGGTCGCGATTTTTCTATGTAGGCGCGAGCGTCCCGCTCGTGCGGCAGCGCAACGGTCGCCCCGCGAGCGGAACGGGCGCCAGTGGACTACCTCGAGGCCTTATCCGCTCGGACATTGAGCGAAAAACCGTCAACGCGGTTGCGCCCGGCTTTCTTTGCCCGGTAGAGGGCCGCGTCGGCGCTCTGCAGCACCGACTCGAGAGTCGAATCCGAATCGCCGCAGGTGGCAGTCACCCCCATGCTTACGGTCACGGAGACCGATCCCGCCGGCGTCACAACGGCTTCGCGTGCGACCAGCCGGCGAATTTCATCGGCTCGGCGGGCAGTCGTCTGCAAGTCGCAGCTGGGTAGCACCAGGATGAACTCTTCGCCGCCGTAGCGCCCGGCCACATCGTAAAGCCTGAGGTCTGATTTCAAACGGCGGGCCACTTCCGCCAGCACGGCATCCCCCGCAGGATGTCCCAGGGTATCGTTAATCTGCTTGAAGCCGTCGACGTCGGCCATGATCACGCCTGCCGGACGGCCCTCCCGCTGGGTGCGAACCAGTTCGCGCTCGAGCGATGCCAGAATCTCTGCGCGGCTCAGCAAGTTCGTCAGGAAGTCATGAGTGGCGGAAAACCTGAGGCATTGCTGCAGATCGAGAATCCGTTTGCCCACCAGGATGCGGGCCCGCAACTCGCACGGATCCACCGGCTTGGCCAGATAGTCGTCTGCTCCGGCGTCCATCGCAGTCAGCAGATTCTGCTTCCGGTCTTTGGCCGTCAACATGACGGTATAGATATAGTTTCCGCTCGACCCGAGACCGCGTATGCGGCGGCACAGTTCGATGCCGTCAATGCCCGGCATCACCCAGTCCAGCAGCGCGAAGGTTGGAGCATCCGGCGCCTGCAGAATCTCCCACGCGTCAATTCCGTTTTCGGCAACGACATATTCGAAGCCCGACTCATCCAGGCACTCGCTGACCCGCAACCGGTCCAGCTTCGAATCGTCTACCAGCAATATTTTCACGGTGCTAAGGCTCTCCCTGCCTGATTCTGGGCACATACATCGGCACCCGCAAGATATCGGCTGGAAACGGATGGTGTTGTACTTCCGCGGAGGAGGTGGGGGGCAGAATCAGTTCGTGTGGTCGCCGGCGACTCGCCCGCAAGGTACCGGCCCGAGAAGCCCGGGCGAGTCGCCCGCGGCCACACTAGACCTTAATCGCTGGCCGGCTGGGTCTCTCCCAGTGCCTGTCGTCCTGCGTCCGGCGGGGTAACCAACCGGCCGGTGCGGCGCATGGTGGTGCAGTCATACGAATAGACCGCGCCGCAAAGGAGGCACGCCTGATAGGCGGTGCCGTGGATGCCGGCGTGCGGCCAGGTGAATTCGTGCCGGCAGCACATTTCGATAAGCCGTTGCAGGAGGGAATTTGTCATGGCTGCTTTTGGATTCCTTCGATGTAAATGATGCTGTCATCAACCTAACCCGAGAAGCGCTCTTCGCGTCTGTGTTTCTTGGCCATCGGCGCCGGGAATTTGGCCAGTGTCCAGTCGCACTACTCAGTTACCTAGGGATGTGTAACGTAACTGCCCCGCTGGAAGCGGAGGCAGGAACTACTGGAATCCCTTTGCAGGCGCGGCTTGCGTTACCGTATGGGTGCGGAGATTTCAGCCCGAGCGGGTACTGAGTCGAGCAGTTCTTCAAAAGCACCGTGAGAGCGGGTCACATGAAAGAGGGCCACCATGCATAGTGCGAACGTTCCCGAGACCATGCGGCGCAGCTCGAGAGTGCCGATTACCCTTCCCATCGCCGTCACCAGCCTGGAGCCTAGTGCTCCCTTTTCAGAAATCTGTGAAACCCTGGTGGTCAGCGCGCATGGCTGCGCCATATTTTCTCCCGCCAAGCTGGAAGCCGGCATCCCCGTGCAGTTTCGGCGCAAGGGAGGCGGCGCGACCAAGGCACACGTAGTGGACTGCAAGCCGATGGGTGCGGGTCAAAATGGCTGGCAAGTGGCCGCGAAGCTGGACCAGCCAGAAAATTTCTGGGGACTGGAAGTTTGTCCCGAAGATTGGGGGCGTTTGATGGAGATTCATTCTGATGATCCGCAGCCTACGCGGAAACTTGCGGCGAACAAGAACCAGCCCGGCGCGCCTGGCCTCAAGATTGTCTCTGACAAGAACCAGCCTCAACTTACCGAGCGCGATCTGCGGGCCATCGTGGCCGAGTTCGTTCAGCCCTTGCATGCGGAAGTGGTGGCGCTCAGGGAAAAGACGGCCCAGGAAGACGGCAAGCGCAGCCGCTTCGATATATCGCTGTCGCACATTCCACCCGAGGTGGAAGAGAAATTATGGGTACGCCTGCGCGAAGATCTGGGGACGCAAGTCCTGAAGCAGACCCAGGAACAATCGGCGCAGGTTCTGGGATCAGCCAAGACCTTGATCGAACAGAAAATCGGCCAGGCGCTTGAGGGATTCCGCCAGCACGCGGCAGAGCAACTGCAAACCGTCGAACAGAATGCGCGCGGGCTGTCCGAAGAGATCGCAGAAGCGGTAGGGCAGCACTTCAACTCCGGAGCAGAAAAGTTTCAGCAGCAGGTGGCGGATGCCGGCGTTCGCGCCGAGCAGCAAAATGAAGAGCACTTCCGGGCCCTGCAGCAAAGGCTGAGCAAAGAGCACGAAGTCTACCGCCGCGAAATGGAGAAGCTGCAATCCACGGTGGCGGCCGAAGTCTCGCGGCTACAGGCGCAAGCTACATCTCTCAGCAGCCGCATCGCGCAACTGGACGACACCGCAACCCGGCTCGAGTCTGGAATGGACACCCGGCTGTCGCAAATGGCCAGCGACCAGATATCCGCGGCCCGGGTGCAACTCGAAGGCGCGGTGGACGTGGTGCTGAAAGAATTGGGCACGCGCAACGCCAAGGAACTCGACCATCAACTGGATGAGGCCCGCGGAAAACTGAAGATCGTCCAGAAGGGAATCGAGACTTCGGTGACCGATCTGGTCAAGACCGAGGTCGCTGCCAGCCTGCTGTCCTTCGGCCAGACCATGGAAGAACTGGCGCAGGATTCCGTGGGACGGTGGCGGAGCGCACTGAGCAAGGATTTAACTTCAGTGGCCAAGATTCTCGGCGGCGGATTTCAGCGGGAGACCGCGTCGAGTCGTGGGGAGGATCCTTCGGACGAGTAGCCGCTTCGGAGGTTGAGTTCGGACGGTGGTCGGCTATTGTGCCTTAGGCGTGGGCTGCAATTCGATATTTCCGACTCCGCCCGCTACGTCGATCCTTAGCGTCACGGGTGATTTACCGTACAGCTCATTCACGTATTCGTCGCCCTCTCGTTTCAGCCCGCCCGCGATGATCGAACCGATACCTCCGGTTGCGTGCACGCGCACCCCGACGTCCACGGGCAACCGGACGATGGCGTGCCCCACCCCTCCACGGATCTCGGCCGTCAGGTCCTTTTTCCAATTGCCGGTGAGATCCGTCGTCACCTGACCTGCACCCATATGGATTTCGAGTTTGGTGAGCGCGAGCTCGCCAACCTTAAGCTCACTTTGACCGGCGCCCATTTCAACCTTGAGCTCCATCGGAACGTCATTCGCTAAGCGCAGGTCCCAGTCGTTGTGGGCTGGGCCCATGTGGAACTTTTTCCCGGGCTGCGTGATGTCGAGCTGACCTGTGCCGCCCAATACATGATAAGAGATCTCGGGCTTGCCTTCGGCCTCGTCATAGTTGAAGTCGGCTTCCATCAGCTTGCCCGCTCCGCCGGACAATTTCAGTTCACCGGCCGGCATTTGAATGTGCACCTGTACCGGTTCCGATCCTCGCCGGTCGGTGGTTTCGACGGTGTGAATTCGTTGCGCAGGCGTCTGGAAGCTCAGCGCAATTCCGGCGATGATCAGGAGGAGAATAACGGCAATCTCGCCGCCGCTGAGCCAGGCGCCACCGGATTGCGAGGCATCCCGCGGCCTGAGGTGGTCCCAGACTTTTCCCGCACCCAAAAAAATCAAGAGGACGGGCCAGTAGCGGGACAACAGCGGCCAGGGATCGAGGCCCGGCCGAAAGTTGGCATAGAGAAAGAACAGGCCCAGGGCGACGAGCAGTACCGCTCCGACCAACGAACTGCGACGAGTCCCCGGCATCGAAACACCTCCCGGCGTTTCCGACAGAGTGGACGGAATTCGGCTTCAGCTATTTCTTGAACAGCGCGTCGAGCGCCGCCTGGGAGATGGCTTCGTCAATCTCGGATTTGGCTCCGCTGGCTGCGATTCCGCCCAGGGTCTGGCCGTCCACCTGAATGGGGAGTCCGCCCTGGTTGGGGAAAAAATCGGGAAAGGCGAGGACTTCGGTATCGCCTTTTTTCATCGCGTCGGCGCCGTTTTTCGAGGGGGCCCGATAGAAGGCGGCGTGCCGGGCCTTTCTCTGCGCGAATTGAATCGTGTTGAGCGAGGCACTATCTGCCTTCTGCAGGAAGAGCAGATTCCCGCTTTCGTCTACGATACAAATCGTGACTTCGACATTTTGTTTTTTGGCTTCCGCCTCAGCGGCGGCGACCATGGTCTTGATCGCGGCCAGATTCAAATACTTCCGGGTAGGAAGATCGGCGGACGACGGGGCCGCGACCGAGGACGCCGTCGCGGCCAGGCTCAGCATCACAACCAGTAGTTTGAACATGCGCAGGATGCTACCACAAGCGGAAAGGCAGTTTCCGGTTTCTTGTTTCCTGTTTCCAGAAGAGAATCCAAGCGGAAGGGGCGCCGAAGTCGTTACTGGAAACCAGAAACTAGAAACCAGAAACTGCCCTACGAACTTTTGCGGTTGAAGCGGCAGAGCGTCTGCGTGGCGCGGATCTTGCCGCAAGCCAGGGCCATAGTCTCAAACGCCCGTTCGTAGCGGAATTCGGGCTTGAGATAGGGCTTCTTCGCGGGCCGGCGTCCATCGCCCGCACCCTTCTCCTCGGTCGTGTTCTTTTCGCTCATGAATAGTTGTTGCCCTTCATCGGGCAAACCGGGGATTCTCGCCGCTGTCCACGACATCTCTGACATAGCCTAACACCAATCGAGGCCGCCATTGTTGCCACTTGTGATGACTTTCCAAGCTCAAATCGCAGGCCAGACTGCCATGGATTGACCGGCTCGCGCTGACTTTCATTTAGCATGAAACGCGTGACCAGCGCGAATCGCTTTCGACAAGTGGGTTTGGCGCGCGTTCTTTCGAAGCTCGGCTACTGCTCACGTTCCGAGGCCTTTGATCTCATCGATGCCGGGCGAGTGCGCCTGAACGGCGCGGTCCGTCGCGATCCCGAGACGCCCGTGCACGCGGAGAGCGATCGGATTGACGTAGACGGAAAGCCGGTCGTCGCTACCGCGAAGGTGTTTCTCATGCTTAATAAACCGCGCGGGGCCGTGACGACTGCTTCGGACGAGAAGGGCCGGCAGACTGTCTATGAGTTTCTCAATCCCGACTTGCCCTGGGTCGCACCCGTCGGGCGCCTCGATAAGGCAAGTGAAGGTCTGCTCCTCCTGACCAATGATTCCGAATGGGCGGCTCAGGTGGCGTCGCCGGCGTCGCATCTCCACAAGACTTACCATGTGCAGATTGGCCGGGTCGCCGACGCCGCTTTGCGCAAGACGCTCGGTATAGGAGTCAAGACAGAAGACGGCGGTTGGTTGCGCTTGGTCAGTGTTCGCATTCTGCGCGGCGGTAAGAAAAATACCTGGCTCGAAATTGTTTTAGACGAAGGCCGCAACCGTCACATCCGGCGCATGCTGGCTGCGCTGGGCGTTCCGGTGCTGCGCTTGATCCGGGTTGCGATTGGCCCGCTGCCACTCGGCCAGCTTCCCAAAGGGAGTGTTCGACCGCTTACCTCCGAAGAGAAACAGGCGCTCGATCAGGCTCTGCGGACCGGCTAGTCGATTTCCCGAACCGATCAAACCGTGACAATCACGGAGCTGCACTGGTTCTTCCCCACACGGCGGTAGCTATGGCGGACAGCCGAGTCGAAGTAAATGGCATCTCCCTCCTCGAGGACGTGCAGGTCCGAGCCGATCATCAGTTCCAGCTTGCCGCCAATCATGTATAGCAATTCCACCCCGGGATGCTGGTGGGGACGGACTTTTTCCGCCGCCACCGGTTCAAATTCCGCGTAGAACGCATTCAACTTTCGCTCGCTGGCTTTGAAATCCAGGCTCTCGAAGTTGTAAGCAATCGCGCTCGATCCCGCATTTTCCGGAAACTTGAGCCGTTCCTGCTTGCGTACGATTGAGACCACGTGACGCTTGCGCTCATCGGCAAAGAAAAAATCCAGGCCGACTCCGAACACCATGGCGATCCGCAGCAGGGTGGGTAGTGTGGGAAACAACTTTCCGCGCTCCAGTTTTGACAACATGGCAGGAGACAGGCCGGTGTGTTGGCCCAGCTCCACCAGTCCCATGCTTTTCTTGAGTCTCAGGGTCCGGAGCTTCTCGCCCACAGCGTATGGCTTAAGACCCTCCACGATGGTCTTGTTGATCAAAATCCGCCCCACTTTCTTCCAGAGAAACAAATGAGCTGCTTTTTGACTGCGAGGCAAACCATTTTGCCGGCCCGCAAAGTTTTCATAAGAGGATAATAATTGTGCATTACAGTTAATACATCGCAAACGCAAATCAGCGCAAGCGCAAAGTTAAGAGAAATCCAATAAAGATCTGGAGGACAAAATGAGAACAATAGATGTGGTGGCAGCGGTACTGCTGGTGGTGGGAGGAGTGAATTGGGGACTGGTGGGAATTGCCCACTTCGACCTGGTCGCAACCATCTTCGGCATGCGATTCGGTGAAACTTCAATGCTGAGTTCAGTGGTCTACAGTCTGGTCGGCCTGGCGGCCCTGTATCAGGCGGTTTCGTTCAAGGCCATTCAACGCCGCTGGGGACATGAGTCGGTGATGGCTCGCTAAGAACGCGTGACCGGCAATTTTGTAAAGAGCATAGAAGTCAGGCAACGGGAAGATGCCATCCGGTATCTTCCCGTTTGCATAATTTGTCCTTCTACCATCATGAATCCAATCGAAAAGCTCAGTCAGGATCAGCGGATCACGGTACGGACGCCAGGCGCGCCCGGTGGGGAAGAGAACTGCGTCGTCTACTGGATGCAGCGGGCCCAGCGCGCCCACGATAATCCTGCTCTGGACGTGGCCGTTCAAGTTGCCAACGAACTGAAGAAGCCAGTTGTAGTTTTTTTTGCACCTGTTCCTTTCTATCCTCGCGCGAATCTCAGGCACTACAGCTTCCTGGTCCAGGGAATTCCCGATCTCGCGGAGGAACTGGCGGCCCGCGGCGTCGGATTGATTCTGCGGACTTACCCCGATCACAGCCTGCTGAAATTTTGCCAGGAAGTTCGCCCCAGCATTGTGATCGGCGATGAAAACCCCATGCGGGAACCCGAGCGCTGGCGGGCCAAAGTCGCGAGGCAGTTGCGCTTGCCTTTCTGGACGGTCGATGCGGACGTGATCGTGCCCAGCAAGTTATTGTTGAAGGAAGAATTCGCGGCGCGCACCATCCGGCCGCGCCTGCACGCTCTCCTGCCGCAATTTCTGGTGCCGCAAACGATTTTGAAAGCTCGCGTACCCTGGAACTCTCCACCACGTCTGCGTTCGCTTTCGCCCCAGGAAGACCCGATCGCCAATTGGAAGCTCGACACTTCAGCCCGCCCTGTTCCCGGCTGGAAAGGTGGAAGCAAGCAGGCCTCGCGCGTCCTCCAGGAATTCGTGGAC
The DNA here is from genome assembly GCA_963813645.1 of Terriglobia bacterium. Lineage (GTDB taxonomy): Bacteria > Acidobacteriota > Terriglobia > Terriglobales > Acidobacteriaceae > JAIQFF01. The sequence continues at coordinate 71,149 of CAWEZS010000032.1, forward strand.
CATCGCCTTGCCGATTACCCCGACGCCCGCAACCGCCCGGAAGAACCCGGCACCAGCCAGCTTTCCCCCTATCTCCACTTCGGGCATATCGGCCCGCTCACGATCGCACGCGTCGTGCAGCTCAGCAGCGCACCCGTACGCGCGAAGGAAGCGTTTCTCGAGCAGGTAATCGTGCGGCGGGAGCTGGCGATCAATTTCGTGCGCTTCAATCCGGACTACGATTCCATGGAATGCCTGGAACCGTGGGCGCGACGCTCACTGTCAGAGCATGTGGGCGACAAGCGTGCGGTCGTTTACAACGAGGAGCAGCTGGAACAGGGCCTGACCCATGATCCGCTGTGGAACGCAGCCCAGAGGCAGATGGTGCTCTCGGGCTGGGTGCACAACTATCTGCGCATGTACTGGGCGAAGAAGATTCTGGAGTGGAGTCCTTCCGTGGGCGCAGCCTACCAGCGGGCGGTGCGATTGAATGACCGTTACGAACTCGACGGGCGCGATCCCAACGGGTATGCAGGAATCGCGTGGGCCATTGTCGGGAAGCACGACCGGGCCTGGTCGAAACGTCCGGTGTACGGAAAAATCCGTTACATGTCGCTGGCCAGCACCGGGCGGAAGTTCAATTCGAAACGATACATCGAGCAGATCGCGCAACTGGAGGCACGGTATGTCTAGAAATCCGTGGCTTACGTTTGCGCTCTTCGCCGGTATTTGTTTTTCGGTCGCGGCAGTAGGATCGGTTTGGACATCGCGATCCGTCCGCATCTGGTACGTGCTCTTGCAAAAGCCTTCCTTCAATCCGCCAAGCTGGGTCTTCGGCCCGGTGTGGTCGGTGTTGTATCTCGGCATGGCCACCAGCGCCTGGCTGGTGTGGCGAAATGCAGGATGGAACACTCCACGGACTGCCTTCATTCTCTTTTTTGTCCAGTTGGGATTCAATCTGGCCTGGTCCGGTCTGTTCTTCGGCCTCCACCGCCCCGCACTGGCGTTCATCGACATTCTCGCCCTGCTGGCGACAATCGTAGCTACTGCCATCGTGTTCCGTTCATTCTCGGAGACAGCGTTCTGGCTCATGATTCCCTACGCCATGTGGGTCTCGTTTGCCAGCCTGCTGAATTTTGAAATCTGGCGCTTGAATCCGGGGCAATCATGAAAATCCTGATCACGGGTGCGACTGGATACGTTGGCGGCCAGCTGCTTCCGAAACTTGCGCAAAGCGGACACGAAGTCACCTGCATGGTCCGCGACGCTTCACGATTCAATCCCGGTTTGCGCGGCGCTCAGGTCGTAGAGGCCGATGTTCTCCAGGCTGGCACTCTGGTTCCGGCGCTGCAGGGAATTGAAGTCGCGTACTACCTGATTCATTCGATGGGCGGCGGTGCGGAGGGCTTTGCCGAGCGCGACCGGCGCGCCGCGCGCAATTTCGCCGTGGCGGCCAAACAGGCCGGGGTACAACGGATCATTTATCTGGGGGGCCTGACCTCGCAGAATTCTCCCGTCTCGCTTCATCTCAAGAGCCGCCAGGAAACCGGCGCTGTGCTGCGAGAATTTGGACCGCCGGTGACCGAGTTTCGCGCTGGAATTATCGTTGGAAACGGCAGTCTCTCGTTTGAGATCATTCGCTGCCTCACCGAACGCCTGCCGGTGATGATTTGTCCCCGATGGGTCATGACGCGAATCCAGCCCATCGCCATCAGCGATGTCCTCGACTACCTGGTTGCCGCCCTCGACGTACCAAAGTCGGCGGGCGAGATCGTCGAAGTCGGTGGCGCCAGCATTGAAACCTATCGCAGCATGATGCTGACTTACGCCCGCATTCGTGGATTAAAGCGATGGCTGTTGCGGGTGCCCGTGCTGACTCCGCGCTTGTCTTCGTATTGGCTCAATCTGGTGACGCCGTTTCCCGCTTCGATCACCCGCCCTCTGATTGAAGGATTAAAAACTGAAGTTGTCTGCAGCAGCGACAGCGCAGCAAAACTCTTCCCTGGAATTATCCCGATGCGTTACGTTGCCGCGGTGGAGGAAGCCGTCTCCGGAACAGGCCCGGACAAATCCATCCACGAAATGATTGCGCGCGACACGCCGCACGTTGCTCTCCGGCGTCAGGGATACATCTGCGATATTCGGCAACTCCGGGTGAACGCGCCGACGGCGCAGGTGTTCGGTGTCCTGCAGGGCCTGGGTGGAAAGTTGGGCTGGCCCTACGCCAACCCCCTGTGGCAACTGCGCGGACGGATGGATCGCTGGATAGGCGGCGTAGGCATGTCCCGAGGCCGCACCGGCGGAGCCACGCTGCAGGCCGGTGACGGTGTAGACTTCTGGCGCGTGGAAAAGGTCGCGCCCGGGGAAAGCATTTCGTTTCGCGCCGAGATGAAACTGCCGGGACGGGCCTGGCTGCAATTCTCTCTCCTCGCCGAGTCCCGAGACTGCACGCTGCTGAGCTGCTATGCCTGGTTCGAACCCCGCGGCCTGGCCGGCGAGCTCTATTGGGCAGTCCTGTATCCCATTCATGTCCTGATCTTCCGCGGCATGGTAAGAGCGATCGCACGCCAGTCCGAAGACAATTTCCGCTCACAGACCGCTGCTTTTCAGGGAAGTTAAGAAACCAGAGGGTGCTTAGAAAGAAGGATCTAGGAACTGGCCTGCATGAAGGAGCACTTGCTGAGCGCTTTGGCGGCCACTTCAAGCTGCTGAAGATCGTCGAGAGTGAAGTCGGGTCCGGCCGACACCAGGTCGAAGCCTTTGTGGCAGACCTGGATCACGCCCAGCACCTTGTCACCCTTGTCGAGGACTGGGGCCGACATCAACTTATGAATCGTTGCGGGTCGAAGCTCGCCCTCGTCACCTTCGCTCTTTTCTCCGCCCGGCTTGATGCTCTCGAAAATGCTGGCGTGTTTCACCCGGGTGAAATTGTTGAACAACTCAATCTTCTTGGTGACCGCAGTGTGCGCCGCAACCGCGGTGGAACTGGAAATCGGAATTGATCCTGCTGTGCTGAGTTCAAAGGGGCAGAGAAACTTGAGTAACCCGTTCTCCAGCCGCAACAGGGCGACTTCGTTGGGCCGCACCCCGAAAATCTTGGCAAGCTCGACACAGCATTGATCGGGAGTGCCCGCCTGCTCGAGCCGGCGTTCCAGCGTACCGCGATCGAGCGCCGGCGCTGCGGCTGCCCCCGACGCACTCTTACCCGAAGCTTTGTTGTCTGACGGCATCACGCTCCATGATGCGGGAACGTACTTCCCGCCACTCCATGCTGACGCGATAGTGACCTGACATCAAGTTACGGAGGTACTTTGTCGATGGCAAAGCTCATGAGACCAGTAACGCCATGCCCTCGGAGGAGTCACGACGTCAGAGGAAAATGCTTCTCGCGCCAGCCTCGAATGCCGCCATCCATCGAGAGCACGTTGGTGTAGCCCATCTTTTGCAGATTGTCGGCCGCCAACGCGGAGCGATATCCGCCGCCGCAATAGAGGACGATGGGCGTGTTCAGCCCCGGCACCCGTTCCTCAATGTCGCGCTCAATGATGCCCTTGCCCAGGTGAATGGCCCCCGGCAAGTGATCTTTGGAATACTCACTTTCCTCCCGGACATCCACCAGAACAAACTTGTCGCCCCGGTCAAGTCTGGCCTTAACGTCGTCGATGCCGACTTCCCGAACCCGCTTCTTGGCATCTTCGACGATCTGTAGAAAACGAGCTGAATGCTGGTGCGCCATAGGACTCCATCCAAACAGAGTTTGCAAAGGAGTAGTTTAGCGAGAATTGTGGATCCGAAAGATGTAAATCAGGAAGATGACAACCGCGTGAAACCTGCAGAAGTACCGGCCACGCATCCCAATACCAATTGCTAATTGCTAATTGCTAATTGCTAATTGCTAATTGCTGAACACCACTACTCTCCGGAGCCCGCAGCCGCTTCGGAAGCTTGTTCTTCGACGTAAGAGCCAACCCCGGGCGAACTCAGAAATTTCTCCAGGTCAGCTTTGAGTCTCAGACGATCATCTTCGCCGAGGTCGGCAAATTCAAAGGGCTGCAGGCACCCCTGCGTGGCCCACATGGGAAACAGCACCGCGGCTTTGCTGCGTATCGTGCTGCCGCCCACGTGAAACATCACTTCTGCCTTGATGCCTTCATCCAGCGGGGCGTCGAGGTGGAGCAAACCGCCGGTGAAAGAAAGCTGGTGCAGGCGGGCCCGTATTTCTCGTCCGCTTTCCAGCCGGACCATGGCCAGAACGGTTCCGGCCAATTTGACTCGAGGGGCGCGCCGCTCGTCGTTTGCCTGCTTGGAATGGGGCATACGTCCTTACCTACTATGCCATTGCCTGCCACGCGGCGGCAGATTACGAAAGAGAGCGGCCTTTCTGCGACAAAAGACGTTCGTCTTACATTCGCTTTGGCAGGAGACCATCCCCCAATCCTCACTTTTCGACCCGAAATCACCATTTCCGGTAAGCACTGGGCGATTACCGCGGTCACTTTACCTCGGGCCCCCGCCACCGTAAGCTGCGGGCTTATGGCGTTCAATGCCCTGCTGATGTGTCGCGAGGAAAAGCACCTGCGAGTGCTGGGGAAAGCGCTGGATGAAGTCAGCATGGAGCAGGAAGTCTGCCTGTCGGCGCCCGAAGCGCTCGACCTGACGGTGCAGCGGCACTACTCGGCGCTGGTCATTGACTTCGATTTGCCGGGCGCGGCCATCGTTGCCCGGATGGCGCGTCTGGCGCCCTCGCGCCGCCGGCCAGTCATCTTCGGGATGATCGGGGCGATGACTGAAATCGCCGAAACTTTTCAAGCCGGGGCCAACTTCATCTTCTATAAGCCGCTCGGAGTCGAGCAGATGGTCCGTTGCTTGCGCGCCGGCCGCGGCTTCATGCGTCCCGACCGCAGGAATTCACCACGGCAGAGCTTGGAGTCGCTGGTCTATCTCCAGTTCGGCATCGCCTCGCTTCCGGCGATGGTGCTCGATTTGAATCAGAACGGTCTTGCGCTGCAAGCTCCGGAACCCTTGCCGCCGGTGCAGCAGGTCCCGTTGCGTTTCGTTTTGCCCGGCACCAGCAACATGGTGGAAGGCATGGGCGAGGTCATCTGGGCCGACGATGGCGGACGCGCCGGCATGCTCTTCTCCCGCCTGACCCCGGCATCGCGAAAATATCTGAAACAGTGGTTTGGCAAGCGCGAAGCCAAGAAGAAGACAGCGTCACGCCCCTTGGTACGGGCCGCGAGAGCCCGCCGCGCGGCCGCAGGTTCCTAGCCCTTCTCTTCGGAAGTCGCCCAATTCGAATTTCCCTTTGGTGACGGCATCATCCTGCGCCACTATTCTTTTTTCCGGTAGTGAGTTCAATTTTAACTTTTCACCCGCTGTCATCCTGAGGAAGAGGAGTCCTTCGCTGCGCGAAGGGCTCCCGACGAAGGACCCATGTAGTTCGGACGATAGCGGCGCCCAAACCCCCGCCAGATTTGCCCATGCGCCTCCGGCGTGAAGTTAAGCAGAGACTATGTGGAAGGTGGCGCGGAATGCACAGGTCCTTCGCTTGCTTTCGTCCCGCTAAGCGGGACGAAAGACTGTACTCAGGATGACAAACTCTGCAGTGGAGTGGACGATGAGTTGGTACTTGCTCCGAACTGAGCCACTACCTCTCTTCTGATCTGTACTCCGCGTCGGTCCTTCACATGCATGCTAGACTCGATCTCTCCTCATTGAGATCGCATGCCCGACCTAACTTTCCTCTCTGCTGTATCCATGGCGGAGCAAATCCGGCGGAAAAAACTGTCACCCGTTGAACTGGTCGAAGCGCATCTTACTCGGATCCAGGAATTGAATCCCCAGCTGAACGCTTTTGTGTACGTTGATACCGAAGGTGCGCGCCGGCAAGCCCGAGAAGCGGAAGCGGCTGTTGGTGGCGGGAAAGAACTCGGCGTGCTGCACGGTGTTCCGCTCAGCATCAAGAGCTCGATCGAAGTCGCAGGTCTGCCGTGGGAAGCCGGGACGAAGCTGCGGGCCGGAGTCGTGGGTGAGAGGGACGCCCCGCTGGTGGCCCGTCTGCGCCAGGCTGGAGCCATCGTTCTCGGCGTCACCAATGCGCCGGAACTGCTCATGGCCTGGGAGACCGACAATCTTCTTTATGGACGAACCAACAATCCCTGGGACCTCACGCGCACGCCCGGCGGATCGAGTGGAGGGGAGGCGGCTGCCATTGCAGCGGGCATGTCCGCCGGCGGAGTGGGCAGCGATGGCGGCGGTTCGATTCGCGTGCCCGCCCACTTCAGCGGAATTTGCGGTCTGAAACCCACTCCCGGCCGCATTCCCGCCACCGGACATTTTCCAGAATCAGTCGGGCCCTTCGCTTTGCTCGGCGTAGTCGGACCGTTGGCCCGCAACATGGATGACCTGAAAGTTCTGTTTGAGGTCATGCAGGGGCCGGACGATGGTGATCCCTCGGCCGCGCCAGTGCCGCTACACTGGCCCGCCGACGATGAACTCAAGCGTATCCGCATCGGCTACTTCGAAGATGACGGCCGCACGCCGGTCACGCCGGAAACTCGCGCGGCGGTGCGAACTGCAGCCGAGGTCCTGCAGAGAGCAGGCTTTCAGGTAGAGCGTTTCCGCCCGGAAGGACTCGACCTTGCCCGTCAGTTATGGTGGCAGCTATTCGGCATCGCCGGCGGAATGCTGCTCGGTCCGATGATCAAGGGCCATGAAGCTGACCTGAGCCCGATGCTCCAGGAGTTTTCCCGGGGAGTGGCGGCCAAGCCGTCGCACACCGGCGAATCCTTGCTCGATACCTGGATCCAACGCGACGAACTGCGCATAAAGATTTTTTCCCAGATGCGGGATTATCCCGTGCTGCTCTGTCCCGTGGCTTCAATCCCGGCATTCTGCCACGGCGAGCGCAGTTGGCAGGTAGAAGGAAAGAACGTGAAGTATCTCGACGCCTGGAGCTACACCGAATGGTTCAACCTGCTGGGCTCTCCCGCTGTCGCAGTGCCGGTGGGGAAATCACCAGAGGGCCTGCCCATCGGCGTGCAGATCGTGGCGCGCCCCTGGCAGGAGGAGTTGGCGATTTCAGTCGCTGCCGCTTTGGAAGGTGAAGTCGGCCGTCACGGGCATCCGCCAATCTAGCGATGGAAGACGGGCGTGGACTAGCTCTCTACTTCGCAGTGCGATAGCATTTCGGCTATGAAGCGCTGCGCCGTCGCTCTGGCCTCGATTCTAGCTCGCAAAATTGTATGCGGCTTGTTCATGATGCTCGCGCTTCGCTGTCTGCTGAGTGCCCAGCAGGAGGGCGAAAACTCGTTCCCTGACGAGCAAATCCTATCCGAGATTGGGCAGCACAATGAACTGATGACAAATATCGAATACCTCTCGGATGTCATTGGGCCGAGACTAACAGGATCCTCGCAGCAGCGAGTTGCGAGCGAATGGGCAGAACGCGAGTTTCAACGATATGGCCTAACCAACATCCACCAGGAGAAATGGATGGTGGCCCGTTCCTGGACAAGGGGGACCGCCGAGGCTCGCTTGATGGCCCCCGTCTCACGCCGTCTCATTGTCGTTTCTGCCGGATGGTCTCCCGGTACGGACGGAGAGGTTCAAGGATCGGTCGTGTACGTCAACGCCAAGTCGCCGTCTGAGCTTGATAAATACAAAACGAAGCTAAGTGGCGCTATTGTGATTTTGGAGGAGCCCAATCTTGTCACCCCGCCTTATGAAGTGGGCCATCCCTCAGTGCAATTTCCGCTTCAGGCACCATATGCAGAGCCGCGAATAGACGTTACTTCGGCAAAGGCCTTCTATGAAACGCGAACAAAGTTCTTCGAGGCTCAGGGGGTTCGTGCAGTCCTAAGAGACTCCGCACTTCCGTACAATCTGATGCGGATGTCCAATGTCTCAAGAGGCAATTACGAGCCTGGCGTGATACCGACTGCTTTTCTTTCTCACGAGGATTACACCCTTATCTGGCGCTTACTGAAGCGTGGAGACGTCCGTTTGCAATTGGCAATCACGAACGCCTTTAGTACAGGGCCAGTCGAGACCTCAAACACAGTGGCTGAACTTCGCGGAGCCGAAAAGTCTGACGAGGTTGTTATTTTGGGTGCCCACATTGATTCCTGGGATTTGGCTTCAGGCTCGACCGACAACGGAACCGGCGTTGTGGCGATCCTGGAGGTCGCGAGGGCCCTAGTCAAGCTCAAACTTAGGCCGAAAAGGACGATCCGGTTTGTCTTGTTTTCCGGTGAGGAGCAAGGTGAGGTCGGTTCCAAACTGTATGTATCCGAGCACGCGCAAGAACTGCCCAAAATCTCCGCCGTTCTGGTAGACGACACTGGAACCGGGCCGGTCGTCACGGTCGGCGCGCATGAGAACTACAACGATATCGGACCTTTACAAGAAATTCTTGCTCCCGTCTCATTGCAGCTTCACCTTGTGGAACCGAAGCTCTCTCGTACTTTTGGAAGTGATTACGCTCCCTTCAACGCGGTGGGTGTTCCAGGATTCTCGTGCATCGGAGACGCACCGGAATATTCCGAAACGCAGCACACTCAAATCGATACTTTCGACAAAGTACACGAGGCAGGTCTTGTGCAGGCTGCTCAGCTTATGGCCGCATGGGCATTCAACACCGCACAATATCCGACCCTTCTTCCACGGCGGACGGGGAAATAGAGCAGACAAGTTCGAACGAACCCTCGATCACTGGGGTGACGCCCGCCTTCAGTCGCTGCGGCTTTGGAAGATCAACTCGGTCCCTACGGCATCCGAAAATCTAGCAATGAAGGACGGGCGTCTCGCCCATCGTCTCCGAGCTCCGCTGGCGGGACGCCCGTCCTCCATTTGTGGTTTACTTATTTCTGGCATGAATAAGCGAAGTCTCCTGCTCTGCGCCTGCGTCGCTCTGGCCGCAGCCACTGTTATTGCGGCCGCTCCCCAAGACCCACATTCCAAATCGGATCCTTCCACGGAAGCCGCGCGCCTCAACAATCTGGGCGCGGCCTACATGAACCAGCAACTTTTCGAAAAAGGTCTCAAGGCCTTTCAGGAAGCCGCTACCCTCGATCCCAAACTGCAGATCTCGTCGTTAAACCAGGGCATCGCTCTGCTGAACCTGGCCCGCATCGATCCCGCGAAAGGGCTGCTGGAAGCCGCCGGCAAGAATGCGCCCAACGATCCCCACGCCTGGTTCAGCCTGGGTTTGCTCTACAAAAATTCGGACAATCCGCAGGGCTCGGTGGACGCCTTTCGCCGCGTTACCGAAATAGACCCCAACGACGCCGACAGCTGGTATTTTCTGGGCGCCGCCTCGGCCCAGCTTAAGCAATATCCCCAGGCAATTGATGCCTTCCAGCACGCGCTTAAAATAAATCCGCTGCACGCGTCCGCTGAATTCGGAATCGCGCGCGCCTACCAGCAGTCCGGCGATGCCGCCCAGGCCCGCGAACACCTGGTGCGCTTCCAGCACATCACGCAAAGCAAACTGGGCTCGCCCATCGGCTTGGCTTACGGCGATCAGGGAAAATATTCTCTGGTGGAAGAGGCTTTGGGGGCGGCGGAAAAAGCCCTGCCGCCAATTCCGGTGCGCTTTATTCCCGTGACCGAGAGTGCAGGGCTGGCATCGAAGCCGCCATCCCGAGCCGCCAATGATCTGGCGTCGTTCCTCGGGCCAGGCGCCTGCTTCATTGACTACGACGGCGATGGCAAGCCTGATCTCTTTCTGCCCGACAACGGTCCGCAGGGGGGCATGGCGCTTTATCACAATCTGGGCAATGGCAAGTTTGAAGACGTGACGAAAAAGGCCGGACTGGACCCGGCTATTCACGCGATCGGATGCACCGCGGGAGACTACGACAACGACGGTGCGACCGATCTCGCCGTCAGCATGAAGGGCCGAGTGCTTCTGCTGCACAACGAGAAGAATGGCCAGTTCAAGGATGTGACGGTCGCCGCGGGCATCCGAGGCGAAGCTGGACACATTAAAGTGATGCCCGAGTCTCGTTCAATCGACGGTACTGTGGACGGTCTGCAACTCAACGTCACATTCATCGACTACGACCATGACGGAGATTTGGACCTGTATGTCACGCAGACTGCAAACACGCCCGGTTCCGTCAGCATAGGCGGTTCTCAGTCCCTTCTTTTCTCAACGCAACAATTTTCCTGCGTAATGTGGCGCAACAACGGTGACTCCACCTTTACCGATGTCACCGATTCGGCGGGACTGGGAGGAGAAGGTCCGAGCCTCGCCGCCGTAGGCACCGACTACAACAATGATCGCGCCATCGATATTGTCGTAACCGGAAAAGACTCGCCCACGATTTTCCAAAACCCGCGCGAAGGCAAGTTTCCGGCGAGGCATCCATGGTCTACGCCTGTCCCTTCCCCTACGCTCGGTGTCGCTGTTGCCGATCTCAATCACGACGGCTGGATGGATGTAGTTTTCACCAACTGGGGTACTGGCCTGACCTGGTGGAAGAACGATCATGGAAAGAGCTTCGATCGAGTCGATCTCCCCAAGACGAATTGGGTTCGCGCCTGGGGCGTGGCCGCATTCGACTACGACAATGACGGCTGGATTGACCTGGTCGCAGTCGGCGAAACCGCCGATGGCAAAGGCGAAGTCCGCCTCTTCCGCAATCTCGGTCTAGACGGGTTCAAAGATGTCACCGCCGACGTCGGCCTCGACAAAATCCAGCTCAAAGACCCACGCGCCATTGTCACTGGCGACTACGACGGCGACGGTGCCACCGATCTGCTCATCACGCAGAGTCACGGCCCGGCTGTGTTGCTGCGCAACGAGGGCGGCAACAAAAATAACTGGCTGCGGCTTTCATTCAAAGGTCTGGCCGACAACAAGAGTGCGATCGGCACCAAAGTCGAAGTCTTCTCCGGAGCGAATCGCCAGAAATTTGAAATCGCAGGATCATCCGGCTACCTGGGACAGAACTCAACCGACTTCATCGTCGGCCTCGGCCAAGCCAAAGAGGCCGACGTAGTGCGCATGCTGTGGCCCTCCGGCGTGATTCAGGACGAAATTCAGATTGCCGGAATGAAAGACCACAGCTTTATCGAAATGGACCGCCGCGGCAGTTCCTGTCCCACGCTGTTTGCCTGGGACGGAACGCGCTACAAATTAGTGGGAGACATGCTGGGTGCGGGCGTGGTCGGCCACTGGATTGGTCCCGGCCAGCGCGACATTCCGCGGCCGACGGAATATATCAAGGTCGCCCGCAACTCCATTCGCGAAAAAGAAGGCAAACTCAGTTTCCGTTTCATGGAACCGCTGGAAGAAGCTGTGTATCTCGATCAAGTAAAGTTGTTGGCCGTGGACCATCCCGGCGCGGTTGATGTATTCCCCAACGAATATTTCGCCAGCAACCCACCCTATCCGCCGTTCAAGGTTGTCTACAGCCGCGGCGCCGTGCCGCCGGCGGCAGCGCGCGACGAACATGGTCACGATGTTTTGCCGGACTTGCTGGCGCATCGTTACTTTGGCGACTTCGATGTCCTCCCCTTTCAGGGCTTCACCAAGACGCACACGCTCGAACTTGATATCGGTGAAGCCTATCGTGGCGGCCCGCTCTGGCTTATGATGCACGGCGAGATCGAGTACTTCAGCGCTACGAGTATGTATGCGGCGTATCAGTCCGGGATCGAGCCTGTCGCACCTTATGTCGAAGCGCTGGGCGCCGATGGAAAATGGGTCCGCGTCGTCGACGACATCGGCTTCCCGGCAGGCGGCCCGCGCACTATGACTGCCGATCTGACAGACAAACTGCCGCAGGGCACGCAGCGTATCCGCATCACCACCAACCTGCAGATTTATTGGGACAACATTCTGATCAATCGGACGGTACAGAACGGCAATGCGCGCCTTACTCGGGTGCCACTGGCCCGCGCCGATCTTCGCTTTAGGGGGTTCCCGCTAAAGGTCGAAAACCAGCCCCTCGGCAACGTGCTGTACGTCTACGAGAAAACCAGTCCGACCGGACCGTATGCGAGGCCGGCAGGCACATACACGCGCTACGGCGATGTGCGTTCTCTGCTCGCGGGATTTGACGACCGGTTGGCCGTTTTCGGATCAGGAGATGAAGTGGTTCTCGACTTCGATCCGGCAAAGCTGCCGGCGTTGCCCAAGGGTTGGGTGCGCGATTATTTCTTCGTAGCCAACGGTTACGAGAAAGACATGGACTTCTACGCCGCCGAGGCCAACACGGTCCATCCCCTGCCCTTCAAGACCATGGGCACGTATCCGTATCCCCGGAGCCGATCGTTCCCGCTCGATGACGCGCACGTCGAATATTTCCTGGACTACAACACGCGCCATCTCTCTGGAAACGAGCCCAGTGGATACCGCTTCGACTATCCGCATTGACCCGGCGGTTCGTAGATTGGAAGGGCATGCAGCATGGATGATCTGCGAAAACCGATTCTGCCCGGCAAAGGGGCGTCGGACTACGAGCGCTACCTGCGTACCGACGAGCTGTTGTCGCTGCAGAAAAGTCCCGAAGAATTCCTGCACCCCGACGAGATGACCTTCCAAGTCATTCACCAGGCCTCCGAGCTGCTGCTGAAAGGTGTTACCTGGGAGCTAGAACGGGCTCGCGTCTTCATCGCCGACGGTGACTTCTTCAACTCCGCTCAGCTCCTGCGCCGCGGCAATCACATGCTGGAGTACCCCATCTCCATGCTGCACGAGCTGGAGACCATCACGCCCTACGACTACCACCTGATTCGCGCCGGCCTGGGACACGGCAGCGGCCTCGACTCCCCCGGCTTCCTCGGCTTGCTGCACATCGGCCCCCGCCTGGGCGAGGCCTTCCAGTCTCAACTGACCAAGCTCAACCTGACCGTGGACGACCTCTATCGCCGCCACACCGAGTTCTTCGGTCTACACGACGTAGCCGAGCGCCTGCTCGATTTCGATGAACGCGTCCACCTCTTCCGCTTTCACCATCTCAAGCTGGCCCAGCGCATCATCGGCGGAGGAGTCGTCGGCACCATGGGCACCCCGGTAGAAGTCCTGCACCAGCGCATGGAGCACCTCTTCTACAAAGATCTCTGGGACGTCCGCAACCGCATCACCGCCGAATCGATGAAAGTGTAGGCGCAAGCGCCCCCGCTCGTGCGAAAGGTGCACCTGTCATCCTGAGCGGAGTGTTTGCTTTCGTTTTCGAAAGCAAACATGAAGTCGAAGGACCCCTATAAGCGCCCAATCTTTAAAGTCTTGTGTGTTTCGCGGAAGAAAATTACGCTGGTGGACCGGTAGGGGTCCTTCGGCTCCACGGAAAGTTCGCGAAGCGAACTTTCCCCTCCGCTCAGGATGACAGGGTTGGGTGGGTCAGAACACCAGCAGCCATGATTGCTGCAACGTCGCCACCTGTTTATAATCAAACACGCCGAGCGGGAGTAGCTCAGTGGTAGAGCGCGACCTTGCCAAGGTCGATGTCGCGGGTTCGACCCCCGTCTCCCGCTCCAGATTTTTGTTGAATAAGCCCCGCGCTGGCGAGGGCTTTTTCAATGTTCAGGGGCGCGGTACCCAAGTGGTAAGGGAGAGGTCTGCAAAACCTTTATACGTCGGTTCGATTCCGACCCGCGCCTCCAATTTTATCCGCTCTGTTTTAGGCCCCGTCTGCGACGCTTTGTTAGTAACATTGCGCAAGAATTTGCGGACTGAAAGCTTCTGCACAGTTTGTAAATCGCCTTGATTTTCGAGTGTCGTGTGCTAAAGTGTTGGTCCCTCCCCCGGTACTTTATCCCCATTTTTCCCAGAGCCTGGACCCCGGCGAGACGTGTGTGTCCAGGCTGATGTGTGGACCGAAGGAGCAGGTTGCAATGAGTCGAAAACGGGTTTTGTTGGCGCTTGGCGGATTGCTGGTGGCGGGATTTACGCTGAGCGCGGTCGCGGGGTATCGTCTTCCAAACCTGATGCCGTTCCACGATCCCAGCGGCATTTTCCGGACGCTCGCCTTGGGGCCGGTTGACCTCGGGAATCCATTTTTCAAGAAGCTGGGAACCAACGACCGGAGTTGCGCCACTTGTCATGATGCCAGCGAGGGTTGGAGCATCACTCCGCCGCAACTTCAGCATCGCTTCGATATCAGCCAGGGCATGGACGCCGTATTTCGTCCGGTGGATGGCGCAAACTGTCCCAGCGCGGATGTGTCTTCGCTGAAAGCCCGCTTCATCAATTACAGCCTGCTGCTGAACAAGGGACTCATTCGCATGTCGTTGCCGGTGCGGGCTAAAGCCGACTTCAGCATCGTCTTCATCAACGATCCATACAGCTGCCCGGAGACTACCACCACTCGGCCCGCCCTCTACCGGCGTCCGCTGCCTTCCACCAACCTGCGTTTTCTCAACGGAATCATGTGGGACGGCCGCGAGCCCAACTTGAAGAGCCAGGCCAACAACGCGACGCTGGTGCATGCTCAGCCTAAACATTCGCCGACGAATTCGGAAGTGCGGCAGATTGTGGACCTCGAGTCGTCGCTTTTCACCGCGCAGACAGAAGATAATCTGGCCGGGCGGTTGTGGGAGCATGGCGCGCGTGGCGGTCCGATATTTCTGGCATTTCAGCCCTTCCGTCCCGGGATCAACTCGGGATCGAAGTTCAATCCCAACGTCTTCTCTCTTTTTTCCAGGTGGACCAACGCGGGCGGCCCGAACGCCGCGGCGCGGCAATCTATCGCGCGCGGAGAGATGTTGTTCAACAATCGTCCCATGAACATTTCGGTCGTGCCCGGGTTCAACGATGTTCGGGGCCAGGACCTGATCACCGGCACCTGCACCAGCTGCCACAACACGCCGAACGTGGGCAGCGATTCGCAGTTCGCCATGATGAACATCGGAACCGTCTCTCCCAGCGATGATCTGCCCTCCTACACGATTCAGTGCAACGATGGTTCGGGAGTGACGGTCAGCGATCCGGGACGCGCCCTGATCACCGGCAAATGCGCTGATATTGGCAAGTTCAAAGTTCCGGGAATGCGTGATTTGGCCGCACGAGCGCCGTACTTCCACAACGGCTCGGCCGCGACCTTGCTGGACGTGGTCAATTTCTACGACCAGCGTTTCAACATGGGCCTGACGGATCAGGAGAAGGCTGACCTGGTGGCGTTCATGAGCACGCTGTAGTTTGATGGAGGACGGGCGTCCTCGCCCGTCGTGCAGGGCAGACACTGAGGTCAAAATCAAAGTCAAAGGCGGCGGACAAGAGTGCCCGCCCCACATGGCCCGTGCATGAAGGGCGGGACGCCCGTCCTCCATTGCATCGTTGTCGTTTTATTCTCTCGTCGGTATAGTGTTGGCCATCGGCGCGACCTGCGCCTTCGCTCCTCGCTATGAAAAACTCACTCTCGCATTCGGCCATTTTGCTGGCACTGGTGCGCGCGAGATCCTTCAGGACTGAAGTCCCTCAGGATGACGCCGGTGCAGCGGATTTTCCCGAATTGAGCCACCACTCTCAGTCTTCGTCCGAAGGCATGGGCTCCCCAACAATGTTGTAATAGACGTTTTTGGGCTTCTTCGGCTTGGCCGGTTCGGCCTTGGGCGCGGGCGGCGCAGGTTTTGACGCCACGGGTTTCGGGGCGGCCGGTACAACTGGAGCAAATGCCGCGGGCCTTGGCTCTGGTGCTGGCTCGACCGGCGCAGCCGGCCCTGCTGAAGCTGCCGGGGCAAGAATGGACGGAATCACCGGATACATTCTTAGCTCCTGCGCTGGGGTGGACACCGGCGAAGCAACTGGAGTGATGCCAAATTGCGGAGGAGCCGTCTCGGTTGGCGCGGACGACGGCATAGTTTGAGAAATCACTCGTACGGGTCCGGGAGGCGAAGTACTCTTCACCGTTTTGACTCTTCGTGCGGCCGGCCGCTGCAGTAAAAAATTGATGACGGCTGCCACCAGTCCCGCAATACAAAACTCAAACACGGAAACGAACAGCTCCGGATAGTTATAGGGCCGCTGGGTGAACGAAGTCGGCAGTCCCGAAGAGGGACCCATGATGTCGCCCAGCCAGGGCACGAATACGTGGTTCATGAAAGAGACGATCAAGCCCCAGATGGCCTCGCCGAGAAGTACCGCAATGATGAGGCGTCCGATCCACCGGCGCGTGTCTCCGCCGTCGGAGGTGAAGGGTTTTGCTGGTTGGTCCATAGTTCTGCCGCCTTATGGAGATTGTTACACAGTGGCGAGTGCCGGGAAAGGCGGCTGAAATGTAGGCACGAGCGTCCCGCTCGTGCTCCTTCTTAACCGAATTCTCGCTTAACCGAATTCTCGTGAGTGCTCAGGTCAATGCCGCTGCCTGCACGAGCGAGGGCGCTCGCGCCCACATAAAAAGGGCTGACCGAAGTCAGCCCTGAACTGTTCCTATTGGTGACGCCTTACTCTTCAGCAGTGACCAGCGGCATGTGCACCAAATGCTCACTCAGGAACCACACCTGCAATTCGTTGAGCCGCAGGACGTCGCTGACGGCCAGGTCGTTGGTACCGTCGTCGCCTAATTTATCCGCGCGCTCCGCCAGTTCGCGGCACTCGCCGATGATGATCTTGTGGGCATCGAGCAGGCGCGATAGCTGCACCGGCACTTCTTCACGTCCGCGGGGAGGACGCTCGATCTTCGTAGTCTCGGCGACGTCGGCAGCCATGGCAAGGCTCACGCCTCCCAGCAGTTGAATGCGCTCGGCAATGGTGTCAACCAGTTCCGATTGCTCGCTGTAATGCTTATCAAACAGAAGATGAAGCTGGTAAAAGGTGGGTCCGGCGACCTGCCAATGCGACTTCTTGTAAAGATCGCGCAGAGTCATGGTGTCGGCCAGAAGTTGGTTGAGATGCTCGGTCATTTCCAGACGGACGGGTTCTTCCAGTTCCAACGGCAGGGCGTGGCTTACAGTGCCGTACTTCTGGATTTCCGGGGCCCGTTGGTTAAAGTGGGGCTGGGCGGTTATGCCACCGTTGTGGCCGGCGATTTTCTTCGACATCGGAATTCTCCTCTTTAAGATTTCCTGGTACGTCTTTCAGATGGTCTGACGGACGAAAGGGTCTAGGTTGCTGGTAAGATTTATCCAACTAGAGAGTGCAACGAATCCTTATTATAGTCCTTGCCAAATCGGTACGGCCGCTCAAAATATCCACTTCACTTTGGCGTGGGACCGGTGATCCAGCAAAATTCCGCACAATTGTCTATCATGGGGAGTTAAGCGTTTTTTGATGGAGAAAACCAGACGTGGCTGAGACGCAGACCAACGGTGTGGAAGTTCTTGAGACCCGAGAGTGGCTGGATTCGCTGGACTATGTGCTGTCCCAGGGTGGCCCGGAGCGGGCGGGACGTTTGCTGCAGCAACTCTCGCTGCACGCCCGGCGCGCCGCCGGCGTAAACCTTCCCTTTACCGCTACAACTCCTTACCAGAATACGATTGCGTCCCGGCAGCAGCCGCCTTTTCCCGGCAGCCAGGAGATGGAGCGCCGCATCAAGAGCCTGGTGCGCTGGAACGCCCTGGCCATGGTGGTGCGGGCCAACAAGGTCGAAAGCGGCATTGGCGGGCATATTTCCACATTTGCTTCCGCAGCCACGCTATATGAAGTAGCCTTCAATCATTTCCTGCAGGCCCAGACCGAATCTGGAGACCGCGACCTGGTTTACTTCCAAGGTCACGCCGCGCCCGGCATGTACTCCCGCGCCTATCTGGAAGGCCGCATTCCGAAAGAGAAGCTACAGAATTTTCGCCGCGAACTGAAAGAAGGCGGCGGCCTCTCCTCTTATCCCCACCCCTGGCTGATGCCGGACTTCTGGGAGTTTCCCACGGTTTCCATGGGTCTTGGCCCGATCCAGGCCATCTACCAGGCGCGTTTCATTCGCTATCTGGAAAATCGCGGCTTGAAGAAAGCGACTGGCGGCAGGGTCTGGGCCTTCATGGGCGACGGGGAGATGGACGAACCGGAATCCCTGGGATCCATCACTCTGGCTTCGCGCGAGCGGCTCGACAACCTGATCTTTGTGATCAACTGCAACCTGCAGCGGCTGGATGGACCGGTGCGCGGCAACGGCAAGATCATCCAGGAACTGGAAGCGATCTTCCGCGGCGCCGGCTGGAACGTGATCAAGGTCATCTGGGGCAGTGACTGGGACAGTCTCATCGGTAATGATCGTGACGGAATCCTGGTCAAGCGCATGGGCGAGATCACCGACGGCCAGTATCAAAAATATTTCGTTGAGAGCGGCGCCTACTTCCGCCACAACTTGTTCGGTAGCGATCCGCGACTGTTGAAGATGGTGGAGCACCTTTCCGACGAGCAGCTTTCACGCATGCGGTTAGGCGGGCACGATCCCATCAAAGTGCACGCCGCATTCAGGGCGGCGACCGAGACCGAGGGGGCGCCCACCGTCGTTCTGGCCAAGACTATTAAAGGCTACGGACTGGGGGAGGCCGGTGAAGGCAAGAACATCACTCACCAGCAGAAGAAGCTGAACGAAGACGAACTGCGCATGTTCCGTTCGCGCTTCGGGATTCCCATCGCCGATGATGAACTGCAGGATGCGCCGTTCTATCGCCCCGCGGATGACAGTCCGGAAATTCGCTACATGCAGGAGCGCCGCAAGCATCTGGGCGGCTACCTGCCGGAGCGCAAAGTGCGCTCCAAGCCGATTGCTCCGGTTTCGGAATCCCACTTCGAGGAATTTCACAAAGGCACGGATGGCCGCGAAGTCTCGACCACCATGGTCTTCGTGCGGCTGCTGGGAAAATTGTTGCGCGATCCGGAGATCGGCAAGCTGATCGTGCCCATCATCCCGGACGAAGCTCGCACCTTCGGC
This sequence comes from Terriglobia bacterium, assembly GCA_963813645.1. Lineage (GTDB taxonomy): Bacteria > Acidobacteriota > Terriglobia > Terriglobales > Acidobacteriaceae > JAIQFF01. The sequence goes on from CAWEZS010000032.1 coordinate 89,949, forward strand.
ATGGAAGCCCTCTTCCGCCAGGTGGGAATTTATTCCAGTGTGGGCCAGCTCTACGAGCCGGTGGACATGGACACGCTTCTTTATTACAAGGAAGCCAAAGATGGGCAGATTCTTGAGGAAGGCATCACGGAAGCCGGTTCGATCTGCTCCTTTATCGCCGCCGGAACTGCTTACGCCAATCACGGGATCAACACGATCCCGTTTTTTATTTATTACTCGATGTTTGGCTTCCAACGGATCGGAGATCTCATCTGGGCGGCAGCCGACATGCGCACTCGCGGCTTTCTGATTGGCGGTACGGCTGGCCGCACAACTCTTGCTGGCGAGGGGCTGCAGCATCAGGACGGTCACAGCCACCTGCTCGCGCTGCCTGTCCCCAACTTGCTCGCGTACGATCCCGCATTCGCGTACGAAATCGGTGTCATTATTCAGGATGGCATCAAGCGCATGTATGTGGATCAGGAATCCATCTTCTATTACCTCACCGTCACCAACGAGCCTTTGCCGATGCCCGCGATGCCGGAAGGGAAGGAGGTTGCAGACGGCATTCTGAAAGGCCTCTACCGCTTCCGTGCGTCCACTAAGAAGGATGCCAAGCTCCGCGCCCAACTCTTCGGCAGCGGCACCATCATGTATGAAGTGCTGAAGGCGCAGCAGATCCTGGAAGAAAAATACAGCGTTGCGGCGGACGTGTGGAGCGTGACCAGCTACAAACAGCTTTATCGCGACGGCAACGATTGCGATCGCTGGAACATGCTGCACCCCGGCGAGAAACCGCACGTTCCCTTTGTCACGCAGATGCTCAAAGATGCACCTGGGGTGCTGGTGGCGGCATCGGACTACATGAAGGTTCTTCCCGAATCGATTGCGCAGTGGTTGCCGCGTCCGCTGGTGGCTTTGGGTACTGATGGTTTCGGCCGCAGCGAGAGCCGGGCGGCGCTGCGCGACTTCTTCGAAGTGGATGCGAAGCATATTGTGCTGGCCACGCTGACTGCGCTTCTTCGCGATAAGCAGATCAAGCTCGAAGTGCTGCAAAAGGCTGTGAAAGATTTGGGAATCAATCCGGAAAAAGCGAATCCGGCAAATACTTAGACAAGTAGCGCCGGCGAGACGCCGGCGCTACGAAGCAATGTAGGCGCGAGCGCCCTCGCTCGTGCGGCAGCGTGACGGACGCAGCACGCGGGCGAGTCGCCCGCGGCCACATTGAAAGGGCAGGAGCGAATACTCAGTGACAGAATTCAAGCTTCCGGAACTCGGCGAAAACATTGATCAGGGTGACCTGGTCCGGCTGATGGTCTCGCTCGGCGCGAGCGTCACCGAAGGCCAGCCTGTCATGGAACTCGAAACCGACAAGGCGGTCGTCGAAGTTCCATCTTCAGTGAGCGGCACGGTCAATGAGATCCGCGTCAAGGAAGGCCAGAAGGTAAAAGTCGGCCAAGTCATTTTCACTGTCGAGAATGGGGCGGGCGCGAAAGTAAAAGCTGTCGAGTCAAAAGCGCCTGCTGCCAGAGCACCCGCGGAGACGCCAGCACCGGTTTCAAAGCCTGTTGCCCAGACTGAACCCCCGTCCGCGGCGCCTACGCCGCCGACTCCCGCCGCCAGCGGCGCGACTGAGTTCAAACTACCCGAGCTGGGAGAGAACATAGATCAGGGAGATCTGGTCAGGCTGATGATTTCTCCCGGCTCCAAAGTTTCCGAAGGCCAGCCGGTCATGGAGCTGGAAACCGATAAGGCCGTGGTAGAGGTGCCGTCTTCGGTGAGCGGGATAGTCAAAGAGATTCAGGTCAAGGAAGGCCAGAAAGTAAAAGTCGGCCAGGTGATCTTTACTCTCGAAGGTGGCGCTCCAGCCCAGCCCCCGAAGGCGAAGCATGCCCCGGTCGAGCATATTTCCGAGCAGCACGAAGCGCGACTGTCGGTGCAGGCGGCCATTCAAGCCGAGGGAAAAACTCCCGCACAGGTTTTCCTGCCGGACCAGCCTCAGCCTTCAGCACCTAAAGTCTTCGCCATGCCGGAGCAGCTGGGCAAAGTGGCCGGCACAGAGCATCGCGCACCTGCGCCTGCCGCGCCTCACGTCCGCCGACTGGCGCGTGAAGTTGGAGTAGACATCTACGAGGTGAAAGGCGCCGGACCGGGCGGGCGCATCAGCGAAGATGATGTGAAGGCGCACGCTAAAGCGTTGCTGAGTTCTGCGGCCGCCGCTCAATCGTCCCAGGGACGTCAATTTGCGCAGCCCGAGCTTCCGGATTTCACCAAGTTTGGAAAAGTTGAACGCGTCTCCATGCGCGGCGTGCGGCGCAAGACGGCGCAGCATCTGTGGGAGGCGTGGACCACCATTCCGCATGTTACTCAGCAGGATAAAGCCGACATCACCGAACTTGAACATCTGCGTGCCCGCTTTGCGCCCAAAGCACAGGAAGCCGGCGGCAAGATGACGGTGACGGCCATCGCGTTGAAAGTCTGCGCCTCGGCGCTGAAAGTTTTTCCGCAATTCAATGCCAGCATCGACATGGCGAAGGAAGAGATCATCTACAAGCAATACGTCAATATTGGCGTTGCGGTGGACACGGACCGCGGGCTCCTGGTGCCGGTAATACACGATGTGGACAAGAAAAATATTGTCGAGCTGGCTGCTGAACTGACCCAGCTTTCGAAGAAGGCACGTGACAAGAAGCTCACTCCTGCGGAGATGGAGGGCGGGACATTCACGATCACCAATCTTGGCGGCGTCGGCGGGACGGGATTTTCGCCCATTGTTAATTTTCCTGAGGTTGCGATTCTCGGGTTGTCGCGCGCCAGCATGGAGCCCGTATGGATGAATGGCAAATTCGAGCCTAGGCAAGTGCTGCCGCTATCGCTCTCATACGATCACCGCTTGATTGACGGTGCCGACGCTGCGCGTTTCCTGCGCTGGATCGCGGAAGCGTTTGAGCAGCCTTTCCTGCTGTCGGTGCAGGGATAGAATCTGAAAAACCTTAAACCACGAAGGACACGAAGGTACACGAAGGAAATCCCCCGGTTTTCCTTCGTGCACCTTCGTGTCCTTCGTGGTTAATGCCTTTGACTCAATGACTGAAACTTCAAATTTGCACATCGCAGTCGTGGGCGGCGGGCCCGGTGGTTATGCCGCCGCATTTCTTGCTGCTGATCTTGGAATGAAGGTCACGCTGATTGACCCGGAAGCCAACCCCGGCGGAGTTTGCCTCTATCGCGGCTGCATTCCTTCAAAGGCTCTGTTGCACGTGGCCAAGCTGATTGACGAATCGCGGCACGCCAAGAATTGGGGAATTGAATACGCCGATCCCAGAATTGATCTGGCCCGCCTGCGCGCTTGGAAAGAGGGCGTCGTCAAGAAGTTGACAGGCGGCCTGGGACTGCTTTCGAAACAACGCAAGGTCGAATACATCCAGGGACGCGCAGCCTTCGAAAATTCGAATACCTTGCGAGTTTCGAAGGCTGGCGGCAGTGAAGAGAGTCTAATCTTCGACCGCGTCATCCTGGCGACCGGTTCCCGTCCGGCGATTGTGCCCAGTCTCAAACTCGAGACGCCGCGCATTATGGATTCCACGTCCGCGCTGGACTTGAGCGAGGTGCCGGGAACGCTGCTGGTTGTGGGCGGAGGCTACATCGGCCTGGAGTTGGGTACGGTCTACGCCGCGCTGGGCTCGAAAGTTTCCGTGGTTGAGATGTTGTCCGGACTACTTCCTGGCGCTGATCGCGACTTGGTGCTTCCTCTGCACAAGCGCCTCGAAAAAAGTCTTGCTTCCATTCTTCTGAACACGACAGTGGCCGCCGTGAAGGAAGAGCCCAACGGCATCCGTGTGACCTTCGAAGGCCCTGAGGTCAAGGAGCGCGAGCAAGTGTTCGACAAAGTTCTAGTCTCGGTCGGGCGTAAGCCGAATTCCGAGATCCCCGGCCTGGAGAAAACACAGATTCAGCTGGACGCGCGCGGATTCATTCAGGTGAACAAGCAGTTGCAAACCAACGACCCCGCGATTTATGCAATCGGCGACGTGGTCGGCGAACCCATGCTTGCCCACAAGGCTTCGCACGAAGGACGCACCGCGGTCGAAGCCATCGCCGGGCACAAAGTAGCATTCGAGCCAGCCGCCATTCCCGCGGTCGTATTTACCGATCCCGAGATTGCCTGGTGCGGCCTCACCGAAACTCAGGCGCAGAAGGAAAATCGCGAAATCAAAGTCGCGAAGTTCCCCTGGGCCGCTTCCGGGCGAGCCATGACGGTGGACCGCACGGAGGGCATGACCAAGCTGGTCCTCGACCCGCAGACCGAACGTGTGCTGGGGGTGGGCATCGTGGGCGCCGGGGCGGGAGAGTTGATCGCCGAAGGAGTGCTGGCGGTGGAAATGGCTGCTCTAGCCCAAGACATCGCCATGACGATTCATCCGCATCCTACGCTGTCCGAGACTGTGATGCAGGCGGCTGAAGTATTTTTCGGCACCAGCACCGACCTATACCGGCCAAAGAAGTCGGTTTAATGTGGGCGCGAGCGTCTTCGCTCGTGCGGCGCCCGTCACGCTGCCGCACGAGCGAGGACGCTCGCGCCTACATTACAATTCGTAGCAGAAGACAAGTCATGTTTTCTTTCCTGAAACCAGCGCGCTGGTTGCTTCTTTGCCTGGCGATCACGTCCCCGGCATGGGCTTATCAGTTGCTCCCTGGGCAGCCGGCCAAGCCAGCCAATACCAACGGTGCTACTGCCGATCCCCTGGGTCGTGATACTCCGAGCGGCACGCTCTATGGATTTCTTCAGGCCGCACAGGCGGGAAATTATTCCACCGCTGCCCAGTATCTGCAGATGTCCGCTGCCCGGCGGCAGTCCCAGGGGGAAGATTTCGCCACCAAGCTGAAAGTCGTCATTGACCGCTGCTTCAACGGCGACTTGCGACGCATCAGCAATCAGCCCGACGGGACGCCGCAGGAGGGCATACCGCTCGACAAGCAGCGAGTCGGCAGCCTGACCGCCGGAGACGTCGAAGCGGATCTGGTATTAGTCCGGGTCTCCGATGCCGGCAGCGGACGCATCTGGCTCATCTCCGCCGACACTCTCGCCCGGCTCGCTGATCTCTATGACCAGTCTGCCGTTCATCAAGTGGAAACTCGTCTGCCGCAGTTTTTGGTGAGCCACCAGTTTCTGGGCATGGCTTTGTGGCAATGGCTGGCGATCCTGATTGCGATTCCCGTCGCCGCAGGTCTGGGATGGCTGGCGGTCCAGGTCCTCCGATTGCCCTGGTACCTGTGGGCGCGCTATCGCAAGCATGAGGTCGCCGCGGCCTGGAATTCACTGGTGCGGCCGCTGTGGTTGGTGCTCGGAGTGCTCGCGCACGGGATCCTGGTGTCTTACCTGCGCATTCCCGTTCTGCAAAGGCACCACTACCAGCAGGTGGCGGGCGTGGTGGCAGTCATCGGTTCCAATTGGCTGCTGTGGCGCATCTTGCGGCAAGTTCTGAGGAGCGTGAGGCAGCGGGCCTTGCTTTCCGGGCGCATGGGCACGGAATCGCTCATCATCCTGGGCGAGCGGATGCTCAAGGTTGCAATCGTCGTTCTGGCGATTTTCACCGTGATGGGCACGCTCGGTTTCAACCTGAGCGCGCCGCTCGCCGGACTCGGTATCGGCGGTATCGCCATCGCATTCGCCGCGCAAAAAACCCTGGAAAACCTCTTCGGGGGCGTTTCGATTCTCGGTGACGAGGTCATCCGCATTGGAGATACCTGCCGCTTCGGCGACCGCGTGGGAACCGTCTCCGACATCAGCTTGCGGTCCACCCGGATCCGAACTCCTGAACGCACCGAGCTTTCCATTCCGAATGGTTCTCTGGCCACCATGAACGTGGAGAACCTGAGCCGCCGCGACAAGATGTTGTTCAACACCAAGATCGGCTTGCGCTACGAGACGTCGCCGGATCAGATGCGCTACGTACTGGCACAGGTCCGTCGTCTGCTGTACGAGCATCCGAAGGTGGAGACCGAAGGCGCGCGAAGCCGCTTCGTTTCTTTCGACATGAGCGCGCTCACTATGGAAATCTTTTGTTACATTCTTACGCGCGAAGACCGGGAGTTCCTGGCGATCCGCGAAGACATTCTGCTGCGCATTATGGACATTGTGGATGCAGCCGGCACCGGCCTTGCCTTTCCGTCGCAGACCGTCTACCTGGGTCGCGACACCGGCGTGGACAAGCAAAAGGCGGAGAAGGCAGTCGAGGAAGTACACAAGTGGCGAGAGGAAGGCCGGTTGCCATTCCCTGACTTCACGCCTGGCGATATTTCCGAGATCAGCAATTCGCTGCCCTATCCCCAGCCGGGTTCGGCGGTGGCAGGAAAGCAAGATACGCCCTAGCTGGGTTTTGCTATTCGGGGTTCTTGACGCAAAGACGAGAGCATTCCCGTTAGCCCAAAACATATATGCCGGAGACTTTGATGAGGTGGACACATTCCATGCGACCCGCAATTTTCCTGGCTCTGCTCACTGCAGTTGCGGTCTTCGTGCCGCACGTTCATTCCCGGGAGGTCCCTATGCAGAGTTCGATTGCAAGCCAGGCACCCGCCGCGGAAGTCACGCCTTCGTGGGTGAAGGATTCCACGGTGAAGCTGGAAAAGGAACTGGTGGCAAAGTACGGTGAATCGCAGCGCGCTCGAGTGCAGCGCGGATTGCAGCAGGTGGCTGAGTTCTGGCGCGCCGAAGATGGCACCGCTGCCACCTTCGAGGATTTCGTTCGCGCCAACTTCGCCGGAGATCAGGCCACGCTCGACACGATGTTCAACCGCTTCGAGAGTTTGCGGGAACAACTGAGCGGCCATATGCACGAGATCAACCGGGAGTTCCGCCAGCAGTCAGACCTCGACGCCGGTCCGGTGCTCCCGTTCGACGAAATTATCGCCGGCTATGATCCATCCGCCCACATTCTCGATGATTTCTTTCAGAACAAACTCGCCTTCGTGGTGCTGCTCAATTTCCCTCTCACCACGCTCGACCAGCGTCTTAAGGAAGGCCCCTCGTGGACGCGGCGGCAGTGGGCCGAAGCACGCCTGGCCGAAGGTTTTTCCAAGAGAATTCCAGCAGATGTCAATCTGAGTATCGCGGAGGCGGGAGCGCAAGCCAGCCAGTACATCGCGGATTACAACATCTGGATGTACCACCTGGTGGACGGCCAGGGACAGCGCCTGTTCCCGCCGAAGATGCGGCTGCTCAGCCACTGGAACCTGCGCGATGAAATCAAAGCAGACTATGCCGATTCGTCCAGTGGCCTGGCCAAACAGCGCACGATCGAGCAGGTGATGGAGCGCATCGTCACCCAAACCATTCCTGCTGTGGTGGTCAACAACCCGGCAATCGATTGGAATCCGTTGACCAACGATGTGACAATTGCGGCAGTGAAAGACTCGGACGCGGCGACAACGTCGAACGCGAAACCCAGCAACGCGCGCGAGCCCGACACCCGTTATGCGACCCTGCAAAAAACATTTTTAGCTTCGAAAAAAGCTGACCCGTATTCTCCGACCTCACCCACGCTGATCGCTCGCCGCTTTGATGAAGACCGCGAGATTCCGGAGGTCCGCGTCCGGGCCATGCTGGAGCAAGTGCTGACGTCGCCCCTGGTGCCCCAAGTAGCGAAACTGATTGAAGCGCGCCTGAAGCGTCCTCTGGAGCCGTTTGATGTCTGGTACAGCGGCTTTCGTCCAGGCAGCCAGTACACCGAGGCGCAACTGGATGAGATGGTCGCGAAAAAGTATCCGACGGCCCAGGCCTACCAGCAGGACATTCCGAACCTGCTGATGAAACTTGGCTTCGCCCCCGACCGGGCGAAGTATGTCGCCAACAATATCGTGGTGGATGCGGCGCGCGGTTCCGGTCACGCCATGGGAGCGGAAATGCGGGCGGAAAAGGCGCACCTGCGGACCCGCGTGGAAAAGGGCGGCATGAACTACAAAGGCTATAACATTGCCGTCCACGAAATGGGACACAACGTCGAGCAGACGTTCTCTCTCAACGATGTTGACCACACCCTCCTGAAGGGCGTGCCTAACACCGCCTTTACCGAGGCTCTGGCTTTCGTGTTCCAGGGTCACGATCTCGAACTGCTCGGTCTTCCCGCACCCGACGCCCGCAGCCAGGCGGAAAAGACCCTGAACGATTTTTGGGGCACCTACGAAATCGCCGGAGTCGCGTTGGTCGATATGGCGGTCTGGCACTGGATGTACGACCACCCCCCGGCCACGCCGAAAGAGTTGAATGATGCCACGGTGCAAATTTCCAAAAATATCTGGAACCAGTACTACGCTCCGGTTTTTCACAAGAAAGATGTCGTGCTGCTTGGAATTTACTCGCACATGATTGACTCGTTCCTCTACCTGCCCGACTATCCCATCGGACACATGATTGCGTTTCAGATTGAAGAGCAGATGAAGAAAGCAGGCTCCATCGGGCCGGAGTTTGAACGCATGGCGAAGATGGGCGACGTTACGCCTGATCTCTGGATGGTGCATGCGACCGGCCAGCCTGTGGGACCGGAAGCTTTGCTGGAAGCGACACAGGCCGCGTTGACTGCGGTTGGGAGTCATTAAGCGCTACGCTTTGTCCAACCCATTCCCTTGTCATCTTGAGCGGAGGGAAGGGACTCGCTTGCGAGTCCGTTTCCAGAGTCGAAAGATCTGCTGTTGGCCTGCGGCCGGCAGTCGACAGAGCGGCGTCGTCGGATCGGGTTCCCGGCAGAACACAAGCTCCCTCGACTTCGCTCGGGATGACAGGGAGGAGAAGGGGCACGATGGTCTAGAGACTTTCGAACCGGGTCGAGTCACGCTGGCCTACTAAGCAGTCGGGTTATTATGCGGTAACCCAACACCGAGGCGAGCGAAAATCTCCAAGTAATAGGAACACTGACATTTCGAAGACCCGGTTCTCGGCAATCGCAGTGCTTCCGCATTGCCGGCTGGTGCATCCAGCAAAATCGGCGGGGAAATCAGCGCGCGCAAATGCCCACGTTTGCACCTTCCAATTACCACAGTAACTTGCTGGCCCTGACCACCCTACCTACCATTAAACGCTATGAGTTACCAAGCGCTCTTATTCTGCCCGGACGAAAAAACGGCCCGCGTGGTCAGCCAGGTTTTGAGTGAACTCGAGTTCACGGTCGAGCCCTGCCACGAGCCTTTTTCCGCAGTCAAAAAATTGATGGTCCAGCACTTCGATGCTCTCGTGGTGGACTGCGACAACGAGCAGAATGCAGCTCTATTGTTCAAGAGCGCGCGCAACTCAGGTTCGAACCAGGCATCACTCGCCGTGGCCGTGGTCGAAGGGCAGGCGGGAGTGGCCAAGGCTTTTCGTCTTGGTGCCAATCTGGTCCTGACCAAACCCATTCATGTCGAGCAGTCGAAGGGAACCCTGCGGGTTGCGCGCGGTCTGTTGCGCAAGGGACAGGCTGCCAAGGCGGCCGCAGCGACTCCGACCGCGGGTCCGCCGACGATGTTCACACAACCTTCCGTGCCCGCTCCATTTCCGCCGCCACAAAAGAGTGCAGCACCTCCATCGCTTAGCGCTTCTGCCTTCGAACTTGATGCGGAACCCATGCCAGCGCCCGATGCAGCCGACGCCGCGTTGCTCGAGTACATGCCGGACTCGCCCGTTTCCAGCGCCGAGAATTCGACGCCCCATGCGGCGGAGTCCGACCCGTCGAAGCAGTATCCCTGGCAGCCGCGCAAGCCTCTCGCCGAGCCGATGGCGTCAGCTTTACGGCGGGCTGCAGAAGTCGCGGGAAAATCCGAGTTTGACGCGGCTGCTCCGCGTCCCACAGCTGCTTCGCAGGCCGTGACCCCACAGGCCACCGTTCCGCAAACCTCTATTTCGCAAAGCGGAATCGCAGCAACAGGATTTGCACAGACACGAAGTGGCGCCGCCGCCGCGCCGGCCCGGGCGAAGGAAATCCCGGCTCCCGATGCTAAGAAGCTGGGCCTGGAACCGACCGCGAGTGCGATCGCGGCGCCTTCCACAACAGAAGAGACAGAAATCAAGAGGATCGAGGATCCGTCGGCTAGCGATGGTTGGGATTCGCACTCGGCGTCAGAGCCCGCCCAAGCACCCGCTTTCAGTTCGCTCGATGACGACCCACAAACTTCCGACTCCGGCGGCAGCAAGAAGACACTGCTGATCGCGGGGTTGGTGCTCGGACTCGCAGCCGCTGGTTATTTCGGCTGGACAAAGATGCAGTCCGCGAATCCCCAGCCCGCAGCCCCGCAATCGGCCATTCCTGCCAGTTCGGGGACGGCCGCCCTGCCGCCGCAGCCCACCTCTTCGGCTCCAGAGATCCAACCTGCGACGGGGGAACTGGTGGGATCGCAGCCGGAACAGGGTTTGAGCGGCACAACCGTGGTTCCATCGTCGAAGCCTTCGGCTGCCGTGATCGCAGAGGGCCCGGGAGCCAAGACACTTGCACCGGCCAAAGCGACATCCACGGAAGATGAAACTACAGTCGTCAAACCGCCCGCGACTGAGAAGACAGAACCTCCGCCGGCGTTGATGGTCCAGAATGGATCGTCGAGGCAACCGAAGCCTGAGCCTGAAACGCAGGAAGTGGAGCAGGCCCCGGCGGCAACCAGCATCGCCACTGGCACCAACCCGAGCGCTCTCTCCGGCATTATAGATACCACCGCGATCAATGCTCGGAAGGCGCCTCAGCAGACGCTAAGAATTTCGCAGGGTGTTTCGCAGGGGCTGATCGTAAAGAAAGTCCAGCCGGTCTATCCTCCGCAAGCCCGGCTGACTCGTCTGGAAGGCATCATCGAACTGCAGGCCCGCGTTTCCAAGTCGGGCAGCATCTCCGGCGTCAAACAGCTGAGTGGCGACCCGGTCCTGGGGCGTGCGGCCATGGACGCGGTGCGGCAGTGGAAATACAAACCGTACTTCCTGAACGGCGAGCCAGTCGAGGTTGAAACCCAGGTTACGGTGAACTTCAAACTTCCGTAGAGTACGACACAAGGGAAAAAAGTCTGACGGCGCAAGGATGCTCGATCCACTTGCGCCGTTTTCTTTCCGGCTCCGGGGTCATCCTGAGCTTGCGAAGGACCTAGCGCGCAGCGGATATGGAGCTTGCCGGCGACTGGGACAGCGCGCGCCAGATCCTTCAGCACTGAAGTGCTTCAGGATGACGCCGATGTCATGGATTTGTGCGAACTGAGTCGCCACTAGGATTTGCCTACACAAATTGCCTCAACTTCCCGAGTTATAATCAAGAGATACTCACTCGCCGATATTGCTTTCTGTGAGGGGCCAGAACCGATTTTATGGACTTCAAATTAGTCAGCGACTACACACCTCGCGGGGATCAGGCCACCGCTCTTGAGGCGCTGGTCCGGGGTGTGTTCGACCGCGAGCAGCACCAGGTCTTGCTGGGCGTGACCGGATCGGGCAAGACCTACACCATGGCCAAAGTCATCGAGCAGGCCAACCGGCCCTCGATCGTGATGGCGCACAACAAGACCCTGGCGGCGCAGCTCTATCATGAATTCAAGAGCTTCTTTCCGCATAACGCGGTCGAATATTTTGTTTCCTACTACGACTACTACCAGCCCGAAGCTTATGTTCCCGCCGCTGACCTTTACATCGAAAAGGAAGCCACCATCAATGATGAACTGGACAAGCTGCGGCTCTCCGCCACCCGCTCGCTGTTTGAACGGCGCGATTGCCTGATCGTGGCCTCGGTGAGCTGCATTTATGGCCTGGGATCGCCCGAGGCGTACTACGGCATGCTGCTTTTTTTGGAGAAGGGCCAGAAGATCAAGCGCGAGGACATCACCCGCAAGCTGGTCGAAATTCTCTACGAGCGCACCGATGGCGATTTCCGGCGCGGCACGTTTCGCGTACGTGGCGACGTCATCGAAATTTTCCCTACCTATGACGACATGGCTTACCGCATTGAATTGTGGGGAGATGAAGTCGAGTCGCTGTCGCAGATCGATCCGCTGTTTGGGACGGTGAAGCAAAAATACGTGCGCCTGCCGATCTATCCCAAGACGCATTACGTGATGAAGCCGGAAACACGGTCGAAGGCGGTCGAGTCGATCCGGGCCGAGCTTGCCTGGTGGGAAGCGGAGCAGGAGAAGCAGGGACATCTCGTCGAAGCGCAACGCGTTCACCAGCGCACTATGTACGACCTGGAGATGATCAAAGCCATGGGCTACTGCCATGGCATCGAAAACTATTCGCGCCACTTCACCGGACGGCTGCCGGGCGAACCGCCGCCGACGCTACTCGATTATTTTCCGCGCGACTACCTGATGTTCATCGACGAATCGCATCAGACGGTGCCGCAGTTGCACGGCATGTATCACGGCGACCGTTCACGCAAGGAGACGCTGGTGGAATATGGCTTCCGCCTCCCTTCGGCGCTGGACAACCGTCCCCTGACGTTTGAAGAGTTCGAACACCGGATGAACCAGATCATCTACGTCTCCGCCACGCCCGGCCCCTACGAACTCACCAAATCGGCCGGCGTGGTGGTGGAGCAGATTATTCGTCCCACAGGACTGGTCGACCCGCCGGTTGAGATTCGTCCGGTGAAAGGCCAGATTGACGACTTGCTGCACGAAATTCGTGAACGGGTTGCCCATGGCGAACGAGTCCTTGTGACCACGCTCACCAAGCGCATGGCGGAAGACCTGGCCGAGTATTACAGCGAAGTCGGTGTAAAGTGCCGCTATATGCATTCCGAAATCGAGACCCTCGAACGCGTAAAGATTCTGCGCGACCTGCGCAAAGGCGAGTTTGATGTGCTGATCGGCATCAACCTGTTGCGCGAAGGACTCGATCTACCCGAAGTTTCACTGGTGGCGATTCTCGATGCCGACAAAGAAGGTTTCCTGCGCTCGGCGGGATCGCTGATCCAGACCATCGGCCGCTGCGCCCGCAACCTGAACGGCCGGGCCATCCTCTACGCCGACCGCATGACCGACTCGATGAAGAAGGCTCTCAGTGAAACCGATCGCCGGCGCGCCATCCAGGTGGCGTACAACGAGGCCAATGGAATCACCCCGGAGTCAATCGTGCGCCCGCTCGAGATGTCCCTGGCCAAAATTATCGAAGCCGACTACGCCGATCTCACCGACGTCGAGACGGAAGGCTTGCCTGAGTTCAAGTCGCAGGAAGAGCTGGATGCGTACATCAAGAAACTGGAAAGTGATATGCGCGAGGCCGCCAAGCGATTTGAGTTCGAGAAGGCGGCGAAGCTACGGGATGCGATCAAAGAGTTAAGAACAAAGGAGTTTTTGTTCGCGTGATAACACGAAATCAGTGTTACACTGTATTCGTGTCGACAAAATATCGACTGCGCAACGTAACCGTAACCCTGGAAGAAGACGTCGCCCAATGGGCCCGGGTAGAGGCGGCACGTCGGGACACCAGCGTTTCGCGACTGTTAGGGGAGTTGCTGAAAGAACGCATGTCAGCTCACAACGGCTCAGCCGCCGAAGCCGCGGAGCGGTTGGCAAATTTCGGCAAACGCCATCGGTTGTCCTTACGCGGGCTCAAAATCAAAGACCTGATCAATGAAGGACGCCGGTGAGCCGGTTCGTCCTCGATGCGTCAGTCGTTCTGACCTGGTGTTTCCCCGATGAAAATAGTCAGTTGGCGCAACGTGTTGCCGACCGGTTCAAGCAAGGCGACACGGCAATGGCCCCCTCATTTTGGCCGCACGAAGTGCTGAATGCTTTGCTCGCCGGAGAAAGGCGCAAACGTATCTCAGCGGAAGTGATAGGAAGCTTCCTCGATGACCTCGCGGCGCTCCCGGTGACGCTTGAACAAATCCCCGCTGGAATTGTCTTTGACAGAATCCACACGCTCAGTCGTCAGCACGGGCTGACCGCCTACGACGCTGCTTACCTTGATCTGGCCCGTGAAAATCGATTGGCCCTAGCCACCTTGGATGAAGCCTTGGTTCGCGCGTGTAAGAATGCTGGTGTGGCGTCGGTACAGGGATGAGCTTGTCAGGAGTTGGCGGCGGCGACTCGACCCCGGGTCCGGGCTTCGTTTTCTGCTTGCTGTTCCACCGCGTTAAATTCCTTTTCGATGGACGAGAAGCGTTGCAGAATTTCATGCATGCGCACTGCCATGTTGCGGACGGTTTCAATCTGCGAGCGCGACGCGACCGAGAGTGACCCCGGTTCCAGTAACAGCAACTCGGAGTTTCCCAGGACTGACGTAAGCGCATTGTTCAGTGTGTGCCGAACGTCCAGCATGTAGCGGCCCAGCGCGGCCTGCCGTTCCAACGATTTGACGGACTCCTCGGCGCGTTGGGCCCTTGCCAGCGTGTGTCCGTGACGCAGGACTTCCGTGGACACCAGCACGAGCGCGTCCAGCCAGCCCTCGTGTTGTCGCAGGGTGTGGACGCCCGGCCTCATCTGGCGCGCCTTCTGTGGGGATTGCGTTCCATTGTCCACGAACAATACTGGGTTGCCGGCCGGATCGAGCGCTTTGAATACAGCGGGAAGGACGTCAGGGCGCACCGCGCCCACAACGGCCATATCGAAACCGTCGGCATCAAGGTCGCGGCAGATATCGCCGCTCATCAGGGTAAATGCGGGAGCATTCCGTTGGCTTTGCCAGCGGTCCATGACGGCGCGTGAAAACTCGGCGTCGTCTGAAATGATTAATACGGTGGACTGATCCAAGTTCTGCTCTCCGTTCCCTTTACCTAAACCTTCTCGTCCTCCCCCGGTGCCGGGTCCGTAGACGAATCCTGGTCCCAATCGGGAGCGGCGGTGACTTCGAACTCTGCCCCTTCCGACTCGGAAGTGGCAAAGCTGGGAGCGGCAAAACTGGAAGTCGACGACTGGGCGCCCGCCGCGGCTGCCTTGGCTTGAACGGCCGCCGGTTCAGACGCCGGCTTGGAAGCCTTCTCGGCCTTCTTGCTGGTGCGGGACAGGGCCGAGTCCACCACATTGCGCAGGTCCACGAGCATGCGCAACGGGCTGCCGGACGAGTATTCGGCGTGGAACATCACCTTCCAGGACTGGCAGATCATACGCAGCCGGGTCACGGGCTCATCGGCGGAAAATTGGGCGGAGCGGCAATCCAGGGTGTCGACGCCGCGAGCTTCGAGTTCGCGCAATCCATCCAGAATTGTGTTCAGATCCTGGTGCATCAGGCGGAAGAAGACCCGCCGCATCAGGAAGCTGAAGCGGGTGAACGCCACCATCGCGATGGGCTCGAAGTAGTCTTCTCCAGCAGAAACTTTCAGTTTCCTGCCTTTTTCCAGAATGCCGCTGGTCAGCAACTCGTTCAGGCTGCGGCATGCGTTGGCCGATTGAATGAAATCGTCAATGGGTTCGAGCCACGAAGGAACGCTAAGGTCAACGCTTCCCAGAACCGGCTCCAGCGTCTGGGCTATGTAGCTCAGGTCGACGTCGGCGTCTTCCAGGCGTGACGGAGCGCAATGGGAGAAGAACTGGACCAGCAGGAAATCGATCTTGTCGCGATCCGAGTCCACCCGGGTGACGCGGCTGAGATGGTGTTGCAGCAAAGTTTGCAGGGCTTCTTCGCTGGTCAGGCTTGTAGTCTGAAGAAACTGGCGCAGTTGGTGGACCTGAATCTTCTGGTCCATTTCGAGCAGCCACTGGCGGGCCTGTTCGACCGACTCCTGCGGCGGATCTTCCAGACCGAGTTCCAGGTCGGGGCAAGAAGAGGGCAGCTCGATGACGAACTCGCGCCCCAACGCGCTGTACAGAGGATGGAGCAGGCGCGCCTCGCGCCACTCCGCGGCCAAGTCCTGCGTTTTCAGTTTCAGAGTCATGGTTTCACGATCCAGTTGGAGACTTCCTGGGTAAAACGGGCAGCGACCGCGGTGCGTCCGCTGGTGTATTGCAGAGCTACGACGGAAGCTTCGGCGTTCAGCGTGCCGTCCGAATTCTCCAGGCGCAGCCGGTCGGCGAACTCGAGCGGCAGAGTGGAAGAGAACAACACTTCCCGGGGCGTACCGAACTCAATCACCGTGCTTTCGGTACACACATTTCCTTCCCCCATCACTCGCGTAAGGCGCACAGGAATGCGTACCGGACTTGCTTCCGGAAAGAACTTCGCCAGTTTGGCGGTGCAGCTTTCCTGCCGGACATGCGCTCGGCCCGTGGCCTGTGTGGACACAGCGAATACCTCGGTTTTCCAGGGTCGACGCGGCCTGGGTCCCCCAGGCTGCCGGTTAGCATGGCAAGGGCACCCGGACCGCATCGGCGGTTAGGAATGCACTCTCGCAACCAAAGTCGGGGAAGGAGGTAGATTTACGTAAGTTGCTGATTAATAGGATTCTAGCTTGTATCCGCCGGCTGCGAGATTGGAGAATCGCCGTACGTTTGTCTCAGAATGAAACACCGTCTCAAAGGGAATGGGTGGAAGTAGCTGAGATCACAATTCCAACCTTGTCATCTTGAGCGGAAGGAAGGGGCTCGCTTGCGAGTCCCTTCCTGGGGTCGAAAGACCTTGTGTTGGCTTGCGGCGCAAGGCGGCTGGCTGACGAAACGGCGACTTAGTATCTAGCGCCGGCAAAACACAAGGTCCCTCGGCTCGCTCGGGATGACAACCAGTGGAAGGTAGCGCCGGGAGTCCCGCTGGCTGTCTGGCCAGCGTTCCGCCTGCCCATCGGGTCGGCCGGAGGCCGGCGCTACCTACTGCAGCGCCTGCAGTGGCGCTGCTATTTCCCGGCCTCCGATGTTGTAGCGCTTCAACTTGCGATAGAGCGTGGCCCGGCTGATCCCCAGCATCCTGCCGGCAAGCGCCTTATCACCCTTTACTTGCTCAAAGACTCTCTCGATGGTGGCCCGTTCAATGTCCTCCAGGTCAGTCGTCGTCAAGCCGGATGACGGAGCATCCATTCCCTGATCAACCGGCGCCCCGGATGTAATCGACGGCGGCAGATCGTTGAAGTCGATGGTCCGGTGGTCGCCAAGGGCGACCGCACGCTCGATGCAATTTTCCAGCTCGCGAACATTTCCCGGCCAGTCATATTGCAGCAATGATTTCATGGCCGCAGTCGTGATCTGAATCGATCCGCCACGGGCGTAGCGCTCCAGGAACCAGTGCGCGAGCATGGGAATGTCCGAACGGCGCTCGCGCAGCGAGGGCAAGTGGACGGTCACGACGTTGAGGCGGAAGTAAAGGTCCTTGCGGAAGGAGCCATTGCGATACTCGGCTTCGAGATCGCGATTGGTGGCAGCAATGACCCGCACGTCCACTTTGAACTTCTGATTGCTGCCCACCGGACGAACTTCCTTCTCCTGCAGAACGCGCAGCAGCTTGGCTTGCATTTCCTGCGGCAGTTCGCCGATCTCATCCAGAAAAATGGTCCCGCCGTTGGCCGATTGAAACAGCCCGGTTCGGGCTTTGACCGCGCCGGTAAAGGCGCCGCGCTCATAGCCGAACAGTTCGCTTTCGATCAATGTAGGAACCAGCGACCCGCAATCCACCGCGACGAAAGGGCGCTTGGCCAACGAACCGCGGAAGTGGATGGCGCGGGCCACCAGTTCCTTGCCGGTACCGCTTTCTCCGGTGATCAGGACTGGCGTGTGCGTATCCTTCAGGCGCGAGATCATGCGCAGGACATCCTGGATTTTGGCGGACGCGCCCACGATGCCGTGCACCTCCGTTTCCGTGTCCACGCGCTCGCGCAGGAATTCGTTCTCTTCCACCAGGCGTACTTTTTCCGCCATGCGCCGGAGGAACAAACGCAGCTCTTCGAGCGGAGAAAAGGGTTTGCTGATGTAGTCGTAGGCGCCCAGCTTCATGGCCTGGACCGCGGTTTCGACCGATCCGTGGCCGGTCATGACTGCGACTTCGGTGCGGGGCAGCAGTTTTTTTATCTTTTCGAGAAACGTCAGGCCCGACATTTGCGGCATCACCATGTCGGTAAGGATGATGTGCGCGGGTTGTTCCTCGAGCAGGGCCAGCGCCGACTCTCCGCCGTCGGCTTCCATGCAGATGAACCCCAGGCCTTCGCCCACGGTCATGCACAGCTGGCGGATACTCTGCTCATCGTCAACGATCAGGAGGCGAATTCGCAGGTCTTCGTTCATGCAGACCTCCCTATGGTTTTTTCGACCACTGAAATGAACTGCTGCACGCGAAACGGTTTCTCGACGCAGGGCGCGCCAGTCTCGCGCAGGGTAGCAACGGTTTCTTCGTTGGCAATGTCGCCGGTGATGAAGACGATCCGGGCCGCCAGCTCGGGGCGGTATTGAGCGACCCAGGCGTGGACATCGGCTCCGTTTACGCCCCCGGGGGTCCGCATGTCGGAGACGACACCAAGAAATTCTCCCGACTCCAGCAGCCGTAAACCATCGGCGCCAGATTCACTGCACACCACGGAGTAGCCGTTGCGCTCCAGGGCGGCTCGGACGTAGGCCATAACGGCGGGCTCATCCTCGATAAGCAATACTGGTAAAACTGCGGGTTTAGTGACAGGTTGTGTGGTCATCGTTGTATGACTCCGGCAGCGGCCCCGACTGAGGCCGTCTCTGGGGTTGCGGGCAGGCGGACGACGAACGTCGCCCCTGGCCCGCCCGTGTTGTTGTGGCAAAGAATCTCGCCGCCGTGCTCGTGCACAATGCCGTAGCAAATGCTCAAGCCCAGGCCGGTCCCTTTGCCCACCTCTTTCGTAGTGAAGAAGGGATCGAAAATGCGGTCCGGGTGCGAGATTCCAGGCCCGTTGTCGCGGAACAAAATCTCAACCGAGCTGCCCTTGCGGGTGGTGGTGATCTCAATCTTTGCGGGGCGTCCGGTTTCGCCGACTGCGTCGTAGGCGTTGTTCAGGATATTCAGAAACACCTGCTGCAACTGATGCGAGTCCCCGATCACGCTGGGCAGCTCTTGATCGAGGTGCTCAATGACTTCCACTCCGTGGCTCTGGAAGTCGTAAGAGCGCAGTTGAACCGTGCGCCGCAGAATGGGGTTCAGCTGCAGGGCCTTTCTCTGCGGCGGCATCTGGCGGGCAAAGCTGAGCAGGTTCTGGACGATCTGTTTGGTGCGCTGCGCTTCCTGCAGAATCACGCGCATGTCTTTGCGCGCGCTCTCGGGCAGTTCGGGGTTTTCCATCAGCAGGTCGGCAAAGCCGAGGATGGCCGTCAGCGGATTGTTGACCTCGTGGGCCACACCAGAAACCAGCTGGCCTACCGCGGCCATCTTTTCGGCGTGCATCAGCTTTGATTGCAGGCTGGCGGCGTCGGTCACGTCGGTCATCACTACAACCAGGCTGATCACGTGTGACTGCTCGTCCCGCATGGGGCTCAGGTTGACCGAGAAGTGGCCGATTCTGCCGTCCCCGCGCAGGATCTGCAGCTCAAGGTTGTCCACCTGGCGTCCGGCCAGGGTTGCGCTGAGGGCCTCGGTCAGAAGGGTGCGCCGCGCCGGCGCTACCAGATGTTCCAGTGGCAGTCCCAGCAGCTGCTTCTGTTCGTACCCCATATCTTGCCAGCGCCGGTTCGCGTAGCTGATCAGGCCGGCGGTGTCGGCCACCAGGATCAGGCTTTGGGTGTTGTTCAGAATCTTGCCGGAGAAGTCGCGCTCGCGCTGCAACTCCGACTGGAAGTTTTTCAACCCGCTGATATCCAGCATCAGGCCGCGGAACTGCGTCACCCGGCCCTGGGCGTCGCACACTGCGAAGGCATTGATGAGTACATACACCGCCGATCCGTCGCGGCGGCGGAGCGTCTCCTCGTGGTTTCGCACCACGCCGTGCTCTTCCATTTCGCGGGCGAGGCTCTGATGACCCTCAGCAGAAAAGTAAACCTGCGTGCGGACGTCAACCTGCAGCAAGTCTTCCCGGCTGCTGTAGCCGAGCATGCGAACCAGCGCGTCGTTGACCTCGATGAAGCGGCCGTCGGGCGTGGAGAAGAACAGCCCTTCCTGAATGTTGTCGAACAGTTCCCGGTAACGCTGTTCCACCTCGAGGCGATCACTGATGTCCTTCAGCACATGGATGGTCTGCATGCCCTCGCTGCTGGCGCCGTGCACCCGAGACGTGGAGACCAGGTAAGTGCGTTCCAGCACGGCGTGGACATATTCGTCATCGCCCTCGGTCGTGGTGCGGCAGAAAGGGCAGGCCCGAAGCGACGGGGCAGCGCCCACGGTCAGCAGGGCAGACATGTTGACTCCAATCAGCGCCTGCGGTTGCACTCCAATGAACTCCGCCAGCGAGCGGTTCACGCGCAGAACGTTGCCGGCTTCGTCGTGGGCCACGATGAAATCGCTGATGGCATCGAAAATCTCGACCCAATGCCGGTTGGCTTGGTCCATGCGGGTAAAGAGCCGGGCATTTTCCAGCGCTACTGCGGCGTGTCCTGCGATGGCGTGCAGAACCTGGTTGTCTTCCTCGGCCAGCCGTTGTTCACGGTCTCCGAGGAACAGCACGCCAACTAATTCTCCCGATGCGCCCAGCAGCCGCACCAGGGTGGCGTGGCTTTCCCCCAGTTCAGAGGCCAGCGGGGCACCGAATAACTCGGTCGCGCTGGAGGAGACAATGGTGCCCTCATGCCGTACCAGGGCTTCTTCCAGGGCATGGCTGAACCGCCGCAGCAGGGAACGTTCGTCAATCTCGTGGCCGTCGGCGCCCCGTATCACCAGGGTCTCCATGCCGCTTTCTTGTTTGACCGCGAGCGCCGCCTGATGTGCCCCCAGGATGTTGGCGGCCCGGCCCACAAAGCGCCGGGCAAAGTCGGGAAGCCTGAGGTGGCCGTTGAGTTCAAGGGCCAATCCCATCAGCGACTCGGCCCGCCGGCGATGCTGTTCCGATTGATGAAGGTTGCGCGTCACCTCAAGCGCCACGGCGACTTGCGCCGCCAAGGCTCGGGCCCGGCGAATCTCCTCCTGCGAGATGCCGGCCTGATCAACCCGGTCGAGCACACCGAACATTCCCAGGACCTCGCCCTCGGTATCGAGCAGAGGGACAGTCAACAATTGCTTTACGTCGAAGGTGGTCAGGATTTCCTGGTTCGCCCCAGGGACTTTGCTGGGCTCGTCCGACCAGAAAACCTCCTTCTTGAGGAGAGCCTGGCTGGCGGGACCGGAAGGGAGCAGGAAATCCACCTGTTTTTTCTGCCCGTTTTCCGCCGCCCATCGCACGTGGAAAGAGCCGCTTTCCAGCAGCCCGATGAAGCCGCGTCCGAATCCGAGGAAATCCGCGGCGCGGAGCGCAAACTGTTGCAGGAACTCGTCCAACTGGCCGATGGAGCCGAGTTCGGCTGAGATATCCAGCAACTGGTGCAGTTCGTAAGCCCGCGCCCGGGCCGTGTTGTAGAGTTCCGCGTTGGCGATCGCGACCGCTGCAAATCCCGTGACCACCGAAATCAGCGATTTCTCCTCGGCGCTGAAAATCCCCTCTTGCCGCGGATAAATCAGAACTGCGCCCTGCGTGAGCGAAGTGCGAAAGGGCGCGGCAATGAGCATCCCTGGCGGAACCAGCTCACCCAGAGCATGGGTCGCGGGATCAATCGCCACGCTGATGGGTTCGCCCGCCGCCACCGCCCGGCTGGCCAGGTCTGCCGCAAACTGCAACCCCCGGCGATCATGTCGGGCCCGGACCGAAGCCGCCAGCTGCGAAGACTCGGCGGCGACCGCATTCAAACTAAACCCGGCCCCCTCCCGCACCATCATGCAGACCAGGCGGGTTCTCAAGAGGACCCGGAGCCGGTCCGCTACCGCTTCGACGACCGCAGCGGACTGGGGTGCGGAGTGGATTGCCTGGGCGACCTCCGCCAGGATTTTGGTTCGGCGATGCTCCTCCCGCGAAACCTGGGTAAGGCGGCTGGCTTCGAGCAGACTGCCCAGCTGTCCGGCCAGAATGGTGGCTTTCGCCGCCAGGTCGGCGGTGAAAAAGTCAGGGTCCGAACAATGCAGGAAGACCGCTGCCCCTATCGCGTCATGGCTAACCACCAGCGGCGCGGCCATAATCGAGCGGGCGCGATACTCCGCCGCCATCAGATAACGGCCCGGATCCAACCGATTTTCGTAGACAGTTTTCTGCTGCCGGATAGCTTCGGTGGCGATGGCCACCGAACTCTGGCTGGAGTTGACCCTTGTTCCCCTGAAGCGGTCCGCCATTACACCATCAGCCTCGGCTCCAACCAGCTCGTCGGCCGAGACCCGTTGCCAGAAATACGCCCCGTCCACCTGGAAGAATTCGCGAGTCGCCCGGCAGAAAAGTCGGATCAGCTCCTGGGCCGGGGTACCTTGAGCGGCGGCGTCCGAGAATTTGAGCAGAAGGCGCTGAAAGGCGACGTCCGAGCGCGGATTGTTTTGTTGCACTGCCGCGTCCTCAGCCGAGATGCTCAAGGGGTCACCGTCCACCCGCTCCCAATCTACAAGTAGTTGATAGATAGCAAATTAGACTGCAATCTCAATTTGAGTCAAGGGAATTAGCGGGTCGGGTGCCGAGATGGTGACAACCGAAACAATCCAGCACCGGCTTGTCTCACACTGAGATAACAACCGGGTGATGAGACGACTCTTATGCAGGCTGGGCGCTGTCCCGCAAGCAGTGCAAGCCACGTAATAGACACAAAAAAAACAACTTAGCGCATGATGGTTATCACCGGAGGTCGTCCCCAACGGGCTGGCATCGGCATTGCACTTGAGCTGTGGGGATTTTTCTCTTCGCCCCAGGAGGACCTGTGCGCACGACGACGAAGCTGCGGGTAACCAGCATGGTTCTGGCAGTTGGCCTGGCGACAATCTGGGTGGGGTTAGCTTCTCCCTACCAGGCACGGGCCCAAGCCCAAGGCCAGGAGCAGGCGAAGGGCGAAGAGGTGCCGCGCAAGGCCAAATTGAAAGTTGAGCCAGTCTATCCCGACATCGCACGCCGCATGAATATCGCCGGCACGGTGCGGCTGATTGTAGTCGTCGCACCCAACGGCACGGTCAAGAGTGCGAAGCCGGTAGGTGGACATCCGTTGTTGGTCAACGCTGCCACGGATGCCGTAAGGCGATGGAGATTTGAGCCTGGGCCAGGGGAAAGTAACGGAATTGTGGAATTTAAGTTTCAGCCTCAATACTAGTTCGAAATCGGAGCGGTTTGCCCGCGGCAACAAGCGCGGCAGCAGAGAGCGGAGGAAATAGCATGACGATCGGCAAAAAACTTTATGTGAGCTTCGGCGCGGTGCTCGTCATGGTGGTAGTGCTGTTCGCCGTGAACCTGGCCGCCGTATATCGCGAACACAGCGCCAAGGCCTCCGCTTCTCAGGCTCTGCAACTGGCAGACGCCACCGACAAGATCAGATTTCAGATGATGCAGAACCGCCTCTTTCTGACCAACTACCTGCTGAGCGGAGACAGCCGCGAAGCCGACCATGTCAATGACGGCGTCCGTACCCTAATGGACCGGATGCAGAGCGCCACGGCTTTGGCCACATCCGAGCAACAGCGAACTGCCTTCGCCAAAGTGCAGCAGACGGAACAGAACTGGGCCCGGGATTTTGCCGAACCGCTGATGCAAAAGCGGAAAGAGGTAGACCAGGGAAACTCAACCGTCGCTGAACTGCAAATCTTCTACTTGCAGAAAGATGCCGGCTCCTGGGTGAAGTCTTCGACCGAATATCTTGACCTGGCGGACCAGGAAAGCAAGCGCGTACTTGAAGAGCGGCGGCAAAGTGACGATTCCGCCAGCAACTGGACCGTCGGAATCGCTCTGCTGGGCACGCTGGCAGCCCTGGTTCTCGGTACCGTTATTGCCCTCCGTACCGCCAAGTCCATCACCGAACCGCTGGGCGACCTGATGAAGGTCACCAAGCAGATTGGCACGGCCGGCGATCTGGACCACGAGATCGACATCAAGCGCGAGGATGAAATCGGAGAACTGGGCCGAACCTTCAACAGCATGGTGGGATACCTGAGGGAGATGGCAGCGGTTTCCGAGGCCATCGCCGGAGGAAATCTCTCGGTCGACGTCAAACCCCGATCCAAGGATGACACGCTGGGCAATGCCTTCGTGCGCATGGTGGACGGCCTGAGAAACCTGGTGCGCAACGTACGCGACGCCGCTTCCCAGGTGGCCAGCGCTTCCAGCCAGGTGGCCGGCGCTTCCGACGATTCCGCCAAAGTCAGCCTACAGACTGCGTCCGCCATCGACGAAGTGACCAGCACCATGCACGAAATGAGCGTCAACGTGCAGAACATGGTGAAGAACACGCAGACCCAGGCTTCGAGCGTAAGTGAGACTTCGGCTTCCATCGATCAGATGGTGGCTTCCATCCAGCGCGTGGCCGATACCGCCAAAGTATTGCTCGACATCTCCAACCGCTCGCGCGAAGAAGTGCACAGCGGGATCAACACCATGGAGAAGGCTACCGACGGGTTGAACAAGATCAACATCACCATCCGTTCTTCCGGCGAGATCATCGACGTGCTGGGACAGCGGGCGGATGACATCGGCAAGATCATCGAGGTCATTGACGATCTGGCGGAGCAGACCAACCTGCTGGCACTAAACGCGGCCATCGAAGCGGCCCGCGCCGGCGAGCATGGCCTGGGATTCGCCGTTGTCGCCGACGAAGTCCGCAAGCTGGCGGAAAAATCGGCGCAGTCCACCAAGGAAATCTCCGAGCTTATCCAGAGCATCCAGAAAGAAGCGCGCAAAGCAGTCGAGAACATGGACCGCAGCACCGGCATCGTCAACGACGGTCTCGGCCTGGGGCAGGAACTCAACGCCGCCTTGCGCAAGATTTCCAACGTGGTGACCGAGGTCTACAAGTTCGCCCAGGAGATCGGCGCTGCCACCAATGAGCAGTCGCACGGTTCTTCGCAGATCGCCCGCGCTACGACTCGCCTGAACGAGATCACCCACGAGATCAACTCTGCGGTGGAGGAGCAGGCGTCCGGAGCCCAGGCCGTGGTCAAGGCCATGGAACGCATGCGCGAACTTGTGCAGCAGACGACCTCCGGTTCAACCGAGCTGGCGGCTTCGGCCGAGCAAATGTCGAAGATGTCCCGCGAGTTGCTGGATGCCATGCACCGCTTCGCGCTCGAACAAACGGAGCGGGTTCCCTCGCGCTACGAAGAACACACCGCGGCTGCCCACAGCAAGCGCGCTGCTGCCGGCGCCCGGGCCTAGTGTCCACCATGAACCCTGAATTACAGATTGTCGGATTCCGAGTGGGGCGCGAGACCTACGGCGTTCCCATCACCTCACTGCACGAGATCGTGCGCGTGCCTGAGATCACGGCTGTGCCCGATGCTCCGGATTACATGGAAGGCGTGATCAATCTCCGGGGCAAGATTGTTTCGGTCATCGATCTGCGCAAGCGCTTTGGCGAACCCAAGACACCGCTGAACCGCCGCAACCGCATTCTGGTGGTGGAACATGGCGGACGTCTTTCCGGACTGATTGTCGACTCTGCCTCGGAGGTCATCAAGATTCCGGCGGCGGAGATCGAACCCTCTCCGGCGACGTTGCAAGAGGGCGGACTCAACTGCGTGACCGGGCTGGGAAAATACCGTGGCCGCCTGATCGTGCTGCTGGATATGGCCAAGCTGCTCGACAGCAGCGCTCGAAAAGAGGCAGCAGATCCGGCGGATGGTGAAACCCGCAGCGCTGCCGCAGCCAAGTAGCTTTCTTTGAAGAAGGGCGAGGACGAACGGAACTCATGGGCGCATCCAGCATACCTGCGCAGTTTTCCGAAGCTGAACTGAAGCTTCTGCAGGTGCTCGTCTATCAGGAGTGCGGCATGCACTTCGACGAGCGGCGTACCCATTTCCTGCAGGACCGTCTGCAGCGCCGTTTGAAGGAGTGCCAGCTCGATTCGTTTTACAGTTATTACCGCCTGCTGATCAGCAAGGAAGGCAAGGCAGAGCTGGCGCGGCTGCTGGAAAATCTCACGGTCAACGAGACCAGCTTTTTCCGCAACAAGGCGCAGCTGGATTTGTTCCACAAACACATCCTCGATGACCTGATTCGCCGCAAGCAGGCGCAGCGCGACTACTCGTTGCGCATCTGGAGCGCGGGTTGTTCGACCGGTCAGGAGCCGTACACCCTGGCTATGCTCGTCGCCGATAGCCTGGCCTACTACTACCTGCGCAATCCGCAGTCGGCCGCGGTGCCCTCTCCCAAACCGCTGATTCCGCCGCCGTGGAAGGTCGAGATCATTGCCAGCGACATCAGCTATTCGGTTCTGCGGACGGCCCAGGAAGGTCTTTACTCTGAAACCCAAATGGCGAGCGTGGATTACAGCTACCGCCTGCGCTACTTCGACAAGACCGGTGACCGCTACGCCATCAAGAAAGCGCTGAAGGAAGTCGTCCACTTCGACTTCCACAACTTGAAGACCGAATATCTGCCGCAGCGCAATGATGTGATCTTCTGCCGCAACGTCATGATGTATTTCGACGAAGCCGAACAGAAACGCTTGCTGGAAAAATTTGCGCGCTGCCTCAACCTTCAGGGCTACCTGTTCGTCGGCCATGCGGAAAGCCTGCTGGCCCTCACCGACAAGTTTGCCATGGTGCATCGCAACAGTGGGACCGCCTATCAGAAAGTTGAGGTGACGGCGTGACCCAGTTCTCCGATGAGCGTGGCGCGGAAATGCGGGAACTCTTCTTCGAGACGGCGCAAGAGCTGCTGCAGTCGCTGAACGAAGAGGCCCTGAAACTGGAGCGGAACCCGGCCGATGCCGAACTGGTGCGCAGCATCCGTCGCATCGTCCACACCATCAAGGGCGACGCGGCGGCTTGTGGCTTTCGCGAACTGAGCAACGCGGCCCACGAACTGGAAGACGTGCTGGCCCTGGAATCTGCATCCGCGCATGGGAGCCTGGCAGAGGTTGCCTTCGCCGCTGCCGACACTTTCGGCGCCATGCTGGCCGCCTACCGCCGCAAGGGCAAGCTGCCCTCGTCCGCGGCTTTGGGCAAGATGATTCGTGAACTGGAGCAGCCGCCCAAAGGAAAGCGTGCCTCGAAAAAGAAGAAGGCGGTCCAGGCGGTCGCCCCAGCTGCGTGGACGGAATACGAGAAGCTGGCGATTCAGAATGCGGTGTCGCGGGGCAAGAGCGTTTACCACATCACGACTGCAATTGATCCGCACTGCGCTATGCCGATCGCGGCCCGGCAACTGGTCCTGAATGGGTTGGCGTCGTCAGCTGAAGTCTTGGGAGCACGCCCCGATGCTGGTTCGCCGGCCAGCACCCAGCGCCTGGAGTTGCTGGTGGCCAGCGAAAAATCGGCTGAGCAGTTGACCGCGATGTGCCGTATTCCTACCGTGATTTCCAGCGTCATTGTGGAACTGGTACAGGCCGCGGAGCCAAAGGCAAAAGCAGCAGCGCCGGCTTCGCCATCGCAGAACGCGCCTGCGCTGGAGTCCGGGGAAGAACTGACGGCAGCCGGCAAGCCCAATCATCCGGTACTCGCCGAAAACATCCTGCGCGTGGACGCCGAGCGCATCGACAGCGTGCTCAACCTGGTCGGCGAATTAATTATCGGCAGGTCCATGCTGCAGCAGGCATTCATCGAATTGGCCCGTCATGTTCCCAAGGAAGCCTTGCGCGGCCGCTTCAGCGATGCCATGGCGTTTCAATCCCGCGTGCTCAGCGAACTGCAGCATTCGGTGATGAAAATCCGCATGGTGCCGGTCGAGCAGTTGTTCCGGCGCTTTCCCCGGATGGTGCGCGACGTGGCCAAGCAATGCGGCAAGGAAGTGGCGCTGGTGATGAAAGGCCAGGATACGGATCTGGACAAGAGTCTTCTCGACGTGATCGCCGAGCCGATGACACACCTGGTCCGAAATGCCGTCAGTCATGGCATCGAGAGCGCCGAAGAGCGTGTGCGAAAGGGAAAGCCGGCGCGCGGAACCATCCATCTCACTTCGTATCACCAGGGCAATCAGGTTATCGTTGAAATTACCGACGACGGGGCCGGCATTGACACGACCAAAGTCAAAGCCAAGGCCGTGGAGAAAGGCCTTCTCACCTCTGACGAGGCGGACAGGCTGGGAGAGGCTGAAATTCTTGCACTGGTGTTCCGGCCCGGGTTCAGCACGGCGGTCGAGATTACCGAGATCTCTGGCCGCGGCGTCGGCCTGGACGTGGTGCAGACCGTAATGCACCGCCTGAAAGGCTCGGTAGAAATTGAAACCCGGGTGGGACAGAGTACGACCTTCCGCCTGAAGTTGCCACTCACGCTCGCCATTATCAAGGCCCTGCTGTTCCGGGTCGAGCAGCGACTGTATGCCGTTCCCTTGAATGCGGTGGCGGAAATCGCGCGCGCCCGGGAATCCGACGTGCATCAGGTACAGAACTACGAAGTTTTGCAGTTGCGTGATCGTGTGTTGCCTCTGGTCCGTCTGGGTTGCGCCCCGAATGTGGGCGAGAAGTCCGGGTCGGGGAAAATTTTTGTGCTGGTGATCGCGATGGGCGAACGCAAGCTGGGGATGATAGTGGACCGCCTCGAGGGAGAAGAAGAACTGGTGATCAAGGCGCTCGACGATCAGACGGTGGCAACGGACTTGATCAGTGGAGCCTCCATCCTGGGCGATGGCCGGGTCGTGCTTATCGTCAATCTCCCTGCCATTGTGGATCGTCACAGCAAGATTCGTGCAGAAGAGGGAGACGGCGTCGTGTCTGGACTTCTGCTTTCGCACGCCGACCGCAAGGGCCTGCGCGAAGCCGCGGCGGAGGCGCACTCATGAGCCCGGTGCGCGTACTGGTGGTGGACGATTCCGCGCTGATGCGGAAGTTGATTCCACAGATTCTGCAGACCGACAGTTCGATCGAGGTGGTGGGCACCGCGATGGACGGAAATTTCGGACTGAGAAAAATCGAAGATCTGAAGCCGCAGGTTGTGACCCTTGACCTGGAGATGCCGGGAATGGGCGGCATTGAGATGCTCAAGGAAATCATGCGCCGCCACCGCCTGCCGGTCATCGTGGTGAGTTCTCACAGCACGCAGGGAGCTTCCATTACGCTGCAGGCACTGTCATTGGGCGCGTTTGATTTTGTGGCCAAGCCGAATGACGTCTCTGCCCGCATGCCGCAGATCGCGGCGGAATTGATCGGCAAGATTAAAGCAGCGGCCCAGAGCCGGGGCGTAACCATCAAGCCTGTCGGCGTGACCCCGCGTCCGGGAAAGAAAGCTCCGCTCGACGCCAAAAAAACTCCGACCAAGGTGATCGCCATCGGCGTTTCCACCGGAGGACCTCAGGCACTGCAATATTTATTCTCGCAATTGCCGGCGGACTTCCCTGGCTCCATCGTCGTGGTGCAGCACATGCCGGAAGGCTTCACCGAAATGTTCGCCCGCCGTCTGGATGACATTTGCGCGGTCGGAGTCAAAGAGGCGCAGTCGGGAGATGTCCTGCTGGCGGGACGAGTGCTGATCTGCCCGGGCAGCCGGCACATAAAAGTGAAACGCCTGCCGCTGGGAGACGTGGTTGTGCTGAGCGACGAACCGCGAGTCAACGGTCACCGCCCCTCGGCCGACGTGCTGTTCAAGAGCATGGCCGACGAGTTCGGATCCAAAGGTGTGGCCGTCCTGATGACGGGAATGGGAGACGACGGCGCATCGGGCATGGGCGCGGTCAAGGCCGTGGGCGGAATGACGATCGCGCAGAGTGAGGAGTCTTGCGTGGTCTACGGCATGCCCAAAGCCGCTATCGATCGCGGCTTCGCGGTCCGGGTGGTCGGATTGGATGTTCTGGCTAACACCCTGCAGGCCCAGGCAATGGCAGATCGAAAAAACTTATTCGGAAACGAACCCGGCGAAGGCGGCAAAGCCGCAGGCGTAGGACGGGACTAGTTCTTGTACTGACGGTTAGTTCGATATTACAGATAAAGGCAGGAGGATGTCATGGAGCAGTTTGCATCGATCAAACGAAGCAAGGACGGTCAGCCGATCCGCTATCTGGTGGTGGACGACTCCGTCTTCGCCCGCAAAAACCTGGCGCGCATCGTCGAGACCTTTGGCGGCCAGGTGGCTGGCGAAGCCGGCGATGGCATGACCGCCATCACCGAATACGACCGCACCAATCCCGACATCGTGCTCATGGACATCACCATGCCGCAGATGGAAGGCATTGAGGCGGCCGAAAAGATTGTGGCCCAGCATCCTGAGGCTCGCATCGTCATGGTGTCTTCCGTGGGTTATCAGGAAAACATCGTGGCTGCGCTGCAGCGCGGCGCTCGGCACTTTGTGCAGAAGCCGGTCAAGCCGGAAGTTCTGTACGAAGTGATCAAGTACGTGCTGGGCGAGGATGGCGTCGTAGCCAGTGCCGCAGGCGCGGGAGCCTAATCTATGAAGATGGAGTTGATCCAGCCGTTCATCAACGCGGCGGACGCCGTCCTGGCCCAGGGCCTGCAGTCTCCCATGT
Organism: Terriglobia bacterium; assembly: GCA_963813645.1. Classification (GTDB taxonomy): domain Bacteria; phylum Acidobacteriota; class Terriglobia; order Terriglobales; family Acidobacteriaceae; genus JAIQFF01. Next base: position 120,275 of record CAWEZS010000032.1, read on the forward strand.
CCATCGGGAACCTGAGCATGGAACAGGAGGCTTACCGGCGCAAAGGCGTAGCCGCGCTGGTTGCCATCACGGGCGATATTGAAGGCCGAATTGTGTTCGACCTCGATCCCGAGACCGCCCTGCGTGTAGCCAGCCACTTTGCCGGCGCTGAACTGCCCGAGTCCGACGATTTGATACGCGAAACAGTCTGTGAATTGGCCAACCAGGTGACAGGAAATGCCGTCACCACCTTGAACGACCAGGGTTTCCATTTCCGCGTACACCCCCCGGTCCTGCACACCTCCGAACACGGACCCACCACCACCGAAGACACCGAAGCGCTGGTGATCTGCTGCGAAACCGCCAGGGGAAACGTCTTCATGAACATTGCCCTGCGCTACAACGAGAATACCCAGGCGGCGGCAGGCAGGAATTAAGCCGGACCTCGGGCGTCAGATGTCAGACCGTTCGGAAATAGTCTCGAGTTTCCGGTTTCCTGTTTCTAGAATCCAAAGCCAGAAAGCCGAGACGGTGCTAGAAACCAGAAATCTGAAACTGGCTCTAGAAACTGGAAACCATAAACCAGAAACTAGTGGAGTCGGCCATGCCGAGGTCTGACGTCGAGGTCCGGCGCCCTCTCTACGGTCCGGCCAGCACGAAAACGGGATTTTGGGGCAACGCATTGCCGCCGTTTGGTGGAGTGACGGTGCTTAGCGGGGCGGGCATGTCGAGCACCGGGGTGTCATCAGAAGTGCGAAGGATGGTTGTGCTCCCCGCGTCGCACTTTCCTATCACTACTCTTGTACTGTCGGCCGAAGCGGCAGCTGAAAAGCGGAAGCGCACGCCTCCCAGGACGCCGCCCGGCACGCCCAGGCCGCTGACGTCGCAACCCGTGGGGACCGCCGTCGCAATCTCGACCACAACCGCTCCAGTCCCGCTCTGATTGTTCGCCGTCGTCCCGTTAGCATTCACCACGGTGAAGTTTCCGGCGTTTACGCCTTCCAGGGTGAATGTTCCGTTGTTCCCGGCATCCGCCATTCCCGAGACCACAATTTCCATCCCCGGCCGGAGCGTGGGGCCAGCGGCCGGAGTGTAGGTGTAGGTCGTGCCGGAGCCGTTTTGCATGGCCGCGGCGATGCTGACGGTGGGCTCGAGAGGAACGGTTTTCCGGACGCTGCCATCGCTGGCGTTGATGACGGTAACGACTGAGCTGATACAAAGCTGGGTGTCCAGAGGATCAGAGGTGCAGGGTGCGGTCTTGGTGGAACTCACGGCGTAGGCGCGGCTGCCATCAGGCAACACAGCGACGCTGGCCGGTCCGGGGGCGACCGGGGTGGTGAAGAGCAGAGTCGGGGGATCTGTGGCAACGTTCAGGACGGTCACGGTGTTGGCGGTCGGATTGTTGACGTAGACGCGATTCAGCTTGCTGTCATACGCCATGTAGTTCGCGCCCGCGCCCACGGGTACCGAACTCAAGACGGTGTCGGTTGTCGTGTCGATTGCAGAAACCGTGCCACTGCCGCTGTTGAGGACGTACACCCGCGCACTGTCGGAGCGTGCCACGGCCCAGACCGGAGTCGCGCCGGTGGCGATGGCTGGGCCTGTGGTCCGGTCAACCAGAGTGATCGGGGTGACTGTTCCATCGCCCTGGTTGACTGCGTAAAGCTTCTTCTGGTCCGGAGTCTCCACCAGAGCGACGGGATGCGTACCCACGGTGATCAGCGGGTTCAAGACAACGTTGGTGCTGATGGAGATGGCTGCAACCGTTCCCAGCCCGAAGTTCGCGGCATAAACCGTGCCGCTTTCCGCGGTAGTGACGAATATCGGGTTCGAACCGGGCGGAAGAGATGTGGTGGTTACGACGGTCGCCGTTGATCCCGGTGTCGGAGAATAAGAAGAGACTGAGTCTTCGCGGGTGTTTACGGCGTAGACCCGAGCGCCGTTCGGTATCAGCGTGGCATGGGCCGGCCCCAGCCCGAGTTGGGCAACGCCAATATTAGTGTCACCGGAAATATCAACGCGACTGCTGGCGCCCGGGTCAATTGCACCGTTGACGCTGAACACCAGAACGAAGTGAACCGCCTGGGGATCGGGCGAAGGCGGGACAATAGGAATGGCAACGGGGCGGTATTGATCTCCGCAGCTGACACAAATCAGGCCAAGAATCGAAATGCCCAGCACGCGGGCAGCACGCCAAAATTTCATCCCCACCCCAACAGAACCGTCCATGAAAGAGTTCCCATTTTAACGGTTGGTAGGAATATGCGCCAGCGGAGGACTCGAGATTCAGCAATTAGCAATTGGCCTTTGGCCTTTAACTCTTAGCTTTTAGCTTTGCAGTCTGATGCCCGTTGATACGAGAAAGGCTGCCCTCGATATTTGAGATGGATTGTCTTTTGGGGGCAGATATGTGGATGGTGCCGAGTCCCGTAGGAACTGCTGAAATTCCGAAGACTGTGATCGGAGTCCGTTTCAAGCGTGCCTGGCGGCGGGCTACTATCAGGGTCCCTCCGAGGCCGGGGTTCGTCCGTCTGCCCGCTTCCCGATTGCCTACTGCCAATTGCCAATTGCCAATTGCTAATTGCCAATTGCCAATTGCGCTAATTGCTAATTGCTAATTGCTAATTGCTAATTGCTTCTACGCCTTCCCCCTGGACCGCTTGCCCTCTGCCTCGCGTGCCGGCGCTGCCGGTTTCTTTTTTCCTTCCATCTCGGCCAGGCTTTGTTTCAGGGCGGCCATCAGGTCCACCACCGGGGCCAGCTTTTTCGGTTTCTCAACCTCGGTGATCTTGCCGCCTTCCAGCTTGGTCTCGATGAGCTTCTTCACATTTTCCTGGAAGGTGTCGTGATACTTTTCCGGGTCCCACTCGGCGGCCAAGGCTTCGATCAACTGGTGGGCGACTTTGACTTCGGCTGCTTTCAATTCGACGTCGGGAGCGCCGAATCCTTCCACCTGGCGAACCTCCTCCGCGTAGTACATGGTGTGGAGCATGAGTCCACCGGAATGGGGACGCAGAAACACGGTGTACTCGCGGTTATGCATGGTCAGCTTGGCGATGGCGACGTACTCGCTTTCTTCCAGAGCCTTGGTCAGCAGACCGTACGGTCTGCGCCCCGCCTCTTCCGGCAGCATGTAGTATGACGATTCGAAAAATACGGGATCCACTTCGCTGGCTTTTACGAACTCGAGGATCTCCATCGTCTTCGCGGTCTGCGGCTCGATCTTCTTGATCTCTTCGGGCTCGATCACCACATATTCGTCCTTGCGGAATTCGTAGCCCTTTACGATTTCACTGCGGTCTACCACGCGATTGTCGGCGGGGCAATAATATTGCTGCTTGACCCGCTGCAGGTCGTCGCGGTGCAACATGTTGAAAGAGATGCCGCTGCTGCGCGCGCCGGAGAAAAGGCGCACCGGCATGGAAATCAATCCGAACGTAAGATATCCCGACCAGACAGAGGCTGCCATAAGTTCACCCCGGAGCAGAAAAGGCGCAAGCGTAGTGCAGTTTAGACTACTCAGGAGACTTTGATGCACTTCGTAAGCGCGGGTAATCTTAAGACCAAGCCCTATCTGTAGCATGCCTCGCAGTTCTACGCTATACCTTGTGGGTGGCCGGTGGGCACGTGTGCCCTAGACCCATTTATTGTGATCCATGTGGACGGCCTCTCCCAACTTTCCGAAGTGACCGCCTTCCGTGGACAATGGGTCCTTGCGGGTCTGCTCACCCTCGCTTTCACCTTGCTCGCCCGCGGGATGCGCGGAGTCACCAACTCGGGCGCCCTGGTGGGAGCGGCCAGCTGCCTGGTGCTTTACCTGTGCGCTGGGCCGGGGGCATTTGTCGCCCTGGTGGCCGTCTTTGCGCTGACCTGGATCGCGACCCGACTCGGCTATCAGAGAAAGCAGAGATTGGGGATCGCGGAGCGCCGCGAGGGCCGAAAGGCGTCCCAGGTTCTGGCCAATCTGGGGGTTGCGACGGGATGCGCCGGGTTATCGGTTTTCGGCCACAGTCGCGGGTTTTTCCTGCTCGCCATGGCTGCGGCGCTATCGGAGGCCGCAGCTGACACCGTTTCCAGCGAACTAGGCCAGGCCTTCAGCGAGAGGGCTCGTCTGATCACCACCTGGAGTCTTGTCCCTCCCGGAACCGATGGTGCCGTCAGCCTGGCCGGAACCGTCGCAGGGGTCATTGCCGCAGGAATTGTGAGTTCCGTGTGCGTCCTCGGTGGCCTGATGCCGCCACCTTGGCTGGCGATCTCGGCCGGCGCCGGCGTTCTAGGCATGATCGCGGACAGTTTTTTGGGCGCCTGGCTGGAGAGGCGTCGCCTGGTTAATAACGACTCGGTAAACTTCCTGAGCACGCTGATAGCGGCCCTGGCAGCGTTCTGGATCGCCTGATTTACCCCTTATTCCGCGATTTACCCCTGTAGGTCATGTACTTATGGACCTTGCTGGAGGTGACCGTCCGGGCGAAAATCTTAAAGAGCATCTTTGCGCGACGGTGCTCGCATCTCACTGCTTAAGTTGGGTTTCCAGAGTTTCTTGACGGGGCCTGAAAAGCAACGAAAGACGTCTAGAAGTTAATGAGGATCCATACCTTTGTAATCGGTTCGGTGCTGGCCCTGGCACTGTTTTTGTTCGCTCAAAAGCGTCCGGAGACGGCTCAGCCGGGCGGCTTTCGCGAGGTTGTGGACCTCACGCATTCGCTGCCGGCGAGCGGGATTGAAAAGCCCCAGAAGCCCGGCTACCGGCTCGAGACCGTGGCTTTGTCGGAACGGATGCCGTCGTCAGCCTCGGACTCCCATATCTCAGAAACCCAGGCCTCAAAACAATTTGCTACCCGCATTGATGCTCCCGCGCGTTTAAGTCGTGGCATGTGGACCGTCGATCAGATTCCAGCCGGCCGGTTGATCGGGCCGCTGGTGGTGCTCGATGTTAGCGCCGCGGCCGAGAGTAATCCCGACTACGAAGTCTCCGTGGAGGACATTGCGCGCTGGGAGCAGGCCAACGGGCAGATTCCCCTGGGCGCGGTTGTAATCGCCCGCACGGGATGGGGCTCGCGTTGGAACTCGGTGAGAAGCTACCGCAACGCCGACACTACCGGCCGCGCACACTTTCCCGGATACTCAAGAGACGCGGCCCGCTTCCTGGCCGAAGGACGCAACGCTCTCGGGCTGGGGATCGATACCGCCGATCTCGATCGCGGCTCAGCAAGGAAATCTGCCGTCGCTCAATATGCGGCGGAGCACGGCCTCTATCTTCTGGCTAATGTGGCTAACCTCGACCGCATGCCCGCCAACGGCGCCGTGGCCATGGTTGCGCCTGCGAAAGTAGCGGGAGGATCGACCGCTCCGGTTCGAATTCTCGCGCTCGTACACTAGGGATAGTTTCCAGTTTCTGGTCTCCAGTTTTTCAAGGGACTCCACATTTCTAAACAGCATCTGTCTCTAAATTCTTCCTCGCGCACCGTTCTCTCGTTGATTTTCTCAACTTTTTCGCGTTTCCTGTTGATCACGCCAACTGGTGTAGCGCGGGCGCCCTCACCCCCGCGAGAGCTTGAGGAGGCACGATGAGCGACCCGCGTTATCCCATCGGGAAATTTTCTTATGACGGTCCACCAGACGAGCAAGAGCGTCAGAAATTGATCAACGACATCGAACAGACTCCGGCTGCCCTGCGGGCCGCGGTCCAGGGGCTTTCGCCGCAGCAGATCGAAACTCCCTATCGCGATGGCGGATGGACCGTGCGTCAAGTCATTCATCATGTGCCGGAAAGCCACATGAACGCATTCATCCGCTTCAAGCTGGCGTTGACCGAAGATGCGCCGACCATTAAGCCGTATATGGAAGATCGCTGGGCGAAGCTTGGGGATGTGCAGTCCACTCCGCTGGAAGTGTCACTGTCTTTGCTTGATTCGCTCCACGACCGATGGGTGCGCTTGTTGCGTTCGCTCGAACCGCCGGACTGGAAGCGCGTCTTCAATCATCCGGAGCTGGGGTCCATGCCGCTGGAAAAGAACCTGGCGTTGTATTCGTGGCACGGGCGGCATCACGTGGCCCACATCACGGAGTTGAGGGAAAAGATGGGATGGCTGTAATCGTGTGAAGAGAAACTGCTTCGTGCAGCGAAGCAGTTGCGGAGTCGAAGGAGCCTATGAGCTTGGCGGTCGTGAGAGAGCGACGGAATTTTCGGAGATTGACGCTGACATTCCAAGATTTTCAGCGCACGGTAGCGCTATAGGGGTCCTTCGACTCCGCAGAAAAGTTCGCTCGCGAACTTTCTGCTCCGCTCAGGATGACAGGCTACGCGGGAATGTTGAGCTTCCACACTAAATAGCTGGCGGCCTCGCGCAGGACCGCCAATCCTCGCTGCCATATCGATCTCGGTCGGGAGTCCGGGCGCGGCGCTACATACACCTGCACGCCTTCGTGCTCGAGCAATTTCCGGATGCGGAACACATGGTAGGCGTCACTGACTGCCACGCAACTGTGCATCCGGTTGGCACTCATGATTACGGCAACGCGTTCCGCGGATGATGCGGTGTCCGAACCCTGGGTTTCTGCGATCAGTTTGGATTCGGGAATGCCGCGGCGCATCAGGTAGTCGTGGCCCACTCCGCCCTCGCTGAACGTGGGGTCGGCGCCTGATCCGCCGGTGGTGATGACTACGGGAGCGGCGCCGCGTTGGAACAGATCGTAGGCGTGATCGAGACGGGCGCGGAAGACCGGGGACGGGCGTCCCGCGTACTCCGCTGCGCCGAAGACGACAATGGCGTCGGCGGGATGAACTTCCTGCAAGCCAGCCTGATGCACGATGCGGACGCTGGTGATCCCGAGAAAGGCCGCGACCGTTGCCGCCGCCAGCGCCACCACCCACAGAGGCCAGGGGTTGGGCCGCCGATCTTCTTTTCGGTTCATCCTTGCGCGAAAAACTCGGAAATCTCCTGGGCCGGAATGGCGCCTTCCCGCATGATGCGCCAGCGCGCCTCTTCGTCGGTGAGGTCAATGATGGTCGAGGCCACTTCGCGGGGCGAGGTGCCCCCATCCACAATGATCGCGATGCGGTCCTGAAGCTGATCGCGGACCGCCAGCGCCGTGGTGCACTCGGATTCGCCGCTTAAGTTGGCGGAGGTGGCGGTAATCGGAATTTGCGCCGCCTGGACGACCGCCAGCGGAATCGGAGCCTTGGGCACCCGCAAGGCGACATTGCCGGTGTTGGCCGTCACTTTGAGGGGAAGACGCGAAGAGGCTTTCACGATGATGGTCAGCGGTCCGGGCCAGAAGCGGCGCGCCAAAGCGTAAAACTCTTCCGGCAGGGGCTGGGCCAGTTGCTCGGCCTGGTCGACGTCGGCGATCAGCAGGGACAACGGCTTGTGCCGGGAACGCGACTTGATGTCATACACGCGGTCCACCGCGCGCAGGTTAAAAGGATCGGCCGCCAGTCCGTAGAAAGTGTCCGTTGGCATGCCCAGGACTTCGCCGGCGCGGATCTGGTCCGCTGCATAGCGAATGAGTGAAGGTTCCGGGTTGTCGCAGTTAATCTTGACAATCTCTACACGCACTCCAGGTTGTCCCTTCCCACCCCAAGTATTGAAATCGCGAAAGCTAACATAACATGGGAAAGCGCAGAAAGCCGAGAGTTGCGTAGCGCCGGTGTCCCGCCGGCCCGTTGGGCGGGCAATGCCCGCCAGTCTGTTTCGCGGCGAAGAAGCTTTCAACAACGGAGGCCGAGACGCCCTCCGGACAGCCGGCGGGACTCCGGAACTTGGTTGGCGCCGCAGGCGGTGTTCCATGCAGCGTTAAGCGTTGTTCCATTCAAACAGGTATGATTCTGGCGAACTGGCGCGAACATGAAGAAAACCACAGCCACCGGTCGGCCCAAGCCGAATGCCCGCTTGCGCCGCATCGAGGGACGGCACAATTCCCAGGTGAAAGAACTACGCCAGGCGTTTTCCCGCGGCGAGCTGACCTCCGACGGCTACTGCGCCATTGAGGGTTTCCGAATCCTGGATGAAGCCATTCGCAGCGGCCTGCGGTTTCGCACGGTCTTCTTCAGCGAATCGGCGGCGGCGCGGGCGGAAAAACTGCTCTCCCAACTCGGCGTTCAGGTCGAGACGCTATTGCTGCCTGACAAGCTGTTTGCCGGCGCCGTTCCCAGCGACGCACCCCAGGGTGTGGCTGCATTGGCGCGCTGGAAGGAATTCTCACTGGAAGACGTCGTGGCCAGATCTAAAGCCGGCCCCTTGCTGGTCATTGCGGGAGTGCAGGATCCGGGAAACCTGGGGACGATCCTGCGCTCAGCGGAGGCCTTCGGCGCCGGCGGAGTGCTGCTGGGAGAAGGCACGGTCAGTCCGTTCAATCCCAAAGTTGTGCGGGCGTCGGCGGGTTCGGTATTCCGCCTGCCGGTGGCGCGCGCGAAACTGCATGACGCTATCGGCCTCATGAAAGAACGCGGCTTGCGGATGGTCGCGACCGCGTCGCACAAGGGCACGGCACTTGATCAGTCAAAATTGTCTGGACCGCTTGCCATCTTCATCGGCAGCGAAGGCGCCGGATTGTCCCGCGATCTCATCCAAGAAATGGATGAGGTGGTCGCGATTCCGCAGGCGGCCCAGGTGGAGTCGCTGAACGTGGGAGTGGCGACGAGTATCGTGTTGTACGAAGTAATGAGGCAACGGAAGTAAGACCATAACCACGGAGGCACCGAGACACGGAGAAAACCAAGGTTTTTACAAATCCCTGGTTTCCTCCGTGCCTCTCCGTGGTGAATTGATTTGCATGAATCTGTTTCAAACCATTCCGAGCGGCGACAACCCTGGCGACCGCACGCGCCCGCTGGCCGACCGCATGCGTCCGCGCACGCTGGACGAATTTGTCGGCCAGGAGCACCTGGTCGGGCCGGGCAAGCCTTTGCGGACCCAGATTGAGCGCGACGACATTGGCTCTTTGATTTTCTGGGGACCGCCTGGCACCGGCAAGACTACGCTGGCGCAGATCATCGCGCGCCTGACCAAAGCTGAGTTCGTCGAGTTCTCCGCCGTGCTTACCGGGATCAAGGAAATCAAGCAGGTCATGACCGACGCCGAGCGGGCCAAACAATATGGCACGCGGACGATCGTCTTCATTGACGAGATCCATCGCTTCAACAAAGCCCAGCAGGATGCGTTTCTTCCTCATGTGGAGAAGGGCAACATCCGCCTGATTGGCGCGACTACCGAGAATCCTTCGTTCGAAATCATTTCCGCATTGCTCTCCCGCAGCCGCGTCTACGTACTCAGGCCGCTCAGGGAGGAACAGATCGTCGAGTTGCTGAAGCGCGCCCTGGCCGATGAAGAGCGCGGCCTGGGTACGATGAAGTTGCGGGCTTCTGACGATGTCCTGAAGAAAATCGCAGCCTATTCCAGCGGCGACGCCCGCAGCGCGTATAACGTGCTGGAAGTGGCGGCCTCGCTTGCCCGGGGACGTGACGGAAAAGAAGTCGGTGCGGAGATTTCCGACGATCTGGTCCAGGACGCCCTGCAGAAAAGGGTGTTGCGTTACGACAAAGCCGGAGAGGAGCATTACAACCTTATTTCCGCCCTGCACAAATCGGTGCGCAACAGCGATCCCGATGCCGCCCTTTACTGGCTGGGCCGCATGCTCGAAGCCGGAGAAGATCCGCTTTACATTGCACGCCGCGTAGTGCGAATGGCGGTGGAAGACATCGGCCTGGCCGATCCCAACGCGCTTTCGCAGTGCATGGCCGCACGCGATGCCGTGGATTTTCTCGGCATGCCGGAAGGAAACCTGGCGCTGGCGCAGGCCGTGGCTTATCTGTCGGTGGCGCCCAAATCGAACGCCCTGTATGCCGCCTACAGCGAAATTCAGGGCGACGTTGAACGTACCGCTGCCGAACCTGTCCCGCTGCATCTGCGCAATGCGCCCACCGGATTGATGAAAGGTCTGGGATACGGACAGGGTTACCAGTACGCCCACGATCTCGAAGACAAAGTGGCTGACATGCAGTGTCTGCCCGACAATCTAACCGATCGGGTCTACTACCGGCCTACCGGCGAAGGTGTGGAAAAGAGCATCCAGGAGCGGCTGGAAGAGATCAAACGGCGGCGGTCCAGGAAGGGTGCCTCCCGGCACCCGAAAACAGAATCCGGCGCCTAGGTCGCGGCATCCAACTGAAGGTAAGATTCTTTCCTTTTTCCCCAGTTTTTAAGGAGGTTGGATCATCATGGCCGCGAGCCCAAGACCTCTTGTTTCGGACACAACCGCTGTCCGCCCCGTACAACTCGATCAGGTCGAGCATCTGCTCAAATTGCAGAAATGGGCGCAGAAGATCACGTCCATCCTCGACCTCGATGAGCTCATCACCAAGATTGTGGACGATGTCGCTGCGGCATTTTGCTGCGTGGAAGCGACCATCTATCTGCACGATGAAGAACGTGGCGAACTGGAGATGGCGGGCGTCCATGGCTGCACTCTGCACAACAAGGGATCTCGCTTGAAAGTGGGCAAGGAAGGCATGGTGGGTTACGTTGCCGCCACCGGGCAGATGCGCTATGCGCCGGATGTGCGGCAGGACCCCTATTACATCGCCTGCGAGGAAGCTGCGCTCTCCGAAGTGGCCATCCCTCTGCTGGTGGACGGGCGCCTCGTGGGTGTGTTCGCGGCTTCCCATCACGAACTGGATGCTTTCACGCGCGAGCATCTGCGATGGTTGCAGGGATTGTGCGAACACGTAGCCGTTGCGGTACACAATGCCCGCCGCTTTCAGCATGAACGGCACCAACGCCAGAAGATGAGCGCGGAGGCCAGCGAAGCGCGCGCCATCCAGGAAGCGCTGCTGCCCAAGAGTTCTCCGTATATTCCCGGCTTCGCGGTTTCCGGCCTTTCGATTCCGGCCGGCGCTGTGGGCGGAGACTGGTACGACTTCATTTCGTTCGACGACGGCTGCTGGGGCCTGGTCCTGGCAGATGTTTCGGGAAAGGGAACCGCGGCCGCTCTGCTGATGTCGGCCACCCGCGGCATGTTGCGCTCGCTCGCGCAGACCTGCAGCGGTCCGGGAGAAGTTCTGACTCGCTTGAATCGCCTGCTGGTGGAGGACTTTCCTTCCGGCAAGTTTGTAACCATGTTGCTGGCGGTGCTCAATCCCTCGACCCGCGAGCTGACCTTTTCCAGCGCCGGACATCTGCGGCCGCTGCTGGTGGATGAGAACGGCGCGCGCTTTCTGGACAGCGAACGCGGCATGCCTCTGGGACTGGGCACCGGGGAATTCTCGGAGAGCCGGGTGCCGCTTTCTAAAGGTTCGCGTCTGGTTTTCTACAGCGACGGAATTACAGAAGCAACCGACGGCTCTGACGAAGAGTACGGCGCGGGCCGGATGCGCGACCATGTGCTGCAACCCGGGGCTTGCGCGGAGAGCATCCTGGCCGATGTTCGGGCATTCGCGAACGGCGAAGGCTTGCACGACGATGCCACGGTTATTTTCGTAAAGGCATAAACCACGAAGGACACGAAGCCCCACGAAGGTGGGGCTTCGTGTCCTTTGTGGTTTTTGCCCTGGACTTACCCGAATCGGGCGCGGTGTTCTTTCAGAATGCAGCGGTCCATAATCACGAAGATGCCTGCCTCGCGGGCCTTTTGAGCCGCTTTCTCGTGAACCACTCCCTCCTGCATCCAGATCACCGGTACTTTCAGCTGGATTGCCTGATCCACCGCTTCTTCCACGAATTCGGGACGCCGGAAAATGTTGACGACGTCAATTTTTTCCGGCACTTCAAGCAAAGACCCATGCGCCTTCTCTCCCAGCGAGCCCCGGATCTTCGGATTGACTGGAATGATGCGATAACCATGGGATTGCATGTAGGCCGACACTCCGTGACTAGGGCGCAGCGGGCTGTTCGAAAGTCCCACGACCGCGATGGTCCGGGAGCGCTTGAGCATGTCCGTAATGGGATCAGACTCCGGCAAGGAAGCCATGCAGTGGATTGTAGTGTGCCAGTTGCCCGGAAAGCCAGCAGGACCGTGTGGGGGACAGTCGAGGGCGGCTGTCCCCACGTGGTCCGTTGAAAAATCAGCGCTTGCTGTTGCTCTCCATCTTTTGCTTGAACATTTTTGTGGCCAGCTTGCGGACGGTGTCCGAAATCTCTTTGTTGCCGGAAAGGTTGCGAAGATCGCCGACCAGCAGGTTCTTCATCAGCGAGAGGGAAAGATCCAGCGGGGTACGAGGGTTGAATACCAGATTGCGTACGACCGCGTAGTTTTTGGCGAAGCGGCGCTTCATCGGGATGCCGCGAAGCACGGCTTCCAGTACATTTTTCTGGGTCGCAAATCTCTCCACTTCACCGTCGCTGATCTTGGGCGATTCCAGGACGGCCAGGGCCACGATCTTGGTGCCGTCGCGGATGAGCAGCGACCGCTCTTCCTTTGAGCCTTTCATGGCCAGCTGAATGCGGCCTTTGATGTCCAGCTTGGCGATTTTCTGCAACGCGCTCCCCCGTTCCTCCTTGGGGGACAATTGACCCTTCTTCGACGGCGCTTTCTTGGCGGCCGCTCCCGTCCCGCTGCCGCTGGATGCAGTGGCTGCAGCTGCGGGCGCCGCAGGCTCGGCCCCTGAGAATTCTTCGTGAATGCCGCCGATCGGCTGATAGCCGAGGTCGGCCTCGGCGGCGATTTCATTCGCGTGCTCCGACATATAGGCCAGTACGCCCTCATCGAGCACATCTTCACCTTCACGGAACTCGTCCCTCGGCGTCGCCTGAAAAACCTCTTCGGGGCCGGCCGCTACTTCCTCCGGCGCGGAGGGTTCCCGGGGTGCCTCGACCTCGGGAGCAACGGCGGGGGCTGGCGGCTCGATCTTGCTCCGAATGCTCTCGGACTGAATTCCACTCAGATTGTGATTCGTAAACAGCGCCTTCAGGATGGCGACAGATCCATTCACCCGGTCGCTCTTCAACATTAAGTCGACCACATCGCGTCCCGCGGTCGGCGCCATTTCAATTAGCGACTCTTCCGACACCGACGGGTTCGCCAGCAACGCTGGCAGCAGCGCCGGCCGGAGGTTTCTTGGAGAGATGAGATAGTCCAGGACTTCTTTGGGTGTCTTCGGATCACTGGCCGCCGCCCGTGAGGCAGCTTCGTCCCAACCGGCGAGAGTGAGTTGGGCCTGCTCGCTAAAAACCCTGTTGTGGACTGCCAGGTAGACCAGGATTTCGATCATTTCCCGGGGAGGAACCGAGAGCGACCCCTTGGCGGCAGACTGCATAAGGTTCGACGGTACCGCCGACGCGCGGATTAGATCGACCATGCGAGCCATAATGCCGAACTCCTCCTATTGTCCTTAATCTACTGAGCTTTGTTCACGCTTTGCTTTTCGCCGCGCCGCATTCGGAGGTAGGCGCGGATAAAAGGATCGATGTCGCCGTCCAGCACCCGGTCCACGTCGCCGACTTCCATCTTGGTGCGATGGTCTTTGATCATGCGATAGGGCTGCAAGACGTACGACCGGATCTGTGAGCCGAAATCAATGTCGAGCTTGGAGTCTTCAATCTTGCGTGTGACTTCGCGCTGTTTCTCGAGCTCGAATTCGTAAAGCTTGGATTTCAGCATGCTCATCGCCCGTTCCCGGTTCTTGTGCTGCGAACGTTCGTTCTGGCAACTGGCCACGAGTCCGGTGGGAATGTGGGTGATGCGCACGGCGGAGTCGGTGGTGTTCACGTGCTGTCCGCCTTTGCCGCTGGAACGGTAAGTATCGACCCGTAACTCTTCCGGCTTGATCACGATTTCAATGCTGTCATCTATTTCCGGCGAGACGTAGACGCTGGCGAATGAAGTATGGCGGCGCTTGGCCTGGTCGAAGGGCGAAATTCGCACCAGGCGGTGGACGCCAATCTCGCTGGTCAGCAATCCGAAGGCGTACTCGCCATTCACCGCGAAAGTCGCGGATTTAAGACCGGCTTCTTCTCCCGGCTGGTAGTCGTAGAGAACGGTCTGGAAGCCGCGCCGCTCCGCCCAGCGAAGATACATGCGTAGCAGCATGTCGGCCCAGTCCTGCGATTCGGTTCCGCCCGCCCCGGGATGAATGGTTACAATCGCGTTGCGGCCGTCGTTCTCGCCGGAGAGCAGGCTCTCGGTTTCCAGGCGATCCACCAGGTTCCGCAGTCCGTCAATCTCGCGCCGCAGATCGGCTTCAACGTTTTCGCCTTCGCGGCCCAGATCGAAGTAGGCGGATATGTCATCGCCGCGCCGTACCAGGTCAACCTCGGTCGCCAGCACATTTTCCAGGCGCTTCTTCTGCCGCATGACCTGTTGAGACTTTTGTGGATTCGACCAAAGACCTGGGTCAGCCGCCTGCTTATCGATTTCCGCTAGCTGTTCACGAAGTTTGCCGGCGTCAAAGGTACTCCCGAAGATCATGGACTTGGTCCTTCAGGCCGGCGTATTCGTGTTCAAGCTCTTCATTCATGGCTAGATTCTGTCCTGGCGCGGAACTGAAAATTGGGCAGCAGCCCCGCTACGGAAATTATCGCACACAGGTAAGCAAACCAATCACCGTGCCGGGTGTAGAACGTGGTTACGTTGGTGAGGGCGTAGTGGGCATCGAGAGCCTCCCGGATCTTGCGGGGGATGCTGGCGACAACTCTTCCATATGGGTCGATCGCCGCTGTGACTCCGGTATTGGTGTCGCGCAGCAGCCAACGGTCGTTTTCGACGGCGCGCATGCGCGCTTGCTTCAGATGCTGGGCATAAGCACCGCTGTCACCGTACCAACCGTCGTTCGAAATATTCACAAGAACTTCGGCGCCGTTGGCAGCCAGCTGACGGATTTCATCAGGGAAAATGGATTCATAGCAGATGAAGACGCCGAGCTTGCTGCCAGCCGGAAGCGCCGCGCGCGATGTGCCGGGCGAGAAATCCCCCACTTCCTTGGTCAGTCCGCCGGCAAAACCGAACACACGCTTGAACGGCACATACTCGCCGAAGGGAACCAGGTGCATCTTGTTGTAGCGCTCCACCCACTCGCCGGCCGGGTTGACGAGGCTTCCGGAGTTGTACAGTTCGGTGGCGCGTTCCGGTGTATCGCCGGCGTTGCGGATACCCAGGCTTCCCACCAGCACCCAGGTTTGGGCTTCGCGAGCGATGTTGCTGACCGTCTCCCGAAATACGGGATCGGTCGTATAGAAGGGTGCGGGAGACTCCGGCCAGACGATCAGATCGGGGTGCACCGACGCAGCCTGCGGCGCCTGGCCGATAGCATTCGAGCCGGGCCCAAGTAAACTGATGCGGCTCAAATCCCGCAGCGTGCCCTCGAAATACTCCTTGGTCCAGTCGCCTCCCTGCAGGACGGGGATATTCTGCTGCACCAGGCGGGCAGTGTGGTCCGTGGGCACGGCGGGGGGGCTGATCAGTCTTCCGGCTTGCAGCACGACGATAGCGGCGGCGGTTGCCAGCAAAAGCGGTTTGCGTTTGCTGCGCTGGCCTCTTTCTGTGCGCAGCACGAAAGCGGCGGCCAACGCCGTGTTGACCACCATGATTTCGAAAGACAGGCCATACACGCCGGTCACAGTGGCGATGTGGGCGAGCGGAATGTTGTCGACCTGAGAGATGCCCAACAGGTTCCAGGGAAATCCGGTGATGCGGGTGCGCGCCAGCTCCACCGTGACCCAGACGAACGGGGCCAGAAGAAGAGCCCGGCGATTGAAAGGGTTCGTTCCGTCGCCTTTGGCCGGACTCGCCAGAAGGCTGATCAGCAAGCCGAAGACGCCGTGATAGATCGCAAGGTACAGGCAGAAAAGAAACAGCAGCCCAGCGGCGGCGAGCGTACCCACGCCCCCGTACTGGCGCATGGTGTTGTAGATCCAATAGCAAGTTCCGGCATACCAGAGGATGCCGCAGGCATAGGCCAGAAGAAAAGCCTGACCCGGCTTCGCCGGCAGCAGCTTGATTCCCGCCAGAAGCTGCAAAGTATCGGGCTCGCGAGCCCTCAAGAGCGCGATCAGCAGGGGAGCAACGGCTACCCATCCCAGAAAGTACAAGTTGAGCAAAGGGAAAACCAATATCTGCAGGGCGGCCGAAAGCAGGGCCAGCAGCCACGCGCTCTTGTGGATTCGCAACACGTTGCCAGCATAACAAACGTCGGACCTCGGACTTCAGACCTTGGACTACAGACCACAGACCTTAGCAAGCGGAGCGCACCTCGTGCCTATAGTTCTGCCGAGGTCTGAAGTCCGACGTCAGGTCCGATTCCAGATTAGCCCCATCCAATTTTTCGATCCATGCGACGCCTACCCTTTGGGCTAAGATGTGGGGCCTCGTATGGGGCCTCTCCTCAGGGATAGAATTCTTCTGCTACAGTTTATAAGCACCGTTTATGACTTGCCGCCGGATGGCGACGATCGCGGTGCGCGTATCAGTTAGCCCGCCTGGCGATGGCAACTCCTCCACAACCCGCAGATTCGACCAGTAGCCGCGTTCGCATCGTGGTGGCGACGTCGGTGATGCTGACGTTTATCTCGTACTGGCGAGCTGCGGCCATTGTGTTGAACGACCTCGGGTCGTCCGCCTTTTATGCCGCGGGTATTGCCGAGCAAGCCATCGGAAAATCGGCCCCCTGGTTCATCGTGGCCGTGATGCTGTTCTCATTCGCCGTCCGCGCCGTTTACGTGGAAAGTTGCTCCATGTTCGTGCGCGGAGGCGTTTACCGCGTCGTCAAAGAGGCGCTGGGCGGCACTCTGGCCAAGATCAGCGTGTCGGCCCTGATGTTCGATTACATCCTGACTGGGCCAATCTCGGGAGTTTCGGCCGGCCAATACATCGCCGGACTCATTAACGATACCTTCGCCGCCGCCGAAGCCCACGGCTGGATCCCGCGCGCCCTGCACAACATGTTTCACGGCACGCCGCACGTTGACGTGAACTGGACGTCCGTCATCTTCGCCCTGATCGTGACCGGTTACTTCTGGTGGCAGAACACCAAGGGCATCCACGAATCGAGCGAGAAGGCGCTACGGGTGATGCAGATCACTACGGTGATGGTGGTCATCCTTCTGGGTTGGTCTGCGCTGACCCTGGTGAAGCAGGGATACCAGTCGGTACCGCTGCCCACCGCCGACAGCCTGAAATTCAGCGAAGAAGCCCTGGGCTTCTTAAAGCACACCGACCTGGCGCACGGGCTGGCTTCGAAGTTCGCCATTCTCGGCATCCTGATCGCCTTCGGACACTCCGTGCTGGCCATGAGCGGCGAGGAATCGTTGGCCCAGGTCAACCGCGAACTGGCCCACCCCAAGCTGAAGAACCTGAAGCGCGCGGCCATCATCATCGCCGTCTACAGCTTCGTTTTCACCGGGCTCACGGCGCTGCTGTTCGTGATGATTATTCCGGACTCGGTGCGGGTGCCGGTTTACAAGGACAACCTTATCGCCGGACTGGCCATGTACCAGTACGGGCCCTTGCTGCTGCGGCTAGCCTTCCGGGCGTTCGTGGTGGTGGTGGGTTTCCTGATCCTGTCGGGCGCGGTCAATACCGCAATCATCGGTTCGAACGGCGTGCTCAACCGTATTTCGGAAGATGGCGTTCTTACCGACTGGTTCCGCCAGCCGCATCCCCGCTTCGGCACCACCTACCGGATCGTGAACCTGGTAGTGCTGCTGCAGATTTTCACCATCCTGGTCAGCCACGGCAACGTCTATCTGCTGGGCGAGGCTTACGCCTTTGGCGTGATCTGGAGCTTCACCTTCAACAGCCTGGCCATGCTGGTGCTGCGCGTTAAGTACAAGGGCGAGCGCGGCTGGAAGGTCCCGCCCAACATCAGGATCGCCGGACACGAGATACCTCTGGGTCTGTTCTCGGTCTTTCTGGTGTTGCTTTGTACTGCCATCCTGAACTTGTTCACCAAGTCGATCGCCACGGTTGCAGGCCTCTCCTTTGCGGCCGCGTTCTTCCTGATCTTCACAATTTCCGAGCGGGTGAACCGGAGCAAGCACGCGGCCGCCGAGCAGCACATGAAGGAACACTTCCAGTTGCTGCAAAGCGACACGGTGGAGCGCACCGGGCTGGGGATCCGTGCCGGGAACGTGATGGTGACGGTCCGCGACTACAACACCCTGAACCACCTGAAGTGGGCGTTGGAGCGCATCGATACCAAGGAGCAGGACATCGTCGTTATGTCTGCACGCGTGAGCCAGTTCGGCTCGGCCGCTTACGATCTTTCGACTGAGCAGATCTTCAGCGACTACGAGCAGCAGCTGTTTACCCGCGCGGTGTCGGTGGCCGAAGGGTTCGGGAAACACGTTTCCCTGCTGGTGGTGCCGGCCCGCGACCCCTGGTCGGCGATTGTGCAAACCGCCAACAATCTGGAAGCTTCCGCCGTGGTCTCAGGACTTTCGAGCAAGATGAGCGCCCAGGAGCAGGCTTTCTATCTGGGACACGCCTGGGAGGCCATGCCCGAGCCCAAGCGGCAATTCATTTTCCAGGTTGTTTACCCGGATCTTAAAGTTGATACCTTCCACATCGGTCCGCACACGCCGTCGCTGAAGACCGAGGACGTCCATCTGGTCCACCGGCTGTGGCTGAACATCACGCGCGAGCCGGGTTTGGAAGCGCTGCATCACCACGACATCCTGACCGAGGCGCTGACCCGTTTTGCCCGCGAGTATGCCGGCCACGACCGGCAGGACATTCTGCGCGAGTTGCGTAAACAATCGGGCGTGACGGTGACGACTCGGGCTTTGGGCAACGACGGTGACGGACTTACCCAGGCCAACGTGCTCCCTCCGGTTGCGCCTGAGCCCGAAGCCGAGAAGACCGACGGCGGTCCGCCCACCCCTCCAGTCGCAGGACCCTGAACGACCGGTGTGTGGGGCGGACACTCTTGTCCGCCGCTTTTGACTTGGATTTGCTTTCGCAGGCCTCCCGACCAAGCTACTCAGCAACCGCACTCCCAAATCAACTTCAAAAGCGGCGGACAAGAGTGTCCGCCCCACACGGTACGTCGGTGCCTTGCAGCGCTCACAACCCTCTTCTATGATCGAAGCAGGCGCGGTCAACATGCCCGATAAGAAGCCTTCCAAGCCGCCAGTCGTCGAAAGCCCGATCGCCGATGTGTTCGAGGGCCGGCATCCCTCCCCAGGCGAAAAGGAATGGGCGGAAAAAACCCTTCTGCCGACCCTGGAAAAAGCGCCCGAGAAGCCGAGTTGGCGCAAACACGGGAATCAATCGAGACGAACACGGGCACGCCCGCTTCACCACCATCTCCGGCACGCCGGTTCGCCGCCTCTACACCCCAGCTGATCTCCCTGAAGACTGGAGCGAGAAAAGATATTTAGGCTATCCCGGGCAGCCGCCGTTTACCCGCGGCATTCACGCCAGCGGATACCGAGGCAAGCTTTTTACCATGCGGCAATTCTCCGGCTTCGCCTCGCCGGAAGAAACCAACCAGCGCTACAAATACCTGCTGGAAAGCGGTGGCAGCGGACTGTCGGTGGCGTTCGATCTGCCCACGCTCATGGGTTACGACTCCGACCATCCGGCGAGCGAAGGTGAAGTCGGCAAGTGCGGCGTCGCCATCGATTCGCTCGAGGACATGGAGATTCTCTTCGGTGGCATCGATCTGGAAAAAACCACGGTATCGATGACCATCAACTCGCCCGCATCGGTGCTGTGGGCGATGTACCTGGTGGTGGCCGAAAAGCAGGGCGCGGACTGGAAGAAGATTTCCGGAACGCTGCAGAATGACATCCTGAAGGAGTACATCGCGCAGAAGGAATACATCTATCCGCCGGCGCCGTCGATGCGCCTGGTGGTGGACACTTTCGAGTTTGGTTCGAAGTTCACGCCCGAAGTTCAACACTATTTCGATCAGCGGATACCACATTCGTGAAGCCGGCTCGACCGCGCTGCAAGAGCTGGCGTTCACTTTGTATGACGGCGTCGAGTACGTGGAGTGGGCCCAGCGACGTGGCCTCGACGTGGACGACTTCGGACCCCGCCTCAGCTTCTTCTTCAACGCCCACAACGACTTTTTCGAAGAGATCGCAAAGTACCGCGCCGCGCGCAAGATCTGGTATCAGGTAATGAAGGACCGCTTCAAAGCGAAGAACCAGCGTA
Organism: Terriglobia bacterium; assembly: GCA_963813645.1. Classification (GTDB taxonomy): domain Bacteria; phylum Acidobacteriota; class Terriglobia; order Terriglobales; family Acidobacteriaceae; genus JAIQFF01. The sequence continues at coordinate 140,345 of CAWEZS010000032.1, forward strand.
GCTGGTTGCTGCGCTTTCACACCCAGACCGCGGGAGTATCACTGCCGGCACAGCAGCCCATGAACAACATCGCTCGCGTGGCCCTGCAGGCCATGGCAGCGGTGCTGGGCGGCACGCAATCGCTGCATACGGATTCCTATGACGAAGCCCTGGCACTGCCCACCGAAGAAGCGGCGCGCATAGCGTTGCGCACCCAGCAGATCATCGCCTACGAATCCGGCGTGACTCAGACGGTCGATCCTCTGGGCGGATCATACTTTCTCGAGACCTTGACGCTTCAAATGGAAAAAGGCACCTTCGATTATTTCGGCAAACTGGACGCCATGGGCGGAATGGTCAAAGCTATCGAGCGCGGCTATCCCCAGAAAGAAGTTGCCGAGGCCTCCTACCAATACCAGCGCGCCGCCGAGGCCAAAGAAAAAATCATCGTCGGCGCCAACGAGTTTGTGATCGAGGAAGAGCCGCCGCATACTCTCTATATTGATGAAAGCGTGGCCCGTCAGCAATCGGCCAAGCTGAAAGCTTTGCGCGCGCGGCGCTCGAACGAGGAAGTCCAGCGGCGCCTCGATGCTCTGAAGAAAGCCGCGGCGCAGGAACCGCGATCGTCCGCCAACGGGGATATCTCTCCGGCCAACACGATGCCATATATCGTGGATGCGGTCCGAGCATATGCCACGGTGGGCGAAATCTGCGAAGCCTTGCGCGAAGTATTCGGAACCTATACCGAAGTAAGCATCACCTAGTCTGTTTTGTGTGGGGCGGTCGCCCTCGCCCGCCCTGCTTACACCTTGTCATAATCCTTATTCCGTAAATTCTTTGAGGTCACAATTTGTGACCTCAAACAGAACCTGTGAATCTTGAGGTCGCAATTTGCGACCTCAAACCAAGCGCTATACTCTCTCAGTCTGATGCCCAAACGCCCGTCACAAATCGCCATACCCGTAGAATCGCGAATCCTGATCCTTCGCCACCAGAGGGTCATCCTCGATAGGGACCTCGCCGAGCTTTACGGCGTCACCGCCAAGCAGTTGAACCAACAAATAAAACGCAACCGCGACCGGTTTCCACCGGATTTCATGTTCCAACTTACGGCCAAGGAGAATCAAATCTTGAGGTCACAAATTGTGACCTCAAGTAAGCAACACGGTGGCCGCCGCTATCTACCCAATGCCTTCACCGAGCACGGTGCGATCATGGCGGCAACTGTGCTCAATTCCCCGCAGGCCGTCGAAATGAGCGTCTTCGTCGTCCGGGCCTTCGTTCGTATGCGCGAGATGCTGGCGAAAAATCGTCAGCTGGCAGCCAAGATAAACGAACTGGATCGCCGCCTGGAGACGCATGACACTGCGATTCAGGACATCATCGAAGCTATCAAGGAACTCATGGTTCCGGAGGGACCTTCGAAGCGCAAGATTGGTTTTCAGCTGCCACCCGGGAAGAATTGAGGCTCTCGCGGGCGAGTCGCCCGCGACCACACCGGCGACCACATGCACGAATCACTACTTGCGGCGCTGGCGGTACAGAGTCCCGTCTACCTGCTTTGCCATGGCCTCGACATCGAGCGGGACTTCCAAAAACTTTGCGACGGTCTCAGCGGTCTCTTTGGGTTCGCGCAGTACGGCATGATATTGCACCCGGCTCACTTTCACGTGTGGTTTGCCGTTGAGCCAACTGTAGACGTCGGACAGGTGATCCTGAAACGCGCGCGCCACCACGAAATTGTCCTCGCTGGGATCAAAATTTCCTCGGCGGCGAAGCATTTCGTCCTGTGACGCCATGACTTCCGGCAAAGGACGTTGCATGAAGACGACGCGATACTCATGCTGTGCAGGAAGCGAAAGCAGAAGTTGGGAAATGACTTTCACTGCCTTGCCTTCGGCCTCGGCAATGCAGCCCGGATCCTTGGGCAATTGCTTGATGCGCTCCCATTCCAGATAGCCTCGCGGGTTGTCAACGTCAGCCCGGCGTTCGCCATCCGAGAGGATGGTCATGCCGCCCGCAGCCAGCATCTGCATCATGAGCGAAGTGCCGGACCTGGGCAGTCCAGAAACAATGGTGATCATATTCTCAATAGTAAATGACGCGCTCGTGTGGACGCGGGCGACTCGCCCGCGTGCTGGACGTTATTCGCAAACTCGCCCGTGCTAGACTGACCAGCTTGTTGACCACTCGAAGACGATTCCTGGAGCAATCCGCGACCGCCGCAGCCGGAGTGTGGCTCGGCCCGGTGCTGGCCCACGCCGGCACCGCTCCCAGTCTGCATTTTCCGACGCAACCGCGGGAACGTATCGCCATCGCGTCGTATCCTTTTCGGGCGTTCATCGCTGGAGCGGACTGCAAAGCTGCGAAGCCAATGGATCTGAAAGATTTCGCTGCTCACGCCATGGAGAAATTTCAGATCAACAAGATCGAGCCCTGGACCGGACACTTCGCGTCAACCGACCCGAAATATCTGGAGCAGTTTCGCTCGGCCATGGAAAGAGCGAGGTCTACGGTAGTGAACATAGCGGTAGACGGCGAGCATAGTCCCTACGCGCTGGATCGTGGCGAGCGCGAGCAGGCCATCGCCTTCAGCAAGAAGTGGGTGGACAACGCAGTCGCCATCGGCTCGCCGAGCATTCGCACCAATCTTCCTGTAGCAAGAGACTCCAGTCCGGACCTGGACCGCACCGCCGAAAGCCTGAAGCCAGTGGTTGAGTACGCCTCGTCGAAAGATATTGTTGTCTCGCTCGAGAATGACAATCCGGTCAGCGAAGATCCGTTCTTTCTGGTGTCGCTGGTCGAGAAGGTGGACAGCCCATGGCTGCACACCTTGCCCGATTTCGGCAATACGCTGGCTGCGAAAGACCCTGACTACGCCTACCGTGGAATCGACGTCATGTTCAGCAAGGCGTACTGCATCTCGCACGTGAAGTCTTCAGAGATGAACAGCCGCGGTGTTACGGTCCATGTGGATATGGCGAAGACTTTCGGCATCATGAAACAGCACGGCTACAAAGGTTATTGCTCCATGGAGTGGGACGATGCCGGCGATCCGTATGAGGGAACTGCGGAGTTGATCCGGCAAACCGTGCAGTTTCTTTCCTGAAGTTTTCAAAAATAACGTCTGCTATCCTGTCGGTCCTGATCCCAGTCAAATAATGGGCATGCGCAAAGCGATTAGCCATCTGAAGAAATCAGATCCCATACTTGCCGCCATCATCGAGCGTGTCGGCACTTGTCGCATGGAGTTCGGCCCGCCGGAATTTCACAGCCTGGCGGAAGCGATCGTCTATCAGCAGCTGAATGGCAAGGCAGCAGTCACCATATTCAAGCGTTTCGCCGCCCTGACTGGAGAACCGGTAACGGCGGAAGGCATTCTCAACCTGACCGACACCCAGTTGCGCTCCGTGGGATTGTCTAAACAGAAGTCGTCGTACCTCAAAGACATGGCCGGACGCGCCTCGCGCGGAGAACTCGACTTCACCCGTTTACCGGAAATGACCGATGACGAAGTCATCAAACACCTGACCCAGGTCAAAGGCGTAGGCGTGTGGACTGCACATATGTTTCTCATGTTCACTCTACGGCGCCCCAACGTTCTGCCCACCGGGGATTACGGCATCCAGATGGCGATCAAGAAACATTACAAGAAGCGCAAGATGCCCAAGCCAGAAGTGATGGCGAAGATAGCGAAGGCGTGGGAACCGTATCGCTCCGTGGCCTGCTGGTATCTGTGGCGAAGTCTGGATATCAAGACCATGTAGGAAACAATTTCAGATTGAAGATTTTGGATTGCAGATTTAAAACCTACCCTGTCCGGTGAGTGCAGCTTTCAATCTGAAATCTGGAATCTGCAATCTCAAATCTGCAATCTAAAGTCAGCAATCCCCTGTAACTGTGCACCTCCACGCCCGCTGTGGTTAAATGGAGGTCAATGGCCGACCTGAAGATCCGCGTGCTGGTGGCGAAGCCCGGCCTCGACGGGCACGATCGCGGAGCCAAAGTCATCGCCCGCGCCCTGCGCGACGCCGGCATGGAGGTCATCTACACCGGGCTGCGCCAGACGCCGGAGATGATCGTCAATGCAGCGTTGCAGGAAGACGTCCACGTCATCGGACTTTCGATTCTTTCCGGTGCGCACAATGCTATTGTCCCCCGCGTGATGGACCTGCTCAAGCAGAACAAGATGGACGACGTGCTGGTCGTGGTCGGCGGCATCATCCCCAATCAGGACGTGGAAAATCTCAAAAAGATCGGCGTGGCTGCCATCTTCCAGCCGGGCACTTCTATGGACGACATCGTCCAGTTCATTCGCGGCAACGTCAAGCCTCGCGGCGTTCCCACGGCCACGTGATGGCCGAGATCAGCACCTCACGCCTTAAAGACATTCTCCAGCGAACAGTCGGGCCCACGCCTTGGTACTGGAAGACTTTTCCCGCGTTCAGTTCTGTTTCCGGCCAGCGTTTCACCTGGACCCATCACGGCAGCGAGGGACCGCTGGGCTATGTGGTCACTCTGGCCTTGCAGCAGGAACCGGATAAGCCGCGCCTCGCGCTTAATACGTATTGCCGGCCATTTTTCGCGCCGCCCGCCTACCTCGGAATCTGGTGCCCGGAAGGTCGCAGCATTCGAGTTACATGTTTCGATCCCGACCAACTCAAAGCTTTCGAGCTGATCGAAATTGCGGGCTGGTTCAAACCGTCGAGTGAGCGTATCTATTCGGCGGCGGCACCCCTGGCCGAGTTTGAAATCCCACTTGGCCTGGCCGCGGGCATGAACAAGATTGAAGTGCCGTCAGAATTGCAGACAGTCGACGAGCTGATAGTTCCCACCAGCTATCCCGCCAAGAGCGCGGACGATCCTGCGTTCGCACTCTACGTTGTCTATCCCAACGCGGGATTGGCCGAGGTGCTGCCGCAGAAATGGTTCACCGCCAGCCAATACCAGGTTGGGAAGCAGTGGATTACGCGTGCAGCACGCGATCCCGAGTCGCACCGGATTTTTGGCGAGTGTTTTGGAAGCGGCAGTTTTTTGTTGGAGGAAGACGGTTGCCGCCTGGAACGATGGTTGGAGAAGAGTGCGTAGACCGCTCACCCATCGGCGTCATCCCGGGGGGCTTCGAGTCTCGAAGGGATCTGGCGCGAACGACCAGAATTCTGCGGCAAGAGGCGGAACCGCTTCACGCCAGATCCTTCGCGGCCTCAAGGGCGCTCAGGATGACGCCCTTCCACAGGCGTGTGTTCGCGGCAGCCGTTTGCGCCCTCCTGCTCCGCTGTTATACCGTAACCTCTTTCAGACTCAATTCATGAACGAACGCATTGATCCCGGGACGCCGTCGAGTTCCACCGTTCTCGAGTCGCATATCGACCCCACCTCGGCGCGCTTTGAAGCCAACATGCGCTTCCTGGCCGACCTGGTTTCGCAGGTGCGGAATGAAGAAGAGAAGATCCGCGAAGGCGGCGGGCCCAAAGCAATCGAAAGCCAGCATGGCAAGGGACGCCTGACCGCGCGCGAGCGCATCAATCTGCTGGTCGATCCCGGAACATTTTTCGAATTGGGCGCGTACAGCGCTCACGGCATGTATGAGGAGTGGGGCGGCGCTCCGGCGGCCGGAGTAATCACCGGGCTGGCCCGCATTCAAACCCGGCTGGTGATGATCATCGCCAACGATGCGACTGTAAAGGCGGGCGCTTTCTTCCCCATGACCGCGAAGAAAGTCATTCGGGCCCAGAACATCTCAATCGAGAACCGGGTGCCGACAGTTTATCTGGTGGATTCAGCCGGAGTCTTTCTACCGCTGCAGGAAGACGTCTTTCCCGACACCGACGATTTTGGCCGCGTGTTTCGCAACAACGCCGTGATGTCGGCCATGGGGATTTCGCAGATCGCCGCCATCATGGGGATGTGCGTGGCGGGCGGCGGCTATCTGCCGGTGATGTGCGATCACGTGCTCATGACCGATGGCAGCGGGCTTTTTCTCGCCGGGCCGGCGTTGGTGCAGGCTGCAATCGGCCAGAAGGTTTCCGCTGATGAACTGGGCGGCGCGGCGATGCATTCGGCCATCAGCGGCACAGTGGATTTCCGCGAGCCCAACGACGAAGCGTGCCTCACTCGCATCCGTGCCATCATCGAGAAATGGGGATACCGGCGGCAGTCTCCTTGGGACCGCCGCAAGCCGCAGCCGCCGGCGCTGGCGTCGGAGGAAATTTACGGCATCTACGATTCTTCGCCGGCGCGACCGTATGACACCAAAGAAATCCTGGCCCGCATCGTCGATGGCAGCCGCTTCGATGAATACAAAGCCGAATACGGCAAGACCATCATCTGCGGCTATGCGCGCATTGGCGGATTTGCGGTGGGGATTGTGGCCAACCAGAAGCTGCACGCGCAACAGATCGACCACGAGGGCCACAAGCGGCTTGAGTTCGGCGGCGTGATCTACACCGAGTCAGCGGAGAAGGCTGCACGCTTCATCATGGACTGCAACCAGAACCTGGTCCCTCTGGTCTTCTTTCACGACGTCAATGGATTTATGGTTGGGCGCGACGCGGAGTGGAGCGGCATCATCAAGGCCGGAGCGAAGCTGGTAAATGCTGTTTCGAACTCGGTTGTCCCCAAGATTACGGTGATCGTCGGAGGCTCGTTCGGCGCCGGACACTATGCCATGTGCGGGAAAGCCTATGATCCGCGCTTCGTATTCGCCTGGCCCACCGCGCGTTACGCGGTCATGAGCGGCGATTCCGCGGCCGGTACGCTGGTTGAAATCAAAATCAAGCAACTCGAACGCAGCGGTAAAAAGTTGAGCGATGAAGAGCGCAAAGAATTGTTCGAGTCTGTGAAGAAAACCTACGACGAGCAGACCGACCCGCGTTACGGCGCAGCACGGCTGTGGATTGATAAGATCATTGACCCTGTCGAGACTCGCGACGCCATTACGCAGGCGCTAGAAGCCGCCGCGCTGAACCCCGACGTACCCGAGTTTAAGGTCGGAGTGCTGCAAACGTGAAACCAAAGCGCCACGGATCACACGGATCTTCACGGATCAAGAACAAATTAGAATAAGGTTTATCCGTGGGATCCGTGAAGATCCGTGGCTGATTTCCTGATGTCCAAAGCCGTAAAACTCGTCGAGTGTCCGCGCGATGCGTGGCAGGGGCTAAAAGGGCAGATTCCGGCTTATATCAAGACCGACTATCTGAAGGCGCTAATCAGCGCCGGGTTCAAACACATTGATGCGGTTTCGTTCGTCTCGCCGAAAGCCGTTCCGCAGATGGCCGACTCCGAAGAAGTGTTGAAAGAACTTGATCCGCCTGATGATGTTGAAATTATCGGGATTGTGGTAAACGAAAAAGGCGCGGAACGGGCGATTGCCACCGAGGCGGTTCGTACTCTCGGCTTCCCCTACTCGGTTTCGCCGACGTTCCTGCAAAACAACCAGCGCCAGACTCTGGAAGACGCGATTGACGAACTGGAGAAAGTCACGAACAAAGGCGAACCGGCCGGGCTCGACACCGTGGTTTACATTTCGATGGCGTTTGGCAATCCGTACGGCGATCCGTGGAATGTGGGTGAAGTGGTCGACGCGGTGGACCTTCTTGAATCTCTCGGGGTTCGCACCATCTCTCTTGCCGACACGGTTGGACTGGCCGGCCCCGCGCAGATTCGCGAACTATTTTCGGCGGTGAATTCGAAGTTCGACTATTTGGAAATTGGCGTGCATTTGCACAGCCGTCCCGAGCAGGCGGCAGAGAAGGTTTTGGCCGCGTATGATGCGGGCTGCCGGCGTTTTGATTCTGTGTTGGGTGGCCTGGGCGGATGCCCCTTCGCCCAGGACGCATTAGTGGGAAATATTGCGACTGAAAAAGTTGTGGAAGCCCTGCAGCAAAGAGGAGCCGAATTGCCGGTGCTGAAATCGCTGGATGTCCTGCTGCGGATTACGGCCGAGTTGGGAGCCCGATACACCGATTCTGCCGCAGCGGATTGAATTGCGACACCTAAATTGCGGAAACATGGGATATAAGACAATTCAGCTTGGGTTCGACTCCGGTGTCGCCACGATTGCACTCAACCGTCCGGAGAAGCGCAATGCCATCAGTCGCGCGCTGGTGGAAGAATTGCTCGCCGCTCTTGATGAAGTCGAGAAATCGGACGCGCAAGTGGTCATACTGACCGGAGCAGGCAAAGCCTTTTGCGCGGGCATGGACCTCGATGAGCTGAAAGCCTTGCTGGGGAAGACACACGATGAAAATGTGCAGGATTCATCGCGCATGGCCCGCATCTTTCGCCGCATTTACGATTTTCCTCTGCCCACGATCGCCGCTGTAAACGGCGCGGCTATCGCAGGCGGCACTGGATTTGCCACCATGTGCGATTTCACGCTGGCTGTGCCTGAAGCCAAGTTTGGCTACACCGAAGTTCGTATCGGATTCGTCCCAGCCATCGTTTCCTCGATGCTGGTCTGGCAGGTGGGACACAAGATCGCACGCGACCTGCTGCTGACCGGGCGGTTGATTGACGCCGCTGAAGCTCACCGCTTTGGCCTCGTCAACGAAGTGGTGGAGCCAGCGCGACTGATGGTCCGGGCACGCGAACTGGCGTCGCAGATCATGGAGAACAGCCCGTCGTCGGTGCGGGCGACCAAGCACCTGATCAACGGGTTCATCGCCGGACAGCTCGACCATCAGATCGCCGAAGCAGTCGAAGACAACGCGCGCATCCGGACCACCGCCGATTTTCGGGAAGGGATCACGTCGTTTCTGGAGAAACGCAAGCCGCGCTGGAGTACCAAGTGAGCGCCCAGCCAGCGAGCGCGCGAGGCAACCAAGGTGGCGTAGTCTCAGAGAGCCGGGTGCGGGTGCGCTATGCCGAGACCGATCAGATGGGAGTGGTCTACCATGCCAATCACTTCATCTGGTTTGAAATCGGCCGCGTCGACCTGATGCGGCAGCTTGGCTTCAACTATCGCGACCTGGAGAGAGACCACGGATGTTTCATTCCGGTGGTGGACGCGCGCTGCCGCTACAAAGCGCCGGCGCGGTATGACGACGAAATCATTGTCCGGACGCATCTACGGAACGTCCGTGAGTCCATGATTCATTTTGGCTACGAGCTGCTGCGGGCCGGCAACAACGAATTGCTGGCGGAAGGCGAGACCATGCATATGATCCTCGATTCAAAAATGAAGCCCGCGCCGCTCCCGGAGAGTTATCTGAATGCGTTCCGTAGTGCCATAGGAAAGTAGGATTTAAAAACTGGGAACTGGGAACCTGAGACTGGAAACTGATTTGAAAGCCTTACACATCAGCGGCAAAGACCTCACTGTCGAAGCGGTGCGAGAAGTCGCGGTTGGGCGGCGCACGGTCCTGCTTGATCCCGACGCCCGTGAAGCTGTCGATCGCGCTCGCGCCGTCGTGGACGCGCTGGTCGCGGAAAATCGTGTGTCTTACGCGATCACGACCGGGGTAGGAAAACTCGCCGATGTTCGCATCGCCGGCGACCAGATCAGAGAGCTGCAACTCAATCTGGTGCGCTCCCACGCCGGGGGGATAGGCGAGCCGCTCTCCGCCGCTGAAACTCGCGCCATGATGCTGCTGCGCGCGAATTCACTTTCCAAGGGACATTCCGGCGTGCGCGGGGTGGTCATCGATACGATTTGCGAAATGCTGAACCGCGGCGTCACCCCGATGGTGCCCTCGCAAGGCAGCGTTGGAGCTAGTGGCGATCTTGCTCCTCTGGCGCACTTGGCGCTGGCGCTGATTGGCGAAGGCGAATGCCTTGACCAGAAAGGCCAGCGCATTCCCGCGGCCGACGCCATGCGGTGCGCACAGATCAAGCCGCTGGTGCTTGAAGCCAAGGAAGCCGTCTCCCTGATCAACGGTACGCAGGCGATGCTGGCAGTCGGAATTCTGGGCTTGCTTGCGGCTGAGATCCTGGCCGATTCGGCGGACGTGATCGGCGCGCTCTCGCTCGACGCGCTACGAGGCACGGATGTGGCGTTCGATGAGCGCATCCATAAGGCGCGTCCGCACCCAGGTCAGCTCCGGACGGCAGCGAACTTGCGCAAGATGCTCGAAGGCAGCTCGCTCCGCCAGTCGCACGTCAACTGCGACCGCGTACAGGATGCCTACTCTCTGCGTTGCATGCCACAAGTCCACGGCGCGGTTCGCGACACCCTCGCTCACTGTCGTGAAGTGTTTGAGATTGAAGTTAACTCGGCGGTAGACAACCCCCTGGTCTTTCTTAAGAGCTCGAAAGACGACGAAGCCGACGTTATCTCCGGTGGGAATTTTCACGGCCAACCGCTGGCTTTCGCCCTGGATTTTCTCGGCATCGCCCTGAGTGCGTTGGCGGGGATCTCCGAACGCAGGCTGGAGCGCCTGGTAAACCCGGCCCTGAGTGAAGGATTGCCGCCCTTTCTGGCAGCTGGTGCCGGCCTCAATTCCGGATTTATGATGGCGCAGGTGGCCGCTGCATCGTTGGTCAGCGAGAACAAAGTGCTGGCGCATCCCGCCTCAGTGGATTCGATTACGACCTCGGGCAACAAGGAAGACTATGTGTCGATGGGGATGACAGCCGCCCTCAAGTTGAAACGCATTGTGGAAAATGCCCGCAACGCGATGGCGATCGAAGCCATGGCCGCGGCCCAGGCGCTGGACTTTCTCGCTCCGCTGAAGACTTCGAAACGTGGACAAGCGGCGCATGCGGCAATCCGGTCGGTATGCGCGACCATGGATAAAGATCGGGTAATGTATCAGGACTTCGCTCGGGTCGCGGAGCTGATTGCCAGCGGGAAAGTGGCAGAGGCGCTACGGTAGTCGTCACCGGCTGTGTGGGGTCGGGTCGGAGCTTGTCCTGAGCGAAGTCGAAGGAACCCGGCCGGCCGAGCGCAGCTCGGCAAGATTTTTGCGCTGGGCGATCCGAAAATAAGCTTGGTGCCACTGACGAAACCCTAGCCGAGCTTTGCTCGGCCTGGACGGGTCCCTTCGACTTCGCTCAGGACAAGCTCCGACCCGTCCCTGCACAGACCGTGGTTATGCTGACTTTGCCGTGCTGCCGTCCAACCCCAGCTTGTCGGCGATCCCTTTCAGGGCTTCTACACAGAACGCGATGTGCTCTTCCAGGTCCACGCCCAGATCTGCGGCGCCGTTGATGACGTCCTCGCGTTTTACCCCGCGGGCGAAGGCTTTGTCTTTCATTTTTCTGCGGACTGACTTCGCGTCCACCTCTGCCAGGGACTTTCCCGGCTTCACCAGCGCGCAGGCAGTGATGAATCCCGCCAGTTCGTCACAGGCGAAGAGGGCCTTCTCCAACTGCGAGTCGCGGGTCACGCCGGAATATTCGGCGTGCGACATGATGGCGCGGCGAATTTCGTCAGGATAGCCGCGCTCTTTCAATATTTCGTTTCCCTTGTAGGGGTGATCGTCGAGGCTGGGATACTTCTCGTAATCGAAGTCGTGGAGCAGGCCGACGACGCCCCACAATTCTTCGTCAGCGGGAGAATACTTCCGCGCATACGCGCGCATGCAAGCCTCGACTGCCAGGGCATGCTTGCGCAAACTTTCCGACTGGGTGAACTCAGTTAGTAAACCCCACGCCTGCTCTCGATCATTCATGGTTTCTTACCTGTTTTCTCCGTCTTTTCTCCAGCTAATTTTGCTTTTACCACGATGCGTTTTGTGTTTGACCCCGGAATGTTCTTGACATCCACAGGTGTTGTACCTCAGATTACGCTGCAGGTTGGAATGAAGAAATTTTTCACGATTATTTCTTCGTTCCGGAGAAGCCCCCGCTCTGGCCCTCCCACACCTAGATGGCCACTACCCTTGCACCTGTAGATTCAAGGGAAGTAGTTCGTTGCGATCACTGCCTGCTGGTTCAATTCCGAACTTCTAACGATCTTTGCCGCCGCTGCCATGCCTCGTTGGACGAGGAAGAGCCGGAAGTCGTAATGGCCCCGCCACCGCCGCAGATGATGCCGGCGAATGGCAATGGCCGTGGACATCTGAACCTGGCGACTTCGATCCGTTCGCTTCGTTTGCGAAGCGGACTCAGCCAACGCCAACTGGCGGCCCGCATGTCGGTCCCCCGGACCTACGTGTCGAAGATCGAAAACGAAAAGGCTACCCCGACCCTTTCCTCACTGGAACGGCTGGCCCGGGCGCTGGAAGTCACGGTGCCTGATCTGCTTTCTGGCGGTGAACGCAACCGCCAGGAAGAAATCGGCGAGCTGATGAAAGATCAGTTTATCGCGGAACTGATGCCGTTCGTGGCGCAGCTGAACGGGATGCAGTTATCGAGTGTACTGGCGCAGGTTCGTGATCTGACCATGCGTCCGCGCCGCAGCGCCTAGCAGTATATGTAGGCGCGAGCGCCCCGCTCGTGCGGAGCCGTTCGCGGCGCTTCCGCACGAGCGACGACGCTCGCGCCCACATTGAAAACGACTTTTATCCGGGCAACCACCAACTGAAACCGGGGCCGCAAGGCCCCGGCTTTTTCTTGCCGCTACTTTTCCCGCAAGTAGGATTCCTTGTACTCCAGATAATTTCGGGCGTAGCGCATGATCGTTTCCTGATCTTTCTCCTCCAGCTTGCGGCGGAACTTCCCGGGAGATCCCATCCACAGTGACCCTGGCTCGACGATGGTTTTCTCAGGAATCAACGTGCCGGCAGCGATAATCGAGCCCGCCCCGATGCGCGCGCCATTGAGGATGATTGATCCCATGCCGATCAGGCAGCGGTCTTCGATGGTACAGCCGTGCAGGGTCACGGTGTGGCCGACCGTCACGTACTCGCCGAGGAAAACTCCGTACCGCTCCTTCATGCCATGCAGCACGCTGCCATCCTGCACGTTCGAATACGCGCCTACTCGAATGGAGTGGACGTCGCCGCGCAACACGGCATTCATCCAGATGCTGGCGTGCTCGCCGAGAATCACATCGCCGATGATCTGCGCGGACTCGTCCACATAGCAGGATTGTGGAATCGTGGGGGTTGTTGCCTTGTAAGAGCGAATCATATTGAGAGGGAAAGAAAATTGAACATAGCACGGTCGCGGCTTTCGGGTTCCTTTGTGTCCTTTGCGAATTTCTTTGCGAACTTTGCGGTTAAAGGTTTTGATCTTTACAGCCAGCTAGAGAAGTCAAAGTCTTAACCGCAAAGTTCGCAAAGAAATTCGCAAAGGACACAAAGGAACCCGAGTGAGACTACGCGCCGACGGTGAGGCTGCGGCGTTCCAGCAATACCACATCTCGCCACCGCCCGTTCATACATCCCAACCGCGAACGAGTGCCGACGATCCGGAAGCCGGCGTTGGTGTGGAGTTTGATACTGACCGCGTTTTCCGGAAAGATGCCGGCTTGCAGAGTCCAGATACCGGCGGCTTCTGATTCGATGATCAGTTTCGCCATCAGGCTTGCCCCAATGCCGCGACCTCGCGCCCCGTCGGCTACATAAATACTGACTTCTGCTGCGCCGCGATACACCGGCCGGCTGGATACCGGGCTGAGCGCGGCCCATCCGAGGATTTCCTGCTCCGACCGCGCGACCATCCTGCAGGTTCTCAGATGGCCGACGTCCCATTCTTTCCAGTCCGGAGCGGTCTGCTGGAAGGTGGCGTGTCCCGTGGCGATGCCCTGCAGGTAGATGGATCGCACCGCGTCCCAGTGATGGTCACTGAGAGGTTCGATGGTTATGGCAGCAGCCATGTCATTCTAGGGGAGCTTTTGGCAAGGTCGAAGGCAAAGGCGGCGGACAAGAGTGTCCGCCCCACAGTTTGAAGTCTAGTTTTCCGTAGGCACCGGAACCTTGGGCACCTTAGGCACGGCGGGTACCTTGGGCATCTTCGGCATCACGGGCGCTTCCGCTACCATCGATCCCTTGCGGAGTTCGATGCCGCCGTGCTCATTGTTGATGACCAGGCGAGGGCCGCCTTCGCCGACGGTGCCGCTGGCAGTTGCCTGGTCGTTGCCGTTCTCAATCTTTAGCGCGCCGAAGTCAGATTCGATTTCGCCGCCGCGAGAGTGGGCATCCAGCTGAAAGCTGGCTTTGTCGGGAATGTAAATCTGGACATCACTGTTCCGGTTGCTCAACTGCATGCTACCGAGCTTGCTCATGTGAATTTCGACAGCGCCGTTTTCATTCTCCAACCGCACGTTCCCATCGACGCCGTCCAACCGGACATCCTTCGAACGCGTGAGCAGGCGGAAAGGGCCGACCAGGTCACTGGCCCGCAGGTCACCGGAATCCATATCGAGGTCGCCGTTCAACCGGGAAAACTCCATATCGGTGCGCGCGGATTTGAAGCCGACCGCGCCGGTGATCTTTCCCAGCTTTATGGAGTCGAACTCGCCGGTCAGTTGGGCCGCGCCCTTTACGTCGGCAACGGAAATGTCATCCGCCCGTCCCTGGACTGAAACATCTCCCGCAATATTCGAAATCCGCGCCGAGCCGCCGTTCAGGTTGATACTTACCTTGCCGGTGACGTCGGTGGCAGCGGCATCGCCGTGCTGGCTGGCGATTTCAATGTCTCCCTCGCGGCCAAGCACGCTGACATCACCGCGGCGGCTCGAGATCACCACCGCAGCTTTCCGGGGAAGGCTGACATCCAGATCGGTTGTGACCGTGCGCTCGCCGGCACCCTGCGTGTTGGCGTTCAAGGTTATGACGTTGCCGCTGGCGGTGATTTGCGGTTTGGTGCCGGGATTGAACTTGTCCGCCTCCTGCTGGTTGTCCGCATTAATGCGCTTGTGTGCGCTTACATGAATCTGGTTGTCATCCGAGGCCGTGATATTCACCGCGCCCCGCTCACTCGTGATGCGCAGGCTGCTGCCTGCGGGAAAGTCCTGCTGAAGTTGATCGTCGTAGCTGTAGTTATGTCCGAAGAGTGCCAGGTCATCATCACCCAGATTGATGTGGTCGCGGATCTCATCCCAATTGAAGCGGGAAGCTTGCGTCGCCGACAATCCAAAAATGATCAGAAAAACCAGCAGCACGACTCCTCCTCCGCCAATTCCCTGGGGGCGCGTGCCTTCTCGTTGCGCTTGCTGATATTCGACCAGCTTGATCACGCCCCAGAGAATGATCAAAGCGGGCCAGTAGGTGCCGAACCAGTGCAGCAGGGGCTGCGGGTGCAGCACCCGCATGGTGGTCAGCAGCAGCAGTACGCCCAACAGGATCAGCACGACCGGACCGGCTAGGGAACGCCGTTGTCTAGGTGGTTGAATTGGCTGGAACGGGGGCGGGGCTTGCACCGGGCTAGCCATTTTTCACCTCCGGCTTAACTTCCGTATACGGCGGGGGCACTTCGCCGCTGGCGTATGGCGGTGTTCCACCCGGAATGGATGAAGGCACTCCCGCAAGCGGGTCGGGGCCAGCCGTGCTCTGGAAAATCTTGACCAATCCAATGACCACCAGCAGCAGGGGCAAAGTACGGCCAAACCGGATTACGCCCATGCTGTCGAGCAGGAACTGGAATCCCAGGGTCAGCAGAACGGCAGGTCCCATCAAGCCGCGCTTGCAACTGCGGATGCGGTCAAATCCGGGCGGAACTTCACCCACCAGACCCAACCGGCGCACCAGCAGCCAGCCGCCGATGGCGATGAGGACGAGTGGCCACACACGGTGAGCGCTGAAATCCCAGATGTCGAGCGTGTGCAACAGGAAGATTACTCCCAGTCCGATGAGCACCAGCGCGCCTACCGGGACTTTACTTGCATCCACCCGCTCGCCGGCGCTAAAAGTCGTCGCCAATCCAAATGGGTCGGGCGGCGCCTGCCCCAGTTGTATGGCCTTGGCGGAGCGGACGGAGTCGATAATCTGATAGAAGTAAAACCCTCCAATCGCGAGTCCAAATACCAAGCCGGCGGTCCCACTGCCACTGCTGACACCTAAGATAAGCAAGGTGAAGATCACCAAGTGGGCCAGACCTTTAGCATACTGTCCGGTATAAACGGCACCCACACCGAAGGGGAAAAATCCGGCCAGAACGCCGGCCAGAGCAGGGTTGGGTCCCGTGCTCACAATCGGCGCGGCCATCGGGCTTGCCGGCACGAAGCCGGCGACCGGCGGCGCAACGTTGGGTTGCACGCCTTCCAGTCGCGCTGCCAGGCAGCTCTCGCAATAAATCACTCCGTGCACTGCACGAGTGCAGTTGGCACACAGCGGTTTTCCGCAGGTGCGGCAGAATGCCACCTTCTCAACATCGGGATGGTTGGCGCAGTTCATGAAATCCTCCTGTAAGTGGTCACGGTTTCTACAGGCGGATCATTCGGGATGGAGGCCAGCACGGGCTGGTTCTCCCCCTGGCTGTAGTTGCGTTCCTGTCTGAGTTCAGGTTGTCCACTGGTGTTGTTGTCCTTCTTTTCCTTATTGTTGTTTTGCTCCTTGGGGCTCGGTTCCGGCGGGGCGGTGACTCGTTTGAACTCCCTCACCCGGGACTCGATTTCGTATACGAAGCGAATATTCTCGTAATACTTGACGACCCGGCCGCTGGTCTCGTAATAGGCGCGCTTGATCGCACTGGGCCGCATGTCTACCCGGCGCACGTCGCTTACTTTTACTCCCGCCAGACTCAGCGAAATGGATAGAGAGAAGAACGCCATCCCGAATGACATGGCGAAACGAGGCTGGCGACCCATAGACATCACTGGACCGAACACCGGCCGCAGCCACCCGGTGATGGTGTCGGCCCACGAAGCTTTTGCCTTGTCCCGTACGGCGACACGCTCGCTTTCGTATCCGGTGGTGGCCACGAGGATGTTGTGAACCAGGTTGGCCGGCGGTTCGACTTCCGCCAGCGACTTCAGCCAGCGGCGTCCCCCATCGGCTTCCGCAAACAGAGGGCCGCACACGGCGCAGACCCGGGCATGGGCCTGAAAGCTTTCCAGCCTGGACCCGGCCAGCGTCCCGTCGAGGGCTTCGATCAGCAGCGCATCGAACTCTGCGCACTGCATGCCGTTTTTGGTTTCTCCTGACATCACATCACCTGCCTATATGTACGTTGGAGCAGCCGCGCAAGTTCCGCACGCCCGCGATTTATCCTGGATTTCACCGTGCCCTCCGGAACCTTGAGTACCGTGGCAATGTCTTTGTAATCCATGTCCTGCAGGTCGCGCAGGATGACCGCCTCGCGTAGTTCGGGTGACAGCTTCTGCAGGGCGTTGTGGACCAGTTCGCGGGTCTCGCGGCTCTGTACGCTCATGTCCGCTGCCGGCGCCTTGTCCTCGATCTTCTCGCTCAGCGGCATCGCGTCTTCGTGTTCCGAGGGTGTCGTGTCCAGCGACTCGGTCACTCGGTCCTGCTTGCTCTTGCGGAAATGGTCCACCAGAAGGTTGCGGGTGATGGTCGTGACCCAGGTCATGAACGCTCCCCGCTCGACATCGTAGGTATTGAGGGTGCGGAACATCTTGATGAAAACTTCCTGGGCGAGGTCCTGGGCGTCTTCGCCCGATCCGGCGAAACGATAGCAGATGTTGTAGATGCGGCGATTGTAGCGCTGCACGATCTCCTCCCAGGCCACTACGTCGCCGGCGACGCAGCGACGGACCAGCATGGCTACGACCTGGGCGTCTTCCAACCCGCACTCCCTGGAACTCCTGGTCTTCCACCCGGAAAATGCCCGGGCTTTAACACCACAATAGAGATACGTCTTTGTGGAACCAAAAGTTCGGCGCTTCTGTATAAGGCAAGGCATTGTAGCAGGGCAGGCAAGCGCGAGGAGAATAAAAGGCGAAGACGACTGAGAACAGAGAAGTAAAGACGAAGAACTGGGTTTTCCTAAGAACCCGTGGCGGCAAGAAGCTTGCACACTCCCAGCCGGGTGCACGGGGGCGGTCTTGGCACCTTGTTGGCTACTCGCTGGTGAAGTAGTCCACGGTCACCGGATTCTCGAACAGGGAATAGTCGCGGGTCACGACCGTAATTCCGCTCTCGGTGACAAAATAGCGCTGGCGATCGGCTTCGGTGTCATACCCGATGGTTGTGCCTTCCGGAATGTGTACGTCGCGATCGATGATCGCCTTGCGAATGCGGCAATGCCGTCCCACATTCACGTGGGAGAAAAGAATGCTGCTTTCGACTTCGCTGTAGGAGTTCACGCGTACGTCGGGCGAGACCACGCTGCCTTTCACCATGCTGCCGGAAACGATGCAGCCTGCTGAAACTATGGAATCAACGGCAGACCCGGTGCGTCCGGCTTCTGCGAAGACGAACTTCGCCGGCGGATACTGCCGCTGATGAGTGCGGATCGGCCAGTCCGAGTCATACAGGTTGAACACCGGCGACACCGCCACGATGTCCATATTGGCTTCGTAGTAGGCTTCGAGCGTCCCTACATCCCGCCAGTACAAGGCTTCTTTCTTGTTCTCGTCAACGAAGTCGTAGGTGTAAACCCGGTATTCATCCGCCATCTTGGGCAGGATGTCTTTGCCAAAATCGTGGCTGGAAGACGGATCTTCGGCATCCTTCAACAAGACAGGGATGAGCACGTCGGTATTGAACAGATAAATGCCCATCGAGGCGCAAACCTTGTCGGGATTTGAAGGTGAGCGCAGCTTGGTGTTCTTCGGCTTCTCCTCGAACCCCAGCACCCGGTGATCGCGGTCCACGTCCACGACGCCGAAACGGGAGACTTCGCCGGGATCAATCTGGATCGTGGCCAGGGTCACGTCCGCGCCCGAGTCGTTGTGCCGCTCCAGCATGAGTCCGTAGTTCATTTTGTAAATGTGATCGCCGGAGAGGATCAGCACGTGCTTGGGCTGCTCCGAACCGATCGAATAGATGTTCTGATAAACCGCGTCGGCCGTGCCCTGGTACCACTGATCGCTCACCCGCTTCATCGGAGGCAGCACCTCGATGAACTCGCCCATCTCGCTGCCCATGATGTTCCAGCCTTCGCGAACGTGCCGGTTCAGAGACAACGCCTTGTACTGGGTGAGGATATAAACCCGCCGCAGGTCGGAGTTGACGCAGTTGGAAAGAGTAACGTCGATGATGCGGTAGATACCGCCGAAGGTTACGGCAGGCTTGGCGCGGTCGCGAGTGAGCGGATACAGGCGCTCGCCCGCGCCTCCAGCTAGCAAGACTCCCAGCGTGTCTTTCATAGCGCTTCCGCCTCGATGGGGCTACTTGGCCCGGGGAAGGTCTGCACTCTCTTTGCTGCCCGGCTGCAGAACGCGTCAGTGTACCAGAACAGTCCCGCACTTGCCGTGACCCGCAAGTTCGGGGACAATCCACCGGTCGTTCATCTGCGTATTACTTCAGGGCAGGGAAGCTCATGAATGCGCAAACCCATCGCGTCTTCGTTACCGGCGGCACGGGATACGTCGGCCGTCCCCTGATCACTCAGTTGCTGGAGCAAGGCCACGAGGTACAGGCGCTGGTGAGGCCGGGTTCGGAGCGAAAGCTTCCAAAGGGCTGTCTGGCAATTCCCGGCGACGCTCTCGATGGCAAATCCTACGCCTCAAAGATCGCTCCGGCTGATGCTTTCGTACAACTGGTCGGCGTCGCGCACCCCAGCCCGGCGAAGGCGGCGGAATTCCGCAACATTGACTTGGCTTCGGGCCGCAGCGCGGTCGAGGCCGCAAAAGACGCAGGCGTGCAGCACTTTGTTTACGTCAGCGTGGCCCACCCCGCGCCGGTGATGAAGGCCTACATCGAAGTAAGGTCACAGTGCGAAGATATGATCCGCCAAAGTGGGATGAACGCCACAATTTTGCGTCCCTGGTATGTCCTGGGGCCGGGGCACCGATGGCCGTACTTCTTGATTCCGATTTACAAGCTGATGGAGTTGTTGCCGTCTACGCGCGAAGGCGCCAAGCGCCTGGGGCTGGTTACGCTGGGACAGATGGTTCGAGCGCTAGTCGAGGCGGTGGAAGCTCCAGCTCGAGGAGTTCGAATCGTCGAGGTTCCGCAAATCCGCGGCTTGTCATCCTGAGCAGAGTAGAACGTTTCGCTCGCGAAACGTCTGCCGCAGTCGAAGGACCCCTATAAGCGGATCAGTCCGTGGAAGAGTAGGGGTCCCTCGATTTGCTCTCACCGCGCGAGCGCGCCTAGAGACAGCGCTCGAGAAGACACATACAAGGTAGCGCCGGCCTCTGGCCGGCCAGACAGCCGGCGGGACGCCGGCGCTACTCTCGGAAGTGACACATTTTGGCGTTCGAGAATCACCTCAGACCAAAGTAATGGCATGAATTACGAAAGCGCATGCACATGGGACATCTGTTCGCTGCTGGTGGTGGATGAGATGGTGGGTTTGCGGTTATCTCAAACAAGCCGGGGCCCATGGGAAGAGAAGATTACCTCGACGAAATCCACGTCCGCATCCTGCGCGTGACTGAAGACCTGCGTTCGATTCAACGCCAGCTCAATTGTGCAGCCATGGAAGCGCCCAGTGATCCGGAACTCATGGAAGCCCTCAGCCAGTTGCCCGAGATGGACGCGCTCCAGATGCTGAAGTCGTCTCTTGACCAGATGCGCCACTTCCTCTGGTTTTACATGCAGGTGATGACCAACGAATCCGAATCCGGCGAGAGGTTGCGGCAGAGCATTCGCCAGAAAGCCTCCGCGGATGCCGTGCTCAGCCCGGAAGCGTCCTTTGTGGAGAAATTCAAGAACGCGTCGGACACCGCGCTGCTGCGTTATCTCTCCGACAGCAAACACAGAAAACCGAACTAGGGTCGGGCGTCAGACCTTAGACCTCAGACCTCGGACTTAGGCCAACCCTAGGATCGGCACTGCTGTCTCACTTCGCTCAGAATCGAAACACAATACCTGTTGAATAACGGAAGCTGTTCTGGCGATTACCGAAGCTGCTGGAAAGCCCGGTGGTTAACGCGTCGAGCGTGTCGAACTGTGTGCGAATGTAGTCCACCTGCACTGCCCGGATCGCGAGATGCCGAGTCAGCCCGATATCGATACCACCACCGAAGGCCATGGCGAAGGCGTTGGCGCTGGTCAGGCCGGTGGAGATACCGCCGATGATCGGAACCGA
Organism: Terriglobia bacterium; assembly: GCA_963813645.1. Classification (GTDB taxonomy): domain Bacteria; phylum Acidobacteriota; class Terriglobia; order Terriglobales; family Acidobacteriaceae; genus JAIQFF01. The sequence goes on from CAWEZS010000032.1 coordinate 161,312, forward strand.
CAAACCAGCACCGAGACTGGAATGCGCTTCGCCGAACAATGCGTGTGCGAAGATTGCGCTTCTACCGAGTTGGCCGGTTACAGTGGGGCCAAACAAATAGTTGTTCAAGTGCTGATAGGTGCCTGCTGAAGCACCGAGAAACGAAAAAGAAAATGGGCTCAGGCTCGAGCCGCTCACATCGGCTGTGACACCGAGGTAGCGGTTGAAATTGAACGTGCCCTGTCCTTCCCACCCGTTAAAACCGTTGCTGCCGTTACGCAGATACGAATATCCGCCGAACACTACCGCTCGTGTTGCGTTCTCACTGCCGGCCGGCAGAGCTCCCCCGATTTGGGCGGCAAGCGATAACGGTAAACACAAAACCACAGACATCAGGATCCTGAATTTCTGCATTGTTCTCTCCTCAACGAAAGCACCACAACACTTGTGATGCGCGGAGGAAGAGAGAAAAAATCGGAGGCCCAACTTTTTGTTGAGAAGAGTCCGCTAGATTAAGCGAACCTTAAAGAGGACGCATCGAAGCGCTTGTATACCACCAGAGAAGCCCATGTCACTCGCTGCTTTCAGCTTGTATTCAGCTTCTTGCGATCGTCCGCCGCTACTCGAGAGTCACCGACTTCACCAGATTGCGCGGCCGGTCCACATCCAGACCTTTTTTCACCGTCATGTAGTACGCGAACAACTGCAGCGGCACAATCTCCAGAAGTGGCAGCAGAAGTTCGGGCGCATGCGGAATGAAGATAGTGTGATCGGCGAGGTGGGAAAGTTCTTGATCGCCTTCTGACGCGATCGCAATCACACGCGCCGATTGCTGCTTGAATCCCCGGATGTTGGCCAGGTTCTTCTCATAGCGCAGCACCGATTCCGAATCCTCGCGATCGCAGGTCGCGATGATCACCACCGGCAGATTCTCGTCAATCATCGCGTTCGGACCGTGTTTGGTTTCGCCCGTGGGATAGCCCTCGGCGTGAATATAGGAAACTTCTTTGAGTTTGAGCGCGCCGTCCATGGCGACGGGGTAGTGAATGGCTCGGCCCATGAAGAGAAAATCCTGCACTTTGTAATATTGTTCGGCGAGTTGCTCGCAGGCCGCGGGCGCGGACTTCAGCAGCGCTTCCATCTTCCCCGGCAAGTCGAGCAGTTCGCGGATGTACTGGCGCCGCTGCTCCTTGGCAAACTTGCCGCGCACCTGTCCCAGGTAAAGCGCGAACAGGTAGAGCACAGCCATCTGCGCAGTGAAAGCCTTGGTGGACGCGATGCTGATTTCCGGTCCCGCGTGGGTGTAGAGCACGCCATCCGCCTCGCGGGCGATAGTCGAATCGACGACGTTCGAGATGGCAATAGTGCGTGAGCCCTTGGCTTTGGCTTCGCGCTGGGCGGCCGTGGTGTCGGCGGTTTCGCCGGACTGCGTAATAACAATGGTGAGTTCGCCAGGGCCGATCAGGGGATTGCGGTATTCAAACTCGCTGGCGTAGTCCACATCCACGGGAATGTTGACCAGGTCCTGGATCATGTACTGCCCGGCCATGCCTGCGTGCCGGCTGGTACCCGAGGCCACGATGTTGATGCGGCGCAGAGCGCGCAGCTCTTCGGTGCTGATGCGGACATCATCGAGCCGCACCACCGCTTCCTCGAGCGACACGCGGGGCTCGATCGTATTGCGCAACCCCTGCGGCTGCTCGAAAATCTCCTTCAGCATGTAATGGGGGAATCCCCCTTTATCAGCCATTCTGTTCTCCTGAGAGCTTTAACGTACGACTTCGGCACAGGCCACGTGGGGACAGCCGCCCTCGGCTGTCCGGCGGAGCGAAGCTCCGCTTCCTGCGTGATACCGGCAAAAAGTTGTCGAGCTTCGCTCGACCGGACAGCCGAGGCGGCTGTCCCCACGCGGTCCGTGCTGACGTTTCTAGATCCCCACGCCGCGCACCATGGTATGTCTTACTTCGCCGCTCGGACTCAACACCACCAGGTCGGCGGGCGCGCCCGGCTCAAGCACTCCACCCTTTTCAACTCCCGCCACTCGCGCCGGATTCACGGTCGCGAGGCGCACCGCCTGCTGCAAGTCCCATCGAGCAAACTGCACCACGTTGCGGACTGCACGGTCCATGGTCAGGACGCTGCCCGCCAATTTTCCTCCAGCCGTGCACCTGCCATCTTTCACCTCCACCTCGAGCGATCCCAGGCGATAGCGCCCGTCGGGCATGCCGGTCGCGGCAGTTGCGTCGGTGATCAAGACGGCGGCGTCCGGCCCTTTGGCTTTGAGGAACAATTCTACGATCACGGGATCGAGATGAATTCCGTCCGCGATGATGTCGGCGGAGAGGCGCGCATCGGTCAGCACTTCGCCCAGGATTCCGGGATCGCGGTGATCCAGCGGACGCATGGCGTTAAATGTATGGGTCGCATGACGGGCGCCAGCGGCGAATCCGGCGCGGGCTGCATTCAGGTCAGCATCGGAGTGCCCCAAACTCACACAAACTCCCCGGGCGCACGCCTCCGCGATGACCTCAACAGCTCCGGGCAGTTCAGGCGCAATTGTCAACACGCGAATGTGCCCCCGCGACGCCTGCCAGAAGCGATCAAAGGCGGCGACAGACGGTGTCAGCAGATTTTCTGGAGGATGAACCCCGCGCCGCTTGTGGCTGATGAATGGACCTTCAAGATGAATTCCCAGCGGCCGCGCCCGCAACTCGCCCGCCGACGAGTTTTCCGTAGTTTCGACCGCGTCCGCCAGCCGCGCCAGAGCGGAAAGTGTCGCATCTACCGGCGCCGTAACTGTAGTGGGGAAATAGCTGCTGACGCCGTGTGCAGCCAGCAGCCGCTCGACTGGCGGCAGCGCGTCGGCTCCGGCTTCCATTACATCGTGCCCGCCCCCGCCGTGAATGTGGATGTCAATAAAACCGGGCGCCAATATGCTGTCGCCAAAATCCACCGCGCGGCAGTTGCGGGGAACTTCCCGCTGCGCCCGCGATGTGACTTCTGCAATGACCCCGCCTTCCACCAGGAGCAACGGTTGCTCGATGCGGTCCAGTGGCGTGAACAAGGCTCTAGCCGTAAGCGCAATCATGAATGACTGGATGCTGGGCGAAGCAACATTCTATAGGAAAAGTCCCGGCGCGCTTTGCCGGAGTCGTGTTGCGCCGGCCTTCGACTTGGCTCAAAGCAGGCTCGCCGGCTGTCCGGCGGGCGTCTCGCCCACCACGCCTGTAGCCTCCGTGCGACACGATCTGCGGCGGAGCGAAGGCGACTACCTTAGAGTGCTATACTTTCTAACGGAATCAAACGCTTGGCCGCGAATGCCTTCGGCCTGCGTGGTTCCGCTTCATTCGACCTAGTCGGGGCGTGGCTCAGCCTGGTAGAGCACCTGGTTCGGGACCAGGGGGTCGGAGGTTCAAATCCTCTCGCCCCGACCAATTTTTTCAAGCTGTTGCAGCCAATTCAGGTGAGTACATTTTTCGTGCAATTCGTACAACTGGCAATTGGTGTTCCAATGGTGTGTGGAAACCAAGGCCAGCATGCTCTGCCGTGGCCTTCCGGTAAGCAACATCCCTCTTGAGTGTTTCAACCGTATATTTGTCGGTGATGCCTTCGGTGGAGTGTCCCACCCAAATTCTAAGCAGCACTTCCATCACACGTTGTTTTCTCAGGTGAGTGATGCGGAAACGTCGAAAGGCGTGAAACCCACACTTCTCCCGTCCCATCTTTTGCAGGATTTTGTGCAGGCTGCGACGTAATACGTTGGAACGTGCCAATGGGGTGCCTTTGGAACTCTCGAATAGGTATCCCGATGTGCGAGTGCCAATGTGTTCACCAAGCATCGCGGCCAACGATGGGTGAAGATCAACTTCACGGATTCCGGCCTCAGTCTTTGGTGTGTATAGATCACCATTCCAATGACTGTGCCGAACGTTCAGGACTGTGCCTTTCAAGTCTTGCACCTGAAGGGCAATTGCTTCTTCGATGCGCACGCCTGACCCTGCCAACAACGCATAGAGCACACGGAAACCCCCATTGGCTTTGGTGATGATGGATGTCACCTCTGCTTCCGTGAATGCGGGTTTCCTTTGTTCACCAATTACTGGCAGGTCCATGAAATCGTGGTTCCACTTCACCGGATAGATTGCTTCGCCTTTGTCGTTCAGTGCAGAGCCAACCACCATCTGAATCAACTGCATGTAGTTGGTAATGGACTTCGGAGCAAAGCGAGGCTTGCCGTTCTTCTCTTCGGTTGCCATCTTCGCAATGAACTCTTTCACCGCGAGATTGTTCACCTCGGACAACGGCATCTCTCCAATTTGCAGGTTAATGTACTTGAGATAGCCTGCCCACGCATCAGCAGTTCGCGGCTTGATTGGATTCCGCTTCCGCGTTTGTGCTTGTTGCAGCCATCTCTCGGCTTGTTGCTTAAACGTTGTTCCAAGGTTCACTGCTTCAGTTTCACGCAGTGTGACCTCAGAGTTTGCGCCGAACTCAGCGATTATTTCTTTTAACCGTCGCTTCAGTTCGAACTTGTTGAGTGACCCCGGCCCGTCCACCGGACAGATGCGAATGGATTTGTAAACCCGCTTCGCTTCACCGGGAACGTCCAACCAAAACCGGGCATAGTACACACTTCCTTTTTTCTCAATACGTCCATTCTGACCAGACCTGACCTGCCTCGCTTTTCTCATCCATGTAGAACTGAGGATCTCACGTTTTGGCTAGTTCAACTATCTTTCGTAGTGGTGTGTCCTATACCACTCGCCAATTCGAAGCGGCCGATGGAACGCCCAACGGTACGAGAAGACTGTTGGGCGCGATGCTATTCTGCCTGGGTCTCAAATTGCCGAATGAAACTATGGCCTGGCTTGAGCGTGCGGATGCCTAGTTTGGTCAGTAGCCGTCGCGCTAATTTGCGTGTCTTGTTGTTACTGCGGGGAAGCACAATCGTGGCCATGGGTTCGTCGCTGGATATGGTTTCCCTCACGGCTAAACGACCGTTCGGCCCGCACCGACAGCTCCATGCTCGCCGCGACCAACGACTGGAGCCTGCGTTTAAAGCTCGGCATGCACCAGCCGATCAAGTGGGGTGGAACGGGGTGACAATGGCATAATCGCGCGACGCAGTGTTCGCGATCGCGGGCTGTGGCTATCTGGTTTTCTTCAAAAAGGATGGTATGCGCAATCTCATTTGGAGTTCTGTTCTCTTCTTAAGCTTAGTTGTTCCGAGTTGGGCTTCCGATCCCGATCCAGTGCTCTGGTATACGCACCCGGCCCAACGCTGGGGCGATGCGCTGCCCATCGGAAACGGCAGGCTGGGCGGGATGGTCTTCGGTGGCGTCGCGCAAGAGCGCATCCAGCTAAACGAAGACACGATCTGGAATGGCAAGAAACGAAATCGCATAAACCCGGAAGCGCTCAAGGCCTTGCCCGAAGTGCGCCGGTTGTTGTTCGCCGGCAAGCCACTCGAGGCGGAAGCGCTCGAAGAGCGCACGATGATGGGCATTCCCAACCGCCAGCCCCCGTATCAGCCGTTGGGAGATTTGAACCTCACATTCGCGGGCGAGGACAACGCCGTTGACTACCGCCGCGAGTTAAACCTGGCTACGGGTATTGTCCGCATCACATATCGTATCGGCGACGCGACCTGCACGCGCGAAGTGTTTTCGTCCGCGCCCGATCAGGTGCTAGTGGTTCGTCTAACTTGCGATAAACCCCGCCGGTTGTCGGTTCACGCCACGCTTACGCGCTCTCAGGACAGCAAGACCACAACTGCGGCTCCGGACCGCGTGATCCTCGAAGGCGAAGCCATCGCGCACACTGACTTTTGGATCACGCCGAACCTCAGCGGTGAAAAGCTGCAGAAGGAAAAAGATCAGCTCGAACCAAGTGGCGTGAGATTCCGCGCGGAATTGCGCGCGATCAACGAGGGCGGTCACGTTGAGGTTTCGGGCAGCGACGTGATCGTGTCGAATGCCGATGCGGCGACCCTGCTTGTGGTGGCGGCGACGAATTATCGCGGCGGCGATCCGGCCGCGCAATGTGCGCAGTACCTTGCGATTGCTGCCAAGGCTTACGCACGGCTGAAGACCGCACACCTCGCGGATCACGAAAAACTCTTCCGCCGCGTAGACCTGGAGCTGGCGCAGCCTCCCAAAGAGGACTCAATCGAGAGCCTTCCCACAGACGAGCGATTGGCCAGGATCCGACAGGGCAAGGACGATCCAGGACTCGCCGCTCTGTATTACCAGTTTGGCCGCTACCTGCTGATGGGAAGCAGCCGACCGGGAACGATGGCGGCCAACCTCCAGGGCATTTGGAATGAGAGCATGGCACCGCCGTGGGACAGCAAGTACACCACGAACATCAACGTCGAGATGAACTACTGGCCCGCCGAGGTCGGGAATCTGCCAGAGACGACCGGGCCCTTTTTCGACCTGGTCAAGTCGAACATGGCCAGCGGCCGCCGTACGGCGAAGGAAATGTACGGCGCACGCGGTTTTGTCTTTCATCACAATCTGGATGCCTGGGTCGATACCGCACCCGTCGATTATGCGTATTGCGGAATATGGTCGATGGGCGGCGCATGGATGGCGCTGCACTTCTGGGAGCACTATCAGTTCGGCCTCGACCGCACCTTCCTGCGCAACGAAGCGTATCCCGTCATGAAGGAAGCCTCGCAGTTTCTGCTCGACTACCTTGTTGACGATGGCAAAGGCCATCTCGTCACGAACCCGTCCTATTCGCCCGAGAACAGCTACCGCATGGTGGACGGGACGATCGGACGGCAGACTGTGGGTGCGAGCATGGATTACGAAATCATCTACACGCTTTTCCACGCAACCATGCGCGCCTCGCAGATATTGGGGATCGATCCGGAGTATCGAGAACAATTGAAGAGGACGCTCAAGCGAATTCCTGATCTAAAGATCGGCAAGTATGGCCAGTTGCAGGAGTGGAGCGAAGATTACGACGAGCCGTCTCCCGGCATGAGTCATGTGTCGCATCTGTTCGCGCTGTTTCCGGCTGACGAGATTACGGTGCGTGGCACGCCGGCGCTGGCTGCAGCCGCGCGCATTTCACTCGAGCGCAGGGAACAGAACGGCGGTGGCAAGAACGGATGGCCTTCCGCGTGGTACGCGAATCTATGGGCGCGCCTTGAAGATGGCGATCATGCCTACCGGCAGATTCAGAATCTACTCGCCACCTCCTCTGAAAGCCTGCTTAACGCCAACCGCAGGTTCTTTCAGATCGACGCCAACTTCGGCGGAAGCTCAGCTATTGCCGAGATGTTGTTGCAGAGTCACTCCGGGGCGATTGCGCTGCTTCCGGCTCTGCCTTCGGCGTGGCCTGATGGCCACTTTCGCGGACTGCGAGCCCGCGGCGGCGTAGAAGTGGACGTAGCATGGAAAGACGGCCGCGCCACGTCTGCCGTATTGCGGCCTGGCGTGGCCGGCGAGTTCGGAATCCGGCCGCCGCACGGCCAGCGCATCACCGGGATTCAGTCGGCGGGCCGTGCCATCCCGTGTACCCAGCGGGACGGGGTGTGGACGTTGCACCTGGAGCCGCGAAAGGAGTACACGATCGCATTTTGAATCGCGGCAATACGGACCGGAAGGGCCGGACTCATATCCCGCGATACGAGAACCCGCGTGGCGAAATTTCCAGCTTTAAAGAAATGCTACTGCGCGACGGCGAAACGGTAAATGTCGATGCTGATCGGCGCAACGGACAAAGTCGCCGGCGCTTCGCCGATCGCGGTTTCCTTCACTTCGACCTGTTGCGCCTGCCCAACGTGGTTGGCAGCATCGAGGTCCTTACCTGTCATACGCCACAACGTTGCGCCTCCGGCCAGGCGCGCGCCGCTGATGTTGAGATCGAATTTCTGCTCGGAGTCGGTCGCGTTCACGACGGCTAGCGTGAGGTATTTGCGATCTGCGCTGAGTGCCGCCACCATGTCCAGGGGATATGTCGGACTGCCTGCGCTCGTTCGTGGGAGGTCGCCCACGATGTGTTGCGTGGGAGCTGGTTGCGGCGAGTTGCCCGTAAGCGCAACCGGAACGGAGCCCGCGCCGAGGTGCTCGCCATAAAGTTTAAAGAGCAGCCCGTTGGTGTTGAGGGTTGCGGCGGTCTGGTTGAAATCCAGCGTGGAAACGCCCATGGTGAAGGCCGTCATGTGTAGAAAGTCGGATTCACGGAGCATTTCGTTAAAGACCATTGCGTAAGCAAGGGCGAGTTTGAGGTTGGGCTGACCGCCTGTATAGGCGTATTCATCATTCGACATGAAAATGTTCTTTGCCTTCATCTCGGGAAAGCGCCGCTCGTACTCCTGCCACTCCTCGCCTTTGAGGTGCACGCGATCGGACGGACGGCGCACCCACTCGAGAACGGTCTCCTCGTCGGGGACGTAGCCGGCTTCCAGGCGGCCCACCTTGATGCCTTTCTCCGCGCGCTCGCGGTCCCACCGTACACCCGCGCGTGTGTACCAGTGCTCGGTGACGCCGTCGAAGTTGCCCCAGTCATGTTTGAGGAAGCCGCAGGTCCAGTCTGCCTCGGAGCAGATGCCGGCCTGATCGAGAGGGACGTGCCAGGCAGCGGCGACGCCCTCAATAATTGCTTCTTCGGGCATGGAGCCTGAGGCCAGCAGGGTGATCGAGGAGTCAGCGGCGCGCATCGCTTTCGCAAACTCATTGTGCTTGAGCAGGTAGTACTTCAGATCGGTGCGGCCGAGTTGCCACTGACCGTAGGGCTCGTTGCCGATGTTCCAGAACTTGACGTGATACGGTTCCGGATGTCCGTTCCGCGCGCGCATCGCGCCCATCGGCGTGCTGGTTGCGCCGTTGATGTATTCGACTTCTTCGGCGGCGGAGTGCGCGTCGCCGAAACCGGCGTTCACGGTAATGTAAGGCTCGACACCGATCAGTTTGCAGAAGGTCATGAACTCATCCATGCCGACATCGTTGGTCTGCATGGCATTCCACGCGTAATCGAAATCCGGCGGCCGCTGGTCGCGTGCCCCAACCGAGTGATACCAGTTGAAATCGGAAATGAAGTTCCCGCCGGGCAGCCGCCAAAAGCCGGAGTGCAACTGCTTCAGTAACGCAACGACTTCCGGGCGGAAACCGTCGAGGTTGTCGGCAGGCATGAGGGAGACAGCGCCGATGTGGACATTACCATTGCCAGTGCCGGTGATCTCGACCGCACCGGCGTCAGTGTCGGCTTCAGACGTAAAGGTGAAAGGCAGTTCTTTGTATGTCGTCGAGAGCGCGGGAAACACGACGGTCTTCCGGTCGTTCGCGCCCTGGCCCCACGCCAGTGAGAGCTTCACCTTCACGCCGGGTGTCGCGCGCAACCAGATGTGGCCGCTGTACTTTTTTCCCTTCACGAGCGAAAAACCGGATTGGCGTATACCGTGCGGCGTGGAAGCGTCGAGTTCGATGCGTGGGCTCTGTTCGCCAACAAAGGGATGATCATTGTCCATTACAATCGCTTCGGCCGGACCAATGGGGAGCCACTTTCGCAACTGCATATTGCGGAAGGGGCCGCCCTGCGCGGGTGCGGGCGCCTGGGACTCCTCGGGCTTGATTGGAAAGTAGAACTTGCGGTCATCAAGCATCTCGGACCACAGGCTGCGATAAATGAGCGCGCCGATATGTTCGATGAACATGCCATACTCGTAAGCGCGATACAGGCTGAGCAGTCTGCTGAATATCGATTTTGATTTTTAGTTCCTGGGGCACTGTGGCTGCGGTTTGCTGGGCCACTCCGGTTTCAAGTGCGCCCGCCAACAAAAGCGCAGCCGCTGTAATAATGGCAGTTCGATTCTTCATGCAAGCTCCTTCTCCTCGACGATGGCCTCGGCGGCGTTAGCCGCCAGCACCTAACTGGCGCCAGAGATCGGGTGTGTCCCTGCCCGCTCTCTCGTCAGACAAAAACTGAGTTGAAACTTCTGCTCTTTTCCAAGGAGGCACATCGTAGCTGCTCACCTGCAAGAATAAAACGATTCATCTCACTTGTCTGCCGTGAGTCACGTCTTTGTATAGTCGATGCCTTGGGCAACGCAGGCATCGAAGGTGACAGCGAAGCGGTGTCATCTCCATCCGTCCCCAACCGCAAGCCATTTGAGGCAGGCCCATTGAGCACGGGATTCATAAACAACCCTGCCGGACAGTGCCAGAATTCAGATTCAGAATGGAGAAGACTATGAAACGCCGCATCATGCGAACCCTCGAGTGGATTGTTGTTTGCGCGGGAGCGCTTTTCCTGGGGACAGCCCCGCAAAATGCATTTGCGCAGGAATCCGATAATCCTGCCTACCTGAATCCCCAGCTCTCGCCCGAGCAGCGCGCCACCGATCTGGTTCGCCGTATGACGCTCGCGGAGAAAGCTTCGCAGATGCAGAATAACTCGGCGGCCGTCCCGCGGCTGAAGGTTCCTGCGTACCAATGGTGGAGCGAAGCCCTTCACGGGGTCATCAACGAGGGAGTTACTGAATATCCGGAGCCGATCGGGCTTGCGGCGACGTTCGATGCACCGGGAATTCATACCATGGCAGCGCAGATTGGCATTGAGGGCCGCATCAAGCACGTCCAAAACGCGCGCGAGGGGCACGTCGGCATTATGGGAGGCCTGGATTTCTGGTCGCCCAATCTCAACATTTTCCGTGATCCGCGCTGGGGCCGCGGACAGGAGACTTACGGCGAAGACCCGTTCCTCACAGGCCGCATGGGAGTTGCCTACGTAACTGGATTGCAGGGCGATAACCCCAAGTACTACCTCGGCATTGCGACACCCAAGCACTACGCTGTGCACAGCGGACCAGAACCAACGCGCCACTTCGCCGATGTAGACGTAAGCAAGCACGACCAGGTGGACACGTACGAACCGGCCTTCCGCGCCGCCGTGGTCGAAGGCAAAGCAGGGTCGGTGATGTGTGCCTACAATGCGATCAACGGCGAACCGGCGTGCGCAAACCAATACCTGTTGCAGGATCAGTTGCGCGGCAAGTGGGGTTTCCAGGGGTACGTGGTCTCGGACTGTGACGCAGTCCGAGACGTTGCTGCCAATCATCGCTATCGTCCCACGCAAGCGCAAGGCGCCGCGATCTCCGTAATTCGCGGCATGGACAACGAGTGCGTCACCTTCACTTCCCGCTTTGGCGAACCGGTCGAGAAAGCCTATATCGACGCCGTTCAGCAGGGATATCTGCCGGAAAGCGACCTCGACACCGCACTGATTCGCCTCTTCACCGCGCGCATCAGGCTTGGCATGTTCGATCCTCCGGACATGGTCCCCTACACGAAGATCGATGAGAAGGAACTCGACAGTGCGGAACATCGCGCACACGCTCGCAAGCTGGCCAATGAGTCCATGGTCCTGCTGAAGAATGACGGCCTTCTTCCGCTCAAGCCTGGGATCCGGAAGATCGCCGTTGTTGGGCCTCTTGCCGATCAGACGAGGCCGCTGCTTGGAAACTATGCCGGCCAGCCTACTCATATCGTCTCCATCCTCGATGGGCTCCACGCTGAGTTCCCCAAGGCGACCATCACCTTCGTTCCCGGAACACAATTCCTTCGCACCGATGGAAGCCCTGTGCCAGATGCTCTTCTGACCACTCCAGACGGCAAGCCCGGACTCAAAGCCGACTACACCGAGGGTATGCGACGTGGCCAGCCGGCTTGCAGGTCCACCGCCTGCCCAACTTGTCAGCCGTACGGAGGCGAACGTAAAGCTCACCGAGAGCGAACTCCCGAAAGAAGTCGCGGGAAAGAATACCTTTGGCGTGCAATGGTCCGGGTTCCTGACACCTTCGGAATCTGGCGACTTTCTCCTTGGCATTCGCTGCGCGGGATTCGGCAGGCTTACGGTCGACGGTAAGCAAGTAGCAGCGGCGATCGGTGGTGGTACACGAGGACTCGTATCGGGCGCGGGCCGCGTTCACCTCGAAAAAGGCCGTAAGGTCGCGATTGAAATCTCCTATGGGACCAGGAACGCCAAGCCGCATTCCGAACTCTTTTGGTCCAAGTACAGCAGCGCTCCTTCACCGGAAGCCGTCGCCGCAGCGAAAAGTGCGGACGTTGTCATCGCCGTCGTCGGAATCACCAGTCAGCTTGAGGGCGAGGAGATGCCGGTGAGCGAACCCGGCTTCCTTGGCGGAGATCGCACCAGCATCGATCTCCCTCAGCCCGAGGAAGATCTGGTGGAGTCTGTCGTTGCGACCGGAAAACCTGTCGCCGTCGTTCTCATGAATGGTAGCGCTCTAGCCGTCAACTGGATCAACGAACATGCCAATGCCGTTCTCGACGCGTGGTACCCCGGAGAAGAGGGCGGCGCCGCGGTGGCAGAAACCCTGAGCGGGAAAAACAATCCTGCCGGACGGCTGCCGGTTACGTTCTACAAGGGAGTTGACCAGTTGCCCCACTTCGAAGATTACGGAATGGCAAACCGGACCTATCGCTACTTCACCGGAAAGCCGCTTTATCCGTTCGGCTACGGGCTCAGCTACACGAAATTCAGCTACAGCAATCTCACTGTGCCGGAACAGGGCATCGCTGCGGGACAGCCGGTCGAGGCAGATGTGACGGTTACCAATACCGGAAAGATCCCAGGCGATGAGGTAGTCCAGCTATACCTCAAATTCCCGCCCGTGAAGGGTGCGCCGCTCATCGCTCTTCGAGGATTTGAGCGAATTCACCTCGATCCGGGTGCAAGCCAGAAAGTTCACTTCGAGTTGAAGCAGCGCGATTTGGGCATGGTGAGCGAGGACGGCAATCCGATGATTGCTCCAGGAGACTACACCATCAGCGTTGGTGGCGGGCAGCCTGACACCGGAGCGCCCGGTGTCGCAGGTCATTTCCACATCGACGGCCAATACGCATTGCCGGAATAGGGTGGCAGCGGAACGAGGCTACACAATTGAGTAGTTCGCCAGGACTGGGTGATATCCGGATGTATCCCATTCTCCAGCATCGATTGTCGGTTTTGAGGGATCGCCAATTGCAGCGATCAGACCAGCAAGGCCTGTCGCACCCACCCGAGAAACGGGTGCTACGAAATCGGTTACGGCCGGGTTGCGAAATTCCTGTGATGCGGCGTGATTCGCCCAGAGTACCGGGAACAGGTTCTGAGCACGACTGCCCTCGTGGAAATCCCGAAAATCCAGGCAGTATTCCTCAACCTGTCTTTCATCGCTACTGAGAAAGCGCTCCTCACCAACCTTAGACTCAATAACAACTATAGAGGTCGTGAGTACGACGATATCGACACGACGCTGCAATCTGTAGAGTGCGCAGCGGCCCCCAGCATCTAGCTATGTGGCCCTGAATGCCGCACCTACCGTTCGCCATTTACCGCGTTCAGCAGATGCGCCGTTTTCTGCCCTGTTGTCGGCAACCCTTCCCTTACCGGATTATGGAAGGGTTGCTCGTTATCAGCTCGAAACCAGAGGTGTGCTCGGATTGACAATTACATCGTGAGGACAGCGCGGAAACGGGTCTTGCCCTCCGCAACGCGCTCGTAGGCCTTCGCAGCCTCGACCAACGGGTAGGTTTCAATTATCGATTTGACTTTTCCTTGGGCTACGTAATCCAGGGCCTCGTAGAGATATTCGGGGCCATTCTGCTGGCTGCCGATGATTTTGATGCGCTTGAACAGCAACTCGATCAGCGAGATCGAAAGCAGTTCCGCGTCGGCGCCCATAACGATGAACCTGCCATCCGGGCGCAGACCCTGAATGCTGTCCACCATGGATTTGGTCGAGTTGGAGGTGCTGAGGATGATGTCAACGCCGCCCGCTGCCGAAAGGCTCTTTCCGTCGCGGACAATTTCATCCGCACCCAGCTCGCGAATCATCTTGTCCTTATCAGGGGAATGCGAAATCGCGATGGTCTCAAAGCCTGCAGCCTTCGAGTATTGCACCGCCAGGTGCCCAAGTCCGCCGATTCCAAGTACGGCCACGCGCTCGTGCGGCTGCGGATCGGCCCAGCGGAGCCCGCCATAAACGGTATACCCAGCGCAAAAGATCGGTGCGGCTTGCTCGTAGGAAACCTTGTCGGGAATTAGGTACGTAGCGTCAGCATTCATCAGCATGTACTCGGCGTGACCGCCTTGCGCATCACCCCCTGTGCCCTTCAGATAGGGGCAGAACATCCTGCGGCCGCGCTGGCACCATTCGCAGCGTCCGCAGGTCGACTGAATCCACGCCGAGCCGACGCGGTCTCCTACGTTGCGAGTGGTCACATCAGGAGCCACGGCGACGATCTCGCCCACCGGCTCGTGGCCGAGGATTCGAGGAAATTGTCCGGGAAGGTGTCCAAGCGTTTGGTGCACATCGGTGTAGCAGATGCCGCTTGCGTGCATCTTCACCAGCACTTGACCCGGTCCCGGTTGAGGCTGAGGAACATCTTTGATTTGCCAGGAACTGCTCACGGCGGCTACGACTGCAGCTTTCATACATTTCCTCCTAGCGTGATTCGATGCAAGTGCCTTTGTGCCCGGCGCATGATTTTGGACCCCACAGACCAATACACAGAGTTGCTGCAAGAATGTTCCATGGTTTTATTTCCGTACCTTCATGGTGGGCGTACCGTATCTCTTCTTCCAACCGTCGACTTCGAAGACGGGCGCGACCTCCGCGAGTGGGATCGGAAATCCGTACTTGGGTCTCAAATATTCCGCGAAAGTGTCTGCTCTTGACTTCAGCACCAGGCTGAATCGGAGAGGTTGTACTTTGTCTGCAGGAAATGACCGAGCCGTGTAGGTCACGTCGCTGGAGCTTCGCGCCCCCTGTGGTAACTGTTGAAAAATCGCCTCTCTGACAATGTCGGCGGTGTCAAGCACATTTCGAGCGTACTAGTCCGTGCACTCGGAAGAGCGCGCCATTTCGCTCTAGTTGAAGAACTGCCATACCAACCAAGGCTCGCTCGTAATCGTTTTCAGGTCAGGAACTCAGTCCGACCCATGCATCTCTTCGGTCGCAACTTCGATCATGATTACTAGTTCAGACTCCCCGTTACAGGGAGCGGGACGCCCAATCAATTACTCGGTGTTCGACTGCACACCATGGCGATTTCCAGGCTGTCCCGCGTGCGAACCGAACTTAGTCAACTGCTCATAATTCCATCCCTTGCGCCACATCCAGTA
Organism: Terriglobia bacterium; assembly: GCA_963813645.1. GTDB lineage: Bacteria > Acidobacteriota > Terriglobia > Terriglobales > Acidobacteriaceae > JAIQFF01. The sequence goes on from CAWEZS010000032.1 coordinate 176,432, forward strand.
CAGGCAAACGGCGAGTTTCCGCGCCATCGCGACCTTGGCGATCTTCCGTCCCCGCCGCATCGCTAGGTGAAAGTACTTACTGCGCCATTCCGGAAGGCTGCGCACCGTGACCTGGGCTGCTTCCACCAGCAAGAAACGCAATATCGAACTCCCCTGCTTGGTGATATGTCCGAGCCGTCTCCGATTGCCGCTGGAGTCTTCCAACGGCACCAATCCCAGATAGCTGGCCACTTGCTTGCCGCAATGAAACCGATCCGCTTCCCCGATGATCAGCACGAACGCCAACGCGGTCAGCGCACCCACTCCGGGATGAGTTCTTAACCGCTGGGCGGGCGGACACTTCTCCGCTTCTTGCTCGATCGCCTGCGTAAGTTCCGCGATGGTCGGGTTCAGTCGATCCAGCAACTCCAGCAGATCTCGTCGTCGCCGGCTCGCCCAGGGAGCCAACCGGAAGGACTCCAGTTGCTGCCGTCCGCGTTCCCGCCACAACCGCTTCTTGCAGCGCAACCCTTCATTGAGAGCTACGGCTTGCAGTTGATTCATGATCCGCGTGCGGGCCTGCACCATGCGATGCCGGTGCCACAGCAGTTGCCGCACATCGCGATTCTCCCAGCTCGGCACCCAGATCTGTGGAAAACGATCCTCCAGCAGCAACTGCAAAATCAGTCGTGCATCCTGCCGGTCCGTCTTCTGCTTGCGTACTCGCTGGGTGCGGATCTCGGCGGCATCTCCGATCCACATCTCCAACTGCAGTTCGCTCAACAAGCGTTCGAACCAGCGTGCATGCCCGCTCGCTTCCATTCCCACACGCACCTTCTGGCCCGCCAGAGTACGGTAGAAGTTCTCCGCCTCTTCGCGGTGGGTTAATCGTTTCTCCTGGAACTCTCCAGTGCCGGTATCCACCGAAGCTATTTGCTGAAACTCCCACCGTGTCCGTACCCGGCGGCAGCTCTGGGCCTACAGCGGTTTCGCCGTCGAGACACATGACAGTGGTGAGTACCGCAACGTGCGAGGCAAACTGCAACGCAACCGCGAGCGCATCACGGTGCGCGGTCTGAATGACAACCACAATAAGGACGTGAAGAACCTTTTCAAAAGTGCTGCTATGTCTGCCAGCACACGTCCGGGTCCTCTGCACGACTTCTATGTGGCTCGGGTGGAGAAGGGGATGCGGCCGACGATGGCCCGTCTCACCCTGGCACGAAAGATAGCCACGATCACCTTAACGATATGGAAGAAAGGAGTGAGTTTCGACCCCAAACATTTGCATCGGCAAGCAGCTTGAGCCTCTCCGGGGAAGCCGGCTTTCCGTCTCTGGGATTCTCTCCGGTGGTGGTCGGTCGCGTTCTGGAGATACTCGGTTCGAGGGTGAGTATCAGTCAATGAGATCGGCCCCGCGTGCTTTGGCCCCGAGTCACCCATTACACGTTATGCCCCCTCGGATAACCAGAAATAGCCATAGGCCACGAGCCTCGGATAGAACCATGGTGGCCTCTGAAGCAACCCGTCTCGCTTGCCGCTCTCTCAAACTCGATAGCATCGTCATCAGGGCAGAGAAACTCACGAGAATGGACAACAAGCCAAACCTCTCCAGAGAAGTGAAACTACAGTGGGCTGGAGCTCGAGAAAGAATCTCCTCTCCGGTCGAGGCGGAGTTTTTTCTTGACATCCCTTTTTATAGAACTCATTGAGCGGGGTCGGGCGAACAAACGGCGCATCGCGTTCGGAAAAGCTTGGAAGAGGAGGAACTGTTAGTGAGATAAGCGAAACCTCTTAATGTCATCCAGCGGGTGCAAATCCCGCCTGATCAAAGTCGAGCAGACAGGTCAGTAGTGAGTCTTGCCATTCACCGGGCGACGGGTGGGTGCGAAGCGTAGACAACGAGGTAGCAGGCCGTGAGGATTCAGCCCCGAAATCTTGTATCGTTGCGAGGCCGACGTGTTTGCGCCAGCGGAAGGCAGTATCTGGCGGCGACCGTTAATGCGAGGTCGCGCCGACTCGCCGAGGTCTCTAGCCCAAGGCATGCTCCACAGGGATGGCCCAGGAACCGAAGAGAGCTCTCCATCTCCTCTCACACCAGGAGGACCGCCTCTGGAAATGGATCGAGAGGTACGTGCAACCGAGGGTCGACCGGAGGAAGCACGGACGGATGCTGGAGCAGTCTTACGACCCTATAGTACCGATGAAGGTGGGGAACCGCAGGGCTCCCGCAAGGGGCGGCCACGGAACCCACTGGAGGGAAGGGGGAAGCAAGCGTACGAATCTGCTGAAAGGAAACATAGCGAGACGCTGAGCTCGAAACGATATGTTCACAGACATCCACAGAATAGCTGAACTCGCCAAGGAAGATCCGAAACGGCAGTTCAACTCTATCGCTCACCTGATCACAGTTGCGAAGATGTATGAGGCATTCCGGGGTCTTCGAAAGGACGCCAGTGCCGGGATCGACGGCGTCACGTACGAACAATACGAGACGAACGTAGAGGAGAATATCCAACAGCTCCACCAGCGGCTCAAAGAAGGCAAGTATCGGGCACAACCATTGCGACGTGTCTATATTCCCAAAGAAGACGGGAAACAGAGGCCGATCTCGATTCCCGCCCTCGAGGATAAGATCGTGCAGAAAGCGGCTGTTGACCTATTAAATGCCATCTATGAGCAGGATTTTCTCGATTGCTCGTACGGGTTTCGACCCGGACGCGGGCAACACCAAGCACTGGATGAAGTGGGACGGATCATCGGTACCCGGCCCATAGGGTGGATTCTGGAGATTGACATCCGCTCATACTTTGACTCGATAGTGAGATCGGCCCTGGTCGAGATGATAGAGAAACGGGTAACCGACGGAAGCGTGCTCCGCCTGATCGGAAAATGGATCAAAGTCGGAGTCATCGAAGACGGCAGACTACTCGTGAGCGAAACAGGTACAGGACAGGGGCAACCCATCAGTCCGCTCCTGGCCAATATATTCCTGCACTACATTCTCGATGAGTGGTTCGAGAACGAAGTGAAGCCCCGGTTAAAAGGGGAAGGCTACGAGATCCGCTTTGCTGATGATGCCATCTTGTGCTTCCAGCACAAGGAGGACGCGGAAAAGGTGCTTGAGGTCTTGCCGAGACGGTTCGAGAAATACGGTTTGACTCTGCACCCGGAGAAGACGCGGCTGATCGAGTTCGGGCGATACGCAGCCAAGAACGCGAGGAAGCAGGGAAAGAAACCTGCAACCTTCAATTTCTTGGGCTTTGTGCACATATGCGCCCGCAGCCGGCAGGGGAAGTTCACAGTGCACGTGAAGACAATTGCCAAGCGGCTTGGTCGAGGGCTGAAGGCAATCTGGGAATGGTGCAAACAGCACCGGCACGATGCTGTGAACGAGCAGCAGAAAACCCTGAACGCCAAGCTCCGCGGCCATTACCAGTACTACGGACGACGCACGAACTACCGCGCTATTCGGCAGTTCTACCAGAGAGTCCGTTGCATCTGGCGGGAATGGCTGAGCCGCCGGACACGTGGAAAGCAGCTGACGTGGGAGAGGTTTGCAGAAATCCTACGTCAGTACCCGCTGCTACTCCCTCGGATCACACATGCCCGGGCGGGAGCGGGGAGTCACGCCTGAAGAACCCACTGCGGGAAATCTGCACGGTGGGGTCCGTGAGGGGGGAGATCCCCGATGAGCCATGGTGGACTTAAACGGGCACGAAGCTGGAAACAGCGGATACAGCCAAAGGAAGCCTACAGCTCACCGGGTCTCCTCTACTCGGAAGCTGGTGAGAACGCCTGAAATCTATGAAAGCAGTTGACTGCGCCAGGAGCGCAGTCACTGGTGCCAAAAACTGTCTCGAGCGTCAGCTATCTGCGATGCTGATCTGGGATCAGATTCGGCAAGCTAAGGCCGACTTCCTACTGGTGCTTCTTGTGCCCGGATTAAGAGCATGGCTCCGGTACTGGCGATCGCTGGCATGGTGGCAAGGGCGGTCTTGCGAACGTCTTTGACCCCGTTGGAGAGATTCCTCAACCTATCGTCACCGGGCGGAATCGGATCCTAATTTTGCATAGAGGAGATCAGCGATGACGGCAGGCAAGCAGCGTGGCGAAACCGGAAGGAGACCAAGGATGGGAACGACGATTGCAATCGGAGGACCGGCCAGGGATCATCCAGCGCGGGACATTCGGCGAGCGCACTATCCCGAAGCCGCGCGGAGCGAGTGAGAAACAGCCCGCGATTGGGCGTGTCTTACGGCGGACTCGAGCGCTCCGAGAACGCAGCCGCGCAGGTACAGACGGCCATTGACTGGGCAGGACTTTCCGCATGCGAGATTTGGCAGACAGGCCTCGGCAGGAGTTCCATCAAGCGCTGGCCAGCTTGCAAGAAGCGATCCTAGCGGAGGAGGAATGGGTGCTGGAGGCGGACCTCAAGAACTCTTTCGGGAGCAAGCCACGAATGGATGCTCCGCTTTGGCGAACATCGAGTGGGAGACCCGTCGTCTGAGTCAGCCTGATCCGACGCTGGCTGAAAGCAAGCATTCTGGAGAGATGGGGCAGGTCCATGCGAACGAAGAAGGCACCGCCGACAAGGTGGTTCGATCAGCGTCTTGCGAGTAATGCGTATCTGCACTATGTGCTCGATCCGTGGGTTCGCAGCCACGTGGTCAAGCCTCGAGGCTACGGGGCGAAGTGCTATATGGTGCGGTACCTTGAGCGACTTTGTGTTGTGTTTCCAATATCGTCGCGGATGCTCTACGTGTCCAGAAAGCACTGTGCCAGAGACTGGGGAAGTTTGGCTTGACTCTGGAAGCTCGTCAAAGACCAAGCTCGCCGAATTTGGTCCACGCTTCGATCTGAGCAGCGAACTGCAGCGAGTCACAAGCGTGGACCGTCAAACGCACGGACGGCGATTGACGTGCTGGTGGTTCAGACGCTGCTGCACGCGCAAGTCGGACAGGTAACTTTCGGGTCGGGCTGGATAACGGAGTCGCGATTTCGCCTGCTGGCGGCGCTGATGCGCCGCAAGACCAGTATGCAGGCGGATGCGGCACTGAGGCGAGGCTCGCGCCGGGAGTCAAACCGAACGCCGCAATCAAATGCTCCGTGGTCACATGCGTACTACGGCATCGCCGGGAACATACGGGCCTAATGCGACGAGCCGTCGGGCTGTGGAACGCTACGGCGCAAAATGCTGAGCAGCAGGAGTTGGCACGCGCCGGTCTGCGTGGAAGCAATTTCAGCAGATCAAGGCTCGGTTTCCATGGCTGCGAAAAGCTCTATCTACCGTTACTCGGAGCTACAAGCTATCGCCTCGCTGCGAAGCGACTGTCTGACGAGCGAAGTGCGGGAAATCTGCATGCTACGTTCTGTGGAGCCGGAGCGGTGACCGCCCCCGGCACTCAGAGGAGATTCCCCATGAGCCATGGTGGACTAAACGGGCAAGAAGCTGGAAACAGCGGATACAGCCAAAGGAAGCCTCCAGCTCAGCGGGGCTCCTCACTCGGAAACTGGTGAGAACGCCTGATCTATAAGAGGGAATGTCAAGGACATTTTCCTCCCTCGACCGGAAGGGGAGGGCGCGTCCTTGACTTCCAGCCCCTGTTCGTTATGCGAGCCGTTGCGTTTGGGTTTTCTGCTCTCTGGTCCTGGCGCAGGTCTTGCGTGGTTCCACCTCAGGTGCATCTATAATTTAGTAGCGACGACGTCGAGCGGTTTGCGAAGCTGGCAAGCCGAGTGGTTGCCTGGTTGGCAACACATAGATCTATCTGAGGCTCGTGGCCTAGTGCTTTTTTGGGTTGTCCGAGAGGGTATAGGGATTACACGGAGGCTCAGTGCTCAGTGGCACTTGGCGCCTACAGGCGTTAGGGATACTCACTCTCGAACCCGAGCGTCTCAAGAACCGATCGACCACCACCCGAGAAAGAATCGCCGGAGATGGAAAGAGGTTCTCACCCGAGACGCTCAAGCGGCTGGCGACTTCAGTTTCTCGATATCGAAGTTTTCTCCTTTCTTCCAAAGCGTCAGGGTAATGGCAGCTATTTTGCGCGCTAGCGTCAAACGCACCAGGGTGGGCTTGATGCCTTTGGCCAGCGAGCGCTGGTAAAAGTCTTGAAATGGTCCTGGCAGCACGCTGGCCCGCATAGCGGCGGCTTTGAACAGGCCTTTCAGATCATGGTTGTAATCCTTATTCAAGCCCCGAATCCGCACCTGTTTCTTGCGCCGCCGCGGTTGGCCTTTTACGAAGTGATATTCCCCGCTGTCGCGAGTTTCCAACCCCAGTCCGCTGTAGGTCCACAGCTGGCGCTTGCTGCGAAAGCGATGCGGGGTTTGAATCAGTGCCACCGCTAACGCAGAACGAATCGGTCCCAGGGACGGAATCTGTCTTAGCTTGGCCGTGATGGTATGTTTGCGACTCTCCGCCAGCAGTTCGCGCCGCGCTTGTTGCCGCAAGTGCTGCCGCATGTCCAATTGCTGGTAGAGTTGCTCGGCTCGCCGGCGGGTGCCGGCCTCGGGGATTTTCTCCAGCCACGGACTGCGATGGCGGGTGTAGTAGACATCCCGGCCGGCACAGGGGATCGCCCAGCTGCGATACCGCGCTTTCAGCCGATTCATGACCCGGGAAAGATCTTTGACCACGGTCAGATAACTGCGCGCCAATTCCCGCAGCATGCGTACCCCGGTCTCACCGTGGTAGACCGGCTTGAGGTCATGGAGGCGTAACCGATCGGCGAGTTTGCGAGCATCAATCTTGTCACTCTTGTTGCCCGGTTTGAGCAGAGCGTTCTTGCGCGGATTGCCCACAATCAAGTGGGCCACATGCGGCTTGAGCAAATCGTACAACCATGCCGCCCACGTCCCTTCTTCGAAGGTTAGCGATAGAGTTCCACCCAGGCCTGCCAAGAACTCCAGAATGGTCGACGCCTTGGTTTCCAGTATGGATTCCATGATTAGCTTGCCCTGGGAATCCATCACTGCCACCGAGATCGTTGCTTGATGAACGTCTAGCCCAATATACTTTTCCCTGCTCATCGAGGGTGCTCCTTTCGTAGGTGATCATGTCAACGATGACAACCTACTCCAAAAGGGGCGCCCTCTTATAATGCGATTACGTCAATTATTTTTTCCTATCCCGCCAACTAACAGCTTGACATATATCGTTGGGTGATATATCACGTTCTGATATGAGGAAAACGGAAATCCCAGATCCTGTTCGCGAGCTGCTACCTCTTAGTCCGGCCGTGTTCTACATCCTGTTTGCGCTTGCTGAAGGCGAAAAGCACGGCTACGCAATCATGAAGGAAGCAGAAACTGTCTCTGGCGGACAATTCACGATGGGACCGGGGACGCTCTACACCACCATTCAGCGTTTGTTGGAACTCGGGCTGATTGAAGAGACCTCGACCCCCTCGGACTCCGAACGCCGCCGCCGCTGTTATCGGCTGTCACGTAGCGGTCGCCAGGTATTCGAAGCCGAGTTGAATCGTATGGAGTCGCTGGTGCGCTCCGCCCAGCGCAGGAAGTTGGCGCCCCATGACGCACGTTAACGGCAACTCCGTCTCGACCGTCCTCGAAGTCAGCCGCAAGGTTTACGCGACGTCTCTTGTCCTCTATCCCAACGAGCTTCGCAGCGAATTTGGCGCTGAGATGGTCGAAGTCTTCGATGAACAGGTCTCAGAAGCATACTCCCGTAGCGGTTTTCCCGGCCTGTTTCGTGTCTGGTTCGGAGCGACCAGGGAGTTTGTCACTATCGCTTTGCCCGGTCGGCTTGCCGAGCGCATGGTTCCGATCCTTGCCGTGACGGCGACATTGGCATTGTTGGTGTGGTTTGCGGGCTACATCGGCTACGTGATGGAAACAGCCTGCGCAGGCTGCGGTCATTAATTTATTTCGGCCTTGTAAATCCGTGGAGGTACCTATGAAAGGTTACGTTTGTCTGTTTCTCCTATTGGTCGGCACGGCGCTTTTCGCGCAGTCGAATGCGGCACCGGAAGAGGCGGCGGTACTCCGTTTACAGCAGCAATGGTTGGAAGCATCACAGAAGGGCAATGGCGAGGCATTAAGTCAGATCATTGACGACAGCTTCGCTGGCAGCACGCCTGACAATCACATCATCAACAAGCAAAGCCTCTTTCCGCCGAGCGGCAGCGAGCCAATGTTCAGCAATACCCACTTCGTAAGCCTCAACGCAAGAGTTATCGGTGATACGGCGGTCGTATTCGGAAGCATGATCACCACCGGTGACCCGACAGTTTTGCGCTGTGCCATGGTCTACAGCAAGCGAGCAGGGGGGTGGAAGATGATCGCCGCTCATCTGGTACCGGTGTCAGAGACAAAGGATGCACGCTGACCGTAGTCCTGGTGCGCCCACGTTACTTTCAGGAGATGTCTCCTGAGGCTCCGATAATTGGCGATAAATCGCCTCTCTGACAATGTCGGCGGTGTCAAGCACATTTCGAGCGTACTAGTCCGTGCACTCGGAAGAGCGCGCCATTTCGCTCTAGTTGAAGAACTGCCATACCAACCAAGGCTCGCTCGTAATCGTTTTCAGGTCAGGAACTCAGTCCGACCCATGCATCTCTTCGGTCGCAACTTCGATCATGATTACTAGTTCAGACTCCCCGTTACAGGGAGCGGGACGCCCAATCAATTATTCGGTGTTCGACTGGATCTGCATGCCAGCGACGACGACACCTGGTACCGCCGCATCCAGAGCGATTTCGGCCTGGATACTCGTCCGAAGAATTAGGGGAAAGCTAAAACAAGAGTCCTCCGCTTTTTTGGATCGAGTCAAGGCGAATAGCTTTATACCGCTGGTCCCGCAGGCTGCCACAACTCGATCGGATTGCCCTCAGGATCATGCACGCGGGCGAACCGGCCATTGGGATAAGACTGCGGGTCGATTTTGACCTCGATTCCCGCAGCTCGCAGCTGGGTTGCCATTTTGTCGAGATCCCGGACTCGAAAATTCACCATCCAGACCTTGTGGACATCTCCGAAATAGTCGGTGGTCTCAGGGAAAGGAGCGAAAACGGTGGGGCCTGCCTCTTGCTTCCAAACCGTGTCCCCGTAACTCGTTGGTGTGAGCGAGATGCCCAGGTGCTCCAGATACCAATGCGCCAACCCTTTCGGGTCGTGAGCTCGGAAGAATAGCCCTCCGATTCCTGTAACCTTTTCCATTTCCGTCCCTCCCGCAGAGCCATGCATAACGGCTGGCCCCGCCGGCGAAGGAGAAGTCGTTGACGGTGTCGTTGTCTGGGCTGCCGCGTCCAGTCCGTTCCGGCCCATGAGGAGGCTCGACCCGAAAGCAAATGGCAGAAGCCGAAGCAGTTGGCGTCTTTGAAAGCGCATTTCATTCTCCTTTCGAAGGGCACGGCTCGGCCTACGATACTCGCGCAAACCGATTCTGGGAAGCGTAAGGACGAGGTGTCGGGCGAGCCGGCAAAGGGGAAGTTTTCAGTGACTGGAAAATCGGATCGATACTCGCGGCAATACGAGCAGTAGTCCGGCGAAATCGATTTAGGCGGTGCCGGAGGCAAAAAATTGCTGCGGCGCTGCCAGATGTGGGGATTCAGAGGCCCAGCCAGCCGGTGCCCACACGGTCAGGCCTCGTGATATAAAATTCGAAGATTTCGATACTATTTTCTACGTGGGTGGGCACGGCCCCATGTGGGACATGACAGACAATCCCGCTTCAATCGCACTGGACGAGTCCGTCTACAACTCTGGCACGCCTGTCGCTGCGGTTTGTCAAGCGCCTACAGTGCCATATCGCTTAACGCACTCCTCCAGAGGCTCATAACCGGCAGAAGACGCCTCTCTTCGCCGTAAAGTATCGAGGGTCAAGCCTTAAAGCGAAAGTGATTTTAGACATCGGAGGAATCATGAGCACCGCAATCAATGTCTCCCCCATCCAGCGCGAACCGGAGCTCCTCGGGCAAACTGTCGTAGTGATCGGCGGCAGCGCCGGGATCGGGTTCGAAACGGCCCGGCGCGCGCGCGCTGAGGGGGCCAGAGTGATTCTTACCGGCCGGAATTCCGAGAGCCTCCAGCGCGCCGGGAGCGAGCTCGGCGCGCTGCGCACCGCGGCCTTCGACGCCACGGATTCTGCTTCCCTCGAACGCTTCTTCCGTGACCTGCCGCCCACCATCGACCACGTAATGGTGACAGCTGGCCGGCCGTCCTACGGGCGCCTGCTCGACATGGACGTCGCGCAGGCACGCAGTGCCCTCGACACGCACCTCCTGCTGGCACTCCAGGTGGCCCGGAATGCCGCCCCCAAGGTGAGACCGGGAGGCACGCTGCTGCTCATGGGCGGCACCGGCGCCCGCCGCCCCGGCACCGGCCTCGGGATTGCGTCGACAGTTACCGCTGCACTCCCCGCCCTCACAGCAAGCCTGGCGCTCGAACTCGCGCCGGTCCGAGTCAATCTCATCGCCGCCGGCTTCGTCGATACACCGTTGTCGGCATCACTCCTCGGCGAGGAACTCGACAACCGCCGCAATCAGCTTCGCACCACGCTTCCCATCCGGCGGGTTGTCGAAGCGGCCGACGTCGCCGCGCTGGCCGTACACATCATGATCAACACCGCCCTCACGGGCGCGACCTACGACATCGACGGCGGGCAGCAACTCATCGCCAGATAGTGAAAGGAGCACGCATGTCCACGATCCATCTCCATCAGACAACCACCTTGACGCCCGAGCAGTACGTCGCCGGGCTCACCGACTTCGGGCCTGGGCGCTCGAAGCTCTTTGGCACCTGGTAATGGGACCAGCACCAAGATTTCGGATCTTAATCGATGGACAGGCGCCCCGTGCTGCTCACGGCGTCGATGTGGACGACCAGGGCAACGGCACCGTTACGGAAGCGGGGATGTATCAGTTGATCCGGCAAACGAGACCCATCGCCGATCGGCAATTTGAAATTCAGTTTCTCGACCCAGGTGCGGAAGCCTTTTCGTTCACCTTTGGCTGATCACACATTTGCCGGACAAAACAACCGGACCAAAATAGACAAAAGAATTTAAGGAGGATTGATCATGGATGTGAAACTGGAAGTTGTCGTCATCTCCGTCTCGGATGTCGACCGACCGCATCCTGCAATGGCGATACTTCAATGCCTGCCTGGGAAGTCAGCCCCCACGCGGCCTTCCACCAGAAATATATGGAAGTCAGTGGCCAGAGGCTCGACGTCAAGCTGCCGCATCATCAACGCGACTTGACCTCGATGGTAAGTGGAATGGTTCGCCAGATGTTGCATGAGGTGTGCCAATCTGACTTGTGTCGTGCGAAAGGGCAGCATCTTCTCCAAAGACTCGTTTGTCACCCGATTCACGAACTGGACCTGCTCTTTCTCGACTTCGCCCCACTTTGACCGCACCGCCGCCAGGTTGGGAAATGCATCTGGACTAAATAGGGCGTCCCGTCGCCTTCTCAAGTCGGCCAAGAGAGCGGGGCTATGAGGCGGATCCTTCCAATACTCCAGCCAAATCCACTCGCCGCCGACAATGTGGACGAGCGTGTCCCGCACGGAACCAAAGCCGCCTCGCAGATCGTGCGTGAACTGCTCAGCGCTGAGGCCGGAGACCGCTTGCAAAACCCTGTTGTTCGCCCAGCGGTCGTATTCGTAGAGCAGTTGAATGTCATCTGTAGTCATGTTGACAGCGAATCGCCGGCCCTTTCGTAGATCTTACCTTGCCCGGGCATTCGGCAAAAACGGAGATGCAGGCGCACTCTTGGCAATGGTCCCCGGGTGACGGGCCACACAAACTCACTGTTGTAATCTGACCATTACCTAATCGGAGAATTAACCAATGGTGAGATGGAAAATTTTCGGCCGCAAGTCACCCGCGCCGCAAAAGGTAACCACAGGCCGCTTCGAGGTCGAGCGCGACGGAGAAGTCGCCTACCTTGAGTACAGCATGACCGGAAATGTGCTCGGGCTGATCCATACGGAGGTTCCCGCCAAATTGCGTGGCCTGGGCCTGGCGTCGTCTTTGGCGGAGACTGCGCTCCAGTATGCGCTCAAGAATAAATTGAAGGTGGACGTGATCTGCCCTTCGGTACACGACTACATCGCGAAACATCCGGAGTATTCAGAGCTGGTTTTGCGCTGAGCCAAAACAAGTATCTGCTTCCGGATCCTGTTTTTTGAAACTGGAACAGGCTGCCGTGATGAGTGCCCTGCGACGAAACCGTAAGCCTCGCCAACTGGGCAACGCTCCATGCCGAGCCGAAGCCAATCCCTGGTAGCGACAAGAGTGTCAAAGCTAGTTAGGGTAGGCCTTTAACAACGCGATCACGTTTACGCCCGTGATACCATCCCGGGTGTGAGCGATCCCGCTTGCATCCCAAGTTCTGCTTCGGCTGTCCCAACGGCCACGGTCACTTCGCGGCACTCTGTGCTGGTTCGCGTCACTCACTGGATCACCACCCTGTGTTTTCTTGCCCTGCTGGTCACCGGGATTGAGATTGTAATCTCTCACCCGCGCTTCTATTGGGGCGAAACCGGCAATGTATTGACTCCAACGTTGTTCAAAATTCCAATTCCTTCCTCCAGATCATTGGTGCCGACCGGCTACGGATATGTGCTGCCGGACCAGAACGGCTGGAGCCGGTATCTTCATTTTCAGGCTGCCTGGGTGCTGGTACTGACCGGCTTGCTCTATGTGATCTCCAGTCTCTTCACCGGGCATTTGCAGAAGAACTTGCTGCCGGATAAGGCCGACCTGTCGTGGCGGGCGTTCTCGGGGGAGATCGTCAATCATTTGCGCCCGCAGCGGCCGGGCGCGGCGGAAGCCTGGTCGTACAACCTGATCCAGCGGCTCAGCTATCTGCTTGTGATCTTTGTTCTTTTCCCCTTGGTCATCTGGACCGGGCTGGCGATGTCGCCCGCATTTGTCTCCGCGGTTCCGGCGGCTGTCACGCTGCTCGGCGGCCAGCAATCGGCGCGCACGATTCACTTCTTCGTCTCGCTGGCTCTCTTGCTCTTCGTGCTGGTCCACGTAGTCATGGTTTTTGTTGCCGGATTCAAGAGCCGCATGCGAGCGATGATCACCGGCCGCGCCGCTACAGCTACAGATATGGAGCACACATGAGCGATATCTCACGCCGCCAACTGATCACCACCGGACTCGCCGCCGCGGCGGGTGTAGCGGGCCTCGGCGTGGCTGCGCGCGTGGCCCACAAGTATGGACTGGTGCCGCCCGATCATGGCGGAATCTTCGGTCTCGGCGAAACCCTGACCTACGCTTCCCACCGGTTGCTGACGAAGCACTCGCTGGCCCGCGAGTTTCCCAGGAGCTTGATTTCGCAGCCTCCGCTGGCGAACGAAATGGAGCCACCGAGTGAAGAATTCAAGCGTCTCCAGGCCGGGGGATTCGCCGACTGGCGGCTCACCATCGATGGCATGGTCGTCCGCCCCGCTTCGTTTTCGCTGGACCAGCTCAGGAGCTTTCCGTCTCAGAGCCAGATCACTATGCTGCAGTGTGAGGAGGGCTGGTCGTATATAGCGGAGTGGATCGGGGTGCCTCTCTCCCATGTACTGGATGTCGTAGGAGTCCTGCCGCAAGCCAGATACGTTGTCTACTTCTCCATCCAGCCCTACTGGTGGGACAGCATTGATATGGCCGATGCATCGCACCCACAGACTTTTCTCGCCTACGGGATGAATGGCGATGTACTTCCCGTAGGCAACGGAGGGCCGCTTCGGATGCGGGTTCCGCGCCAGCTCGGGTACAAGAGCGTGAAATTCATCACCCACCTGACGGTCACCGACAATCTGAAAAAGTTTGGCCAGGGCCTGGGCTCCGCGTCTCCGGAAGGCGGCTATGCCTGGTACGCGGGCATCTGACGGGCTTGAGTGGGCCACCCGTCCCGTCCAGATATTAGTCCCTGGAATCGTTTGCGTGCTTGTCTTACCGCAAGCGCCGCAGACTCTCGACGGAAGGAACGAAATAATAGGAGCCAGTCAAGGGCTGAGTGAAGCGGGTGAGCGCGTCGCGCGTACCGGTGATCAGGCCTGCCATGCTGTCGAGCATTCGGGAAAGCCGCTTCTGATCGGCACTGAATCCAACGAACATGGTGCCGTGGTCTTCGACGTGTCCGTAGGGCATGTTGCGGCGAAAGATGTGCCCGAACTCGTCCTGATCGGTGCGCGCTACATGCGAGTCCTCCGGCTTGTTTTCGAGTTCGATGCTGTCGGGCTTGGTGCGTCCCATGATGCGCTCCTGCTGAGCTATTGGCAGAGCTTCCCACTCAGCTGTCTTGTGCTTCCACTTTTGCAGCAACAGGACTGAGCCGGCAGCACCGGGAGCGCCTTCGGGCAGGAGAGCTGCAGCGGGAGCGTCAAGCAGCGTCGGATTCTCTGAGCCATCAACGAAGCCGGTTAGATCGCGGTTGTGTCGGTACGACCAACTCGAGGTCTCTTCTCCGAGTGCGGCCTGCCCCGCGAGGTCTTGAATGATCGAACGGGCCATATCGAAGATGACGTCATAAGCACTGCCGGATAGCCATACCACCGCATCATGCTGCGTGCCTGGCATGACAAATCCTTCTTTGCCCTGGATATCTTTGTTAAAGCCCTCCATGCCCGGGGGAGCGTCATCGGGAACAATGTCTCGCCACAGCTCAGGGCGAAAGCCGATGACGAAGTTCACTCCTCCTGTAGTGGTCCGTGGTTCACGGATAGCAGAGATCGTAGATGCGAACTGATTGCGTTTCTTGGCGTCCAGAATGTCAAACTCCAGGTACGTATGAGAGGACGTTCCAAGAGCGAAGATTCCGGCCTGAGGCGTGTACATGCGGGGAATTATAGCGGGGGCCATCTCAGCCATTGCAACTAAACTCGATCACGCCGCCGTCGTGATCCGGCGACGGCTTTCGCGTAGTGTTATGGGGTCATCTTGCCAGCGGAGAGATAGTCCTGAGAAGGAACGCCGAAGGCGTCGGCCACTCTGTTGAAAAAGGCGAAGAGAGCTGTGATGTAGACAGCTTCGGCAATCTGTTCTTCTTTCCAATCTGCTGCCCTGAGTCTGTTGACGTCCTCAGGGGTGGAGCGATAGGCAGCGTCTGTGATGAGCTTTACATACTTCATCAGGACGAGCTCAGGCCCGGTCAGGCCGGCTTCTTCCAGCTTGCCTTCCAGAACTGCAGCTACGCATTCATCGGTTGCTCCCTGGACACGCAGGAAGTAGGCATGGCTGTCCAGTCAATACGGACACCGGTTCAGGAAGGAGACATAGCTCGCGATCATTTCCTTATGGCGGCGAGAAAGATGTCCTTCGGAAAAGTGGATGGTGTTGGAGAACTCGACTACCTGGCGCAGGAAGTCAGGCCGTGCGCCAAAACATTTGATGATCCCGGGAACCTGCTGCCGGCCTGAACCCTTACGCCAGAAATCGTAGGCGGCGGCAGTCTCGCCTTTCGCTTCGGCGTCCTCAATCACTTTGATCTTGGTGGATGGTTTTGTGGCGAGAGGCCTGGGTTCCGGAGCATCCTCCCCTTTCTTGTCGGCCATATTCTGAGTTTACCTCTATCCAGCCGTTAGAAGCTTCAGTGGATATCCGCTTCGTCAACTGTGGTGGCCATGGGAATTCCGACCGAAGGCACGTGGCCCAAGAGCCCATTGGAGTCCATAGGTTTGAATCCGTCGTTTCGCATGGCCACAGATTACACCCCGATGGATATCGGCCACTAAGTCCCGGTCGTTTGATTTCTCCAATCCGATCAGGATGAAATCTGAACGTCCCCACTCAAGCAAAAGCGCGATTGAGTGGGCCACCCGTCCTGACGCTTTTCCACAACGCTTCGGTTGACACGGCTCTTTATCGTTTTATAATGGTTCTCATCCGATAATCATGCGTTTCACCCATGAACAGTTCCGTGAGCTGGCCGAGAGGCACGGCCTCGCGGTCACCCACCAGCGCCAGGTGGTGTACGAGGCGGTCATCGCTTCCCACGGGCACTATTCCCCGGAAGATATCTATGCCGCGGTGCGGCGTCGCATTCCATCCATCTCTCTGGCCACGGTATACAACAATCTGCGGCTTTTCATTGAGTGCGGATTGCTGCGGGAGGCCACCCCTCATGCGTCCACGTTGCGAGTGGACGGCAATCTGAAACCTCATCACCACCTGGTTTGCTCCCGTTGCAAATCGGTGCAGGACATTGCAGGAGAATTCATCGATTTTAAAAGGCTATCCCGGCATTTGCCGGATGGTTTTGATCTGACGCAGCCGCTGGTCGAGGTCTTTGGCCTCTGCCGCCGCTGCAGCGCCAAAAAGTAATTTTTTAGGCTGTACTCATCCAAGATTCGAAGGAAGAAAGCATATGGAAAATACACTCGCGACTTCATCGGGAAGTGTTTCCCCCGAGACTAAAGACAAAAGCACCAAACCCGAATCCAAGTGCCCGTTCAACCATGGAGCCTCCGCGCCCACAAACCGCGACTGGTGGCCGAATCAGGTCAACCTGAAGGTCCTGCATCAACACTCGCCGCTGTCTAATCCCATGGGTAAGGATTTCGATTACGCCGAGGAATTCAAGAGTCTTGATCTGAACGCCGTAATCAAAGACCTCCATGCCTTGATGACCGACTCGCAGGATTGGTGGCCGGCCGACTTCGGACACTACGGAGGACTGTTCATCCGCATGGCGTGGCACAGTGCCGGCACCTACCGCATCGGCGATGGCCGCGGCGGCGCCGGAGCGGGGCAGCAGCGTTTTGCGCCGCTCAATAGCTGGCCTGACAACGTAAACCTCGACAAGGCGCGCCGGCTGCTCTGGCCGATCAAGCAGAAATATGGACGGAAAATTTCCTGGGCCGATCTTATGATTCTCGCAGGCAACGTTGCTCTCGAGGATATGGGATTCAAGACGTTTGGTTTCGGCGGTGGGCGCGCAGACACATGGGAGCCCGAAGAGCTGAACTGGGGGCCGGAAGGCACGTGGCTGGCAGACGAACGCTACAGCGGCGATCGGGATCTCGCGAACCCCCTGGCTGCCGTGCAAATGGGTCTTATTTACGTGAACCCCGAAGGTCCCAATGGAAAACCCGATCCCATCGCGGCGGGCCGGGACATTCGCGAAACCTTCAAGCGCATGGCCATGAACGACGAAGAAACAGTCGCGCTGATTGCCGGCGGGCATTCCTTCGGCAAGACCCACGGCGCTGCAATTCCCGCTGACTACGTGGGCGCCGAACCAGAAGGCGCCGCTATCGAGGACCAAGGCTTCGGTTGGAAGAACAAATTTGGGAAAGGTTTTGGTGCAGACACCATCGGCAGTGGTCTCGAAGTTACCTGGACCACCACGCCGACAAAGTGGAGCAACAACTTCTTCGAAAACCTCTTCAAATACGACTGGGAACTGACCAAGAGTCCGGCCGGTGCGAATCAATGGACGCCGAAAAACGGCGCGGGCGCCGGCACGGTGCCGGACGCGCATGATCCCTCGAAAAAACACGCGCCTTCCATGCTCACCACGGATCTCGCTTTGCGGTTCGATCCGGTTTACGAAAAAATTTCACGGCGCTTCTACGAGCATCCGGACCAGTTCGCGGATGCGTTCGCCCGGGCGTGGTTCAAACTGACCCACCGCGACATGGGACCGATTGTGCGTTATCTCGGGCCTCTCGTTCCGAAAGAGACGCTGCCCTGGCAGGATCCGATCCCCGCGGTCAATCATCCGCTGGTCAACGAGCAGGACGTTGCTGAGCTCAAGGCGAAGATTCTCGGGTCCGGCTTGTCCATTTCCCAGCTGGTCTCAACGGCGTGGGCCTCGGCGTCGACTTTCCGCGGTTCTGACAAGCGCGGCGGAGCGAACGGTGCACGCATTCGCCTGGTGCCGCAAAAGTTCTGGGAGGTGAACCAGCCGACTGAACTGGCCAAGGTGCTGGAAAAGCTCGAGGCCATCCAGAAGGGGTTCAACTCGTCTGCATCTGGCGAAAAAAAGATTTCGCTGGCTGACCTGATTGTTCTCGGCGGCGATGCTGCCATCGAGAAGGCCGCGAAGAACGCCGGGCACGAGGTGAAAATTCCATTCACGCCGGGGCGGATGGATGCTTCGCAAGAGCACACAGATGTCGAATCCTTCGAGCCGCTCGAACCGGCCGCAGACGGGTTCCGCAACTATGCTCGCGGCAAGCAGCGCCTGTCGGCTGAGGAGTTGCTGGTGGATCGGGCGCAGCTGCTGAAGCTGACCGCACCTGAAATGACCGTCCTCGTGGGCGGCCTGCGCGTGCTTGGCGCCAATGTCGGGAAGTCCTCGCACGGCGTCTTCACCAAGCGGCCCGAAACGCTGACCAATGATTTCTTCGTTAACCTGCTCGACATGAATACGAAGTGGCAGCCGTCCAATCACTCGAACGGCTCTGGAGACGTCTACGAGGGACGCGATCGGAAGACCGATGCGGTCAAGTGGACCGCCACCCGTGTCGACCTCATCTTCGGTTCGCACTCTCAGCTGCGGGCACTCGCAGAAGTCTATGCGTCCGACGACTCGAAGGAGGCGTTTGTGAAGGACTTCGCGGCGGCGTGGACCAAGGTGATGAACCTCGATCGCTTCGACCTGGCCTGAGCTCGAATAAATAAAACGGTGGTGAGCAGCCGGGGAGATCCTTTACATATTAGACCGGAGACATTCTTTACACTTGAACCTGACCTTGCTTCCCGGTTTGAGCGAGGGGAAGGGGTGCAGGGGAAGGGGAAGCGTCCCCTTCCTCTGCATCAGCGATGTCGAAGTCTTCCTTCCTGGGCAACGGTCGGATGGACAGTTTGCGTGTGTCCAACAGCGCGATGGGGAAGGTGGAGAAGTACACCACGAAGCAACCCTCATCGAGCGGCAGCAGTCCGATGCGCTCGCCTTGAAACACCGTCCCCAAGAACACCCGATCCGACTTCCCACGAAACGGGCCCTGTTGCTGCACGCGCCGCACTTTGAAAGCGCTGTCATACTCGGGTTCGCGCGCCCGGCCCGGATACTGGCATGGCGAACACACATAGACCGATGCGGGAGTTTGCATGCCCAGTGCCTCATGGGGACGCCCCTGGTTGTAGTCGCGACGGAAGCGATCGAAAGCACGCTGTTGCGCCCGCGCGCTGCGGGCTGGGGGTGAGGCGGTTTCCTGTTTGAGGGTGCGATGCATGCGCTCATGCCGCCCGTTCTGTTCCGGATGTCCGGCCTGGATACGTTCCGGCCGGATGCCTAGCTTCATCCCCCATAACGACAGCCGGGAAATCCCGTTTACGGCCCGTGCCGCAAAGGGCGCCCCGTGGTCGCTGCGAATCGTCTCCGGCATGCCGTACTCACTAAAGGCGGCGGCGAAGATGGCTTGCACCCGCTCGGTATCGGCCTTCTCCACCGCTTGGCAGCGCAGCAGATAGCGGCGGTGCGCGTCGGTCACCGTCCAGGGATCAATGCGTTCGCCATTCTGGGCGCAAAACCAGCCCTTGAAATCCGCGCACCATACCCGGTTCGGTGCGCTGGCAGTCGCGAAGGGCCGGGTGTAGGGCGGCACCCGTTTTCTCTTCTTACGGGCGAACACCAGTCCTTCCCGCGCCAGGATCTCGCCGATGGTGCTGGCCGCCGGCCACACCACTTCGGGTTCGGCCTGCTCCAAAACCCACTTCAATTTACCTGGCCCCCAGCGCATGTGTTCTCGTCGTAACGCCAGTACCGCTTCGACGATCTCCCCCGGCGTTGCGTTGGCCACTCGCCACGGCGCCCGACTGCGATTGCCCAACCCCTCCACTCCTTCCCGCTGCTGTCGGTGCTTCCACAGATAGCCCGTCGGCCGCGAAATCCCATATCTCCGGCACAACTCCGCCATGCTGCACAGACCACGTTCGTACTCCAGAACAAATCGTGTGCGTTCGTCCACAACACTGCTCGCTTTCCAGGGCATACGTTGTTCTACATGCCCTTGTGCTTTTTCTGCAGTGTCAAGCATCTCCCGGTCTGTTCTGTAAAGGATGTCCCCGGTTTGTACCCTGGCCCACTCAAGCCCGATGTTGGCTTGAGTGGGCAGTTCTGTAGTTGGACCGAAGAGAGTCTTGCTGACGCTCTTTCGTGTTTTCGTCTCGTCTATCCGGCTCGATCTTCACAGTCCCTCACAGCCTGTTGGACTTGGCCCAGCCTCCAACATCCCCACTCTAAATTTCGCAAAGAACGCAAAATTTAGAGTGGGCCACCCATCCGGACGCGAACATCCACTCAAGCAAAAACCGGCTACTTTTGCGCCGGGGACTCCGGCTTCGGCTGCTAAAATGCGAATCGCTGGAACGGCGCTGCGGCGATGACATACGTTGCGGATTTGACAGGTACCGGACGCCTGAAGTATGTAGGCTATCTCTCCGGCAAGCAATCCTTTGTCACGGGAATGACCTCGGAGACGTTTTTTGATCGCCTGGTGGTGTTGGAGGAGCATCCTTTCCTGTTCGCGTGTGGATATCACAACTGCGATATCGGAGGGTGCAGGCGGAATCCGAAGTCCTACGAGCCACAACCGTCGCTTCGCTATGAAGACCGCACTCTTTTTCTTGGTGATACGGATATCTATGTCCCCGGCGAAGATGTGGTTTACGTTGCGCCTTCCTTGATCCTTCATTACATACAACACCACCAATACCAGCCGCCCTCATGCTTTGTTGAAGCCGTTCTCAACTGCCCGGAGCCTCTTTCGGAGGAATACTGTGCCGCGATCACGCGAATCGCGCCAGAGATAAAGCTTCCGTTACCGAACCGCTCTCGGTGACCCGGTGCACTTACGGTGGGCGGGACGCCCGGACAGCCGGCGGGACGCCGGCGCTACAACTCCGCCTTCGATAGTTCGCGGGTTCAGGCGCATGACCCGGTGGTCTACTCCCGGCTGTTGATCTTTGACAACAAGCGCAGGATCTCCAGATACAGCCAGACCAGTGTGACCATCAGGCCGAAAGCCGCGTACCACTCCATGTATTTGGGCGCCCCGGAACGCGCGCCATTTTCGATGAAATCGAAGTCGAGCACCAGGTTCAGCGCGGCAACGATGACCACCACAACGCTGAAGCCGATTCCAATCGCTCCTGACCCGTTGATGGCAGCGAAGTGGACACCGAAAAAGCCCAGCACAAACTGCGCCAGATAAACAATTGCGATGCCGCCCGTTGCCGCAATCACCCCCAGCTTGAATTTCTCCGTGGCACGAATCACGCCGGCGCGATAGGCGATGAGCAACGCCAACAGCGTGCCAAAAGTCAGCCCGACTGCCTGTATGGCAATTCCGTGAAAGCGGGCTTCATACATCGCCGAGACGCTGCCCAGCACCAGGCCCTCCAGCAGCGCATACAGAGGCGCCGTCACCGGCGACCACTCTTTCTTGAAAATAGTGACCACGGCAACGATAAGTCCGCCGATCAACCCGATCGTGAGCGGCAGCCCGGCCGTTTCAGGGGAGCTGGTAAACCGGTTCCAGCTCCAGGCCGCCGTGAGCACGGCGCAAATCAGAAGGATGCCGGTCTTGTTCACCGCGCCCGAAATCGTCATGCTTTCGCCCAGCGCCGCATAGGGAAGCCGGAAGCTATTCGCACTCAACGCTGGATTGGAGGTTTTCAGTAGGGCCATAGGAACCATTTTACGGGATTAGAAGGGCGAAGGTTCAAATCCTCTCGGCATGACCAGGCGGCGCATTAATGCTCCACTGACCCCTTTTGAACAGATTCGGCCATCTACCAATGACAAAGTGAATGCCGCGGAATCAGCCAGCATGATGTAGTCTGGCCACGCATTTCTAAGAGACAACAATCTTGGTCATGAAAACGAGGAGGCGCGTTGATTCGAATTCTCAAAGTCTTACCTGCCCTGTGCATTTTGTTTTCCGGTGCAGTTCTCACCAGCGCAGGTCAGGACCTGCCCAACTCCAAGGACCCAGCGGGGATGAAGCGTTACGAAGGAAGTGAACTGATCGGCTATCGTGCCCCCATGTTTGATGAGTATCTATTGCCGCTTGGCCCACCTACAAATTTCAGTCCTCCGGTTTACGAAAAGAGCAAGCCGGTGGAGGGCCAGGTGAGCTACTACACCTACCTGGCTCCGGCCGGGCGCACGCCGGCAGAACTGTTCCGCAACTACAAGCAGGAATTCCAGCGCCTGGGCATTGAGATTCAATATCAGAAAGATGCTGGGCAACCGGGAGATTTTGGCAGCACCTTTGACAAGGTTGACAATGACTGCGATCTCGGCCAAATCCTCAGTTATGACGGCGCCGATGAACGCCTGATGGTGGGTCAGACTCGAGGAGCCAAACCCAGCTACTACCTGGTTTTCGTGACCGCGTATAACGATGGAGTCATTCCAGAGCGCCTGCAGGGCCGGATTGAGAAGGGTCGGGCTATGGCTCAGCTCGTAGTCATCTCTCCCGATGTGCTGGAAAAGAAAATGGCATTTCTGAACGCGGATGACATGAAACAGTCAATTCACGATTCAGGCGAAGTTGCGGTTTACGGTTTGTACTTCGACACGGACAAGGATGCCATCAAATCCGAATCGCAGCCGGCGCTGGCTGAAATTGCAAAGCTTTTGAAAAACGAGCCTGCGCTTCGCTTGCACGTTGTCGGGCACACGGATAACCAGGGGAAGCCGGACTACAACCTCGGCCTGAGCCACCGGCGTGCCACCAGCGTCGTAGCCGAACTCACCAGCAAATACGGCATTGGGGCAACCCGTCTCGATGCATTCGGCTGTGGGGTTTATTCCCCGGTCGCATCCAATGAAGCGGAAACTGGGAGGGCAAAGAATCGTCGAGTCGAATTAGTGCAGTGGTAAACGATACCTGCCTGCTCTTGTTTGTTGTAGCGCCGCCGTCCCGGCGGCTGTCGCGGGGGGCGTCCCCGCCCGCACCGCGAACTGTCCAATCGCCGAGGGCGAGACGTCCTCGGGACAGCCGGCGAGACGCCGGCGCTACAAACTTTTACTTGGAAGTGACATCCGGCGGGGGAGGGAGATTGCGGTGCTTCAGCCACTCCATGCTGACGCTCTGCACGCCCTTGTTCTTGGGCAGAGTGTCCAGATCGGGCATGAAGATTTGCAGGCCGGCTGCGGGAGTCATGCGGGTGTAGCCGTTCACTAATTGATTTTGATAGTTGTTGAGGTCGAGATCAAACCACGCGTCATCCGACAGGTCCACCATGATGAGATCCACGTGATGCATGGTGAGTTTGCCGAAGTCGATGGTGCCGTCGTTCAGCCGCAGGAAGTTTCTCCATTGTTCCACGCGGGTCACCGCGTCCTCGGCGTTTCCGAACACCTCTTCGATGTCCGGACTGACGACGCGGACGTTAGTCAGCTGTCCGCGAATATGAGGCGGTGGAAGAAGTTTGAAGGTATCGAAAAAGATTTCGTTGCCGGACACTTCAACGCCCGGGATGCCCTTAGGCTTGATGAGGTCTGAGAGTTTGACGTTCAATCCGCCGAGCAGTCCTTTGAGCGGAATTTTCAGCACGTTGAGTTTTGTGATGTGCAACTGAATGCGGTTATCGGTTGTCGCGGTTACGCTGCCCAGCAACTCCACCGGAAGCGAAATCCCCTTGTGCAGAGTTCCCTTGAGCCTGATCTGGTCGCCGTCGGCTAGAAGCGTAATGTTTGTCAGCGGCGAGTTGGCTACGCCTCCGGCATTGAGGAAGTTCCCGATATCTCCGATATTGGCGCGGACCACGCCGGTTTTGACGTCCATGTAGAAAGATTCGGGATCGTCGAAGGTGGGGTTGACATCGCGGCGGGTGCGCACCATATTGCCGCGCAGCCAGCGAACGTAGATACGGAAGGCTGGTCCTTTCCGCAGCATCAGGTTATGCGCGTACACAGCTGTGGGAGCAGATTCAGAAGTTGCGGGGGTTATAAGCGCAGGGGATGGAGCCGTAGAAGCTGCCGAGGGCGCGGGTACGCTGGCCGAGGTTGATGATCCCAGATGCCATAACACCCACACCAATAGAAGGGTGGGGACGGCTATGAGAACGATGAGGCGAACACGCATACACATCCATTCTATGGGATCGGTGACTTCGACGGTCCGGTCTCGCAAGAACTCTCACGCCACGGCTTGGTCGCGAGAGACGAGAATCGGCGGGAATCGACTCAATTAGGATGAGGATTCGGGGCCAGAGGTTGATCGGGAGGAAAATGATTATGGAAGTGGGCCGTCCTTTGCGCTTATCCAGGTTCGTTCCGCACCCAGCCCACACCCGTGTAACCTTCGTCTGCCTCACGCCGTAAGCGTATACAGAAGGGGACGAGATGCCAGTCCTGGAACAGCCACCCGACGTGCTGCGGCAATTCTGTCACGGCAATCTCGACGCCTTTGAGGCGCTCTTTCGCTCTCATCAGGGTGAGGTTTACGGCTGGATTGTTCGCATTGTCCGCGATCCATCGGCTGCCGAAGACCTGACCGTGGAAACCTTCTGGCGTATCCATCGCGCCCACGCCCGCTTTGACCCCACGCGCAGCTTCGGAGCGTGGGCGCGTCGCATCGCCACCAACGCCGCGCTCGATCATCTGAAGACTGCGCGCCATGAAACTGAACTTCCCGAGCATCTGTCGTCGCCGTCGTTGCCGGACCCGGGCATTTCCCAGGAGCTTCGCTGGAAAATGGCGAGTGCGTTCCGCCGGCTTCCGCCGCAACTCCGGATCGTAGCCACTCTGGCGCTAGTCGAACAACAGCCCTACCAGGAAATCGCCGATGCCCTGGGCGTCTCGAGCCGGGGCGGTAAAGGTACGCGTTTTCCGAGCACGCCGTTTTCTCCGAAAGGAATTGAAGCGACAAGGAATCGAACCATGAATGAACACGATCAGGAACAAATCGACCAACTACTCAAGATGACTCTGCCGCCGATGAAGGCTGATGGGGAACCGCGGCACGACCTCTGGCCGTCGATGCTCAAGCGTCTCGCAGCTCCTCCGGCGGCGGTGCCCTGGTTTGACTGGGCCCTGCTGGCGGCTGCGGCTGCCTGCCTTGCAATTTTCCCCGGAGCAATTCCGGTACTGCTTTATCACCTGTAACTGGAGGACAACATGAACACTCACCCTTATCTTCGGGCTTACATGGCCGGCATTGTCGCGCCCAGTGTGGGTCTTCTGGTCGCGCTCACGGTATTCATCGTGACCCGGCTCGTACTTCAAGTCCCAATTCCCATTGAGCGCGTCATTATTTTCCCCATGGCGCTGGTGCCCAATGCGTTCGGCCTCTGGAACATCTTCTACTTGTGGTCTCGGTCGCATCATCATCTGCCCATCGGATTCCACGGGGCGCTGCTGCCGGTGATCATGGTGACGCTGGGAGCAGTCGCCGCCATCTATGGCGGATTTCTGACCGTCGATGCGCATGGCGTCACCTGGTTCCAGGCCATCAGCATTCCATACTCTCTCATCGCCCCGTGGTTCCTCGGCGCTGTTGCCGTCTACTACCTGGTGTGGAAGTACGTCGTAGGGTTCCTCAACCAATTTCTAGGAATCGCATGAATGACACCGTGGCGCTGCATCTACACCCGAGGGTGCCCCGTCCAAGCTCCACTTGGGCGGGGGTGTTTATCCTCTACTTATTATTCGCGTAAGCCCGTTTCAATTCGGCGATGTCAATCTTCTTCATCTTGAGCATTGCATCCATCACCCGACCGGCCTTCACCCGGTCTTTGTCGGCCAACAGCTTGAATAGAATCTTCGGAACGATTTGCCACGATAGCCCAAACTTGTCTTTCAGCCAACCACACTGCACTTCCTGCCCTCCATCGGCAGTGAGTTTCTTCCAATACTCATCGACTTCCTTTTGCGTTTCGCAGTTCACCACAAACGATATGGCCTCGGTAAATTTGTAAATGGGGCCGCCGTTCAACGCGACGAATTCCTGGCCCTCGATCTGGAATGTCCCGGTCATGAAGGTTCCGGCGGGGACGGACGCTCCCTCGAAATAGCGGGTGATCTTTCCGATCTTTGAATTTTTGAAAACAGAGGTATAAAACTTGATGGCCTCTTCGGCATTGTTGTCGAACCACAGGAATGGGGTGATTTTTTGCATGTCTCCTCCTTGATACGTTTGGATGATCAAATGATGGTGTCTCGTTACTTCGCTTCAGACTTCATTCTTTTGGGCAATCTGGTGTCGCGGGACAATCCCCGCCCAAGCGGAGCTTGAACGGGGCACCCTCGGGTTCAACTCCTGGTCCCACCTTGCTCGTGCGCCGTGGCATACTAGCCGGGCTGGAAATCGCCGACTCCGGAAGTCCTCATGCCGAAACGCATTGTTGTCGCTTTATTGTTCTTGAGCAGTGTCCTTTTTGCGCAGACCGCGAGCCCGGCGGCGCAGCAGCCTCTCATCATCCTGGTTGGGCCGCCGCTCAGCGGTAAGACTTCGCTGGTTGACTCGATCACGCGGACCTACAACGTCCCAAACATTTCGGTCGAGGACCTCATCAAGGACCATGCAGCCGAGCTCGAGCACCTGCGCGCCCAGGACATGTCAATGGCCGAGATGCGTTATGACCCTGCCATGAGCCGCTACCTGCGGGAGCGCCTGAAGACTGCCGACCTCAGTCATGGCATCGCGCTCGACGGCTATCCCGCCACCCTGGTGCAGGCCGAAGACCTCTCCAAAATGGTTCCCGAGCTGAACCTGAAGCCTATCGCCTTCCAACTGCAAGTACCCGACGACGTCATCCGCGAGCGTTCCCGGAAGACCGGGCGGCAGAGCGACAGCCCGCAGATTCTGGAGCAGCGCATCAAGAACTATCATCGCGAGATGGACGCCATTTCCTTCTATTTCCCCAAAGCCAACATCGTGGCCGTGGACGCCAACAAGCCTGAGGCCGAAGTGTGGAAGGCGATCCAGGACGCGCTGGACGGGGCCGGGATCAAGCCGCTGCCGAAGTAGACGCTCCATCATTCGCGGGGACTTTTTGCAGCGTGGCTCGCCCTCTTTTCGCAAAAATACGCGAAAAGGGAGGAGCGGTGCATCCGATCCCGTTAACTGGTTTGGGGCGCGGTGCAGGATCGGGCGCGCTCCAGCAGAAACTCCCGTTCACGAACGTTGCGCGTGAGCCCTGCCGCTCGTTCGAATTCTCTGCGGGCTTCCTCCAGCTGGCCAAGCTTCTTGAGGAAGTCGGCGCGCACGCTGGGCAACAGGTGATAGTTCTGAAGCGAAGGTTCGGAAGTCAGCGCATTCACCAACTCCAGACCTGCCGCCGGCCCCGACGCCATCGCAACCGCCACCGCCCGATTCAATTCCACTACCGGTGACGGCGTGACTCGCGCCAGCTCGGAATAAAAATCGACGATGCGCGGCCAGTCCGTTTCATCCGGAGTGCGCGCCCGCGCGTGACAGGCTGCGATCTCAGCCTGCAGTACGTACGGACCCCGCGCCTCGTTGAGCTTCGCGGCCCGCAACTTCTCTGAGCGTTCGAGCGCGGCCAGGCCGCGACGGATCAGCAGCTGGTCCCACTGCGCGCGGTTTTGATCGAACAGCAGGATCGGTTCGCCCGAAGGGCCGACCCGTGCTCGGGAGCGCGATGCCTGGATCTCCATGAGGGCGACCAGGCCGTGCACTTCGGGCTCCCGCGGAGCGAGCTCGGCCAAGATGCGCCCCAGGCGCAACGCCTCCTCGCAGAGCCCCGGCCGCAACCAGTCGTCTCCGGCAGTGGCCGCGTAACCTTCGTTGAAAATCAGGTAGACGACCGCCAGCACCGACGAAAGACGCGCGGCCAAGTCGGCCCCGCGCGGAACCTCAAAGGGAACGCGCGCTTCGGAAAGAGTTCGCTTGGCGCGGACGATGCGCTGGGCCACAGTCGGTTCCGGAACCAGGAAGGCGCGCGCGATCTCGTCCGTCGTCAGACCTCCCAGCAGACGCAGCGTAAGCGCAACTCGCGCCTCGGTCGATAGCACGGGATGGCAGGAGATGAAGACCAGCCGCAGCAGGTCGTCGCCGACGTCATCGTCGAGAGCTGCCTCGATGTTGTTCATTTGGACCTTGCCCGTGCTCAGCTGGCGGGCATCGAGGTCGCGACCGAGTTCTTCGTGCTTGCGCTCGAGCCGCGTGTTGCGGCGGAAGTGGTCAATGGCGCGATGCTTGGCGGCCGCCATCAGCCACGCGCCTGGGTTATCCGGAACGCCCGACTGGGGCCACTGTTCGAGGGCCGCGACCAGAGCGTCCTGTGCCAGGTCCTCGGCCACGCCAACATCGCGCACGATGCGAGTGAGGCCGGCGATGAGCCGGGGCGACTCGATCCTCCAGACTGCATCAATCGCGCGATGGATGTCGGTAGCAGGCACTGCCACCGATCACATCACCTTTGATTCCGAAGCGCAAGCTGGGAGACGACCAGGTGGCGCCGTTGAACGCCTCACCTCATGAGAACGTCATCCTGAGCTTGCGAAGGATCTAGCGCGCACCGAATACTTACTCCCCCGCGTCAATTGGGTGGTGCGCGCGAGATCCTTCAGGACTGAAGTCCTTCAGGATGACGCCAGTGAAGGAATTCTGTTGGGGCACTCAGCCGCTATGCCTTGGGAGCGCAGTCAGCGAAGTCTTCCGGCCCGAACATCTGGCGGACCTCGGTCTCCCCCTCCCAGCCCGGCCAATGTTTCTTATGCAGCTCCATGAACGTGACGGCCGACTTCACCGCTTCTTCCTTCGACTTCAACTCAAATTGCGCATAACCGCCGAGCACTTCCTTGGCCTCGGTGAAAGGCCCGTCGGTCACCGTCACCTGCCCGCCGGAAAGCCGGACCCGGGCGCCCAGCGCGGTGGGTCCGAGGCCGCCGCTTCCCAGCATGGTGCCGGATTTGGCCTCCTCCGCGGCAAGCTTCGCAATGGCATCCATTAACTGCTTGGGCGGAGGGCCCTGCTTCTCGGCGTGCTTGACGATCATCATAAATCGCATGGTTTAGTTCTCCTTATGAGTATTGGTTGGGACCCGAGTTCCGGACTTTCTCGACCGGCTGAACGCTCTATCTATGCGTCGAACGAGGGGCAGTGAAATCGACATCCTGTATCTTTATTCTGAAAATATTTACTTTTGAAATAGTGGTCAGGCGCCGGCGATTCCTTAACTCTATCCGCGAGAGTATCCCGCAACAAGACCATTCCCACAATGAGGAGAAGCAGCGGCCAGAGTGATGGCAACAACTGAAGCAGGCTGTCCAGGAACCTGTGCTGATCAAGATCATAGGCCTGCGCGGCTTGCGAGGCCGCCAACGCGACCGAGGGCAGAAACCCCAGCGCGTCTCCGGCGGGGATGCCGAGCAGGTGCCTCAACTGGGCCGTATCCCCAGCCAGATTTACAGACAGAATATGAAGGCCCAGCCCAACCAGTATTCCTCCCGCAATTGATTTGAGGTTCTTCGAAATGTTGTGCTGTCTTGTCATATCCGCCTCCTGACTGCTCTTTCCCTGGCTCACTTGTATGTCGAACGAGGGGCGGCGAAATCGACAAGTGCAAAACTTTTGGACGCTTGGGGCTAATGCCGGGCCATCTTTGGCTCGTATAGAAGTTTGTGCATCCTAATAGATGTATATACATCTACTATGAGCATGAAGCCGTCTTCGATACCGAAACTACCATGCATGTGCGGCAACTTCCGCCGGACGTCTCGCGCACTGACCCAACTCTATGAGAGCGCTTTGCGCCCTGCAGGTCTGCGGGCCAGCCAGTTCACCATCCTGCAAGCGCTCACTCTCGCCGGAGAGGTGACCCAGAGGCAGCTTGGCGAAATGCTCGTGATGGACAGTACGACACTGAGCCGAACTCTCCAGATCATGGCCAGAGAGGGCTGGATCACGGAACATCGCGGCGCCGACCGGCGAGAACGGTGGCTGGGCCTGGCTAGAAGCGGAGAGGCGAAATTCAAACGTGCTTTGCCTGTCTGGGACAAAGTCCAATCGCGCTTGCGTCGACAGTTGGGAGAGCAAGCCTGGAAGAACCTTTTCGAAATCACACATCAGGTCACAGAGCTGGTGACGACTCAAGGAGACTCGCTGTGAAAACGCTCAATATAGAAAGCTACGGAAAACTTACCACGGGCCTGATTGCCGCATGGTTCGTCTTTGCCTTGTCCGCTTCTGCCCTGTTCTGGTTCAAGAATGGCGCAAATCGTATTGGCATCGCGGTTGCAGTCGCTGCCTTGGCACCCATTCTCATATTCGCGTTGTGGTTTGGCGCTTCGGAGAAATTCCGGAAATTCGCACTATCCTTGGACCCGCAAATTCTGACCTTGGCGCAGACCTGGAGAATTGTCGGATTCACCTTCGTACTGTTGGAAGCTCGCGGAGTTCTGCCGGCCATTTTCGCCTGGCCTGCGGGATACGGTGACATGGCAATCGGAGCGACGGCAACGTTTGTGGCCTGGAAGCTGGCCAGTCCCATACGCCGCAACCGCTTCATCCTCTGGCAAGTGCTTGGAATCACGGACCTGGTCACGGCAGTGGGTTTGGGCACGACGGCCCGCCTCCTCAGTCCGCACGGCCCTTCGATGGTCGCCATGACGGTGTTGCCTTTAAGCCTCATTCCGACGTTTCTGGTGCCCCTGTTCTTCATCCTTCATCTGATCTGTATCGCCCAGGCGCGGGCGTGGAGGGTTGCTTCCGGCGACAGGATGGCCAGCTTTAAAGCCGCGCACTACCTTGCAACCTGAGAGCACGCCAACGGGTAGGGCAGGAAGTCAGTCGAGGAAACGAAGCGTCTCTCGGAAGAAAAAGAAGATCACGGTGAGTGCAATTCGCCAGCCGACAAGCTTCAACTTTGACATCTGGGCTTCAGGCCAACATTTTTTCTTTGCGATCACGACATTTGCCCGCGGCGAAGAGGAGTATGGCTCAGCTTGCTTGCAACGATTCCTCCTTTTAAACCCTACCCGCGCTCGTGTCTGTCCGCTAGCGCACTTCGCGAGTCAAAATCTCTCGAGCGGGTTCCTGTCTTCATCCTCAGTTTCATGGAAAGACAGGGCGGCGTTTTGTTGTCGTCGGAAAGGACTCAGTGTTTCATGATGGCCCACCCACCCGACGTTGCGAAACCCAAGATCAGGCTGTACAAACAACGATGAGGTGAGGATATGAAAGTCGGATTGATCGGGCTGGGTAACATGGGATCGGGCATGGCGGCGAACCTGCTCAAGGGCGGGAATGACGTCACCGTGTACAACCGCACATCCAGCAAAGCCCAGACACTGGTGGCGCAGGGTGCACGCTACGCTGCCCAGGTCGCGGACGCATGCCAGGGCGACGCGGTCATCACGATGCTGGCGGATGACGGCGCGGTGGAGAGCGTCGTCTTTGGCGATAGCGGTGTGGTGAGCACCCTGCGCAAGGGTGGGATCCACATTTCGTCGAGCACCATCAGCGTGGCCCTCTCGGAAAAGATGGCTGCGGCGCACGCGGCGAGCGGCCAGCGTTTTGTCTCAGCCCCGGTGTTCGGCAGGCCCGAAGCGGCGGCAGCGGGCAAGCTGTTCGTTGCCGTCGCGGGAGCACCGGATGCGGTTGACGACTGTATGCCGCTGTTTGAAGCCATCGGGCAAAAGACTTTTCGCTTCGGCAACAATCCTTCCGACGCGAATCTGGTCAAGCTCAGCGGCAATTTTCTGATTTCTTCGGTGATCGAGGCCCTGGGCGAGGCCATGGCGCTGGTGGGCAAGGCGGGTTTGGATCAGCATCAGTATGTTGACTTCCTGACCTCTACACTTTTCAACGCGCCGGTCTACAAGACTTACGGCGCACTGATTGCCGACAAGAAGTTCGAGCCCGCCGGTTTTGCCGCTCCCTTGGGATTTAAAGATAATCGACTGGTGCTTGCCGCGGCCGAAACGCTGCGTGTGCCCTTGCCCTTGGCCAGCCTGATCTATAACCGCTTCCTGACCCTGCTGGCCCACGGCGGCGAGGCGCTCGACTGGTCGGCCTTCTCGCAGCTGGCGGCCCAGGACGCCGGACAACGCTGACCGCGCCCGTTCGTTGTGATTCGACCCTGTCGTTCCGAAGAACGAAACGACGAGGGTGGGACACCCTATTTTTTGGCGGCGGTTTGCTTGCGGAGGCGTTCTTCCTGCTCTCTGAGTTCGGGAGTGAGTTCGGCGCCGAAGTCGTCGGTCTCGAACACCTGGCGAACCTCGATTTCGGTGCCGCCGTCAAAGGGACTGCGCTTGAGCCACTCGATGGCTTCGTCCATGGACCTTACCTGCCACAGCCAGAAGCCGGCGATCAGTTCCTTGCTTTCGGTGAACGGCCCGTCAATGATGGTGTGCTTTCCGCCGGAGAACCGGACCCGCTTGCCCTTCGAGCTGGGATGCAATCCTTCGCCCGCCAGCATCACACCCGCTTTCACCAGTTCTTCGTTGTATTTACCCATCGCTGTCAGGATCTCCCGGCTGGGCATCATTCCGGCTTCGCTGTTCTTGTCGGCCTTGACGATCACCATCACTCGCATTGTGGTATCTCCTCAGTATGATTTTTAGCTAGTAGCTCAGTTTTGAATCTTCTCCCACTTCATGATGTGGTCATCCTGAGCTTGCGAAGGATCTCGCGTGCAGCGGATATGCACCCTCGCGGCGATTGTGGCGATCCGCGCGAGATCCTTCATGACTGAAGTCCTTCAGGATGACACCGTTGTGATGGACTTGTCCGAACTAAGCCACGACCTGATTTTGATTTGGAGCCGCACTTCCGGCTCTACTTAGACGTCGATTGAGAGGCTGAAAGTTCGACAATTGCGAGACGTTTTTCGAAATATTTGGTTAAGTCGCGTCCGGCAGCCGGTTTACGGGATTATTGCCGAGGCCGGATCCGAGGGTGCGCTTTCATGACCAGCTGCATCGACGGCCTTGACAAAGTAGCGGTAGGAAGCGCCGTTGCGGACGTCGCGATCAATGTAACTGGGAGTGGTTACGCCTGAAGCGATCGCCTTGAAAGTTCCGTCGAGCTGGCTGCGGTAAATGTTATAGCCGGTTACCGTCACGCCGGGCTTGGGGTCCGGCGGGTTCCACTTCAGGACAACGCTATGAGGCCTGCCTCCGGCCGCTACCCGGAAGAGCACCAGCCCGACGATCCCGAAAAAGAGGATCAGCAGAATCGCAACCGGCAGGCGTGATGCTCTTCTCAATTGTCGTTATTTTTCCGGCTGATTCACCAGCGAACCGGCTTCGGTAATGCTTCCTTTTACCAGGTCGGTCTGAAGTTTGACCTTCTGGTGAGCACGCATTTCAACGACCGTCTCAAACGGCAGATAGCCGGGTAGCGCCACGCGGACGCTGTGATGCCCGGGCGTGAGCAGCATCGCCTTGCCCGCTCCGTCGAACTCGTCCACGTGCCCGGCGAACTGATTGTCCACAAAGACTGCGGCCCGGGTGGGCGTAGCGGAGATTTTCAATTCTCCGGTCGCCTCGCGGGTATTCGGGTGCTGGTCTTTTACCAGCGCGACATTGATCAGGCTGGTTTTTCCAGGTTCGAGGATGACTTGCTCGGCATAGTCCTTGTACCAGGCCTGACGCACCAGCACATCGTGTTTGCCCGGGAGCAAAACGATTTTCTTGTCGCCGGTCAGTTCCTTTACAAAACCCACGTATTGTCCGTCCACCCATACCCCGGCAGTTTTTTCCGCCTTGTTGTGGGCCACGAATTTCAGTTCCGATTGGACCCGATCCTCGGCATGCACCATACCAACCAGGGCCATGACTACCAGAATTGCCGGCCAACATCTACGACTAAACATCTCCACCTCCAGAAATACAAACTATGAACCAGTGTCAAGGATCATTCTATTCCGGGCTTGAGACTAGTAGCCAGAGGGATTCCCCGAGAACCCGAGGATAGTACGAGGGTGGGGCACACGTGGTGCGAAAAGTTTTGTGAAGACGCAGGGAAAGATGACGACTGAATATCGACGACTGGCGACCGCTTCATCGGTTCAAATATTGCCGCAGACACCGCACACAGGGCACATATCCTTCCCGAATTGCTTCGGCCGCTGCCACCAGGCGAACTTCCCCCTCCCCCTCATGCTCGTGCTTGTGGAGATACTTGCATCCGCGGACGTGAAAGGTTTTGCCATCGGATGCAATTTCAACCATCATTTCCGGGGGGACGCCAACGCCGGGTTCAGAATGATAGGAACGCAATGCGATTGACGGGGATGAATCGAACCTTGCCAGCGCGAAGCTCCCAGAAACCAGCGCTAGTGCGGCCACTGCGACCAGCCATCCGTATGCGGTTCCCCGGGGACCGGGCATGGATTCGGCCAGCTTTCTTTGCCAGCGGGCGCTGAAACCGGCGGGCAACACTACCAGGCGATCGTCGGCGTACAAGTTGACGATGTTCTTGGTCCCATCCAGAATCGCGGTGCAGTGCTTGCATTCGCGAAAATGCGCCTCCATCGCGGCCTTCAGTTCGGGGCTGACCTCGCCCTCGAGGTAGTTTGAGATTTCCTGCCAGACCTGTTCGCAACTGACTACCATGGCTTACTCCCTTTCCCGAACGGCGCCCGGCTGAACCAGCCATCCGCCAGCTGTGGCGCGAGAATGTCCCGCAGCATCAGCCTGGCCCGCAGCAAGCGTGTCTTGACGCTGGCGATCGATATGTTCAAGGCCTCCGCGGTTTCTTCGATGCTGATCTGCTCCATGTCGCGCAAGATGAAAACTTCTCGATACTTCTGCGCCAGGCTGGCTAGCGCTTTGGTCAGCAGGGCTCGGATTTCGCTGCGTTCCAGTGCTTCTGACGGAATTTCCCGCCAGTCGGCAAAGTCGCGCGGCGTGTAGGCACCTTCTTCTTCCTGATCCTGCGATCCGGCGATTGGCTCGAACAGTTCGGCGTGCTGTTTGCGCCGGCGCATGCGCGCCTCGTTCACCGTAATCTGGATCAGCCAGGTGCTGAATTTCGATTCGCCGCGGAACTGCCGCAAGTTGGCAAAGGCCTTGAGGATGGCTTCCTGCGCCACATCCTGCGCATCCGCGTCGTTGCGCAGCAGGGCCAGCGCGGTGGCATAGACCCGGCGCTCGTAGGGCTTCACTAATTCTGCAAAGAGAGAAGAATTTCCGTTGCAGATGCGTGCGATGAGCGATTCCTCGCTGTCATCAGCGGCAGCTGGTCTCTCGGCAATGGTCATTCGTCGCAGCATCTGGATTTTTGTTTGGCAACTGCCTCGCTAAACCGATGGCGTCATCCTGAGGGACTTCAGTCCCGAAGGATCTGGCGCGCATCGCCACGGTTGCTGCTCAGCGTCCTGATCCGCTCCACGCCAGATCCCTTCGACTTCGGTCAGGGCAGGCTCTTCGCAAGCTCAGGATGACGCCTTTTTTATAGAGCGGGCTTCGAAATGGTCCTCACCCGGACTAGCGCTCAAGATATTCGGGGTTCTTCTTCCATCCCGTGATCATGGAAGCGAAATTATTCCAGCCGTGCAGAACGACCATGATGAGGTGTCCCAGAAGGAAGAAGAGAATCGCCCACATCACTGCAAAGTGCCAGATGCGGGCCCAGTGAAAACCGCCCATCATCCAGGCCAGCCAGGAAAACTGGACCGGCTTCCACACGGCCAGCCCGGTCAGAACCGAGAGAACACCTAGTCCGATGACGGAGGTGTACGCCAGTTTCTGCAGCGGGTTGTAAACCTCGCGTATAGCCGGTTTGGGTCCAAAGAAAAAGTAGTAATGCACCATGGGCCAGACGCCGCGAATATCCCGCGGCGTGAACAGCACCTGGCGGTAGTTTCGGCTGAACACTTGATAACAAAGGTAGAAAAGGCCGGTCGCGATATAGATCCACATGAAGGTGAGGTGCCACTGCAGGCCGCCGCCGAGCCATCCTCCCAGGGCGAGCGACTGAGGCCAGTGCAACAAATCTTTCTGCGGGATCTTCGCGCCGAAGCTGGGGAAAGCGCGAAATATCTGGAAACCGCTCGCCACCATGACGAGCAGCGAGACCGCATTCAGCCAATGCGAGAAGCGCACCGCCCAGGGATGTTCATAGGCAGCCCGTTCCACTTCTCCAGTCTTGGCGGACTCGATTTCGATTACTGCTTCTCGCATTTGCGTCTTCCCGGAGGAAACCTAGAGTCCATAGAATGATGAATAACCTTGATCTTCCCAATATCCGACGCGGGTCAGGACATTGGTGACGCTGAGGCTGGTCAAATATTTGGCCTGCTTGTAGCCCACCTTGGTTGGAATCTGCAAACGCAGCGGCGCACCGTGCTCGCGAGTCAGCGGCCGCTCGTACATCTCGTAACACAGCAGAGTTTGGGGATGCAGGGCGGTCGCCATATCCAGCGATTCGTAATAATCGTCCGCGCATTCGACATACACGAAGCGGGCCGTAGTGTCGGCGCCAATCATTTGCAGGAAATCCGAGAGCCGCGCTCCGCCAAAGCGTCCGATGACGTCCCAGCCTTCCACGCACACATGCCGCGTGTTCTGGCGCACCCGGGGCAGAGCTTGAAATTGCGCCAGCTTGTAGTCGCCAGGGTTCTGAACGGAGCCGCTTACGGTCAGTGTCCACTTGTCCAGATCGACTCCGGGATCCTCCACGTCATAACCGTTGATAGGGAACTTCTCAAACGGGACCACTTCGGAGTCAGGGAAGGTGGTAGCCAGGTGTCCGGAGCGGAACAGCCGCGCGGAAGCCCAATCGCTCAAGCCCAGCCCGGCCTTGAGGAGCGGGTCCTGTAACTGCGGAATGGCGAAGGCCCCGACGGCCAAGACTGGCGCCAGTTTCAGTAATTCGCGGCGCGTGACCTTCTTAAACTTGCGAGAATCGGTGTGTGTTTCCATTTTCCAGTAGCAAAGTCCAATCGAGGCCCGTCCTCCACATGCGAAAGTGACAGTGTAGCCTGCAATAAGATTCCCGGGGCCCGGAAAAGTTACGGCACGCAGCGCCCCGCCGCTAGCCTTTTACCGTTTCCCCGACGAACCTGGCAAACTCCCTCACATCCTGCTCCGTTGTATCGAACGAGCACATCCAGCGCACCACCGATTGCTGTTCGTTCCACACATAAAAGAAGTACCGCTTTTGCAGTTTGGCAACCGCCGCTCTCGGGATCTTGGCGAAGACTCCGTTGGCTTCCACTCTGTAAACGATCTTTACCTCTGGAATCTTGCGGAGTTCCTTCTGCAACAATCGCGCCATCCGGTTGGCATGCTGCGCACTCTTCAACCAGAGATCGCCGGTAAACAGGGCATCGAATTGCGCGGAGATAAAACGCATTTTGGATGCCAGCTGCATCCCTTGTTTCCGCAGATACAAAAAATCATGGCCCAGCTTCTTGTCGAAGAAAACCACGGCTTCGGCTCCCAGGGCGCCGTTCTTTGTCCCTCCGAAGGAGAGGACGTCTACTCCCAGGTCGCGCGTGGCTTGCCGCAGAGATTGGCCCAGGCTGGCGGCAGCGTTGGCGATACGGGCCCCGTCGACATGCAGAAACATGCCTCGCGCGTGCGCAAAGCGGGCCAGGGCTCTTATTTCATCAGGCTGGTAGACAGTGCCCACTTCAGTGGCTTGCGTGATGGAGATGACGCGGGGCTGCACGTGATGCGGGTCATCGATCCCATGGTAGGAGTGACTGATAGCCTCGACCGTGAGCTTGCCGTTGGTGACAGGAACCGGCAGGAGCTTGCAGCCGGTAAATTTTTCCGGAGCGCCGCATTCGTCGGTGTAGATGTGCGCGGCCTCGCCGCAGATCACCGCATTGTAAGAATTGGTCAGCGCCTTCAGGCTCAGGCAATTGGCCGCCGTGCCATTAAAAACGAAGAAGACTTCAATATCCGGGCCGAAGCGCTGCTTGAATTTCTGCACCACGGAAGCGGTGTAGGGATCATCTCCATAACCCACTGCATGGC
This sequence comes from Terriglobia bacterium, assembly GCA_963813645.1. GTDB lineage: Bacteria > Acidobacteriota > Terriglobia > Terriglobales > Acidobacteriaceae > JAIQFF01. The sequence continues at coordinate 214,240 of CAWEZS010000032.1, forward strand.
CCCGGTTGGCTTCGCCGACGGCTTTCAAGATTTCGGGGTGAACCCCGGCATTGTTGTCGCTGGCAAAACTGCGGGCAGGTTTCATGATCCGAAACAATGTAGCAGACGTCGGACGTCAGACCTCGGACTTCAGACGTCAGACCTCGGACCTCGGACGTCAGACTTTTAAACTTCAGACTCAAACCTCAATCTGGTCCGCCATTCTGTTCGATGTATGACGCCCGAGGTCTGAAGTCTGAGGTCTGAGGTCTGACGTCCGGCGTCCGGCGTCCGAGGTCCACATGGCACGATGGTGGTATTACTCTATGAGTACGACGGTGATCTTGGCGAGGCCGGTGTCGGCTACTATGGTGGGGACATGGCACTGGTACTCATGATGGTGGTTCTGGCGTTCGGCCTGCTGTACGTGGCGGTCGTAGCCGAAGAACGGCAGATGCAGGAAGCCACCAAACCTCGCAAACGCTAAGCGCGAACCTCACGCTCATTCTGGGACGTTTTCCGGATTTGACCTTCGTTGGTCCATCCTTCGCAAAATATTCGAGTCCGACTTCACAGCCTGACATCTGCATACTCTTAGCCTTCGCTGTATAGTTCTACCTGCAGCCCAGGGCTCCGCCGGCACGCCCTTGATGCAGATTGGCTCCACTCCAAGTCGCGGTAGTGGACGTGGTAAGCCTCAGTATATTTTCGCACCAGTCCCGCCCGACGCCTGTGCGGTCGATCAGCGATTTCGGTCGGTGGTTCGGGGAGTACAATGCGCGTTAACCAACGGACCGAACACGGAAAGCATCCCTTCGCCGGAACAGATCCAATTTGATTTCAATCGATGTCGGCTGGATTTCTTGTCATGAAACCCTGAGGACGGATGTTGCGCATGCAAAACAAACATGAATTTAGAACGATTGCCTTAATCTTCACATTGTTTTCCGGAATGACAGGTTGCTCGGGAAACGCGAAGCCGGCGCAGCCGGCAGGGGGCGGATTTCAGGCCATGCCGGTGAAAGTCATGGAAGCTGAGGCGATGCCTGTCAATGATGCCAGTGCGTACGTGGCGACCCTCAAATCGCGAGATTCGGCCGTGATTATGCCGCAGGTGGAGGGCCAGATCACGCAGATATTTGTGCATTCAGGGAATCGAGTTGCGGAGGGGAGCGCTCTGATGGAGATCGATCCGCTAAAGCAGCAGGCGACCGTAAAGAGCCAGCAGAGCGCCCGCGCGGCACAGCAGGCGCAGCTGAATTGGGCGAAGCAGCAATACCAGCGAACAGAGAATCTTGCAGGCGCTGGAGTCGTGAGCAAACAGGATCTGGATCAGGCAAAAGCGACATTGGACGCGGCGCAAGCGCAAATGGACGCGCTGAGTGCGCAAGTTCGAGAGCAGGAGGTGCAGCTTCGCTACTACAAAGTGACGGCCCCTCGAACCGGTATTGTGGGAGACATTCCGGTCCGCATAGGAGATCGCGTCACGACAACGTCGCAGTTGACCACTGTCGATCAGCCAGGCAGCCTCGAGGCATATGTCTATGTGCCGGTCGAGCGCTCGGCGCAATTGAAGATGAATTTGCCGGTACAGATTCTCGAGAGCACCGGAAAAGTTCTGGCCGACACAAGAATCAGCTTTATCTCTCCGCAGGTGGACAACACGACGCAGACGGTGCTGGTGAAGGCCCGAATAGCGAATGGAAATGACGCGCTTCGGCAGTCGCAGTTCATACGGGCACGGGTGATCTGGGGAACTCACCAGAACCCGGTAGTGCCGATTCTCGCGGTGTCGCGGTTGGCTGGACAGTACTTCGCCTTTGTCGCGGAACCACAGCAAAAGGGAGGGTTCATCGCGAAACAACATCCACTGACTATCGGCGAGACCGTCGGCAACAACTTCGAGGTACGAGAGGGGATAAAGTCCGGCGACAGAATCATCGTTTCCGGAACTCAGTTTTTGGTGGATGGGATGCCGGTGGTTCCGATGAGCTGAGTTGGGCTTCGGGCTCTGGAGTTCCAGCTTCCGTTAATTCATTACGACAATAGGCAAAGGTTCGTTCATGTTTGCGAATTTCTTCATACGGCGTCCGGTGTTCGCCTCGGTTTGCGCGATGTTAATCGTGTTGGCAGGTGCAGCGGTGATTCCGACTCTGCCCATAGCGCAGTTCCCTAATCTAGCCCCGCCGCAAGTGGAGGTTTCGAGCTTTTACATTGGCGCCAGCGCGCAGACTGTCGAGAGTGCGGTCACAATTCCGCTTGAACAACAGATCAACGGAGCCGAGGGAATGAAGTACATGACCTCGACCAGCGGCAATGATGGATCGAGCGGCATCACCGTGACATTCGATCTGACACGCGATCCTGACCTGGCCACTGTCGATATTCAAAATCGGGTGAACACTGCACAGGGAAGATTGCCGAGTGCTGTGAAGTCCGTTGGAATCACGACCCAGAAGAGTTCGCAGAACTTCGTTTTCGGCGCCGCGGTCACGTCTGAGAACAACCGATACTCGACCCTGTTCATGAGCAATTACCTCGACGTGTACGTACGGGATACGCTTAAGCGAATCCCGGGCGTAGCCGACGTGCTGATTTTCGGCGAACGCAAATATTCCATGCGTTTGTGGCTCGACCCGGCGCGCATGGCGGGACGTGGGTTGACGGCGCCTGATGTAGTGAATGCGCTCCAAGAGCAGAACGTTGAAGTCGCAGCCGGGCAGGTTGGACAGCAGCCGGCAATGCCAGGGCAACAGTATCAGGTCAGTGTGCGAGCGGTGGGACGGTTGAGCGAGCCGGCGCAGTTCGAGAACATTATTCTTAAAACGAATGCAGACGGCACGCTGGTCCGACTTAAGGATGTCGGGCGGGCCGAACTTGGGGCGGAGCAGTATGCATCGGACCTGAAGTTTAACGGGCAGGACGCGGTGGGAATCGGAGTGACGCAGCTCTCGACGGCGAATGCGTTGGACGTGGACCGGCGGGCCATCGAGGAGCTTTCCCGATTATCGAAGAGCTTCCCGCCGGGAATGCATTCCACGCTGGCATTCGATACGACGGATGCGGTCAGCGAGTCGATTAAAGACGTGCTTTTTACGGTAGGTTCGGCGATCGCGTTGGTCATCCTGGTGATTTTCATTTTCCTGGGTGACTGGAGAACTACGATGATTCACTTCATCGCCACTCCGGTCTCGTTGATCGGCACTTTTGCTTTCGTGAAGTTACTCGGCTTCTCCATCAACACGTTAACGCTATTTGGCATCACGCTCGCAACCGGACTCGTCGTCGATGACGCAATCGTGGTCATTGAGAACATCGAGCGTCACATGGCGGGGGGAGAGCATGACTCGCGCAAAGCCTCTATCGCCGCCACGACCGAGATTACGAGCGCGGTCATCGCGACATCGCTGGTGCTGGTGGCGGTGTTTGTACCGGTTGCATTCTTTCCCGGAACAACTGGCATTCTGTTTCGTCAGTTTGCGCTGACTATTGCATTTTCGATTGCAATCTCCGCTTTCAATGCACTGACGTTGGCACCGTCGCTAGCCGCCATCTTCCTGGCCGGGGGCCATCACAAGAAGATGTGGCTGCTGCAGAAGTTCGACGACGGTGTGAATCGGATGATCACCGCATATCGTCGCTCGCTGCATCACTTCCTGGAACACAAGATAGTGATGGTGGTGGTGTTCTTCGCTGGTCTGGGACTCACCTATTTCGTATTTACGCGCGTGCCGAAGTCGTTTGTGCCAGATGAAGATCAGGGATTTTTGATCGTGGTGATGCAGTCCCCGGCGGGCGCTTCGCTCGAGTACACAACTTCGATTGGAAATCAGGTAACCCAGATCATGAGGCGGCAGGAGGAAGTGGAGAACATTTTCTCCGTTGCCGGCTTCAGCTTTTCAGGAGCGGCGGCCAACCAGGGATTGATGTTTGTGTCGCTGAAACCGTATTCGCAGAGAAAGGGCGAGCGGCACTCAGCCCCGGCGATCTTGAACCGGGTTCGACCGCAACTGTTCGAAGTCTCGGGAGCGATTGTGTTTGCGACGCTGCCTCCAACGATTCAGGGACTCGGAGCTTTTGGCGGATTCCAGTTCGTCGTGCAGGATCTCGCTGCGCACAGGCTCGATGAACTGGCAGCAGCGACGCAAGGGCTGATTCGAAGCGCAGCACAGCGAAAAGACCTGGTCAGCTTGTACACGCCTTTTACGGCGAATGACCCGCAATTTGTGGTCACGATCGACCGAGAAAAAGCGAAGAGTTTGCACGTTCCGCTTTCGCAGATTACCGACACCCTGGGCGTATACATGGGATCGGCGTACGTTAACGACTTCGATTTCAGCAATCGGTCCTATCGCGTCTATGTTCAAGCCGACAAGCAATTCCGATCGACAGCGAAGGATATGAAGGAGTTTTATGTGCGCTCCGACAGTGGCGCGATGGTGCCGCTCGATAACCTGCTCACAATTTCGCAGACGACTACACCGCAGGTGATCAGCCACTACAACCTGTTTCGATCGGCGGAAATCGATGGTTCGGCGGCACCGGGTTACAGTTCTGGGCAAGCCATTACGGCGATGGACGAACTGGCGAAGAAGTTGCCGCAAGGATTCTCCTACAGCTGGACGGGGCTATCGCTTGAGGAATTGCAGGCGGGCGGGACATCTGTGCTACTTTTTGGGTTGGGAACATTGGTTGTCTATCTGACGCTTTCTGCACAGTACGAGAGCTTTGTTTTGCCTTTCATCGTGTTGCTGGCCGTTCCAATGGCTCTGCTGGGAGCGTTAGGAGCACAGTGGATGCGCGGGCTGAACGACGACGTGTTCTGCCAGGTGGGACTGGTAATGCTTGTCGGACTGGCGAGCAAAAATGCGATTCTGATCGTCGAATTCGCTGAACAATTGCGAGAACGCGGATTGCCACTCGTGGAGGCCACGATCCAGGCGGCGTCGATCCGGCTGCGACCCATATTGATGACATCGCTGGCGTTCATCTTGGGCGTTGTGCCCTTAGTCGCTGCAACGGGCGCCGGCGAGAACGGCCGTCATTCGGTGGGCACGACGGTGTTCGGCGGGATGATCATGTCGACGGTGCTGAATCTGTTCTTTATTCCCGTGCTCTATCTGATCATCGAGGGGTGGCGGGAACGCGGCAAATCAGAGACTGTAGCGCAACCAACCGAAGCGGAATAAGCCTCGCAGGTCGTGTGGTCGCGGGCGACTCGCCCGCGGCTTTTGACTTTCACTCCAAGTCTCGCGGGCGAGTCGCCCGCGACCACACACTCAGATCGCAACGTCACGTGCATTTCCAAAAAGGAGGGGAACTGTCGCTCCGCGGAATACAAGTCGAAGGCAACCGCAAAGTTCGCAAGAATCCGGCGCAGAGTTCTTAATGAACCCGTTGCTGTGCCGCTCCCAGGACTAGCCTCTGGCCGGGTTGCTGGATGAAAGCAACGACCCGCAGATTGGCTGGATCGGTCCTGGGGTCGAGTTTAATGTGAACGTCCTGGGAGAAACTATTTCCCGCCTTGATGCTGCCGACTTTTTCGAGACTCTGCACCACGCCCACGTGGCTCAGACGGTGGCCGCCATTTTCGCCTCGCAAGACTTGCGACTGGACATGATCTAACGCTGCAACCAAATAGACATCGGCCCTGCGAAACTGCGAGTTCCCGGGTAAGGCGTCGGACTCGATGTGTGCCTCCAGCGTTTTGGAAGCGTCGAGCGAAACTCCGGAAATCCTGATCGCAACCTTTGGTCCGGACAGAGCGTCATGAACCGCCTGAGTCGCCCGCCGCGCATCGCTGCCGAGAAACTCGGCGGCGCCGTCGACGACCATCTGTGGCGTGTAGACGCTGCTCAGCCCGAAACGGTCGGAGTAGGTGCTTTGCCGATCGCTGAAAAAATGTGAAGAGAAGGGATCGGTCCAGCCGATATGGTTCCAGTAATCCACGTGTTCGCTGAGCACGATCAGTTGGGCTCCGCCCACCGGCTGTGTGTGATCGAGCTGCTGCAGCAGCGCGTCAGCCGGAGGACAACTGGAGCAGCCCTCGGAAGTAAACAGCTCGACCAGAACCGGCGCAGGAGTTTCGCCGCGCGGCGCATCGGACGCGAACATGGAAAGAGCGACAAAAACAGCCAGCCATGACGACAGCTTGATCATTCCCACACCATTTAGCGTTGCGAGAAGTATCGCACGCTGCAGGAGTGGATGTGCAGGGAGCAGGAAAAGTTACACGGAGCGCCGCTATCACCACGCCCGCCCCTTGCCTTCGCAGCTTGTCGTCTATAATCAGCAAATTCTCTTCATCATGCGCGCAATCCTCTCGCTGGGCCTGTTGCTTCCGCTGTGCGCACTTGCCCAGACGGCCGTCCCGAAATCTCCACCTCCACCGGTCCCTCGATTTAAAGACGTGGCCAAAGAGGCCGGTTTGACCGTCTCTCACATCTCCACTCCGGAGAAGAAGTACATCGTCGAATCCATGAGCGGCGGCGCGGGTCTGATTGACTGCGATAACGACGGCAAACTGGACATCATCACGGTGAACGGTTCCACGATCGATCGCTACCGCCAGGGCGGCGATCCCATCATCACGCTCTACCATCAGGACGCGAATTTCCAATTCACCGACATCACTAGCGCTGCGGGTTTGACGCGCAAAGGCTGGGGCATGGGCGTGGCTGTCGCCGACTTCGACAACGACGGTCTGCCGGATATCTACGTCACCGGCTTCGGCGGGAACGCGCTTTATCGCAATCTGGGCAATTGCAGATTCGAAGATGTCACCGAAAAAGCCGGCGTTGCCGCGGGCGGTTTCAGCACCGGTGCCGCCTGGGCCGATTACGATCGCGACGGTTTTGTTGACCTCTATGTTTCGCGCTACGTGCATTTCGATATAGACCACTTGCCCACCTTCGGCAGCGACGAGAAGAATTGCCGCTTCAAGGGAATCCTTGTCCAGTGCGGCCCGTGGGGCATGATCGGCGAATCGGACCTGCTCTTCCACAATCGTGGCGACGGCACTTTCGAGGAAGTCTCAAAGAAGGCCGGAATGGAAGATGTGAACCGCTACTACGGCCTGGGCGTGATCTGGGGCGACTACGACAACGACGGATGGCCCGACCTCTACGTGGCGAACGACGCCGGCCCAAATTATCTCTATCACAACAGGCACGACGGAACTTTCGAGGAAGTGGGCATGCTTTCCGGCGTCGCGCTCGGCGGCGACGGCCAGGCGCAAGGCTCGATGGGCGTGGACTGGGGCGACTATCTGCACGAAGGCCGGCTGGCCATGTTCGTAACCAACTTCCACGAGCAGCCCGACACCTTGTACCGCAACCAGGGGAAAGACGGATTTTCTGACGTAAGCTGGCCGGCCAAAATTGCGCAACCCACGTTCCTGAAGGTGGGTTGGGGCACCGCCTTCTTCGACATGGACAACGACGGATGGCTCGATATTTTCATCGCCAACGGCCACGTGTACCCGCAGGTGGATTCGATTCCCGGGGGACTGGCTTACCGCGAACCCATCCAGCTTTTCCGGAATCATCGTGACGGCACGTTTCAGGAAGTCTCCGGTTCACTCGCGGACATTCCACCGGAGAGCCGGCGGGGAGCGGCTTTCGGCGACATCAACAATGACGGCAATGTTGATGTCGTACTGGTGAACGTGGGCGCGCCGCCCACGCTGCTATTGAATCAGGGCGGCAACCGAAATCATCGCGTGTTGTTCCGCCTGACCGGAACCAAGAGTAACCGGTCGGCCATCGGGGCGCGTCTTACGTTGAAGACAGCGAAGTTGGTGCAGTTCAGCGAAGTTCGCGCCGGAGGCAGTTACATTTCACAGAACGATCCGCGCTTGCACTTTGGGCTCGGAGCCGAAACCAAAATGACCGAGGTGGAGATCAGGTGGCCGAGCGGCAAAGTGGAAGTGCTGCGGGATCTGCCGGCAGACTTTATTTATTCGATCGTTGAAGGCCAGGGGATCGCCGGCAGAATTCCATTGCCGCCGCTCTAGTTTTCCTCCGACTCCAGCATTTTCCCCAGCGTGGGCTTGTGCTTGTCAATTTTCTTCTCCCTGCGATCCGGTACCACGCGTCCGGCGGGAGGCGTGCCGATCTCGGCTCTGGCCATGGCCTTCACCTGATCAACCGCGCTGAAGTTCTTCGGCTTGCGCCTCTTCTTCGCCATCACGCACATCTTGCCATAGCTTGTATGCGCCAAAGCTGCAATAATTGAGCCTGGAAGGCGAAGCGTAAACCATCGCCGGAGACCAGCCAGCCTATGGAAGAGCGAGATTTCTTCGACGAGCGTACGGAAAAGAAGATGGCAACGCTGAACTGTCCGCACTGCCATCAGCCCGCGGAGTACGAAGTCACCTGGATTGTCCGCACCAAGAAGCGGCAACTGCCCGGACGCGGCGACGAACGTGATCGCGCCCGTTTCGCCAAAGCCCGCTCTTACATGCTGCGCAAAGACGACCTCATGGGCTGCAAGAACATGCGCTGCCGCAAGCGATTTGAAATCTCCGGCGTGCAGTCTGTGGTCTTCACCGAAGTCCACACCGAATAGTCCACGTTCCTTCTCTCCCGCCACTCAGTTATACTGGCTAGTTTGCTTGGCTGTAGAGACGTTGCCTGCAACGTCGCGCAAAAGACGGGAGTCTTTCGTGAAAATTCTGGTATGCATGAAACAGGTGCCGCAGAAAGATGCGCCACTCAAGCTAAACGAGTCCAGCACCTGGATCCGAGAAGATGTTTCGTACGAGGTTAACGAGCCCGACGCCTTCGCCCTCGAAGAGGCGCTGCGCCAAAAGGAAAAGCACGGCGGAGAAGTCGTGGTCATCACGGCCGGCCCCGCTCGCGCCCAGCAGGTGTTGCGCGAAGCCCTGGCCAAGGGAGCTGACCGCGCCATCCATCTGGAGGACAACGCGTTCGTCGGTCTGGATGCTTCCAACACCGCCCGCGCTTTCGCTGCCGCCATCAAAGATGAAAAGTTTGACCTGATCTTCACCGGCCTCCAGTCCGACGACTACGGCTACGCCCAAACCGGCGTGGTGCTGGCTGAACTGCTGGGCTGGCCGCACGCCACCATCATCATGCACATCGAAAAAACCGACGCCGGCATCCGCGTCAAGCGCGAACTCGAAGCCGGCTATTTTCAGTTCGTGGATATGCCGCTGCCCGCGGTGCTCACCATCCAATCCGGCATCAACAAGCTGCGCTACGCCACGCTGATCGGCATCAAGCAGGCGAAAAACAAACCAATGCGCAAAGTGACATTGACGGAAGTGCAGCCGGCCATTGGCGCCAACATGCAAAGAGTCGAACGCCTCTACATTCCCCAGAAAACCAAGAACACAGAATTTCTGGAAGGCCCTCCGGCCGAGGTAGCGAAAAAGCTGGTTGAAAAATTACGAAATGAAGTGCGCGTCCTGTGAATAACTGAGAACCGAGAACTGAAATCCAGAAACTGGGTTTCAAACAACAGGCCCGAAGACCGAGACTACAATCATGGCCGATTCCATCCTAGTCATTGTCGAACAACGTGAAGGAAAGCTGAACCGCGTCTCCTGGGAGACCCTTACTGCCGGCCAGGCTCTGGCCGCCGAAACCGGATGGACTCTCGAGGCTGCCGTTACCGGTAGCGGAGTGACAAGCCTGGCCAACGAAGTCGCCGGCAAGAAGGTCGCGAAGGTCTACGCGATCGAGTCGCCGAAACTCGAACCCTACACACCCGACGCTTTCGCAGCCGCCCTCAAGCAATTCATCGCATCGAAACAACCCAAACTCGTGCTGATGCCGCACACCTACCAGGTGCGCGACTTTGTGCCCAAGCTGGCGTCTGCGATGGAGCGCACCGCCATCAGCGACTGCATCGGTTACAAAAAGGATGGCGACAAACTGCTCTTCACTCGCCAGATGTTCCAGGGCAAGCTGGCCGCCGACGTGAGCTTCACCTGCGCTGCCCCATGGTTTGTGACCTTCCAGAACGGAGCTTTCCGCGCCGACAAAGTTGAGGCCGGCACCGCCGCGGCACCCGTCGAAACCGTCAACGTGGAAATCGCTGACGGCATCATCCGCAACAAACCGCAGGAAGTATTCAAAGAAGCCAAACAGGCAGTGGACCTGACGCAGGCCGAAATCATTGTGTCGGTCGGTCGCGGGATCAAGGAACAGAAAAACATCGAACTGGCCAAGCAGCTGGCTGAAGCACTCGGTGGCGAACTGGCAGCTTCGCGCCCCATCTGCGACTCGGGATGGCTCCCCATGGACCGCCAGATCGGATCGTCCGGACAAACGGTTGCGCCCAAGCTTTATCTCGCGCTCGGCATCAGCGGCGCTATTCAGCACATCGTAGGAATGAAGGGCGCACGCACTATCATCGCGATCAACAAGGATTCAGAAGCGCCGATTTTTGAAATATCGGACTATGCGGTAGTGGGAAACTTGTTCGATATCGTGCCGCCGCTGATTGAAGAGATAAGAAAGGCCAAAGCCGGAGGGTAAGGTTTCAGGGTTTCATGTTTCAAGGTTTCAACCCGGGGTGGCACGAGGAGTTATCGTGGGCCATTCTTATCGAGATCTAGTCGTTTGGCAGAAGTCAAAGCTCTTGGCCGTTCATGTTTACCGGCAAACGGAGAGCTTCCCCAGGACCGAGATCTACGGGCTAACCTCGCAAATCCGGCGTGCGGCGATTTCTGTTGTCTCGAATATCGCTGAAGGCCAAGGTAGACTGACGCCTGGAGAGTTTCAGCAATTCCTGGGACACTCACGGGGTTCTTTGCTCGAGCTCGAGACGCAACTAGAGATCGCTTGTGAAACCTTTGAAACGTTGAAACCTGAATGCTGATCTTCCGCAAGCCGCTTCCTAACATCGAACGTCCGCAGATGCCCGCCGACGTCGTGATCGTTGGCGGCGGTCCGGCTGGCATGGCCTGCGCCCTGCGACTCTCGCAGCTGATCGGTCAGCATAACGCGAACAATCCCGACTCGCAGCTCAGTAAAGAGAATATCTACGTTCTCGAGAAGGCCCGCGAGATCGGACAGCACTGCCTCTCCGGCGCCCTACTCGATCCCCGCTCCATGCGCGAGTTGCTTCCGGGCTTTGAGAAAGAAGCTCCGCTCGATTCCGAAGTCACAAAGGAAGCGGTCTACTTTCTCACCCGGAATGGAAAATTCAAGTTTCCTGTTACCCCGCCTCCACTGCGCGATCATGGCAACTACGTCATCTCGCTGAACCGATTTGTGAAATGGCTGGGCGGCAAGGTGGAAGAAACCGGCATCACGATTTTTACCGGATTTGCCGGCTCGGAACTGATTCTTGAGGGCGACCGCGTGACCGGCGTCCGCACCGACGACAAAGGCGTGGACAAGCAGAATCAGCCGAAGTCGAATTTCGAACCTGGGTATGATCTGCAAGCCAAGGTGGTCATTCTCGCCGAGGGAACTCGGGGCTCGCTCACCAAACAGCTCATTGCGCGTTTTGCTCTCGATCGCGACCGCAACCCGCAAACCTACGGACAGGGCATCAAAGAACTGTGGGAGGTCCCGTCCGGCCGCATTGCTCCCGGCGAGGTGATCTACACGATGGGCTGGCCGCTGACCACGAAGGAATACGGCGGCGCCTGGATTTACGGCGGCAAAAACAACGTAGTCTCACTGGGATTTGTCGTGGGGCTCGACTATCCCGACCCGCGCCTTGATCCGCAGCGCGTGTTGCAGGAGTTCAAAAAGCATCCGCTGGTTGCCCGTCTCCTTGATGGCGGCAAGATGATCCGCTACGGCGCCAAGAGTCTGCCTTACGGCGGCTGGTGGTCCATTCCGCCGGTCGCAGGCAATGGATGGATGATTCTAGGCGACTCCGCCGGCTTTCTGAATTCGCAGCGCCTGAAAGGAATTCATCTCGCTATCAAGAGCGGCATGCTCGCCGCCGAGACAGCGTTTGAGGCCCTAAAGAAGGACGATTTCTCCGTGGCCGCGCTAAGCGATTTTCAACGGCGGGTGGAGTCGAGTTGGATCAAAGATGAGCTCTGGAAGGTCCGCAACTTTCATCAGGGCTTCGAGCACGGATTCTGGCGCGGCATGATCAATGCCGGCCTGCAACAGGTCACCGGCGGCCGCGGCCTGCGCGCCCGCTATCCCTCGACCGTGGGATATCAGCAGCTGAAGAAGCTCAACGAACTACCCGCCGACGGCGGCGACGAAACCCACCTGCTCGGTCCTGCGAAAGGCGATGGCAAGCTGACCTTCGACAAGCTCACCGACCTTTATCACTCCGGCACCAAGCACGAAGAAGACCAGCCCGCGCACCTGGTCATTCATGACACCGACGTTTGCAATACCCGCTGCGTGAAAGAATTCGGCAACCCGTGCCAGAATTTCTGTCCGGCGAATGTTTACGAGATGGTGGACGACGGTTCTCAGCCCAATGGCAAACGCATCAGCCTGAATCCGTCGAATTGCGTGCACTGCAAGACCTGCGACATCGCCGATCCCTACCAGATCATTACCTGGGTCCCGCCCGAAGGTGGCGGTGGCCCAAATTACGACGGCATGTGAAGCCGCAAGGCCTGTGTGGGGTCCGTCGGAGCCTGCCCAGAGCGAAGTCGAAGGGACCCGCCCAGGTCGAGCGCTCGACGTTGCTTACCTCGCCCAGTTCTGCAGTTTCAGCCCGCGTACACGCCGAAATTCCTTTTCGTTGTTTGTGACCAGGGTCAGCCCAGCCGACATTGCGTGTGCGGCGATCCACAGATCGTTGTTTCCAATCATCTCGCCGTTCGCGGCCAATTCCGCGCGGATCGTCCCATAGGCTTCAGCCGCGGATTCCGGCAAGGGCAGCGCCGGCAACCAGTGGATCAGTTCGCGCAGCCTCTCCAGAGCCGCCTCCCGCTGCGCACTCTTCGCCGCGCCGTAGATCAGTTCCCCATAGGTGATGACCGAGAGCGCAGCTTCGCCATGACGGAGCCGGCGAAACCGCCGCAGGACTGGTTCGGGCCGTTCCTGCCGGATGTAAATACAAATGTTCGTATCCAGCAGAAAGCGCGGCTCCATCTAAAGACCCTTGCGCTTCTGCGGGCGGTCGTTCCCGCGTTCAATTTCAAGATCGTCCGGCAACCCGGCCAGCAAGTCGAATGCCCGGGCCATGGTTCCGTCCTTTTCCCGCAGGACGATTTCTTTGCCCCGGCGGAAAATCTCCACTTCCTTGCTCTTCAACCGGAACTGCTTGGGCAGCCTTACCGCCTGGCTGTTTCCTGATCGGAATACGCGAGCTGTGCCCATCGCCAACCTCCAAATGTATATACATAAAGTATACACATTCCGCAGGATCGCTCAAAACCATCCCCGGATTCGCTCCGGCCGACGCAGTCCCATTGCAGATTCTTGCAACTGGGTTATTCTTGTCTCCGAGGAAAACATGCACTTCCGATCATGTCGCCTGATTGCGCTCCTATCCACGTTGCTGATATCCGCCTTGGCGCCGGCGCAGCAGCCGCCCGCCGTGGCAGCGCCGCCGCAGCCCGCGATTGCAGCGCACCAGCCGCCCGCCATTCCCACCACCGGCTTTGCCGGCCTCGACGACTACCGGGCCCGGCGCATCGCCGTCTTTACCGACGACTTCGGACAACTGGCCCGCTATCGGGACGCCAATGCCGCCCTCAAGCCACCCGCGCCCGGCGAGAACCGCGTCGTCTTCTTTGGCGATTCCATCACCGACATATGGAAGCTTGAAGAATATTTCCCCGGCAAGCCTTACCTCAACCGTGGCATCGGCGGGCAGACCACGCCGCAGATGCTGGTCCGTTTCCGCCAGGACGTGATTGATCTGCATCCCGGGGTAGTTGTGATTCTGGCCGGCACCAACGATATCGCTGGAAACACCGGGCCCATGCGCCTCGAAGACATCAAAGCCGATTATGCCTCGATCGCGGAACTGGCGCGGGCGAATCATATTGCGGTTGTCTTTTCCTCCATCCTGCCCGTGCATAACTACACTCCGAAGGCGCAGGATTTCTTCGCGCAACGCAATCCCGAGAAAATTTTGGCCCTGAATCACTGGCTGCAGAACTATTGCGCCGCCAACGGCCTGGTCTATCTCGACTATTTCTCCCCGATGGTGGATGACAAAGGCATGCTGAAGCGTGAGCTGGCGGAAGACGGTCTGCACCCCAACCCAACGGGTTACAAGATCATGGCCCCGCTGGCGGACGCGGCGATTGGCAAGGCTCTGGCGGGCAAGCCCTAATTGGACCCATCGAGCCGCCAGACGCATCTATAATGTGAGTTGAGTTTCCGACCGCCCCAGCCTTTGGGCATACCCGGCTGCGGCGGCGAGGGGTGGTTTTTTTTGCGTCCTTTGCGGAATGCTCTGCGGCCTTCGCGGTTAAAGTCTTTACCGCAAAGGCCGCTAGGCACACCGCAAAGAACGCAAAGAAAACCGACCCCGAGGGTGCAGGTGGAAACGCCGGCGCCTCCCGGCTTCGCGAGAAGCCATTGGAAAGGAAACAGCCGCCGGGATTTTCCCGCCTGTCTGTGTCTTTTCTCGTGGATTGAATCCAGGAACGAAGCAATTAGCACTTAGCAATTGGCAATTGGCATCCAGACACCAAAAACATTGCCGATTGTCATGCATCTTTTAAGAGCTAAGTGCCAATTGCTAATTGCTAATTGCTAATTGCTAAAAGCCGTGCCTCTAACCGACAAATTCGGCCGCGCCATCACCGATCTGCGAATCTCGGTCACCGACCGCTGCAATTACAAGTGTGTTTACTGCCGCACCGGGAATGAAGGCGCGCTCTATGGCGATCTGCCTTTTGCCGACTATCTGCGTATGGCACGTGTACTGGTCGGACTCGGGATCCAAAAAGTCCGCATCACTGGCGGCGAGCCGCTTCTACGCAGGGGCGTGGTGGATTTTGTCCGCGAACTGGCCAAGCTGCGCACCATCGATGGCGGCGGCCTCGACATCGCAGTGACCAGCAACGGCCATCTCCTCGCCGACATGGCCAAGCCGCTCAAGGATGCGGGCCTGTGCCGCGTTACCGTAAGCATGGACGCCGTCGACCCCGACCGCTTCGCCCGCATTACACGCGTGCCCGACGGATACGACAACGTGCTGGCCGGAATCCGGGCGTCCCGCCGTGCCGGTTTGGGGCCGGTGAAAGTGAACTGCGTCCTGATGCGTGGCTTCAACGAAGACCAGATCATCCCGTTTGGCATGTTCGCCCGCGAGGAAGGCGTGATCGTCCGCTTCATCGAGTTCATGCCGCTGGAAGAAGATCGCGTATGGTCACCGAATACGGTAGTGCCGCTGGAAGAAATCGTCCACCGCATGGGCGAATACCGCCCGCTGGTGGAAATTCCGCACAGCAGGAGCGAGACCGCGCGCCGCTATCGTTTTGACGACGGCATCGGGGAAATCGGCATCATCGCGCCGGTGTCGCATCCTTTTTGCGGACACTGCAGCCGCATTCGTATTACCTCTGACGGCAAGATTCGCACCTGCCTGTTCTCCGTCTGGGACCATGATCTGCACGGCCAGATGCTCCGCGGCGCGTCGGACGAGGAATTAAGCGAATTCATCCGCGGCGTGATCCAGAAGAAAGAAGCACGCCACCATATCGGCGAGCCGGATTTCGTGCCCGCCTCGCGAACCATGGTTCACATCGGCGGCTAGAGTTCTTGTGGAGGACGGGCGTCTCGCCCGTCGTGCAATGGCGCCGGCCTCCGGCCGGCCCGAGGGGCGGGCGAGACGCGCGCCAGACAGCCGGCGGGACGCCGGCGCTACTCACCGCCGCGCATCGATTCTCGACGCCGAACCGGATACCATCGTCAGCATGAGGCAGTTGGCGATCCCAGTGGTCCTGATCACGATGGCTGTTGTGTCAGGGTGCGAGCATAGCCCAGCAAGAATCCGCTTCCACCTACCTGGGCTTTGACCGTAACGAGTATCCCGGCGACGAGAACCTGAAGGCATTGCGCCAGACGTTCTCCTACGCTGGCTTCTGGCTCAATCATCCTCCGGGCGAAAAGACCAATACCTGGGTAGGCAAGCGGCAAACTCTGCAATCCGCGGGTTTCGGATTTCTCATCCTCTTCAACGGCAGACTCTACGCCGAGTTGAAAACAGTTTCGGGTGCCGCCAGGCTGGGCAAATCCGATGCCCAGGCAGCCGTTGCCTCGGCACGCCGCGAGGGTTTTCCCGCGGGAGCGATCATCTTCCTCGACCAGGAGGAAGGCGGCCGGATGCTGCCTGAGCAGAAAGCGTACATCTACGCCTGGGTGGATGGTGTAGCCGCGGCCGGCTTTCGAGCTGGTATTTATTGCTCCGGCATCGCGGCCGAAGAAGGGCGCGGCGTGTCCATCATCACCGCTGAAGACATCCGTCAAAATGCTGCAGGAAGGAAGATCGCATATTGGATCGCAAACGATGCCTGCCCGCCGTCTCCGGGATGCGCCTTTCCCAGTCGTCCGCCCCGTCCGGCCGAAAGTGGCATTAGCTTCGCCGACGGATGGCAGTTCGCTCAATCTCCGAAGCGGCGGGATGTCGCCGCCGGTTGTGCCGCTAACTACAACCGTGATGGAAGTTGTTATCCGCCGGGAGTTGATCCTGGTCGGCGCTTGCACGTGGATTTAAGCACGGCGTTCAGCCCCGACCCGTCACAGGGGAGAATCCAATGACGTTATCAGTCGCCCCAATCGCAGACCCGCTGCGCGCAAGATCCTTCGCAAGCTTGTAGTGGCTCAGTTTGAAAAATGCCCTAAAACGGGCGTCATCCTGAAGGACTTCAGTCCTGAAGGATCTCGCGCGCATCGCCACCATCACGGCGAGAGTGTACATACGCTCCGCGCCAGATCCTTCGCAAGCTCAGGATGACCCCAACGATTGAGATAGGGAAATTCAAACTAAGGCACTGCCGGGAACTTAAGTGGGCATGCGCAGTTCCCATGAATTAGAATAGCCATATACCCCTATGGCCGACCGCAGTTTTACCCTCGAAGAAGCCCAAAGCCTTTTGCCTGTCCTGGAATCGCTCCTGCGCACTGCCATTGACGGCAAGAAGCTGATTGAAACCGTCGACGCCGAACTCCAGGACCTCGCTCACCGCGTCTTCCTGAGCGGCGGATTGCTGGTGAACATCATTCAAGTAGCGCGGCGCAAAGCGGAGCGCGAAAAGACCATCCAGCGGGTAAAGGACACGCTGGCCGAGATTGACGCCACCGGCGTCCAGGTAAAAGACCTCGATATCGGGCTGCTCGACTTCCCCTGCCAGGTGGAAGGCCGCACCGTCCTGCTCTGCTGGCAGCTGGGTGAACAAGGAATCACCCACTGGCACGACACCAGCGAAGGTTTCGCCGGACGCAAACCGATTGACGAGAAGATCGCGAAGGCGAAAAGAACGAACTAGTCGTCAGTCGTCGGTCTTCAGTCGTCAGCAAAATCTTGCCGAGAAGATTAGTGTAATGTTTTCTCGGCGATCTCTGCGTGCTCGGCGGTAATGTTTTGCTGACTGAAGACTGACGACTGACGACTGCCTTCAAGGCTTTCCCCCCTCATTCCACCGTGGCGTAAACGACGAATTCACCAGCCATCGGACCGGACGCAGCAGCGAGCCGATGGCAGCGTCCATGTGCTGGAAGTTGATGTGGGCTACGTCATCGCTGGGCTGGTGGTAGTCGCTGTGCATTCCGTAGCTCGAAACGGTCTGGGCGACTACGCCTTTTTTCGCCAGAACGTAATTGTCGGAGCGCGCGAAAAAATTCTGCGCGGGATGAGGGTCCCCGATCAGTTTGGCGCCGCGAGCCGCCAGCATCGGTCCCAGATTCGATCGCTCCCATCCGGTGAGCCACACCGTGTCGGCGCTCACTGCAGGATCGGCGCGTCCCAGCATTTCGAATTCCAGGTTGACCGCGATTTGTTTCAGCGGAACCGGAGGATGCTGCAGAAAATAGGTTGACCCCTGCCCGCCCGTCTCCTCGCTGCCGAACAGGGCAAAGATCACAGTACGTCTGGGTTTCGGCCCGCTTCCCAGGACGCGCGCGAGTTCCAGCACCGCAGTTGTGCCTGAGGCGTCGTCATCGGCGCCGTTGTAGATGTCGTCTCCGTTCACCGGCGGACCGATTCCCAGGTGATCGAGATGGGCCGAGAGTAACACCGCGGTTTGTTGTAAGAGTGGATCGCTGCCGCGCAGGATGCCGAGCGCATTCCAGGTGTATTTCTTGTCGCTGGTCGAGGGGCCATCAAAAGTCAGCATCGTATTCTCGGGAAGCGCTTTCAGGATGGCTGCAGCTTCGGGACTGGCCTCCAGCAGGTTGAAATCGCTGCCCAATCCGGAGGCATCTTCACCTGCGATCCGCACTGGCAGCGTGGGTAGCTCCTTGGCGCGGTTTTGGAATTGGGCGGCGCGTTCCTCCGTAGCCGCGATGATCGCCGCCACCGCTCCCTTGTCACCGAGCACCGAGGCCTTGGCCCGCTGCCGCTTGCGGTCGTTTCCCAGAATTAACACGATGGCCCCGGCCGGTTGCGGATCGTCTTCGTCGGCGTTAATCACATGCAGCGTACCTGAGAACTGGGTTTGCGCGAGATAGAGGACCGCGAACTCCTTGCCGCAGGTCCAGGTAATTCTCTCTCCGCCGGCGCCGGGTTGCGCGAATTTCAGTTGTGGTTGGCCGGTGAATTTTGGCTGCTGCAGTGTCGCGCGCTGAAGATATCCGCCCTTGTCGCCGGCGGGGGCGATTCCGTACGCTCGCAGTTGCGAGGCCACATAGGTTGCTGCGACCAGTTCGTCCGCGGTGCCGCTCCCCCGTCCGCGCAATGCGTCAGAAGCTAGGAATTCCATGTTTGCCCGGATACAGGCGGCACACAGGCTCGGAGCCGGTGCGGCGGCCCGGGCTGGGCCCGGCTGCGATTTGTTCGCCGGTGCCGGGGCAACACTAGTCTGGGCGAAAAGTGCAGCGGAAAGATACATCGAGAAGAAGCCGACCCGAATCGGAGAGAGGTTTTTCATTACAACTTTTCTTTGCCGTCTTCACTTCGGGCCTGGACCCGCTAGCCCCTGATAGCAGATTAGCAGACCGTCATCGGTGTGGCCGCGAGGCGGCGCAGGGAGTTTTCCTCGCAGTAACGGAGATGAAGCACAGACCTTAGTGCACACGGAAGTACAATGGTTCATTCCGGCTAAAACCTTCTCTGCTACAATTCTTTATAGCCACTTCAAGCGAAAAGTCCATGAAGAGTACGTCTGCCGGAACTCTTTTTACCATGTCCTCTCTTAACCGGAATCTCCGCATTTTGGCTACGGTCGCAGCTTTATCCCTGCTTGCCCTGGCGGCTGGTTGTCGTGGCTTCTTTGTGAATCCCACGCTGACCTCTATCACCGTGGCGCCGACCTCGGCGTCCATCGTTGAGGGGGGCACGCAACAGATCAATGCCACCGGCAACTACAACGACGGCAGCACCAAGGACCTGACGGGAAGTGCTACCTGGACGACGTCCGCGTCGGCGATTGCGACTGTCAGCAAGGGCGGTCTGGTAACCGCGGCTTCAACCATATCGAATCCTCCCGGGACGGCAACCATTACTGCCACCTCGGGCACCGTCACCGCCAGCTCCACGATTACAGTGAACACCGGGCCGCTGACGGCCATCGCTATCAGCACCACCACCCCCAACCCGGCCGCCGGACAGACCGTCGTCTTCACCGCGCTGGGAACCTACAGCGGCAGTGCCCAGCAGCAGGACATTACAAACCTCGTGACCTGGAGCAGCAGCAACACGGCAGTGATCGCGACTATCTCAAGCGGAAGCGGCGCAGTGTCGTCTACCGCCACTTCGGGTTCGACTACGAGCGTTACCGCCAGTCTCAACGGCATCACCAGCAATGCTTTGACCATCACCGTGCAATGACCGATATCCGCTGCATGGGGATCTGCACCGGCGGCGGAGATGCACCCGGCCTGAACGCGGTGATTCGCGCTGCGGTCAAGTGCGCCATCCTGAAGTGCAAATGGAAGGTGATCGGCATCCCGGACGGCTTCGACGGCCTGATCTGGCCGGAGAAATCCGACGAGCTCACGCTGAAAGACGTGAGCGGGGTTCTGCCGCGCGGCGGAACCATTCTGGGCACGACCAACCGCGGCAATCCTTTCAAGGCCATCGGGATTTCCTTCGGAGACTTGGTCGCAGGGGCGTAGTCTGGAACAGTCTGACTAACTCCAAAATTTTCTTTGCGCTCGTTGCGGTATCCTTTGCGGTAAACGTTTTGGAACGCAAAGGGCGCTAAGAAAATCCGCAGAGGCCGCAAAGAAAATCTCAAAATTGCATGAAACATCGCCACTCAATTTTCGCCTTCTGCTTTTTGCTACTTCTTCTAGCGGGCGTGGCTCTGCTCGAGGGCTGCGGGCGCGGCAAGGGTGGGCCCAAAGAGATGGCCTACGTGTCGGCTCCGCAGGCCTTTCTGCGCGACCAGGTGGCTGCGGTTTACAACAAGGCGGGAAGCGTGAAAAACGGGGAGGCGGTACAGATCCTCGCCCGCGACCGCCGCTTCGCCCGGGTGCGTACCTCCGCCGGGGCCGAAGGATGGCTGGAACAGCGTTATCTGGTGAGCGAGGAAACCTATGATGCGTTTCAAAAACTGGCGGAACAGGAGCGCGATGCACCCGTGCAGGCGACTGGAATCGCTCATAACCAGACCAATATCCATCTGGAGCCGCAGCGTGATGCCGACCACCTCTACCAGGTCGACCAGGGAGCGAAGCTCTCGGTGCTCAAGCGTGCCAGCAGCGCGAAACCTGTTCCCGCAGGACAAGCTCAGGCGCCGGCCGCAAAATCAAGCGGCGGGAAAAAAGGAAAGCCGTCGGAAGCCGAGCCGGCCGCGCCTCCAATGGAAGACTGGTGGCTGATTCGCGATGAACCCGGACACGTGGGCTGGGTGCTGGCCCGCATGGTGGATGTAGACGTCCCGATCGAGATCGCGCAGTACTCCGAAGGCCAGCGCACGGTGGCCGCATTTGTTCTGGACCACGTCACCGACGGTGATAAAAAAGTGCCGCAGTACCTGGTGCTGTTCAGCGAAAACAAAGATGGCATGCCATTCGACTACAACCAGATCCGTGTCTTCACCTGGAACGTCAGACGCCACCGCTACGAAACTGCCTACCGCGAGCACGGTCTCAATGGCGTACTGCCGGTGACTGTCTCTCATGAGACCTTCGAGAAAGAAGGCGATCTCCCGGTGTTTGTGGTGCGGGTGAAGGACGATGCCGGAAATGCAAGTGAACGCAAGTACAAGCTGAATACACCGATTGTGCGTCGAGTGCTGGCACCCGGAGAACAGAAGGAGTCGTCGGTCGTCAGTCATCGGTCATCAGGCAAAGCCAGAAAGAAAAAGCGTTGAACTGAGATCCGGGACACTGCGAACTGACAACTATTCGATAACAACGATCCTGGGAGGCGGAGGCACGGGCAACCCTTCATCAAGAGCCCGCTGCCACTGCGCAATCGAGTGCAGCAAGGCCTCTGAACGGATCCCGCCAAGGCCTTCCGGATAAAGAGAAATATTCCGAAACGCGCGGCGCAGCACCGAACGGGCTCCCGCCAGATTACCGTTTCCGTAATGGTGCAGCGCCACCGCCACCTGGATCAGTCCCTGCAGAAACTTCTTCTCCGCTTGGGGGGCGGCGCGCCAGACGTCCTCCAGGGCCTCGTGCGCGTCGAAAAAGGCGGCCCGGTTAAAGAGCACGATCCCGTGACGGCATTGCTCGAAATCCACGCGACATTGTGGCATAAGCGAGCCGGCCCAGCGCCTCCAATAAATACTGAATTTCATAGGTAGAGTTGGCAAGCCTATCCGCTTTTCAATATCAAGGCCGGAGCCAAGGCTGTAAATCTTTGAAAACACTGTCTGTTATATTGAGCTGTTTTGGAATAGCAGTTGCTTTTACTGTCTACAGCGGCAGTGCGCAATCATCCTGTCATGATGTTTTGTAGCTTCGAATTTCGATTCGCGTGTCGATACCCCAGGAACTTCGAGTTTTGAGGAGAAATCGTATGCAATCTGTTGTCTCCAAGTTAAAGGTTTTCGCATTCGCACTGGCCCTGCTCAGTCTGATGGCATTGGGTTCCGGATTGGCTTTCGGCCAAGCCATCAGCGGCAACATCGTGGGCACGGTGACTGATTCTTCCGGCGCGGTCGTGACGAACGCGGATGTGGAAGCCACTAACGTCGGCACCGGAGTGACCGCTGCGGCGAGGACGGGCGCCACTGGCGCATACCGCTACGACAACCTCCCAATCGGCACCTACAAGATCACAGTAAAAGCCAGCGGCTTCCGAACGGTTACCCAGCAGGCTGAGGTGGAACTCAATAGGACCGGCACAGTCAATGTGACCATGAGTCCTGGGGCGACCACTGAGACGATTGAAGTCTCTGGCGAGGCGCCGATCATTGACACGAGCACGGCGCAAGTGACTACGAACTACAACGAGCGCGAGATAGCCGACATGCCGGGAGTATCCACCAACGGCTTCGGCATCGGCGTTCTCAACCTTTCGTTATATTCGTCGGGTGTTGCCAGCAATGGCGGCGTGGGTGCCGGGACCGGACCCTCAGTGGGTGGTCAGCGTGCTTATAACAACAATTTCACGATTGAAGGTGTAGACAACAACAATAAGAGCGTGACCGGCCCCTTGGCCGTCGTCCCGAACGACGCTGTGGCCAGCTTTTCAGTGTTGCAGAACCTCTACGCTCCGGAGTTCGGTCACTCCTCGGGCGGTCAGTTCAACCAGGTGGTAATCACTGGCACGAACGGCTTCCACGGGAAGGCATACGAATACTTTGAGAACCGCAACCTGAACGCGATCGATCAAATCGTCGCGAACCCCGCCATCCAAGCCGGGACGATACCGAAGAACCCGCGCTTCGACAGCAACCGCTATGGTGGCCAGATCGGTGGGCCGATCATCAAGAATAAGCTGTTTTTCTTTTTTAACTTTGAGCGCAACGCAATCGGCCAAAGCGTAACTCCGACCGCGCCCGAGACCCCCACGGCTGCTGGATTCGCAACCTTGGCGTCGCTCCCAGGGATAAGCCAAAACAACCTGAACATTTTTAAGCAGTATGTATCGCCGGCTCCTGCGCCTTGCGGTAGCTGCGCTCCGGTTACCGTGAACGGGACGAACATCGAAATAGGGCTTCTGCCGGTTGTTGGCCCCTCGTTCAACAACTTCCGCAACTCCGCTACCAGTGTCGACTACAACATTTCAGCCCATGACCAGTTGCGCGGGCGATTCATCTACAACCATAGCGTTGGATCGGACACGACCCCTACGCTGCCCGTCTTCTTCTCGACCAATCCTGTCACTTCGGATGTGGGTACAATAAGCGAGTACCACACCTTTTCGCCAACCCTCGTCAATGAGCTCCGTGTTGGCTACAATCGGTACCGGCAATTCACCAACACGGGCGATTTCACCTTCCCGGGTTTAGACCAATTCCCGAACCTCAGCTTCGATGAACTGGCTCTGCAGATAGGACCGGACCCGAACGGGCCACAATTCACCATCATCAACACTTATCAGGCCTCTGACAACGTCAATTGGACCAAGGGCCGTCACACTTGGCAGTTTGGTATGGAAGCGCGTAAGTACATCTCGCCGCAGAACTTTACACAACGCTCCCGCGGCGATTACGAGTACTCCGCCCTGGAGTTGTACCTCAACGACACGACCCCGGATAGCTTGGGAGAGCGCAGCGTCGGGAAAGCAACCTACGACGCAAACCAGATAGCGCTGTACTGGTATGTGAGCGATACGTGGCGGGTACGTCCCAACCTGACCCTTACTTTGGGGCTGCGCCACGAGTACACGACCATTCCTGCCGATGAGCGGCTTCAAAAACTGAACGTTGCATCCAGCGTTCCCGGTCTAATTGATTTCAGCGAACCTCGGGCACCAAAGAAGAACTTTGCACCGCGCGTAGGGCTTGCATGGTCACCGGGAGGCAGTGGCAATACTTCCGTCCGCGCCGGGTTTGGCATGGCCTACGACGTGCTTTATGACAACATCGGCATTCTGTCCAAACCTCCGCAGTTGAACCAGACCTATGACTGCGCCCCCCCGGGCGGTCCGGGAAATGGCAACTCGCCGACTTGTCCGAATGATCCGTTCCTGGCCAACGGAGGACTTCCGCCTCAACCCCAACCTTTCGCCACGGTCGCGGATGCCCGCGCCGCGACAGCGAGCTGGGTTCCTCCAGACCAGAAAGATCCTTACAGCATTTCGTGGACTCTCGGCGTGCAGCACACTTTCGGCAAGAATTACACCGCTGAGGTGAGGTATCTCGGGACTCGCGGCGTCCACCTCAATGTGCAGGATCGCATCAACAGGATCACAAGAACCTCGCCGACGCTGTTCCTGCCAACTTTTGTGACAAACCCTGGTCAGCCTGCGCTGGATGCCCTTACTACGACTCTGGCCCAAATCACTGCTCAGCCGAATTTCCGTGCCGATTTTGCGGCGGCTGGCTTCACCGGCGGCAACTTGATAGGCTTTGTGCCCTTCGGAGACTCCGTCTATCACGGCCTGGCCGCGCAACTAAACCGTCGGTTCAGCAATGGCCTGCAGCTTCAGGGGGCCTACACTTTCAGCCACAACATCGACAACTCCACCGCGGATTTTTTCACCACCCTCTTGACACCACGGCGACCGCAGGACTTCCAGGATCTGCACTCAGACAGATCCAGCTCGGCTCTGGATCACCGGCACCGCTTCACACTGACCGCCCTGTACGACCTGCCCCTCTTCAAGAATTCCAGCAGCTGGTTAATGAAGAATGTGGTTGGAAACTGGGAATTCGCACCGGTTTATACCTTTGAGAGCCCGGAGTTCGCTACAGTGCAGTCTGCTCGTGACATCAATGGCAACGGTGACGGTTTTGGCGATCGCGCCATCGTCAATCCAGCTGGCAGGGCGGGAACGGGAACGGACTCGTCGCCCCTGACAAACACCGCAGGCGACGTTGTCGCTTACGTTGCCAATGATCCAACCGCGCGGTACATCCAAGGAAGTACCGGTGCGTTGTCCAACTTGGGTCGCAACACGCTGCCCACCGAACACATCAACAACTGGGACTTCGGTGTCTATAAGAGCGTGAACATCAGGGAAAGGTTCAAGTTTCAGATGGGCGCCCAGATGCTCAACGTCTTCAACCACCCGCAATTCACGCCGGGCTTCGTCAACCGCGCCGACGGCGCGAACACCGGCTTGACCGCCATCACCACCAGTACCGCGGTGCGTGAATACGTTACCCCGGGAGCGGCGACGTTCAACGACGCGCGGGCGGTATTTTCAAGCAACCCGCGTACGATGCAGCTTTCCGCGAAGTTCGTTTTCTAGGAACGCACCGTACAGAGCAAGACTCCAGAGGAGGCTCGCAAGAGCCTCCTTTTCTTTTTGAGTCAGCCTCTGGTCTTGTACGCGCCCCTGATGGTTAGTGAGCTGCGGCTCGCAGCGGCATTCATGTCAGGATGGTGACCGCTATGAAATTCTGTAGAGCGCTCTCTACAACTGCGTAGAATGACCAAAGTACCGGTGTATTCCCGGATTCTCCCAACACAATAAAGCTCGTAGAATAAGCCACTTCACATAGACAATTGGACTGGTCGGCCAATTGCCGTCATGATTCGACAATAACCTGTTGTAGAGTTGCGTCCAGCGGCAATTTCCAAGGTCATTTTGCAGAGGTTTTCCGGCTCTCACCGCACGTTTTTTCGCCCGCGACGGGACAGGTGAATACAGGAGGAGAAATGCACAGGTTGAGATTTCTTTCGGGCAGCATCGTTCTGTTGCTGACGGCTACGTTCGCTCTGGCCCAAACCGGTTCGATTCAAGGCACAGTGACTGACGCTGACGGCGCTGTGGTACAGGGTGCCGAAGTCACGGTCAAGAATCTTGGGTCCAACGCGGCGCGTACGGCGACCAGCAGCGGCACCGGCGCTTATAGTATTCCTTCTCTTGCCCCAGGGGCGTACGAGATCACGGTAAAGATGGCGAGCTTCAAGACCTTCCACGTATCCGATATTCAGCTCACCGTCGGCCAGGTGCTCTCGGTCAACCCGGTGTTAGAGCCGGGTGCGGTGTCCGAAGAAATCCAGGTGCGAGCCGATCAGATTCCCGATATCGACTTGGAAACCTCTCAGGTCAGCAATCTGATTGACCAGATAAAGATGCAGAACCTGCCTCTGGTCACGCGTGATCCTTATGAACTGGTACTGCTCTCTCCGGGAACGGTTCAGACCAACGCGTTCGGCGGCGTCTCAGTGAACGGCACGCGTGAGCGCAACAATAATTTTCTTCTGGATGGGGTGGATAACAACGATACTTCGGTACCCGGATTACTGCGTGGAATTGTGAAACTGAATCCCGACGCAACGGAAGAATTCCGCGTTATCACCAACAACTTCATGCCGGAATATGGTCGCAACAATGGCGCGATCGTTGACATTGTCACCAAGAGCGGCACCAATCAGTTTCATGGCAGTGCCTACTGGTTTGGGCGTTACAACGCCTTGGGAGCCCGCGACTTTTTCAATCATTTGAACGGCGACGGCACCGTCCAGCCTATGAATCCGTACGTTCGCAACGATTTCGGATTTTCCGTCGGCGGACCGATCGTCAAAGACAAGACCTTCTTTTTTGTCAACAACGAGTGGCATCGTTTTCGCACTACCCTGACTAACGATGCGATCGTGCCGACGGCGGCGTTCAAGAGCGGCGTTTTCACATTCGACGGATTCCCGGTCGACATCTCCAACCCGCTTTCCCCGAACAATCCCTTGGGCTTGACCTTGGATGCCACTCTGGCCAAAGTCCTCGCGTTGTATCCGAATCCGAACGGTCCCGCGGTGGATGATGTGCGCGGCCAATATTTTTTCCCCTCAGCATCGGCGTTTGACGATTGGAACTTGACGACTAAGTTTGACCATCATATTACCCAGCGCGAACTGGTCTCTCTACGTTACGCCTACGGCTCCGGCAGAGACCCCAATAGTGGCCACACTGATTTTTTGCCCGGCCTCGATGCAGTCAACCTCAAGTTCCAATCGCAGAATATGGGCGCCACCCTTACGTCCACCCTGACTTCGAATGTCCTGAATGACGCGAAGTTCGGCTTGAATATCAATAGCCCTAACTTCGGCTGTGGCGGACTGAGTGTGTTGAACAGCATCGGGTCCGTGGACCAGTTTGGTCGCGGGCGGGATTATTCTCTCCCCGATGTTTCAGGCTTCGGTTGTTTCACTCTGGGTGATACGAATGGTCAGGTTCGACGAACTGGAACCTGGACAGCGGCCGACAACGTGTCCTGGGTCAAAGGCTCGCACACCATGAAGATGGGCGGTGATTTCCGGCTCATATTCGATAACGGATCTGACAGCTTCAACTCTCGCGACCTGCTGACGTTCAGCGGATTTACGGATTTTGGCCAGGCATTCATTGATATCGATCCGTCCACGCCGTGCGATCTGAATACCGGCGCGGGTTGCGACGGGCCCACCACCCTGCAAGATATGGCATCCATGTTGTTCGGCATTGCGGACACGGAATTTCAGGCGCAATTCTTTGATACAAACAAGAACAGGGCACCTAGTGATTTTCGCAAGTTTCGCCAGCATGAGTACAGCTTTTACTTCCAGGACAGTTGGAAAGTAAGGCAAAACCTGACCCTGAATCTGGGCGCGCGCTACCAGTTTAACGGCGTTCCTTATGAGGTGAATGGCCTCCTGTCCAACCTGTATACACCGGAAAATGGACCTGCCCCTTTGACGTTCCAGTTGGCTGGCCCGGGTTCGGGACGGTTGCTCTACAACAATGACTTCAGCGATCTTGAGCCCAGAGTGGGATTCTCCTGGGATCCCTTCAAGAAAGGTACGACTTCGATACGCGGCGCCTATGGAATTTTCCATGATCGCGTTTTTGGCAATTTGTTCACCAATGCCAAAGACGACCCACCGTTTCAGGCGACGTTCTCAGACTTTCCTTTCGACGTTCCGGAGAATCTCCCTCTCCCAGGAGACCTAACCCCTTCTCCAACGGTCCAGGACGGAGCTGCCATTGCCGCAACTCTGTTCGACCCGCACCTGCGGATGCCATACTCCGAGAACTGGAATTTTGGAATCCAACAGGCGGTACGCGGACTGAAGATTGAGGTCAATTATGTGGGCACGAGGGGGGTGCACCTTCTTCGATTGGTAGACGGAAATCCACCCGACCCACAACGGGTGCAGCAACTCATAGCACTGGGGGTGGATCCCTCCGACTTGCAATTCTCGAACCTCTACTTCGGGGCGGAATTCTCCGGTCTGCCCTTTGACGCGGCCCACAATAATGCCTTGACGTCCGCTAACCTCAATCGGTCGATTGGAAATTCGAACTACAACGGCTTGCAGGTCAACATTACCAAGAGGTTTACGCACGGATTCCAGATCCAGGGAGCGTACACATACTCCCACACCATCGATGATGCTCCTGATCCTCTTGTGGCTGCGAAAGGGAACCGCAACCTTCCGAGGAATTCATACGCCATATTCAACGAGCGGGGTAGCTCGGACTACGACTTGCGGCATCGTCTGGTGGCGAACTATGTGTGGGAATTGCCATTCGGGAAAGGCAGGGCGTGGGCTAACTCCGGCTTCATCGGTAGAGTGCTGGAGGGGTGGCAACTGTCCGGAATTACAAGCGTTCAGACCGGGCATCCCTATGACATATTCTTTGGCGGAATTGATTCCGAACATACGGGCTTGACTTCGCGGGCGAATCTGGTTGGCGATCCGTCGATCCCCTCGGGTCATCCACGTACAGAAACCGGACCTCCGGTCACGGCCTTCGGCCCGCCAGACGTGATTAATGGTCTACCTGGCAATGTCGGTCGAAACCACTTCACCGGCCCTGGCTTTTACAACTGGGATGCGTCGCTGTCCAAGGACACAAGCCTTGGCGAGCACCTCAAACTGGAGAGCCGTTTCGAGGTCTACAACGTCTTTAACCGGATTCAGTTTGATCAGCCGGGCAATCTGGTCACCGATCCTGGAACCTTCGGAACTTCGACCGCAACACTCAGTCAATCGGACGGAACAACGTCGGCTCGGCAGATTCAGTTCGCAATGAAGCTCAAGTTCTAGCGACCGCCGCCTGCGGACCACCCGCAGGCATTTTTTTAGCCCGCCGTCATTAGTGAATTGGCATCAGAATCTACTTTCCCAGAAGCGTGTAGTGCGAACTCGCGGCCATGAAAAAAATCATGGGCACGGATAAAAAGAAATTCGTTCGCGAGGCCAGAAATGCCTGTCGCGCCAGGACCGCTGCGTTCGCCGGCGGCGTTCCGGCCAGAGTTCCGCGGATGATCATCTTGTTATTGCGCCAGATGATTCCCCAGACGTTGAACAGCATGATGAAGCCCAGCCCGCCGCCGATTCCGATCGAGAGCACGTGGTTGTCGTCCTGTCCCACGGGGGTGTAATTCACGAACAGCCAGCCCGCGGCGCAAACCAGCACTGCCACTATCGCACCCAAGACATATCCGCTCGGCGTCTTTGAGATCACGAAATAGAGGATCATGGAAGCTGCCACCCAGATCAGCAGAAACAGCCCGATCGTGCTTCCGGCGCCCACGCCCATGCGATGCGCATCCGCCGCGACGTAAACCTGCGACCAATACCAGAAGCCCACGAACACGGTCAGCATCGCGCTCCAGCGGAATAGTTGCAGGGCAGGCATGGTC
The DNA here is from genome assembly GCA_963813645.1 of Terriglobia bacterium. Classification (GTDB taxonomy): domain Bacteria; phylum Acidobacteriota; class Terriglobia; order Terriglobales; family Acidobacteriaceae; genus JAIQFF01. The sequence continues at coordinate 243,989 of CAWEZS010000032.1, forward strand.
AGGTACTGGAAAATCTTCGGCTTGGCGGCGGCATCCACCTGCTTCATGAAAGGCACGTTGACCAGGTTGAAAAAATAAAGCAAGCCCACCCAGGTGATGCCCGCGAGTAGATGGATCCAGCGCAGGATGAAGGCCAGAGCCTCCGTGCCGGTGTGCGTAGGCATGACGAACAGGGCGATGGCATGATGCATACATGACTCCAAAGGCTGAATGTCGACGCGGCCGCCTCGACTGGGCTGCTGCCGAAGCGGAGAATGTTTGCATTTTGTGATGGCGATGTCAATTCAACAGAATCGGCAATTGGCAGTTAGCAATGTCGCGCGACTTTGATAATGTCCCCATGCGGCGACATTAGAAATGTCCCCTCTTGGCGACGTTACGACAATAGAAATGTCCCCTAATCTGGAGGTCTCCACAGGAGGCCAGATTGGGAAGGACAGCGATGAGCTGTAAGGAATTGCGACGAGCGGGGGTATTAGCGCGAGTGAAAAGCGGCGAACTGAAACTGGTAAACGCCGCGGTGATGATGGGGCTGAGCTATCGCCAGACTAAGCGGTGGGCAAAGCGCTATCGAGAAGTGGGAGCCAAAGGGCTGAAACATGCTAGCGCGGGGCGGGAGTCGAACCGAAGGAAGCCGCGGAAATTTCGGGAACGAGTGTTGCGGTTAGTGGGCAAGAAGTATTCCGGGGAGGAAGGAGAGCGGTTCGGGCCGACGTCTAGCGGCCGAACACTTGGCGAGCGACGATCATGTGGAAGTGAATGCGCAGACCCTGCGGCGCTGGATGTTGTCAGAGGGGCTATGGAGTCGGGCGCGGAAGCGGCGTGTGCATCGCAAGCGGCGAGAACGGAAAGAGCATGTGGGTGAACTGGTGCAGATGGATGGAAGTTTCCATGACTGGTTGGAGGAACGAGGGCCGGGTGGCTGCTTGATGAACATGGTGGACGACGCCAGCGGAGATACGCTGGCACGGATGGGCAGTGAGGAGACGATCTGGGCGGCGGCGGGAGTGTTGCGAGCCTGGGTCAAGAAATACGGCATACCGGTGGCGCTGTATACGGATTGGAAGAATGTGTATGTGCGAGAGGCGAGCACGAAAGAGCAAATGCAGGGGGTGGTGCCAGTGACGCAATTTGGGCAGATGTGCCAGCGCCTGGGGATCCGCATCATTGCTGCCAATACGCCGCAGGCCAAGGGTCGAGTGGAGAGAAACCACGGTACCCACCAGGATCGGTTGGTGAAGAAAATGCGGCTGCAGAAAATCAAGACGCATGCGGAGGCCAACACGTTTCTGGAGAAGACCTATCTGCCCGAGCACAATCGGCGGTTTCGGCGAACCCCGGCCCAGCCCGAGGACTATCATCGACCGGCCCCGCGGGCGGTGGAGTTGGAGGAAGTATTTCATTTGGAGACCGGGCGAGTCATCGGCAACGACTGGGTGGTGCGGCACGACAACCGATATTTCCAGGTGCAAGCTCAAGCCCGGCAGTATGCGCCGGCCAAGAGCAAAGTCACGGTGTGCGAATGGGAGGATGGGCGATTACAGATTCGCTATCGCGGCAGGGCGGTGGTATGGAAGGAGATTCCAGGCCCAGTTCCAGCTCAGGCCGTAAGACCGAGGGAGGCCACGGCCAAGAAACAAAAACCGCCCACGCCCCAACCGGATCACCCCTGGCGGCAGGACTATCGCAAGATGCGCCTCTGGAGCAAGCCCGGGACTCCGCCGGTGTCGTTGATCCATGCAATGTCCGGTTGAGATCGCACATGGAATGTTCGCTTGGCGGGCGATGGAGGAAAGGATCCCATGGTGGCAGCCAGGAGAAAAAAGTCGGCGCTACGGGAGATTAACTAAAATCGAACATTCCCTTTTCTACGAAAAGGGGACATTTCTAATGTCGTAACTATGGGGACATTTCTAATGTCGGTTGACACAATTGGCAGTTAGCAATTGGCAATTGGTACTTTGCGGAGTAAAGTCTTTGCCGGGCCTTTGCTAATTGCTAATTGCCAATCGCCTGTTGCCCAATTTGCCTGCTTGAAATGAGAGAGGCAACGCCGTATCGTACAAGCATCGTTGGCAGTCGGCTTTGTGCTTTATCGTCAGTAGCCCCGCGCGCACGGGCTGGCTGTTCATCCGATACAGACCTGAACACGCAGAACTTCGGGTTCAGGACCAGGGAGATCGGCGATGGAAAATAAGCCGGCGCAAAACATCCAGGATACCTTCCTCAATACGGCGCGCAAGGAGCGAACCAATATCACCATTTACCTGTTGAGCGGGGTCAAGCTCACGGGACGTATCCGCTCCTTCGACAAGTATTCGGTCGTGCTCGAAACCAACAACCAGGAGCAACTGATTTTCAAGCACGCCATCTCTACCGTCGCCATGGGAAAGGCTTTGCATGGCCATGGAGATAGGCCGACGGTGGTACCCGCGCCCGCGACGACTCCGAGTGCGAGTCCCGATGCAGCCGTGATGCCGCGCCCCTCCGGTACGGAGGGATAAAGGGCGCAACTGGCAATTGGCACTTAGCACTTAGCGATGGCTCCTGCCTGGATTAACCTGCCGCTAAATGCCAAATTGCTGATTGCCACATACGCCGCTGAGAATCCAGCAAATTGAGCAGTCCAAAGTCCACATCTTCCGAAAAGACGTCTTTCGACAAAGGTAACTCTACCGGGCGCGGCCTGGCGGCGGACGGGAATCGTTCGCCCAAAGAGCGGGCGTTCCTGATTGGCCTTGACGTGCGCACCCGCTCTCGCGGAGCTGCATCCGCTCGGGCCCGGAGTGGCCCGCTCACTGCGGCAGCGCAGGCCGCCCGCGATATTTCGAGCGGGCCGGCAGCAGCGAAAGCGCCGGACATCCCCGAGTTCAGCGCGGAAGAGTCACTGGACGAATTGCGTTCTCTGGCGGTAAGCGCAGGCGCGGAAATTGTCGGCGAATTTCTGCAGCACCGTGATCGCCCCGACCCGGCCACGTTGATCGGAAGTGGAAAGCTGCAGGAGATTGCCGGCGCTACCGCCTCGGTCTCCGCCGATCTGCTGCTGTTCGATCACGACCTCACTGCTTCGCAACAGCGCAACATCGAGAAGCTTGTGAACACCCGGGTGATTGACCGCACGCAGCTGATCCTCGACATTTTTGCGAAGCATGCGCGCACCCGGGAAGGCCAGCTGCAGGTGGAGCTGGCGCAGCTGGAGTACATGCTGCCGCGGCTGGGCGGACGCGGAATAGAAATGTCGCAACTGGGCGGCGGTATCGGAACCCGGGGTCCAGGCGAAACCCAGCTCGAAACCGATCGCAGGAAAATTCACCGGCGCATCCGCCATGTGAAGGAGCAGATAGAGAATGTGCGGCGCGTGCGGGCGCAGCAGCGCGCCCGGCGGGAAGCGGCGCCGGTGGCGACGGTGGCACTGGTGGGCTATACCAACGCCGGTAAGTCCACACTGTTCAATGCTCTTACTAACGCCGCAGTGCTGCAGTCCCCGCGAATGTTTGCCACGCTCGATCCGACGATTCGTTCCGTAGCGCTGCCGTCGCGAAGAAAGGTGTTGCTCTCGGACACGGTCGGATTCATCCGCAACCTGCCGCACACGCTGGTGACAGCCTTTCGCGCGACTTTGGAGGAGGTGCAGCGAGCATCGCTGGTGCTTCAAGTCTCCGACGCCAGCAGCCCGCTTTCGGCCGAACAGGACGCGCAAGTGGACAAAGTGCTCAAGGAATTGGAAGTCGACGGAAAGCCGCGCCTGCGGGTGATGAACAAAATTGACTTGCTGCCTCCCAAGCAACGCGAGTCGTTGCTGGATGACGCGACCAGGGTGCATGTCTCGGCCGCGAAAGGCACGGGAATGACCACGCTGCTGGACCGGATTGACGAGATGCTGTCCGAAGATCCCATCAGTCGAGTGCGTCTGAGCATTCCTCAGAAAGAAGGGAAGCTGCTGGCGCTGCTCGAGGCCCGTTCGCGGATTTATTCCCGTCACTACAAAGATGGGCTGGTCGAATTGGAAGTGGAGGCGCCGGAGTCGGTGGTGAGAAAGGTGAGGGAGTTTGTTGTGCCCATGCTCGATCCGACCAAGGCAAAGAGGAAGCTTCCTCAGTGATTGGAGATGCATGGACAGCGTGATCGACCAGAGAGTCTTTCTTCTAAATAATCCGGAAAACTGGACCACCCAATTGCGGATCAGATTCCTGCGACCGCAGAGCGCCATAGTGCTATAGAGGTCCTTCGACTACGCAGCTGCTTCGCGACGCGAAGCAGCTACTCCGCTCAGAGGTTGTGACCAAAATCAGTTTCCGTTCCCAGACGCCAAGATTCTTGGTCCCCCGCAGCGCAGTTGATCGTATTGACGGTCAGTCGACCCGGCGCGAGGCGCGTGGGATCCAGGCTCCAGATCCCCCGTGACATCGTTTTGGTTCTCGCGGCTGGCTTATCGCAGTAGCGTCGGGCCAAAATGCATTACGTTGTACGCTAGGGCGCACCACAGCGCCACACATTTGGCCTTAGCCAACCCGCGCACAGTGAGCGGCGTCAACCCGCGATAACCGCGCAGGTCGGCATTGACGGTTTCGCTGGTCGCTGCTCGTTGCCGGTAAATCTCTTGGCCCTCCGCGCTCGCCATGCGCCGCTTCCAGGCCAGCACCGCCGGACTGTCGCCGGGCTTCGGCTCCAGTTCGCGGCCCCGGCGGCGCGGCTGTCTTGCCGGTTTGGGCGGCACGAACAGCTGCACGCCCTGCTGATGCGCTCGCTCGATGTCGGCCCGGCGCAGGTAGCCACCATCGAGCAACTGTTGCTCGACCTTGCCTCCGCTCCGCTGTTCCACCTGCTCGCGCATCGGTTCGCTCAGCCCCGCCGAGTCCGAGCCTTCGTGGCTGACCTCCACCCCCACGATAGCGCGGCTCTCGGTGTCGGTCGCCAACTGCACATTGACCGCAGGATTGAAGCCCCCGTTGGGCATCTTCATCACCCGCGCTTCCGCATCGCTCGTGCTCACCCGCGGCTGTTTGTCCCGGATCTTCTGCCCACACTTTCCCTGGCCCGCCCGCTGGGCCGCTTCCGCCTGCTGCTGTTTCAACTCCGGCAACTGCGCGATCGCTTGCTGCAGGCGTTGCTGCTTCTCCTGGGCTGCACGCCGCCGCGCCGCTTTCTGCCGCGTCGACAGCCCCGCCGAATATTCCGGACACTCCAGTTGCCGCCGCAACTCCTCGACATGCTGCTTCGACTCCGCCAGCAACTTTTGCAAGCGCTCTTCCCGGCGAAAACTGCCCGCCCCTGCGCTCACTCGTATCCGCACTCCGTCCTGGCTCACCCGGCTCACCGACACCAGTTCCTTGTCCACCAACGTCGCGATCACCTGCGTGAACAACTCATCCAGCGCACCCCCGTGGTCGCCGCGGAAATCCGACAGCAGCCGATGATTCACTGTCACACCCCCGCACAGCCAGCGGAACGCCGCGCTCTCCTCACACCGCCGCGCCAACTCCCGCGCCGATCCAATCCCGCGAATACACCCGTACAACCACAACCCCACCAGCAATCGCGGATCCGTGGCGTCGCGACCGGCCACTCCCTCTCGCGCCTTGATCGGCTCCGCAAAGCGCGACACGTCCAGCGTCTCCACCAGCGCCATCACCATCCGCACCGGATGCTCCGCCCCTACCAGATCGTCCGGACATTGCACCACCATCGCGATCTGCCGCCGCTCCGCTACCCGCAACCGCACCGCCGGCTTCGTTTCTCCTGCTTCTCGTGTGATCTCTTCTGCGCTATGGCTCATGCTTCCTTTATAGCTCTGTGCGACAATCAAACTCACGAAAAAAGTTACAAACTCTCAGGATGACAGGGGCCGACTCCACTGTGGGAGGGCTGAAGGCTGATAGCTGACGGCTGAAAGCTTAAATGGGCCGGCAACCAAGAAGCGGTGACATTCCTTGGCTATCGGCCCATTCGATCCGGATTGGATCGGAGGTGATGCTTCCATGCTAGACCCCTTATGCCGGATGTCAAGCGCCTTTCGCTAACCCTGCAAAAAAGTTCAGAGTCTCCGGTTTCAATCGGGGAACGGATCTCGGCTGCGTTTTGAACCACATTGAAAGTGTCCCCATGAAACCACAATAGAAATGTCCCCATGTAGAGTGCCTTCGACAGGGGAGGCGCCGCGATTGGGGAGAGCGAAATTGAGCAGCCAGGAGTTGAGCCGGGCAGAGGTGATGGGGCGGGTGAAAGCGGGCAACCTGGGGCTGGGGGAAGCCAGCGAGTTGCTGGAGTTGAGTTATCGGCAGACCAAGCGGCTGTGGGCGCGGTATCGCGAGGGGGGAGGGAAAGCGTTGCAGCATGGCAACTGCGGCCGGGAATCGAACCGGGCCTATCCGGCAAAGATGCGAGCGGCGGTGCTGGAACGGGTGAAGGTCCGGTACGAAGACTTCGGGGCCACGCTGGCGGCCGAGCATCTGGCCAGCGACGATGGGCTGGAGGTGCATGCCGAGACGTGGCGGCGCTGGCTGCGGGAAGCAGGGCTATGGCGAAGGCAACGGCGGCGAAAGCCCTATCGGCAGCGGCGCGAACGCAAAGCTCACTTTGGTGAGTTGGTGCAGATGGACGGAAGCTTTCATGAGTGGTTGGAAGAGCGCGGGCAGCGGGGCTGTCTGATGCACATGGTGGATGATGCCACGACCGCGGCGCTGGGCCGGTTCTCGGCGGAAGAAACGATCTGGGCAGCGGCCGGGGTGTTGCGCGGCTGGATCGAGCGCTATGGGGTACCCCGGGCGCTCTACACCGACTGGAAGAACGTGTACGTGCGGTCGCCCAACGCGCAGGAGCGGATGCGTGGCGAAGTTCCGGTGACGCAGTTCGGGCGCATGTGCGCCCAGTTAGGCATCCGCATTATCGCCGCCAGTTCACCGCAAGCCAAAGGGCGCGTGGAGCGGGCGCACGGCACCCATCAGGATCGGCTGGTGAAGAAGTTGCGAGTGGCCGGGATTGCCAATTACGACCAGGCCAATGCCTATCTGGACGAGCACTATCTCGGCGAACACAACCGGCGTTATGCACGGCCCGCGGCGGAAGCCGCCGACTATCACCGACGACGGCCCACGGCGCGGCAACTGGATCAGGGGTTCTGGCTGGAAGAGGAACGAGTGGTGAGTGAGGATTGGGTGGTGCGCTACCACCATCGGCTGCTGCAACTGGAACGGCAAAGTCAGCACTGGGCGCCGGCCAAAAGCCGTGTGTTGGTGCGGGAAAACGAAGCGGGCAAAATCGCGATTCACTATCGCGGTCAGCGTCTCCTGTTCCGAGAACTCAAGGCGGCTTCTAATGCGCCGAGCGGGGGAAGGGATGTTGCCCCTTCCCCCGCACCCCCATCCCTGAAGCTGCACCCCTTTACTCCAGCCTCAAATCATCCTTGGAGATTAGGCTTTGACTACAGAAACTCACGCCCCTCGTTCCGAGGCGGGCTGAACCACGACCAGGGGAGAAGCACATTTCTATTGTGGACAAAACGGGGACATTTCTATTGTGGTATGACAAACGGCTCTCGGCTGCGTTGACACTCAATCCGTAACATGTTACTTTCAATGGTCTTAAGCCTCCTTACGCTCTAGACCTGATCAGCACACAATGGACGAGATATTTGGACAACTAGGCGGATTACTGCTCGGGTCCGTGCCCACTATCATCCTGGTCATTTTGTTGTTCGGAATCTATACCGCCGTAGTGCACAAACCCCTCACCAAAGTGCTGGCGGAAAGGCACAACCGGACGGAAGGCGCCATCGAGAAAGCCAGGGCCGATATTGCCCAGGCCGAAACCCGCACCGCGGACTATGAACAACGGTTGCGGGAGGCGCGCATGGCCATATTCAAGAGCCAGGAAGCACGACGCCAGCAGGCCCTGCAGGCGCGGGCCGCAGCCGTAGCCGGGGCGCGGAGCCGGGCGCAGGTCCAGGTTGAACAGGCGCGCGCCGCCATTGAGCAAGACAAGATAGCCGCACAAACCGGTCTGCAAGCGGAGAGCGGAAAGCTCGCCGCGGCGATCATTCGCACCGTTCTAGAACCAGCGGGTCAAAGCCCGGCAGGTGGCGACTAATGCGAGGGTACCTCCTCAAACCAGGTTGTGTGGTCGCGGGCGACTCGCCCGCGAGGACCGAATCTGTGCAGCGCGGGCGAGTCGCCCGCAGCCACATTGCGATCTTAGCTTTTCTGTTTTTGTTCTTTGTCCTTAGTTATTCTGCCAGAGCCCAGGCGAATCCTTCTTCATTAGGCTCTGAACACTCAGCCGGCGCCGCGAACGGAGAGCCGGCGAAGGCGCACGAAGACGACGAGCAGGCTCAATTCAAGCATTCCTGGATGGTGCAGTGGGTGGCGAAGCTCACCGGACTGAACCTGGACTATGCCTACTGGCTGTGCGTCGTGCTTAATTTTGCGATTGTCGCCGGCGCGGTAGGCTACTTCTCGAAGAAGAGCCTGCCCGGCATGTTCCGGAATCGCACCTCTTCCATCCAGAAGGCGATGCAGGAAGCGCGAAAGGCGAGCGAAGACGCTAACCGGCGTCTGGGTGAAATCGAGGCGCGGCTCTCCCGGCTGGATACCGAAATCGCGGGGATGCGCGGCACCGCGGAGAAAGAAGCGGTCGCCGAAGAAGCGCGAATCAAGGCCGCCGCGGAAGAAGATGGACGCAAGATCGTGGAATCTGCCGAGCAGGAGATCGCAGCGGCAGCTAAATTGGCGCGGCGCGAGTTGACCAGCTACGCGGCGAACCTGGCGGTCTCGCTGGCGGCCAGGCAGATCAAAGTGGATCCGGCCACGGACCAGGCCCTGGTGCAGGACTTTGCCCGCGAGCTTTCGCCGAAGAGTGGACAGGATAAAAACTAAAGCATGGCTTCCGTGACCAGCACTTACGCGCGTGCCTTCGCCGACGTGGTCTTTGACCGGCGGCTGGACCCGGCGAAAACGCTGCTGGAGGCTCAGTCAGTGGCCCAGTTGGCGGACAGCAACCTTGCCTTGCGGGAAGTCTGGGAGGCGCCGTCAATTCCGGCGGAACAGAAGCGTGCTTTGCTGGACGCGATTGTCGCCCGTGCTGGCTTTTCCCGCCCGGTGCGAAACTTTGTAGCGGTGCTGATCGACCACCGGCGAATCAAGTTTCTCGATCCCATCGTGAAAGAATTTGAACAGGAACTCAACCGCCGCATGGGTTTTGTCGAAGCCCAGGTCATCAGTGCGCGGGAGTTGGGACAAGGTGAGAGAAGTTCCCTGGAGGCCCAGGTCGGTAAGCTGACCGGACACCAGGTGCGCGCTCGCTATTCGCAGGACAGTTCAATCCTCGGTGGCGCCATCGTCAAGGTCGGCAGCATGATCTACGACGGCTCGGTGAAGGGCCAGTTGGAGAGGATAAGAGAAGCTATTAGCTCTTAGCCTTTAGCTATCAGCTTGAACCCGAGTTTGAGGCGACTTGGAGTTCGCAAGTTCGAAAAAGACTTTACCGCAAAGATCGCAAAGGAAATCCGCAAAGGACGCAGAGAAAAGCTAAGAGCTAACGGCTAAGAGCTGACCTTATGGCACAAATCAAAGCAGACGAGATCACGCAGCTGATCCGGCAGCAGATCGAGAATTACGAATCCAAGATTGCCGTGGATGAAGTCGGAACTGTAATCACTCTGGGTGACGGTATTGCCCGCGTGCATGGCCTCGACAAAGTCATGGCCGGAGAACTGCTCGAGTTCCCGCACGGTGTTGCCGGCATCGCCATGAACCTGGAAGAAGACCAGGTCGGCGTGGTGCTGCTGGGTGAGTACACGGAGATTAGCGAGGGCGACGAAGTCAAGCGTACTGGCCGCATCATGAGCGTGCCCGTCGGCGAGGCACTGGTCGGGAGAGTGGTGAATTCGATGGGCCAGCCGATCGACGACAAGGGTCCCATCGCGACCGATCAGTTCATCGCGCTGGAACGCCTGGCTCCGGGCGTGATTGACCGGCAGCCGGTGCGCGAGCCGATGGCGACCGGACTGAAGGCGATTGACAGCATGATTCCGATTGGCCGCGGACAGCGCGAGCTGATCATCGGCGATCGCCAGACCGGCAAGACCGCAGTCGCGCTCGATACCATCATTAACAGCAAAGGGAATAACCTGATCTGCATCTACAACGCAATCGGGCAGAAGCGGTCTTCGATCGCTCAAGTGGTGAAAATTCTTAGCGACGCCGGCGCCATGGAGTACACCATCGTAGTGGCCGCTTCCGCTTCGGAACCGGCTCCGATGCAGTACATCTCGCCTTACGCGGCTTGCGCTATGGGCGAGTATTTCCGCGATTCCAAGCGCCATGCGCTGGTGATTTACGACGATCTCTCCAAGCACGCCGCATCGTATCGCGAAATCTCGCTGCTGTTGCGGCGGCCGCCGGGACGCGAGGCGTATCCCGGAGACGTTTTTTATCTCCACTCGCGTTTGCTCGAACGCGCCTCCAAGTTGAGCGACAAAATGGGCGGCGGTTCGTTGACGGCGCTGCCGATCATTGAGACCCAGGCGGGCGACGTTTCGGCGTATATCCCCACCAACGTCATTTCAATCACCGACGGTCAGATATTTCTTGAGACCGATCTGTTCAACAGCGGCGTGCGGCCGGCGGTCAACGTTGGAATTTCGGTAAGCCGCGTCGGTGGCAGCGCGCAAATCAAAGCCATGCGGCAGGTGGCCGGCAGCATGAAGCTGGAGCTGGCCCAGTACCGCGAACTGGCGGCATTCGCGCAGTTCGGCAGCGATCTCGACAAAGCCACGCAGGCACAGCTCAACCGCGGCCAGCGTCTGGTCGAAGTGCTTAAGCAAAAGCAGTTTTCACCGCTGCCATTCTCCAAGCAAATCCTGATCATTTTTGCCGGCACCAATGGATTCTTCGACGACCTCCCGGTAGACCAGGTGCGCGATTTCGAAGCAGAACTCTACAAGTATGTAGACGCCACCAACCCAGGCCTGCTGCGCACCATCATGGAGAAGAAAGTTTTGGACGATGCTCTGAAAGCTGAGATGAGCAAAGTCATCAAGCAAAGCAAGGAAGCGTTCGTAGCGGATCGGCAAGCAGCGGCGAAGTAGTACTGAGAACTGAGAACTGGTAACTAATTAACTGATTTTTTACATCTCACTGCCGGAGTTGCTACCGGCGCCGGGATGAAAGCGTTGACGATCGAATAGAAATGCCCAACATTCTCGACATCCGGCGGCGCATTCGCAGCGTGACCAACACGCGGCAGATCACCAAGGCCATGAAAATGGTCTCGGCGGCAAAATTGCGCCGGGCCCAAGAGCGTGCCCTGGCCGCACGCCCCTATGCGCAGATGCTGACCAACGTGCTGAAGTCGCTGGTATCGCGGGCCGAAATCTACGATCCGGAGACCGGCGAACCACGGCATCCCCTGCTGGCGCGCCGTCCCGAGAAGAACATTTTGCTGATCGTGGTCACGGGAGACAAAGGTCTGGCCGGAGCTTTCAATACAAATATTCTGAAAGCGGCCGGGCGTTTTATCACTACCAAGGCAGACAAGAACCTCGAGATAGAGACCATCGGCCGCAAGGGGAGGGATTTTCTGCGGCGACGTTACCGGGCAGCCGAGCCCCGGAAATCCGATTCGCAGGGCGCGCCCGAAACCACGATTATAGGCGAGCAGATCGGGGTACTGAACAAGATCGATTACGCCATGGCCTCGGAGCTAGCGGAACGCGTGATCGAGCGTTACAGCCGGGAGGAAATTGATTCCGTGTACTTGGTTTACAACGAATTCAAGTCCGTAATCGCGCAACGCCTCGTAGTGGAACAGATACTGCCCATCGAACAGATTGGCGTGGCCGAGGTAAAGCAGGCTGAAGGGATGACGCTGAAAGAAAAAGAGCAGGCGCTGGAGGCCGCAAGAGAAGCGGGCGTGGGGATCCGCCCCGCGGACACGCGCGAGATCGATGCAGTTGCGGCAAAATTTGCCACCGCGCCGGTTGATTATATTTACGAGCAGTCTCCGGAGGAGTTGTTCCGGTCGCTGTTGCCAAAGTATGTAGCGATCCAGATATTTCGTGGCCTGCAGGAGTCGGTAGCGGCAGAGCACGCAGCCCGCATGACCGCCATGGATGCAGCCACCAACAACGCCACGGACATGATCGATTCGTTGACCCTGGCCATGAACCGGGCGCGCCAGGCGAAGATTACAAAAGAAATCATTGAAATTGTGAGTGGAGCAGCAGCGCAGTGAAGCAGCACTTGGCAATTGGCAATGGCATTTAGCCAAGTGCCGATTGCTAATTGCCAAGTGCTAACGGATTGAGAGCTACAACCTATGCCAGAGAGAATTGGACGCGTAATTCAGATTTCCGGTCCCGCCGTGGACGTGCAATTTGTCGAGGGCGCAATGCCGCCGATTTACCAGGCGCTCAAGGTGGTCAGTGATGGTTTCGACGTGCCGAATCCTGTCGGGGTCATTCTGGAAGTGCAGCAGCACCTGGGCGAAGGCCGCGTGCGCTGTGTCGCCATGGAAGCCACCGAGGGTATGGTGCGCGGGATGAAAGCCATCGACCAGGGCGGACCGATTTCGGTGCCCGTGGGCCGTGGCACGCTGGGGCGCGTGATGAATGTAATCGGCCAACCCGTGGACCAGTTGGGCCCGATTGAGCACAGCAAGACGATGCCGATCCATCGCCCGGCGCCGTTGTTTGAAGATCAGGCGACCACCGCTGAGATGTTCGAGACCGGCGTCAAAGTTGTGGACCTCATCCAACCCTTCCTTAAGGGTGGCAAGATCGGATTGTTCGGCGGCGCCGGGGTGGGCAAGACTGTCTTCATTCAGGAGTTGATCAACAACGTCGCCAAGCAGCACGGCGGATATTCTGTATTTGCCGGCGTTGGTGAACGAACCCGCGAAGGCAATGACCTCTGGCTGGAAATGACCGAGTCCGGCGTCATCAAGCCCGGCGATCCGTCCAAGTCAAAAGCGGCGTTGATCTACGGACAGATGACTGAGCCGCCCGGTGCCCGTCTCCGGGTCGCGCTGACCGGACTGACGGTCGCCGAATTTTTCCGCGATGAAGAAGGCGCCGATACGCTGCTCTTCATCGACAACATTTTCCGTTTTACCCAGGCAGGATCGGAAGTTTCCGCGCTGCTCGGCCGCATGCCCAGCGCCGTGGGATACCAGCCGAACCTGGCCACCGAAATGGGCGAGTTGCAGGAGCGCATCACCTCAACGAAAAAGGGTTCGGTCACTTCGGTGCAGGCCATTTACGTGCCCGCCGACGATCTCACCGATCCCGCGCCGGCCACGACGTTTGCCCACCTCGACGCCACCACGGTGCTTTCGCGGGCACTGACCGAGATCGGAATTTATCCCGCGGTCGATCCACTGGCATCGACGTCGCGTATTCTCGATCCCCGCATCGTCGGTCAGGACCACTACGACGTCGCGCAAGGCGTGAAGAAGACGCTGCAGACCTACAAAGACCTGCAGGACATCATCGCGATTCTCGGTATTGACGAACTGAGCGAAGACCAGAAGATCAGTGTGGCGCGCGCCCGAAAGATCCAACGCTTCCTGTCGCAGCCGTTCCACGTGGCCGAACAGTTCACCGGCTCGCCGGGCCGCTACGTAAAGGTCGCCGACACGGTAAAAGGCTTCAAGGAGATCAACGAAGGCAAGTACGACGACATCCCGGAACAGGCCTTTTACATGAAGGGCACCATTGATGAAGTGCTCGAAGCGGCAGAGAAGTTGAAAGCAGCATAAGAGCGGACCTCAGACTTCAGACCTCGGACGCCGGCCAGAATGGATGTGCTGAAGTCCGACGTCCGACGCCGGTTTTCCCATGGCAGATTCTTTCCAACTCGAGATCGTCACCCCGGAAAAAATGGTGGTGAACGACGTGGCGGAGGAGATCCAGATTCCTGGCAAGGATGGATACCTCGGCATCCTGCCCGGCCATGCGCCGCTCATTACCGAGCTGGCGGTGGGCGAGATTACTTATCGCGGGGGTGGGCAGACGCACTATTTGTCGGTGGCCTGGGGTTTTGCGGAAGTGCTTCCCGACAAGGTCACCATCCTGGCAGAAACTGCCGAGCGGCCGCAGGAAATTGATGTGAAACGCGCCCAGGAGTCGAAGCGGCGGGCGGAGGAAGCTTTACAGACCGGCAAGACTGAAGCTGATTTCACCCAAGCCGAGGACGCGCTCAAACGGGCCGAGACCCGCCTCGAAGTCGCCGAAAAGAAGGACTGACCCGCATCGCTTGTTGTCCAAGCATCCCTTGTCATCCCCGCACCGCTTGTCATCCTGAACGGCCTTCAGGCCGTGAAGGACCCATGCATTTCGCCGCCGCCCCGAACCTCTCTCGCTGAGTTCAATGCTGCTCCTGCAACTCTCCCACCGGCACAATCCTCGTATCAGTGCGAAACTTCTTGTAGTCGCGAAAAGTTACGTCAGCCTCGACGTTAAAGTTTTTCAACAGGGCGACGCGCACATCCACTTTGATCGCAACATGCCGGGGTAGCCAGACTTCGTCGTTGATTCGGGTCTGGTCGATCAACAAGCGTGATCCTTTGTGAACTCGCGCCAGAAACCATCCCAGGGAAACGGTGTCGATGCACTCCGCGTCCAATTTGACCCACTGCGATTCCGCCTGATCGATCCAGGCGCGAAAACGAAATTTGGGCAGAATCCTCGCTTCCTTAAAGTGGGGCTGAAAATCGGGGCGCGGTTCGGCGTCGATCATGTAGGTTTCGCGCCCGTCGAGGCTCTCCATGCCAATCAGGCGGAAGTTGTAGGCGTCGGCGACTTCACTCACGAACTTGCGGGCGTCTTCGCGGTCCTTCTCTTCCTTTTCCAGCCGCTTCTTCCGTTGTTCTTCAGTTTCGTTCTTGCGCTTGTCCGTCAGTTTCTGAATGCGCTCTTCTTCTTTGGCCGCGTCTTTTTCCGAGAGCGGCTTGTCGTCCTTGGCGATCAGGCGCTGTACTTGTTCTCCATACAGCACCATGATTTCCTGGGTCTTCGATTCGCTCGACTTTACCTTCCCATCACCGTCGAGTTTGTGCTCCTCTTCGCGTTGAATATAAGTGTAGGCACTCTGTTTCTTGTCATTCTCGATGTCCTTGTCCGCAACTTGGCGAATCAGGGCGCGAATCTGGTCCGGGGAGAGCTGCGGGGTTGCCGTCATGCTCGCGGACGGGATCTCTGCCGGCTGGTTTTGCGCGAGGGCCGGCCAAGACAGGAAAGTAACAAGAAGGAGCAAGGCTGCGGACAGCGTCATAGGTTTGTATACGGGCTTAGAACCAGACGGGTTCCCGGGAGATGTCCGGAATGCCAACTAGTTCTTCGCCTCCGGCGTGAACTGGACGACGATAAATCGCGCCGGATCAGCTGTCGCATTGAGAAATGTGTGCTTCCGTCCCGCCGGAATCCAGACTGTATCGCCCGACGATTTGCGTAATCTCTCGTACTCCCCGGCTTTCAGGTCTATGTCGGTGACGGGAATCAGCAACTCCGCGCCTGGCTTCTCCGGCGGCGGAAAGGGATCGCGGGAAAGCAGTTGCACGTCGCTCACAGTGGCTGTTCCCAGTAACAGCGAATTTATGAACTTGGCGTGGGGGTCAACCGGCGGAGCTACGGAGATGGGACCGTAGTCAAACTTGCCGGAATAACTCTGATAGCCGTAATTCGTTACTTTAGGATCGAGAAATTCGACGGTGACATTGCGATAGTCCGTGGTGCGGTCATTGCGCATGCCAAGCGCACGGCCGCCGGAGTAAAAACGGACATCGCCCGGGCTGAAGTGAAAATTCACGATGTCCGACTCGCCTTCCGGCCACATCACCACATCACAATCCAGAAGCGCAACCACCAGGAAGCCGTGATCGTGCCGCGCCATGGTGCGATCCAGCGGTCTGAGCGTGACGGCGAACACGCGGACCTGATCGTTCGCCAGTAACTGACGATAGTGCGGCGCCGAAGCCATGTCCGGCGCGGTTTGCGCCCAGGCGGTCGTGGCGAGCAGTAGCAACATCAGGAACTGCAACTTCATGAAGGAATTGTAGTCTGGAATGCAGGACAGGCAAATATCACAGATTATTGTAGCGCCGCCGTCTCGGCGGCCGCGAGGGCATCTTGCCCTCGCAGCTTTTGCGTTGCCGCAATGGCTCTGCGGGCGAGACGCCCCCAGGACAGCCGGCGAGACGCCGGCGCTACACTGAAAATGTCGGGCGGGTCAAGGAAGGGGCTTAATATTCTGACGGATCCAATCGAGTATTTGGACAAAGCGGAATTCGTGCCGGTCCATTGAGCCTTAGATGAACGCGTAGCCATCCAACCCTTCGACCTCGATATAAAAGCCGTTAGGCCGCAGGAAGACTTAATCATCTCACTCAAGCATGGGTCGACTTATCTGGACCGCTCCGCTTTACCCAGCGTCTCCGCCCGAAATAGTCTCTCGTCGATGCGGTGTAAATGTTTGGCCATCCCCGGCCGCAGCAATTTGGTGTGGGGGATCTCGAGCAGGTGATAGACGATGAACCAGATGGGTTTCTGTGTAGTCATCCAGTGCAGATCGTCGAAGCGGGACAGGTTTACGGGACGGGAGAATGTGCGCAGCGTCCGCTCCCGCCGCAGGTTGAAATAGAGATTGAAATAGCTCATGGCCAGCTCGCGCAGCGAACGATAGACCGGTTCGCGGAAACGGCAGCCGGTATAGTTGGATTTCGCGACCGCTCCCCAGTGGCCTCTTATCCGGTAGATGGCAAGAACGTGGTCGGTATCGTGTTCGGCCTCGAGGTCCCAGATCAGCGGGGGAAATCCGTTCGCCCGCAACGCTGCCGCGGCGAACATTGCGCCTTCGAGACAATGCGAGGTATTTTCACGAAGCACGCGGCGCGGCGACCAGGCGGTGTCGGCCAGATGGTACGGCATGGCGTCGAGATAGCGCTGGATTCCATTCGGATCTTTCAGGCTGCGCAGCTTGCGCAGTTCGGCGGGCGTGAAACTCTCTAGCGGTTTTTTCATCCTCGATGGCAGTTTAGCTGATGGCGGCGGAAAACAGCGTTAACCACGGAGGACACTGAGGACACGGAGTCAAGATTGTAGGCTGAGCAACTCCCCCAACTCCGAAGGCTTGTCGATCGCCACGTCCGGCAAAGTTTCGCGCAGGGTGTGCGGGGCGAAGCCGTAGGTCACGCCGCAGGTCCACGTTCCCGCATTACGGCCGGTGAGGACGTCTACACCCGAGTCACCCACGATCAGGGTCTCCTTCGGCGTGGTGCTCAGCTCGCGCAGGATGGTTCGCGCACCCTCCGGATCGGGCTTCTTGGTGGGAAAACTGTTGCCCCCGTACACGCGGGCAAAAAAGTTCCCCAGCCCCAACGCCTCGACAATCGCCCGCGACGGGTGCACTGGCTTGTTCGTGAGGACAGCCATTTTACGGGGCAGACCGTTGTGTGAATTCTGGAGAGTTGCCAGCGCTTCGACGATCCCGGCATACAAGTGAGTATGATCCAGCTTGTGTTCGCGGTAGTACGTAAGGAAATACTCCAGGCCGGAACGCACCAGTTTCTCGTCGTTGGCTTCGCTGCCCAGCGCCCGGCCAATCAGAGCTGGCGCCCCGTCCCCGACGTAGCTGGCAATCACATCGTCCGGCAGTTCAGGACGCTTCATATGCCGCAGCGTGGCGTTGACCGAGTGCACCAGGTCCAGGCGGGAGTCAATCAGCGTGCCGTCCAGGTCGAAGATCACCAACTGGATGGCGTGCGGATCGAATGGGCGATTGAATTTGATCATGCCGGTCGTTTACCGCCGAGGAGGCCGAGAGCGCCGAGAAAACCTTTTCTTGGTTCACTCCGCGGTCTCGGCGTCCTCGGCGGTTAATATTCGAACTATTCAGTATATTCGGAACTCCAACCCAGGATTTACAATGCAAAGGGTTCTTGTACACTCGCATCTAAGGGAAGCGGATGGCCACCACAAAGACTGACCCCAAATCGGCCGCTGTATCCGAGCGCGATGTCAAGAAAGCCGGGAAGAGCTATGAAGGACTTTCCCGCGAACAGCTGGTCGAAGCCTACCGCCACATGTATGCCTCCCGGCGGGTGGACGACAAAGAAATCCTGCTCAAACGTCAGCAGAAGATATTCTTCCAGATCTCCGGCGCGGGCCATGAAGCCGTAGGCGTGGCTGCGGCCTTTGCCCTGAAGGCCGGCTATGACTGGTTTTATCCTTACTACCGCGACCGGGCGCTATGTCTTGCTCTGGGTGTGACCGCGTACGACATGCTATTGCAGGCGGTCGGCTCGGGCGAAGACCCCAGCTCCGGCGGACGGCAGATGCCCTCCCACTGGAGTATCCCCGACCTCAATATCGTCACTGGCTCGTCGCCCACCGGAACCCAGATTCTGCAGGCTGTCGGTTGCGCCGAAGTCGGCCGTTATTATGCCGCACATCCCGAGTCCGCCCGCAAGGCAAGCGGCGACTATCGCGAGTTCAAAGACGTGAAGTTCCACGGCGACGAGATCACCTACGTCTCTCTGGGCGAAGGTACGAGTAGTGAAGGCGAGTTTTGGGAGGCCTTGAATACCGCTGCAAACTCCCGGCTGCCCATAATTTTCGTGATTGAAGACAACGGGTACGCCATCTCGGTGCCGGTCGAAGTGCAGACCGCGGGGGGAAATATTTCCCGCCTGGTCAGCGGCTTCCCCAACTTCCACTTTGAAGAGGTGGATGGCACCGACCCGGTGGCCAGCTACGCCGCCTTCGTGCGCTCGGTGGCGCATTGCCGCGCAGGGCACGGTCCTGCTTTCGTGCACGCCCACGTGATCCGTCCGTACTCGCACTCGCTGTCGGACGATGAACGGCTGTACCGGCCGGATGTCGAGCGCCAGCGCGATGCCCAGCGCGATCCCATTACGCGCATGCAGATGTTTCTCATCCGCGAGGGTATTCTGGACGAGAAGGGAATCAACCGTCTCGAAAAGCAGGTGGACGACGATCTGCAAGCCGCGGTTGACCGCGCGCTGCAGGCGCCTCCGCCGTCGCCCGACAAAGTTCTTCAATACGTATATTCGCCAAACCTGGATCCCACGTCGTCTGCCTTCGAAACCCAACCCGCGGCATCCAAGCCCGAGGCCGCGACCGCGGATGGCAAGAAGCCAGCGCCCAAAACCATGGCCGATCTGATTACTGCCACGCTGCGCGATGAGATGCGCCGCGACGAACGCATTGTGATCTTCGGAGAAGACGTGGCTGACTGCAGCCGCGAGGACTACCTCAAGCAGAAGCTGGTCAAAGGCAAGGGCGGCGTGTTCAAGCTGACCTCCGGACTGCAGATGGAGTTTGGTTCCGACCGCGTGTTCAACTCGCCCATTGCGGAGGCCAATATCGTGGGCCGCGCTACGGGCATGGCTACACGCGGGCTGAAGCCGGTGGTTGAGATCCAGTTCTTTGACTACATCTGGCCGGCCATGATGCAGCTGCGCAGTGAGCTTCCGCTGATCCGCTGGCGCTCCTACGACACATTCTCCGCGCCTTGCGTCATTCGCGTGGCCATCGGCGGCTACCTGACGGGCGGGGCGATTTATCACTCTCAGTGCGGCGAAACCGTCTTTACCCATATTCCGGGCCTGCGAGTGGTGTTTCCATCGAACGCGCTGGACGCCGCGGGCCTGTTGCGCACTGCGATCCGCTGCGACGACCCGGTACTGTTCCTCGAACACAAACGGCTCTATCGCGAAACCTACGGCCGCGCGCCCTACCCTGGTCCGGACTACATGGTGCCGTTCGGCAAAGCCAAAGTGGTGCAAGCGGGAACGGATCTCACGGTCATCACCTACGGAGCGGTCGTCCCCAGGGCCTTACAGGCGGTGCAGAAACTGGAGCGCGAGCATGGCGTCAGAGCCGAGTTGATTGACCTGCGCAGCTTGAATCCCTTCGACTGGGAGACCATCGCGGCCTCAGTGCAAAAGACCAACCGGGCTCTGGTGGCGTACGAAGATACCCTGAGCTGGGGCTACGGGGCCGAAATTGCCGCCCGCATAGCCGACCAGATGTTCGAGCACCTGGATGCGCCGGTCCGCCGGGTGGCGGCCATGGACGTTTACGTCGCGTACCACCCAGACCTGGAAAATGCCATCCTACCCCAGACCGCGGACCTGTTCCGGGCGATGAAAGAGCTGTCAGATTACTAGTAACCAGCAATTAGCAATTGGCAATTGGCGCTTAGCCAAAGCGTAGCGCCGGCGTCCCGCCGGCTGTCCTGGGAGCGTCCCGCCCGCAGAACGACGGAAAGTATGCGAAACATTGAGGGTCAGCTTTGGCTAAGTGCCAATTGCTAATTGCCAATTGCTGTTTTTCACCCCTTCCCGCCTGTCCAGATACCTGAGTAACGTCTGTAGTACTTTAGTTATGCGATGAGGGTACTGTTTGAACCGACTGTATAAACACCGCATTTAGTTGTATGTATTAATAGCTCAACCACTACTCCTAGTACCAATCTGCAACTCCCATCTCGGCACTTTCCAGAAAACAGGTACAAAACCCGGTAAAACCCGAAGATACGCCTTGACCTTGGCAGTTTACGGGTTGATATATGCTCAGCACACCTAAATTCACTCGAACGCAAATTTGTACGAGGAATTTTTCTCCCAACGTTTGCCCGATACCGGGCCTGATCTGTGGAAAGGTTTGGAACTATGGCCGACTCGCGTGAGGTTATGAACATTCGCCAGGCGTCGCAATACCTGGGAGTGAGTCCGGACACGCTTTACAAGTATGTAGGCGAGCAGAAGATTCCCGCTTTCAAGCTGGGCAACCGCTGGCGCTTCAAGAAATCGAGGCTGGACCAGTGGATGGAAGAGAAGTCGAGCCAGATGGAAGCGAAAGGCAGCAGGAAGAAACCGAAGGCGGCTGGTAAGGCTGCCGGGCAACCGTAAAAGGCGGGCACATGTTTGGATTGGGATCAAAAACGATTGTTGGTCTGGATGTGGGTTCCTCCAGCATCAAGGCTGTGGAGCTGAGGAAGGGACGCAACGGCATCGAAGTGGCGCACCTGGGCCTGGAACCGCTGGCGCCGGATATCGTCGTCGATTCGATGATCGTGGATTCCGGGACCGTCTCGAGCGCAATCTCGAAGCTGTTCACCGACAACGCGATTAAGGCGAAAGCCGTGGCCACGGCGGTAAGCGGCCACTCGGTGATCGTGAAAAAGATCTCGCTGCCTTCGATGAGCGACCAGGAACTGGCCGAGACTATCCAGAAGGAAGCGGCGCAGCACATTCCCTTCGATCTGGCTGACGTGAATCTCGACTATCAGATCCTCTCCGAAGACGCCGGCAGCCCGCAGATGGATGTTCTGCTGGTGGCTGTCAAGAAAGACAAGATTCTCAACTACACCAACGTACTCTCGATGGCGGGCAAGACTCCGGCTATTGTGGACATCGACGCGCTGGCCTTGCAGAACTGCTACGAGTACAACTACGAGCCCGCGCCGGCACAAGTGGTGGCTCTCTTGAATCTGGGCGCGAGCGTGATGAACATCAACATCGTGAAGGGCACAACGCCGCTGTTCCCGCGTGACGTCAGCGTGGGCGGCCACCAGTACACCGATTCGCTGCAGAAGGAACTGGACCTGAGCTTCGACGATGCTGAGTCGCTGAAGCTGGGCCACAAGGTGGGCACGGTCAGTGAAGACGCGAAGACGCCCATCCTGCAACAGGTGACCGAGATCATCGTTCTGGAAATCCAGAAGACGTTCGACTTCTTCCGCGCCAGCTCGGCGGGAGAGCATATCGAGAAGATTTACTTGGCGGGTGGTTCCTCCAAGGTTCCCGGACTGGTCGATGCGTTACGCCAGGAGTTTTCGCTGCCGGTAGAGATCTTCAATCCGTTCCAGAAGATTGGTCTGCCGACGGAAGGACCGGGAGTGCAGTTGATCGAGCAGAATGCCGGCCAGATGGCAGTTGCGGTGGGTTTGGCCTTAAGGAGTTTTGAAGACTTATGATCCGAATCAACCTGCTGGGAGCACAAAAGGGAAAGAACAAGCGATCCGCAGCCTCGGCGGCCGCCGTCATGGAAGTGGGTGACGTAGGCTCACCGAAGCTCAAGGTCCTGGTCGTGCTGGTTCTGGCTGCCCTGGTCAACGTGGGCTACTGGTACCAGTTGGACAAGCAGCACCGGGACATCGCCGCCAAGATGGAAGTGGCGCTGCGGAAGAACGCCGAACTGGCCGACGTGAAGGCGCGCTACCTGGAGCGCCAGCGCGAAGCCGAGAACTACAAGCGGCGGGTTGATGTCATTGACCAGTTGCGCGCGTCCCAGTCCGGCCCGGTCGATCTGTTGAACACAGTCGGGCAGACGGTGAACAACACCGAAGCGGTCTGGCTGAACAGCATGAAGGATCAGGGCGCCAGCATCGATATCGATGGCATGGCCCTGAGCACGGACGCGGTGGCCAGTCTGATCTCCAATCTGCAGAAGACTGGACACTTCAAGAACATCGAAATCAAAGAGACCTTTCAGGACGACACTTACAAGGAAATGCAGGCGTTCAACTTCACCTTGACCTGCGAAAAGGCGAAGTCCTAGGAAGGCGGAAAACTATGGCCAACTTTAACGAACTTTCGGGCATTAAACAGTGGGCAGCCGCGCTGGGCGTGGCCGCGTTAATCACCGGCGCCCTGTACTTCACCATATTCAAGAGCCAGCGCGAAGCCAACGCGACGGCCCAGGCCGCCCTGGACACCAAGCTCCGTGAAAACGCGGAACTGGAATCCTACAAGCCCAAGCTGGTGGACATCGAACGCCAGCTGGCCAGCCTCAAACAGCAGCTGGAGATCGAGCGCAAGATCGTTCCCGACGAAAAAGAAGTGCCGGGCTTCATGAAGATGATGAACGTCGAAGCCGCCAAGGCCGGGATCGAGCTTCGCCGCTACACCTCCAAGCCGACCGCGGCGAAGGACTTCTACACCGAGGTGCCCTTCGAGATGGAACTCGATGGACCGTACTACTCGATGCGGAATTTCTTCGAAAACGTGAGCAAGCTGGAACGTATCGTGAACGTCTCGGGACTGCAGGTGGCAACCACCAAGAAGCCCACGGAGGCCAAGGCGAAGCACACGTACCAGTACGCGGCCAGCGAGAGCGTTGTGGCCACCTGTACCGCGACCACATTTTTCAGTCATGACTTGGATCCATCGGGTGGAGCTGCCGCAAAACCGGGTCAGCCCGCGCCGGTGAAAAAGCAGGGGACCATATGAAGCTGACGACTGGAATTGTTTTCCTGGCCATGGCGGCGGGAACTGCCCTGGGGCAGAACCCCACCGTGATCAACAACACGAAGGTTACGCTGCAGGCAGCTCAGCCGAGCGGCAACCCGGCCCAGAAGAGCGGCGCCCCGGCGGCCAAGATTTCGGCCAAAGCCGCGCCTAAAGCCAAGCCGGCCGCGGCCCACCAGAAATCTCAGCCCAAGCAGCAGATTGCGGTCGAGAACCAGAAGAAGCCCGCGGAAGCGAAAACGGACAAGCCCGCGCAGGTCAACATGACCAGCCGGCGCGATCCCTTCGTCAGCCCAGTGGTCAACCGCAGCATGATTGGTTCGGGATGCAGCACCGGCAAGCGCTGCCTCGCCATCGACCAGATCAACCTTAAGGGGGTTGTAAAGGCTGACTCCGGGATGATCGCGGTCGTGGTCAACAGCTTGAACAAGGCGTATTTCCTGCGTGAGAACGATCCGGTGTTCAACGGTTTTGTGGTGAAGATCACCGGCGATTCGATCATTTTCAAGGAGACGGTCCAGGACCGCCTGGGCAAGCCGTCCATGCGGGAAGTGACCAAGAAGATTACAACGTCGGCGGTTTAGGCCGGCGATGGCATTGCCGGGGAACCCGGCGGAAACAAATCTGGCTGGAAAGATCACGGGGCGAGCCAAGGCGAGTCCAGTGGGGAGAGCGAAATGCGAAAGCAATTTCTGACCGTTTTACTGCCGGTGCTGGTAATTTTCATTACCGCCTCGGCGCAGACCCAGAGCGCGGGCACAGACGCTCCGAAGCACGCCGCGCTGCAGAAGGTAAACGTAGTGCGCACCAGCGACGGCTTCAGTGTTGAGATCAGCGCTCGCGGAACCGTGAAGCCGCGGCTGAGCACGCTGGACAGCCCCGCGCGTATCGTGGTCGATCTGCCGAATACGGTAGTCGCCACCTCGCGTGGCCACATCGCCGTTGACGGCGACGGAGTCAAGGACGTGCGGCTCGGCATGGACGGCCAGGGCGCTTCCCGCGTCGTGGTTGATCTGACCAAGGCGTGCCGTCACGAACTGGTGGCGGGCAGCGACAACACGCTGGTCCTGAAGCTCTACACCAAGTCAGAGGTTGCCCAGGCGTCGCAGCCGGCGACAGTCAAGGCACCGGCAGTTCAGCCTGTCGTAGCCAAGACTGAAGTCGCAACTGCTCCGGTGGTCGCCGAGCTTGCCGCTCCGACCAAGGAAGCGAAATTGATTCAGACTTCCGCTCACGCCACGGATTTCGCGTTCATCGAGCCTTCCTACTCTCCCAAGGCCGCGAGCGACGATACCAAGGCTGCAGCGATCGAGCCTCCCGCCCGGGCCATTACGGCTGCCGGAAAATTCGTCTCCCGTCCCGATGGCAACCTGTTGCCTCCGGCCAGCGCCGCCATGCAGTCGAGCGGCGTGCAACCGGCAGTGAACATGGCCGCTGAGCAGAAGGCGCAAGCCTCGCAGACGCCCGCCATCACCGGGCCGAAGTACACCGGTGAGCCCATCTCGGTCAACCTGAAGGATGTGGACCTGAAAGATTTCTTCCGCCTGATTCACGAGATCAGCGGACTGAACGTGGTTCTCGATCCCAACGTCAAAGGCACCCTGACCATCGTCCTCGACGATGTGCCGTGGGACCAGGCGCTGGACATCGTTCTGAAGAATAACGATCTGTCACGGCAGCTCGAAGGCAATGTGCTCCGCATCGCGACCGTCGAAACCATGCGCAAGGAAGCGGAATCACGACGCGCCCAGGTGGAAGCGGAAGCGCTCGCGGTGGACAAGGTTACGGTCACCCGTTTCCTGAGCTACGCACACTCCAAGGATGTCGTCCCCACGGTGAAGAATTTCCTGACGCAGCGCGGAGACGTGATCTCGGATGACCGCACCAACGCTCTGATCATCCAGGACATTCCTTCGGTGATGCCGAGCATCGACCGGTTGCTCACACAGCTCGATCGCAAGACCCAGGAAGTTGAAATTGAAGCCCGCGTCGTAGCCGCAACCCGCAGCTTCGCCCGCGATATCGGTACCCAGCTTGGTTTCGGTTGGGGCGACGGCAAGACTGCTGTCGGTGGCGCTTCCTCAGCCGGAGCCTCTCCGATCACGGTAGGTGGCCTGACGCCGGGTTACATCACGACCGGCAGCACCACGGGGGGCACCCAGATTCCTCTGTTCTCGAACATGCCCGTCACCAGCCCGACCAGTGGTCTCAGCTTCGTCAACGCCAGCAACAACGTGCGCATCGACGCTATCCTTACAATGGCAGAGTCGCGCGGCTTACTGAAAATACTTTCCCGTCCGCGAGTGGTCACGCAGAACAACATTCAGGCTCTGGTTCGCCAGGGCGTGCGCGTGCCCATCGTTACTCAGGCCCAGCTCGGTGGACCGCCCACGGTCACTTACGTGGATGCGTTCCTGCGGCTGACGGTCGTTCCCCAGATCACGTCGGAAGGTACCATCTTCCTGAACGTGGATGTGGAGAACACAACGCCTGACTTCGGCCGTACCGTGCAGGGCAACCCGACGTTGATCACTCAGCAGGCAACTACCCAGGTCCTCGTGACCGACGGTGGCACGGTGGTCATCGGCGGTGTGATCCAGACCCAGAACTCGATCAACGTCACGCAGGTGCCGTTGCTCGGAAACATTCCTTACCTGGGCAACCTGTTCAAACACACCCAGGTCAGCACCTCCAACCAGGAGCTGATCTTCTTCATCACGCCCCGCATCATTCAGACATAGCAAGCAGTAGCAACGAGGTAGCAGTAAAGACAGCCGCCGGCTCCTGAAACTCAGGCCCGGCGGTTTTGTTTTGTAGCGAACGGGTTTCAGGAAGGGCACGGCTTCAGCCGTGCCAATCGGCCTCAGCAGGCAACAGCAAATGGGGGAACCCGGCCGAGTAGAAGACCAGCTTTGTAGGGCTCAACGTCGTTGCTCCGGAGCAACGATGTCGCTCTACTGGCCGGCAAGGATCACGCCCTGGGGTCAATGCATTATGGGAGAGCGGCCCTGTTGAGTGGAGTAAAGCGAGATGTAGGGCAAGAATCAGAGGAGAAGATAGGCAAATCGGCTGAAGAATGACACTTTACCTGGAGGGAAAGAGCTCCGTTGAGCGCGAATGATCTTTCCCTCAAGGAGGCAACTGCATGAGTCGCGAGATCAAGTATATCGGCATGGACGTGCACAAGGAAGCGATTGTAATCGCCGTCCTCAATGGCAGCGGCAAGCTGGTAATGGAGTCCATTGTCGAAACCAAGGCCAGCAGCATTCTGCAGTTTATTCACGGTCTGCGGGGTGAACTGCATGTCACCTGGGAAGAAGGGACCTGGGCGGCCTGGCTGTACGATCGTATGTCCAGAAGAAGGCTGATGTATTCAGTGGGAATCGACCCACCAGAGGAAAAGTCAGATCTCTGTAGCTAGGATCGCATTCGTGGAGGAAACGAAGCGAATGAAGTCGATCAACAAAGCCATCCTTGGGATGGTGAGCGAGTCATTGGGCTGTAACGAAAGTGAATGCATAGGTGACCCCGAAAAGCCAGGCCCCAGAGGCCGAGCTCACGATCGTAGAGCGAAGGCAGCATGGACCGACGCAAACTGACTGAGGCGGAGGAACATTCTGGCGGGGCGATAGCGACAGCACGATGGCAAGGATACGTCGAGCAACTGGAGAAACCCTCCTCGTCCCGGCGAGAAATCGGCGGAGCAGGAAACCGTATAACTGGCGTCACCAGGAAAGCGGTGGAAGACGAGAGGGTGGCGGAAGGGCCAGTAGTAGCAGTGAAGCGGAGTAATGTCCGTGGAGCGAAGAGGCCCTGCTATTTGTAGTGACTCCAACAAAAAGGAAGGCAAGGGTGGAATGATAAAGACACCCATCAGTTTGCAGGACCTGAGGAGGAGTCTATACGTCAAGGCGAAGGCTGAACCGACTTGGCGATTCTGGGGACTATACGTTCACGTCTGCAAGATGGAAACGCTGCAGGAAGCCTACGCAATGGCGAAGAGGAATGACGGAGCCCCAGGCATCGATGGGGTCACGTTCGAGACCATTGAGGAAAGCGGAGTGGAGAGTTTTCTGAGGCAGACTCAACCTCTCCCGCGGCGTGCACCAGCTTGCGCTCGCCGCACTCCCCGGTCTCGGTGTCCAGCCACGAAACTTGTTGCCAGCTGGGATGGAAATCACACCCTATAATCATCATGCGAAGGCTCCTTCCTTTCCAGAAGCCTTGGTCCTCAACCGTAGACTACCGGTTTTGGATCGAGCCTTCGCTCTTATCCAATCAATCCTTCGCGGTTTTTGCGAAAGGTGGGTCTCGCCCCGGTCACAGAATCATCCGGATAAAGGCCCCAAGGAACGGACTTCCGTGGAATCCCACCCTTGCAAACAACGCAAGGATGGGGCACCCGGCGATCTTTGCTGAGAGCAAAAATGCCACGGAAGTAACGTGGACGAGGAAATCTCTGTGGCATACGATCCTTGGAGGAGGTGTGCCGACGAAATGGACGTTCGCTACTCGTTCAAAATCGAAGATTTTGAAGAGATCGCCGAAGTCGCTGACAAGTTGACTCCGCGCCGGCATGCTACTCGGTTCGCTCTGGTTTGCGTTGGTGTGCTGGTGCTGATCGCCCCGTTTTTAGCTGGCACCGATTTCCTTCACCCCGATCGGTTCTTGCTGGGTATGTATCCATTTGCGTTTTGGCTGATTTTTTGCGTGATAGTCCAGAATCCGCGTAGAGTCGCAAGAAAATACTACGCCGCCGAGGTTGATGGCTCCGAGTGTGAGGCCAGCATCAACGAGGGCGGGATTACAACGAAGTCGTCAACAAGTGAGGTGATGCTTCGATGGACCGCATTCTCAAAGGTTATCGAGGGACAAAACGCGATTGCCCTCGTCGAAAAGACGATCATGTTCGTGTTCCCGAAGCGTGCTTTCAGTCAGGAACAATGGGATCAATTTCTATCCTTGCTCCGACTGCATGTGCCTGTTTGGGACGGAACGAATCGACGCATCTCCCTGCTCCCACCACAGTAATGCCGACCTGAAGCAAGGCGTCCCTCCTGGCGCGCACCCTCAGCGGGCCGCAGCGTGAAGCGCTGCACGGTCACACTCCAAAGGCATACCTGCGGTTACCAGCACGGACCGTGGGGTATAATCCTGCCGCTCGGGCCTGGACAGCCGGGCAGAAAGCTGCACTGGGAGGGTGATCAATAATGAGAACTGCCCATCGGCGTGCGATGGCGGGTCTGTTCGTTTTGCTTGTCGCTGTGTGTGTTGCGGGCGGCCAAGAAAGCGCGTTGCGCCAGCGGCTTACCAACCAGGACGTCATCGAGATGGCGAAGCTGGGACTGTCCGACGACGTGATCGTCGCAAAGATTCGCCAGGCGTACGAGGCTGGAACCGATGCGGTCAGCTTTGACACCAGCCTGGATGGATTGAAGTCACTCAAAGCCGCGAACGTTCCAGACTCGGTCATTAAAGTTATGATTAACCCCGCTCCTCCGCCGGCAACAGTCGTGGCGGGAACGAATCCGATCTCGGTTGATCCGAATCTCCCTCCGCCCGAGGTGGGTGTGTACTGGCGGAACCAAGGCAAGTTTGTGCTGGTTCAGGGCCAGGCGGTGACAAACACAAAGACCGGGGGCAAGGCGGGCAGTTTATTTACGAACGGGCTGAGGAATCAGCACTGGGATGCAACCATCGAAGGGCACACCTCGAAAAATGTTGTCCGGGACCGCCAGCCAATTTTCTACCTGTATGTTCCCGATGGGGATGACTCATCTGACTACGTTTTGATCAAGCTGAACAAGAAAAGCGATCACAGGGAATTTCAGATCGGTTCCTTCGGCGGTATTACGGGTGGCAAGTCTGGCGTGCAGAAGGACAAGGAAGTTCCCTTTCGCGCCGAACATGTCGGGATCAGAATGTACAAAGTCACATTATTGGAGGAAGCCTTGAAGCCGGGGGAATACGCGTTCTTCATGGGCACGGGCCAGAGCAATACCATGGCAGGGGCACACGGAGGAAACAGGTCGGGAGGATCGGCCTCTGGGAGGATTTGGGATTTCACGATTCCGGAGTGAAGTTAGAAATGACGTTGAAGCTGACCTAAAGCAGGCGACTCACCCAACTATCGCAACCGGGCGATATGTTTGAATGTAGCGCTCCTCAATCGATCGCCATGACCTTCACGCCAACCGCTTGCTAAACTCCTGGGATGGACCACCTCGGCCGGCAACAGCGTCTGCAACGTTCTCTTTCCAATCATCGCCTGGACGCCCTGCTGGTCACTCATCCTCCTAACCTTCGCTACCTTTGCGGATTCACTGGCAGTTCCGGAGCACTGCTTCTCACCGAAAAGAAGGCGGCGTTTATCACCGATGGGCGGTACACCGAGCAGGCGCGAGCCGAAGTGCCGACCGCAAAGATCGTGATCGCTCGCCAGGGGCTGCTCGCGGCGGCTGCCGACTGGCTGTCTTCGCACCAGAAGAAAGCCCGTCGCGTCTCGGCGAAGATTGGGATTGAGGGCGAGCACATGACGGTGGCGGCGCGTTCGCGGCTCGCGGGAATTCTTCCCTCGAGCTTCCGTTTGCGCGAGGCCCCGGCCCTGGTCGAGCAAGCCCGCATGGTGAAGGACGACGATGAGATCGCTTGCCTTCGATCGGCGGTGATTTTGGGCGCCAGCCTTTTCGATCGGGCGCTCGAAGCCATTCGCCCGGGAATCCGCGAAACCGAGGTGGCCGCCGAAATGGAGTACGCCGCCCGCAAAGCCGGGGCCGAAGCAATGTCCTTTGAGACCATTGTTGCCGCGGGAGAGCGCTCGGCGCTTCCGCATGGGCGGGCGTCGCAGGCTGCCGTCCCGGGGCAGGGATTCGTGGTCTGCGACTTCGGTGTTATACTCTCGGGTTATTGTTCCGACATGACCCGCACAGTGTATGTGGGTCGTCCCTCTGCGGAGGCCCGCGGAGTTTACCAGGCGGTGAAGCAGGCACAGCTGGCTGCAGTAGACGCCGTGAGGCCCGGCATCAGCGTGGCAGAGGTTGATCGTGCTGCCCGCAAGTCATTGCAGAAAAGCGGTTTAGCGAAATATTTTACGCATTCCACTGGTCACGGCGTAGGCTTGGAAATCCACGAAGCGCCCCGGGTGGCAGCCGGGCAGACGGAAATTCTGCAGCCGGGCATGGTGATCACCATCGAGCCCGGAGTTTATGTTCCCGGCAAGTGGGGCGTGCGCATCGAGGATATGGTTGTCGTCACCGAAGGCGGGTGCGAGGTTTTGACGCCCACCAGCAAGGAACTAGTGGCGATTTGAAACCGCGGTCTGCTCCCTGAGAGCGGGAGATGTTCCAGTTTGGTTGTGCCTTTCCGGCGGGCGCCCAAGAAGGCAGAAGTCGGTCCCACCGCATAACGAATGAATCAGAAAGAACTAAAGGAACTCATAGAGTTCTTAATCGAGAAGGATATCGCTGAGTTCGAACTGGAACGCGGCGACGTCAAAGTGCGGATCAAGCGGGGAAGCGAGCCCGTGGCCTCGGCGCCGGACGCGCGCTTTTTCACCGTGCACGCGGCGCCGCCCGCGGCTCCCGAGGCTGGCGCGGCCCCGGTCACCGCAACAACTCCTCCGCCAGCCGCGCCCGAAAGAGCGCCGGCGCCCGAGGAGGGATTGCACATCGTGCGCTCCCCGATCGTGGGCACTTTCTACGAGTCGCCTTCTCCGGGATCTCCACCGTTTGTGAAGCCCGGGGACATTGTCGAAGCCGGACAGATTCTGTGCATCGTGGAAGCCATGAAGTTGATGAATGAAATTGAGTCCGACGTGGCGGGCGAGATCGTGAAGATGCTGGTCGCGAACAATGCGCCGATCGAGTACGGGCAGGAACTGTTCGCCATCCGGCCGCGGAAGTAATGCCAACCTCTTTTCACCAGAGGCACAGAGACACAGAGAACACCGACGGACTCGAAGAACCTCTCGATATTTATAGTCCAGGTGGTGACCACACGATGCTATCCCGGGTGAAGATTTCTCCCGTTTTTGCTTTTCTCGGTGTCTCTGTGCCCCTGTGGTAGAAGTTCTTTGCTTTACCAATTAGCGCATGTTCAAGAAAATCCTCATCGCCAATCGCGGAGAAATTGCCTTGCGGGTCATCTGTGCCTGCAAAGAGCTGGGCATCCGCACCGTGGCTATTTACAGCGAAGCTGATCGCAACTCGCTGCACGTTCGCTTTGCTGACGAAGCCATCTGCATCGGTCCGCCGCAGCTGGCGCAAAGCTATCTCAATATCCCGTCGGTGATCAGCGCTGCGGAAATCGCCAACGTAGACGCCATCCATCCCGGCTACGGCCTGCTGGCGGAAAATGCCAACTTTGCGGAAGTTGCCGAAACCTGCAACATCAAGTTCATCGGGCCTCCCCCTGAAATTACCCGGCTGATGGGAGAAAAGGAAAAGGCCCGGGCGGCGATGAAGCGCGCCGGAGTTCCCATTCTGCCTGGCTCGGAAGGAATCCTGGCTAGCGATGGCGAAGCCATGGAGTGGGCTCGCCAGGTCGGTTTCCCCGTGATCATCAAGGCGTCGGCGGGCGGCGGCGGACGCGGCATGCGCATTGTGCGCAGCGAGGAAGAACTGCCTGCGTTGTTCAAGGCGGCGTCATCCGAAGCGGCCGCAGCTTTCGGCAATGGCGATCTGTACATGGAAAAATTTGTGGAGCGGCCGCGCCACATCGAATTCCAGATCCTGGCCGATCAGTATGGAAACGTGGCCAGCCTGGGCGAACGCGAGTGCTCCATCCAGCGCCGCCACCAGAAGCTGCTGGAAGAGTCGCCGTCCACGCAGGTCTCCCCCGAACTGCGCGACCAGATCGGGCAGGTTCTCTGCAAAACACTTTCCGACGTGGGCTATGTGAACGCGGGCACCATCGAATTCCTGATGGACGAAGACCGCAAGCTCTACTTCATCGAGATGAACACCCGCATCCAGGTGGAGCATCCGGTCACGGAAATGGTTACCGATGTGGACCTGGTGAAGAGCCAGATCCTGCTGGCCGCGGGCGAGCGCCTGGAGAACGTGCTGCATGGCCCCATTCTGCATCGCGGACACGCCATCGAATGCCGCATCAATGCCGAGCATCCGGAGAAGTTCACGCCATCGGCGGGCAGGATTACCACGTTCAATCCGCCAGGTGGCACCGGAGTGCGGATTGACACCGCCGCTTACGCGGAAGGCGTGATTCCTCCGTATTACGATTCTCTGATTGCCAAGCTGATCGTGCGCGGCAAAGACCGCGCCGAAGCGGTTTCGCGCATGGCGCGCGCACTGGAGATGTTCATCATCGAGGGCATTTACACGACGATTCCTCTGCACCGCAGAATTTTGGCCGATCCCGATTTCCGCGCCGGGAACGTTAATACGACATTCATCGAAAGATTTCTTGCGAAGACCGAAAGTAAGATCGCCAAGAAAGAAGTTGCAGTCGAGTAGTGCCCGATCCGGCGTTACAACGTTCGCTCGCGCTGGGTGCTCCACCTTTCGTGGTTTTCGAAAGTTGGGATCCTGCCCGGAGCCACGAACATTTCGCCATCCAGTCGAACCCCTAGGACCGAGTAGTCGGCGAAACCCATTTCTCGCAACAGAGGCGAGAAATGGGGCACCCTGGTCACTGTCCGGCTTATACTGAGCGCGATGTGGGCTACCCGGCTCTATGCCATCCTCGACAGCGCAAACTTTACTGACATTGAGGCGCTCTGCCTCTCTGCCGCCGAGCTCGTGGCGGGTGGAGTCACCCTGCTGCAGTATCGAAACAAATCCGGCAATCCGCGTCAGATGCTTGAACAGGCCCGAGAACTGAAACGCCGCCTTGGGCCTTCCATCAAACTTATCATGAACGACCGGGCGGACTTATGCCTGGCCGCAGGTTTCGATGGTGTGCATGTCGGGCAGGACGACCTCTCACCTGCGGGCGTCAGAGCCGTAATTGGAAACAGCCTCTGGATGGGCGTGTCCACCCACAATCCCGAACAGCTCGCCGAGGCCGACAAGACTTCCGCAGACTATCTCGCCATCGGACCGGTATTCGCGACTCAGAGCAAGGCGAATCCCGACCCTGTGATTGGCCTCGATGGAGTGCGCCGGGCTAGAGTGTTAACGCGTAAGCCATTAGTTGCCATCGGCGGGATCACCCGCGAAAACTGCCTCTCGGTCATTGAAGCCGGGGCCGACTCCGTGGCCGTGATATCTGACTTGATACGGGAGCCACGCAAATCAGCAGAGGAATTTTTCCGAAGATTGGGATAAAGTCGGAGCGCTGGCTTCGCGGGCGGTCGCCCGCGACCACATAAAGCACACAAGCCACACAGGCCACGCAAACCTCTAGGAGGGCTGTGAGTATCGAGACCAAGCCAACGTCCGCGAGCGCCGCCGACTGGGACATCCATAGCCGACAAGATAAGGAATTAGTGAAGGGCCTGGGACTCACCAGCGCCACCATGCTGGTCATGGGCTCCATGATCGGCTCCGGCATCTTTATTGTTTCTGCGGAAATATCGCGCGAGGTCGACTCGCCTGCCCTGCTGATCGGGGCCTGGCTGGTGACCGGCTTCCTGACCATCGTCGGGGCCCTCAGCTACGGCGAACTGGCTGCCATGATGCCGCGCGCGGGCGGTCAATATGTCTATCTGCGGGAAGCGCTGGGGCCGCTTTGGGGATTTCTTTACGGCTGGACGCTTTTTCTGGTGATCCAGACTGGCACCATTGCCGCTGTCGGCGTGGCCTTCGGCAAATTTCTCGGCATCTTCTTTCCTGCGATTTCTTCGTCGAACTGGATCGTGCACTTCTGGAAAGTCCCTCCCATTCATATCGGCCCCATGGTGCTGGGAAACATGGAGACCGGACTGAGTACGCAGAACCTGGTGGCGATTCTGGTGGTGGCGTCGCTGTCGGTCATCAACATCTTCGGATTGAAAACTGGCGCACTCATTCAAAACGTTTTCACCTTCGCCAAGGTTTCCGCGCTGCTGGGTCTGGCTTTGTTGGGATTATTTGTCGGGCGCAACGCACAGGCGTTGGCTGCAAACTTTCAGGGAAACTTCTGGCACAACGCGAGCCTGGGAGCGCAACACGCGGTACAAGTTGGCGTGGGCGGTCCGACTGTGCTGGTGGGCACACTGACCATTCTCGCGGTTGCCCAGGTGGGATCACTCTTTTCCGCCGACGCCTGGAACAACGTCACTTTCACCGCCGGCGAAGTGAAAAACCCCAGCCGCAATCTGCCACTGTCTCTGGCATTGGGAACAGGCGTGGTGATTGCCCTCTATGTCGCGTGCAACTTTATTTACCTGAACATCCTGCCGCTGGATGGCAGTCCTACGGGTGCCACCATTCTGGAGCGCGGCATCAAGTACGCCACCGAAGATCGGGTGGGGACTGCGGTCATGTCCCAGATGCTGGGCGCGGCGGGCGGAACGCTGATGGCAATCGCCATCATGCTTTCGACTTTTGGTTGCTGCAACGGCCTGATTCTGGCGGGCTCGCGCGTTTACTACGCCATGGCCAAGGATGGATTGTTTTTCAAGAGCGTGGCTGGACTGCATCCCACCTATAAGACTCCGGCAGTTTCCCTGATGGTGCAGATGGTTTGGACCTGCATCCTCTGCGTTTCCGGAAGCTATGGACAGCTGCTCGACTACATCATTTTCGCTGTGCTGGTTTTTTATGTTCTTACTATTATTGGTTTGTTCGTGCTGCGGCGCACGCGGCCCGACGTGGAGCGGCCTTATCGAGCGGTTGGTTACCCGCTTCTGCCGGCAATCTATATCGTGATGGCTTTATTTATTGATGTCGTACTATTACGCTACAAACCGCAATTCACGTGGCCGGGATTGATTATCGTGCTGCTCGGGATTCCGGTGTATTTCTTGTGGTCGCGGCGTTCGGGGGGAAAACTGGAAGTGTCATCCTGAGCGGAGTGGGAACTTCGCTTCGCGAAGTTCCCGCGAGTCGAAGGACCCCTACCGGCGGCACGAGTGCAGGTTATAGGGGTCCCCTCGACTGCGCTCGGGGCAGGCTCTTCGACTTCGTAAGTGCGCTCGCCAGCGAGCGAACTCACTGCGCTCAGGATGACACGGCGAGATAGTCTAGCTTCAAGATCGAAGGAGAAACTTAGGCATGGCAAATATCTGGGCTAGAAAGCCGATGAACATGCTGCTGGCGGAAGCCGGAGAGACAGGCGAGCGCAGCCTGCACCGAACTCTCGGGCCTTTTCAACTTACCGCACTGGGAGTGGGCGCAGTCATTGGCGCAGGCATCTTTGTGCTGTCCGGGTTGGGCGCGCACTATGCCGGTCCGGGCCTGATGCTTTCATTTGTCCTGTCAGGCACGGGATGTGCCTTCGCGGCCCTTTGCTATGCCGAATTTGCCGCCATGATCCCTCTGGCCGGCAGCGCCTATACCTACGCCTACGCTACCCTGGGCGAACTGTTTGCCTGGATTATCGGCTGGGACCTGACCCTGGAATATGCCATGGGCGCCAGCACTGTGTCTTCGGGTTGGTCCAACCACTTCATCGAGCTGCTGGATATTTTCCATATCAAGATGCCGCTCTGGCTGGCCTATGACCACTGGACGGGACTGCGCGCCGCCGAAAATATTGTGGCCCGGCAGATGGCGCAGGCTTCGGACTCCTCTCTTCTCCCCGGCACTCAGGCCTTCCTCAACAAAGTTTCGGATATCATCGCGGCGCAATCCCCGCAACTCCTGGAGAGTGCCCATAAGTTGCTGGACGCCCCCACAATATTCGGTGTGGAGGTGGGCTGGAATATGCCGGCCTTCGTGATTGCCCTGGTGATCACAGCAATTCTCGCCATCGGTATCAAGGAAAGCGCGCGCTTCAACTCCACCATCGTGGTGATCAAAGTATCTGTGGTGCTGTTTGTCATCGGTCTGGGCTTCCGCTACGTGAGTGCCAGCAACTGGGGTGGAGACTGGCATTCGTTTGCGCCCATGGGGTTCTCCGGCATCGGCGCGGGAGCGGCCTATATCTTTTTTGCTTATATCGGATTTGACGCGGTTTCAACGACCGCCCAGGAAGCCAAGAATCCGCAGCGCGATTTGCCTATCGGGATTATTGCTTCTCTGCTGGTCTGCACCGTCCTCTATATTCTCGTAGCCGCCGTGCTTACCGGCATGGTGCCGTGGCGCGAAGTGAATATCGAAGCTCCCATCGCCCGCGCCTTCATGGATCGAGGTCTGACTGGCGCTTCGCACATCATTACCCTGGGCGCGCTCGCCGGACTTACCAGCGTGATGCTGGTTATGCTGCTGGGGCAGACTCGCGTTCTCTACTCCATGGCCAACGATGGCCTGCTGCCCAAGAGATTCTTCGCTGACATCCATCCCAAGTGGCGCACGCCGTGGAAGAACACGATCCTGGTGGGACTGCTGGCCGCCGTGGTGGGAAGCCTGGTGCCGATTGATGACATCGGGAAGATGGTGAACATCGGCACTCTGCTGGCGTTTGTGATTGTATGCATCGCAGTGGTCATGTTGCGGCGCACGGATCCGGATCAGGCGCGCCCCTTCCGCACGCCGTGGGTTCCGGTCGTGCCAATCCTTGGCGTCCTGTTCAACGGCTACATGATGTACCGGCTGGGTTGGATCAACTGGGCACGGCTGATTATCTGGCTGGCGATCGGGCTGGTTGTGTACTTCACCTACGGCCGGAAGCACAGCAAGGTGCAAGCCCTGCCGGAGAACGCTGGAAAATAGCAGCCAGGAGCCGGGTTCTACGGGCCTTCCGCACGGCGCGGAAGGTCTTTTTGTTTTATAGTCGTTGGTCGTTAGCCGTCCGCAGTCGAGGACATGACGGCCAGAAGTCATCGACCAGAAACCGTCGACAACTATGAAATCCCTCCGCAACCTCCGGCTCTTCGGATTAGCGCTGTTGGGGCTTACGGTAGTAGGCACAGCCGGCTTTCACTTCATCGAGGGATGGCCGTGGTTCGATGGTTTCTACATGGTGATTACCACCTTCACTACCATTGGATATCAAGAGACTCATCCCCTGTCGCATGCGGGGCGGGTGTTCAACGTCGGCCTCATTATTGTTGGAGTGTCGCTGGTTTTTCTCGTCATCGGGTCCTTGACGCAAGCTTTGCTAGAATTCGAGTTGAGCAGCTTCTTCGGAAGGCGGAAAATGGAACGCGAAATCAGCCGGCTTTCCGATCATTACATCATTTGCGGTGCCGGCCGCGTGGGCCGCAGTGCAGCGCGGGAGCTGGCGAACAAGCACGTGCCTTTCGTCATCGTCGATCAGACCGCGGACCGGGCGGCTAACTCTGGAGGGGAATGGCTGACGCTGGTCGGCGATGCCACCCAGGGACAGACCCTGCGCGAATGCCCATATCGAACGAGCCCGAGGGCTGGTGGCGGCCACGACCACTGACGCGACCAATCTCTATATCGTCCTCACCGCGCGCGAGTTGAATCCACATTTGAGAATCATTGCCCGCGCCAGCGAAGAGGATGCCGAAAAACGCTTACTCAAGGCGGGAGCCGATTCCGTCGTCCTGCCTTACTTGTTCGCGGGTCAGCGCATCGCACGTTCGTTTCTACAGCCCCACGTGGTCAGTTTTCTCGACTCGGCCACGACTCACCTCGATATGGACCTCGAGATCAGCGAGGTTTTCGTGGCCAACGCCGCTACGGTTGCAGGCAAGACCATCGAAACCTCGCGCATCCGGCAGGATTGCGGCGCCGTCATCCTGGCCATCAAGCGGGAAGAGAAAATGGACTTCAATCCCTCGCCGGAAGACCGTATCGAGGCCGGCGACTACCTGATCGCGATGGGAGAATCCTCTCAACTGCGCCAGTTGGAACGAATGGCAGCGGCCCGGTCATGAAAATCGTCACCGCCGCCGAAATGCGCGAGATTGACCGCATCACCAGTGAGCGCTTCGGCGTCCCATCACTGACGCTCATGGAAAATGCGGGCACGGCGGTCGCAGAGTTCATCGCATCGCATTATCCTTGGGCCAAACGTGTCGGCGTAATTTGCGGAAAGGGAAATAACGGCGGCGACGGATTTGTCGTTGCCCGCAAACTGCACGAGGTGGGCAAAAACGTTCGGGTGCTATTGCTCGCAGAACGTTCGGAATTGCGCGGTGATGCTGCCGAGATGTTCACCAAGCTGCCTGTGTCACCTGTGGTGGCAACTTCTCCTGATCAGTTGAAAACCGAGTCGGCCCGTGCGGTCTTCGATGCCGATGTCCTGGCTGACGCCATTCTCGGTACCGGCTTCCGCCCGCCGGTGAGTGGCCTCTACGCTGAAGCGATTGCCGCGCTGAATGCGAGATCCTCGCCGGTGGTCGCCGTAGACATTCCGTCGGGTGCGGACGCCGACGTCATGGGCGAGCAGGTTGGCGCGGTGGCCAGGGCCGACGCGATCGTGACATTTACCTCGCCGCGTCCGGCTCACATTTTTGGAATGCTCACCGCAGGCCCGACGGTAATTTCGCCCATCGGCTCGCCGGACGATGCCATCGTTTCGTCTCTGAAGCTCAATCTGATTACGGCGCGGGAAATCGCGCCGCTGATCGGTCCGCGGCCTGCGGCATCGAACAAAGGGAATTTCGGCCACGTGCTGGTGCTCGGCGGATCCACCGGCAAAGCGGGAGCGGCGGCCATGGCCGGCATGGCGGCTTTGCGCTCCGGCGCGGGTTTGTCTACTGTAGCCACCGCAAAATCCGTGCTGGCGATCGTCGGCGGCTTTCATCCCGAGCTCATGACCGAGCCGCTCGAGGAAACGGAAGCCGGCAGCATTTCTTTGGTCTCGCTGGAACAAGGCCGGCTGGACGCTCTGGTGCAAGGGAAGACTGTGCTGGCAGTCGGCCCAGGCATATCGCGCCATCCCGACACCTCTGCCTTTGTGCGAGGCGTGATCAAGAGATACAAGATGCAAATCGTGCTGGATGCAGATGGCCTCAACGCCTTCGAGGACCGTGCGGCAGAACTGAAAGAGAAGGCAGGAGCTCTCGTCATTACTCCACATCCGGGCGAGATGGCCCGGCTGACCGGCCTGACCATCGCCGCCGTGCAGCGCGACCGATTGAACGTGGCCCGCAGCTTTGCCAGCGAACATCGACTGATCGTCGTACTGAAGGGCCATCGAACTTTGATCGCACAGCTTGACGGAACGGTGTGGGTGAACGCTACCGGAAATCCCGGCATGGCGACCGGAGGCACGGGCGATATATTGACCGGCATGGTGGCGGGTCTGATCGCACAGAATCCCGGCCGCGTCGCCGATGCGGTGATGGCTGCGGTCCACCTGCACGGTCTGGCCGGCGATGTGGCCCGTGAGAGTGTGGGTGAGCATTCGATGGTTGCAACTGATCTGCTCACGGCGTTGCCCGAGGCATTTCGCCGGACGCGGGATGCGGCGCGGGAATCCCGAGTCACAATCTGAGCGATCAACTTGACTTCACAGTTCGGCGGCACTGCCAGATCTCCGCTTCGTGACGATCGGGAGGAAGACGGCTATCTTGTTGAAAAACCAGTCCCAGCATGTTTTTCGGACAATTTTGTGACTGACACTGGTACATATGCCGTCGGTAACCTGCCCCCGCGAGGAGCGCCGTGAAATAGTTATTCCGTTATGACTCACTTCCCCCAAGTGCATCCTCAGCGCCGCTCTCCACGTATCAAGCTTGGTGGTTCCGTTCTGGCCCAGGTGGTCTTGGAAGATGGTCAGCGCACCAAAGCCAAACTGCAAACCGTTTCCGTAACCGGCGGGCTATTGCGCCTGGCCAAAGCTCTGAGTGAGGGAGATTTTGTCGAGGTGGCTTTTCAAACTCAATCAGGCCCGGTGCGCGGCATGGCCGAAATGCTGATGCCGGTGCGCGCGACCACCGACGGATCGCTGCAGCCCTTCCGCTTCGTCGCGCTGGGCGACGAGGACCATCGCGCCTTGCGCATGGTGGTGGATTCGGCCGCGGACCGGAGTTTTCAGGGAATCCGATCCAGCCAGTGGACGGCGCCGAAATCGGTTTGAGTGCCCCAACATTTTCATTGTCATCCTGAGCGGAGTGGCGGCTTCGCGTAGCGAAGTCGCCACGCAGTCGAAGGACCCCTATAGGCGGCAAGTTGCCGCGTTTTTCTTCTCTGTATTCCTCGCTTCGGTTTGTGCGACGGCAATTTCCTGACGTGCTTGCGGCAACATCTTAACGGTTTCGACTCCGCCAACCCATTCGCGAGCGAATGGGCTGGCTCCGCTCAGTATGACAACTCAAGGCGTGCTCCTCCCTCGCGGGAGAACGAATCGCTATACTGGTCACTCGCTTCGTCCAGCATGGCCACACAGGAATTCATCACTCGCTCCTCAGAGGAGACCGTCGCCCTTGGCCGCACTCTTGCCGGGATGCTCACTCCACCCAAACTGGTGCTTCTGCGCGGCGACCTGGGCGCCGGCAAGACCACCCTGGTCAAAGGCATCGCAGAAGCCTTTCAGGCTGCTTCCGCGGACGACGTCACCAGTCCCACCTTTACCCTGGTCCACGAATATCGCGGTCCCCAGGTCAACCTTTATCACATTGATCTTTACCGAATTGATACCCCGCGCCAGTTGGAAACCCTGGGACTCGACGACCTTATCAGCGGCAACAGCATTCTCCTGATAGAGTGGGGAGAGAAATTCGCACGCTTCGAGCGCGAGCGCGATGTGGAGATTGCGCTGGAAAGGCTAAATGAAAAACTTACAGCGCAGGGCACCGAAAACGTCCGGCGTTTACGGATCACTACTTAGATTTCAAGATCGGCTTTCTGCGCTGGGCCTTGTTTTTCCCCTGATCCTGACCATGATTGTAGCGAGCGCGCAGTTCTGCCGCGCTCAAGACTCACCACAGTCCTCGACCTCGGATCCTCAGAACCAGAGTCCAACTCGGAAGCCAGCCGACTCCTCTACTCAGCCCTCCGGTGAACGCCACATGTTCGGCCTCATGCCTGCCTATGGAATGGTCGAACCCGGAAGGCAACCGCCCCCACTTACCTCCGGCCAGAAAGTCAAGCTATCCGCGCAATATCTCAATTTCTACACCGTTTTCTTTGTGGCGGCCGAAGCCGGAATAAATCAGGCGCGCAATAGTCCCAGGGGTTATGGCCAGGGTGCGGAGGGTTATGCCAAACGATACGGCGCGGGTTTTACGGATGGCCTGAGCGCCGGACTCTTTGTCACCGGCGTGTATCCCTCTCTTTTGCGCCAGGATCCGCGCTACTATCGCCTTGCAGATGGCGGGTTCTCCCACCGGTTTGTGTACTCGGCGAGTCGCATTCTGGTGACTCGGCAGGATTCCGGGCGCAAGGCGTTCAATTTCTCGGAAGTCCTGGGCGGTTTTTCTTCGTCAGCATTGGCGATGACTTATTATCCCAAAAGCGAGCGGGATTTTTCCAATGTGGCTGAGCGCGCGGGCATCCAATTTGCGTTCGATGCCGGCTTTAATGTGTTGAAGGAATTCTATCCCGAGATTGAACGAGCAATTTTCCGCAAGAAACGCAAACCTTAGAACCCCATGATGTTGTATCCGCAGTCTACGTAGATCACTTCGCCGGTGATTCCGGAACTTGCGTCTGAGGCGAGAAATACGCCGGTGGCGCCCACTTCGTTGACATCCACATTGCGCTGCAAAGGCGCGCGCTCCGCGTGTGCTTTCAGCATGTCGCCAAGACCGGAAATACCCCGCGCTGCCAGCGTCTTGATGGGGCCCGCGGAAATGGCGTTGACGCGGATCTTCTTCTTGCCCAGATCGTAGGCCAGGTAGCGAACGCTGCACTCGAGCGCCGCCTTGGCCACGCCCATGACGTTGTAGCGCGGCACCACCCGCTTGGCTCCGTAATACGTCATGGTGATGATACTTCCTCCGTCTTCCATGAGAGGGGCGGCGGCCCGGGCGAGTGCGACCAGAGAATAGACGCTGACGTCATGCGCGATACGGAATCCCTCGCGCGTGGTGGCGACGAATTCGCCCTTCAGTTCTTCGGCCGGGGCGTAGGCTACGCTGTGTACCAGGACATGCAACTTGCCGTAACGCTCCTTGAGTTGGGCGAACAAGCGGTCGATGGCCGCGTCATCGGACACGTCGCACATGAAGCCTTCCGCGCCTGGCAGCGAGGCGATCAGATCCCGGGCTTCGAGTTCCAGACGCTCGTTCTGATAAGTAACAACCAGCGTGGCGCCCGCCTGGTGCAGTCCTTGCGCGATCGACCAGGCAATCGAGCGCTTGTTGGCGACTCCGAAAACTACCGCAACCCGACCTTCGAGGCTGGATGACATGCGAGTCTCCTGAGCTAAGTCGAACCCAAAAGAATAACAGCTTGAGGCGGAAGGAAAGAAGTCGAAGTTCGAGTTCAGATTGTAGATTTGAGATTCTAGATTTGAGATTCTAGATTTAAGTGGCTGGCAACCGAGAACTGAAATCTGGCAATCTGAGAATCTGAAATCTGAAATCTGAAATCTACTTTCCTTCGACGCGCTCAACTTCGAGGACCGGAGTTGGCGTTGCCACTGGCCACACGGCCGTCACGAAAGCCACCGCGTAGACCATCCCGATGATGGAGAAGCCGGCCGCCAAATTCCATTGGGCGACCGCTCCCACCAGAAATCCTAGAATGATTTGCAGCGCAGTGCCGGCGAAGTAGAACGTGTTTTGCACCCGTCCCATGAAGTGTTGCGGCACCTGTTCCATGATGCTGGTGTTCATGGCGACGCCACTCACGCCGCGTCCTGAACCCATGATGGCGTAAATTGCGACTGCGAGCGCCAGCCAGGGCGAAAGCGGCGCCACGGTCATGGCAACGGCAAGCAGGCCCATGGAAATCGCAATCGAACGGCGCGCACCTACGGACGCAATCAGGGCAGGTGCATAAAGTACGCTGAGAAACGCGCCCGTGCCCCAACCCGCGTTCAGCCAGCCATAGCCGACGGCGCCGGCGTGAAATACGCTGTCACTGAGCGGCGCAGTTACCACCACACCGGTCATCATTGCACCCAGAAAAAGCGCCCAACTGATACCCAGCGTAACCACAGAGCGGTGGCCGCGCAGAAAATCGATACCTTCGCGCATCTCGCGTACAAAGCGCGCGACCGCAGTCTCGGCGGCGGCGATATCTGCCCGCAGTTCGGCCGGGCGTGGCACTACGTGGCGTCCCTTGCGCACTCCGAGATAGAGCAGAAAAGATGCCAGGTAGGTGGAGAAATCTATCAGCAACACGCCGCCGAGGCCGATGTGGTTGTAGACGAAGCCGACGATCGATCCGGCGATCAGCCATCCACCCTGGATTCCCGCCAGCAGAAAAGTGTTGGCGTGGACGAACTCTTCTCCGGGCGTCAATTCCTGGATGAGCGCGGTGATGGTGGGCCAGAACATCCAGAAGCCCGCCGCCACCAGCGTGTTCATCACATAGAGTTGCCAGACTTTCACTTTGCCGGCGAAGGCCAGGATTGCTACCGCGAGAATGATGACCGCGCGGGCTGCGTCCAGCCACATCACCAGGCGGCGCCGGTCTTCGCGGTCGATGAGCACGCCGGTGAAGGGCAGCATGAGCATGGCCGGCAGCGTCTGCAGCACTGCAAACGTGCCCAGTGCGATTTCCGAGTGGGTGGCCTGCAGGATGTACCAGGCAACCGCTGCGGAATTCATGCCGCTGCCCAGCATCGAAATCATGTTCGCGCCGAAAACATAGCGCAGCGCTTTTTTCTGCAGGATGGCACGCATGCTTTAAATGTTAAACGATCGAGAAAGTCTCGCCAACGGGACGGGGTTGTCGTAACGAGTTCGATTTTCTTTGCGTACTCTGCGGTTTCCCTTTGCGACCTTTGCGGTTAAGAGCTTTTGACCGCAAAGTGCGCAAAGGGAAACCGCAGAGTACGCAAAGAAAATCCCAATTACTACGGTTTTGAACGAATGGGCCAGCGGATCTGGACTTGGCTTGCCTTCCAGAAGAGGAATACAGCTAGCAGAATCATCTCCGGTTCGATGGCGTGCTTGTAGCGGGGGAAGGGATTTACCAGGTAGTAGGGAAGCGGATAAATCAGCAGGAAGCAGGCCAGCAGAAATGCGCCCTGTTTTTTTTCACGCAGCGTGAGCCATAAGCCCGCAAAGGCGAAAGCTGCGGGAAGGATGAACA
This sequence comes from Terriglobia bacterium, assembly GCA_963813645.1. Taxonomy (GTDB): domain Bacteria; phylum Acidobacteriota; class Terriglobia; order Terriglobales; family Acidobacteriaceae; genus JAIQFF01. Next base: position 288,418 of record CAWEZS010000032.1, read on the forward strand.
TGAGGTGGCGGGCGATCATCAGGTCATATCCGGCTACGATGTCAGCTTGCGGAGGTCCGATCCAGAAGTACATAACTCGGTCGAGTGTGAAGCGAAGAAATTGTCCGGGATGTTCGCGAAGGAATTCGCGGAACTGCTGCTGTTTTTCCTCCATGAACTGAATTTCACCCAGCTGCTGAAATCTGTGCATGGCTTCGGGATCGTTGCCGGGATGCTCGCTCCGCGTCCACAGCCCGGTGGACTGATCATTGTTGGCGGTATACATCTCCAGCGGAAGATTGTCGCGAACAAAAACAAACTTACCGAAGACGGCATAATTGCGGGCCAGCCATGGAGTGACCACCAGGCCTGCGACCAGAATGCATAGAACCGGTCCAAGAAGCTGGCGAAAAGAACGAGGCAAATGCCACAGCAGATAGAGCAGGCAGAAGGGCAGCAGAGACAGCACCGCGGTGTTGGTCAGCGCCAGCACTCCCCACAGCAGCCCGAATCCGATCCAGGCGCGCGGGCGCGGCGCATCTGCCATCCGCAGGGTAAGCAGGAGCGCAAGGCTTAGCAGGAACGCGCTGAGACTCATCTCCCAGACCACCCGCACGGGATAGTAAATCGCGTAAGGGAACAGCGCCCACGTCCAGGCTGTGGCCCGGGCGACAGCGACTCCGTAAATTCTCTCCGCAATCCGATAGAGTGTGAGACAGGTCAACGCGGAGAAAATGCTGTTGAAAGTGAGAATGACCCAGGCGGACAGGTTGCTGTAAATCCCAAACAGCTTGAAGACTCCGGCCAAGATGTACGGATAAACGGGCGGCGCCCAGGCGCTGGGTCCGGTGGGCAAGTCGGTGGGAGAGCTGAAACCTTGCCCCAGCGCGATGGATCGGGCGATGCGTCCCATTTCCCATCCGTACTGGAAGTGGTCGCGGCGCGGCGTGATGCGGTAGGTGTGGCCGATGGTGATGACCGCCAGGCGAAGCAGGAAGGCGATCAGGACGATGAAGAATATGGAGTGGGTCCAGGGCGTGCTGTGAGCTGAGTCCTTTGCGATCGACGGCGAGTCCGTCTCCTCCCGACCCTGCATGAGCAAAAGACTAGCACAGTACAATTTGCTGATCGGTGCGTAGCCGCGAAGCGGCGCAAGAAATGTAGCCCGGGGCGCAAGCCCCCGGGTTAGAAATGAAAATGACCAAGCACCAAAAGGGGCGAAAGAATTTGCCACCACATCTCTCAGAAGTTGCCCCTGGCCACTGTCGTCTCTTTCGCTCCTTCGGAGCTCGCTACCTTTCTGCTTCCAGCCGGGGTTTGCGCCCCGGGCTACACTCTGACGCCGCTCCGCGGCTGATCAAACCCGCCGGCCTCCGCATCCCGCTTGCATAATCCCATCTTCGGCGCTACGATGCCGTCGCAATTCCGGAGGTGACGTATGAAGCACGGCCGCTGGCCCGTCCTGCTGGTTACCTTTCTGTTAGCAGTTGCTGCTCTGTCTCGAGCCCAAATCGAGAACATCGTCATTTCCGCCGGGACGCCAGAAGACCAGGCGCTGCAGGCCATCACCAAAGAGCCGGATGATCAGAAGAAGCTGGCCATGTACGAGGATTTCCTCAAGCAGTTTGCGTCCAATCCGGCAGCCGTTGCCTATGCCAACTGGCAGCTCTCGCAGGCCTACCAGGGAGCGGGGGACCTGCAGAAGGCCCTCGACTATGGAGACAAGGCGCTGGCCAGTGCGCCGCACAGTCTCGATATTCTCGTCTCCCAGGCGAGCATTGCCCAGCAATTGAAAAACAATCCCAAGTTATTGGATTATGCGGTGCGCGGCGGAGAGGTCTACAACTCGATTGGCAAGGCGCCGAAGCCGGAAGGCATGAGCGACCAGGATTTCGCTAGCCAGACGCAGTCGCAGAAGGATGGAGCGAAAAGCTCGTACGACTTCCTGGAGGCGGCTGCCTTCAACGTGATCGTGGACGACAAGAATGCCAAGTCACGCATGAGTGACATTGATCGTTTTACTCCCGCCTTTCCCGCATCGCGTTTTGACGAACCCGTCGCTTCGTACGCCATGATGTCGCTCACCGAGCTCAAGGACACCTCCCGCGTGGTAGCGTACGGTGAGAAAGCGCTGGCGGCGAATCCCAACAATCTGCCTGCTCTGTTGCTTCTGGCTGGAACTTATGTGGACGATCCCAAGCCGGGTGGCGTGGCCAAGGCCGTGACCTACGCCCAACGGGCGGTAGCCGCAGCCAAGGCGGATGCCCCGGACGCCGACCGCACGCGCAAGCTCTCGGGCGGAGTCGCGCACTCCACTCTGGGCTACGCTTACATGAAGCAGGAAAAAACCGTGCCTGCGATTGCGGAGTTGAAGTCTGCCGCCGGACTGCTCAAAGGGGTGGACGATCAGCAGTACGCGGTCGCTCTTTATCGTCTGGGCTACGCGTACGCCAAACTGAACCACAACACCGAAGCTCGCGAAGTACTGCTCGAGGCCACCAAGATTCCGGGCCCGGTGCAACCGCTTTCGCAAGATCTGTTGGCCAAGGTGAACGCAGCGCGCGCCAAAGGAAAATAAACCTCTGTCATCCTGAGTGGAGTAGCTGCTTCGCTTCGCGAAGCAGCCGCCGCGCAGTCGAAGGACCCCTAGGCGGCAAATGGCCGACGCCCCTATTCTTGTGCTTCCCCAAGCTGGTTTTGCGCGGAGGCAATTTCCTGACGCGATGATGGGCTGCATTCTAGACCGTAGGGGTCCTTCGACTCCGGCATGCGATTCGCAAGCGAATCGCATGGCTCCGCTCAGGATGACAACTTGCGGAGTTCGTGCAACCAGCTAGAAGCTTGGAGCTAAAAGCTAAAAGCTAAAAGCTGGAAGCTGGAAGCTGGAAGCTGCCTACTGCTTCGCCAAATCATCTGACAGGAGCAGAGCTTTGGATGCGAGATTCTGCGCACGCTGCACGTCTCCTGCCTGTTCCGCGGCCTTGGCTTGCTCCATGTATTTGCGAATCTGGCTTACACTCGCCTGCTGACTTGGGTTCATGGAGCGGGACGAGATCCGCTTCAGATTGGCGTCCGTGGCGGCCAGCAACTGGGTGGTGTTTTGACGTTGGCTGGAGGCTTGTTCTGCGCTCACGCCTGGGGCGAGCTGGACCGCGGGATCGGCCGTGCCCCCGTTTCGTACTACTTTTTTCTCCGGGGTCGCAGTGGAAGTGCTGGCCGCAGTCTTGCGCCGGCGTCGTTTCTTGGTGGCTGCTTTAGTCGTGGGTTCCGGCTTTTTCGCAGACGATTCTGGCTTCGTGGTAGGCGGTTCCTGAGCGGCTTCCGGCGCCGGCGGCTGCGACTGAGGTTCGGCGCCGGGTTGCGATGACGGCGCCGCCGGCGCGGCATTCTGCGGAGAATCCTGAGCGCGGACGGATGGCTGAGTCTCCTGGCTGCATGGCTGAGGTTGCGCGCGATACTCGATTGCCGCGACGGCGGGAGTCGTCAATACGCACAATCCGAGAATGGCGGCCAGATACATACTCATGTGAAGTTGGATGCTACCAAGCAACCGTCATGTTCCCCTGGAATTCTAGCTGTCACTCTGCCATTCCGGAACTCTGCCGGCCGCAGAATTCGTGCGGCTGTAACAGTCCTCGACCTCCGCGCGCTAGCTTCGCGTGGCTGCTTCCTGCAGGGTATTCGAGCGGGACTGGACCAGCGGCAGGCGCAGGCGAAAAGTCGTGCCCTGTCCCAGCACCGACTCGAAATCAACCGATCCGTAATGCCACTGCAGAATCTGATAGGTCTGTGCCAACCCGATTCCGGTGCCTTCTTTCTTGGTGGTGAAATAGAGCTCGAAGATCTTGTCCTGGGCGTCGGCGGGAATGCCGCTGCCCTGGTCGCGAATTTCTGTGACTACCATGTCATCTTCGCGGCGGGCCGAAACCGTGAGCTGGCCTCCATCCGGCATGGCCTGGACCCCGTTGAGCATCACGTTGAGGATGGCCTGCTTGATGAAGTCGGTGTCTACCTTCACGATCAAGGGCTGGGAGGGCAGATCGCTCACGATGGTCACGCCATGGCGCCTGGCATCGGGCTCAGCCAACTGAACTCCATCTTCGAGCAGGCGGCGCAGATCGGTTTCCTCCAGATGCAGGTCGCGGGGGCGGGTGAAATCCACCAGGATCTGCACCACCCGGTCCAGGCGATGTATTTCGCTACCAATGATGTCCATGTGACGGCGTGTAGCAGGATCGATCTCGCGCAACTTGCCTTGCAGCAACTGCAAGTGCAGAACGATGGCGTTGATCGGATTCTTCACCTCGTGGGCGACGCCGCGCGTGATTCGTCCATTGGCGGAAAGGCGCCGGGACATTTCGATTTCGTCCTCGATGCGGCGCACCGATTCCGCATCGCGCATGGTCAGCAACGCGCCAATCTGAGTTTCTTTTTCGCGTATAAAGTCGAGCGAAATCTGTACCCGCTTGCCGCTGGGAAATTCGATCTCCCGCGGAGAGATCGGACTGCGCCGATCAAAGGCCTGCAACAGGAGAGCGCCGAACTCCGATTCCGCAGAGAAAATCGAGCGAGCTACCTGGCCCAACAATTCCCGCCGAGGCCGGCCCAGGAATTTCTCCACCGACGCGCTGACCAGCACCACGCGTGAGTCACGGGTGAACAGCATCAGGCCGTCCTGCAAATTGCCCATGATCTGGTCCACATTGTCTTTCAGTGCGGAGAAGATTTCTTTGGCATCGCGCATCTGGCGGCCCAGGTGCGCGATTTTCAGGCTGACCATTCCGTATTCATCGTGACCCGCGTCCGGTTCGCCGGTCGCGTCCGTGCCGCCGGCGGTGACGCTGTCCAGGCTGCGGTTGATCTGCTCCAGCGGGCCCAGTGCAATGTGCGAAAGTGCGGCCGCCAATATCAGCGACAGGAAAATTGCGATACTGGAAAAGACGACGGCTTGCTGCAGCCGGGGCGTCAGTTCGTTTTTCAGGAAAACCGTCGATACCCCTACCCGGATGCTGCCGAAACGAGCGCCGTCGAGTTGGAGCGGGATGCGGACGTCATAAACCGTGGGCGGGTTGTAAACCATGCGGAACTGGCGGCGGAACCTGGCGTTCTCCACCAGGTGGAAGTCGGGCCGGTCAGGAACCAATTTGCCTACCAGGTCGGGATTGGTATGCAGGATGGCTTTGCCATCACTATCCACGATAGCGGCGTCGTAGATGATGGGCCACGTTCCCACCACTGATTCCAGAAAATTATTAAGATCGCGATCGGTGCTGAGGTAATACGCCACCGCCCGGCGGGTAGCGGCGGGATTCGTGGTGTCCACCTTGGTGCTGCTCAAATCCGGAGCGGCGTTGGCGGCCAGATAGGCGAGGTTTGAAGTGAGCTGGGCGGCAGATTCGCGCGCCGTGGTAACACGCTGGCGCAGCAGTTCAGAGATGTAGATATAGGAAAATGCCAGCACCAACACGGCGACCATGAAGGTGATAGCGAGTACGATTTTAGTCTTTCGGCGCATGGGAACCAGCAATCAGCTTTTAGCTTTTAGCTCTTGGCTCTTAGCTAATACCCACGGGTGTTGACCAAGTGCAAATTGCTTGCCCCGTGTACTCTCTCTGCCTTGGGATGCAGATTCAATCCCGCATTTCGAGTCGAATGGCTCTTAGCTAATGGCCAAGAGCTAATAGCTAAAAGCCTCTATTCTTCCCTCACCAACGCCGCATCCGCCGCGGCGTTGCCGTACTCCTTTAGCTTGTTGTGCAGGGTCTTCAGGCTGATGGCTAGAATCTCGGCGGCCCGGGTCTTGTTGTTGTTGGTGGCCTCGAGCGTTTTCAGGATCAGCAGTTTCTCGGCTTCTTCTACCGTGGTCCCCACGCCCAGTCGCACGGTGTCGGAATCCTCAGCTGAACTGCGCAGGCTGGATTGACCGAAGCCCGGCGGCAGATGTTTGGTTTCGACCACGGCTCCGTCGCAAACAATGACAGCCCGCTCCAAGGTGTTGCGCATTTCGCGAACATTGCCCGGCCAGGAATAGCTCTGAAAGGCATTGAGGACAGCTTCGCTCACGCCGGCGACCTTACGTCCGTGTTTCTCGTTCATATCCGCCAGCAAAGCTTGCACCAGTTCGGGGACGTCTTCCTTGTGGTCCCGCAGCGGCGGCATGTGAATGTTAAAAACGTTAAGCCGATAATAAAGATCGTTGCGCAGTTCGCCTCGGGCTACCGCTTCCTCAGGAACCTTGTTGGTGGCGGCCAGAACACGGACGTCCACCGTGGTCTCCACCTTGCTTCCCAGGCGGCGCAGTTTGCGGTCTTCGAGTACGCGCAGCAGCTTGGCTTGCGTGGCCACCGGCATCTCGCCGATCTCATCGAGCAGAAGCGTTCCGCCCTCCGCCAACTCGAAGCATCCCGTGCGCCGCTCCAGTGCTCCGGTAAAGGCACCTTTCTCGTGGCCGAATATTTCACTTTCAATCAGGGTTTCCGGGATTGCCGCGCAATTGATCGGGACGAACGGTTTATTCCGCCGCGGGCTGAGTTCATGAACGGTGCGGGCCACCAGTTCCTTGCCCGTTCCGCTGGCGCCGGTAATCAATACCGAAGCGGTGCTGGGCGCGACCATTTCGATGAGGTGAAAGATTTCCTGCATTTTCTTGGAGGAGCCGATCAGGCTGCCCAATGAGCCCGCGTCACGCAGTTTTCGGCGCGTGACTTCGAGTTCCGCCCGCGTTCCCAGCAGCGCCGTTGCATTTTGCAGGATGGTGTGCAACCGGTTGGTGTCAATGGGCTTGGTGATGTAGTCGTAGGCACCCATGCGCATGGCTTGCACGGCGCTGTCAATCGTCCCTTGCGCCGTCACCACAATCACTGCCATGGTCTGGGCGTTCGCGTCCAACTTCTCCAGCAGTTCCAGGCCCCCCATGCGCGGCATTTTCATGTCGGTGACTACTATGGAGGGAGCCCAGGTGGTAACTTTTTCCAGGCCTTCGGCGCCATCTTTTGCGGTCTCGGCCCGATAGCCCCAGCTGTTAATCAATTCGGCCAGGCCGGTCCGCTCGTTCTCTTCATCCTCGACGATTAGAACTTTTTCATGGTTCATATTGGCCAAGAACCATTATTTAGGCTTTCCGGCCTTGCTGCAAGCCGTGTTACAGACCCAACCGAGTTGTTCCTAACCGCCGAGCATGATCTCTTTAGCGAAGCCGGACGAGGTGATCAGGGCGAAGAGCGGGCTCCAGAAGCCGGGTTTCTATATCAATCTGAGACACTTAGCGACATGTTCTAATGGTTAAAAAGTTCTCAGATCGCTTGATTTGACCATTGTCTATTGTAAAATCATTGCCCATACCAAAGTGGTGTTGGCTTCCCACGCAACTCCCGGTCTCACCCAACTTTGAAGCGTGGACGCAGAAATTTGTTTCGTATTTCGGAGGCATTGCATGTCACTTCGTCAATTGTTGTCTGGCTTATTCCTGAGTCTATGCGCAGTGTCGTTAATATCAGCTACTGCCCTGGCACAAGATGAACCGACGCCGAAAGTAGAAATCTTTGTTGGCTACCAGTGGTTGCATCCCGGTATTACTGTGCCGACTCCTTTCCAGCCCGCAACTGCTCCCATAGGAGTGAAGATGGGCGATATTCCGGAGGGTGGCGGGGCCAGCCTGACCTACAACTTCTCCCGGTTCCTGGGACTCGAAGGCGACTACGGCGCTAACAAGAACGACAACGGAACGGTACAGACGGTTTCGATCGGGCCTCGCCTCGCCTATCGCAGCCAGGGCACGACGTTCTTCCTGCACACCTTGCTGGGCTACAACCGGCTGACTGTGCCGAACGTCGACACCAGCAACGGTATTGGTGCAATTCTCGGCGGCGGAATGGACCTCGATCTCTGGCGCCGGCTCTCGCTGCGCTTGTTTGAAGCGGACTGGGTGTGGGCGAATCACAATTTCGCTAACGAGGTCGGCCCCGCCTTCCCGGATTTGCGGCGTCCACAAGAGAGTGGAGTCCGTCTGCGCACGGGTCTGGTCTTCAAGCTTGGCTATCCGACCCTTGCCGTTCCAGCAGCGGCCTGTTCTATTCAGCCCAGTGAAGTGATGGTGGGTGAGCCGGTCACGGTTACGGCCAGTGGCTCTAATTTCAATCCCAAGCACACGCTGACCTACACCTGGGCTAGCACGGGCGGGAAGATCACCGGCAAGGACACCACTGCGACCATCGATACGAATGGAGTCGCCGGTGGCAGCTATACCGCGACCGCCCGGGTTGCGGATCCGAAAATGAAGAAGGGCGGCGAGGCAAGTTGCAGCGCCACCTTCACCGTGAAAGAACCGCCGAAGAATCCGCCGACCATGTCATGCTCGGCGAATCCGACATCGCTGCAAGCGGGCGCGTCTTCTACTCTGACCTGCTCTTGCACCAGCCCGGACAACGTTCCGGTCACCATCAGCGGCTGGACCGCGAGCGGCGGCAGCGTCACGGGTGACGGCGGCACTGCCACTCTCAACACCACCGGAGCGGGTGCAGGCCCGATCACGGTAAGCGCAACGTGTACTGATTCTCGCGGTCTGACCGCGACGAGTTCGAGCACGGTGAACGTAGAGGTTCCGCCTCCACCGCCGCCGGAGGCGAGCAAGCTGAGCGAGTGCGACTTCCCCAACAAGGTGAAGCCGTGGCGCGTGGACAACACTTGCAAGGCCATCCTGGACGACGTTGCCGCGCGGCTGCAGCATGATCCCGATGCGAAGCTCGTCATCGTGGGCAACTCCGGCTCCGACGAGAAGCGCAAGAACCTGGCCGGAGAGCGCGCGGTAAATTCGAAGGCATATCTGTCAGGTGGCGAAGCGAAACAAGCCATCGATGCCACGCGGATTGAAACGCGCACAGGCAGCGCCGGAACCAGGACCGCCGAATACTGGGTGGTCCCGGCAGGCGCGACCTTCTCAGCCCCGGGTACCACGGTGGTGGATGAGTCCATGGTGAAAGCAGTTCCGGATCACCCGGCCGCCGCCAAAAAGAAAGCGGCTAAGCCGAAGGCTCAATGACGCTTAGCGGATTACGGCCGGTCGAGCTTCATACTCGACCGGCCTTTTTTTGTCTGGCCTTCGGTAACTTGAAAAGACCGTGTTACGCTGTCAATCTCAGCCCCGAGCGGAGACTTACTTCGCAAGGGGCAAATTTACCTATGATTCCTCGTAAATTGTTGATTGCATTGGCTATTGCGATGCTGTCCGTCACGACCGTTTGGGCCGGTCAGTGGACCGCGCTGGGTCCGGACGGCGGCGATGTGCGGAGTCTGGCCTTCGACCCGCAGAATCCTGACCGTATCTATCTTGGTACCAGCACCGGAACGCTTTTCCTGTCTTCCGACGGGGGACACAACTGGTCTCGTCTGGCCCATTTGGGCGACGACGACAATGTTCTTGATCACATCGCCATTGACCCGCAGAATCCGAAACACATTTACGTTTCTGCCTGGAGCGTGGTGAATCAGCAGGCGGGAGATGTGTACCGCTCGCATGATGGCGGCAACAACTGGGAAGCGATGCCCGGCGTGCACGGCAAGTCAGTACGGGCCATGGCGATCGCTCCTTATGATTCCAAAGTTCTGGTGATCGGCGCGCTCGATGGCGTGTTCCGCACCAAGGACGGCGGCAAGAACTGGGACCGGATTTCTCCGGTGAAACAGGCCGACGACCTGAAGAACGTCGAGTCGCTCGCGCTTGATCCCAAGAATCCCGACGTGGTTTACGCAGGCACCTGGCATCTGGCGTGGAAGACCGACGACGGCGGCACCAACTGGCATCGCATCAACAAAGGCATGATCGATGACTCGGATGTTTTCTCAGTCATCGTGGATTCCACCAATCCTTCGGTGGTTTATGCCAGCGCATGCTCCGGAATTTACCGCAGCGATTCGGCCGGCGATCTTTTCCGCAAGTTGCAGGGCATTCCGTTCTCCGCGCGCCGCACCCGCGTTCTGAAGCAGGACCCGAAAGATCCAGCAACGGTTTACGCCGGAACCACCGAAGGCCTGTGGAAGACGCTGGATGGTGGCAAGACCTGGAAGCACGTGACCGGTTCTGAGGTCGTGGTTAACGATGTGATGGTGGATCCGCGCAATACCAACCGGGTGCTGATCGCAACCGACCGCAGCGGCGTCCTGGCCAGCGATGACGGAGCGCAGACTTTCGCGGCTTCCAATCATGGCTACACCCATCGCTACGTCAGTTCGATTCTCGCTGACCAGAACGATCCCAACAGAATTCTGGTGGGCGTGGTGAACGACCGCGAGTTTGGCGGCGTTTTCTCCACCCGCGATGGCGGACTGACCTGGCAGCAGAAGAGCGCGGGCCTGGGCGGACGCGATGTTTTCGCTCTTCAGCAGATTCCCAACGATGGCTTGATCGCCGGCACCAACAAAGGCATCTTCCTGCTGGATCGTAATTCGAGCCAGTGGCGTCCTATCAACACCATCGTGACGGAGAAGTCGCCGGCGCGTGTGGTCAAAGCCGCAGGCAAAACAAAGAAGGGCGTGAAGGCTACAAAAGTGCCCGCAGTCCTGGTTCGCTCCACACTGGATGCACGCGTGAGCGACATCGAAATCACACCCAAGCGCTGGCTGGCCGCCACTTCGGCTGGATTGTTCAGCAGCGTCGACCAGGGCAAAACCTGGACTGGCGGCTCGGTGATGGGGAAGAGTGATTTCGTTGCGGTCGAGTCCAAGGGCGAACTGATTGTTGCCGCGACTCGGACCAACGTTCTCTATTCCTCAAACAGTGGATCGACATGGCAGCAGGCTCCTCTGTCGTCGTACATCACAGCCATTCACGGTGTAACCCTCACGCCGGAAGGCGAAATCCTGATTGCGTCTCGCGAAGGCGCTTTCCGGAGCACCGATTCCGGGACGAGCTGGGAGCATGTCGTGAATGGTATTCCTGACAAGAACATTAGCTCGATTTCGTACGACCAGAGCAAGAAGCGTCTGCTGGCCACCAGCATTGCTACCAGCGTAATTTTCGAGAGCAAAGACGGCGGCCGCAGCTGGCATCGCGGACCTGATTCGGGATACCCGCTGCGTCGCGTCAGCGTAGTGCGCGGACGCTTCGTGGGAGCCACCCCGTTCGACGGCCTGATTGTTCAGCCTGAGAACGAGGCGGCCAGCGCATCAGCCGGCCTGGGCGGATCGTCCAACTAGCTGGTCGTTGTTAGACAATCCACGGGGGAGCGGTGAAACCGCTCCTCCGTTTTGTTTTTGATGTTCCGCGGATCGAGAGTCTGACGCTTGCTTAGTACGCTAAATCTTCTCTTCGGTAAGGCGTCATCCTGAGCTTGCGAAGGATCCAGCGTGAAGTGGATATGCACCTGGGTCAGTCGGTGCCAGTCCGCGCCAGATCCTTCGGGACTGAAGTCCCTCAGGATGACGCCGAGGTCGAGAGACTCGCCGGTTTGGCCCGCCTATGCATTGTATGTAGAACTGTGATCACTCACTATCTAGCGGACCGTGAGTTCCGTCTGCAGTGGGGCGGTCGAATCTTCTCCTACCCACACGTCAAAGGTTCCCGCTTCCACGTCCCATGTCTTGGCCTGTGGACTCCAGAAACTCAGTTCGTCAGGGCCCAAGGGAAAAGTGAGCGTCTGGGTCTGGCCCGGCGCCAGCGCTACCCGCCGGAATCCTTCCAATTGCCGGACCGGCCGCGAGGCCGATCCAGCACGTTGATGGATGTACACCTGCGCGACCACATCACCTGCGGTCCGGCCCGTGTTGGTCACGTCAACCGAGACCTCGGTGGTTTCTCTCGGCTTGATCTGGGTTTTGGTCAGATGCACCTGGCCGAAATGAAAGCTGGTATAGCTCAACCCGTAACCGAAGGGATAGAGCGGTTTGCTGGAGAGATCCCAATAACGCGAAGCGAACTTGGGTGCGTCATCGGGATCGTGCGTGCGGTTGTGGTTGTAATAGATGGGTGCCTGGCCCGCGGTGCGCGGCCAGCTTACTGGCAGCTTGCCGCCAGGATTCACATCGCCGACGAGTACGTCGGCTACGGCATCGCCACCCACCGTGCCCGGATACCACGCTTCGAGAATCGCCGGCACATGCTCAGCGGCCCAGCGGATATCGAGCGGCCTGCCGTTTATGAGAACCAGTACGACCGGTTTCCCGGTGGCCACAACGGCTTCCAGCATTTGCTCCTGACTTCCCGGGAGATCGAGCGTCGCTCGCGAGGCTCCTTCTCCACTCATGTTCGCCGCCTCGCCCATCACTGCAATTACGAGGTCGGCATGGTTGGCGGCATCCACCGCTTGGCGCACTGACGCTTCGACTTCGGCTGCAGTGGGCACTGGATTCTGCTTCCGCCCGAGCATGTCATCGATCATAGAAGGGAAATTGCGGCGCAGTCCCGGACCCTTGACCACCGTGATCTGTATATCCGGTCCCAGCTTGTTCTTTAGACCCTCGGCCACGCTCACGACGTGGCTTTTAGGTTTCGCTCCAAACAGACCTTCAACCGTCCAGCCACCTTCGATGTCCTCGACGGAATCGGCCAGGGGGCCGATCAGCGCCACTTTTTTCAGGCTTCTGGCTAGCGGAAGAGTGTTGTTCTCGTTTCGTAACAGCACCATCGATCGTGCCGCCAGCTTGCGCTCCAGCTCCCGGCTGCTCTGACGGTTCAATACCGCTTCCACTTGGCTTTCGTCCACGTAGGGATGTTCGAAGAGACCCAGCCGGATCTTCATCTCGAGAATCGGTCGCACCGCATCGTCCAGTTGAGTGGGCGTGATCTTCCCGGAGGCCAGCAGCCTGGGCACATTCGGGAGCAATGTGTCGCCGTCCATATCCATGTTCAGCCCGGCGGTGATGGCGCGGTACGCCGCGTCTTCACTGTCGGCTGCAAAGCCATGGGTGATCAGATTGCGGACCGCCCAGGCGTCTGAAACCACGAAACCCTTGAAGCCCCACTCCTCGCGCAGGACGTCGTGCAGCAGCCATCGATTACCAGCGGCGGGGACGTCATTGAGGTCCATGTAGGCGCTCATCAGCGAGCCCACGCCCTGTTTCACCGCCGCGTGAAAAGGGCGTAGGTACAGGTTCCGCAACAACACCTCGGGAACGTACGACGAATCGTAGTCGCGGCCACCTTCCGCCGCCCCGTAGCCGGCAAAATGCTTGACACAAGCCAACATGCTTGTGGGACTCAAGTTCTGTACCCTGGAATCCGCGCACCTGGGCCCGCGCCATGGCCGCGCCCAGATAGGGGTCTTCACCGGCGCCTTCAACAATGCGGCCCCAACGCGCATCGCGCGCAATATCCACCATGGGAGCGAAGGTCCACTGGATGCCGGCCGCACGCGAATCCTCGGCCGCCACCCTCTGGGCATGTTCTTCGACCGAAGGGTCCCAGGAGGAAGCCATCGCCAGCGGGACAGGAAAGACGGTGCGATAGCCGTGGATTACGTCAAAGCCTACGAGCAGGGGAATGTGCAGGCGCGACCGGTCAACGGCCACATGCTGCATCCGGTTGATCTCCTTAGTGTCGACCTGCCACAGAATCGATCCGACTTGTCCCTTTGCGATGGCTTCGTCGGAAACCTGTTTTACCGAGCCCGCCATAGTTACGCCAGAAGCCTGGTTAAGCTGCCCTGCCTTTTCCTCTACTGTCATCTGGCGGAGAAGGGCGTCCGCACGTGCGTGGACGTTCGAGTCGGTTGACGGGGACGACTGGGCTCTGCAGGCAACTGCCACGAGCCAGAGCAGGGGGACGGTGAACAGGATCGCGGTTCGGATTGTCACGTGAGTATGCCTCTTGGCATTTCAAAAGCGGGACATTATCGCTCAGGCATGGAGTATTTGATAGGCATCATCTCCGGCACAAAGAGGAAAATCCCGAGACGCAAGCGAGCGTGGAATCCCACCATTCGAAAAAACGAAAGGTGGGCACCCGGCCGCAACCTCTTCACGAGTTTCCAACCTAAGATCAACTTCAAAGGCGGCGGACGGACAGGAGTGCCCGCTCCACACGGGCGATTCAGACAGGGCAGACGGCAATAAATACATGGCCTGTCTAATTCATTAGACTAAGTCGTTGATAAATCGGTATTGGACGATGGCATCCAGCTTGCGACTTGTGGAGACGTGAGGGTGCGCGGCAGGATTGTTCCATGAAGCTGTCGAATGGGATTGCCCGCAACGCCACCGGGTTCGCTCTTCTGGTCATCGTTCTGATGATGGGGGGGTGCGCGCGGCGTGACAGCCTGCCGATGGTCGAAGAGAGTGTTTCCGCGGACCAGCACCTTCCCTTTGACGCTACCTCTGACAAAGGTGGAATTTCTCCCACGGGATCGTTGGCGCCGGCCGCCATCCCGGCCGGAACTCCTCTGACCATTCACTTGCGCTTGTCGTTGTCCAGCGCCAGTTCGCGTGCGGGCGATCCCTTTGAAGCGGTGCTCGACGAGCCCATTGTGGTTCGAGGGCATACGCTGGCGCCGCGTGGCGCCATTCTCTCAGGAAGGGTCCTGGACGCACGGGCTTCAGACCCGTTTCAGGAGGCCGGCTACCTCCGCCTGGGGCTGACCGCGATATCCCTCAACGGGAAGGTTATGCCCATCCAGACTTCCAGCATCTTCATGAAGCGGGGCTCGCACGAGCAACGCAACGTGACTATCATCCGTGATGGTTCAGGGAACAAAGGCGCTCTCATCGGGGCCTCGGTGGATGCTCCCGGCACGACCTACGCCACCGGAAGCATGGATGTAGGCGTCGCTCCCGAGCGGCGTCTGACGTTCAGGTTGGCCCAGCCCCTGCCGCTCTAGACCGTGATGTTTGAGTGGGGCGGGCGCCCTCGCCCGCCGCCTTTGACGTTGATTTTTCCTGGCTGGGAATCTCGGGAGTTCCCTCAGTTCATTGATCGCGGATGGCTTGCGACTCAAATTCCAAACCAAAAGCGGCGGGCGAGGGCGCCCGCCCCACACACACGAACACTACAACGTATTCATAAATGCGACCAGGTCAGCTTTCTGCTGGTCGGTCATCAGCAGATTGAAACGCTGAACATAAAAGTTGACCACGTCCAGCAGGGTGGCGGCGGTGCCGTTGTGGAAGTAGGGCGCGCGGGCCGCCAGACCGCGCATGCCAGGAACTTTGACTTTACCGATGTCGGCGCATTTGCCGGTGACCATGGCCCGTCCCGGATCGGTAGTCACAACCTGGGTGCCGTCGTTGCATTGAAGCAGATAAGACGGCAGGGTGGAAATGGGAGAGCTGGTCCCGATGTTCATCATGTCGGGCAACGAGTCGCCACCCACGTTCGGCGTGTTGTGGCAAGTTGTGCAGGTGCCCGCGACAATGGTTTGCCCCCGGACGTCGTTAAATCCAGCGACCGCAGAGATCATCATGGGGAAAGTGTTGAACAGCACTTCGCCCCGCGCCACGGACTGCTGTGCCGCCGCGTTCGGGCCGCTCGCGTTCGCCCAGTTGGTGTAGAGGGTAAATGCATTGGGGGTGAAAGCCGCGCCGCTGTTGATTCCGGGAGAGAAGGGTTGAGTCGATAGAAACACCGGACCGCCGTTCACGCCCTGCGCGGTGAGGTCTCCAGCCTGAGTGTCGGCCGACTGTGAGGTGAAGAGCGAGGTTTCAAGAGTTACGATCTGCTGCAGCTGCGCATCCGTTGGCGGAGTTGAAGGCACGGCGTGGACCGTGGTTGCGTCCTTGGCCTGGGTCTTTAAGTCGGGCTCCCGGCCGTCCCACATAATTCCATTGAGAAATTTCAAGTTGGTGGAGGGAAGCGGGCGGCGGTAGAGCGCCGGGTTGCTGGCGGTAGTCTCCGGACACTGGTAGGGATCGGTGATCGCGATGATGTTGAACTCGGCGTTCGCCGGCACCGGCAGCGACATGCGGATCAGCCCAAAATTCAACAATTGGCTGTAGGCCGCGGCGGCAGCCGAAGGGGTAGAAACGTCGTCGCTGGGACAATTGGCGCCGTCGAGTACGCGAAATATCGGGTCCGTGCCCTGGGTGGATTGGAAGCGCTGTTGCAGATTGACCGGAGTAATGCTCCATCCATCGCTGGCCACGTGACAGGTGTTGCACGTCCGGTTATTCGATCCCAGCTGGATGAAAAAGGGATTCGTTTTATCAACCTGGGTTGGACTGAAGGTCTCGATGGTGCCGCTGGCGTCGGGAGACGTTTCCTTGAACGTACTAGGTGGTGGGGTCGTCGAGTTGCTGGGTTGAGACCCTCCCCCGCCACAGGCTGCAAGACCGGACACCAACAACCCAGCCACAGCCAGCAAAACCCAGTTGCATTTCATCACGTACATGGCCCTTTGGGTCAGGCGTTGGGGAAAGTCCCTGCCTGGTCTGAAACCTTATTGTGTTTGGGGGAGAAAGTCGAGGGAGAACATTAAAGCTATCACATTCGGATCGAAAATCAAGGCGATAAATTTCATGTGGGCGCAGCAGGGATAGCGTCGTTGGTTGTTGGCCCTTGGTCGTTGGCCAAACAAGAGCAGCCACGGATTTTTACTGATCTATGCGGATCACTTCTTTTCCTATGCACTATCCGTAAAATCCGTGACGATCCGTGGCTGTTTTTCTTGATGTTGTCCAACAACCGAGGACCGACGGCCAATGACGTTTTTCTGCCGCGCTTATATGTTCTTTCGTCACACTCCTGTGTGACCGCTGCCCTTAGCAATTCCCCTGCGTCCGCCTAGACTTCCCAAAAATGGAGAGCACGCCGACGGGGAAACTTGTCGCAATCGAGTTCCCGATTCGGGAGGGATGGCCCATTCGACACCGGACCCGCCCTCATTTGGCGCTTTCCCGAAACGTGCTTTTGTGGCTAATGCTTTCGTGTGCCGAAGAATCGATGAAAGCGCGGGCGAGAGTTCGAATCGCAGCTGCGGAATCGGGCCTGGAATCTTCGGGAGAGGTGCAATTTGCGCAAAAACAACCCTAACCCTTGTCATTCCGAAGCCGGTTCTATCGGCGAGGAATCTGTTTGCTGCCGGCGGCGAAACAGCAGATTCCTGCGCGATGAGACCGCGCTTCGGAACGACAATTTTTTGGCGGGTTTTCGAATTACAGCGCCAGGAGAGTCTTCTTGGACCGGCAATTGAGAAGCAGCAATTGAGAAGCGGGAATTGAGAAGCGGGAATTGAGAAGCGGGAATTGAAATGATGAGTGCAATCGCGCAGTTGCGGCCGAACCGTTCCGGGTCTCCTGATCCGGCACTGCTGATGGCTGCCTTTCAAAGCTTGCCGGAGAGTCTGGCGATCGTCGCCAGTACGACCGGTGCCGGTACATCCGACGCCAGCGCATCCGGTGTCATTGTTTATGCCAATCCTGCCTGGTGCGATATGTTCGAATGCTCCGAACCCTCGCAGATTCTGGGCCGGCCGCTGGATGAGTTGGTCCCTGCCTGTGCCCTGTCCCTCAGGCCCGGGGCCCCGCTGAATGGTGAACGCGACAATTCCGGGGCGAATTTCGTTCACACTCGCGGAGACGGTGCTCGCGTGCACATCGAGTTGACCCGAACCCTTTTTCGCCGACGGGGCGGCGAATTTCACGTGATCCATACCCGTGACGTGACCCGGCAAAAGCAAATCGAGAGACAGCTCGGCGAAGCACAAGCCCTCGAAGCTGTAGGCCGGCTGGTACCGTTGGGATCGGCCGCGTCGTTCGAAGCTCTGGCGGGATCCACCGTCACCAACACGGGCCCGACCGTTATCAGCGGAGGAAATCTGGGGCTGAGCCCGGGAAGCGCAGTGACCGGGTTCCCGCCAGGAACTCTTACACCGCCGGCGGTCATGCATGTAACCGATCCGATTGCCGCGCAGGCAGAGCTGGATCTGGTCGCCGCCTACATCTACGCCGCAGGAGTGCAGGGCGCTGCGGTCCTGCCCGGGGATCTGAGCGGGCTTACTTTCACCCCTGGCCTGTACAAGACTGCGAGCACGGTGATGTTGTCGGCAGGCAACGTGACCCTCGATGCGCAGGGGAACGCCAATGCGGTTTTCATGTTCCAGGTCGGATCCACCCTCACAACTATCGGAAGCACGCACGTGATTCTCGCCGGCGGGGCCCAGGCCAAGAACATCTTCTGGCAGGTTGGCAGTTCGGCCACTCTGGGAACGAACTCTGCCTTCCAGGGAACGATCATCGCGCTGCAATCCATCACGATGAATACCGGCGCCACGCTCACGGGCAGACTGCTGGCTCGCAACGGAGCAGTGAGTTTGGACAGCAACGTCATCACTGCGCCGTAGCGGCCGGAGGCGCTCGATGGTGGACCGGCTTGAAAGCTGGTCCACGACCGGGCTGGGCAGAATTTCGAGATCAGCAAGTCACTCACTTCAGGGGAATATTGATATGTCATCTCACTCTCGGATTCCTGGTGGTAGTGTTATCGGCAAATGGCTGGTGCTCGCGGTTGTGTTCGGCAGCTTAGGGACGATGGCGGCGGCGCAAGATCAGGCTGCCCCTCATGGGAACTTTACGCGGGGTATTCATTTTTCCATCCCGCAGCCGATGTGCACGGCCTGCTTCCTGGAGGTTTGCTGCCAGTGAGTAGCCGGCTGGAAGCGAATCCGCGCGGCGTCGGTGCAAGCGTTACCTATAACTTCAACCGCTGGTTGGGATTGACCGGCGATATCAGCGGGCATTGGGGCAGCGGCGAGGTCGGGGCGGCCGAGCGCATTGACGACGCCGCCTTCTACAACATTTCACTGGGACCGAAGCTGACCTTCCGCAGCCGCCATTTTTCTCCATTTCTTGAGGCCATGCTGAGCGGACACCGGCTTACGTCCGATCTTTTCGGTCGCGATGACCGTATCGGATTCATGGTGGGCGGCGGTCTCGATCTAAATCTGAGCCGGCACTTTGCCTGGCGTCTGCTGCGGGCAGACTATGTGTTCTCCAATCATCAATTCGGTCCGAAGGCGATTGTCCCCGCGACTGAAATCAGAGGCGCAAGATTGCAAAGCGGAGTAATGGTCAAGTTTGGCGGCAGAACGCCGCCTACTCCGCCCACGGCAAGTTGCTCAGCACAGCCCAATGAAGTAATGGCGGGAGATACAGTGACCATGAATGCTGCTGCCGGCAACTTTAATCCGCGGCACACGCTGACCTATCAGTGGAGCAGCACCGGCGGCCAGGTGACGGACACGGGTGCTGCCGCCACGATTCACACCGACGGATTGAGGCCAGACTTGTGTTGCACAGCATTTATTTTCCAACCGCCCGGCCTGATGCACAGCATCCCGATGGCGGACTGCTTGCCAGCCAGCAGCAAACGCTGATTGCGCTCGCCGACGATTTCAAAAAGTATCTCGAGACTAAACCCGACGCCCACTTGACTCTCGAAGGCCATGCCGACCCGCGATCCTCTGTCGAATACAATCAGGCGCTTTCCGAACGGCGGGTTGAGCGTACCAGGCGGTTCTTGATCGAACACGGTGTTCCGGCTGCGAACCTCGAAACCAAGGCCTTCGGCATGCAGCAAAACCTGAGCGCAGCCCAGGTGAAAGAGGCAGTCGAGCACACGCCCGAGTTGAC
Organism: Terriglobia bacterium; assembly: GCA_963813645.1. Classification (GTDB taxonomy): domain Bacteria; phylum Acidobacteriota; class Terriglobia; order Terriglobales; family Acidobacteriaceae; genus JAIQFF01. Next base: position 307,945 of record CAWEZS010000032.1, read on the forward strand.
TCCGGCGCAGCGCCAGAGAGTGCTCAGCCACATGACTACAATTGTCCTGGCGAGCAATCGGCGCGTAGACGTCACTCTAAGCACTATGGGCCAACAGTCTGTGCGTCAATATCCATTCAACGCGGCGGATTCGCTGACATTGATCCGGCAGTGAGCGGGCCAGAGACGACTGTGCGGGCGGCCAGGGAAAAGCCGAAATTCGGTGAGGTCGTTCTGGAAAACATTGGGGTGGCTTCCTGCGCGGAAGGCTGGTTCCCCTCTTCTCTGATTTTGTTATCGGAGAAGGACAGAGTTGCAGAGCATGCAAGAGACTCTATTATGCTGCTAGTCATTACGCCGTCCGCCAAAGCTCAGAGTTGCGCCCAGGCGATTCAACAGGTCACGTCGGAAGAAACCCACGTGGTAGCCACTTCGTCCCAGGCACTGGCCCAGCTTCGCGCCCGGGAGTACGTGGCGGTTCTTATTGATCAGGCCTTCCTCGAAACCGAACCGGCCGAAAGTGACATGGTGCTGCAGCACATTGGGACGGCAGTTCCGGTTCACGTGAACTGTGCCATCAACAACATGGACCGAGTCGGGCGAGAGTTGCGGGCCGCTCTCTATCGGCACCGGAAAGCAGTCCAGTTGATCCGGGAAGAGGTACAGCACGCACTGCGAAACGCGCTAAAGGGCCCATCACCGCACTGCTGCTTTCATGCGAAATGGCGCTGCAGGTCCCCGATCTCCAGAGCGGAGCCGAAAGCAGGATGCGCACTGTCCACGAGCTGGCGAAGGAGATTCGACTCAAGCTCGAAGGTCCAGTATGAGTTCCGGCGGCGGAAATCCTCATCGTCCCGCCCTTGGCGCGATGCCGAAGTGCAAGATTTTGCGCACCTGCGGCTGCCGACGAAAATCCTTCGCCTATCTCGTGCTTCCCGCACTACAATAACGCAGCAGAATGAAACGCGGAGCAGCCTTCTCCCGGCCGGCCCGCGCTCTCCCAGAGGACCTCGTGCACGTTCTGGTAACAGCGGACACTTTAAGTGGTACGTGGACCTATACCCGCGAGCTGGTCTCCGGGCTGGTTAGCCGAGGCTTGCGCATTACTCTAGTGAGTTTTGGCGAAATCCCCCTTCCCCAGCAGACTGCATGGATGGACAACCTGCACGGGCTGGAGTACCGTCCTACGGCGTTCCGCCTGGACTGGATGCAGGAAGGGCAGGAAGATCTCAAAGACTCCTCCGCGTATCTCACCGCGCTGGTGAAGGAGTTGAAGCCTGACATACTTCACCTGAACCAGTTGTGCTATGGCAGTCTGCCGGTTTCGGTGCCGCGCGTTGTGGTGGCGCACGGCGACCTTATCACCTGGTGGCGGGCAGTCCACGGGCGCGACCCCAAGCCGGATCGCTGGCTGCAATGGTATCGGGGGGTGGTTACGCGAGGCTTGGCCGCCGCCAGTGTGGCAGTAGCCCCGTCGGTCTGGATGCGGGACACCATCCGCGACTGCTACACCCGAGCCCGGCACGACACGGTTATCTATAACGGGCGGAATCCCATTTTCTTCAATCCCTATGTGGGCAAGGATGATTCCGTCCTCGCGGTCGGCCGGTTGCTGGATGCCGGCAAGCAGATTTCGCTGCTCACCCAGCACACTCATCCTCTTCCTATTTGCATCGTGGGATCCGACACGCCGGTTCACGGTCCTGCCGGAGTTCCGATTCAGGCCGACGTCAAGCTCTCAATTGATGAAGTCAACGTCGCGTTGAAGGGCCCGCAGACCGAAGCCCAGCTGCGCACGCTCTATAGCCGGGCCGCGATTTACGCCGCTACGTCGCGCTACGAACCGTTCGACATGGCGGCGGTCGAAGCCGCATTCTCGCGCTGCGCCATCGTGGCCAACGACATTCCTTCATTCCGTGAAATATGGGGTGACGCCGCTCTTTACTTCCGTGAAAATGATGCCTCCAGCCTTGCATCCGCCATTCGCCGCCTGAGCGATCAGCGGGACCTCTGCCGCACCTACGGCAATCGTGCTTATCAGCGGGCCCGTGAGTGCTTCACTTCGAAACGCATGATCGATCAATATCTCGAGCTCTACGGAAACCTGGTGCAGACGAAGTGGGCGGCGGCGTAAGAACAGCTGTCAGCCGTCACTCTCAGCTCTCAGTGGTCAGCGGGTAGTTGGTCTTCCGGAGGCCTTGGCTGAAAGCGGGAGCTGTGTTCTGCCACTTCGTACTGACGCATGATTCGCTGGTGCAAACGAGCGGACGGCGGCGTGCAGATCTCCAAGTATCAGCTTTCAGTTTTACAGTTCTCGGTTCTCAGTGGTCGGCTGTTGGTGAAGGGGTTGGCTGAGCGCTGACAGCTGAAAGCTGCCTTCTGTTATCTTCGTATCGAACAGGAGGCCTCATGGCTGCAGTCAAGATTACCGTGCGCAAGAACGGCCCGTATCGAGTGGAAGACCCCGAGGGTTCGATCGAACTGGTCGACGCCGACGGCAACAAGTATGACCTGACCGGCAAGCCGGCGTTTTCTCTATGCCGGTGCGGCGGATCCATGAATAAACCATTTTGCGATGGGCAGCACAGCCAGATTGGGTTCCTGGGAGCGGAATCGGCGGTCAAGAAAGCGGAGAGCAGCAGCTAACCCCGAACCTTCACGAACTCAAATCGTTTTGCCATACCGGGGCGGACCGCTTCCGCCGCAGTCCAAGGCACGCTCTGACAGTCCCTCTGCCGGGCAACGATTCAACGGCATCAAACTTCATGGGAGCCCCTGTGAACGATCGGAAAGACCGTGAGTTGGGGATGGGGCGCGGAATCACGCGGCGCGACTTCCTGAACGGAGCCGCCCTCGCCGCGGGTGCCGCAATGCTCCCTTCCGAATTGCTCGCGGCCGCTGACATGCAGGCAGCGCGGGAGGCGTCGTCCGACTACTATCCTCCGGCTTTGACCGGACTTCGCGGCAGCCATCCCGGATCGTTTGACGCCGCGCACAGCCTGCGCGACGGTACTTTCTGGGAGCAGGCCGGCACGCCGCTTGACACCTCGGAAACCTATGACCTGGTTGTAGTGGGCGGCGGCATCAGCGGACTCTCCGCTGCACATTTTTTTCGCAAGGTGGCGGGATCGAAGGCCCGGGTCCTCATTCTCGACAATCACGACGACTTTGGCGGACACGCCAAGCGCAACGAATTCTCTTCCGGCCCTCGCAGACTGCTGGGTTTCGGTGGAACGTTCGCCATCGAAAGCCCGGCTCCGTACAGTAAAGTTGCCAAAGGACTCATCCGCGAACTGGGGATCGACGTCGCGTCATATCCTAAGTACGTCAAAGAAAACTTGTACCGTTCCTTCGGTCTGTATCCAAAAATCTTCTTTGATCAAGAGACATTCGGCACGGACCGGCTGGTGATCAATCCGATGACCCGCATATCGGGAGAGGGCATGGATTCTCCGGCGGGGGGCGGCGACGCGCTCGAAAGATTTCTGAAGGAGGCGCCATTCTCTCCGCAGGCCAGGGCCGACTACGAACGTCTGGTCACGGAGAAGAAGGACTATCTGCCCAGTCTGAGCTCGGACGAGAAAAAAGCCCGCCTCGCCCGAATGAGCTACAACACCTTCTTGACTGACGTCGTGGGCGTCAGCCCCGAAGTGGTCAAACTGTTTCAGTCGAGACCCCAGCCTTCTTTCGGCATTGGTTTTGACGCCGTGTCCGCGCAGGACGCATGGGGCGCGGGCGAGCCTGGATTCGCCGGCATGAATCTCGATCCGGCTCCGGGCAAGGGCATGAACCGTGATGCCATCCCCAACGAAGAAGCCGACGAATACTTTTTCCACTTTCCCGATGGCAACGCTTCCATCGCGCGCCTGCTGGTACGCAAGCTGATTCCGCAGGCAATCCCGGGGCACTCTTCCAGGGACGTGGTCATGGCCCGAGCGAACTACGCCATGCTTGACCGGGAGAATTCTCCGGTGCGCATCCGCTTGAATAGTACCGCGGTACGAGTCAAGCATCAGGGAGATCCGGCCAGCGCCCAGGGAGTGGAAATCGCATACGCACGCGGCGGCAAAGTCTACACGGTGCAGGCTGCCCACTGCATCCTGGCGTGCTGGCACGTCGTCATTCCCCACATCTGCGAGCAGTTGCCGGATAACCAAAGGCAAGCGTTGTCGTCAGCTGCCAAAGTCCCACTGCTTTACACCAATGTCGCTATCCGTAACTGGAAGGCCTTTCAGAAGCTGGGGGCCAGTTCGATCTATGCTCCGTCCTGTTATCACTCGTATCTGAACCTCGACCTGCCGGTGAGCATCGGGGGCTACGAATGCTCGCGGAAACCGGAAGAGCCGATCGTCGTCCACATGCTGAAGACGCCCTGCAAGCCCGGGCGTCCGGCGCGCGACCAGCACCTGCTGGGCCGGGTGGAGCTCTTTTCAACGACGTTTGAAACCATGGAGCGCAACATCCGCGAGCAACTGGCCAGGGTGATGGGGCCGGGAGGTTTCGATCCGGCGAATGACATCACGGCCATCACCGTGAATCGCTGGCCCCATGGCTACGCCTACGAATACAACTCGCTCTGGGACAAATTCTGGCTGGAAGGTGGCGAGACACCCTGCGAGGTGGCGCGCAAACCCTTCGGAAGGATCGCAATCGCCAATGCCGACGCCGGCGCCTATGCCTACACAGATTGCGCAATCGATCAAGCCTACCGCGCAGTGGGAGAGATCACGAAAAGAGCGCCCAAGAACTGAGATCCGAGAACTGAAAACTAGTAACTGGTCTTGAATCCGATGATTTTCTTAGGTCAGTGAATCGTCTTGGTCTTCCGCGACATGTAGTCCATCAGCAGATACTGCCCCAGCGTGTAGGGGGTCGTGAAGTAGGCCTTCCCACGGCACATCTCAGTGACTTTCTGTACGAACTGCACCAGGCCGTAATCTGACGCCAGCATGAAGGTGTTGATCATCACGCCCGCCCGCTTGCACTTGGAAACTTCCTCCAGCGTCTGGCTCACCACCATGGGATCAAGGCCGAAGGCGTTTTTGTAGATGCGCCCATCCTCGAGCGTGAGGGCGGAAGGCTTGCCGTCGGTAATCATGACAATCTGCTTCATGTCCTTGCGTTGCCGCTGCAGGACGCGCTGGGCCAGGCGCAGGCCTTCGCGAGTATTGGTGTAGTACGGACCGACTTTCACCCGGGCCAGCTGCGATAACGGAACCTCCTCCGCTGAATCGTGAAAAAGAACCAGAGAGAGGGAGTCGCCCGGATACTGTGTCCGGATCAGATGCGAAAGTGCCATGGCAACTTTCTTGGCCGGAGTGAAGCGATCTTCGCCATACAAAATCATCGAATGCGAGCAGTCGAGCATGAGCACGGTGGCGCAAGAAGACTGGTACTCGCACTGATGCACCTGCAGGTCCGAGTACTCGATGTTAAGCGGCAACTTCAAGCCTTCGCGCTGGATGGCGCTGGAAAGCGTGGCGGTAATGTCGAGATTGAGCGTGTCGCCGAATTCGTAGGGACGGGATGCGCCGCTGGCTTCAATGCCGGTGGCCAGGTCACGGGTGTCATGGCGGCCGAAGCTGGATTTTCCCAGTGATCCCATCAGGTCGCGAAGCGTCTTGAACCCTAGAAAATCCAGGCTCTTGTCGGTAATTTCAAACTTAGCCTGCTGGGCTTCGCCCGTCTGACCGCCGACGCTCGATTGCCGGGACGGGTCATGCGGTTGATCAAGACTGATGTAGTCTTCCTGCTCCAGGCGTTCGATGAGTTGCTCGATTAGGTCGTCGAGAGTTCCGTCCATCTGCATCTCGCGGAGCCGTTCCTGCATTTCCTGATCCAGAAGATTTCCATCAAGCAAGGCTTGCTCGATTGCGTGGCGCAGATCGTCGAGCGTCTGCTCACCCTCCGGCATGTCGTAGAACATGTAGTTCTGGAAGCCGCTCTGCAAGAGGTAGTCAGAGAGCGCGCTGAGCAGTTCTTCCATGCTCATTTCGCCGGCCGGATCGGGAACGTACTTGCTGTAGCGAATGCGCTTCATAAGAACAGTCGTTGGTCCTTGGCCCTTGGTCGTTGGCCAACACCACTAATACTGCATCGTTGGGCCAACGACCAAGGACCAACGGCCAACGACGGTGTCAGCACTAGTTGTACGGTCTGCGGCCCCGAAAAGGCGGATCTTCGCGCTCAAAAGGTTTTTCCGCCGGCTTGGGCTGCTTTTCTCCGGCGGTGAAGACTCGCTCCTCATTTCGGCCGATGCGTTTGTGCGCGTGCAGGCCTTCCAGGATGAACTCGGCGGCTGAAACCTGGACCTCCGGGCCGTCCTTCGGGCCGACGCCGATTTTCACCGTCTTTTCCATCAATCCTTGAATGCCTCGCAACGAGGGCAGCGCTTCGGCTGCGCTGGCGGTGTCTGCCAGTTGAATTTCTCCGCCCAGGTCAAACCATTGCACGATTTGCTGCATATCAACGCCCTTGAAGTACGCGTCGTGCGTTTTCGCCACCGCGGCGCGAATCAGTTCGCGGCTTACGTGATCGGCGCCTTTCATCTCGCCTTCGTATTCCAGTTCCAGTTTGCCGGTGATTGCGGGCATGGCGGCGTAGACGTCTGCGATACGGGGCACCACGACGGTTTCTTGCTGGTGGATGGCGCGGCGCTCGGCGTTCGAAATCACATTCTCCATGGCGGAAATGGGCAGGCGCTGGCTCACGCCCGAGCGTTTGTCGATCTTCTTGTCTTCGCGGGCGGCGAAAGCGATGCGCTCGATCACCTCCTGCACGTATTTCGGCAGGTGCAGTTTGTGGCCATTGCGTTGCGTCCAGGATTCCTGGGCCGTGATGGTGATGCCTTCGTCGACCGTAGCAGGGTAGTGGGTGCGGATTTCCGAGCCGATGCGGTCTTTCAGCGGCGTGATGATCTTGCCGCGGGCGGTGTAGTCTTCCGGATTGGCGCTGAACACCAGGGCGACGTCGAGCGGCAGGCGAATGGGATATCCCTTAATCTGCACATCGCCTTCCTGCATGATGTTGAACAATCCCACCTGAATTTTTCCCGCCAGGTCGGGCAATTCGTTGATGGCGAAGATGCCATGATTGGCTCGCGGCAATAAGCCGTAGTGCACGGTGTACTCGCTGCTGAGTTCATGTCCGCCGCGTGCTGCCTTAATGGGGTCGATGTCGCCAATCAGGTCGGCGATGGTGACGTCGGGCGTGGCCAGTTTTTCCACGTAGCGTTGTTCCGGGGTCAGGTACGCGATGGGTGTCGTGTCGCCAAGCTTCGCAATCTTCTCCCGGCAGGGACGGCAAATGGGTGCATACGGGTTGTCGTGAATTTCGCAGCCGGCGACGTAGGGCACCTGAGGATCGAGCAACGACGTCAGGGCGCGCAGGATGCGGCTTTTGGCCTGGCCGCGCAGTCCGAGCAGAATGAAATTGTGACGCGAAAGAATTGCATTGACGATCTGTGGCACGACCGTGTCGTCGTATCCGACGATGCCGGGGAAAATTGCGCCGCCCTGACGGAGTTTCACGATCAGGTTGTCACGCATCTCGTCTTTGACGCGTCGCGTGCTCAGCTGTTCTTCGCTAAATGGACTTTGGCGCAATTCGCCGAGCGTGCGCGGCAGACTCATGATGAAAACCCCCCGAAGAACGACTTCTGCCCGGATTATACGCCGTTGACGGCGGCCGTCGCCCGTCTCGGTTTTCCGCTAATTCTCAAACCGCAAAGGACACGAAGGTGCACGAAGGAGCAAACCATTGGTCCGTTCGTCTCCTTTCTAGTAAAGGGGTTTGGTGTCAATGAACATGGCCATTGCCGCCGGCGGTCTGACGTGCCCGCACCGTCCTCCGCAAATTCGGCAGGATGCTCTCGTAGTACGAAATGATCGCTTGCACACGCTCAGCTTCCGACTTCAATCCCAGCAGGGTCTGCTTGAAATCGAGATCGAGTGGCATGGGTCCGACCAGATTGAAAGAGAGATGAGCGCTTTCGATTTCGGGAGGACTGGCGGAAGACGAGCCGGCCAGGGCAAGGATCTCGCTCTGCAGCTTCATCGCCTGCGCAATTTCCTCGGCAGTGGCCTGGTCGGGCGCGTCCTGGAGATAGAGCACTTCGGCCTGCAAGAACGACCGTTCCTGGTTGACCTGCATGACCTCGAAGCGCTCGCGGCCTTCAGTCACGATATCCATGCGTCCGTCGGGATATTTCTGGGAAACGGCAATAATCTCTGCGGTGCAGCCGATTTCAGCGACTCCCTCCTCTTTCGCCCGAACGACGCCGAACGACTTCTTCTGGTCCAGACATTCGGAGATCATCTCCCTGTAGCGCGGCTCGAAGATATGCAGCGGCAAGGGCGTGCCCGGGAACAGAACCAGGTCCAGAGGAAACAACGGGAGAAGGCTCACGCAGAAACTCCAATGCTGCCCGGCGGGTGCGGGCGGAATTCCTTGATTGTACGCCCTGCTTATCGGAGAGCGAGATTTGACGGGGACGGGTTGAGCCCTGAGAATTGTCTGGGTTCTTTTGCGGCCTTTGCGATTCCTTTGCGATCTTTGCGGTTAAAAGACTTTACCGCAAAGGTCGCAAAGTTGACCGCAAAGGTCGCAAAGGAATGCGAACAGAAGAGCGAAGATGAACGATAGCAAGATCAGTGTTGCTGAAAAAGTTGTGGTGATCACGGGCGCTTCCATGGGTATCGGCGAGGCGATCGCGAAACTTTTCGCCGATGAAGGCGCCAGGGTCGTGCTGCTCTCGCGCGATGCGGGACGCGCCGAAGCCGCGCGCGAACGCATTGGCCACTCCGAGAACACACTGGCGCTCTCCTGCGATGTCCGCAACCGCGAAGAGATTGACCGTGTCGTCAGCCTCACCCTGCACCACTTTCAACGCATCGACATCTGGATCAACAACGCCGGCCACGGCCTCATGGATACAGTCGCTCACGTCGACATGAACGCTGTGGGTGAAACCTTTGACACCAATTTCTTCGGGACGGTCGCCTGCATGCAGGCGGCGCTGGCGGTGATGAAGGGGCAAGGTTCGGGAACGATTATCAATATCTCGAGCGTCGCCGGTCACATTCCGCTTCCATTTCACGCCGTCTACAGCGCGACCAAGTTCGCCATGAATGCTTTTGGCAAAGCGGCAAACGTGGAGCTCAAAGGCTCGGGAATTCATGTGCTGACGGTGTGTCCGGGATACGTGAAAACCGATTTCGGCGCCAATGCCATCAAGGGGGGCGAAGCTAAGACGGTGCGGCCGTCCTCGGTCCGCGGAATCAGCGCCCAGCGGGTGGCGCGCGCCGTGCTGCGTGGATATCTGAAGCAGAAACGGGAAGTGGTTGTGCCCTGGACGATGCATCCGGCCATCAAGATCTACCAGTTGTTTCCTGCGTTGGTGGAGCGGACGATGGCAAAAATGTCGCGGCGAGTCGAATAAGACGCTGCGCATCTAAATGCATCATGTGAGGCGGACACTCCTGTCCGCCGCCTTTGCCTCGCGCTTTCAAGCAATGACAATTCACGCCGAGCCTACGGCGGCACGATAACCAAAGCTGGAGATGAATTCAAAAGCGGCGGACAAGAGTGTCCACCCCACACGATATTCCATTCAGGCCGCTGCTACCCCAGTTCAGCCAGCATGCCTTCCATTTCGGCCTGGGCATGGCCGTTCCCGGTTTTCTTTGCGGAAGCAATCCCGTCCACCAGCATCTTCCGGGCTTCTTCGGTGCGTTCGGCTTTGGCCAGGGTCTGGGCGGCCATGAAGTAGCCTGCGGTGTAGTCAGGATGGCTCGACAACAATCTGCCAAACTCTTCCAGCGCCCGCTCCACTTCTCCGGAATTCGAATACTCCATGGCCAGACCATAGCGGGCAAAGGCGTCGGTTGGATTCTGCGAGAGGACTTCGTTAAGCAATGCGATGCGGTCCATAAATCAGCTTCTAGCTTTTAGCTTCTGGCTCTTAGCTTGAACACCAGACTACTACAGCGGGGCAGACGTGTGGCCCGCGGGCGACTCGCCCGCGCAGAGCGTCCACCGCCACAGAGGTTGAAACTGGCAAGGCGATGAACAGATGGATACAATGGCCATCACAACTGGAGAAACAGATTTGGCGTGTCCTTTCTTCTTGCCGCTGCAAAAGTTAGCAGGTGCCTGGCTGCATCCTTCACGGCTGCCTTTGGGTGACGGTTGGGACGGCCATTGTTCCGCTCCGGGCCATGAAGGCGCCCAACCCTCCGAACACGAATTGCACGAATTCTGCAATATGGGATACGCCGCGAAATGTTCGCGCCTGCCGGCAGACCGCGAGTTCGATGCGGTCCGCTTCTCGGTGGCTCGCGATCAGGGATCGCGGCTGATCCTGTGGTTCGTTTGCGAGACCGGCCATCGCCCGGCAAGACACGGCACGTTGGAGTACGACATACGCGGGAAGCAGTGGATGTCGCCGTACTCCGAGCCGCGCATCCAGAAGCTGGCTGAGTGTTATGTTCAGACGTATCTGCAGCGTAGAAGCCAGTCCGTCCCAGCGGATCTCCTGGCGAGCGAAAGCTCATAACGCAGAGGATTTCATGACCACGAAGGAAGATCTCGCATTGCCCCGGCCGGTCCGGGACTCACAGTCAGAGATGGCAGAAATTGTTTTGCCCAACGATTCGAACGTGCTGGGAGCCCTGCTGGGCGGTCGATTGATGCACTGGATTGATCTCGCCGCCGCCATGGCCGCGCACCGGCATTCGCGCAACTACGTGGTGACGGCTTCCATCGATCATCTCGACTTCAAAGTCCCGGTGCACGTCGGTGACCTGGTGATCCTGCGCTCATCGGTGAACCGCGTGTACCGCACTTCGATGGAAGTTGGCGTGAAAGTCTGGGTGGAGAATTACATTCTGGATCATTGCGAGCACGTGAGCTCGGCCTACTTGACGTTCGTCGCGGTTGATGCCGCCGGCCGCCACCTGCCGGTTCCGCCGGTGGTTCCTGAAACCGATGAGCAGAGGCGCCGCTACGAAGATGCCGGTCGCCGGCGCGAGATCAGGCGTCTGGAGATGGAACGCAAGCGCGCTGCCGGACAATAGATTGTGACTCTTGATTTTCCTCTCGCTCCGTGACACTCTCTCGGGACTATGAATGAGGACGGTAGTCACGGTCCCCGGAAGTGGTTTCTTTGGGGTGCGGTACTCGCCGGCATTTCGTCCATTCCATTTCTCATCCTGCTTTTTAACGCGCTCCGCGGGATATCTCAGGAGAAAGCGACTGGCTTGGGTGCAGTCGCGGGTGGCTTGACCGAAGCTTATGTGACATTCGCTTCATAATGACGTTCGTCCTCCCGATCGCAGCTATTGTTCTTCTTAGTCGATCGTTCTCCGGAGGAAATCTACCGCATAAGGCATTTTCGTTGCTCTTCATCGTTTGGAGTGGCTGCATGTTGTTGGTTTATGGTGTGGGCGGGTGGTTCGTTTTCGTTCAATTTTCGAGCATGACGAGTGGCCCTCGATAATCTCTCAAAATTCTGCCCTATGAATCCTCGCCTGAAAAACAAGATAGCTATCGTGACCGGCGCCGGTAGCGGGATTGGCCGGGCTTGTGCTCTCGCTTTGGCGCGCGAGGGCGCTCAGGTCGCCCTGGTCGGCCGCCGAAACGACAGAGTCGAAGAGATAGCGAGGGAAACAGGCAGTTCAGCAATAGCCATAGCCGCCGACGTCTCGAAACCTGCTGACATAGAACGCGTTCTTGAACAGACGGCGAAGGCCTTCGGCGGAATCAACGTCTTGCTCAACAACGCCGGAATTCTTCACGCCGGCACCGCGGAACAGATCACCGAAGCGCAGTGGGATGAAACTTTCAACATCAACGTACGCGGCTTGTGGCTGCTCTCGCGCTCGGTGCTGCCGCATATGCGCAAGGCCGGCGGCGGTTCCATCATCAATGTCGCGTCGGTGTTAGGGATCAATGGCACCCGCAACCGGGCTGCCTATGCGCCTTCCAAGGGTGCGGTCGTGCTGCTGACCAAATGCATGGCCGTCGATCACGGCCACGAAAATATCCGCGTGAACGCCATCTGCCCGTCGTTTGTCGAAACTGATTTGACTGCGGCCATCCTGCGCAAGGTTCCGGATCCCGACGAAGTTCGACGCGAACGTATCGGAGTCCATCCCATTGGACGTCTTGGTCAGCCGGAAGACCTGGCCGGGCTGGCGGTCTATCTCGCCAGCGACGAATCGTCATGGGCGACGGGAGCAGCGTTTCCAGTCGATGGCGGATATTTGGCGGTGTGAGGAATGCAGCATTTAGCAGTTGGCAATTAGCAATTGGCGGCGGAAGAATGTAGCCCGGGGCGTGAGCCCCGAGTGAAACGCGAAATTGCACGGAGCCGTGAAAGGGCGAAAGAGGGTTAGCCGGCACAGGCCCTCCGTCTCGTGAGGTTTGCGGCGTTTCCCAAGGAGCACCTCGGTAAGACCAATTGCTAATTGCTAATTGCCAAGTGCCGCTCCCCCCTCACGTATAATCGAGACCATGAGCTCTACACTTCCCCCCCGTCCCGGACAACAACAGCAATCGCCATCCCCGCAGCCGCTGCCCGGTGTGGGAGCTATCATTGCCGTCGGTTCGGGCAAAGGCGGTGTGGGAAAGACCACGCTCGCCGTCAATCTTGCCATCGTGTTGTCCAAGCTGGGATACAAAGTCGGTTTGCTCGATGCCGACGTGTATGGTCCCAACGTGCCTCTGATGCTCGGCATCAGCGCGCAGCCCAAAGTGCTCGGCGACAACCGCATCGAGCCGCTCGAAGCCCACGGTCTCAAAGTCATCTCGGTCGGTTTTCTGAATCCTGGCGACAAGCCGCTGATCTGGCGCGGCCCCATGCTGCATTCGATCATCAAGCAATTTCTGGGATCAGTGGTTTGGGGAGAACTCGACTACCTGGTCGTGGACTTGCCTCCGGGCACCGGAGACGTGGCGTTGTCGTTAATTCAAACCGTTCCGCTGACCGGCGCGATCGTGGTTTCGACGCCATCCGATGTTTCCTTGCAGGATGCGCGCAAAGCCATCGAAATGTTCCGCCAGATGAAGGTTGACCTGGTTGGCATGGTCGAGAACATGAGCTACTTCGTGTGCCCGCACTGCAATCATCAGACCGATATTTTCTCTCGCGGCGGTGCGGAAAAGACGGCGGAGCAGTTTGGCGTGGCCTACCTCGGAGAAGTCCAACTCGATCCCGATATCCGCAAAGCCAGCGATAGCGGACGCCCTACAGTGCTCGCGGGAGAAGCCACCGCATCCGGCAAATCGCTTTTCGACTTCGCCCGCAAGGTGGTCGCGCGGGTGGAGGAGATCAAAGCCAATGCAGGCGAGTCAGTGATCCAAATCCAGTAATGTTTAGTAGGGGTGCAAGTTGCGCAAAAGCAACTCCACCCCTTGTCATTCCGAAGCCAGGGGTATCGGCGAGGAATCTGCTTGCTGCCAGCAGCGAAGCAGCAGATTCCTCGCGCGATAATGCCGCGCTTCGGAATGACAAGTGTTTTGGGGGATTTCGAATTACACCACTACGAATTAGACTTGCGCCCTCGCTCTTTCTCCCTACTTCCCGAACCTGCTCAGCCGGAACAATGCATCCGGATCCTTATGTTCCATCACCAGGCTGGCCACCATTTCGCCCAGCGCCGGGCCATGCTTGAAACCGTGCCCGGAGCCTCCGCCCAACAGCCAGACATTGTCGTGTCTGGGGTGGCGATCGATGATGAAATTATTGTCCGGCGTATTCTCGTACTGGCAAACCCGCGACTCGAGCAGTGGAGCATCTTTCAAAGCAGGAAACCGGAAGGCGATGTAATCGCGGATAACCTTGAGACCTTCAGGGCTGACGGTTCTTTCCCCCGTGGTGGGATCGAACTCCGGGCCGCGCGTATCGTCGGCAACCTTGAAGCCTCTGCCTTGATTGCCGGGAATGCCATAGATGAACCGGTCGCGATGATCCGCCCACACCGGAAGCTTGGCCTCGGAGAATCGGTCGTCTCCGGCCGGAGGGCCAAAGAAAAATACGTCCTGCTTGGTGGGCCGGATACGATTGCCTACAACTTCAGGGAACAATTTTCCCAGCCACGGCCCACAGGCGAAGACGTACTGATCGGCCTCGAGTTTCGAGCCATCGGAAAGCGACGGGCTATCCCATTTGCCCTCAAGGTTGAAGGGAAGTGCGGCCACTTGCCTGTAGTCGCCGCCTTCCGCGAGGAATCCGTCCAGCACTGCCTGGCACGCCACCCGCGCGGTAAGAAATCCGCCGTCCGGCTCGTAGATACCCCAATGCACTGCTTCCAGATTGATTTGCGGCCAGCGTGCCGCAATTTGCTGCACTGAAAGTTCCTGGTAAGCGATTCCGGCGTCGCGCAGCAGCGGTAGGGATTCGCGCTCGAAGTGGTCGTCGCCGGCGGTGACCATCCACAGCACGCCGGTTTGGTGCATGAGCTTATGGTTCCAACGCTTCTCATTCTCTTTCCACAATTGTGTGGCCCGCGCTGCCATCTTCGTATAAGGCTGATTCGGTCCGTAGGTTCCGCGGATCACACGAGTCTCGCCGCCGGACGAGGCGCGAGAGTTGCCCGGACCCCAGGCATCCAGCAAAGTGACTGTCGCGCCGCGGCGCAGCAGATAGAGAGCGGTCCATCCGCCGAAGGCGCCGGCCCCGATTACCGCGATCTTCGTTTTCACTTTCGTTGTAGCTCCTTGGTTGTTCGCCTGCTTGAGCATATTAGTAGATGGGAATTTCGGGAAAGGGAACCAGCCGGCGAGCGTGCTTGCCCCGCCAACGGCAGCAAAGATCCTCAACAGCCATCGGCGGGAAAAGGAAACCATATAGTAACGTTAGATCCTCTAGTCCTGGTGTTTCCCTGGCTGGTAGTGGGTCAGTTTGGACGAATCCACATTCACGGGCGTCATCCTGAGGGACTTCAGTCCTGAAGGATCTCGCGCGCACCGTCACAATTGCCGTGAGGGTACAGATACGCCGCGCGCTAGATCCTTCGCAAGCTCAGGATGACCCCGTCAGGAGAAGAGGAGGATTCAAACTGACCCACCACCCCTTTGCTGCATGACTGGGACGAGCGGGACGCGCGCCCTCCATAAGCTCAAGACATTAGCATTCTTGAGCCTGGAGTGCTAACGCTTGACAGGGGCGGCGGGCCTTCCTAGAATCGAAACTGGGATATTGTTGGTTCCCAATCTAAGCTTTTGTATTATAAGTACTTAATATGCCGTCTGGACCACCCATCGGGGAGCGCGAACGCGAGATTCTGACCGCCATTGTGGAGACCTTTATTGCCACCGGGGACCCAGTGGGGTCGCGCACCCTGGCAAGGTCGAATCGGGAAGGGTTAAGCCCCGCCACCATCCGCAACGTGATGGCGGACCTGGCCGACGCCGGCTACCTGGAGCAGCCCCACACATCGGCCGGGCGCATACCCAGTTCAGAGGCGTATCGCTATTATGTAGAACAACTTACGGGCAAGGCCAGTCTTTCGCAGGAAGATCAGGGCATTATCAAGGATTCACTGCGCGGAGTTTCCGATGTGCAGGAGTTCATGGAGCGAACCTCTCACGTCCTATCCTTAGTCTCGCACAATGTTGGTATCACCGTGGCCGTCGGCGGGCCCAAGAACGCGCTCGAGCACGTCTACTTTTCCCGGCTGGGGGATCAGAAGGTTTTGGCCGTTCTGGTGACGCGATCTGGCCTGGTACGCGATCGAGTCCTGCGCCTCGATCTTCCGCAGAATGACCTGGACGCGGCGGCGCGCTTCATTAACGAGAATTTTCGCGGCTGGACCATGGAAGCAATGCGCGCGGAACTGGCGCGCCGGTTGGAGCAGGAACGCAGCGAATACGATCGACTGATGAAGTCGGTCGAACAGCTCTACCGCCAGGGAGCTTTGACTGCGGACGAAACGTCGCAAGTCGTTTTTGTTGAAGGAGCATCTAATCTTGTAACCGGTGAGCAAGATCGTCAACGTCTGCAAGAGTTGCTCCAGACCCTGGAAGAAAAGCAAAAGATTGTCGAACTGCTTGGCGCCTATCTTGACGCCAAGCAGGAAGCCGTCCGGGTCGTAATCGGACTCGACGAAGCTTTGCCGTCGATGCGGAACTTCGTGCTGATCGGCGCGCCGGCGCGCGTGGGTGACGATGTCATGGGATCGTTGGCCGTGATCGGGCCGACGCGTATCGACTACCAGCACACCATGACGGCGGTGTCTTACATCGCTCGGCTTTTTGACAAGATCCTGAACGAATCTGAGTGAGTTTTACTATGGCAAGAGGAAACGGAAAATCTGAAGTCGATCCGGCGGAGCTGGACCCGGAGCAGGAATTGCCGCCCGCGGAAGACACGCCTGACGACGCTGGTGCCACAGGGCAAGCGGCGGAGTTCGACAAGCTGAAAGCGGAGCGGGACTCGCTGCTCGATCGCCTGGCTCGCCTGCAGGCCGAGTTCGAGAATGCGCGGAAGCGCACTGCCCGCGAGCAGCAGGAGTTTCGCGAGTATGCCGTCGCCGACGCGCTGAAGGCGTTGCTGCCGACGCTCGACAGCTTTGAGCGCGCCTTGCAGACCAGTGCCTCCGACAAGTCAGAATTTCGTGGCGGGGTGGACCTCATTTACAAGCAACTGCAGGACGCGCTGGTCAAACTTGGACTGCGCCCCATTCCAGCGAAGGGTGAACCTTTTGATCCTCATCTTCACCAGGCCATCGAAATGGTGGACACCAAAGAAGCCGAGGATCATCATGTACTCGACGAGCTGCAGCGTGGCTACAAGTTGAAAGACCGGCTGCTGCGTCCGTCCATGGTGCGGGTCGCACGTAACCCCAAGCACTGAAGCCCGGTGTACCTGAAATGAACGACCTGAAAGGATTCGGGGAAAGGCCATTCTGACCAGCAACGGAAAACGCGACTACTATGAGGTTCTGGGCGTAACCCGCACCGCAACCGAGCAGGAGCTCAAGAGCGCCTACCGCAAACTGGCGCTGCAATTCCATCCCGACCGCAATCCCAACAACCCCGACGCGGAAGAAAAATTTAAAGAGTGCAGTGAAGCCTACGCGGTGCTGACTGACGTGGAGAAGCGCAACGTCTACGACCGCTTCGGTCACGCCGGGCTGGGCGGAAGCGCTGGAGCGGGCTTCGACGCCACCGACCTGGGTGATATTTTCGGCGATTTCTTCGGTCTGGGAGAGATTTTTGGCGGTGGCACGCGCCGCCGCAGCCGCACGCAGCGCGGCGCCGACCTGCGCGAAGATATCACCATGGAATTCGAGGATGCCGTCTTCGGCACCGAAGCCAAGGTCACGGTGCGTCGCCACGAGACCTGCGAGGAGTGCAAAGGTTCCGGTGCGGCCCCGGGCAAGGCGCCGATTACCTGCCGCTCGTGCAACGGCCGGGGGCAGGTTCGCTACCAGCAAGGATTCTTCAGCATTGCGCGCGCCTGTCCTACATGCCAGGGCACAGGTCACGTGGTGACCGATCCCTGTGCTAAATGCAAAGGCGAAGGCCGGGTCCTGCGTCAGCGGACGGTGGATGCAAACGTTCCTGCCGGCGTGGAAGACGGAACCCGCATCCGCTTCACAGGATACGGAGAGGGCGGCCTGCACGGCGGCCCGCCGGGTGACTTGTACGTCGTGCTGCATGTCAAGGAACATCCCTTCTTCGAGCGGGAGGGAAACGATCTGCATTGCGTGATCCCAATCTCGTTCTCGCAAGCTGCCCTGGGCGCGGAACTGGTCGTTCCCACTCTGGAAGGCGACCACGTCCTGAAAATGCCTGAAGGAACCCAGTCCGGCACGACGTTGCGCGTACGCGGCAAGGGTGTGCCCGTGCTGAACGGGCATGGCAAAGGCGATCTCTTCGTCGAGGTGCGGGTGCAGACCCCGGGCAAGCTGAACAAGCGCCAGCGCGAACTGCTGTTGGAACTCGAGAGCATGACCCGGGTGGAAAATCGTCCGCAACGCCGGACGCTGCTGGGCAAAGTCAAAGACATATTCGGATAATGTCATCCTGAGCGGAGTAGCTGCTTCGCGACGCGAAGCGGCTGCGTAGTCGAAGGACCCCTAGCAACGCCACAGGCCACGTGGGGACAGCCGCCCTCGGCTGTTCGGTCGAGCAACGCTCGACAGGGGTCGCGACGGCACCACCAACCTGCGGAGCTTCGCTCCGCCGGACAGCCGGGGGCGGCTGTCCCCACGTGGCCTGTGCCTCCGCCTGGTCAAAGTCAAAATCCCTTACACTCTAAAGTTCGTTAAGCTTATAGGGGTCCTTCGACTTCGTACGTCCGCTCGCAAGCGAGCGGACGTGCTTCGCTCAGGATGACAGGAAGCATTGTGATGATGACCCGGAGAAGATTCGCATGACGCGACGCCGTTGGATTGCGGACGAAGTCTCCGGCGATCGCGCTATTTTGGTCGGCGCGCACGCGCAGCATCTCGCGCAGGCGCTTCGTGGCCGGGTCGGGCAGGAATTCGACATCGCGACTGGAGACAGCGTCCGCCGCGGCCGCATCCTCAGCATCACCGCCGAGCGGATTGAGTTCGAGCTGGGCGAAGTTATTCCTGCCGTTGCGACCCCCAACCTGACCATCGTCATTTCCATCTTCAAGTTCGATCGCATGGAGTGGGCGATTGAGAAATGTGTGGAGCTGGGGGTGAGCCGAATTGTTCCCGTGGTCGCTCAACGCACTGAGGCCCATCTCGCGAAGGCCGCGGAGAAACGAATGGAGCGATGGCAGCGCATTGGCCTACAGGCTTCAGAGCAGTCGCGGCGAGCGTCACGGCCGGAAATCTTTCCGCCTCAAGCCTTGCATACGACGGTGACCACTGGCGGCGGTACTCGGATCGTGTTGGCTGAGTCTGAACACCAGAGGACGCTCAAAGATGCTCTGCAGGCGTCTCTCGCGCCGGGTGAAATAACGCTGGCCTTCGGTCCCGAAGGTGGTTGGACCGAATCGGAACTGAAATTGTTCCGCGAGACGGGTTGGATGGCGGCGTCTCTGGGCCGCACCATTCTGCGGGCTGAAACCGCGGTGATTGCCGCCGCCGCGATTGCTCTGGCTGAGCTGCAATAAGATTCTCTTCAGAATAATCCTTAACCATCTCTGATATTCTCCTGCTGAGTGGCAGTCGCAAAATCCATTTCACGTCCGCGGGCGTTCGAGCCTGACGAGCGCCAGCGCGAGGCCATCGAACACGTCCACGGTCCGGTCCTGGTCATCGCCGGCGCGGGCACGGGTAAGACCACCGTTCTCACCCGGCGCATCGCCCATCTGGTCCGCGAAGGACACGCCCGGCCCGATGAAATCCTGGCAGTCACCTATACCAAAAACGCCGCAGAGGAAATGCGGCAGCGGGTGCAGGAGGAGTTGCGTGGGACCAGTTTGACCGGCCTCCGCATTTCGACTTTTCACGAGTACTGCAACGAACTCCTCATTCAGAACGACAGGAAATTTGGCGTACTCGATGATCAAGACCTGTGGATCTATCTGCGCCGCCGTATCCGTGAACTGAACCTGAACTACTACATTCGCGCCGCCCGGCTCAGCAAGTTTTTCGATGATCTCCTCACCTTCTTCCGGCACTGCCACGACGAACTGGTCAGCCCGGAGCAATACGAGCAATACGTTCAGAGGCTGGAGCGCCGCGAGCTGCCTGTCCCGAGGGTCACGAGGTCAAAAGATGCCGGCGTCCTTTCGGACGAAGAGGTCGTGGGACGGTGTCGGGAGATCGCCGGCGTATTTGCCACGGTGGAACGGATGCTGCGGGAAGACAACCTGGGCACTTTCAGCCACATGATCACGAACGCCCACCGGTTACTGCAGCAGGATAGTGAACTGGCGAGACGGGCGGGCGCCCGCTTCATCCTGGTGGACGAATTTCAGGACGTTAATTTTGCGCAGGTCAAGGTGCTCCAGAAAGTTGCGGGAGAGGAGCGCAACGTTTTTGCGGTCGGAGATCCGGACCAGGCCATCTATCGCTTTCGCGGGGCTTCGAGTGCCGCCTTCGTTCTGTTTCAACGCCACTTTTCCGGCGCAAGGCTGATCAAGCTGGAGAAAAACCGGCGCTCCCTGTCGCCAATCCTGCACAGTGCCTTTGCCCTCATCTCGAAAAATCCGAACGTGTTTGACGCGGGACGTGGTTCCACCGCCTACCAGCGTTCGGTCCTGGTCTCAGCCCGCGAAGAAGATGCGATGCGGACAAGCAGCGAGTTGCCGCGGCTGCCGGTGGAAGCAGTCGTGCTTGACACCAAAGATACGGAATCGGGCGAGGTGATCGCGAAGCTCCGCGAATTGCGCCGCAAGTTGCGTTGCCGGTGGAGCGACTGCGCTGTCCTGTATCGCACCCACGTGAATCGCGATCAGCTGGCTGCAGAAATGGCCCGGCAAAACATCCCATTCACCATCGAGAACATGGACGTGATGGATACGCCCGAGGCGCGCGACCTGCTCGCCTGCCTGGGTGCTGTAGTCTCGGACGCGGATGGCGCCAGCCTGTTTCGACTTGCAGCCCTGCCGCAGTTCGCTATTGATCCGGAAAAATTGCGCTCCGGTATCAAGGCGCTACCCCGCGATGCCGGCACTTCCGCTATCGCGCTGGTGCTTTCCCAGATCGAGGGCGGCGGAGCCGTTCTTGAGCGCGTGCGGCAGGCACGAGCCGACATCGCCGCCGCCGGCGCGAAGGGCCGAGCTGCGATGGATATCCTGGTCCGCAATTTTTCCTTGAATCGCGGCTCCAGAGTGTTGAAAGCGGTTCTCGAGTTTGTGAGCGCATGGGAGAAAAGAGCAATCACGAAAACCCGCGAGATTGCCGAGCTCCTCGATTACCTCGAATACTTCCGCGAAGCCCGCGGAGTGATTCCGCTTTCGTCGAATGACGATGACGCGGTTCCCATGATGACAGCGCACGCTGCCAAAGGCCTCGAGTTTTCTCACGTGTTTATCCTGCGCGCCAACTCGGGCTCTTTCCCCTTGAACTATCAGGAAGCCCTGATTGAGTTGCCCCGCGAGCTGTACGATGCCGACTCGATTGCCCAGGGCGATGACAAGGAGTTGTGTCAGCAGGAAGAGCGTCGGTTATTTTACGTGGCCATGACCCGGGCTCGGGATTCGCTGACCATCTACGCCAAGAAAGGAACCGGGAAGAAGGATCCCAGCCCTGCCGGTTTCCTGCGTGACTTGCTGAAGGACACCAGCCTTCGCCGCTGGCTGGTGCAAGCCTCGGCCCGCGGCTTTCAGACCGACATGTTTGCCGAAGCAGCGGCCCCGGTACCTACGACTCGCACCAACGAATGGCTTGCCCTGCCACCGGCTGCCAATCTTCATTCCCGGCTGAGCGCCAGCGCGGTGCAAACCTATGAAACCTGTCCTCTGCAATTCAAGCTGGAGCGGGAGTGGAGAATCCCCGACGAAGTTCCCGCTGCCATGCAGTATGGCGCGGTCATGCATCGCGTATTGCGAGCCTATTATGACTCGGTACGCCTGGAGCGTCCGATGGCAGATGATGCGCTGATCCAGTTCTTCCGCGACGACCTCGCCCAGGCCGGAATGCAGGACCGCTACCAGCACGACTTGTACGAGGCGCAAGGGGTGCAGCAACTGAAAGACTTTCTGGCCGCATTTCGCCGCACGCCCGTGCCTCAGGTGCTTCACACCGAAGAGTTCTTCGACGTGAAGCTAGGCGAGGTGACGGTGGTTGGCCGCGTTGACCGGATCGACCAGCTGTCCGACGGCCGGGTCGTGATCACCGACTACAAGACGGGCAGAGCCCAATCGCAGGAAGATTCGGATGAAAGCTTGCAGCTTTCCATTTACGCCCTGGCGGCGCGCGAAAAGTGGGGATATCACGCCGATCGCCTGGTGCTCTACAACCTGGAAGGGAACAGCGCGGTCGTAACCCGGCGCAGCGATCTGGAGTTGGAAGTAGCCAAGAGCCGGGTGCACGAAGTTTCCGAAAACGTCGCGGCCGGGAAATTCCAGCCCAAGCCCGGCTTCTATTGCAAATTTTGCGCCTATCGCAACCTGTGTCCCGCCACCGAGAAGCAAATCCAGGAACACTCACCGCAAGAGAAAGCCGCCACCGCTAAACAGAGATAGTTCTGCAGCAAAACATTAGCAGTGTCATCCTGAGCGGAGTAGCTGCTTTGCGAAGCAAAGCGGCTGCGCAGTCGAAGGACCCCTATAACCGGCGCGAAGCCGGGGTACGTGGACGTTTGCCAGACAGCGGCAGTCCCTTCGAGATTGAGAGGGTTGGGGAAGAGGATAGGGGTCCTTCGACTCCACCAAACGATTCGCAAGCGAATCGTTTGCCTCCGCTCAGGATGACAAGATTAGAAGAAAAAATTGTTGCCGGAAAAACTTAGGGGACGCTTACGCGTCCCCTGTTTTTCTTGCTGATACTTCTCTTAGTGCTTCTTTTTCTTCTTTGCCTTTTTCTTGGTTGCCATGGTTTCTATTCTCCCTTTCCATTTTTCATGGACTTGCTATAGCAACGGTCGTCTGTTGCAACTAATTGAATGTATAGAGTCATTAAAAAGTGATGTCAAGAAAAAAATGATGCGTACTCGCGCATGCGACCCTTGCACCAAAGTCACCAGCGAGGGTTGGCGAAGAAATTTTCGCAACCGCAACTCCCTTTGTCGAACTTTTCCAGCACAAGAGTTGTTCCGAAACTCACAATCTCGCATTCCGATATTGCGGGAGAGGAAGTGAAGTATCAGACGCACTCATCTGCGTTCGTATGGTTAGGCGATTGCGAATTTCAGTCTCTATGGCGCCGCCCGCATCTATAATTGGAGTTGAGAAATCATCGCGGGAGCATATAAATGGCTGCTTACGACGAGGTTGTCATCATTTCAGGCTGTCGCACGCCGGTGGGAAGATTTCAGGGAAGCCTCTCCGATTTGAGCGCTACCCAACTCGGCGCCATCGTCGTGCATGAGGCAGTGAAACGCGCCCAACTCGACCCCGGGCAGGTGGATGAATGCATCATGGGCAACGTGGTTTCTGCTGGCCTGGGACAAAATCCCGCGCGTCAGGCTGCAATCTTCGGTGGACTGCCTCCGGAAGTGGGTGCCATGACCGTCAACAAAGTTTGTGGCTCCGGACTCAAAGCAGTCGCACTCGCGGCGCAAGCGATCCAGACGGAGAACAGTTCGATCGTCGTCGCCGGCGGTATGGAATCCATGACCAACGCTCCCTATCTCCTGCCGCAGGCGCGCAAGGGATATCGTTTGGGCAACGCACAGATCGTTGACTCCATGGTAAACGACGGCCTGTGGGACATTTACAACAACTACCACATGGGCATCACCGGCGAGAACGTCGCCGAGAAATACGGCATCACCCGCGAGGAGCAGGACGAGTTCGCGCTTAATTCTCACCGCAAGGCTCTGGCTGCGATCAAGGAGTGCCGGTTCAAGTCGCAGATTGTCCCGGTTGAATTGGCTCCCAAGAAGAAAGGCGGCGAGCCGGCGATTTTCGACAAGGACGAATCGCCGCGCGAAGACACCACCATCGAGGTGCTGCGCTCGCTCAAACCCGCGTTCAAGAAAGATGGCACGGTAACGGCGGGAAATGCTCCGGGAGTAAACGATGGCGCCGCCGCCCTGGTTGTGACCAGCGCGAAGCGGGCGAAAGAACTGGGCGCTCAACCCATGGTGCGTATCGTTGCGCAGGCGACCAGCGGCATCGATCCCAAATGGGTAATGATGGCGCCCGTAGATGCCGTCCGGAAGATCTGGGAAAAGACCGGTTGGAAAAACGAAGATGTGGGCCTCTACGAGCTGAATGAGGCGTTCTCGGTGCAGGCGCTGGGCGTAATGCGCGAACTGGGTCTTGATCCCAACAAAGTCAATGTCAACGGCGGCGCAGTCGCGATTGGACATCCCATCGGAGCGAGCGGGGCCCGGGTCCTGGTAACTCTTATCTACGAGATGACTCGCCGCAATGTCCATCGCGGCATCGCTGCGCTGTGTCTGGGCGGCGGGAACGCAGTAGCGATGGCAGTGGAACGGTAACCTTTGCGACCTTTGCGGAGTTCTTGGCGACCTTTGCGGTTAGCTTTTAGTTTCGTCTATGGAGTTGTTGAACCATCTGGCGCCGGCAACGTGACCTTGAATACGGCCCCGCCTCCCGGCCCGGAAGCAGCCTCAATCTCCCCTCCATGCTCCCGCAAAATTGCTTTGCAGATGCTAAGCCCGAGACCGGTGCCGCGCCCTGGCCGCTTGGTGGTATAGAAAGGGTCGAAAATGTTGGGAAGAACTTCGGCCGCGATTCCCGGCCCGTCATCCTGAAAGATAACGGCAACAGTCCTGACCGTCTTTTCTAAACGGATCCGCAGGGTACCCAGATCGCGGGCCTCGCGCATGGCTTGTTCGGCATTCAGGATGAGATTCAGGAAAATCTGCATCAGTTGATGCGAATCCCCGTTGACCACAGGCACAGACGGTTCCGGAATAAAATCCACGGTAATATTGTTCTTGCGCAATGAGTAGGCATGCAGGTGCAGGGTTCGCTGCAGCAACTCGCTGAGATTGATGGGACCCTTGCCTGGGGCGGGTGGACGCGAGAAGTACATCAGGTTCTGCACGATGTCGGCTGCGCGCCGGGCCTGCTGTTGCAACATCACCAACTGTTTGCGCCTCGTCTCCTCCTGCTCGCCTTCCTGCAGAAGCTCCGCTACGCCCATGATGCTGGTAAGAGGATTGTTCAGTTCGTGGGCGAAGCCCCCAATCATCTGACCCATGGCCGCCAGGCGTTCGCTTTGGATGATCTGCTGTTCCAGCTTTCTTTCCACGGTAATATCGCGGACCGACATAATCACGCCGCTGGCCTTGCCTTCCGCATCGAACAGCGGGCTGGCGTTGGCGCGCATAGTGCGCCAGCTTCCGTCGCGGTGGCGTGCCCCGAATTCGCAGAAGCCGAACTTCTTCGCGCCCGTGCTCACATCGTGATAGAGAGCGGCGAATTCGGCTGATTGCTCCTGCTCGGCGTCGTCGACCTTTTTTCCGCGAATCTCCGAAGGAATGCGGCCCAGCAAATCGCGGCTGCGCGTACTGACAAAGCTATATCGCCCGTCCAGGCCAACCACCAGGATAAGGTCGGGGAAGCTTTCCAGAAGATAGCGTTGAAATTCCTCCTGCTGGCGCAACGCTTTTTCCATTTTGCGCCGCTCGGTGACGTCGACCAGCGTGCCCTGGTAGCGGATGATATTGCCAGTTCCGTCCCAGACGGCGCGCGAGGTATCCAGAAAAACTCCAGTCGTTCCGTCCTGGCGGCGCAGCGTGAGTTCGCGGCTGCGTTCGCTCCCGCGATCGTCCGCGTTCCTACCTAACACCGGGCCCTGGCCTGGATCGCGATTGAGCGCGCTGGGGCCAAGTGACAATAGCTCGTCCCGGCCACTGCAGCCGAGCATTCGGATCAGCGCCGGGTTTCCGTCGAGCAGTTTGCCTTCGGGAGTGCTGAAATACACGCCTTCCTGCAAGGTCTCGAAGAGCTCGGTGAAGCGG
This sequence comes from Terriglobia bacterium, assembly GCA_963813645.1. Classification (GTDB taxonomy): domain Bacteria; phylum Acidobacteriota; class Terriglobia; order Terriglobales; family Acidobacteriaceae; genus JAIQFF01. Next base: position 333,451 of record CAWEZS010000032.1, read on the forward strand.
CGTTCCTTTTCGCGTTCTTCGGTGACGTCCCGGGCGAGAGCGCTGATGCCAACCACTTCATCACTCTTGACGATGGCGTTCAGCACGCAGTCGAAATACAGCGCACGGGTACTATTTTTGACCTGGACGCGGACCAGTCCTGACCAGCGGCGTTTTTCCAGAAAGCGGGGGATACCGGTTTCGACATCGCGGCGTAGAGGCTCGGTCAGAAACTCGTCAATCTTGTGGCCGACGACATCGGTATAGGCGACTCCCAGCAACTGGGTCACCCGGCGATTCACGGTTTTCAACTTACCGTCGAGCGAGCAGGCAAAAGCCACGTCGTCGAACGAGTCGATAAGCTCCTTGAAACTGCGTTGGGAGCGCTGGATGACCTGGCTGAGCTGGTCGAGCTGCTCATCGGAAGGGGTGACGCCGGCGCGGTCGCGCAAGTCGCCCAGCAGGTGCTTCAGCTCTGAAACTTCACGGCGCCGGCCGTACACGTAGGCGGCGAACAGAATCGCCAATACCAGCAGTCCAATGGAGAGTGATCCCAGGTGATAGGGAAGGTCCTGCAACCTTTCCCAGGAAAGCGCAGCCAGGCCGGTAGCCAGCAGGACGAGAAACGCGAGGGCGAGCCGCCACAGCCTGGCTTCCTCTTTTTCCAGATTTCCTGGAGCTCGGCGCGGACGTTCGGGTTGCTCTTCTTCTTCCATAACTGCCGGTACGGATCGGCGGACACACCTGACAGGCGCGGGGTTTATCCGACTTGTTAGCTGAATCGTAGTTCACCGCCAGAGCGCACACAATGGGAAGGCATGTTGGCAACTTGGTTCGAGCCTGATTTGGGCCGATGGTTCGTCCGTCACCCGGCCTGGTGACGACCGTCACCGTCGTTTCCCGATCAGACCTGTATGGTGAGCACCAAGTGTCCAGTCGGCGGTCCGTCCGCCAGCGCACCCCCTCATGCTCTATAAGACCCTGAGCGCAGCGGTGTATGGCATTGATGCCAGCATGATTGAGGTTGAGGTGGACGTCTCCGGCATAAAAACCAACGAGGATCACTTCCACACCGTCGGCCTTCCAGATGCGGCAGTCCGGGAGAGCCGCGACCGGGTGCGTGCCGCGCTAAAAAACTGCGGTTACGACATTCCTTCTACCCACATCACCATCAATCTGGCCCCCGCCGACATCAAGAAAGAGGGTTCAGGGTTCGACCTGCCCATGGCACTAGGGATTCTGGGCGCATATGGCGGCCTGAACAAGAAGGAAGTACCGGATTGCCTGTTTGTGGGCGAACTCTCCCTTGACGGCGGCATTCGCGGAGTGCGCGGCGCGCTGCCCATTGCCATTGAAGCTCGCGGCAAGAAGATCTGCCGCCTGATCGTGCCCGAATTGAACGCCCGCGAGGCCGCCATGGTCGGCGGGGTCGAAGTTTATCCGGTGAAGTCGCTGCTGGATGTAATTCGTTTTGTGAATACCGGAAATGGCATCCTGCCTCTGAAGGTAGACAGCGACGCACTGCTGACCGAAGCCCAGCACTATTCGGTTGACTTCAAAGACGTCCGCAGCCAGCACACCGCCAAGCGCGCCCTCGAAGTGGCCTGCGCCGGAGGCCATAACATCCTGATGATCGGCCCGCCGGGTTCAGGCAAAACCATGCTGGCCAAACGGATGCCCACCATCCTGCCTCCATTTAGTTTCGAGGAGGCGCTTGAGACCACTAAGATCCATAGTGTCGCCGGCGTGCTCGATGCGGGAGCGGGGTTGGTCGGCGTACGCCCGTTTCGTTCACCGCATCACACCATCTCCGACGCTGGCCTGATCGGAGGTGGCGCGGTACCCCGCCCGGGCGAAGTGTCCCTGGCCCACAACGGTGTGCTGTTTTTGGACGAACTCCCAGAATTTCCGCGCAACGTCCTGGAGGTCATGCGGCAACCCCTCGAAGATGGCACCGTCTGTATTGCCCGCGCGTCCATGTCGCTCACCTTCCCCGCCCGTTTCATGCTGGCCGCGGCTATGAATCCGTGCCCCTGCGGATATTTTAATGACCGTTCGCGCGAATGCCATTGCACCCAACCGATGATCCAGCGATACATGGGAAAAATTTCCGGCCCACTGCTCGACCGCATCGATATCCATATTGATGTGCCCGCCGTGAACTACAAAGAGTTGAGAGCCGGGAGCGAACCGGAGAGTTCGACCAAGATTCGCGAACGAGTCATGCGGGCGCGCGAAATCCAGCTGCGGAGGTTCTCGACGTCAAAATCGCGGCTCTATTGCAACGCGCAGATGGCCCCCCGCCATATTCGTACGTCGTGCGAGCTCTCCGCCGACTGCGAACGTCTGCTGGAGCGCGCCATGACCCAACACGGCATGACCGCCCGCGCCCACGACCGCATACTAAAGGTAGCCCGCACGGTCGCGGACCTCGAAGGCGCTCCGGCCATCGAGCCGAAACACATCGCCGAGGCCATCCAGTACCGCACGCTGGATCGCACGTTCTGGGCATAACAGTTTTTTGTGTGGCGCGGGCGCCCTCGCCCGCGGCTTTTGACTTTGAATGGCAGCTTTTCGCGGGTGGGGGCGCCCGCGCCACACGACGTGACTGCCCGAACCAACCGTTTGACCAACCCCCCCTAACATGCTATAAAGACTGGTTTTGTATCGGGCCTCTTAAGTCCAACCGGAGGCCTCTGCGGTACAAAAATCCGACGCGGCCAAGCTCAACACTCCTGTTCAAAGCCGTGTAGTGGAAGCGTGTTCGGAACTCCGGCAATGCGCTCCCCCGGCGCGCTCGAACAGAGCGTCCGGTTGGCGCTGTTCGCTGGGTGGCAGTGCCTAAACACGTGATGGTCCTGAAATAGTTTTCATCTCCGGAGGAATTCTTATGTGTACTCGGCTGGCGAGAGCTGCGTCAGAAGGACGCCAATTCGCCCAGATCTTCATTCGGACGGTGGCCGCCACCATCGCCGTCCTCACTTTCGGTTCGATTTCTGCCTTGGCCCAGCCCGCTCATGAAGTCGGCGGCGAAGCCAGTCTGAAACTGCCGGATCTATCGCAGGTATTGTTCCTTGGCATTGACGGTCATCGCCTGCTGATGATCGGCATCCTGTTCTGCATCTTTGGCCTGGGTTTCGGCCTGATCATCTATACCCGCCTGCGGAAGATGCCAGTGCATCGTTCGATGCTCGAAATTTCCGAGCTGATCTACGAGACCTGTAAGACCTACCTGATCACCCAGGGCAAATTCCTGCTGATCCTCTGGCTCTTCATTGCTGTCGTCATCGTGCTCTATTTCGGTGTGCTGTCTCCGGTTCCAGATAAGCCGATTGCCATTACCCTACCGATCATTCTTCTCTTCAGTCTGGTGGGAATCGCGGGCAGTTACGGAGTGGCCTGGTTCGGCATTCGGGTCAACACCTTCGCCAATTCGCGGACGGCTTTTGCGGGTCTCGCGGGCAAGCCCTACCCGATTTACAACATTCCGCTGCAGGCCGGCATGAGTATTGGCATGATGCTGATCAGCGTTGAGCTGCTGCTCATGCTGATCATTCTGCTCTTTATTCCTGCCGACTATGCCGGGCCATGTTTTATCGGATTCGCTATCGGTGAATCTCTGGGCGCGGCCGCGCTACGGATTGCCGGCGGCATTTTCACCAAAATCGCCGATATCGGCTCCGACCTGATGAAGATCGTCTTCAAGATTAAGGAAGACGACGCCCGCAACCCCGGCGTGATTGCCGATTGCACGGGAGACAATGCCGGCGATTCGGTCGGGCCCTCCGCTGACGGATTCGAAACCTACGGCGTGACCGGCGTAGCCCTGATCACTTTCATCCTGCTCGGCGTAAAGGAACCGACGGTGCAGGTGCAACTGCTGGTGTGGATTTTCGTTATGCGCATCGCCATGCTGGTGTCGAGCGCGGGTGCGTACTTTATCAACGGCGCCATTGCCAAGGCCAGATTTGGCACGGCCGACAAGATGAATTTCGAAACGCCCCTCACCTGGCTGGTTTGGCTTACCTCGCTGATTTCGGTTACGCTCACTTTTGTCATTTCCGCGGTCATCGTGCCCAACCTCGGCGGGGATACGACGCAATGGTGGAAGCTGGCCAGCATCATTTCCTGCGGCACGCTGGCGGGAGCCATCATTCCTGAGCTGGTGAAAGTGTTTACTTCGACCGAGTCGCGGCACGTGAGGGAAGTAGTTACTTCCGCCAACGAGGGCGGAGCCTCGCTGGGGATACTGTCCGGCTTCGTGGCGGGAAATTTCTCAGCCTACTATCTCGGACTTTCGATGGTGGCGCTGATGTCGACCGGCTACTACTTCAGCACCATGGGGCTGGACAATTTGATGATTGCAGCCCCGGTCTTCGCGTTTGGCCTGGTGGCGTTCGGCTTCCTGGGCATGGGCCCGGTGACGATCGCGGTGGACTCTTACGGTCCTGTCACCGACAACGCGCAATCCGTTTATGAACTGTCGCTGATCGAGCAGGTCCCCAACATCAAGCAGGAACTCAAGAAAGACTACAACATCGACGTCAATTTTGAACGCGCCAAGGATTTGCTGGAAGAGAATGACGGCGCGGGCAACACCTTCAAAGCCACAGCAAAACCGGTGCTGATCGGAACGGCGGTCGTCGGCGCGACCACCATGATTTTTTCGATTATCATGGCGCTCACCAACGGGCTGACTGAAAATGTAAACAACCTCTCACTTCTACACGCGCCTTTCATGCTCGGGCTGATCACCGGAGGCGCCATGATTTATTGGTTTACCGGTGCATCTACCCAGGCCGTGACTACAGGCGCTTATCGTGCGGTGGAGTTTATCAAGGCCAACATCAAGCTTGAGGGCGTGGTCAAGGCCTCTGTCTCCGATAGCAAGAAGGTGGTTGAAATCTGCACCAAGTACGCGCAAAAAGGGATGTTCAATATTTTCCTGGCCGTCTTCTTCGCGACTCTGGCGTTCGCTTTCGCGGAACCGTTCTTTTTCATCGGCTACCTGATCTCGATCGCTGTGTTCGGGCTTTATCAGGCGATCTTCATGGCCAATGCCGGCGGTGCCTGGGACAACGCTAAGAAAATCGTTGAAGTCGAACTGAAACAAAAAGGCACGCCGCTGCACGATGCTACAGTCGTCGGCGACACGGTCGGCGATCCTTTCAAAGACACCTCGTCCGTGGCCCTGAACCCGGTCATCAAGTTCACCACGTTATTTGGTTTATTGGCGGTGGAATTGGCGGTGAAGCTCACTGCTGAGGCCGGCAGCACGTTGGGCCACTTACTCGCCCTGGGTTTCTTCCTGGTGTCGTTCATCTTCGTCTACCGCTCGTTCTACGGCATGCGAATCGTCAGGGAAGGGTCTCTGTGAGGTAGTGGAGGACGGGTGCCCCACCCACCCATCGATTGTCATGTTCATCGGTCATTTCGGCGTCGCGCTCGCGGCCAAGAGAATGGCGCCGAAAACTTCACTGGGCACTCTGATTCTCGCTGCGCAGTTTCTTGATGTCCTCTGGCCGGTCTTCGTGCTGTTGGGCATCGAGCACGTGCGCATTGCCCCAGGGGTGACCAGAGTTTCCCCGCTTGATTTCACTGACTATCCCATCTCGCACAGTCTGCTGATGGCCACGGTATGGGCGGTCCTCTTCAGCGCTGTCTATTACGCATTACGCCGTAACGTGCGCAGTGCCGTGGTAGTGGGCGCTGCCGTGCTCAGTCATTGGGTGCTGGATTTCATTGTGCACCGTGCGGATCTTCAGTTGTATCCAGGCGGCGAAGTTCGAGTTGGTTTGGGAGTGTGGAACTCCGTTCCGGCATCGATCGCTCTGGAAGTCCTCTTCTTCGGCTCTGGAGTAGGGATTTACGTGGCCTGCACCCGTGCACGCGATAACGCCGGGGGCTACGGATTCTGGGGGCTTATTGCATTTCTTTTCCTTGGTTGGGTCAGCACGCTATTTGCCGGCGCCCCGCCGAGTGTAGCCGCGCTCGCCTGGGGTGGAATCGCGATGTGTTTGACGGCTCCGTGGGGCTGGTGGGCGGACCGTCATCGCGTCGCCATCGAGGTTCCTCTGTAAGCTGCTTTCATCTTGTCCTTCACGCTGTGCGCCAGCTTTTCGATTTCCTCCGCCTTCTTGATCACATCCAGAGAGGGTGCTCTCGGTCGACTTGTCCACGGACTCCTTTAGGTCGGTTGCCAGCTTGAGTAGCTTTTCGGTGTCGCGCTTGAGATCGGCCTGGCGTGCCTGGTTGGCTTTCTTGGCCATATCCCTTTCCATCCGGGTGCGCGGCCCGTCTTCGATACCGGCCTTCTGCGCCGCCAGCGGGTCCAGTTGACGGAAGGCGCTAATTTGAGCCGGCACCGCAGCCGTGAGAACGAACGCGAGAATAATCCGTGAGAGGCTCTTGAGTCGCGGAGTGCAACTCGAAAAGACGGAATTGAAGGGACAGGACGGAAAAGTATGCAGAAAAATTCGCAACTTGTCATCCTGAGCGGAGCGGTTGCTTCGCTTCGCGAAGCAGCCGTGTAGTCGAAGGACCCCTATGGTTTATTCAAAGCGGGAGTGCCTGGGCGTTTGCTCCGGAGCGACAAGAGCCCTGAGGAGATCGAAGAATGACAAAAAGAGGGTAGGGGTCCTTCGACTCCGCCATACGATTCGCAAGCGAATCGTATGGCTATGCTCAGGATGACATGGCTATGGGGACCGTTCCAACTGAAGCACGAGCGGGACGCTCGCGCTTACATTACAGCGAACTCATATTCGCCAGGAACTCGCCATTCGACTTGGTCTTGCTCAACTTATCAATCAGCAATTCCATCGCTTCCACGGGTGAAAGCGGGTTCAGCACCTTGCGCAGTACCCAGATGCGGGTCAGATCTTCCTTCGGAATCAGCAGCTCTTCCTTACGCGTGCCGGAGCGCTGAATATCGATGGCCGGGAAGGTGCGCTTGTCGACCAACTTGCGGTCGAGGATGATTTCCGAGTTGCCGGTACCTTTGAATTCTTCAAAGATCACATCATCCATGCGCGATCCGGTATCGATCAGCGCGGTCGCAATGATGGTCAGCGAACCGCCTTCTTCGATGTTTCGCGCCGAGCCAAAGAACCGCTTCGGACGCTGCAACGCGTTGGAGTCCACGCCGCCTGACAGCACTTTGCCGCTGGGCGGAACGATGGTGTTGTAAGCGCGAGCCAGACGGGTAATCGAATCGAGCAGAATCACGACGTCGCGCTTGTGTTCCACCAGGCGCTTGGCTTTCTCGATCACCATTTCCGCAACCTGTACGTGCCGCGCAGCTGGCTCGTCGAAGGTCGAAGAAATAACTTCGCCCTTCACCGATCGCTGCATGTCCGTCACTTCTTCCGGGCGCTCATCGATCAGCAGCACCATCAGCACAACTTCAGGATGATTGGTGGTAATCGAATTGGCCACGTTCTGCAGCAGCATGGTCTTGCCGGCGCGAGGCGGCGAAACGATCAGGCCGCGCTGGCCCTTACCGAGCGGCGTCAGCAAATCCATGACCCGGGCGCTGACATTCTCGCGAACTGTCTCGAGTTTCAGACGCTCCTGCGGATAAAGCGGCGTCAGGTTGTCGAACAGGATCTTGTTGCGCGCTTCTTCCGGCGATTCGAAGTTGACCGCTTCAATCTTGACCAGGGCAAAGTACTTCTCGCCCTCGTGCGGCGGACGCACCTGGCCGCTGATGGTGTCGCCGGTCTTGAGGTCAAACTTGCGAATCTGCGACGGGGAAACGTAAATATCGTCCGGGCCGGGCAGGTAGTTGTAGTCGGGCGAGCGCAGAAAGCCATAGCCGTCGGGCAGGATTTCCAGCACGCCTTCGGCAAAAATGTGGCCCTCTTTCTCGCTCTGGGCCTGGAGGATTTTGAAGATCAGATCTTGCTTACGCAAACCGCTAGCTCCGGGCAAGTCCAAAGATCGGGCGATCTTGGTTAGCTCGGTAATATTTTTTTCTTTGAGTTCAGCAATGGTCATCAGTCACCTGCGAGGAGATTTTTCAAGGGGGGTACGCGAAAGAGAAGGAACTATCCAGCGGGGCAGAGGGGCGGGCTAACTTATGCAGCCCGCCGTTGTGCCTCGGCAAAATGTTCCGGTTCGGCTAGAACCGACTGCCGCTCCGAACTTGCAATCCGATCCAGGACCTCATTCATGGTCTCCTGGATTCTGGTATTGGGCTTGTGAAACTTCCGGGTAGCCTTCGATGCAAGCTGACAGAGCATATAACGGTTCCGCAAAGTATGTAAAGCATCAAAAACTCGATCAGAGCGCTTCATTATTCTTTCTCCTGACCCCATCCGGGCTAACTTCTCACTTCTTTACAACAGGGCAAGTCCCGGCCAGTTTGGTAAGTCCTTCAATTCTTATGGGTTGTACGGGAATGCTCTGGCTACTGGTATAGATGCTCCGCCTGACCCGAAAGTTTCTTCGATTCGGACCCGGGTCCCAACTGGTCAACGGAGGTACTGGGGATCGCCCTACAGCCGTCCCTATGTCCTTGGAACCTTGTAATTTAGCGGGTAAAGGGGGCTTGGTCAAGGAATTTGTTTGGCCACGTCCAAAGACCACTTTAAGGCCTTCGAGGAAAACGTCGGATATCATTTCAGCCATGAGATGGGATCGGGTTATGCCGGGCCTGTTTGTGGGGCCAGATCCAAGGGAAGAAGCCGACTTCGATGCGTTAAAGGCGGTGAATATTACGGCGATTCTTAGTCTTCAGACAAAAGGCGACCTCAGGGATCGTGGAATCGAGTGGGAAGAGAGGGCGGCGCTAAGGGCTGGCTTGGCGTTTCGCAGTGTACCCGTCACCGATTTCGATGCCGACGATCTCCGGCACAAGCTGCCGGACTGCGTCTCGGTTCTCGACGGGATGCTCAAGGCGGGGCATTCAGTCTACGTCCATTGCACCGCTGGGGTAAGCCGCTCGCCCACGGTGATAGTGGCTTACCTGCACTGGTGCCTGGGTTGGCCCTTGCGGCGAGCCTTGACCCACTTGGACAAAACTCGCAACTGCGTGCCCAATTCGGATGCGATCCGCGCTGCGATCTGGCCGGCGCCTGGATCGGTTGAGTAGAACGACGAGCCTGGCCTGGCCGATTTAGGATGTGGCTATGGCTTCCATAGCGCTCAATCCCATAGGCAGCGTTCACTCGCCCAGGAGCGAAGCCAAGGACGATTTCTGGGGAAACGTGACATCCGTCATCGAACTGGATAGCACACGTTTCGATCCAGAGGCCGTTCTTGGTCTCACCGACTTCTCCCACATCCTAGTGATCTACTACTTCAATGGTGTTTCCGACGAGAGCATCGTTACGGGCGCCAACCATCCCCGCGGAAATCCGGAGTGGCCCCGCGTCGGCATTTTCGCTCAACGCAAGAAGGACCGGCCAAACAAACTTGGCGTCTCGGTTTGCGAACTACTCGAAGTGGATGGACTAGAATTGAAAGTGAAGGCGCTGGACGCGATTGACGGCACGCCCGTGCTGGACATTAAACCTCACGTGCGCGAATTCGAACCCGACCCAGCGCGCGTACGGCAACCGCAATGGATGACCGAGTTGATGCGAGACTACTTCGTCTGAGTGTGGTTCTCAGCCGTTTCGCGGAAGTTTGGTTTTGCCAGCCGTGGCCCGAATTCTGCCGATATCAATGAATTGCACTTTCTGCAGACTACCGCTTTCGAGACCAGAGACGCGAGGCTTGAGGGCGCGGTTCGCCGTAACATCCTGGCCGCGCGATCGTCGGATGCGGGAGACAGCGCGGTCAACCACCCGAGCCAGTTCAGTCCCGAAGTCAGGCGTGCGGTGCTCCTGCAGTCGCCGCTTCGCTTTCTCAGGTGAAAACCAGGTGGGATTTCGGCCAAGTTCCTGCGGCGGGACCAGCCGCAAGACTTCGCAAAGATGGGCGTTCACTGCAGATTCCTTCTCAGCCGATCGGCTGACCGCGCTCCGTGCCTCTCTGCGCCGGCGACGAATGTAGCGGGCGAAGGACGCTTCCTCCATCCGGCCATGAACTCCGGCCTCTTCGAAGGCTTCGAGGGCCGCTGCCTGCGCATGGGTCAGCCCGGGTTCGACGCTGCCTTTGGGAAAAATCCAGCGTCCCTTGCCGGTCTTGACCAGCAGAAATTCGATCTCGCCGCCGCTCACACGGTAGCACACCGCGGCCACCTGTTCGCATTCCCGAAGTTTGCGCAGTTCCGCGAGCCGGACAAACTTGGCCGATGACTGAAACCTGCGCACCTGCCCCCATCCGACAGTCAAGCGCGGTTCGCCCATTTCCCCTGGTAGCAGATCTCATAGGAGCAGAGTGCATGACGCCGTCCGCTTCTGCCTAGAGCAAACCTTGGTTCACGGTGATGGAAGACGGGCGACCCCGCCCATCTTTGATCATGCTGACGCAAGACGGGCGGGGCGCCCGTCCTCCATCGAGCCAATGCGGGACCCCAAAGACACCAGTGCCCGGCTATAATGCCGTCGTGAGCAGCCGGCCGGAACAACACATGCAGTGCATGGAAGTCTGGGGCGGAAGCCAGCTCACTTCCGCCGGGGTCGAGATGGGCGGTCTCAACGTCTGGGTTTACAGTAAGCCCTTTGGCGAGGCGCAGCGCGGCGGAGACGTCTACTACGCTTCGAGTTGCGCCACCGGCCGAATCTCCCGCCTCCTGCTCGCTGACGTCTCCGGGCACGGAACGTCCGTCGCCGCCACCGCCGCCGATCTGCGAACCCTGATGCGTCGCTTCGTCAATCGCCTGGACCAGGCGGAATTCGTGCGCCTGCTCAATCAGCAGTTCATCGCGCTCTCGCAGTCAGCGACTTTTGCTACCGCAGTGGTCACTACATTCTTTGCTCCCACCCGGCGTCTCACCGTCTGCAATGCCGGACATCCCAGGCCGTTTATTTACCGGGCAGCCCAGCGGCAATGGGATTTTCTGGGGCATGAAAATGACGGATCGAACAAGAAGTCCAAACCGCAAAACATTCCCCTGGGATTGCTGGCTCTCGCGGAATATGAGCACCTCGATGTCGAACTGGAAGCCGGCGATTGCTTGCTGAAATATACCGACGCGCTGATTGAATCGAGCGATGCCGACGGTGAAATGCTGGGCGAAGACGGCTTGTTGCGAATCATGCGTCTGATCGGCGACGTGGAGCCGGAGAAACTCATCGCAACCCTCCTCACCGAAATCGAAGAGCGTTATCCCGAAAATCTCGCCAAGGACGACGTCACCCTCATGCTGGTGCGGGCCAGCGGACTACAGTCGCAGCATCCCTTGCTGGAAAAGGTGAAGGCCCGGATGCGTTTTGCCGGCTCGATCATTCGTGGCTTGAATCCCTGGGGTGAGCGCGCACCCCTCCCTGACTTAAATCTGGCGAACATGGGAGGCGCGATCGTTCCTGCCCTGAGTCGCCGCTGGCGCGCTCGTGGCGCCGGGAACCGGCCGCCGAGCGCCTGAACCTATGCCCTACCACGTAGTCGCTTTCACCATGGCGCAAGTCCGGCAAGGCGCCCTCTCGTTCCAGCGTGATTTAAGCGCCGCCTTGCACGAGTCGAGAGATTTGAAAGTCTATTCCGTAAGCCCCTTCGACCTCGATGAACGTCGCCGCTTCAAAGACCGCTTCGGAGGCGACGTAGTCTACTTCTTCAACGACGCCGCTCGCGACCTGATCCTGCAACAAGGTTCCGACCTGCAGTTCGCAGCAGAGATCACCGACAGCGAATTGCCGAAGAGACGCACTTTGGTGGTGGGCATCCCAGAATAGCTGTCAGCCTTCAGCGCGGACAAAGCCCGGGCTGGAAATGAATCTGTCGCCCGCACTCCGTCCGGTTTGAATTTCACTGAAAGCTGAGAACTGATCGGCTGAGAGCTCTCCGGGAATCCTTCTGCGTACTTGCATCTCTCAAGCGATAGAGACACTATTTTCATTCGGGCCGGAAGTGTCCGCCAGGAAGGGAAGCCTTGGAAAACCTGTTTTGTCTGCGCTGCAATCGGGAGATCGAAGTCGGCCACAAATCCGTCGCGGTATATATGTTCGCGCAAACCGTCGGGATAAGGCCGCGGCAAAAATCGTCGGCGCAGCGCATCTGTTTCTGCCCGCAGTGCTCGGTTTCGCTGGCCATGGGACCGCCGCCCGAGGGCGCGCTCAACCTGGCGGCGTGGAACATGATCCGTGACCTGGTCGGCGCCGACCCGGCGTTGAACCAGGCCGCCTGGGAAAACCTGCGCGGAGTCGTAGGCCTGCTCCCGTCCGGCGAACCCGAAAGCATGCCCAGACGAGCCGCCGCTGGGGGCTACTTCGAATTTTGATCAGCCGCGCGAAGCGGCGCCAGATTACAGCCCGGGCGCAAGCCCTGGGTTCGAGTTCAGCGCAGGCGAGCCCCAGAGGGCCAAAGAACCGACCAACACCTGCTTATGGATGGCGGTCACTCAGCCGCAACGCCCGTCCTCTCGATCCGCTCCCGGAAATATCCCTTCCAACTCTCCGGTAGCGCAGCAACTCGCAAAGCACGCCGCAATGAAGCTAGGTCATCATCGGAGTAACTCTTCGCGATATACAGCCGCGTAATCTCCGAGACCGGAACGCCATTCGGATCACGCCCAACCACATTCATTTCATCCCCAGCCCCGACTTCTCCCTCGCGGGTGACGGCGAAGTAGAAACCCGTCCGCCCGCTTGCCAGGAAGCGCTTGACCATGTCGTCCATTTGAAATCTCAAAGCCAGCTTGTAGCAGGGAAGCCGGGGTTGGGTGACAATCACCTCCGCCGAGCCAACAGAGAACCGGTCGCCCAGATGGACTGAGTCTTCGAACCCGACATCTTTGGTGGATTCAGAAACGGTAAAGTTCTCTCCGAAAATAGCGGTCGGCAACTCGTGTCCCGGCAATTCCCTCCGCCAGTAGTCGTAGTATGCAAGCGGGTAGCAGTAGACCGCCTTGAACTCTCCCCCGTGGGCAGCGAGGTCCGCCTGGCGGTCGCCGTCCAGATTGAGCTTGCGCAACGCGACGCGCCCCTCGACCGGTTGCTTGAAGATCCCGGTCGTCACGTTTCTCCCGTGCCACAGCACTTCGCGCGGAAGTCCGGCGTTCAGCGAGACTAGTTTCATAGTCAGCATTGTATCGCCAGCATCCGTTTCAAAATGGAGCATGGGAGTCCCGCCCGTCAGAACCGAACCCAAATATCTGGGAGTGGGGGGCTGTTCATCTCAGCGTTTCGCAGGACGCTCCATGACCATCAGCATCGCTGCCCCATCCGGCGTTGAGATCACTCCCAACCGCCCAAAACCGGCCCTCTCGTAGCAGCGAATTGCGCGCAAATTGGACGGAGCCGGGTCAGCCTGAATCCTGGTCACCGCAGGATCCTCGAACAAAAACTGAACGAACTCGCGGACCATCTGTGTGCCCAGTCCACGGCCTAGGCTGTCTGCGTCCGCCAGAAACTGATCGATGCCTCGCACTCCTGGATCGTGCTCATCCGGCCACCAGTCATCCCCGGCGCCGGCGGCAACGTACGACTGGATGTAACCAATGGGAAGACTCTCGATGTAAGCAATGTAGGGCCGTGCCGTGGAATCGTCCGTCAGCGTTGGCAGGTACTGCTCCCGCACTTCGGCGAGCGTCTGGCAGTCCGTCCACCACTCGGCGACGTGCGGACGCCTGAGCCACTCCGCCAGCATGGGCAAATCAGCCTCGGTCAGTCGCTCGAAACGCAGGGCCACAAGCCAAATTCTATCCTCAAGCGGAGATCATCCGGACAACCGGCGCGGGCGCCCCACCCACAGCCGCGAAGCGGCGCCAGACTAAAGCCCAGGGCGCAAGTCCTGGGATCAAGCCAGCAAACGCGGAGCCCCGGAGTGGCGAAAGAGCCGCGAAGGCTCTTCGTGGAATGGCTGGGAGAAATCCGGCAGCGCCGTTTTCACGTGAGAAGGGCCCGGCTTCAAGAGCCTGCCCTGAGCGCAGTCGGAGGGTGCCGCCAGGGCACAAGAGCGACGCGCCTTCAGCCGCTGAGGGCGCGGTACCTGCGTAACCACACCGTCCATTGCCCCAAATATGTCTTCTGAAGTACGATTTAGTCCTTCCCCAATCGTTCAGGCCCAGCTTTTGCGCTAGGAAACGTGCGAAGCAAATCAGGTCCTTTCCCCGGATCATGCCTTGGAGGGCAAATGCGGATTCTTGTCAGTTCTCTCGTGATATCTCTGCTGTTGATCCCATCGGCGGCGCAAACAACCGCAACTGGAGCACCGAAGGCCCGAGTTTTCGTCTCGGACAGTCAGTCCTGGGAAATGTCGGGAAATGCCGGCGGTTCGAGTGGCGCCTTCGCCGCCCATAGTTCAGGCGGCGCGCGTCCGCAAACCGCCGAAATCGTGAAGACATTCGGCGAGCGCTGTCCCGAAGTCATCGTGAACAACAAACCGGACAAGGCAGACTATGTCGTCCTCCTCGACCACGAAGGCGGCAAGGGCCTCATCAAGCGCGACAACAAGATGGCTGTGTTCAATAAGGACGGCGACTCCATCGTGAGCCATTCCACGCGCTCCCTGGGCAACTCCGTGAAAGATGCTTGCGACGCAATCACGGCCGATTGGCCAGCACGGTCCGCCAAGAATGCAGCGTCGAGTCCAACGCTTCAACCCGTGTCAGCAGTTGCCAGGCCGATCGAAACGTCTTCTGCCAGCAAGATTTCAGTCTCGTCAACCCCCGCTAATGCTGACATCGAGATAGACGGGAATTTCGTGGGCAACACGCCATCCCTGATCGAAGTCACGCCCGGAGAGCATTCGGTTGTCGTCAGGAAAACCGGGTACAAGAACTGGGAACGCAAGCTGAAGGTGACAGGCGGATCGGTTAATGTGTCGGCAGAGTTGGAGAAGGCTCTTTAAAAGACTGAAGAAAGATCGCCGGGTTCCCCATCCTAATTTCGCGTTCTTTGCGAAATTAGGGTGGGTCCCGCAAACCATCCCACAGCAGAGCTCAAAATTTCAGCCCGCTCCAAAGTGCAACGCTTAATGCAATTGCAAAGTATGCTTGCGTCTGGCTCTGTGAGAGAAGATGATCCCAAGAACCATTCCGATGGCGGCTCCAGTAATTAGACCAAGGACGGTAACGCTGGAGATGGAGGGTGTGCTTCCCACCAACAGAAAACCGGCAACAGCCATACACAAAGTCCACAGAACTATGCGAATGCTCATGGTGTACTCCAAACGGCAGCGCGCTGCCCCGATCGCCAATGGCAACAGATGTACACCACGAGACGGTAACCTTTCAATCGGGTAAAGATCGTATTACTCCCTTTGGACGGAAAGCCGACGCTACCAATGGCAGACGCCAGCATGAGCAAATCAGCCTCGGTGAGTCGCTCGAAACGCAGAGCCATGAGTTCGATTCTATTCCGAGCCCGCCGCCCCTTCACTCCGCAACAAATCCCAGGCCTCGCGATACTTCTCCCACCGTGCGCCCTTGCACTCAATGTCCGGATAGAACCGCAGGGACTTCGATCCCACAAAATCTTTCGACGGCAGCACGTACCAGGCATTGCAAGGCGGAATGTGCACCACCAGCGCATCAATCTCCCTCGCGCCGGCCACAGGCTGGATTCTAATATCTAGGGGAGATATCCAGACAGTCTGCGAAGCGGCGCCAGATTGTAGCCCAAAGACGCCTAGTCAGTCACAACCAACGTGAGCGGGAGTGAAGCGCTGCTGCTTCCGGAAGAGCCTGTGACCGTTACGGTGAAGCTACCGGTCGGGGTTGAGGATGGATTGCTCGGACCCGAACTTGAGCCCCCGCCACCGCAACTCGCCCAGAAAAACATCAAGACAACCAGGGAGGTCGTCAGAAAGCCTGCCAAGGCTCGGTCGGGCTGAAATCTATTTCTCGTTCTACGGACGGGAAGCAACCACAGGGCGAAGAAACCGAAACTCAAACCGGGCGCGAGTAGCGCAAATAGCCCGCCGTGAGTGCGCGTAAATGAAGGCAGAAGACTGGACCTCGGCCCGGTGGTCGTGATCGTAAGAATCGTGGTAACCACATTGTTGCTTTGCGGATCCAGCGTGGCTGGAGCGAAACTGCAACTTGCCAGCACAGGCAGTCCGGAACAACCTAGAGTTACTGAACCTTTGAATCCCGCGAGCGGTGTAAGGGCAACGTTGAATGTGGCCGAGTGCCCTCGACTTACGGTCGCACTGCTATGGTCGGCGGCAAACACGAAAGGCGAGGTTGATGTACCGACGATTTCGGTCAGGATCGGGGAAGTGGCTGGCAGGAAGTTTCCATCTCCCGAGTAACTCCAGGTAATGGCGTGCGTGCCCGCAGTCAGGGTTGCAGGGGTGAAAGAGGCCGACCCGGTCCCATCGAGCGGAAGCGTGACGGAAGGAGTCCCATTATCGACGAAGTTTACGTTGCCGCCCGGTGTGCCCGACGTTGAGGCATTTACCTGGGTCGAAAAGGTGACCGCTTGTCCGGGACTGGCGGGATTGGGGGACGCACCCAAGGAGACTACTGCCGGTGCCTTGCTTACCGCAATCGCCAACGGCGAGGAAGCAGCCGCGAGAAAATGCGAATCCCCAAGGTAGGAAGCGGTGATGTGGTGTGCGCCGACAGCAAGCGCCGAAAATGTCAGGTTCGCCTGCCCTCCGGAAATCACAGCGCTTCCCAGGGTGGTGGCGGTATCGACATCCCGAAACGTAACTGTGCCCGTGGGCGCAGAAGGCGCTGAAGAACTGCCGGGGCTGACCGCGGCGGAATAAGTGACAGGCTGGTTAAAAACAGGACTTGTCGTCGTGGCGCTAAGAGATACCGCGACACAGCGAGTTCCGCAGTTCAGCATGACCGATACCGCGTTGAACCCCTGGCCAAAGCTGCCTGACTCTCCCGGATTGGCGACAATCGCCAGGTCCGGAAACCCATCCTTGTTGAGATCGGCAGATGCGATAGAAAACGGAACAGAGTCCGGAGTCGTGCCGACAGAAATCACCGATGGAGAATTTGCAAACGTCCCGTCTCCATTCCCCAAGAACAAATCCAGCCCACCGCCGTCCAGTGCAAAACCTCCGAATATCACCGCCAGGTCTGGCTTCGTGTCCAGGTTGAAATCCGCGGATACAACAAACGACCCTAGCGGACCTCCGATCGGCGATTGACCATAGTTGGACGATGGCTCTTTGAAGCTGCCGCCTCCAGTTCCTATCAACACGGAGACAGCTCCTATGACATCACCGGCAAGGACGATGTCGGGTTTTCCATCGTGGTTAAGATCGCCGATGACAACAGAATCTGGAAAAAACGCGCCGGAAGAAAAGTTTGCAATCCAATTGACCGCTGGTCCAAATGTACCGTCGCCATTGCCAGGCAGCACGCTGGCGAACCCCTGATGGCCATCGTTGCTGGCCGCCA
This sequence comes from Terriglobia bacterium, assembly GCA_963813645.1. Lineage (GTDB taxonomy): Bacteria > Acidobacteriota > Terriglobia > Terriglobales > Acidobacteriaceae > JAIQFF01. The sequence continues at coordinate 350,837 of CAWEZS010000032.1, forward strand.
CAATGTCAGGGTGTCCATCGCCGTTTACATCGCCAATCGCCACCGCCTCGGGAGAACTTCCAGCAGGATAGCTAACCGCGGCCTTGAACGTCCCATTCCCATTACCGAGAAGAACGGCTACAGTTCCATCGCCCTGATTTGCAACCACCAGGTCAAGCACATTGTCATGGTTAACATCACCCACCGCGAGAGATCTGGGCAAGGTTGCTGTGGCAACGCTCGCTGCTGCTCCAAAGGTTCCGTTTCCGTTGCCGAGGAGTATGTAAACAGCACCCTGGACCGCGGATGGAACAGAAAAATTCAGGCTGTTGACACTAATTACTGCCAGATCTGCCTTGTTGTCCTCATTGAAGTCACCCACTGCGACATAATTGGCAAAGTGGGGCACCGTCACAAAACGCTGCGTTTGAAACGTGCCATCGCCGTTGCCCAGAAAAATGCTGACAGTGTTGTCCTGGTTGGCGACGACCAGATCAGGGTTACTGTCGCCATTGAAGTCGCCGGTCGCAATCCAGCCATCCCCTTGGACCGGATAATTTACGGCTGGCAGGAAGGTGGGATTCTGGCAAAGGGCCGGAGAGCAAAGCCAGACCAAGGCGGCAACTGCTATCCTTATCCGCATATCGACTCTTGTTGCGATGGAAGGGCCCTGCCGAGGGAGGAAGATGTATCTATACCGCGCGCATGGGGCTTCGTCAAGGCCGCTAATTTGTCCTTCTCTCAGCCCCTCCCAAAACCTTCGATGTAGGCGCGAGCGCCCTCGCTCGTGCAGCGGGTCACCACGGACCACGTGGGGACGGCCACACAACCCGCACACAGTTTGTGATGGCCCCGCACGAGCGAGGGCGCTCGCGCCTACATGGCTTTTGTTTGAGAGAAGCAGACGGCTACCGACCAACGACCGCCGTCAAGGTTTCACTCCCAACTGCCAAAACAGAAACGAATAAACATCCGTCCCATCTTCAATCTGCTTGGTGATCGGCTTGCCTTGGCCGTGGCCGGCTTTGCTGTCAATGCGCAGCAGAATTGGACGCTCGCGACTTCGCCCATTGGCCGCCTCGGCCTGCATCAGTGCTGCCATCTTTTTCGCGTGCATGGGATCGACGCGGCTGTCGCTGTCTGCGGTCATGAACATGGTTGCCGGATATTCCGCGCCCGGCTTTACGTGATGGTAGGGCGAGTAGGCGTAGAGCCAGTCAAATTGTTTGGCGTCTTCGGCGGAGCCGTATTCCGGGACCCAGAATTTGGCGATCAGAAAATTCTGGTAGCGCAGCATGTCGAGCAGCGGGACCTGGCAGACTACGGCGCGAAACAGGTCAGGACGCTGCGTGATCATGGCGCCCATGAGCAGGCCGCCATTCGATCCGCCCTGGATGGCGAGGTGATCTTTGTCGGTATATTTCTGGGCGATCAGGAATTCGCCAGCGGCGATGAAGTCGTCGAAAACATTTTGTTTTTTGTCCAGCATGCCGGCGCGATGCCAGTCTTCGCCAAACTCGGAGCCGCCGCGCAGGTTGGCCACGGCGTAGACGCCGCCATGCTCGAGCCATAGATAACGCCCACCGGAAAATGTGGGCGTGAGGCTAACGTTGAAGCCGCCGTAGCCGGTGAGCAGCGTCGGGTTCTTGCCATTCAGCGCCAGGCCTTTTTTGTGGAAGACGAACATCGGGACCTTGGTGCCGTCCTTCGAGGTGTACCAGAGCTGGGCCACTTCATAGGCCGAGGGATCGATGCCGGGCGTGGCTACCTTGTCCCACAGCGAAGTCTTGCGCGACGCCAGTTCTACCTGATAGACCGATGGCGGCACGGTGAACGACTGGAATCCGAAGAAGGCTTCCTTGCGGTCCCAGCGGCCGCCGAGGCCGGCGATCGAGCCGATTCCCGGAAGCTCGATGTCGCCCAGCAGCTTGCCCTCGAGATCGAAAAGCTTGAGCTGCGAGCTCGCGTTGTGCTCGTACTGGGCCAGGATTTTTCCGTCCACGATGCCGGTGCCCTGGAGGATGCCTTCGCTCTCCGGAACAATTTCCTTCCAGTTGGCGCGGGCGGGATTGGCGGCGTCCACGACGAAGAGATGGAAGTGGGGAGCGCCTTCGTTGGTGGTGATGTAAATCTTGCCGCGGAAAATCTCGGCGTTGTAGTGGAAATCCTTGCCGCTGGTGAGTTCGACGGGAGCAGTTCCGGCTTTCAGGTCCTGCAAGAAAAGCTCGTTCTTGCCGGCCGAGCCCTGATAGGAAGTCAGCAGCAGCCAGCGGTCATCGTCGTCGGGGAGCTGCGAGACCAGGATCTCTTCCTTCTTGCGGCCTTCCCCCCAGATAAGCGGGTCCTTGCTGGGATCAGACCCGAGCGCGTGATAGAAAATGTGAAGGTAGTAGACGTCGTCGCCCTCGGGGACGTCACCTTTCTTGGGATTGCGTCCGTAGTAGAAGCCGGAGTTGTCCTTCTTCCAGGCGACCTGGGCGATGCGGGCTTGTCCGATCTGGTCCGGCAGCAGCTTGCCGGTGGCGGTTTCGATCAGGTAGAGCGTGCTGTTTTCGGAGCCGCTGGCCGAGGTGCCGTAAGCCACGTATTTGCCGTCGTCGGAAGGGAACCACCAGTCGAGCGCGACGGTGCCGTCGGCCGACATCTGGTTAGCATCCACCAGCGTGCGGTCTTTTCCATGCAGACCTTCGCGCACCAGAAGCACCGGCTGGTTCTGGGTGCCCTCGCGCCGGATATAAAAGAAGTAAGGACCCGCGACCTGCGGCGTCCCAATGGTGCCGATTTCGAGCAGTTGCGCCAGCCGTGCATGGATGCGGTCGCGCCCCGGCAGCGGATCGAGCAGGCTGCGGGTGTAGGCCATCTGCGCCCGCACATATTCCTGCGAGTCCGCGCTGCTGGCATCCTCCAGCCAGCGGTAAGGATCGGCAATCTTGTGCCCGTGAAGTGTCTCTTCGACGACATCGACCTTGGCCTTGGGCGGCCCGGAAGGCGGGTTAGTAGCGGAAGGGGAGTTGTCTTCCGCCCACGCCAGCGCGGCCATCAGGGAAAGGCAAGCGACGATCCAGAGCAAACGGGAACCTCCTGGCATAAAGCACCTCACAGAATCAGACGTACACCGGCGCCAGGGGTTAGGGTATCAAAATTCAAACCGGGCAGTTTTGAGCAACTCCGCGCGGATGCTAATATAAATAACGACAGCGCAGGCGACGCGTCCGTCGGACGCGCCCCTCCACACTCCTCAGTAGCTCAATGGCAGAGCATTCGGCTGTTAACCGAAGGGTTGTAGGTTCGAGTCCTACCTGAGGAGCCATTCTTTCAATGGCTTATAGCTGAGCAAATCACTCGCAAATCGGCATTCCGTCGCTGACCGCGATGGTTGAGTATAAGAGAAAGTCTCCGTCTGAGGTCTGCAGCGCAAGCGCATCTTCAATAGAAAGCCAGAGTTGGCGGCTCAGTGAGACAACTCCTGTAGCCAAGGTGTGAAAAGCTGTCCGCCTCCTTGGCCGCGCTGGTCCTCGCTTGCGCGAGAGGGGGGTGGGGTAACTTCAGGGGGGCCATAATGCTCACCCCCCTCAACGGATTGACCCCACTTTTCTATCACCTGTAATATCGACCCACTCTTCTGCTGAGTAGTCCTCAGACGGCTTATTGTGAGGGGCGTGCCCGTTTCTCTGATAGTTGACCAGCGTGAGAGTGCTACCTCGACAGGGTTTAGGTCTTGCGTTGGGGGCCGCACCGTGCCCGCCATACACCAAAGGCGTTTGCACCACCAAACAATGAGGAACGCAAATGAAGACTAGTCTTTGGCCGCCACTTGATACTGCTCGATCTTTCCATCCGGCATGATGCGTTCCCAGACTTCCAAGGTCTTCTGCGGAAAGCGCGCTTCGAACAGCCGGAAGGTCATGCCGCCGCGTTCCTGGCGTGTGGTTTGGGAGTACTCCTGCGGTGCGCCGAGCGGACCCAGGCTGCTGGCGAAATCTTGCAGCGCTTGCTCGGTGAAGTAACTGTTCGCGTTGTCGGTAAACAGCGAACGGTTGATCTTGCCCTGTTGTAACCCTTCGAAGACGGCGCGGGATTGCTGTTCTTTCCTTGCTGGCATCGTCGTGCTTGAAGAGCAGGGGCGCGATTTTGCGGGCGATGGCGGCGGAGGCATCCACGGAGTCCTGGTTGGTGAGCACCACCACGGCAAGTCGCTCATCGGGAAAGACCATGTTGTCAGCCGTGAAACCAGATACTTCTCCTCCATGTTCAATGGCGCGGCGCCCGGATTCCTGTCGAACAGAGACGCCGAGCCCATAGCGGGTGCCCAAGCCTTCTTCAGCACTGGTCAATCCCGCAAAGAGTCGCATCGCGACCGCCGATTGATCGAAGCAGAATTGAGCCAAGACCCACGACCTTAGCAACACAGTGCTTAAGACCGGTACCCGAAAACGATTGACCCCTGCGGAGGTTTGTAACACTGGTGACGAGTTGCGGACTCTATTTCAAACCAAGCTCGCCGTTGTACTGTTGGATAATCCCATAGCATTCACATGCGGAATCTTCAAGTTTCTTGCGGTTCACGATCTTAACTGCGCCACGAGTGTACTCGATGATCTTTTTCCTTTGCAAGACACCAGCCGCCAAGCTCACGGTAGGCCTATCTGTCCCTAGCATTGTTGCGAGAAAATCATGGGTGATGGGCAGCAACTCCGAATCTATTCTATCTTGAGTCATTAGCAACCATCGCGCAAGACGCTGCTTAATATCGTGCAGCCGATTACACGCGGCGGTTTGTGCAACCTGCATTCCCTGAACTACTGCATAGCGGCTCAACAGCGATTGAAGGTGGGGAGTGGATTCCAAAGTGGTTTGGAGAGCTGCGGTCTCTACCCGAAATCCATCACCAGTGATTTGCACCACCGCTTGAAGCGGGCTTCTGCTCAGACCAACCGCTGCCGGTGTTCCTGTAAAGCCCTCATTCCCAACTACGCCCGCTTCGGCGGTTCTTCCATCTTTCATTACAACTACAAGAGAAATCAAACCTCGGTTGGGAAAATACGCAAATTCCAGCTTTCCGCTCCCCTCGTGAAGGACTAGATGGTTTGGCAAGCTGACGTACTTCGACAGATGAGGACGAAGTGAGCTGTAGTCGCTATCAGAGATCGACAGAAGTATTATGTTGGCGACTGGTTTTCCATCGGTATTCGTCCGCTCGCCAGACTGCGCGACTTGGAGGCCTTTGCTTTCCACAAACCCTCCTTAAGAGACTGGGATGACAGGTGAAAACCCTCCCAGGTCCGGGAAACAGGAACCGAATTATATCAGTGTTCGCCCAAACATGACGTTTCCGTAAGGTATCGGACATTGGGTCAACCCCGCTCCTACGCGCAAGTGGACTAACGCTTGATGACTCCGCTACTCACAGGGAACCCCTCAAATCGGGCGCGCGGCACGAACCAAAACATTCTGCGTATGTAGGATGCCGAACAGACCATCCAAATTGGCAGATGTAGACTTCCTGCCCTATTTGCTCAATCTTCCGCCGCGCCCAGATTGGGTGACCGTACTACCCATGTGGGGGTCAGAAAGGGAGGGGGCGCAGCGACAAGGGTGGCCATGAGTCGGAAGCTGGTATGGATTGAACAGCAGCGTTTTCGAGGTTGGGGTTGCTCTGAATGCGCCTGGGTCTTCAGCCCCGCTGGCGCGCTCACTGGCAAATCTTTCGATGAAGCGAAGCGGAACTTTTAGTTGCAGCGTGATAAGGAGTTTACGTTGCATGTTTGTACCGATCACTCCAAGAACCGAAAGCCCGAGCACAAAGCGTGAGGTCAAGCAAGACTGGGAGAAGCTTTACCGCGCGGCCATCATCGAGTCTGACCGGAGCAAGTTGCTGCAACGGGTCGAGGACGCAGATGCCGCGATTCTTGAGCGATCACGACGTTTGTCAAACTCGCCAGCCAACAGCTTGAAAGAGCAGGAAGCTATCACTCGGGCCTGCGCATTTTAAGCTTGCTGCGGGCAAAAGCCGGGGAGTGACGTGATTGCTGCGGGATGAGGAGGAGGACGTCAGCCTAAAGAAAGGTCTCGAATTTCTGCTTGGCTGGCACGTTTCACCTGGCGACTGTAGCTCGCGCGCCCCTGTCCGCTCGATGAGCAATGAAGGCTCCGCTGTTTGTTCTCCGGACGGTCTGCATATTCCCGCTCACCGTGGTGCATGGCTCCTCCAGCACGCGCCAGAGATTTCCTGCGAACCGATGAAACATCCAAGATTGGTCTGCATCGGAATCGGCCTACGTCGAGCGCTGCGGAGCATTTCTGTACAGCCCATGTACTGTCGTCGTTTCTTAGGACAAGTGTCGGGTATCGAACACCGCGTGAATTGCTCGCCGTGGTATAAGCGTTTTCCATCTTTTCAGTCTTAGGTCATTAAGCCCGCGCGGGGACGCTTCAGAGAGGCAATTCACGCGATGAAACACCTGAGCGTCCGCTGGAATCCGGCTACGAGGGAATGGTACTGCACAAACTGTGGTCGAACCTCGGATCACACCAGCGTGCAGGAGGCATACGTAGAGTTGGATCAGTATGACTGCGGGGCTCTCATCGGTCGAAGTATCCAGTGCTCCGCCAGGAACCGCTACCAAAAGATTGATAAGGAAACCTTACAAAATGAGACTGAGAACAGAACGGAGCGGCAGCCGGTTCGTTGTGGCCAACACGGACGATGGCAGGCCCTTAATCCGCTTGGAGTTATTTCATGACACCGTGGCGGGCTTGAAATCGATCACGGTCGGATTTGAAGTGCTAAGCGGCACAACGCTAGAACAGACGCGAACTCTGGTGGACACGATGAATGAAAGGATCATCGGAGTTGCTGTCTCACCGAAGTGAGTTCTCCGGCGCCGTTAAGCTCGGACTCTTCGCCGCGAACGAGTAGTACAGATTCTCAGTGGGTGTACCAAAATCCCCTGAAGTTGCAATCTGCTAAGTGTTTTCCCTGCAATGCTCAGTAACGACTTTCCCGCGTATCAAGATTTTCTGCAATTTATCATTGAGGCCTTGCGAGGTTGTCGGGTGGCTGTGCCGACTAACAACATTGTCCGGCACCCACTGCATCTCGCGCTGGTGATGACGGCAAGCCGTCGGGAATCCTCCGATTCGTTTTAGGGACCCAATCGGCGAGTCAAGGCGCTGGCCGGCTCGGCCCGGGACAACGTGCGGATCATGGATCGAACCAAGTCCAACGCCGTCCTGAACCTACTACGACGTGGGTACTCGACGAAGGGCGGATTCGATGTTGTAGAGGAGATCCGCTGGTTGGGTGGTGCGCGCATCTGCGAGGTCCACCTGAAGGACAACCCTCACTACCTGGGCGAAGGCAATATCGACTTCAGAGCCGTGGTCGACGCGCTGGCCGACGTCGGCTTCGACGGTGGGCCCAACTCGAAACTGAATGCCCGACGTCGGTGGAGGACGACATGCACCGGAACCTGAAGTTTATCCGGAGACTGATCGCCTCTCGCAACGGCGGCTAAGAGCCGATCCCGGGTAACCTTGAGAATTCGATGCCGCGCGACCACCCGAAGGCGTGTCATCAGCAGCAATTCATGAAAGACTAGCAACTGAAAGGCGAGGGCCTATGCGAACAGCTTCCTTGGCCATTATCTTGCTCGTTGTGTCACTGTCGGGTCATGCTGCCACACCCGACTGGAATAAACAATTAGTCGAGACCATGCCATTACTCGGTCACCGTAACTGGATACTTATTGTCGATTCGGCATATCCTCTGCAAACTTCTCCCGGGGGTGAAGACAATTGAGACCAATGCGACGCAGCTTGAGGTGGTGCGGACGGTCTTGAGTAAAATTGAAAACTCCATTCAGGTACGTCCGGATGTCTTTATGGACGCGGAGTTGCCTTTCATATCGGATTCTGATGCACCTGGTGCCTCCGCCTACCGTAGTGAGATTGGAAAGCTTCTGCACAAATCTTCGGTGCAATCTCGACCGCACGAAGCACTTATTTCCGACATTGCGGAGGCGGGGAAGACTTTTCACGTGCTAGTGCTGAAGACGAATATGACTATCCCATACACGTCGCTCTTTATACGTCTTGATTGCAAATACTGGAGTGCCGACCAAGAGAAGAATCTCCGCTTGAAGATGGGCGATGTCCCGCAGAAGTAACCCTCTTCGAGCCCTGGTTTATCTGCTTTGATCACGAGGAGGGCAAGAGTATCGGGGGTTTTCAATCGGGGTCCAATTTGGGTCCATTAACAGTTCCCGAACGTTCCGTGCAACGCCAAAGGCGGTTGCTAGGGCCGTTGAATTCCACTCAGTTACTGTTAAATGTGACTTGACACCGTAGAGGTCTGGAGTTGAGCTCCGTCTGCAACTCGCAATCGACGTGTTCGGTTCTCGCGACAGATTTTCAAATCGCGGAATAGGAAAGCGCCGACACAAAAATCATTTAAAATCATGCTCCGGCTTTTCATGTACTTCCAAGGACTTAGGTTGCTGACCGTGCTCGGTTAAGTCCTTCGTTTGACGCTTTCAGGCGGTTTCGAGTCCTACCTGAGGAGCCATTTCTTCAATGGCTTGTCGCCGCTGGAATCACTTTGGAATCAGACTTGAGAGCCAGGGCAGCAACTTTTGAGTCAGCCTGTTCCGTTTCATTCGTAACCACATCCCCGCAGATGTTGAGCGTGGTCCGGATATCCGAGTGCCTCATGAGTTTCTGTTGCACAGTGATTGAGGTTCCCACAGCATCGAGCCACGAGCGATACGTATGCCTGAAGCTGCGTGTGCCGAGTCCACCGATCCCGGCCGCCCTGGTGGCCTCCTGCAGGGCTCTCCAATACCCTGTGTACGAGTAGGGCAATCGGCCGAGCTTCACAGGTGAAGGGAAGAGCCAATCCCCTGCATCCCCGGAACTCTGTTCGCTGTTTCCAGGAGGATAGGACCGAGAGCAGTGCGGGATCGAGGTTCCTTGTGTTGCGCGAGCCTTCCGTCTTCACGGCCTCGAGATGCTGCTCAGCCGATCACCCTGTTGCGAAACCTGCGCCGGTCTCTGGCGTCAGGGGCTCGGATAGGAGTGATCGACCGCAACGGGAATGGCGAGAACCATGGCGTTGCCCGAGAAGTTGTGATTCGGGAGGCAAGCGAAGCGGGCTACCAACTGCTGGAACAAGATGACTTCGTCAAGGACGGAATGGATTATTTTCTGGTCTTTGTCGCAAAGTAAGTGTCAGATCCGCTCAGGTTGGCGGGCTGAAGTTCTGGGCATTCGAATTGGCTTGGGTGGCCGGCATGCCGGAAAAAGAGCAGCAGCAACGACGAGAGAACTCGCAGCTTCACGGAGGCACTCCTCGGTCGGCGGACATGGATCGAGATTTTGCCAGCAGCCAACGCGAGCTGTCACGGCTGCGGAGGAAGGCTCTTTAGCGATAATTCGGCCCGTAGCTTCGCTGAGACAAGATGTGAGCTTGTCGAATATTTTCAAACTGGTATAGCATCCTCTGCACGAGGTTCACTATGAGAACGATCGCACCCTCACTGCGAAGTGACGTAACCTCAGTGGCCCACCAACCGCACGCAGCAAACGGGCTGGCGCTAGTACGCGTGACGATTGGGGCAATGTTCGTATGGGTCTTTTTCGAGAATCTGGGGAAAGGCCTCTACACACCGGCGGGCTACGCGGGTCTGATCAATTACTACCTCAAGGCGAGCCACTCCCCGTCCGCCTGGAAGGCGGTGATGGGCCTGGCGGCAAACCACGCTGCGATGGCGGCTCCCATGCAGGGCATCACCGAGATCTCTCTCGGTATCCTGCTCGTCATCGGGCTGGTTACTCGACCGTCCGCATTTGTGGCTTTTCTGTTTCTCGGCAGCCTTTGGATTTCGGAGTGGGGCACCTCGTGGATCTGGGAACTGCTGGTTCCGGTGCTCGCATCGCTCGGGCTCGCTATCGGACGCGCCGGCCGGAGATGGGGCGTTGACGCGTGGCTGTCGCAACGGTGGCCATCTTCGCCGTGGTGGTGATTGGGCCGGTCACTTGAATGAAGATCACTTGAATCACGATCACGTGCGAGTGTCCGTTATCATCCCTACCCATAATGAAGCGCAGTCGATTGCGCTCGTTCTGGCGTTGATTCTACCGTCCCATCTCACGACGGAGGTCATCGTTGTCGACAGCAACTCGAACGATGGGACGCCCGAGATCGCTGCAAGAATGGGAGCCCGCGTCGTCCAGGAACCGCGCCGCGGCTATGGGCGCGCGTGCCTTACGGGTCTGGCCACGGCAAATTCCCCTGACGTGGTAGTGTTCCTTGATGGCGACTACAGCGATCGGCCCTCCGAACTGCCGATTCTCTTAACGCCAATCACTGAGGGGCGTGCGGACATCACGCTCGGTTCCCGCCTGCAAGGTCGCCGTTCTGCTCGGGCGTTGCCTTGGCATCAGGCGTTTGGTAATCGTCTCGCCGCCAGCCTGATCAGGCTTCTTTATGGAGCAGATATCACCGATCTCGGCCCGTTTCGCGCTGGCCGCGCAGATGTGCTACGCGCCCTCGCGCTCGAAGAGACCACCTACGGCTGGGCGGTTGAGATGATCTTAAAAGGCGCCCTGGCCGGATTCCGCGTGGTTGAAGTCCCGGTGAGCTACTACCCGCGTATCGGACAATCGAAGATCAGCGGAACGCTGAAGGGCACGGTCGGTGCCGCCTGGTTCATTCTCAGCTTGATAGTGCGCTATTATTTCCGGCACCGCAGAGCCGGGACACAACGGCCAGCGTAGGTCCGCGCTAAAAGTTATGAAATCTTCAAACGTGACGGGGGTGCGTTCGTCAGGCAGTGCCCGTGTGCTAGTCATCATGGCGAAAGCACCAAAGCCAGGTGAGGTCAAAACCCGCCTGGCTTCCAGCCTTTCTCCCGCGGCCGCCGTCGCTTTTTACTGCTGTCTTCTGGACGACACGCTGACGCTGGCGCGGTCATTGGGCGATGTGGAAGTTGCCATCATGTGCCCGGACTCGGACGTAAACGATCTGACACAGTTGGCAGGCAGTGAAGCGAGCGTAGTGGCGCAGAAGGTGACGGTCTTGCCGCAGGCCTCACATCGGTGTTCGCGCATTTCGCAGAGGGTCATCAACGACGGACCATTGCCTTCAACAGCGACAGCCCACACCTGCCGCGTTCTGTTCTCGAAGACGCGTTCGAAACGCTGGCCGCACAGGACGTGGTCGTGGGGCCAACGCACGACGGAGGCTACTATCTCGTCGGGGCAAAGGCTTCTCATCCTACGCTTTTCGCAAGCGACGGAATGGGCACCAGTAGCGCCTTGGAGAGGCTCTTGTCGCACGCACGAGCTCTTGAGCTTTCCGTAGGTTTCGCAGCTCCTTTTTACGATATTGACGTAGTTGACGACCTGAATCGGTTGGCTGAGGAGTTGCGGCTGGCTCCGGCAAGGGCGCCACGCACGGCAGCGTGGCTTAAGACTGGGAGCTTGCGGCGGCACAATTACGGAAGAGCACGGGAGAACTGTGAAGGTTACCCCTCAGTGGAGAGTGTACGTACTCGGCACCACGTTGTGCGGGGCGCTGACGATCTGCTCACGCCACTTCGGCGATAGGGGTGGACCGCACTTCATGGCGTCTTTGACGCTTTCGGGCATCGCATACCTCTTAGCGATCCGTGAGTTTTTCTCTACGCCAAGATTTTCCCGACGTGTTGTCGTCATTGGGCTCGTCCTGGCGGCTGTGTGGCACGTTGAATTTCTTCGGCTGCCCCCGGGCGCCGATGATGATATTCATCGCTACGTTTGGGATGGCCGCCTGCAGAGGCTCGGCTACAACCCCTATATTGTCGTTCCCAGCGATCCTGCCGTTAAGGGGCTGCATACTCCGGAAACCCGCAACTTGAACAACCCGGATCTACCCAGCCCATATCCAGCCGGAGCGCAGCTTTTTTTCCGCGCAGTCACCGCGATTCAGGAGTCCGTCTTTGCACTGAAAGTAGTATTTGTGTTGTGCGAGTTCGTAATTGTTTTCGTGTTGCTCGAAGTTTTCTGTTGTACCCGGCAGGGACCGCATTTGGTTCTGGCGTTCGCCTGGAACCCATTGTTGGCCGTTGAAGTGGCGGGAAGCGGTCACATTGACATTGTTGGCGCTCTATTGTTGGTGGTGTCCGCTGCTGCGCTGGTGCGGCGATGGCGGACGACTGCGGCCGTCGCGCTTGGGCTAGCGATAGCGGTGAAATTTCTACCGGTCGTGCTGTTGCCCCTCTACTGGAAGCGGGTTCGCATTCGCGACGCTGTGCTGGCGGCAGCCGTGGTCGGACTCCTGTACCTGCCATTTCTTGATCACGGCCGCATTCCGATCGGCTCACTGGGTGCGTATGTGCAGAATTTCCGCTTTAATGGTCCCGTGTTTGCGGCACTCGATCGAGTGGCGCCTCCGCAATTGCTGGTTGGACTGGCAGTCCTCGTCGGATTAGCGACTTCAGCCTGGCTAAGAAGTAGAGCGTCTGAGTGGTCTCCGGACCAATTTGCCTGGTCCCAATTTGTTTGGCCCATGGCAGCATCTCTCTTGTGTGCACCCGTCGTATTCCCATGGTATCTTCTCTGGCTGCTGCCATTTCTGACGTCGGCCTCGACGCTGCTAGTCATCCTCTGGACTGTGAGCATTATCCCCACGTACGTGATGTGGCACTTACGCACACTTGGACGTCCGTGGCGGGTGCTTCCTAGCTGGGTAATGGTGCTGGAATACGGATGCGTGGCAATAGGTGCTGCGATTATCGCTTGGCGCCGGATCCCACAGTCGCCTGCGCCCCAATGCTCAACCGAATAGCGTGGGGGACCGTGCCCAACATTACTGTATCCGGGATCCTTGTACCCTCATCCTACACAGCATTCGTTCAATTCACCGAGGAGCGAACCTATGACAAATGCCCGCCGTTTCACCATGCTGGGTCTTCTGCTTTGCGGAGTACTGGTCCTTGCTACAAACTCCTGGGCGCAACAGCGCGCGCCGATTCTCGATCAACTCGCCAAGACCTACGGAATTGATTCGTGGGACCAAAGTTGACGCGATCCGCTACACCTGGAATGGGGAGATTACCGGACTCTTCAAAGCTGCTCATAAGTGGGAGTGGGAGCCCAAGACCAATAAGGTCTCTTTTGAAGGGACGGATAAAAGACGGCAAGCCCGTCAAAGTTAGCTACATACGCACCGACCTCAGCACCCAATCCGACGCCGTGAAAAATCAGATCG
>CAWEZS010000033.1:0-279366 GCA_963813645.1 Terriglobia bacterium
GGTCACGATCGGCTTCTTGAAGCGCCCTGACTTCTCCAGTTGCTCTTTCGACAACTTGGCTTCGCTTTCCTGCTCCGGAGTGTGAAAGAAAATCGCCGAGCGGTACTGCGATCCGTAGTCCGGACCCTGGCGGTTGAGCTGGGTTGGATCGTGGTTCTCCCAGAACACTTCGAGCAGTTTCTCGTAGGACAGTTTTGCGGGATCGTAATCCACTTCGACCGCCTCGGCGTGGCCGGTGCGATCGCTGCAAACATCCTTATAGGTCGGGTCGGCGAAGTGCCCGCCGGTGTAACCAACCCGGGTTGCGGTAACCCCCGGCAATTGGCGGAAGGTGGCTTCGACTCCCCAGAAGCAGCCTGCGGCAAACGTGGCTTTAGCCATATAGATAACTCCTTATCTGATTATAGCGACATGCATTAGATGGATTCGCGGCCAAAAAGTAGCAGGTGACATGGAAGCCGGGCGGGACGCCCGTCCTCCATTTATTTTGCAACGTGGAAGACTCGGAATACTATGGCTCGCCTAAATTTCGCCTGCTCGGAGAAGAAGTCATGACCCTGATGAATGTCAATCTGTGGTCGGTGCTGGTCGCCGGTATCGCCACCATGGTGGTCGGTTTTCTCTGGTATTCGCCCATGCTGTTCGCGCGGCCCTGGACGGTGGCCATGGGCTACGATCCGGAAGACAAGGCCAGGATGCAAGAGATGCAGAAGAGCGCGGGCAAGAGTTATGCAATCTCTTTTGTGGCAAGCCTGGTCTCGGCTTTCATTCTGGCGAAAATCATCCACGTCACAACGGTGAACACCGTCCTGTACGGGATGAAAATCGGCTTTGCCATCTGGCTGGGCTTCGTGACGACGGTCCAGCTCACAGCAAAGCTATTCGGCAACCAGTCAACCAGGCTTTATTTGATTAACACCGGGTATCAACTGGTGTGCTATCTGGCGATGGGAGCGATTCTGGCGGTGTGGCCGCGGTGATTCAGTCGTCAGTCATCAGTCGTCGGTCGTCAGCTAGTCGGATCTGATCTTTGCTGACGACTGACGACTAATGACTGACGACTGCTACTCCGTCACCATGGCGCCTGTCAGGTCGGCGACGCGCGCGATGTGGCGCTCCGCGCACCAGGTTTCCAACTCGGCGGCAATCTTCTCCGTGGCGACCGGGTCCCAGTAGCTGGCGGTTCCGATCTGTACTGCCGTGGCTCCGGCGAGCATGAACTCCACGATATCGGCCGCGGTCGAAATCCCGCCCATGCCGATGACTGGAATCTTTACCGCTCTCGAGGCGTCGTAAACCATGCGCACCGCAATCGGCTTGATCGCTGGGCCAGAGAGTCCGGCGGTGACGTTTGCGATTCGGGGCTTGCGCGTTTCGGGGTCGATGGCCATGGCCACAAAAGTATTTACCAGCGAGATGCCATCGGCGCCGGCTTCCTGGGCCACATAAGCCATCTGCGCAATGCTGGTGACGTTGGGCGAGAGCTTCACAATCAGCGGGCGGCGGGATATCCGCTTGGTTGTACTCACGACTTCATCGAGCGAACGTGGATCGCTGCCGAACTGGATACCGCCCGCCACCGTATTAGGACACGACACGTTCAGCTCGTAGGCGGCGATGTCCTCGCCTTCATTCAGGATCTCGATGGAGCGTTCGTAGTCCTCGCGGCTGTAGCCAAACACGTTGGCGAAAACCACAATATTTTTCATCTTCCGCAGCTTCGGCAGTTTCTCGTCAACGAAGGCGCGAGCGCCGATGTTCTGCAAGCCGATGGCATTGAGCATGCCCGCCGGGGTTTCGTACAGGCGAGGAGGCGGATTGCCGGCCATCGGTTCCGCTGACAATCCCTTGACCACAAAACCGCCAAGCCTGCTGAGGTGGACTACATCCTCGAACTCAATGCCGTAGCCAAAGGTCCCACTGGCTGCGATCACCGGATTCTTCAGCTTGATGCCGGCAAAGGTGACGCTAAGATCAGGAGGGGCAGCCGGGCCCGGCGCGGTCATCGCGACTCTCCCAGTTGAAGCTCGGTGGTTCTCACCGTGGCGGTTTTCCTGGTCAGTGGAGGACCGATGGGGACGTGGGACGCGGGCTTGAAGTTCCGTCCTTCGACCGCGGGTGAGTTGCGATCCTGCCCTCCGCTCGTGGAATTCGCTCCGCGACGCGCGGGAATCAACATTTCGGTCAGAACCCGTCCAATCGAGTGGGAAGGCGCGTTGATCCCCAGCAATGAAGCCAGCGTCGCAGCCAGATCGACAGGCTCGGCGTGGGTGCGATAGGTTCCCGTCTGGAACGGAAGACCATAGAAAGCCAGCGGCACATGCGTGTCGTAATTGTAGGGAGATGCGTGGTCCGTCCCGCCCACGAAGCCGATGGCAAAGGGCGGCGGGACGCCGAGCACATACCATCCCGCGAGCGGCGAGTAGCTGTGCAGATACTTCAGGCCAAGTTCAGTGTTCGGCGCATCGCCCCGCTCCAGCTGAGAGCGTGTGTAATAAGAACGCAAGCCAGCCTGCTTCAGTGCATCGCCCACATCGCGTTCAGCGTCTTGCTCATTCACTTTGACGGCGGCGAAGGCGTCAGGGTTCAGCCAGGCAACCGGGTAATCGAACTGCTTCACATATTCGGCCGGGTGGGAGAGCCGGGTAGACAACGCGCTATTTACCTGCGCGCGTATCTTGTCGGCCGGAATATTGACCGCCGGGAGGCGTAACCCAGCCGCCACTTTCGGCAGGGGCGCAATTCCGTGATCGGCAGAGAGCGCAATCCAGACGTTGGCCAGCCCGATCTGGTGTCCCAGAAACTCGAAGAACCCGGCCAGTTGCCGGTCAGTGGCAAGCGCCATGGCCTGCATCTCCGGAGAATCGGGCCCTACCTTGTGGCCCAGGATATCGTTGGCCGACAGGCTGATGATCAGCAGATCGGTAGCCGGGCCATTGCCCAACTTTTCATAAGTGATAAGCTCCCGCGCAAATTCAAATTCATAGTCGTTGCCCAGAGGTGTAGAGCCAACGAGATCGTAAAAGTTGCCGCCCTTGCCTTCGACGGGCTTGGTGGTGCGGAGGACGTTTCCGTTGGCGTCTTTCCATTCCTGGTTCAGGTATTTCTCCGTCCGCTTGTTGCTGTTGAAGTCCTGCGCCCACTTGGGAAGTTGATTGCGATAGTAGGTGGATGTGATCCAGGCGCCGCTTGCCCGGTCGATCCAGTACGCGCCATCGGCTGCGAAGCCTGCGGGAAGGACGGAAGCGCGATCCTTGAGAGCAACGCCGAAGACGCGGGACTTGCCTTGTGTCGCCAATTTGAGCTCGTCCCCCAGCGTATCGGCCTGCAGGTTGTGCGGCGAGGCTCCGGCTGCGCCGCCGGGAATGCCAACCAGTTTCGTCTGGTCATCGTCGGCCGCAGCAACCGAGGCCTTTTTCTGCGCGTCCCACCATTCGTTGGCCAGGATGCCGTGGCCGTTGGTATAGGCCCCGGTCAGCAGGGTCGCATGCCCGGGCGCGGTGCGCGTGTTGGCGTAGTCGTAATTGCAATCGGTGAAGTCCGCGCCGTGTTCGAGCAGAAGACGAAAGCCGCCTTCGCCCCACTGGTCGCGATAACGCTCCAGATAGTCGCCGCGAAACTGATCGATCACGACAATGACCACCAGCTTCGGCCGGGCGTTGTAGGCGGAACTGAAACCTGCAGTCGGGAGAACGAGGCAGAGTAGAAGTCCCACAATCAAGGAGCGCGGAGAGGTTCGCATTGCGGGGTAGTTTACAGCGTAGGAGACCTCGAACCAAATGAGGAATGTGTGGTCGCGGGCGGCCCGCCCGCGGCTTTTGACCTTAAGACCTGCCGGAGTTCGCGGGGGAGTCGCCCGCGACCACACGTGCATTCCACGGCTGGTTTTCGATACAGTAGTGAACTCCCATGCTTGATCTCAACTTTGTTCGTGAAAACCTGCCCCTGGTCGAGCAGAAGCTCCGTCAGCGCGGCATGGATCCCGCTCAGGTCTTAAAAGATTTGAACCAGGTGGACACCCAGCGCCGCCACGCCATTACCGAAGCCGAAACCATGAAAGCGCAGCGCAATCGTGCCTCGGAGGAGATCGCGAAACTGAAAAAAAGCGGCCAGGATGCGACCGCCCAGATCTCTGAAACGAAGGAACTGCGGGAGAAGATCCAGCAGCTCGAGAAGGCAGCAGAAGAGTTCGAGGCTAGTTTGCAAGACATTCTCACCGGCATTCCCAATCTGCCGCACGAAAGCGTGCCCGTCGGCAAGACGCCCGAAGATAACGTTGAGGTGCGGCGCTGGGGAGCACCGCCGAAATTCGATTTCATCCCCAAGCCGCACTGGGAACTGGGAGAGGAACTCGGCGTACTTGATCTCGAACGCGCAACTAAACTCTCGGGCGCGCGCTTCGCAGTGTATTGGGACCTGGGTGCGAGGCTGGAGCGGGCGCTGGCCAACTTCATGCTCGATCTGCACACTCGCGAGCACGGCTACACCGAAGTGCTGCCGCCTTACCTGGTGAATTCGGAGTCCATGTATGGCACCGGTCAGTTGCCGAAGTTCGCCGCCGACTCCTTTCGGGTACCCCACGGAGAGAAGGACCTGTGGCTGATTCCCACCGCGGAAGTACCGGTCACCAATCTTTACCGCGACGAAGTGCTGGACGCCTCGCGTCTACCGGTTTCGCTCACCGCTTATACTGCCTGCTTCCGCAGCGAGGCCGGTTCCTACGGCAAGGATGTACGCGGCATCATCCGGCAACATCAGTTCCAGAAAGTTGAACTGGTCAAATTTGCGCGGCCCGACACTTCTTACCAGGAACTGGAGAAGCTGACTCACGACGCCGAGGAAGTTCTGCAAAAGCTCGGATTGCATTACCGCGTGATGGCGCTTTGCACCGGCGACATGGGCTTCTCTTCGGCCAAGACCTACGACATCGAAGTATGGCTCCCCGGCCAGCAATTGTTCCGCGAGATCTCGTCGTGCTCAAACTTCGAGTCTTTCCAGGCCCGCCGGGCGAATATTCGCTATCGTCCGGAAGGCAAGAACAAGACCGAGTTCGTCCACACTCTGAACGGAAGCGCACTGGCGGTAGGACGCACCTGGGTGGCGATTGTGGAGAATTTCCAGCAGCCTGACGGCAGCGTCCTGATTCCAGAAGCGCTACGGCCTGCCATGGGCACAGACCGCATCGTGCCAAAAAACTTCTAGTGTCGCCGCGAGCGACTTGAGTGTCGATAAGCTTTGCCGGTTTCTTTTAGGTCCTTTGCGGCATTTCTTCGCGAACTTTGCGGTAAAGGGTTTGACCTTACCGCAATCGTCCAAGAAGCCCCAACCGGCAAAGTTCGCAAAGGTTAAAGATCGCAAAGGACGCAAAGAGTGCGGAAAAACGCGTAGGTTGCCAAGGAAAGGCGGCAAAGCCTAGACTTGATCGGAAACGACTTGACCGACGCCAGGATGACGACGACCGTTGCCGACGCCCCCATCGTGCCCATGACCAGGATCTGGCGCACAATTCGCGACTTCGTTCTCTGGTCGTACGAGCGTGGCACCCTCCAGTATGACGTCATGGTTACGCTGATTCTGCTGTTCGTCTTTCTGTCGCCCTATTGGATCAACTTTCGCGATAAACCGGTGGAACGCAATCCGCATCCAAGTGGAGTAGTTGTTACTCCTGAAGCAGGCGGAGGATTCATTTATCAGATTGAAGGCGCGGCCATCTCCGGTACAGATGACGCCAGCGTGCGCCAACAGCTCCTGCGGATTGTGGAGCCCATATCGGGCGAAGTAAGCATCACCAAGTACGAAGTTTTACGCGACCGGCGAGGACGGGTGCTGACTTACAAAGTTTGGGCCCAGAAAGAATAGCCAAACCGCTCGGCTTTGGCCGGCGAGGTCAATATGAAACGCGCGCGATCACTCTGCCGCTGCATTTTGACGATGCTTTGTCTGGCTGGGCTGGCTGCGACCGGGGCTGATGCGACACCGGACGCCGCGTTGGAGAAGGTCCTCGGCCAGATGGACGGCGCCGCTCAAAAATTCCACACCACCGAAGCCAGCGTGGTCTGGGACCAATATCAGAAGGTCGTAGACGAACACGAGGAGCAAAAAGGAAGAGTCTACTTCCGCCGCTCCGGCAACGAAAT
Source organism: Terriglobia bacterium (assembly GCA_963813645.1). Classification (GTDB taxonomy): domain Bacteria; phylum Acidobacteriota; class Terriglobia; order Terriglobales; family Acidobacteriaceae; genus JAIQFF01. The sequence continues at coordinate 6,138 of CAWEZS010000033.1, forward strand.
CCAGATGGCGGCGGACATCACCGATCCGGACCAGAAATATGTTCTGTTCAACGGGTCGAAAGTCCAGGTTTACCAGCCCAAAATCGACCAGGTAACGGCTTACAGCACGGGCAAGAACCGGGAGGAATTTGAGAGTTTCCTGGTGCTGGGCTTCGGCGGCCGCGGACACGACATCCTGAAATCGTTCGACGTGAAATACCAGGGCAACGAAGCCGTGAACGGCATTGACGCTGACAAACTGGATCTGGTTCCGAAGACGGCCGGTGTACGGAACAATGTCTCCCATATCATCCTCTGGATCGACCCGGCCCGCGGAATTTCTGTGCAGCAGCAGTTCTTTTTCGGCAATTCGGGCGACTTCCGCCTGGCCAAGTACTCCGGAATCAAGGTGAACGAAAAGATCCCCGACTCCGTCTTCAAGCTCAAGACCACCGGTAAGACGAAGTTCATTTCACCGCAGGGCTAACCGGCGGAAGTCAGCCGAAAAGTGCTCTACGAATTAAAATTGGGCTGAAAAACCCGAGGCGGGCGGTATACTGCTTTTGCGCCGTCTTGTCCGTTGGAACTTTATAGACCCCGGATACCCTAATTGCATGGCCAAGGTTTTTACGATCCCGGTTCCTCCCAAGATAGGGCGCAAACGCCGTGAACGCACGGCTGATCCGCGTTACGTGGACGGCCAGCGCTTGCTGGTGGAAGCGATGAAGTATCTGACGCAGGCCGACCCTGTCGCCAACCGCGGCGCCATCGAGTTGCTGTCCGAGCATGTCCGCACGCGCTTCCGCATGAGCGACTCCCCCTTAAGCTAGGGACCTTTCCCGCGCCAGGCTTTTCCCGTTTCAGCAAGCGCCCTCCGCTATCATCCACAATGTTCAGGGTGTTATGTCTTCTCTGACCACCAGTCATATCAGTCTAAGCATTTTTTTATTCTTGATAGTTGGTCGGCTTGCCGACTACACTTCCCGGCTAATTGCAACTCGCCTTACATTTGTTGAAATAAGAACTGCAAAAGTTACGGACAAAGAGGGAAACCGTATGAGCCGGAACCGGTCATTGCGTTGCGCATTTCTCCTGCTTGCCGTCAGCTTGCTGGCCAGCATTCCTGTGCTGGCGCAGAAAATCACCGGAGACATTTCCGGCACCGTGCAGGACACCACCGGGGCGGTGGTCAAAGACGCGAAGGTGACCGCCACGAACTATGCCACCGCCGAGACGCGAACCGCTAGCACTTCGGACAGCGGGTTCTTTCGCATCATTGAATTGCCCCCGGGAAACTACAAAGTCACGGCCATCGCGCCCGGCTTCAAAACGTCGACGCGGGATGTCCAGGTTTCCCTCTCGCTGGTGACGCAGTCGGATTTCCAGCTCCAACCCGGACAGGTTTCGGAAACCATCGAAGTGGAAGGTGCCGCTCCGCTGGTAGAAACCACGGAAGACCGGCTCAGCACATTATTTGAAGGCAAGACTGTTGCGGACTTGCCAAACAACGGGCGGGATTTTAACAATCTGCTCGACGGCGTGCCCGGCGTGCAGCGCCAACCCGGCGGCGGATTTCAGACTCTCAACATCAACGGACAGCGCGCCACCTCGAACAATTTCGCGGTGGACGGCATTCCCAACAACGACCGCTACTACGGCGAATCCTCGCTGGGGCAAGGGGCGATTGCCGGCGCCGCCGCAGCCTTGATTCCGCTGGAAGGGATTTCAGACTTCAACGTGCAGTCCAATCCCGGCGTGGAGTTCGGGGTCCGCGGCGGATCCGTGATCAACATCGGATTGAGGAGCGGCACCAACGACATTCACGGCAGCGCCTTCTGGGACCGCCACACCGACGCATTCGACGCCAGGAACTGGTTTGCCGCGAAGGTCACACCGTTTCGTCTGAACCAGTTTGGGGCCTCCGGGGGTTTCCCGATCAAGAAGGACAAAGCTTTTGTCTTCTTGTCGTATCAGGGATTTCACCTGAGTGACCAGTTCCCGTCTGAAATCAGTTTGCCGACGCCGGCGCAGATTTTTGACGCCACCACATGTGTCCAAACGGGAGTGAATCCGAACACATCTGGTACCACAGGTCCGGACGGAAACCCGTGGACAACCTGTCTGAACAACGGCCCGGGACCGGGCAGCGACCAGATTTTCGGCACGGCCGATGATGGCACGGTCAACTCCATCGGCGCCAACCTGCTCTCTTTTATTCCTACGAGCGCCACAGGCACAGCGCAGGTAGTGGCCGACAACAAGCTCGACATTAATAACTTTCACGTTAAATTCGACTACATCTTCAGTCCTTCGCACCGAGTTTCGGTCAAGTACCTTTTTGGCGACAGCCTGGGGAATCAGCCCGCAGTTCCGGGAACGCCCCAATCGGTAGGGCCTCTTGCCACAAACGCGAACATGTGGAACTCCGTGGCGCCGTCCCGGGCTCAACTTGCAGGACTTAATTACACCTGGACTATCACTCCGAATTCGGTCCTGGAGAGCCGCTTTGGATATCAGCGGTTCTCTCAACGCATCGGCCTAAATAACAATATTGATCCGAACGCTCTTGGTATCAACACTGGTCCGCTGGGCGCTAACTCGGCGGATAAGGAGAATTTCGCCGTTCCCTCGGTCTATGGTCTGGGCTACTTCGGAGCGAGCGGTTATTACTCAGTAGGCGGTATCCAAGGATACCCCATTATCACCAGGCCCAATGCCTCCTACGACTGGCAGGAGCACTTCACAACCATTAAGGGCAACCACACCATCAAGATCGGCGGACAATTTCAGGACGCCTACAGCAAGTCCCGCCGCGACCGGGCGCGTTCGAACATGACGTTCTACTACTACGGGTTCGAGAGCTGCGGTGGCAACGGTGACTGTAACCCGTTGTTCGGTCCCGACGCCGATGGCAACCCCCAAGTTACCCAAGGCAATACCGTAGCTTCACTGAACGAATTACTGTTGGGCTTAACCGAGGATACCGGCCGATCCTTCGGCGTTACCAACCGCCGTATTTTCCAAAAATCGCTTGGTCTGTATGTGCAAGACAGCTGGAAAGTAAAACCCAATTTCACCGTGGAGCTCGGGGTGCGCTGGGATGTTGCGGGCGCCCTGGGTGAAACCAAGAATCAGGGCGCCAATTTCCTGCCCGATGACCCCAAGGCCGATGCAGGTGGGTTCGTGAGCCTGGCTACCCGTCCACTTTACAACACGCAAAAGAGTAACTTCGGCCCCAGAGCCGGGTTTGCCTGGGACGTGTTCGGTAAAGGCAGGACGGTGCTGCGCGCCGGCTATTCTTTGAACTATGACCTGCCCAACTTCGGCACCATCCATGCCCCTCAGACTGCCTCCACGATGTGGAGCGGAACCCGTAGCGGTTTTTATACTCAGGTTCCCCAGGGCATCTTCGCTATTGACATTACCGCCACGCCAGACGACAACAAGGCCATTTTCAATAGCGGAACCGCCCCAAACTCGCTTTGCGAAGATTTCATTTGCATGGCTGCCGGCGTCAACATCTATGGACAGAGCGTAACCCCTGCCCCGCCCTTCAACGTCGTGCAGGTGATACGCGACTTTGCGACTCCGATGAACCACGCCTACAACCTGACCGTCGAGCAGCAGGTCACGAACAAGACGTCGTTCAGTCTGGCCTACGTCGGAACCCTGGGGGAGAGGCTGGTCAACTGGCGCGATCTCAACGCTTGCCCTATCAGCACGGCGGCGTGCGACACTTCAAGGCAGCCATTCGGCGCCCGATTCCCGCAGTACAACCATATTTTGCAGCTTAACAATGACGCCTACTCCAACTACAACAGCCTGCAGGCGGCTTACAAAGTTCGCGATCTTCACGGGCTGAGCGGACAGTTGAATTTTGTGTGGTCGAGATCGTTTGATACAGGCTCTGCCAATCGAGGCGGAAGCTTTCTCTCCGATTTCCAGAACCCCTATCTGCCCGACAAGGGTTACGCTCCGGCGGATTTCGATACGCCCTGGAACGTGAATTTCACGCTGGTATACACAATCCCCAGGTTCCGCGCTCTGCCCAAAGTGGTGGGAGACGGGTGGCAACTTAACTCCCTGTTCCGCGCCCAGGAAGGGCGGCCGATAACCGCCTTTGTCAGCGGCGACCCCTCCAACCAGGGATTGAAAAATACTTACGCAAACTACGATGGCACCCCCATCCATTACGACTACCATTACATACAACATGGTAAGGACACTTACTTCAATACGGACGTTTTCTCTGCCCCGGCCGACGGAGAAGTCGGGAATGCCGGACGCAACAGCTTCCGGCAGCCTCCAATATCTCAACTCGACATCGGGATCTTCAAGAATTTCCAGATCACGGAACGTTTTTCCGCGAAGTTCAAATGGGAAGTGTTCAATGTTCTTAACCATGGCATGTTCGCCACCGGACTCGCCACCAAACTTTCCAGCAGCCAGTTCGGGAAATTTTTCGCTACGCCCGATGTCGGACTGGGATTCAATCCAATTCTCGGCTCGGGCGCCCAGCGCAACATGCAGTTTGGCGTTTCTGTTACATTCTGATCAGGCTTAATCGAATCGCATGAGGGAGTTTACCGATGGATGGTAAACTCCCTTTTTGCCCTTATGCGTCGTCCCTTCCTGTTTTTTCTGCTCGCCGTGTTGGGCGCGAGCACGTTCGTCCGGGCGGAAGCTCCAAACATCATCTTCATCACCGTGGACACCACCCGTGCGGACCGCATGGGTTTTCTGGGCAGCAAGAAGGGACTTACTCCGAATCTGGACACCCTGGCCCGCCAGGGCGTTGTCTTTGAGAAAGCATATTCCCAGGCGCCGCTGACGCCGGTTTCGCACGCCACGATTTTTACCGGAACGTATCCCCAGTTTCACACCGTTACCGACTTCGGCCATCCCTTGCCGGCGTTGTTGCCGTTCGTCCCCGAGATCCTGCACAAGAGCGGGTACCGCACCGCGGCTTTTATCGGTTCGTTGATTCTCGATCCCAAGGCCAACATGGCGCCGGGATTCGATCGTGGCTTTGATTTCTTCGACGCCGGCTTTCATCCCAAGCGGAGCGCGGATGAAAGCCGCTATGACAGTGTGGAGCGCCGTGCCGGGGACGTGGTCGGCCACGCCCTGCGCTGGATGGCGAAGAACCAGAACCCCCAAAAACCGTTTTTTATCTGGATCCACCTGTACGATCCGCACGCCCCGTACGATCCGCCTGAGCCCTTTGACAAGCGCTTCACCGACCTCTACGACGGAGAAGTTGCCTACGCCGATGCGTCATTGGGCAAACTCTTTTCCTACATGCGGCAGCGCGGTCTATACGACCGCGCCCTGATTACGATGATGTCAGACCACGGCGAGTCGCTGGGAGCGCATGGTGAGAGTATGCACGGCATCTTCCTCTACGACGAAACCATCCGCGTGCCGCTGCTTTTCAAGCTGCCGGGAGAGCTGCTGGCGGGCCGCCGTGTGGACACCCGGGTGCGGCTGGTGGATGTGGCTCCCACGCTTCTCAGCATGTTGAGCTTGCCTCTGCCGCCCACTTTTCAGGGCGAGTCTCTGGTGCCCATGATGAGGGTGAAGCCGCCGCTGCCGGGAAGAGCGGTCCCAAAACCTGCGGCCGATCTGCCCGCCTATGCCGAAACCGACTACCCGCACCGGGCGTTTGGCTGGAGCTCGATCCGCTCCATGCGCAGCGGCAAGTATCTTTTTGTACGCGCTCCCCGGCGCGAACTCTATGACCAGACGCGTGATCAGAACGCCGAAAACAACCTGGCCGCGACCTCTCCCGCTGTGACGGATACTCTGCAGGCCCAACTCGATCGGTTCCGCGATCAAACCAGCAGTTATCACGGAAAGGCAGACCAGCCGGCGGTGACTGCGGAGCAAAGCGAGAACCTGAGTGCTCTGGGCTATGTGGGGTCGACGCCGGGAACAGCTTCCACCGATCCCCTGAAGGGTGCGGACCCGAAAGACAAGATCGGCATCTCAAACACGCTGCACGAAGGGATGATCGCAATCGAAGACGGTAGATTCAATGAGGCCATTCCCATGCTGCAGCACGTGCTCGACGATAGTCCGCTCATCTCGGTCGCGCAGATGCAGTTGGGGATTGCATTGGCCAGAGTGAAGCGTTATGCCGAAGCCATTACGGCCCTGCAGAAGTCAGTGAAGCTGATGCCGGACTCGGCCCCGGCACAATACGAGTTGGGTTTGGCGCTGTTTGAAACCGGCGCCTGGCGGGAGTCAGTTCCCTATTTTGAGTTTGTAGCCAAGAAGCGTCCGAAATTTGCCGACGCCCAGTATTCCCTGGCTTCGGTGTACGCGCGTGTGCAGCGCGTCCCTGAGGCGAGTCGAATTGCTGCAACAGGTAATCCGGCTCAGCCCCGAGCACTTTCGCGGCAACCTGCTGCTGGGGAGGATTTTCACCTTGCAGCACCGGTCCGATGAGGCCTTGCCTTATCTCAAACAGGCGACGCTCTCCGATCCCAACAACTTTGAAGCGCACGCGTTTCTGGCTGACGCCTACGAGCAGCAGGGAAACACACAGGCCGCCAGCGGGGAACGCAATCGCGCCGAAGCTCTGAAACGAGGCGTCAGACCGTAGTTGCAGCTCAAGCCTTGTCCCGCGATTCCCTTATCGCGATCAGAACGAAAGCTTCAATGCGAACTGGATGATGCGGGGGTCGCGCGCCTGCGTTACCTGCCCGAAGAACCCGCGGAATCCGATGACCGTCGATGAATTGCCGGAGATCAGGAACTGGGTGTGATTGAACGCGTTGAAGAACTCGGTGCGGAATTGCAGTTGACCTCGTTCGTTGAGCTTGAAGGTCTTAAAGAGTGAGAGGTCAAAGTTGTTGATTCCCGGCCCTCGGACGGAATTGCGTCCGGAATCGCCGTAGGAGAAGAGTGGAATACCGCCGCCCTCCGTGACGTTCAGGCAGTCGTAAGCCATGGGATTGAAATAGAAGTGGCCAGTAACGTATCGCCCGTTAGGCAACTTCCATTGATGCCGTTGTGGTCAAGGGTGAAGCTGCGAATTGTACGAGCATTGAATGTCTGTACTTTACCCACCACGTCCGCCCGATCCAGACCACTGTTCTGTTGGCTTTGATTGTCATTGGAATAGATGGAGAAGGGAGCACCGGTCTGGAACGACACGATTCCGTTGATCTGCCAACCCTCGGCCAACGCTTGCACGAAGCCATTGCTGTCACTAAAGAGACGGTTCCAGGGGAGTTCCCAGGATCCACTAAGAACCAAACGGTGGGTGGCGTCGAAATCGGCCAGGCCGCGGTCGAAGTTCAGGTCCAGGGGATCGGTTTGCACCGATGAGCGGGCACGGAAACCGGACTGGACATCAATCGTCTTGGCCAGGGTGTATGCGCCCCGCAGGTTGAACCCCCGGCTGAAGCGCTTGTCGACGGTGAGCTGGAACTCATGGCTCGCGGAGACACCATTACTGTGGCTGGTCAAGAGCTGGCCGGCTTCGGTGAGCGACGAGTTCGGATCGGTGGGGTCACTGCAGCCCGCCAACGGACGCGCGCAGTCGGCGTTGGTGAAACCGGCGCTGTTGTACTGCTGCATCAGGATCGAGGGTTGCGGGAAGTTCGCATCCGCCCGGGTGATCAGCTTTCTGCCCAGGCTGCCGACGTAGTAGGCCTCAACCAGAGTGTCTTTGGTGAGCTGGTACTGGAAACCGTAGTTATAATTTTCCGAGTACGGCGTACGGAAGTGGGGGTCCACCACATAAGCAAATGACACCTTGGGCACAAAGAATTGACCAAAGAGACCGCTCGCTATGAATGGATACGGGTTCACCGTTCCGGGAGCGTAGGAGTTAAAGGGGTCCGCGACGGGGTCAACTCCAGGGGTGAAACCAAAGTAGTTCAGATTTGACACGTCTCCGAAAGGCGGCTGCCCACCGAATTGCAGGTTAAGAGCGCCGTCCTCGATATCGTAGAAAATTCCGAAACCTCCACGCATAACGAGCTTGGCGTTCCCCAACATGTCCCAGGAAAAGCCAACGCGCGGGGCAAAGTTATTCTTGTCGGGGTAAATCATGCCGCGATTTGGCGTCCCCGGATCGCCGGGATACAACAAACTGGGAGGCGCATCGGGGAAAACCGTGGATTGCCGCCCGGGGAAGAAACCAATGATATTGTTGTGCGGATCCACCTGGGGAGAGTTGTATTCATAGCGCAGACCCAGGTCCAGGGTCAGGCGGGGGTGAACCTTCCAGGAATCCTGGCCGTAGAAATGCGGCGAGTAGGAACGAATACCATAGACCGCATTGGAAAACTGAAAATAGTTATCGGGAAAGCCGCCAACGAAGTCGGCGAACCCGTCGCCGGTGAAAGGTGACGAGTAATTGGCGAAATCTAAGCTGCCGTTATTGAAATAATCATAATTGAAATTGTTACGGACGCGGCGAATGTCTGCGCCGAATTTCAGATCATGATGTCCTTTATTCCAGGAGACGCTGTCCTGCCAGTGGAAGGTCACGTCATGCAATTTGGTCGGGCCGTACGGAGAAGGGCCCAGGGAAAAGTGTTGGAATACAAAATGGGCGGGGCCCCACCCGCGGGATCATCCGGATTCACATTGGTGAAGCCCAGGGCTGCGGGTGAGGTTTTGTCATCGGAGACGTATTGCAGGCTGGCCGTACGGTTTGCGCCAAAGATGAATTCGTTGATGACGTGCGGACTGAAAACGCGGGTCCAGGTGACCGCGGCTTGTTGGCTGCGGTTGAAATCCGAATAGGCTTCTACCGGCAAGTCGCCCGGAAACGCGTCCCTGACGTCGTTGACGATCCAGTTTCCGTAGATGGTGTCGCGACTGGTTAGGTGGTGATCAATCCTGATAATGCCCTGGTCTGCCTTGATTCTTGCGATCGGAGCGGAAACAAAGCTGTCGTCACCAGAGTTGGGTAAGGGCAGATACTTGCTGATGTAGGTGGAAATGATGGGATTAATAGGAACCTGGTTGTTGGGATAAGGGTCGCCGCTAATCGGATCAACCAGTTGGGTGTCGGGAAGAAGGCTGCTAAAGTCGCCCGCAGGCCCCACACACCCAGGGGTTGCACTTGTGCATCCCCGTTGCGCCAGAGTCAACACTTGCAGAGCTCCCGTAGTCTGCCCCTCGATTCGGCGCGATCCCTGGTACGAAATGAAGAAGAATGTCTTGTCCTTGCGGATCGGCCCGCCCAGGGTGCCTCCGAACAGATTGCGGTTAAAGCGAGTCCGCTCCTGCTGGAAATAATTGCGCGCATTCAAATCATCGTTGCGAAAGAACTCGAATACGCCGCCATGAAACCCATTGGTTCCCGACTTGATGACCTGGTTTACGATCCCGCCCGACGTGCGGCCGTACTCTGCTTCGTAATTGTTGGTGAGAATCTTGAACTCTTCCACCGCGTCGGGATTGGGATCGACCACCGCATTGTTGCCAAGAAAATCGTTGTTGTCGACGCCGTCAATCAGAAAGGTCAGTGATTCGGAGCGTTGCCCACTGACCGAAAACGGGTTTCCGGAGCCGTCGTCAGGATCCGGGGCAAAGACGCCAGCCTGCAGCAAACCGAGCTGAAAGGTGTCCCGTTCGACCAGGGGCAAGTCCACGATGCGCTTTTGGGTCTCGACCGAACCCAGGGTTGCGGTCTCGGTATCGACTTGGGCTACGTCTCCGGTAACCTCCACCACCTCGGTCTGGGCCCCGACCTCTAGTGCGATGTCCAGTTTGGCGGCCTGGTTCACTTGCAGGACGATTCCTGCCTGGACGTATTTGCGGAAGCCGGTCCGTTCAACCATTAGCCGGTATTGCCCGACCGGGATCAGGGTGATCGAATAAGTGCCGTCCGTCCCGCTCTGCGTCTTTTGGGTAACGTTGGTTTGGGTGTTGGTCAGGGAAATGGTGGCGTCGGGCACAACCGCCCCCGAAGAATCCCTAATGGTTCCCAGTAGCGAGGCCGTCACTTCGGCCGCGTAAACCGAAGAAGAAAGGAGAAGAGTCGCAAGGAGAAAAGTCAAACCGCGGACCAATAGCAAACTACGCGGTGCCACCTGACTTCGAGTCATGAAAACACCCCTTAGTTTGAAATCTAAACGGGCCGGCAATTCTGCATTGCAATGCCGCACAACTGTAAAGATTTGTTAGGGATATCCAACAAAACTCATCTGCAATCGTTAGTCCAGAGCCAAAAGCATTTGCTACAACAATACTTATAGAAACGTTTCTCTAGTCTATGGATTTTGGTAGTACAAAATACCACAACATGTAACATGACTACAGGACGAAATCGCTGTTATGTCTAGCCCCGCAGAAAAGCTGTGGCAAGAATGATCACCACGGGATAGCACTCCAACGTGTACCGGGGTTCGGGATTCTCGAGGGTACTGAGAAAGATTGATCGCACCACCAGAAACGCAAGCAGCAGGCCCAGAAACGGCACGTTGCGAGCGTCAACGAACCCGGCAACCGCCATTCCCACATAGACCAACCCGATGATTCCGAGCGCCACGGCCAGTGCCGACCACTTCGGGTCGTCGTTAAATTCCCACCATCGGGTATCGGAAGGCAGGGTTTCGGTGCGCGGACGCAGCCACATGTCGGTGATCCGAAGCAGTGGCAGCCAGACGTAGTAGCGCAGCGGAGCATGCCGGATGCGCTCTCCGGCCAAAGCTGCGAACCGGGCATCCAGTTCCGGAGTGACGTGGAGAACCTGGTTGTAGTCCGCCAGCAGTTCCTCGGTCTGCTCGCGCTGCGACGCGGAATCGAACGCGCGGGTGGGTAGTTTTTCGGCATCCACGGTGTCTCCCGGCACCGGCCAGTAGATTTCCTCGACCGAAGCATAATCGGCTATCCAGGTCTTGACCCACTGATTGAATCCCGCCGGGACGAATTCATCTTCTTCGTTGGCGTAGCGCGGCGCCAGCAACTCGAAGCGATGCATGGTATGCAGGTTGCGCCAGGCCCAGGGAACCAACGGCGCCAGAGAGACGAGTCCGACAATCAAACCAACCCTCAATAAGTGAAACGATCCATGTGGCCACGGGCGACTAGCCCGGGTCTTGCCTTTCCAGGTACGCACCCACATCCAAACCAGGTACAACTCAATCGTAAGCAGCAGCAAGCCCCCATCAGGACGCAACAGAATAGCGGTGCCAATAGCGAGTCCACATCCCAACCATGGCCGCAACCGGTTCTGCTCAAGCGTCTCCAATCCTGCGATGGCACAGTCGAAGGCCAGTACAGTGAAAAAAATCTCAAGCGTCTCGGTCAGGGCGGCGGCCGCATAGCTGGCCAAAAACGGGCATAAGGCCGCCAGCAAAAATGCAGTCTTCGCGGCACTTGCCGAAACCAGGCGGCGCGCTTGGTCTGCGATGAGGAAGCAGGTGGCGATGTCCACGAAAACCTGCAGCACCAGGACTGCGCGGTAGTGCTCCATGCCGAAGATGGCAAACACGGCGGCCAGGAAGGCGGGGTATCCCGGCAGGCGTATGTAGGTGGGAGAAATCTCGGGACCGCTCAATCCGTAAATGCGGTGCTGGAGCCAGTTCTTGGCGATATCACCGTAGACGAAAGAATCCGTAGTGACAGCGGGGAAGCGAAACAGGAACAAGAGCCGCAGACCTAACGCGGCCAGCGTGCACCAGAGAAAAAATCGGAGGTGTTGGCGCACGAGTTGGCGCACGCTAAGAATATACCTCAGCCTGACGCCACGAACCGCGTGCACTAAGCTGGGTCCATTGCGTCCTCCGAGTTGATGTTGGGCGGATTTTGATTCGGCCGGATGGGTTTGGGGAGCCGCGCTTTAGCGCTGCATTCAGGGCAGTGCCGCAGTACGGCTTCAGCCATTGAGATACCTCAGGGGCTGAAGCCCAGAACACGATGGTGGCTATATGCAGGCCTTAAGGCCTGCTCCACCCTTGTGACAAATGGCGGTAGTGGATCAGTCTGGACGAATCCACATACACGGGCGTCATCCTGAGGGACTTCAGTCCTGAAGGATCTCGCGCGCACCGCCACAATTGCCGTAAGGGTGCAGATCCGCCGCGCGCTAGATCCTTCGCAAGCTCAGGATGACCCCGTCAGGAGAAGAGGAGGATTCAAACTGACCCACTACCCAAATGGCGGATGCATTGACCGTCCTGATACCTCGGCTTAGGATGGATAGACCCTATCTTCATGGCGCAACCTGTCTTTTATGATCCCCGCCGTGCTCGCTGGAAGCGAATTCGGCTGGCTTTCGACGTCATCGGCGTGACCATTACGTTGCTGGTCATTTTTTTTGCCTACACCGCCTTGCGCAATGAGCCTCTGCCCGAACTCCTGCTGACGCCGCAGAAGAAGCCTTACCGGGCGTTAAAGGAAAAAGAGCGCGAGAAGGCGAAAGAGCGGCGAAAATTAGCCGCCCTCCATCGCGGCCATCGGAAATCCAGATCGGCGCCTTCGCAGGTGAAGTTGAACCAGGAAGAAGGCATCCGCTCCGCGTTTTACGTGCCTTATGACGCCGCCAGTTTTTCCTCCTTGCGGGAGTATGCCCGGCAGATTGATCTGTTGTTTCCAGACTGGTTGCATGTCATCTCGCCAGACGGCAGGCTGCAGGGCATTGACGAACAAACCAACAAGTTCTTCGATGTGATGCAGGACTCAGCCGTCCAGCCCGTGGACGACAAGGTCATGCCGTTTCTTAAGCTGGAAGAGACCGGCATGGAAGTCTTCCCCATGGTCAACAACTTCGACGGAGTCGATTGGGTGGACGTCAGCGCCTTCCTGAATAGCTCGGATACCCGGGCGCATTTTCGCCAGCAGGTCGCGGCGTTCCTGGCCACTGATCGCTATCACGGCCTGATGATCGACTTCGAAACTCTCGGCAGGAAGGCGCAGCCCGGTTATCTGGCGCTGCTGAAGGAGCTTTCGGACGATCTGCATGCCAAAGGAATGAAGTTGTACGTCAGCGTGCAGGCGCGCAACGAGGAATACGATTACGCCGCGGTCGCATCCCATGTCGACGGCGTCGTGTTGATGAACTATGACGAGCATTATCCCTCGCCGGGCACGCCCGGACCCGTGGCGTCGCAAGACTGGTTCCTCGCCAACCTGAAAGCAGCCAGCAAAGTTATCCCGAAAGACAAGCTGATCTCGGCGATCGGCAACTACGGTTATGACTGGGTGCACAAGCCGAAGCAGGGCTCGTTGCCGCCAGGAGTGAAAGACACTAACGTGACCGTGCAGGACGCATGGCTGGCGGCTCGCGACTCGGAAGCGGACGTTGATTTCGACGGCGATAGTCTTAATCCCCACATCAGCTACCTCGACGAACACGATCTGCAACACGACATCTGGTTTCTCGACGGCGTGACCGCGCTCAACCAGATGCGCGCCGCCCAGTCGCTGGGTATTCAAACTTTCGCGCTTTGGCGGCTCGGTTCGGAGGATCGCTCCCTGTGGCGCGTCTGGGACATTCCGGGCGAACCGGGCGCAGAAAATAAATTGAAGGATGTCCCGCCCGGCCAGGACGTGGACATGGAAGGCAACGGCGAGATCCTGCGCATCGAAGCCCGGCCGGCTGACGGACAACGCAGCGTCACGCTGGACCCGGTCACGGGCATCATTACCGATCAAAGTTTCGACTCGTTTCCAGAGCCTTACCGGGTCGCGCGCTACGGGTCGAGTGCGGACAAAGTCGCACTTACCTTCGACGATGGCCCGGACCCGGAGTGGACCCCCAAGATTCTCGATGTGCTCAAGCGCGAGCAGGCGCCGGCTTCGTTTTTCCTGATCGGGATTCAAGCTGACAAATTTTCCGATGTCACCGACCGCATCTACCGTGAGGGGCACGAAATCGGGAACCATACTTTTACTCATCCCGACATCAGCAACATTTCTCGCGGATTCATGCGCGCTGTGGAACTCAATCTTACAGAGCAGCTTTTTGCCAGCCGTCTGGGCATACGCACGATTCTGTTTCGCCCACCCTATTCGATCGATGCCGAGCCCGACACCGAAGACCAGGTCCGCCCTCTGGAAATCACGCAAGAGTTGGGGTACATCACCATCGGCGACAAGATTGACCCCAACGACTGGCGCGATAATCCGCGACACAGCGCCGATCAAATCGCAGCCGATGTGCTGGCCCACCTGCCGCCGTGCGCGGCCAGCGACATTCACTGCGGCAACATCATTCTGCTGCACGACGGCGGAGGCGATCGCGAACAAACCGTTCTGGCTCTCCCCAAAATCATCGAAGGCGTGCGCGAAAAGGGATTGAAGATCGTGCCGCTGTACGAACTGCTGGGCCGTACTCGGGCTGAGGTTATGCCGCCCATCCCTTCCAACCAGCGCTGGATTGCGCGTCTGAACCTGTTTGGATTCGCGCTGTTTCCGCTAGCCTTCAACGCCATGACCTGGATCTTCTTCGTCGGCGACGTGCTGATGACGGGCCGCCTGCTCTTCATCGGTGCATTCGCCATCTATGACCGGCTCTGGCCCCGGCGTTATGGAACTCCTGGAGATGCGGCGCACTATCTTCCTCGGGTTGCCGTGTTGATCCCGGCGTACAACGAGGAAAAAGTAATCGCGCGCACGATTCGTTCAGCCCTTACTTCGGATTATCCCAATTTGCACGTGATCGTGATTGACGACGGCTCGAGCGACAAGACGCTCGCGGTTGCGCGCACGACGTTTGCCCACGAAGAGGCCAGCGGCAGAGTGTTCATCCTGACCAAACCCAACTCCGGCAAGGCGGACGCGCTCAACTTTGGATTGGAGCACTTGCGCGGTGAGGAAATCTTCGTGGGCATTGACGCCGACACGGTCATCGCTTCGGACGCGATCTCGCGCCTCGTGCCTCATTTTCTGAACCCCAAGGTAGGAGCGGTCGCAGGCAATGCGAAGGTCGGCAACCGCGTCAACCTCTGGACACGCTGGCAGGCCCTGGAGTACATCACCAGCCAGAATTTCGAACGCCGCGCATTGAACACGATGGGTGCGGTCAGCGTGGTGCCGGGCGCAATCGGCGCGTGGCGAGTCGCAGCGGTACACGAAGCCGGAGGCTTCCACACCGACACCGTGGCTGAGGACGCCGATCTCACCATGGCGCTGCTGCAGCTCGGGTATCGCGTCGAATACGAGGATCTTGCCCTGGCTTACACTGAGGCGCCGGTCAATGCCAGCGGCCTGATGCGCCAGCGCTTTCGCTGGTCGTTCGGAATACTGCAATCGGTCTGGAAACATCGCGGCGCATTTGCGTGCGAAGGGGTGCTGGGCTGGGTCGCGCTGCCCAACATTGCCATCTTCCAGGTACTGCTGCCGCTGGTCTCGCCGTTTATTGACATTATGTTCTTTGTCGGCACGATCTGGTATTTCGTACAGAAATCCTTCCACCCTGAGTCCACGGATCCGGGGAGCTTTCAGCGCCTGATTGTTTTCTTTGTGGCTTTCCTGGTGATGGACTTCTTCGCCTCGGCGATTGCGTTCGCACTGGAGCGCCGCCGGCCGGAAGCGCCGGAAGATCCCTGGCTGCTCAGCCAGGTCTGGCTGCAGCGCTTCGCCTACCGGCAGTTGTTCTCTATTGTGTTGCTGAAGACCTTAAAGCGCGCCGCTGAAGGCCGTCCCTTCGCCTGGGACAAGCTGGAGCGGACCGCTTCCATGAGTTACCGGCCGTCGGAAAAAGAAGAGTCGGTCAAGGTTCCGTAGCGCTTCGTAGCGTTCTAGCGTTTCGTTGCCGCGCCGTACGATTGGCGTACAATCCCCAGCCATGAAAACTCTCCGTTATGGTCTGATTGTATTTCTCTTCTCCTTTGCCGCCTTCGCGCAGGACGGTCAGCAACAGTTTGCTTCTCTGGGGGACTTCAAGCTGGAAAGCGGCGAGACCATCCGCGACTGCGAACTCGGCTACCGCATTTTTGGGCAGCTCAATTCTGACCAGTCGAACGCCGTATTATTTCCGACATGGTTCACCGGAACCACTGCCCAACTGGTCGAACTGGTTGGTCCGGGCAAGATCGTGGACAGTTCGAAATATTATGTCGTCCTGGTGGATGCGCTGGGCGATGGGGTTTCCACTTCGCCCTCCAACAGCCAGACGCAGCCGCATATGAGGTTTCCGCGGTTCGGCATCCGCGACATGGTCGCCAGCCAGCATCAGTTGCTGACCCAGGTGTTGCACGTCAATCATCTCAAAGCCGTGATGGGAATCTCGATGGGCGGCATGCAGACGTTTCAGTGGATCGTTTCCTACCCGGATTTCGTTGACAAGGCAATCCCGATCGTCGGCTCTCCCCGGCTGGCGCCCTTCGACCTCATGCTGTGGAAGGGGGAGAATGATGCCATCATGGGCGATCCCGCGTGGAAAAACGGCGAATACACCGAGCAACCCGCCCTGGCACTGTTGACGACCTTTGAAGGTCTGGCCATCGAAACTCCGGACAAATTCAACGCCGACACCACCCGCGAGAAACTGCCGGAATGGTTTGCGAAGACTCAGAAGGATGTCGCCGAGTTCGACGCCAACAACCACATTCGCCAGGCTCAGGCCATGATGGCTCACGACGTGTCCGCACCGCTCGGCGGCTCGATGGATCGCGCGGCCGCTGCCGTGAAGGCTCAAGTGCTGGTGATCATTTCGATAACCGACCACATGGTCACTCCCGGGCCCGCCCTGGATTTCGCTAAGCTGCTGCACGCGGAAGTACTGGAATTACACGATAACTGTGGTCATCTGGCTCCCGGCTGCGAGCTCGCAACAATTGGGCCGGCGGTCTCGGGTTTTCTGGCGAAGTAGCCACGATCCCCGTAGGGGCGGACGTCCTCGTCCGCCCAGCCGAGCGAAGCTCGGCACGTAGCGCCGGCCTCCGGCCGGCCCGAGGGGGTGGGCAGGACGCCCACCCGACAGCCGGAGCCTGCCCTGAGCGCAGTCGAAGGGCCGGCGCTACGAAACACAGTGCTACAATAATTGTGAAGAGTCTTACATCTACCCGCCGGCATCGAATATCCTCCGAGGTGCGCTCATGGCAACTGTTGAAGCTCCGATCCCCACACAGATTCGTCTCCATCAAGGGCCGTTCGTAAACGAGCCGCTCGTTGATTTCACTCGCGAAGAGAATGCGCGCAAAATGCGCGCTGCGATCGAGAAGGTGCGTGCTTTGCTGGGTCGGGAGTACGACCTCATTATTGGCGGCCAGCGGATCAGGACCAGCGACAAGATCAAGTCCATCAACCCCGCCAAACCCTCACAGGTCGTCGGGTTGCACCAGAAGGCCGGCAAGGAGCACGTGGAACCGGCCATGCAGGCCGCCCTGAGTGCTTTTGCCAGCTGGAGCCAGACCTCATTCGAAGAACGGGCCAGCCTGCTGTTCCGCGTGGGCGACGTGTTGCGCGAGCGCAAGTTTGAATTCTGCGCCTGGCTGGTTTTTGAAGTGAGCAAGAACTGGGCGGAAGCCGACGCCGATATCGCCGAGACCATCGACTTCGCCGAATATTACGCTCGTGAAGCGCTGCGGCTCTCCCGCACCGAACTGCCGGTGCAGATGCCAGGAGAGCGCGACACGCTCACCTACATTCCGCTGGGCGTGGGCGCGGTGATTCCGCCGTGGAATTTTCCCTGCGCCATCATGGCGGGCATGACGATAGCGTCTATCGTCAGCGGCAATACGGTCATTCTGAAACCGTCGAGCGATTCTCCGACCATCGCGGCAAAATTTGTTGAACTGCTGGAAGAGTGCGGCATGCCGGAAGGAGTGGTTAATTTCTGTCCGGGCGCCGGCGCCAGCTTCGGCAACGCAGTAGTTGCGCATCCTAAAACGCGATACATCGCTTTCACCGGCTCCCGCGAAGTGGGGCTCGACATCAACAAGAGCGCGGCCACTCATGGTCCGGGTCAGGTCTGGATCAAGCGTACCATCCTCGAAATGGGAGGCAAGGACGCCATCATCGTGGACGCCGACGCCGACGTTGATTCCGCCGTCGAAGGCGTGGCCCAGGCCGCATTTGGCTTCCAGGGACAGAAATGTTCGGCGTGTTCGCGCGCGATTGTTGACGAGCGCATTTACGAAATATTTCTGGCGAAGCTGAAAGCTCGAGTGGAGAAAATTACGGTTGGCGATCCCGCGGAAAATGCCAACATGGGCGCAGTGATCAACGAAGGCTCCATGAAGTCCATCTTGGATTACATCGAGGTGGGGAAGAGAGATGGACGCGTCATCACCGGCGGCGGCCCCGCCCCAAATGCCGGCGAGGGATACTTCCTGCAGCCGACGGTCATCGCTGATATCCCGGCCAAGTCGCGACTGGAACAGGAAGAAGTCTTCGGCCCACTATTGGCGGTCATCAAGTCGAAGAACTACGACCACGCGCTCGAAATCGCGAACGACACCGAATTCGGCCTGACCGGCGCGGTTTACACCAAGTCACGCGAAAAGATCGAGCGCGCAAAACGCGAGTTCCACGTCGGCAATCTCTACATTAACCGCAAATGCACCGGCGCTACCGTGGCGGCGCATCCTTTTGGCGGATTCAATATGTCAGGGACTGATTCGAAATCCGGCGGCCCGGACTACTTGTACTTGTTTACCCAGGGCAAGGCGATCGGCGAGAAGATCTAGGACTCGATAGCTTAACGAACCATGTGACCGCGGGCGACTCGCCCGCGTCTTTTCAGTGGCAACAACCTGTGGGTCCGAAGCAGCTTCCTCGCGGGCGAGTCGCCCGCGGCCACACCGTCATAAGTGGAAATATTTTGTAACAATGCTGTAACAACATATTCTTCCAACCCTCACTAAGATTCATTTATTTCCTATAAGTTGCGCGAAAAGGTTTTATCACTGTGATCGAAAATTGCTATTGGACAGGCCTCCCATCGTTCCCTATCGTTGATGCATGTCTACATCATTCCCTTTAGAAGATCCTTCCGTTGATTTCCTGCACGAATTGGGCACCAGCATGGCGTCGGCGGACGCCTTGCATGAGGTCCTCGCGCGCGTTGTGGATTTCGCATCGGCCCTGGTGAAGTGCGATTCCTGCCTTATTTATGTTCTCGAAGACGAGCAACTGATGTTGCGGGCGTCTAAAAACCCGCACCCCGAAGTGGTGGACAGCCTGAAACTGAATGTGGGAGAAGGCATTACCGGATGGGTAGCAGAACATCGTGAGCCGGTCGCAGTCTCGAAGCATGCATCGAAAGATCCGCGCTTTCAATTCTTCCACGAATTACCCGAAGACACTTACGAAGCCTTTCTGTCGGTGCCGTTGATGTCGCGCGGTCGCGTGGTGGGCGTAATCAATCTGCAACATCGCCGCCCGCACGTTCACAACCAGCGGGAAATCCGGCTCATTTCGACGGCGGGCTTTCTGGTGGGAGCTGAAATCGAAATGGCACGCCTGGAGTCCGAGAACACCAATCTTTCGCAGCAACTAGAAACGCGAAAAATTGTGGAGCGCGCCAAAGGAATTCTGCAGCGCGACCTCTCGCTGGATGAAGAGCAGGCCTATCTTGCCTTGCAAAGGCAGAGCCGGCAGACTCGCAAGTCCATGCGGCAAGTGGCGGAAGCGGTTGTCCTCACCGATGAGTTGCGGCGCAACTCCCGAAGCAACTAAATCACATTTTCATGACGGCAGCTGCTGGGTGCCCCGTCCAAGCTCTGCTTGGGCGGCGATTTTGGCTCGGTCCCGATGGCAGAGGTCTTGAATGACAACACCCGCCCAAGCGAAGCTTGGACGGGGCACCCAGCAGCTAGAAAAATGCGGAAAGGGCCACCAGATTCGATGGCCGCTTCCGCCTCTTTGCTTCTACTTCGCTGATTGAGAATTGGCGATCGGCGCCAATCCTGCCGTTTCCGTTACTGGCTTCGCCAGCTTGGGAGAGGCAAATTCCAGCGCCATGCCTACGTTTTTCAGGCGCAGCATACTGACCACTGATTCTCCGCCTTCCTGATGGAGAATCAGACTGCTGCCACCCACGAAATCATCATTAGTGATTGTCTGCGGCAGGATGATCCCCACCATGGGGCCGTCAACGTGCCGGACCGATATTCTCGCCGGCAAACTTTGCGTGTCGAGGGAGAATGCGTAGTCTCCCGGAGACAGAACAGCGCCGGCCCATAGAACCTTGTGCGTCAGGCTGAATGTTCCGGTTGTAGTTTGCGCGTGCGCTGGCATTACTGAACTACCCATGGCAGCAATCGCCAAAAGCAGTACCTTGGAAAGCGAAAAACTCCGAATTGATTTCATGATCTCGTCTCCTTTTCAGGTTGTGGGGAGCGGACACACCGGCGCCTACGCCGGATACGCGTCGCTCGCGGGGTTTTGGTTGGGACGACGAGGTCAAGAACTACTGCGCGGAATAACAGGGGTGAAAGGCGAACTTCACTGTTCGCACCACACGCCTCGCAATCGGTTTATCGCAGGAGTGCGGACATTGCTACTGTGCCATCCCAGGCCGGGAGAGTCCAACTCAAAAAATGAATAACTTGGATTCGCGTAGGCCCGGACGCCTCGTCCGGGTGGGCCAGCGCGAGCTGGCCAGGGTTTGTGGAGCTTCGCTCCGCTGGGCGTTGGGCGCCCGGCCCTACATGGGTATGGAGCGCTCAAAAGAAAAAGGCCGCCCGCGGGCGGCCTTTTGGAAAGCAACCCAATTCTAGGACGTGACCCCGGCTCCGGCCTGGGGCGTTGCCGCAGCTGCGGTCGCGGCCGCCGCTTCGTTCAGGATCCGGTGATGGATGGTGAACAACGCGAGTTCCAGCCGGTCGGAAACTCCGATCTTGTCATAGACGTTGCGCAGGTAGTTCTTGATTACCTGCTCGGTGGTTCCCAGCTGCGAAGCTATTTCCTTGTTCTTGTAGCCCTGCACAATCAGAGCGACGATGCGCAGCTCTTTTGCGGTCAAGCGGTCGCGCACTCGCAGCCCCACCATGTCGTTTTCGGTGAGCTCGCTCGGCACCGCGATGTCCTGCACCCAATTCTCGCCGCGTGCCACCTTGCGGACACAGTCCACCAGCGCCGCGCTTGTCACGTTGCGGTAGACCACGCCGTTCGCACCCGCGCCCATGTAGCGCTGCGCGCTCTCGCCGGTGTCGGCCAAGACCACCACCCGTGTCTTGGCTTTGTTGGCGGCGAGCAGAATTCCGTTGAAATCCGAGTGAAACCCGCCGGCCACGACCAGAACGGCGGCGCGAAATTTGTCCAGGGCCATGAACATCTGTTCCTGGGTTTGAGCTTGCGCCACGATGCGCATTTCATCCTCGACCGCCAGCACTTTGGCGATGCCCGCCCGGAAGATAGCTTGATTGTCGGCCAGAATCAATTTCAGCATCTCTTAAGCTCCTCGCCTCTAGTGGCGAACGAAATCGTAGGAGTCAATCACGCAGGCCACGCCGCGTGCCTCCGTGGGACTGCCGCCGTCAGGTTCGTCGGTACGGACTACCCGGCCCCGGCACTGGATGACAACGCCTTCTTTGGCCCCAGTCATCTCTGGCGGCAAAGTAATCTCGAATTCGACCGTGGAGCCCATCTCGAGAGCGGCATCCGCTTTGATGTACACTCCGGCGGCGCTCAGGTTTCCCGTGAGACCGCTGTGCTCGCCGCCGCCTGCTTCTTTGTGGATCTTAATCGGTAGTTCCAGGGGAAATCGCTTCCCCGTCCGCGCTTCGGACACAAAGCCTCCTCGCTCCTGCCCATTTCCAGCTGCGAAACCCAATGCGATGCCGGATTTCCCTGAATGAAGCCAGAACGATCTGCTTGCGCGGTTATATCACGGAAGACACCCCCTGTAACAGCCTGATAAGGGCCCCCATAAGGGTAGGAAGTAGGTTCCCCCCAAAATCGAGTCTCAAAATCTCCCCTGCCGGTTGCCAGTCGACGGCTGGAAGCCGCACATCCCAGGCGAGAGGTACGCCCCTCCGTGCCCCCCAAGTGAAATTCTTCGGCTATTCTGTTCTCCAAGCAAACTTAACCCTCTGCTCGGCAACCAAGACTGTGCTTATGAAACCAAGCCCCGGATATGTCGTTGCCATTTTGTACGTGCTGACCGCCAGTGCTGCGGCCCAGAGGCCGAACCAATCCGCCAATGCCTTCGCAAATACCTCCGCTTTGTATCAACCGATCACGGGCAGGCAACGCTTGAACTGGGCGGTCAAGAGCACGGTCGGTCCGGTAAGCCTCACCGCCGGCTTGTTCTCGGCGGGCTTCGGCACCGCCATGGACCGTCCCCGGGAATACGGCCCGCACTGGGAGGGTTTCGCCAAACGGTACGGAATGCGGTTCACGGGCATCGCTACCGGCAACCTTATGGAGGCATCGGTTGGCGCTCTTTGGGGAGAGGATCCCAGGTACTTTCGGGCCACCGGCCAGTCGGTCAAAGGACGGATCAAGAACGTAATCGTGATGACTTTCGTCGCACGCCGGGCCGACGGAGAACTGGCCCCGGCCTACGCTCGATACATCGGCATTTCCGGTAACAATTTCATTTCCAACAGCTGGCGAGCGGACAGTGAGTCCGGCGTGGGGGACGCCTGCCTGCGCACCGCGCTCGGCTTTGCGGGACGGATGGGCGGCAACGCCTTTGCCGAGTTCTGGCCTACCCTGACCAAGCACCTGTTTCACAAACAGCGCTGACCCAACTGGTCAATCCAGATTTGCTGCGTTTCCGTACTCTAGGGCAGACTAGAGGTGGAAACGAAAGATGCCTGACGACTCCCGCGAACAACTGCAATTTGATGTGGAACGGTACGTCCGCCTGTCCAAGAAAGTGGATATCAGCGACCTCGACCTGAGCCAGGCCGGCCGCTATCCCATCAGCGACGAAGAGATCCGCGCGCTCACTTACATGACGGACATCGAGTCGCACACCATCGTCTACCTGCGTGCCATCCTGAACACCTGCGCGGTGGAGGACCCGCAGACCACCGCTTTCCTCAGCTGTTGGGCCTACGAAGAGTTTTTTCACGGGCACACCCTGCGCCAGTTTCTGAACGCGGTGGGGGTGCCGATCTCCGCGACACGCATCGCCGAAGTGCAGAAGGCCACGTCGTTTCTAGAGTGGTTGAAGGAGCTGGGATCGTCAATTCTGTGCCGCTTCTCCACGCATTTTCATGCGGCCTACCTGACCTACGGGGCGATCTCGGAGCTCTCGACGCTCGAAGGCTATGGCGTATTGGCGCGCAAGACGCAGAACCCCGTGCTCGCGGAAATTGTCCGGCGGCTGGCCAAGGACGAACGCCGGCACTTCGCGTTCTACTACAACAAAGCTCGCCTGCAACTGCGGTCTCGCCATGCGCAGCGGCTGACCAGTTTCATCATTCGCCACTTCTGGCTTCCGGTGGGTGGCGGAGTGAAGCCGGACAGCGAAGTGGATTGGATTCTTTCATTCATCCTGGGCGATCCCCAGGGCGCAGACATTGCCCGCCGAATTGACGCTACCATCGCCAAGCTGCCCGGCCTTCACTGGTTTGATCGCTTGTCGCGCAGCCGCGAGGAAGCATTGCTGCAAGTGGGTAGAACTTCGTACGCAGCGACCGGAGTTCTTAGCCGTCAGGTTTCCCTGCCGTGATTCCCCATTCAACGGCGGCTGGTTCCCTTTGCGACCTTCGCGGTATTTTTTTGCGTCTTTTGCGGTTAAAAGGTTTTCACCGCAAAGATCGCAAAGGGAACCGCAAAGCACGCAAAGAAAATCCAGCTCAGAAGGCGCTCCCGCCTCCACCGCCGAAGCCGCCGCCTGAGAATCCGCCGCCACCGCCGCCCCCAAAGCCTGAACCGCTCGAACTCGAACGGGGCGCGGACACGAAAACCTGGTGCATATCAGATGCCATGTTATGCATCGAACTGGAGAAGAAGACAGGATTGAAGCCGGTCATTCCGTTCGGCGAGACGTACCAGCTCGGCGGGTTCTGAATGATTCCGGCGAACGCCTGCGCCCAATGGTGCTCCACGCCCAGCGCCATGGCGTAGGGCAGATATTTTTCGAACGTGTCTGGCGGCATGCGCTTGAGGCGGTCGGCATCCACGCGGTTCATGAACTCCTGAAAGCCCAATACTGCAACCCGGGTACGGCCACCCTGCAAGGTCTTGGCCGACATCTGGCGCGCGAACAACCACCAGACAATGGCGGAGACGATGCCACAAGCAACAAGAAGAACAACCGAGTTAAATACAGATTTGAAGCCGGTAAATTGCGAAATGAGAAAAGGCGCAAGAATCAGGAGAGCCGCGGCAACGCTGTATCCATTGGCCGAATCGGGATCGAGCAGGTACATGCCTTTGTTCTTCAGCGCCGCTTTCACGTCCTGCTTGATGATCGGGATCGCGGTGTAGAAGCGGTTCTTCAGACTGGACAGTCTGGTCTGCTCTCCGCCGGCGAAAATGTTCTCCATCATGACTCGTTCGTGAGGCGCCAGACCCTGCCATTCGGTCGCCGGCTTAAGCGAGTGAAAGATGTAATCCTTGGAATGGAAGATCAGCAGACTCGTGTCGACCGTCTCTTCAATTTTCACGTAACCACGCACTGCCAGGTCCACGATCGTGGAGGTAATGTCACGGGGATGAATCGTGTCATCAATCAGCGTACCCGCCTCGGCGGGAGAAATACCGGGCGGAGGTTCGTACATGGGCGCGATCGAACGCCCGGGGTCGGGATCGCGGCCCTTGTACCACCACAGGACGAACATGACGCTGAAAGTGACGAACGGTAGGAACACAATCGGGTTGCTGCCCAGAAACCAGAAGAAGCGAGTGATTGGCCCCGGTTCTTTGAGAATGTCTTTCGGAATGAAGATATCGATCGTCATGCCCCCGCGCATGGGCAGGGGGTTGGTGGTTTCGAAGGCCGCGTCGGCGCCGTTGACTTCGGATGTGGCATCGCGCTCCGCCGACCCGTACACGCCGGTGAAGGCCTGCGCCCGTAACCTTCCGGCTGCTGCCTTGGGGAGATAAACATGCGCCTCGGCGTGATCAATCGGCACCGGCCAGTCGTTGCCGGTGACGTTCCAGTAAAACTCGTCGTGGTCTTCGAAATAGCGGATGCCGTTGCGAACGATGTAGCTGATCTCGACAGTCCGCGTGGTGTCCACGGCGTCCGGTATGTAGATTTTCAGATCGCGGTAGCCGCCGGAAGTTTTGGACTCGTACTTCAGCTTCTGGCCGGCAGCGTCGGTGACCGCCGTGATATCCATGAACAGCGTGTAGTTTGTGCCCCGCGGGCCGGGATACTCGACAGGAATCGTACGGTGGATGCCGTGCCACTGACCGATGAAGACCAGGTTGATGCGCTCCTTCACCACAGCCGAGCCATCTTCACCGATCAGGATGGCGTCCGAGAAATCGGAGATCCGCCAGCTCTGTGCGAAGAGTGGGACGGTGGTTCCAAAGAGGACACACAGGAACAGCGACAACAACATCGACCGCAAGGCCTTCGATACCGACCGCGAAGCGGCGCAAGAATCTAGCCCGCGGCGCAAGCCGTGGGTAAGCAGCCGGCGGATGTTGAGCCCCGAAGGGGCGAAAGAAACGTTCAGAATCGACAACTCCTGCCGGCGGCCTCGAAGGCGGTGTAAACCGCTCTTTCGCCCCGGTGGGGCTCGCGAGGTCTCGGCTCTGGGACCCACGGATTGCGCCGTGGGCTCCATTCTTGCGCCGCTTCGCGGCTCAAAAAAACCTCGAGTCGCTAGAACTTCACGGCCACCGGTTCGCGGTCGGCTGCCGCCACTTCGAAGAACTGGCGCTGCTGGAAGCCAAACATTCCGGCGAGAATGTTCGTCGGGAATGACTGAATC
Source organism: Terriglobia bacterium (assembly GCA_963813645.1). Taxonomy (GTDB): domain Bacteria; phylum Acidobacteriota; class Terriglobia; order Terriglobales; family Acidobacteriaceae; genus JAIQFF01. Next base: position 31,877 of record CAWEZS010000033.1, read on the forward strand.
TTGGTATTCAAGTCACGCACCACGGCGTTGTAGTAGCGGCGCGCGTTCTGGATCGTGTCTTCGGTCTGGCTGAGCGAGCCCTGCAGTTGGGTGAACTCCTCGGACGCTTTCAGCTGGGGATAATTCTCCGCCACCGCAAACAGGCTTTTCAGTGCACCGCTAAGCTGGTTCTCGGCTTCGGCCTTGTCACCCGGCGTCGTAGCCTGCATCGCCTGCGAACGAAACTTGGCAATATTCTCGAACGTGCTTTTCTCGTGGGTGGCATAACCTTTGACCGTCTCGACCAGATTAGGGATCAGGTCGTGCCTGCGTTTCAGCTGCACATCAATGTCCGACCAGGCGTTGTCGCAGCGCACACGCAACTGCACCAGGCTGTTGTACATCCCAACCAGCAGGACGACGATCACTACCAGAATGCCCAGGAAGATTAGGGCCATAAGCATCTCCCTCACGTGGAAATGGGGAACAGGGGCGACGGTAGCACACGGCGCACTCCGGTGCAATCGGCTGGTCCTGCCGTATTGGATCAATTTGAGCTCCGCACACTGTCATCCTGAGGAAGTGGAGCCCTTGGCAAGGCGAAGGGTTCCCGACGAAGGACCTCTGTATTGCTGGGACGATAACAGCGCCAGAACCCTGCCAGATCTGGTGATACGCTTTCACGCTGGATTTGAGCCGAGACTGCACGAGAGGGTGGCGCGGAATACACAGGTCCTTCCCTTGCTTCTGTCCCGCTTCGCGGTACGAAAGACCGCGGTCAGGATGACATCCTTTGGTACGGGGTACACCAGTCGCTGCGCATGCAAATACGGTGTATCGATGTGCGGCTCCAACAGTTTAAAATTGTTTTGAGGTGGAATTATCAGCTACGTAAGGAACTACGCGAAATGGCTGCCCGCCTTATTGATCTCCGTGTCGGCGCTGGTCGCTCACGCCCAGACCTGCCTGACGACGAGCGATATGGACGAGGCCACCGTCTCGGCCCTGGTGACAACGGCGACGCGCTTCTACGACATGGCCGCGCGGGGAGATTCGGGGTCTCTGCGGCAGAATGCGATCGCCAGCCTGGCGTCGGATTTCTCCGGCATTGAAAACGCGGCAAAAGAGAACCAGGCGAATTTGGCCGGAGTTCCGCCGGTGGCGAGGCCCCCATTCCTGCTCAAAGCCGAGGGGACGGCGCCGCTCGAGCGCGCCGAGTTTCTGTGCGGCGTCTTCGGGGCCCAGGGACAGACTCGCGACAGCGCGGTTTTTGTCATTCCCAATCTCCCGCCCGGCAATTACGGCATCCTCACGCTCGACGCTGCTTCTCCGCAAGGCGCGTACACCGTGTCTTTTGTTTTGCAACAACAAGGGAACGCCTGGAAATTGGGTGGTTTCTACGCCAAGCCATCCCAGATTGCCGGCCACGACGGCAACTGGTTTGCCACTCAGGCACGTGAATTCAAAAGCAAGGGGCACCTCCGGAATGCCTGGCTTTATTTTGGCGAGGCGCGAGAACTACTGGTCCCCGTACCCTTCATGGCCACCGCCACAACCGACAAACTGTACGACGAGATGCAGGCGGTAAAGCCGGCGGACTTGCCTCCTCTCGATCTGACAGCCGGCACAAAAACCTTCAAAGTCACTGATCTGTTTCCCGTTCCGGTGGGGCACGACTTCGACCTGGTGGTGAAGTACCAGTCCGCGGATGTCTCCGACTCCGGAAAAACTTTTCAGGACAACCTGGCAGTCATGAAAGCGCTGCTGGCGAAATATCCGGAGTATCGCGATGCCTTTGCAGGAATCGTCGTTCGCGCGGTGGACCCCTCGGGAAAAGACTACGGTTCAATGCTGCCGATGAAAGACATAAAATAAAGTTTCTAGTTTCCGGTTCCAGTTTCTAGTTCTTTGGTTTTGAAACCGGAAACTAGAAACCCGAAACTGCTAAAACACATTCCTTCGGGTCTTTGTCTTCCCTCAATCGAAGAAAAACTGGAGCACGCAACTTCATGCCTCCTTCCGTGCTTTCGTGGGTCCACTCCGTGAACTTGATTTCCGCCACCAGTTCAGGCTTTACCCAGTGCACTGTCCGCAGCGCTTCCACACCGTTGGGGAAGGGGCTACGCTTTGTCTCCAATTTCTTGAGCACCTGCCAGACCTCTTTCAACATGGCCTGATCGAAGCCCGTGCCGGCCTGGCCGACATGAATAAGTTCTCCCTTCTTGTCATACAGCCCCAACACGACGGAACCGAAATACGAACGGCTGCCCTCGGGATCGGTGTACCCGCCGATAACGCAGTCCAGAGTCTGAGTGATCTTGATCTTGAGCCATTCGCGAGTGCGCCGCTCCTCGTAGATACTGCTCCGCCGCTTGGCCAGAATGCCTTCGAGCCCCTTTTGTTTGGCCACATCGAACAGCGCCTTGCCCTGGGAGAAATGATCCGAGTAGCGAACGGGGCCATCCAGGCTGGTAATTCTCGCCAGCAGGTCTTTGCGCTCTTCCAGTGAAACGCGCCGCAGATCGTAGCCGTCGAGATAAAGCAGATCGAAGACGTAGTACAGCACGGAAACGTCCAACCGCGAAGCCGCGCGACGCCCTCCCGCCCGAATCCCGGTGCGCTGCTGCATCAGGCTGAATGACGACCGGCCCTGTTCGTCGAGCGCCGCGATTTCGCCGTCAAGAATTGCAGTCTCCGCCTTGATGAAAGACGGGATGTTGTGCAGTTCGGGATATTGGGCCGTCAGGTCATTCTGGTTGCGCGACACCAGGCGAACCTTGCTGTCGGCGATAAAGGCAACGGCGCGATAGCCGTCCCACTTGATCTCGAACAGCCATTCGGGATCGTCGAAAGGGTCGTCCGCGGAAGTGGCCAGCATGGGGTGGATCGCGGTGGGCATAGGACGTTTGACACTGCCTGCTAAATCTTGAACCACCGAGGACACTGAGGACACAGAGGAAGACTCGTTGATCCGACTTCGCTTGCTACCCGATGCCGCTATAGTTTTATCTTTTTCGTTTTTTTTTACTTTGTGCTTCTCAGTGTCCTCTGTGGTTACTTCCTTCTTGCTTTTTTTATCAAACTTGGCAATCGCATCGGCCAGCCATGGCGCCTTCACTGCCCCGCGCGATGCAGGACGGCTGCTCGTCCATTGTTTCGAGCCTGCGTCCCCCGCAATATCGGCCATGCTGCGGTGGGTAAGCACCGACTCGTCATACTGGTCAATGTCGTAGCCTTTCACCACCGCATCGTCCTGCTTCTTGATCAACAGCCACTCCGTGCCCTTGGTGCCGGGGCGGCGCGAGCGCATGTGGATCAAGGCGAAATCGCCATTGAGCTTCTTGCCGTGCAGCCGGATCTTTAAGTCGCCCTTCTTCAACATGGCGGAGGCTTCGGCGTCGGTCCCCGGAACGAATTTTCCTTTTACCGGCTCGGGCGACAGCGGCTCCCACGTACCTACATCCCAGACCATCACCGTGCCGGCGCCATAGTTGCCTTCGGGAATGGTGCCTTCGAAGTCGAAATACGATACGGGATGATCTTCCACCTGCATGGCGAGGCGCTTGTCCGCGGGGTCAAGGGAAGGGCCTTTGGGCACCGCCCAGGATTTGAGCACGCCTTCCATCTCCAGACGGAAGTCGTAGTGCAGCCGTGTGGCGCGGTGTTTCTGCACCACAAATCGGTGCTTCGATTTTTTCTCCAGCTTGGGAGGAGGCTCGGGAGTTTCCTCAAATCGGCGTTTGCGTTTGTATTCGTCGAGGGACACAGCGGTATTTTAGCCTTGGCGCGATATCATTTGCCCTCCTTAACTTATGAAACGCGAATATCCGGATTTCCCGCTGGTCGGAGTCGGCGCCATTATCATTGAGGATGGCCGTGTGCTGCTGGTCAAGCGCGGGCATCCGCCACTGGCCGGTGAATGGTCCATTCCGGGCGGCGTGCTCGAAGTCGGAGAAACCCTGCGCGAAGCCGCCATGCGCGAAGCGCGCGAGGAGACCTGTCTGGCAGTTGAAACCGCGGATCTTCTGGGAGTATATGACCGCGTGCTGCGCGACGACGATGGCCGCACGCTCTATCACTACGTCCTGATCGATTTTCTATGCCGCCGGGTCGGTGGAGAAGCCCGGGCTGCCGATGACGCCGATGAAGTTCGCTGGTTCACCCCGGAAGAAGCCAGCGAACTGGCTTTGCCCGAGGACACCGCGGAAGTAATCCGTCTGGGGTTCGGTAAGGCTAAGCCGTGACTTAAGAGCAGGTATAATCTGCGTCCATCGGGGTTACCATGCCTCTCGCTGCAGGCACACGACTGGGCCCTTACGAGATCGTCGCTCCGGCTGGCGCCGGCGGGATGGGTGAGGTCTATCGCGCCCGCGACACGCGGCTGAACCGCGAAGTCGCCATCAAAGTCCTGCCCGACCATCTTTCCAGCAATCCCGAACTGCGTGAGCGCTTCGAGCGGGAAGCTCGCGCCATTTCGCAGCTCTCGCATCCTCATATCTGCGTTCTCTACGACATTGGCAAGCAGGAAAGCGCCGACTACCTGGTGCTCGAGTACCTGGAAGGCGAGACGCTGGGCGCGCGCGTGCGTCGCGGGCCACTTCCGACCGACCAGGTATTGAAATACGGCGCCCAAATGGCAGACGCGCTGGACAAGGCCCACCGGCACGGCGTGGTCCATCGCGATCTGAAGCCGGACAACGTGATGCTGACCAAGTCGGGCATCAAGTTGCTCGATTTCGGCTTGGCCAAGCCGGTGCTTGGGGCCGTAGGCGTGGCTTCATCAGTCGCTGCCACTATGACGCACAGCCCGCTGACCACGGAAGGCACACTGGTGGGAACGTTTCAGTACATGTCGCCCGAACAGTTGGAGGGGCAGGAGGCCGATGCCCGCAGCGATATCTTTGGGCTGGGATGCGTTCTCTACGAAATGGTGACTGGCCGGCGGGCCTTCGAAGGCAAATCGACGGCAAAAGTTGTGGCCGCGATCATGACCACCGAGCCTGCCCCACTAAGCGCAGTGTCGCCGTTGACGCCCGCCCCTCTGGAAAGGGCGGTGAAGAAATGTCTGGCCCAGGACCCCGAGGAGCGATGGCAAAGCGCTGGGGACCTGTCCAGCGAATTGCGGTGGATATCGGAAAGCGGGTCACAGTCCGGAGTGGCCATCCCCGCACCCGCACGCTCTCGAAGAAGATTGCTGACCTGGGTTGCACTGGCACTGGTAGCGACGACTGGAGTCCTGTCTGGTCTCTGGTTACGACGCCCCGCCGCGCAGCCGGCGCTAAGGGTCGCAATCAATGTTCCTCCCGGCAGCAGTCTCCTTCAGAATGAGATCGCTGTTTTATCGCCAGATGGACAAGTGGTGGTGATGACGCTGGTTGATGCCGACGGAAAAATCAGGTTCTGGATCCGCCCTTTGTCGAGCGATACCGCGCAACCCATGGTGGAAACCGAGGGAGCAACCACGCCGTTCTGGTCCCCGGACGGCCGATATGTCGGGTTCTTTGCGACCGACGGAAAACTGAGAAAACTTGCGGTCTCTGGAGGGTCACAGGCCGAAGCGGTGGCCGGCGTACCGTGGGTGGTGCACGGGGGCACCTGGAACCGGGAAGGGGTGATTGTCTTTTCGTCAGGCCGCCTGGGGCTCTATCAGGTTGCGGCTGCGGGCGGAGCTCCGGTGAAGCTTCCCTTAGCAGAAAAAGATCAGAGAGATTATCGTTTGCCCAGTTTCCTGCCTGATGGCAAGCACATCCTGGCAGCGTCCGATTCGGGTGGAATTTTTGTCATCACTCTGGACACTGGTCAGGTTCAACTGGTGCTGGCGGGGGAAAGCGGCCCCGCACGGTACGTCGAGCCCGGTTATCTGCTGTTCTTGCGCGGAGGCACCCTGCTGGCGCAGCCTTTCGATCTGAGCAGTCTACGCACAACCGGCAACGCCCAGGCCATTGCCGAGGGGGTGTCGGACGCGGCAGGTTTCTCAGCGTCGGGTAATGGGCTGCTACTGTATCAACGCGCTTCGCGGGCGCAACTCACATGGTGGGATCCAGAGGGCAAGAAACCTTCCACGGTCGGTGATCCCGGCTACATATCGACACCGGCCATCTCGCCAGATGGCCGGTACGCGATGGTCACTGTGGTCCAGCCTGGACAAACCAGTCAGAAGCTTTGGCTGTACGACCTTAACCGTGGCACCGCCAGTCCGTTCACGTTTGGCGAGGGGAACGATTATTACCCGACTTGGTCTCCCGACAGTCAGCAAGTGACTTTTTCGTCTACCCGCGGCAGCCAGGAAGACATCTACGTCAAACCCGTGGGCGGCGGCAGTGGCGAGCAGTTGCTGCTCGGCGGTGAGGGTAACAAGGAACCCGACCGCTGGTCTGCGGACGGACGCTATATCCTGTTTGATTACTTCGGCAAAAAGACCCAGGCCTACGACATCTGGGCATTGCCTCTGTTTGGAGATCGCAAGCCCTTTCCTGTAGTTCAATCTCCGGGCACCGATTATTACGGGACGTTCTCGCCTGACGGGAAATGGGTGGCCTACGTGTCGGATGAATCCGGACGAGGCGAAATTTACGTGGTGCCCTTCCCCGGGCCCGGAGGCAAATGGCAGGTCACTACTGGTGGAGGTGTCCAGCCTATATGGCCGCCCGGCAAAGAGCTCTTTTACTACACCCTGGATTCGAAACTTAACGCCGTGGAATACGCCACCCAGGGACCGAATTTCATCGTGGGTAAGTCCCGGCCGGCTTTTGGAGGTCGCTCCTGGGCCAGCACGACCGGGGCCGATGTGAGCCGCACTGACAAGCGCTGGCTTATGGCCATGCCGGTGGGAGAGCCTAACGCTTCTCCGCTGATTCTCACCACTAACTGGACTGCCATGCTGAAGCATTGAGACAAAAATAGAACGGCCCGCGCATTTTTCAATACGCGGGCCGCCCGGTGCACTGTTTGGGATTGACCAAGAGGCGGCCACTCTAAAGGTGGTCCCCTTCGGCTAACTCCGGGTCCCGGCGCGACCTGCACGCCGGGTGGAATTACAACCCTAAAATCACCGGTAGTCGTGCGATGGTTCTTAGAGCGACCGCTCTAAGTCACAGCCACCTCACCTGGTCTTTTACTACTCCCACTTGAATCAGAACTTGTCATCAGACCACCTCCTTTCCGGTGTAATTGCACATTAGTACGGGAGGCGCCGTCACGTCAACCGGCACGAAAGTGGTGTGATGACGAATCGGTTTCCTTTGCGAACTTTGCGGAATTCTTTGCGTCCTCTGCGGTTACGCAGTTGAGGTTTGGGCAAATCGTCAACTCTCCGCCGTCGTACCTTACATTTTTAGCGTGGCACCTGATTCGTTCTGAGTCGTTATTTGTAGAGCCACGAAACTATTAGTGCAAGGGCGCAGATAATACCTAGAGCGGTAGCAATCCAAGAGAAAATAGGGCTGGAACTGGACGGCGCAATCTTCAAGACGTTCCCTGCCGGTTGCTGGGCAGGACCCCTGAGTCGGACAAACAGGATGCTGGAGGCAGCGCCCAGACCAATCAGCGCAAACAGGATGTCAATCGAAGCACGTAAAACGTTTGGCATATGAAAGTATGCTTCGTAACCGTTGACGATCCCGATGACGAACAGTCCAAAACATAGTAAGTCAAGCTTTGTCATCACTCCCCCGCCCACGGCGATTGAACGCCTGCTTTTTCACTTGACGCATTGCTAAAGACACAAAGCCTTCAGTACCGCCAAGAAGTCAGGTCCGCTCCCGGAGGCGCGGTCTTTTGTATGCGGTCAAGAATCTTCGGCAGATACATGGTGTGGTAGTGCAGGCGTGAAAGATAGTTGGGCAGATCGGGATCGCCATTCCAGCAATGTTCCGCACGATCGCCGTATTTGACCTCCCCGTCGTAAGGTGGCTTCTTGGTGGACTTCAGAAAATCCTCCAGGTAATAAACGGCGTCATTCAAAAAATATGTATCGGCAGATCCAACATAGATGTGAAGTTTGCCCTGGAGCTTGGGGCCGAGCGTGGCCCAATCGCGCTGCATGATGGCGCTTAGATCATAGTGCTCCTTCCAGTATGCGGCGACGCTGCGGTCGATGTCGCCGGTTTCCTTGTTGAAAATCTGTTTGGGATAGCCATCGTCGCCGACCGGTCCGTAGACCGCCTGCCAGATGTCGAACTGTTCTCCCGAACGGGCGTGCGAGCCGAGAGCGAGTTCGTACTGGTTCATGCCTTGCACCGTGCCCAGAGTGCGTCCGAGGTAGTCGCGCATGGCAGGCTGCGCAATTTTCGTGTGCGGACCCACCATGTAGAAGGCGTTCGGGTCGCTGTAAATGTTGATGGTCGTATACGCGCGAAAATCGACCGGATCAGGGCAGGCGACGAAGACGCCATTGTAGTGGTCGGGATAAAACACCTGGACCGCCAGCGATTCCCAGCCGCCGGTCGAACCGCCGTAGGCAAATCGCGCCCAGCCTTGTCCGATGCCGCGAAATTGTTTTTCGATCGCGGGAATCAGTTCGGTCTCGATGGCGTCTCCATAGGGGCCGAGGTTGGCGGAGTTCACCGCGTAGGAATCATCGTAATAAGGGTTGGCAGTATTGATGTCCGCTATCAGGACACGCGGAAAGCCGGGCGCAATCCACTGTTGATAGAACTTGTAAGCCTCCTCCTGCTGGATGCGGTTGTAGCCGGAAATGTGGAAGCGCTCGCTGTAGTCGGGCTTCAGGTTGGGATCGGGCGGCTCGGTGCGAAAGCCAGAGAAATCGGCGTTGAAGTGGTCTTCGTTGATGATGAGCGGAAAGTGCACGTTGGGATGCTCGTCAAACCCCTCGGGCACCAGCAGGTTGGCGCTGAGGTACATGGGCCGTCCCCAGAACTTGGTGAGCAGAGCGCTCTGAATCTTGAGGTGCCGGATGTACTTGGTGTCCTGAGGCGGCGGAATCGGCGGAATTTCCTGATCGAGCACGATGGCGGTCGGCCCGCCTGAAGGGCCCAGCATGATCTTCCGCGGAGTTGAATAGAGATTGCCCGGCGCGATGTTCCAGTGCTGCCCTTCGCCGCGGTCCATCGGCAGCTTGACGGTGTGGCCATCGGAACGATGAAACGTTTCGTAGCGATGCAACACCGCCTGCACGTAGTAGTCTCCGGGCGGCACGTCGCGCAGACTGCGAATGGGATAGCCGGCGGCGGAATCGTCCACAATCACGGCTTGACCCGGCTGAATGCCATCGACGTCCACTCCGAAGATCATCTGGGTGCGGACGGAATCGTCGATCTGCATGCGAGGTTCGGCCGAGGGATCACTTGACAGCAGAAGAAAGATGCGTCCGTCGAGCGGTTTTTCGCTGCGACTCTTGGGAAAGGAGACCGAAAAGCTCGGGCTGGAGGCGTATGAGAAAGAAGCAGAAAGTATGAGTCCGGCGAGCAACGCAACCAGAACTACACTGCGTCTGCGGAAGAACATTAAGTCTCCTTGTCAGGCAAGCAGCGAAAATCCAGCGGATTGTACAACGAACAATCCCTTTCGAGAACGTGCGGCGCGGGCGCCCTCGCCCGCGAGCTTCCAGCTCAACGTCAAAGGCCGCGGGCGAGCCGCCCGCGACCCCACAACCCCTGCGGCCATGGCCCACAGGAATCTACCTGCTTCTCCCCAACCTTTCTACACTGGAAGTAACCTTCGGGTAACCAGATCGCTGCACTCAACCCTTCCAGCGGTAGGCGTCGGGTTGAGGCAGGCCGATATGCGCCAGTACGCGGTAGGCGAACTCGCGCGCCATGGCATCTAAACCGGTGGGACGGAAATAGAAAGCCGGGATGAGTGGGAAAACCGTGGCGCCGGCATCCGCGGCCCGGTACATGTTCCGGATATGGATTTTGTTGAGCGGCGTCTCGCGGACGCAGAGTACCAGTTGACGTTTCTCCTTGAGGCAAACGTCGGCGGCGCGCTCGATCAGTTGCGAGGCGATGCCGTTGGCGATGCGGGCGAGCGTGCCCATGCTGCAGGGGATTACGACCATGGCGTCAGCGGGATACGAACCGCTGGCTATGTTCGCGCCGATATCGGCATTGGCCTGCTGTTGAATTTTGCGCCCTGACTTGCGGCCCATAATTTGGCCGACCAGGTTGCTGCGGCCGCGCAGGCCAAGCTCCTCGGCCATGACGCGCAAGGCGCTGTCGGTGGCGATGAAGTTGACTGCCTGGACACGCTTGTCGCCCTCCAGCGCCAGCAGGAAGTGTTTGAGAAAGAGCGATCCGCTGGCTCCGGTGGTAGCGACGGTAAGGTTCTGTGGCGGGTGATTGGGCAAGCTGAAATCTCTCGAACATTGGAGCATAGGGAGGCCAGGGAGAAGAGTCAAGAACCGGCCGTTTATTCGATACGCCCGTGGCCGACGACTGAAGACCGACGACTGACGACTGATATGGCATCCACTTCCAACTTGCGGCTGCGGCGCAGCGAAGCGCAGTTGCACGCGCTGGCGGGGGTGGAACGCGAGATAAGGATCAACGATCCCAACGGCCGCCGCAAATACTTACAAGACTTCAGTCAGGCTTTCCGCTCTTACGAATCTGTCATTGATCGGCAACAATTGAGCGAGAGCGTACGCAACGCCGATACAATCCTCATCGGCGACTACCACGCGCTGCCTTCGGCGCAACGCTTTGCCGCTGCCCTGCTCGAAGAACGCGCCCAGCCCGGAGACCGTCCCGTGGTGCTGGGTCTCGAAACGATTTTCTCGCGCGATCAGCACATCCTCGAGGAATGGTGGCGGCGTGAGATTGACGCGGAAGAGTTACAGCAGCGCATTCGCTTCGACCTCGATTGGGGCTATGACTGGTCGCCGTTCTACGAATTGCTGGTAACTGCGCGTGAACACGCCGACGCGATCTACGGCCTCGACTGCATGCCGCGCGAAGATCTGCGTAAGATCGGAGCGCGCGACCGCCATGCCGCTCACAAACTGGCCGAGATCCGGCAACGCCATCCCAATGCGGCCATAATGGTGCTGTTTGGCGAGTCCCACCTTGCGCCCGGACATTTGCCCAGGGTGTTGCGCGAGCGTTCACCGGAAGAGCGTGTACTCACCGTCCTGCAGAATGTGGATGCGCTTTACTGGCGCGCCGCCGGGGAGCAGCATGAACGGGTGGAGGCCGTGCGGGTTAGCGATGACGTGGTCTGCGTCTTCAATTCCACGCCCCTCGAAAAATACGAGAACTACCGTCTTCACCTCAGCCGCTGGGGACGTACCGAGGAGGAAGGTCCCGACCTGGCGCCCACGATCTACAACCTGATTGACAGCCTGCTGCGCTTCCTCGATATCGATCGCTATTCTTCACACAACGGTACGCAGCCGAAATTCCTGGTGGACTTGATGCCGGAGGTCTACAGCCGGGCATCCAGCGCGCGCTTGCGCCAGCAACTCCTGCGGCACCACGCCACCGAGGAAGAAACCGAAGCTATGGTGCGCCACGTGGAAGAACGAGGCAGCGTGTACCTGCCACAGGTCAACGCCTTCTACGTGCGTGAGTTCAAGATGATGTACGCGGCGGAAGAGGCGGCCCGCTTCCTGCATCATGCCTGCCGCGACCTGCCTGCGCGCGGAGCCACGGTTGAAGCTAGGGGTGATGCGAATCATTTCTACGCCCAGACCGTGGAGTATGCGCTGGGATACTTCGGCTCGCGAGTGTTGTACCCGGCGCGTCCCGAGGCCGAAGATGCCGGAGGCTGGGAGGTGTCGGCCGAAACTCCGCTATCCGAACGTAGGAAGGCCGAGGCCAGCTCTCGACTGCTCGGCTATATGCTGGGCAATGCCTTGTACGACGCCTATCTCAAAGGACGGGTCTCACGCGGCATGCTGCGCCGATTGTTTCTGGCTCATCTTGAGGAACCGGGCAAGGCGAAAGAAGCGTATCGCGAGATGGCGGCAAAAGTTCGCGGACATGGCAAGAAGCTGCCAGCCTCAGTGACTCTCGACAAGTAGCGCCGGCCTCTGGCCGGCTGTCGCGAGGGCGTCTCGCCCTCGCACGGCGGGCGGGACGCCCGCCGGACAGCCGCGGGACGGCGGCGCTACAGAAATACAAATGCTAATCTAGACCCGTCAAGTTGAACGCCGACTCCATCCGCGAACTGTTCAACCAGGTCCGCCGGGGCAAGCTGACTCCCGACGCTGCCGTTGACCGTTTACGCCATCTTCCATTCGAAAATCTTGGATTCGCCAACGTTGACCACCATCGTGCCCTGCGCGCCGGCATGCCCGAAGTAATCTTCGGTCCGGGCAAGACGCCTTCCCAGATCGCGTCCATCTTTTCTCGCTTGGCGAAGCATGGTGGCAACATCCTGGCCACACGCGCCAGCGAAGAACAACTCGCTGCGGTTAAGAAGAAAGTGCCGAAGGCCGAGTATCAGCCTCTGGCGCGTGCCATAGTTCTGCGGCGCGACCGGAAGAAATACGGCAAAGGGATCATCGCCGTGGTGTCCGCCGGGACCAGCGACATCCCCGTGGCCGAAGAGGCAGTGGTCACCGCCGAGATGATGGGCAATGACGTCGAGCATCTTTACGACGTTGGGGTCGCCGGAATTCATCGCCTGATGGCGAATCGCGCGTCGCTGACTCGAGCGCGCGTGGTGATCGTATGCGCCGGAATGGAAGGCGCTCTGCCCAGCGTAGTAGGAGGACTGGTCGGCGTTCCCGTGATCGCAGTGCCCACGAGCATCGGCTATGGGGCAGCGTTCAAAGGCCTGGCCGCGTTGCTGGGGATGATGAATTCCTGCGCGTCGAACGTGAGCGTGGTGAATATTGACAACGGGTTCGGGGCGGGATATGTCGCCTCGCTGATTAACCGGCTGTAGAAATCACCCAGGGTGGTAGGGGGAAGGGTCGGAGCCTGCTCTCGGCGAAGTCGAAGGGACCGTCCGTGCTGGGCGAAACTCGGCGGCGGTCCCACTACCCAGCAGGCCTGACTTCAAACCATCCGAGTGGCACTGTATAGTCTGGTGGGCATGCGCTCTACATTTATTTTTCTTCTCTTGTTCATCTCCGCGGCTCAGGCACAGACTACCCACTATGCCGTGAAGCTGATACCCGCTCTGGATCACCAGATTCTCCATGCCGAGGAAACAATTACGCTCCGCCACGAACCTGGGGACATTCAATTTCAGAAGCAGGTGGGACTGCAGATTTCGAACATGACTTGTACTAACTGCGAAGCGACCCATACCGATGAAACTGTGAACATCCACTTGAGCACGAGCGGCAAGCATTCCCTCTACATCGCATACACAGCTGCCCCGCATCGTGGCATCACATGGTTCTCAGATCAGGCCGGGTTCGATATCGCTTTTTATTGCGAAGCGTGGATGGTTTGTGACGACACTCCCGCACAGAGAGCGACGCTGAATCTCGAGATAGTTCTTCCGCGTTCGAGCGGTTTGAGAGTTGCCGGTCCAGGAAAATTTAAGAGGCAGTGGAAAGATGCAGAGGGCGAACATTTCGACTTCGAGCAGAGCAAACCGGTTCAGACGTATCTGTTCAGCTTCGGAGTGGCTAAGCTAAATCGATCGGTAAGTGGACAGTTCGTTCTCTACACGCCGGATACAGATGCCCACAAAACGACCCTTACGAAAACGGCGGGGGCATATGCGTTCCTGCGCAGCAAAGCTGGCGTCGATCTCGCGGACAGCCAATATACCCAAGCCTTTATTCCGGACGACATCGAACAAGAAGCTGCGGGTCTTGCCCTGATGCCCGCCACCTATCTTCCGGAACTTGAACAGCAGGACAACGTAGCGGACATGACACACGAGTTGGCGCACCAATGGTGGGGCGTGCTCGTGGGAATCCGCTCATGGTCGGATTTCTGGCTCAACGAAGGCATGGCGGATTTCATGACAAATGCTTATCTGGAGCAGCACCTGGGAAGGGCGGCATATGATCGCGAAATCGTAGCCACGAGAGAACGGATGGACAAATTGCGCGCAGAAGGCCAGGACCGCCCCTTGCATTGGGAAGGTTGGAAAGATGCGCACGGTGCACTAGGCCGAATCCCCTATGTGAAAGGCGCGCTGTTTCTGGACCACCTGAGGAGTGAGCTCGGTGAGGAAAGGTTTTGGCCGGGGATCAAGCTCTACACCACACGGAATGCCGGGCGGTTTGTGGATTCACGAGACTTCGAGCGCGCCATGGAGGAGGCCAGCGGTAGAGATCTCAAGGCGGTGTTCGATCAGATGGTTTATCACTGAGGAACGGTCAGTCGCTTAGAATCTGTTCGCGGCTGCGCTCGCCTGTCGACTTTTGAGGGCTGTTAAGAAATACTTGCCGAGCCTTGCTCGGCCCGGACGGGTCCCTTCGACTTCGCTCAGGGCAGGCTCCGACCCGTCCCCACACAGGCAGTGACGGACCACAAAAAAAAGCGCGGCCGAAGCCGCGCCTTTCCTTCAATCCAACCTTTACGAACCCTTTACTACTTCCAGGTTGTTCTGCACGCTGAACACGCCGAAAACCTGGTTGGCTCGCATGCCGGCGATTTGCTTGTCCATTGCCGTGGCCACCGTGCCGTAAAGGCTCAGCTTGCCGTTGTCCACCACAATGCGGATCGGCTTGGCCGGATCGCTGGCATAACGGCCCAGCACCGGGTCACGGTAGATCGCACGCACCGCGCTGATCCGGATGCGGTCGTCAAAACCCGATACCGGCAGTACCTTGATGTTGTCCACCACATCGTTTACGCCCGGCATGTTGTTGGCAATCCACACCGCCGAATCGCGGCCCACATCGTTGCGAGTTGCGCCCGTGAGAGTCGCTGCGCCGTTCTTTATCGAGACATCAACGAAGTTGAACTGGTTGTCGTAGCCCATGCGGTCGTAGTGCAGCTTGCGCTCGAGTTTCGCCTGCACTTCCGCGTCGGGCGCGGACGAGCTCACGGCGATCAGGTTGCGAACACCCTGCACCTGGTTCATCTTGCGGACTTTCTTGGCCGCGTCCAGTTTCTGCTGAAAAAGATCAACCGTGCCGGAGAGGGTTACAATGCCGTCCTCCGTGCTCGCCTGCAGGTTGCGAAACTCTTGCCTCTTCGTCAACTGCTGGGTTACCCGGCTTTGGATGTCGCTGTCATAGCGGGCGCTCGCGGTCTGCGCCGCCAAGCCGGCGCTGAGTACGCTTACCGCTAGAAATGAAGTCATAGTTCGAAGAATGTTCATAGTCCAATCCTCTCCCCGGCATTGATTAACCGGTTAGTTAATTATTTCGATGCAGCGACTGTGTCTAGGGATGCCAGTGGGCAGAGGCTCCAGTCGTGGTCAAACCTCGATTCCTTTGCGTTCTTTGCGGATCTTCTTGGCGATCTTTGCGGTTAAGCCTCTGGCTACGGGCGCGGAAACAAAATCTTAAACCGCAAAGATCGCCAAGAAGATCCGCAAAGAACGCAAAGATTCCGCTCTAGACTTGATAATGTTCGTTATAACGAATAGATTAAGAAGGTGGCGAAAAGCGTTCAATCCGAGATCCAGCAAAGCAAGCCGTTTGGGACCCTGGAAGAGGAGGCCCTGGTCACGCTACAACGCACGGCAGACCGATTGCATTGGCGCCTGAGCGAGATGCTGAAGCCACACGGCGTTTCTCCGACGCAATACAACGCCCTGCGAATCCTGCGCGGCGCCCGGGAAGAGGGACGGGCCTGCAGCGAGATTGCCGAGCGCATGATCAATCGCGATCCCGACATCACCCGCCTGGTGGACCGTCTGGAGCGCCGGGGACTGGTCGCACGCAGCCGTGAAACGCGCGACCGCAGAGTCATTACCACCCGCATCACGCCAGCCGGCCTGAAACTGCTGGAGTCTCTGGACCGCCCGATCGAAGACCTTAACCGAAAACTGATGGGCCCCCTTGGGGAGCAGCGGCTGCGGACACTCATCCAACTACTCGACGCGGTGAGAGAGCAGTCGGACTAATATTTCGCGGCTTTCATCACGCCTCGTCACGAATTTGCCCAGGAATACCGAGATCGTCGTATACTGCGGCGGCCCGAAGTGTCCGCAGAGCGGTATGGCGGCGGAGAAGCTGGTAAAGCTCGGTACGAAAGCGTCCGCGCCTACGAGAACGGGCTGAAAGAATGGAAAGACGCAGGCTTGGGCATCGAAAAGGCATAACTCACGGCATCATCATCCAAGGGTCGCCCGGCGGCCCTCCGAAAATTTTCCCGGATGTCTCGCAATCGGCCCTTGAAACGACAACGCAATCGGAGGAGATCACGATGAGCAACGCTTCGAACCAGTCCTGGGCTTTTACGGTTTTTCGTGTGGTGGTGGGCGTTGTGTTTCTGGCCCACGGCATCCAAAAGTTTTTCGTATACGGACTTCACGGAGTGGCGGGGGCATTTGGGTCCATGGGAGTACCGGCGCCGGCTGTGACCAGCGCCCTGGTGGCGATAGTTGAGCTTCTCGGAGGCGCTGCGCTGATCCTGGGATTCCTGACGCGCTGGGCGGCCGCGCTCAATGGTTTCGACATGATCGTCGCCATCCTGCTGGTCCACCTGAAAAACGGCTTCTTTAGTCCGATGGGCATCGAGTTCCCGTTGACATTGCTGGCGGCGTGCATCGTGATCGCGATTCACGGGCCGGGAGCGGCCTCGGTAGACGGGGCGCTGGCAAAGCGCACGTAACGATGGGTACCCGTTCTGAGGTCCCGGGAGGGACCATTGATCGTAGCCTGCCACTTCAGTGGTGGGTTACGTCGCGAGACGATGCGCGTTCGGTACCACGCCTGAAATCGACCTCCCGTAGGTAGTAGGTTTGAAAAGTCCCCACGGGACGGGAATCCATTTGGCGAGCCCACCCGGCGTTGCACGCCGGGCTACTATCGAGTGTCCCTAGCGGGACGTTGTTCCCTTTCGCTTCACTCTATGGGCTCTCGGGCCGCGCTTTTTCTGGCCTTTCACATCGAAAACGCGGGCGAAAATCTTGTCTATGTTACGCAGCTGACGCTTCAAATCGAAAGCGCGCTCGATTTGCTGGCGGGGTACTTGGCTGGTAATGTTCTTGTCCTTCAGAACCAGTTCCCGGAAATTCAGCCCTTCCTTCCAGGCACGCATAGCATGACTCTGCACAGCGCGGTAGGCCTCCTCGCGCGAAACTCCGTGCTCCACCAGGTCCAGCAAAAGCTGGCCGCTGAACACCAGCCCGCCAGTGCTTTCGAGGTTCTCCTTCATGCGTTCCAGGTAGACGAACATGGTGTCGAGCACGTTCGTGGTTTTCTGCAGCATGTAGTCCACGAGCGTGGTGGAATCTGGGATGATGACACGCTCCACCGACGAGTGCGAGATGTCGCGCTCATGCCACAAGGCTACGTTTTCAAATGCCGCCTGCGCGTTGGAGCGCACCACACGGGCCAGGCCGCTGATCTGTTCCAGTGTGATCGGGTTCCGCTTGTGCGGCATGGCGGACGAGCCCTTCTGCTTTTCGCTGAAGAATTCCTCGACTTCGCGCACTTCGGTGCGCTGCAGGTGGCGAAGTTCGGTGGCGATCTTGTCCAGAGTGCAGGCGATCACGGCCAGAGTGGCAAGGTACGCCGCATGACGATCGCGCTGGATGACCTGGGATGAGATAGCAGCGGCTTTCAATCCCAGCCGCTCGCACATGCTCTCTTCCAGTTCCGGGCTGAGGTGGGCAAATGTGCCCACAGCCCCGGAAAATTTTCCCACCCGCATGTCCTCGGCGGCAGCGCGAAAGCGTGCGATATTGCGCTGAGTCTCGGAGTACCAGTTGGCCAGCTTGAAACCAAACGTGATGGGCTCGGCGTGGATGCCGTGAGTGCGCCCGATCATGGGCGTGTCCTTGAACTCCCACGCCCGGCGCTCCAGTACATCGGAAAGCTTTTCGAGGTCGGCGGCAATGATCGCGGACGCCTGCTGGATGAGCAGAGCCTGTGAAGTGTCGACGACATCGTTTGAAGTCAGGCCGTAGTGAAACCAGCGCGCGTGCGGCCCGACGATCTCCGCCACGGCGGTGGTGAAGGCGATGACGTCGTGGCGGACTTCCGCTTCGATTTCGGCGATCCGGTCGAGGTTGAAATCAGCCCGCTCGCGAATGGCGCGGGCGGCATCCTTGGGCACCATGCCGGCCTCGGCAAGAGTTTCGGTGGCCGCGACTTCGACCGCCAGCCAGGTCCGAAAGCGATTCTCATCGCTCCAGATGCGGCCCATGTCGGGACGGGTGTAGCGTGGGATCAACGTGAACTCCCTGGTGTCGCTGAGAAATGCGGGACCAAGGATTCTAAATGGAGGAGGAGGTCAGTGACCAGTCGTACATGTTCCTGGCCGCGGAGCGGCACAAAGAATAAAGCCCAGGGCGGCGAGCCGTGGGTAAAGAGCAGCAAACGGCGCAGCTCTGAAAGGGCGAAGGAAACGTAGTGCGCAGTGTCCTACGCTAGTGCGATCACATCAATTTCCACCAGAACGTCTTTGGGTAGCCGAGCCACCTCGACCGTGGAACGGGCCGGAGGCGCAACCGTGAAATACCGCCCATAGACTTCATTCATGGCGGCGAAATCGCCCATATTCTTCAGGAAGACCGTGGAACGCACCACCTTCTTCAGCCCGCTCCCCGCCGCGGTCAAAATCGCCGAGAGATTCTTGAGCACGCGGTCGGTCTGGGCAGCGACGTCGCCCGCGATCACCTGCTGGTTCGCCGGATCGATGGCTACCTGTCCGGAGACGAAGACAAATCCGTTCGCCCGGATACCTTGCGAATACGGTCCAATCGCCTGCGGTCCTTCTTTGGTTGCAATCACGTCGCGCATGAGGCCTCCACGAGTCGGTGGTCAGAATTAATGCAGATCGCTGCTGCTCCAGTCAACCAAGACGGAAAGACGGATGCTTTTCTGGATGGATATTACAAGATAAACATCCAGTATTCCGTCTTGAGTTCTCTGTTCTCAGTTGGTTCTTGCTGACGACTAGATCTTCTGCAGTCTCTGCACGTCGTGCACGCCGGGAATCTTGCGAACGCCGGTGACGATGTTTTCAAGGTGTTTCAAGTCGGCAATGTCGAGCACGATGTCAACATTCGCCTGGCCGTTATTGGTGCGGGCTTCGATGTTGCGGATGTTGGTCTGGGTATCGCTGATCACGGCGGTGATTTGTTTCAGCATTCCAAAGCGGTCGTCGCAGAACACGGTGAGTTTTACCGGATAGGCGCTCGGCGTTCCGTCGTCCTGCGACCACTCCACGTCGATCTTGCGTTCGGGCTCATACAGCAGGTTGGTCACGTTGGGACAATTAACCGCGTGGACGGCCACGCCCTTGCCGCGAGTC
Source organism: Terriglobia bacterium (assembly GCA_963813645.1). GTDB lineage: Bacteria > Acidobacteriota > Terriglobia > Terriglobales > Acidobacteriaceae > JAIQFF01. Next base: position 51,160 of record CAWEZS010000033.1, read on the forward strand.
ACGTAGCCGACGATGGCCTCGCCTCGAATCGGGTTACAACAGCGCGCCCGGTACACCAGCAGGTCGCCGTGTCCCTTGACGCGTATGGCGTTGTTGTTCTGGTCGCCGCCGAAGACGCGACGCACCACGCTGGCCAGGCCGCTGGGCTTCTCCTGTTCCTCATCGGCTATAGGCGTGCCTGCGGCTGGCGCCATGCGTCCCAGGATCTGACGCGCCGAATACTTCCCGTAGCCAATACCCGCCATCAGATCGTCGGGACGCCCCGCGCCGTAGTCGGACGCGATCTTCTGCAACTCTTCGTCCTTGATGTCCTTCAGCGATATTCGATACTTGCGCGCTTCTTTCTCGATCAGCTTGCGGCCGATCTCAATGGCGCGCTCCCGCTGATGGACATTCAGCCAATGCTTGATCTTGTTGCGGGCTCGCGACGACTTAGCAATCGCCAGCCAGTCGCGGCTCGGCTTGTGTCCGGCCTGAGTCAGGATCTCGACAATGTCACCGCTATGCAGCTTGAAGCGCAGCGGCACCATCCGCCCATTCACTTTTGCGCCCACGCAGCTGTGACCCACCTCGGTGTGGACGGAATAGGCAAAGTCTATTGGCGACGAATCGCGAGGCAGGACTACGACCTTGCCTTTCGGGGTGAAGGTATAGACCTCTTCCGGATAAAGATCGATTTTGAGGGTGGACAAGAATTCGCTCGGATCGGAAACATCACGCTGCCATTCCACCACCTGGCGCAGCCAGGCCAGGCGCTGCTCGTCCTGCGCCGAGACCGGGCCGTCCTTGTACTTCCAGTGCGCGGCAATGCCCTCTTCCGCCATCTTGTGCATCTCTTCGGTGCGGATCTGCACTTCAAACGGTGTTCCCTCCTCCGAAATCACGGAGGTGTGCAGCGATTGATAAAGATTCGGCCGGGGCATGGCGATGAAGTCTTTGATCCGGCCTGGCACGGGGCGCCACAGATTGTGGATAATGCCCAGCACCGCATAGCAATCCTGTATGGATTGCGTGATCACGCGCATGGCATAGAGGTCGTACACCTGTTCGACCGTAATATGCTGCCGTTGCAGTTTCTTGTGGATGCTGTACAGCCGCTTGATACGGCTTTCCACCGTCGCCGTGATGCCTGCCTCTTTGAGTTTGTCGCGAAATATTGTTTCCACCCTCGACAGGAATGCTTCGCCCGCCTTGCGCCGGGCCTCGACCGCATCGTGGACCTGCTGATATCCGATTGCATCGACGTAGCGGAAGCCTAAGTCTTCCAGTTCTCCTCTGATCTTGCCCATGCCCAGGCGGTGGGCAATGGGCGCATAGATTTCGAGGGTCTCGCGGGCGATTTTCTGCTGGCGCTCCGGCGGCAGATGCTCCAGGGTGCGCATGTTATGCAGGCGATCAGCCAGCTTGATGAGCACCACTCGGATGTCATCTACCATGGCCAGCATCATCTTGCGCAAGTTCTCGGCCTGTTGTTCTTCGCGGGTGGCAAAATCGATAGCGCTGATCTTAGTGACGCCCTCCACGATGTGGGCGACCTGCTCGCCGAACTCCTTGCGAATGTCGACGACCGTCACCGAGGTATCTTCCACGGAGTCATGCAGTAACCCGGCGGCGATCGCGACGGGGTCCATTTTCATCTCGGCCAGAACCAGCGCCACTTCCAGGGGATGGACCAGATAGGGCTGACCGGAAGCCCGGCTTTGCCCGGCATGATGCTTCTGGGAAAACTCGTAGGCCTTGCGGATAAGCTCGAGGTCGTCGTTGGGCCGATTGGCCCGCATGCGGCGCATCAGTTCACGGAAGCGGGTGACCGTGAGCACGTTGGTCGCGAACTGTTGGCGCAGGGTCGCCATGCTGGATTATAGCTGGTTGTGTGGCGCCGGCGGCCTCGTCCGCAGCCTTTGATGTTGACCGGTCAACCAAAGGATCAAAAGCCGCGGGCGGGGCGCCCGCGCCACGCGGACCCAATCTGCTAGAGTTGAGCGGAACCAGCCACCATGAATTCAGCACGCATCCTGGTAAGCGGGTCTTCCGGCCCGATTGGGGCAGCTCTCCTACCGTCGCTAAAAGCCCAGGGGTTCACAGTCACGCGTCTAGTGCGAACTTCAGGTGCTGGCCGCGACCAAATAGTATGGGATCCATCCCATCTGCTATCGCCGGATCTAGTTTCCGGCTTCGACGCGGTCATTCACCTCGCCGGAGAATCCATTGTCGGACGCTGGACCGACGCCAAGAAACGGCGCATTCTCGAAAGCCGCGCCCAGGGCACGGGCCACCTGGCGGAAGCCGCTGGGAAGGCGTCACAGCCGCCTCGCGTGTTCATTTCGGCTTCCGCGATCGGTTTCTACGGCAATCGCGGCGATGAGATCCTGCGCGAGGACAGTCCGTCAGGCGAAGGTTTCGCCGCAGAAATATGCCGCCAATGGGAAGGGGCCACGCAACCCGCAGCCAAGGCGGGAATCCGCACAGTGCAAATGCGCATTGGAGTGGTGATGAGTGCGGACGGTGGCGCCTTGCCGGCCATGCTTACTCCTTTTCGCCTCGGCCTGGGAGGCCGGCTGGGCACCGGACGCCAATGGTGGACGTGGGTCTCGGTGCGCGACGTCGTAGGCGCGATTCAGCACGTGCTGAACCACGAAACGCTCTCAGGTCCGGTGAACACCGTCGCCCCGAATCCGGTGACCAATGCCGAGTTCACACGGATTCTGGCTTCCGTCCTGAACCGCCCGGCCATCTTCCCCATGCCCGCCTTTGTCGTCCGCCTGATCTTTGGAGAGATGGGCGAAGAACTCTTTCTCGGCAGCCAGCGCGTGGAACCGGCCAAACTCGTGGCCACCGGATATCGGTTTCAGCATCCGGATCTCAAGAAGGCGCTGAAAGAGATTCTGCAGAGGTAAACTTTCCCTTCCCCTTGCGGTCTTTGCGGTTCACTTTGCGTCCTTCGCGGTTTAAGGTTTGCTCGATCTGCGGCGGGATCAACAGCTTTTAACCGCAAAGGACGCAAAGGATTCCGCAAAGTTCGCAAAGAAAAACTGTTTGCGATCTTTTAGTCTGACGCCTGCATTTCTGCGATTCTTTCGATCGCCTCGCCTTGAACTCTCGCGTCGTCTCCGAAGCCGTGGAACCAGGTCACATCCGGCTCGCGCCGGAACCACGTCATCTGCCGCTTAGCGTAGTTGCGATGCGCCTGTTGTGCTGCCTTCACTGCGCCTTTACGTTCGAACTCGCCCCGCATCAGGGCTACGGCCTGTTTGTAGCCGAGAGCGGACAGCGGGCGCGGAGTCGATCCGTATTTCTCCAACAGGTTCAGAGTTTCATCCGACAGCCCGCCGTCGAACATGCGTTGCGCGCGCTGATTGATTCGCTCGTACAAGGCCTTGCGGTCGGGATCAAGTCCCAACCGCTTGATGCGAAAGCCTTTTAACGGGTCGCGCCCCTGTTTCCACATCTCACTCATTTTTGTCCGTGATGCCAGGCAGACTTCAATCGCCCGCAACAGTTTGGGTGTGTCATGGGCATGGATCTTTCCGGCAGCGGCGGGGTCGAGGCGCGTCAGGACTCGATGTAGATACCCTGGTCCTCTCTCTTCAGCGCGTTCACGCAATCGCTCACGTAACTCCTCCGACCGCTGCGGACCAGCAAACAGGCCCTCCAGCAGGGCACGCAGATAAAGACCGGTTCCACCGACCACAATCGGCAACGCTTCCCTCGCCTTGATTTGCTGGAGGACTTCACGGGCCTGGCGGGCGTACTCGCCGGCAGTGATGAAGCCTAACGGGTCCACCACATCCAGCATATGGTGCGAGACACGGGCCCGCTCGGCGGCGGTCGGCTTCGCGGTACCAATCTCGAACTCGCGATACATGGCCACGGAATCGCAGTTCACGATCTCGCCGTAGAAGCGTTCGGCAAGCGCCAGCGACAGTGCAGTCTTCCCGCTCCCCGTCGGGCCGAGCACCACGACCAGCAGTGGATCGGAAGGCGCGGTCAGCGGGCACCCCAGGCGATGTGATGCCAGTACCGCGCAAGAGTAAGCAGCAAGATAAGGGCTCCGATGATCAGGATGCCGCCCGCTTCAAGTCTGTGAATGTGAAGTTTTGGAATGCGCTTAGGGGATGGCGCATCCGGCGGTGGGCTGACAGCAGACACCAAAGCATTGTAGCGCCGCGAGCTTAATGTCGGCGCGAGCGCCCCGCTCGTGCGGGGGCCGCCAACTATCAGCTTTAAGTCTTCTGAACCCACCTCCAAATGCAGTGACGCTGCCGCACGAGCGAGGCGCTCGCGCCTACATCGAACCAGTGCAATGCTAAACTTCCTGCTGCCGTGCCGATACCACCGAGCAGTCCGGCCAGAAGAACCCTGCGCTTCGCGGCCTTCGAAATAGACCTCGCCGCCGGTGAACTCCGCAAGAATGGCACCCGCATTCGCCTCCAGGAGCAGCCCTTTCAGATCCTGGTCTATCTTTTGGACCGCCCTGGAGAGGTGGTCACGCGCGAAGAGCTTCGGCAGAAATTGTGGCCCGCCGACACATTTGTGGACTTCGACCACAGCCTCAATACTGCCGTAAACAAGCTGCGGGAGGCGCTGGGAGATTCAGCTTCCAGCCCGCGCTACGTGGAAACGCTGGCTCGGCGCGGATACCGCTTCCTGGCTCCGGTGCAGCCGACAGAGGCTAAATTGCCGCCGCAGGATTCTCCCCTGATGTCTGCCGGAGAAACCGCCGTCCCCGTGGCCCCCTTTCATCGAGATCTCGGAGTCCCGCTTCCCCGCCGCAGTCTGACCCGCGGTCTTTTCGGGCTGGTTCAGTTGATGTATCTGATCTTCTACGTGAGCGCGCTGTTTCGTTTCAGCGCAATCGATCGCATCACCAGCACGTTCCTGCCGGGACGGGAAGCGCGCGTCATCTTCATTGCAGTGCTGGTGACCGCGGGCGTGGGTATTCCGCTACGCTGTTATCTGATCTCGGCGGTGGCCTTTGATCATCAGGGCCTGGGAGAAAAATTCCGGCGGATGTTTCCGGTCATACTTACGTTGGACCAATTGTGGGCGGTGGCTCCGTTCCTTCTGGCCGAAAAGATCGGGTTTGGGGCGGCATTTGCCGCGACCGCTGCGCTTCTCTATGTCCCATTTTCCGAGAGAACGCTGGTGCAGTTGGCCTATCAAGTACCGGCAGCCGAACCGTAACTTGGCTGACAATTCGGGAACCATGCTCACGAAACCCGCGTATCACCGTCTTAAGCCGAGGCAGGCGCATTACTGCCCGGGTGGGAGAAAGCTATGCGACGAATTACATTCATGATTCTGGGCTTGGGCCTGGCGTTGGCGCCAGCGGCCCGCGCCGGAGACTGGTCGAAGACCTATACCCTCACCGGCAAGCCCGATCTGCGGGTAGAAACGTCGGATGCCAACATTCACGTAGACACCTGGAACCAGAACACCATCGAGGCACGAGTCACCGCTGAAGGCTGGAAGATCGGTGAGGGCGGCGTCAAGGTGCTGGAAGACCAGGCCGGCGATTCAGTCAGCATTGAAGTTCGCCTTCCACACCAGACCTGCGTGATCTGTGTCCATACCCAGAGCCACCGCGTTGAAGTTGAGATCCACATGCCTCACGAAGGACGCATCAATCTGCGTACTGGCGACGGTTCCATCCGGCTGAACGGTTTTAAGGGGGCGATGGAGGTTCAGTCAGGCGATGGCGGTCAGGATCTCGAAGCAGTGGATGGTTCGCTCAAAGCCCGCACCGGCGACGGTCACCTCAAGGCCGAGGGGCGGTTCGATGACCTTCAGCTCAGCAGCGGCGACGGCCACATCGACGCTCGTGCTCTGGCGGGTTCGACTGTGGGCTCAAACTGGGACCTTCAAACCGGGGACGGAGCCGTGACTCTCCAGGTGCCGGATTCTTTTTCAGCCGACCTTGATCTTCGTACCGGGGACGGCCATATTGATCTTGATCTGCCGGTGACCGTGGAAGGACGGCTGGGTCCCAATAACATCCGTGGCAAACTCAATGGCGGTGGCAAACCGCTTACCATTCATACCGGGGATGGCTCGATCCGGCTGCAAAAATCATAGCTGGCCTTCTTCGGGTGGGTCGGACCGCCAGGGATCCAAGGAGAGTAATGTTTCGAACTGCGTTTGCACTAGCTTGTCTGGCTTCGATTCTTCTACCAATTGGCTCCTACGCCCAGAGTGTCGGGCCTGCGCATCCTCCGGTCCTCGACGTCAATTCCCTCGACACTAGTGTGGATCCGTGCACGGACTTCTTCGCTTACACGTGCGGCGGTTGGCTGAAGAAGAACCCCATCCCTCCCGACAAGACGAGCTGGGGCGCCGTCACGAAGCTGGCGGACGACAACAAGGTGCTGTTGCGCGAGATTCTCGAAGAAGCCGCAGCAGGCGGTCCCAGCCGTGACCCGGTGAAACAGAAGATCGGCGACTACTATGCCGCCTGCATGGATGAAAGGGCAGTTGAGACCGCCGGAGCAAACCCGTTGAAAGAGAGTCTCGAACAAATTGAGCAAATGCGCTCCAAGCGGGACATTGCTCAGGTCGTTGCCGGCATGCCGGGCCTGAACGTCCCGTTCGTCTTCCAGTCGGACCAGGACTACAAGAATTCTTCCCAGGTCATTGCGGAAGTAGACCAGGGCGGGCTGGGCCTTCCCGACCGCGATTACTACCTCAAGACGGATGCGAAATCCGTCGAACTTCGCCAGGCATACGTTGCCCATGTCCAGAAAATCTTCGAGTTGCTCGGGGATGGGCCGGGCGTCGCTGCCAGCGAAGCCCAGACTGTGCTGCGAATCGAGACCGCGCTGGCCAGGGGATCGCTGACCCAGGTGGAGCGCCGCGATCCCAAAATGCTTTACCACAAGATGAGGATTCAGGATTTGGAGGCGCTCAGCCCATCCTTCCGGTGGAAGGCGTATTTCTCACGGGCTGGCCATCCGGGCCTGCAGACACTGAATGTGACCGCGCCAGAATTCTTCAAGACCCTGCACGCCACCTTGAAAAAAGAGGACCTCAAGAACTGGAAGGCTTACCTGCGCTGGCAGTTGGCAAATGCGAACGCGCCCCACCTCTCTTCGGCTTTTGTGAACGCCGATTTCGATTTCTATGGCAAGACCCTGACCGGCGCCGAGAAGCTCCAGCCGCGCTGGAAGCGCTGTGTGAGTTACGTAGACAACGACCTGGGTGAAGCCCTGGGGCAAGCCTACGTGCAGCGCGCCTTCCCGCCCGAGGCCAGGCAACGCGCACAAAAAATGGTGAAGCAAATCGAAGAGGCTATGCAGCACGACATCGAAAGCCTGTCGTGGATGTCTCCGGCTACGAAACAGCAGGCGCTCGAGAAGCTGCACACCGTGGCCAACAAAATCGGATATCCCGACAAATGGCGCGACTACAGCGCCCTGACCATTGCGCGCGATGACTACGCGGGCAACGTGCTGCGCGCCCGCCGATTCGAGTTCAATCGCCAGATCGCGAAGATTGGCAAACCTCTGGACCGTGGCGAATGGGGCATGACGCCCCCTACGGTGAATGCTGAATACAGCCCGCAACTGAACGACATTAATTTCCCGGCAGGCATCCTACAGCCGCCATTGTTCGATCCCAGCGCCGACGATGCCCCGAACTACGGTGACACCGGCGCCACCATTGGACACGAACTGACCCACGGCTTTGACGACGAAGGCCGCCAGTTCGATGCCCAGGGCAATCTGCGCGACTGGTGGACGGCGGAGGACGGCAAACAGTTCGACGAGCGCGCCAGTTGTATCTCCGACCAGTATTCGCAATACGTTGCCGTGGATGACATCAAGATCAACGGCCAGCTGACCATGGGCGAAAATGTCGCCGATCTGGGCGGACTGATGCTGGCTTACATGGCGTGGAAGACTGAAACTCGCGGCCAAAAACTGGAATCAATCGACGGCTTCACTCCCGAACAGCGCTTCTTCATCGGCTATGGACAAAGCTGGTGTGACCAGACCCGCGACGAAACCAAACGCCTGTATGCCACCGTAGATCCGCACTCACCCGACAAATATCGGGCCAACGGAGTGGTTGCGAACACACCGGAATTTCAACAGGCCTTCCAGTGCAAGGCAGGTTCGCCGATGGTGCGGGAGAAGAGATGCAGAGTCTGGTGAGAAAGCGGACGTCGGACCTCGGACTTCAGACATCGGACCTTAGACCTCGGCCCCTCGAGCGCAGCGTTCGCAAATCAGACTCCCGCCTCACGCTGTGTCGACCATGATTGCCTTTTGGCAGCTGCGTTCAAGCTCGGAGCATCCTGACATTCAGTTCGTGAGTCTAAGGTCTGACGTCCGAGGTCGGATTCACTGTATGTCCGACTTTTCCGGGTTGTAATAAAAGTGGAAGCGTAACGCCAGATACTGGCCGCCGAATTCAGATGGAAGTGGTGGGAAGGGTTTCGAGGCTGTGATGCCGCCGTAGGCAGCGCGATCCAGCGCTACGTCTCCGGAAGTGCCGACGATCTGTAGTCCTGCGACCTGGCCGTTCTTCAGAATGGCGAACTCAATCGAGACTTTTCCCTTTTTCATGAGCGGCGCACGCGCCGACTCCGGGATAATGCGATACCAGTTTTCCCGCACATCGTGCAGCACACGCGCCAGGTAGGGACCGAAATCCACGCCCATGGTGTCGCTGAGGACGTCCATCGGGCCGATGGCTTGGCCGCCTTGCTTGCCCTGACCCAGGCCATAGTCTCCGCCGTCGCCACCGTATCCCCCGCGATTGGAGGCGGCGGCGCGGGCCGCTTGCTCAATGGCCGATCCCGCCGACATCGCGCCCGTACTGAAACTCGGCGCCGGTCGTTCTGCCGGTGGAGTCTGCAGTCGCGCCACCTGGTTCTGATCCGGCGGTGGAGCCGGCGATGACTGTTCCGGCGCGGCTTGCGGGGCCTGGGCTGCCGGCGCCGGTGCGGCGGGCTGCGACTGCGCCGGCGCGCTAGGCGGCCCCGGACGCGCGCTGTCCAGAATCTTCTTCAGTTCTTTACGATCCAGCTGCGGGGCCTTCGAAGTTGCGATCCGATCTTTGTCTGAAATCCTGTTAGTGTCCGGCCGCTTTGACACCTTCTGCTCGTCGGGAGGAAGCTCCAGATAAGTGAGTTCCTTCTCCTTCATCAGGTCTTGAGGGCTGACCAGAATTACCGAACGGCGGTGCATCAGACCTTCGAGCCGGGCCGAGTTGACGACTAGGATCACGATGGCCAGGTGGACCACGACGGAGATCCAAAACGCTTCCCGCTGGCGCGAGCGCGAGAGGTCGTCCTGCAACTGAATCAGCAGGGCGGGAACGTCGTGCATCTCGAGATAGGCAGTCTCCCAACCGCTGGCGTCGTATAGATCGCCGCCCGGGGTGGTGGGCGGTTGCGCTGTAGGGACGGGTTTTCCCGGCGGGATTTCAGTAGTTGACATCGACCTGCTGGCTTATGGCTTGTGAACTTCGTCGTTGGTCTTTGGCCGTCGGTCGTTGGCCCTTGGCCCAGCCAACGTAGCGCGGGACCGACTAAGAATTCGGAAAAAGCCCAACCACCAGTGGCGCGGCGCCAATGACAAACTCAATGGCAAGGGCCAACGACTAACGACTGATTCTTCCATTTTCGCATCTTTCTGGAATATCTGCGAAAAACCAGCGTGTAAAGGCACTCTGGTTCGTACCCGACTGGTCAATAAAGGTTACCTTGAAGAGCTCTGATTGATTGTCAAGAAGTGTAAAACAAGAGTCGCCGCTGGATCATTGCTCACCAATCACTTACGCGGCTATCAGTGGGCCGTCAGCGCAGTTCTTCGAGTTGAACTTTGTGTCCGTGTTCGCGCATCGCCGCCACAATGTCGAGAGCCACGGCGAGGGCGCGCCGTCCGTCTTCGAATGAGACGAGGGGGGTCGAACGGGTCCTAACCGCCTCCAGGAACGACCGGAGCTCAGCTTGCAGCGGCTCCTCCGCGACGATCGGCGGCTTGGCCACCTTGATCTGCGGATTTACGGAAGGTGTTCCCGCGGACTCGCCCACGCTGAACACCAGGACCTCCTGGCGGCTGTAGTCCAGAGAAACATATTGCCGCGGTTGAAAAAAACGCAGCTTGCGGACGCGCTCGGTCGAAACCCGGCTGGCGGTGAAATTGGCCACACAGCCGGATTCGAATTCCAGACGAACGTTGGCAATGTCGGCCTTGCCGGAAAGAATGGGGAGGCCCACGGCGCGAATTTCTTTGACCGGCGACTTCACAAGCCAGAGCACGATGTCGAGATCATGAATCATCAGGTCGAGAATGACGTCCACATCGAGCGACCGGGGAGTGAATACACTGAGCCGGTGAACTTCAAAGAACATGGGCTGGGTGATGAGCGGCGCCGTGGCGCGGACTGCAGGATTGAAGCGCTCCAGGTGTCCGACCTGGCCGATTCGATTCAACCTTTGCGCCAGGCCCAGCAACTCATCGGCTTCCGCCAGTGATGGAGCCAGCGGCTTTTCGACCAACACATCCACTCCAGCTTGCATCAACGCCCGTGCCGTTTCGAGGTGGAGCAGCGTGGGGACAGCAACAGAAGCGGCCTGCACTTCGCTGTGCGTGGTCACCAGTTGCTCGACGGATCCGAAGCCGCGGCATCCGAATTCAGCAGCGATGGCGTCGGCACGGGCCACGTCGGGATCCACGACTCCCACGAGGCGGACTGCTTCGCCCTGCTGGGCCAACTGGTGATAGATGCGGGCGTGGTTGCGTCCAAAGGCGCCTACGCCGACTACAGCGACGTTGATGAAGTTGTCAGCCAGTTTTCAATTCTCCGGGATAAAGAGGTTTTCTTTGCGACCTTTGCGATTTCCTTGGCGAACTTTGCGGTCAAGAGCTTTTAACCGCAAAGGACGCAAAGGGTACCGCCAAGGTCGCAAAGGAGTTTCACGTCGCTGCCTTTTTCAGAAGTGCAATCTGGCCGGCATGATAGAGCTCGTGCTGCACGATGCCGCTGAACATGTAGTAGAAGTTGTAATAGTTCTGGGTCTTACCCGGAACCTGTTCCACCAGTCGCGAGTCAGGAAAGCCGGCCACTGCCTTGATCAGCTCGTGATGGGTCTTCTTTGTGTTTTCGATCGCCTGCGTCCAGGCCGCTTCGCTGGTGTCGGTGACGGCGGGAAAATTCTGCTCATCCTTGAGCATCAGCGCTGCGCCTCCAATCCGGCGAGTAACCACGTCATCCCACGCGGCGATGTGCAGAAGAATTTCCCAGATGCTGTGAGCATCCTTGATCGGCCGGGCCGCCGCGGTTTTGGCGTTCACGTCGGACAGCATTTCCAGAATCGAATCGCCGTGCCAGGCACTGCCTTCGAAGGCGCGGCGGATTTGATCGGCAAGGCGAAAAGTCTCAGTCATTGAGAGCTCCAGACTGCCACAGATGAAGATTGCGAGTCACAGACCGGCATGTCAATCAGCCACGATCGTGATGCCAACCGAATCGGCGGCCACGATGATGGCATTGCCATCGAGCAGGAGGCATTTCCCGGCATCAATTGCCAGGCACGTGGCCCCAGCCTGGCGCATCACTTCGATGGTCTTCAGTCCGATCACCGGCACATCAAAACGCATGTCCTGATTCGGCTTGGCAATCTTTACGACCGTGAGTTCCCGACCGAGAGTGGACGCGTCTCCCGCGAGCGATCGCATGATTTCGCCCGCGCGCCCGATCGCGGCGTCAGTGCCTTCCATGGCCTCGACCGCAACGCAGGCCGACTCCGCGACCACCACGGTTTGCCCGATATCATACTGCGCCAGGTGGCGGCCCACGGTGCGTCCGTATTCGATGTCCTTCTTCTCCTGCGGCGTCGGCGCACGCTGGGAAAGAACGCCCGACTTAGCCAGCAAGGGCTCCAGAAAAGAGGTCGAATTCTCCAGCCTGATGCCCTCCTCGGCCAGCGTCTTGGCGACTGCGCCCAGCAGTGAGTCGGTATTTCTCGTTCCCAGCGATAGCAGCAGCTTCGCCAGCTTCCAGTCGGGGCGGATGCTGGAAAAAATCTGCTTGTGCTTTACCTGCCCTGCCATCACGGCGCGGCGTACCCCTTCCCGCTGGAAGGTCTCGATCAGGCGTGACAACTCGCCAAGAGAGAGCCAGTGGACGGCTGTGGCTCCGCGTTGGTCAATCTCGGGGGACGCCTCCTCCTTGATGGCTGCGACGATGACGTCGAAGCCCTGGGCGCGCGCGGCGTCCAGCACCAGCAGGGGAAAGCTTCCATTTCCGGCGATTAGACCGATTCGTTCTGGCATATTTAACGCCCAACACCGGCGTCATCCTGAAACCATGATCCCCATGTCATCCTGAGCGGAGCGAATGTTTTCGCTTGCGAAAACATTCGCGCAGTCGAAGGACGCCTATAGCCTCACGGTCGCCGGCCAGGTAGGGGTCCTTCGACTCCGCAGAAAGTTCGCAAACAGCGAACTTTCCGCTCCGCTCAGGATGACACCATTAGATGAAACCAGCGATTCGGACACATGCTTGATTATGCTTCGCATCACGTAGCACAATCGTTCTATCGCGAATCCGGTGCGATCGCCCCGGGACCTCTTATGGCTGAGACGCCGTCCATCATCCGGCACCCGTCAGGACACATGTGGGGAGCCGCAGTACGAGCGGCCGCGAGGCATCGCTTCAAGTTCTCGCTCCAGTGTGAAAGTGGTTTCAAGGCCCTGCTCAAGGCCGGTCTCGAAGCCCACAAGGTCAGTCTGTTCGAATTCACCGAACGCCGAACCGAAGCTCAGAGCAACGTCGAGAAACTGGTCCGGGCCATGATCAATGCGCAACTGACGAAAGACCCCGCGGTTGACGTGCTCGACGAATGGACGATTTTTCACGTTCTCAACGAGGAGAAATTGTGCCCCGGGCTTTGGCCCATCTGCTGAAAACTTACGATTCGACCCAGGGCCGTCCTACTTGATCACGCCGCGCTCCGATGCTTCGATGAATCTTATCAGCATGTCCACATCTTCCCCACGGTCGGGCTCGGACTTCATCCGCTCCAGCGCCTGTGAAGTATTGAGTTTCGACGCCTGCAAAAGCTTGTAGGCGTGATGAAGCTTCCGAATGCGTTCTTTGCTGAAACCCCGCCGCTCCAGGCCAACCGCGTTGAGACCGTAAGCGTGTGTGTCGCGCGCCGCCGCTGTCTTCGAGAAAGGCAGCACGTCCCGCGTGATGGTCGTGCCGCCCCCAATAAACGAGTGCGCCCCTATACGGACAAAGTGATGGACCGGGCACAGCGCTCCCACCACCGCCCACTCTCCGACCGTGATGTGGCCGCCCAGGGTTGCGGCATTGGCCAGGATGACGTGATCGCCAATGATGCAATCGTGCGCGATATGCGTGTACGCCATGACCAGCGTGTGGCTGCCAACGCGGGTCACTCCGCCGCCCTTCACTGTGCCCCGGTTGATGGTGACAAACTCGCGAATCTCGTTGTGGTCGCCGATCTCGAGCCGCGTCGGTTCGCCGGCGTAGGTGATGTCCTGCGGCGCCATGCCGATCGACGAGAAGGGAAAGAAACCATTGTCGGCCCCTATTTTCGTCGGTCCTTCGATGGTGACGTGCGAAATCAGATGACAGCCTTCGCCCAGTTCGACCTCGGGCCCAATCACGCAATAGGGGCCGATTTTGCAGGAAGGGTGGACCTTCGCGCGGGGATCTACGATTGCGCTGGGATGAACGCCTGCGGAAACTTTCACGGTCGAATCCGGTTGCACGGTGTCAGTTGCCAGCGGAGGTTTCGCCATACGGGAGCTTATTCCGGTTCGTCCGTACCTGCCCCGGCGCCATTCGACCCGGCGCGCCCGCGGGCAGCCTCTACCAGTTGACAGCTGACGACTGCCTCCGCCACCTTCCGGTCACCGACGTAGACAATTCCCTCCATGCGGACGGCGATCATGCTGGGACGGGCGCGCCAGTTCTTGAGCTCAACCTCGATACGCAATTGGTCGCCAGGAACCACTGGCCGGCGGAACTTCGCCCGCTCGATCCCGGTGAACATGATGAGCTTATCCTTCGGGTCTTCCACTTCGGTGAGCAACAACGCCCCGCCCGCCTGCGCGATGGCCTCCACAATCAGGACTCCCGGCATAATCGGCAGGTTCGGAAAGTGTCCGGCGAAAAAAGGCTCGTTGATGGTCACATTCTTGATGGCCACGATCCGCTGCTTCCGTTGGATCTCAATGACTCGGTCGATCAACAAAAAGGGAAATCGGTGGGGCAGAATGCGGAAAATATCGACGATGTCCAGCGTGGTCTTTACCGGCGCCGGGGGTGCGGTCGCTGGGTGAGCGGTGTCGGTCATTTTCTCTCGTCAGGTTTATCGTGACTCGTTAGGAGCGAAGATTATACTGTACCGCGACTCAGCCACGGAATACTGCGACAATGGTATTGGCTCAGCTTCTCAACTGTGGCGTCATGCTGAGCTTGCGAAGCATCTTGCGCGAAGCGCTCGTGGCCCGAACCACAATTCGGCGGATGTGCAGCTTGCTGCCCCCTGTCAGGTTGTCTGGGAATTTTTCGAACCGAGCCACCAGAGAATATGCCTATGAAGAAAGTCATGAAGAAGCCGCAATCATCGCGGCCCCAGCCCGTCCCCAGCGAAACCGCTAATCGACTGCGCTTCTTTACCGAGCGAAAAGACACCATCGCCGAAACCGTCCGCCAGTTGGTAGAAATCGAATCCCCCAGCGACAACAAGCCGGCAGTGGACCAGCTGGGCGCCCTTCTGGCTGGCCGCTTCGAGAAAATCGGCGGCCATGCAAAATTCCATCGCGCCCAGAACGTCGGCGATCACCTGCAAGTGGACTTCTCCGGCGCGCACAGCGGCAAGACCGTCCTGTTGCTGGGCCACATTGACACGGTGTACCCCATGGGAACGCTCTCCACCATGCCATGCCGCGTGGCCGACGGACGCCTCTGGGGGCCCGGCGCGCTCGATATGAAATCGGGCATTGCGCTTATCCTGCATGCGCTTGAGGGAATACGCACCTGGCATGGCGACACCATGCCACGCCCGGTCACAGTGCTTCTGGTGACGGACGAAGAGGTGGGAAGCGAATCGTCCCGCCGCATCACCGAAAGCCTGGCCAGAAAATCCGAAGCCGTTCTGGTTCTTGAACCCTCATACGGTTTGAAGGGTGCGGTGAAGACTGCGCGCAAGGGAGTCGGCGAATACACCATCAAGGTGACGGGAAAGGCGGCTCACTCCGGTCTGGATTTCGATAACGGTGAGAGCGCGATTGTTGAAATGGCCAGGCAAATCACAGCCATCTCCAAACTGGTCAATCGTAAGCGCGGGCTCACCTTGAACGTGGGAGTGGTTTCCGGAGGCACCCGGACAAACGTGGTTCCCGCGCAGGCCAGCGCTTCACTCGATGTGCGCGTAACCCAAATGAAAGACGCCAAGGCAATCGACCGCCAGCTGAGAGCACTCAAACCCTTCAATCGCAAGTGCAAGCTGGAAATCACGGGCGCGGTAAACCGTCCGGCGATGGAGCGGAGCGCTGGCGTCGCCATGCTTTACAAGAAAGCAGCGGCGATTGCAAAAGAGCTGGGCTGGAAACTGGAGGAAGCCGCCGTCGGCGGTGGCTCCGACGGAAACTTCACCGCCAGCCTGGGCATCCCCACGCTTGACGGCCTCGGAGGGGTTGGTGAAGGCGCTCACGCCACTCACGAGTCCATAGTAATTTCTGAATTGCCCCGCCGAGCAGCGCTGCTGGCGGAGTTGATCGAGCGCGCGTAGTGTGGAAGCGAGCGACTCGCCATCCGTCACTCGTCACCGTCAGGATGTCATCCTGAGCGCCAGTCTTTCGTTCCGCGAAGCGGGGCGAAAGCAAGCGAAGGACCTCTGCATTCCGCGCCACCGTCCATACAGTACCTGCTCAAATCCAGCCTGAAGGAATATCCCCCAGATCGGGTAGGGTTTGGGTGCTGCTATCGTCTCCCGCAATACACAGGTCCTTCGTCGGGAGTCCTTCGCTGCGCAAAGGACTCCGCTTCCGCAGGATGACAGGGAGTTGAGAGTTTTAAGCCTGACTAATGACCGGCGAGACGGTCAGTGCGCAGACCGTATCGCGAGCTGACCCGCGATCTGGACCAGGCGGTGCGCCCAGTTCCATCAGGCGCGGCTGAGCCGACGACTGGGCGTACTTGTTTCTCGGATGGGGTCAGCCTGCGCGTGCGGCGGCCGAGCGGCCGGCAGCGGGTGCAGATGCTGGTGGCCTATGGGAGTCGGCGCGGACGGCAGACGGCATCTGCTCGCTTTCCTGCGCAGCAAGGGGGAAAGCCAGCAGGCCTGGGAAGGGTTGTTGCAGGATCTGTACCGGCGCGGGCTGGAGGGAAAGAATCTGCAGGACTGATCCTCACCGACGGCTGTGCCGGACTGGCGGCGGCCATCCAAACCGTCTATCCGCGGGTGCTGCATCAGCGCTGCTGGGTGCATAAGATGCGCAATCATTCTGGAGAAGGCGCGGAAGCGCGATTACGACGCGAGTGAAGACAGACGCGCAGGCCATCTATCGGGCGGAAAGCCGCCGCCAGGCCGAAGCCGCGTTTCGCCGCTTCCGGCGCCACTGGCAGACGAGCTATCGGCAGCATGGTGCGGCAACTGGAGCGCGATCTGCCCGGAGTTGCTGTCGTTCTTCAGCTTTCCCCGGCATCTGTGGCGGAAGCTGCGCACCACCAACGTCATCGAGCGCTGCTTCGTAGAAGTACGGCGGCGGACCCGGCCGATGGTGTGCTTTGTCAACGTGAAGAGCGTGGATCGAATCATCTTCTCCATCTTCCAGCGCTTCAACCTGGAATGGAGAAACCGCACCCTCCGGGTTTTTACACAAGCAGCTTGACGTCCCCAGCAGCGAGATTCTTTGACTACGGCCACCGGGTAGCCTAGAATTTCCACAGGGTTCCTCGCCAACTGGAAACGCGCTTTGCGAGCGCTTGGCAAACCCGCTAGGGAGGTTTTACATGCCTGGAAAATTGGGGTTGCCGGAAATCTTGGTTCTATTGGCTATTGCGCTTCTGATCTTCGGACCCAGCAAGTTGGCCGATCTGGGCAAGGGCCTGGGCGAGGGTATCAAGAACTTCAAGTCAGCGGTTAAAGACGGCGAACAGGACCCCGACAAAAAGGCGTAGGCGCTTACCGACCGGTCTGAATTTCTCTCCTCAAACACCGTGCTCTTGCAGCATTCTGCGTACCAGCGCCACTGGTAAACCCACTACGTTGAAATAGTCGCCGTCGACTCGCGGGATCCAACGCGAAGCCATGCCTTGGATGGCGTAGGCGCCGGCTTTGTCCATGGGCTCGCCGCTTGCGATGTACGAACGAATATCTTCGTCGCTTAGCGTGGCCATAGTCACCAGGGTGCTTTCGGAACGCGCGTCTTCAAATCCGGTTTCTAGTTTCTGGTTCTCGGTTCTCAGTGTTCCCACGAGGCACACTCCGGTGATGACCTGATGAGTTCGTCCCGAAAGCAGACGCAGCATGCGCACTGCGTCGGCTTCATCGCGAGGTTTGCCGAGAATCTCGCCATCAACCACGACGATCGTATCGGCCCCTAGAACAAGTTTGCCGGGGTGCTGGAAGAGGATGGCGCGAGCCTTCTCCCGTGCCAGGCGTTCCGCGCAAGCGCGCGGACTCTCTCCGGATGAAGGTACTTCAGGAATGTTGGCCGGGTGCACGGTGAAAGGGATGCCCGCGTTTCGCAGCAATTCCTGCCGGCGGGGAGAGGCCGAAGCCAGCACGAGCGTCGGAGTTTCATTCACGCGGCAATGAGCTCGATGCGATTGCCACGGGGAATTGCCATGGCATAGCAGTCCGGACCATCTTCGATTTTATATCGGACGGCGGACGGCGGACATCGGCAAAACGCGGCGCTCGTGAGCCCGAGGTCCGAGGTCCGGCGTCCGACGCCAGCCTGTTAGAATCAAACATTGACCGCCGCACCCATGGACGCTGCTTTCCTCCGCAATTTTGCGATCATTGCCCACATTGATCACGGCAAATCCACGCTGGCGGACCGCCTGCTGGAGTTGACCGGAGCGCTGACCGCGCGCGAGATGCAGGCCCAGGTGCTCGACTCCATGGATCTGGAGCGCGAACGCGGCATCACCATCAAGGCACACGCCGTCCGCATGATGTACACCGCCCAGGACGGCCACACCTATCAGCTCAATCTCATTGATACGCCGGGCCATGTTGATTTTTCATATGAAGTCTCACGCTCGCTGGCTTCCTGCGAAGGCGCGTTGCTGGTGGTGGACGCCTCGCAAGGCGTGGAAGCGCAGACGCTGGCCAACGCTTACCTCGCCATCAACAACCGCCTCGAGATTATTCCGGTCATCAACAAGATTGACCTGCCCAGCGCCGATGTCGAGCGCACCAAGGAGATGATTGAGAGCGCGGTGGGCCTCGACGCCTCCGACGCCGTGCTGATCAGCGCCAAGACTGGCCTGGGCGTGCCTGATGTTCTGGAAGCCATCGTCAAGCACGTGCCTCCGCCCAAGGGCAATCCCGACAACCGTCTTCAGGCGCTGATCTTCGACTCCTGGTTTGATCCCTACCGCGGCGTGATTGTGCTGACTCGAGTCTTTGAAGGCACCATCCGCAAGGGACAAAAGATCCGCCTGATGTGGAACGGACGAGTGCTCGAAGTGGAAACCCTCGGCGTTCTGACCCCGAAGCCCGTGGAGGTAGATGAACTGCGCGCCGGCGAAGTCGGTTTCCTGATGGCCAACAGCAAGACCGTGGCTGACACAAAAATCGGCGACACCATCACCGACGAGGCCAATCCTGCGATCGAGCCGTTGCCGGGCTTCGAAGAAATCAAACCCATGGTGTTCGCAGGGCTCTATACCGTGGACGCGCACGAACACACCCAACTTCGCGAGGCCCTGGAAAAGCTGCGCCTCAATGATTCGTCCTTCTTCTTCGAGCCCGAGAGTTCGGTCGCGCTGGGCTTCGGTTTCCGCTGTGGCTTTCTCGGCTTGCTCCACATGGAGATCATCCAGGAGCGGCTGGAGCGCGAGTTCAATCTGGAACTGATCACCACCGCCCCAGGCGTGCGTTACAAGATCACGAAAACCGACGGCACGCTGATCGAAGTCGATAATCCCTCCCGCTGGCCGGACCCGAGCGAGATTGCCAAAGTCCAGGAACCGGTGATCCTTGCCACCATTCTTACCAACGAAGAGTACGTGGGTGGAATCCTGAAACTGGTGGAAGACAAGCGCGGCAAGCAGAAGACGTTCGAGTACGTCAGTTCCTCCCGCGTGATGCTGCATTATGAACTTCCGCTCAACGAAATCGTGCTGGATTTCTATGACCGTCTGAAATCCGTTTCCCGCGGCTACGCTTCGCTGGACTACCACCTCGCCGACTATTGGGAATCGCCCATGGTGAAACTCGACATTCTCGTAGCGGGCGAACCGGTGGACGCGCTCTCCATCATCGTGCATCGTGATTTCGCTTACGAACGCGGCAAGCTGCTGGTTTCGAAAATGCGCGAACTGATTCCCCGGCAGATGTTTGAAGTCGCAATCCAGGCCTCCATCGGATCGAAAATCATCGCCCGCGAAACGGTCTCCGCCATTCGCAAGAACGTCATCGCCAAGTGCTACGGCGGAGACATTTCCCGCAAGCGCAAACTGCTGGAGAAGCAAAAAGAAGGCAAGCGGCGCATGAAGCGCATCGGGCGTGTGGATATTCCGCAGGAAGCGTTCTTGGCTGTGCTCAAGGTCGGCGAAGATAGCAACTAAAGCCCGCATTCGGGCCGACACCAGCCGCTTTATCGCATACCAACCGTGACGACTCCGACGCCCTGAATAGGGTTCTGGGTATGACCATGGTATAATGACCATGGTTGTCAAGAGGTCGATGCAATGAAAACCATGCCTGCGGGCGTATTCAAGACGAATTGTCTCGCCGTTATGGACGAGGTCAAGGCCAAGCGCGAGACCGTCGTGATCACAAAGCACGGCCAACCGGTGGCGATGCTCGTGCCCGTCAAGACCGCGGTGGACGACATTTTCGGGTTCTTCAGCAATCGGGGCCGCATCACCGGGGACGTCGTTTCCCCGGCTCTTTCCCCCGACGAGTGGGGCAAGTTGCGATGATCCTGGTCGACACCCATGTGGTGCTCTGGCTGTCTCTGGAGCCGGCCAGGATTTCCAGGAAGTCCGTCGCGATCATTGAGGAAACGCGTCGCAGCGGCGAAGGGCTCGCGATATCCGATATGACTTTGCTTGAGATCGCTGTGATCGAAAGCAAACAACGAATTCAGCTGAGCGCCAGCCTGGAAACGTTCCTGACAGAGGTGGAATCGAGGTTTGTTGTGCTTCCGATCACCGGTCGTATTTGCGTACGAGCCATGCGACTGCCAGCCACCTACCCCAAAGATCCCGCAGATCGGATCATCGGAGCCACCGCGCTGGTCGAAGGAATTTCACTGGTCACGGCGGACAGCGATATCCGGAAGTCAAAGGCGCTGCTCACCATCTGGTGAGTAGACTATCTACTCCGTCCAGTCGAACGAACGGGTCACAGCCTTCTTCCACAGGCGATACATCTCAGCTCGCTTCGGCTCTTCGAGACTCGGCTTCCAGGTCCGACCCACCGCCCATTTCGCACGCAGATCGTCTGTATTTTTGTAAAAACCGACCGCCAGGCCGGCGGCGTACGCGGCCCCCAGCGATGTAGTCTCCTTGGTCAGAGGCTTCACCACGGGCCGGTTCAGGATATCGGCCTGGAACTGCATCAGCAGCGCGTTGTCCACCATGCCTCCGTCTACCCGCAGGACGTCCAGAGCGATGCCAGAATCCTGCTCCATGGCTTCGACCACTTCGCGAGTCTGAAACGCAGTTGCTTCCAGAACGGCGCGCGCCAGATGCCCTTTGTTGACGTAACGGGTCAGGCCGGCAATTATGCCGCGCGCGTTGTACTTCCAGTATGGCGCGTAGAGACCGGAGAACGCCGGGACGAAATACACGCCGCCGTTGTCCTCCACCGTGCGTGCCAGTGTTTCGATCTCGGGGCTTGAGCCGATGAGGCCCAGGTTGTCGCGTATCCACTGCACCAGCGCGCCGGTGATCGCGATACTGCCCTCGAGCGCATAGTGCGCCGGCTCCTTGCCGAACTTGTAGCCAACGGTGGTCAGCAACCCGTGGCCAGAACGCACGGCGCGTTCCCCGGTATTCATTAGCAGGAAACAGCCCGTACCGTAAGTATTCTTGGCCTCGCCAGATTTGAAGCACGTCTGGCCCACCAGGGCGGCTTGCTGATCGCCCAGAATTCCGGCAATGGCGGCTCCCTTGGCAGCACCGACTTTCACCGTCCCATAGGCTTCGCCGCTGGAGCAGATGCGCGGCAACATCGCCTGCGGAATGCCGAATGCATCCAGCAAGTCTTCATCCCATGAAAGTGTGTCGAGGTCCATGAGCTGGGTGCGGCTGGCATTGGTGACATCAGTGATGTGTAGTCCGCCGCCGGGGCCGCCGGTGAGGTGCCAGGTCAGAAACGAATCTATGTTCCCGAAAACTACTTCACCGGTTTCGGCCTGCTTCCGGACGCCCGGCACATGGTCGAGCAGCCAGCGGATTTTCAAACTGCTGAAGTACGTACTGAGCGGGAGCCCCGTTTTGCGTCGAAAGCGGTCAGCCCCGCCTTCGCGCGAGAGTTCCGCGGCGTAACCATCGACTCGAGTGTCTTGCCAGACCAGCGCATTGGCCACGGGTTTGCCGGTCTTCCGGTTCCATAGAACGGTGGTCTCGCGCTGGTTGGTGATACCGATTGCAGCCAGATCGGACACGCCGACCTTCCCCTGCTGCAGAGCCTGCGCCATCACATCCTGCGTCGCTTGCCAGATTTCCTCGGGATTGTGCTCGACCCATCCCGGTTGCGGATAGATCTGCTGGTGCTCCTTTTGCGCGACCGCCACGATCTTGCCGGCTGCGTCAAACACGCAGAAGCGGGTGCTGGTTGTGCCTTGATCGATTGCGCCAATGTAGTGAGCCACGGCCGCTATGGTAATGGAGGCTGGGGTATTGGGCAAAGTACAGATGCGTTCGTGGTGATCACATCGCGGGCGAGTCGCCCGCGACCACACGTTCCAGAGCAGCGGGCTGGCGTCCCGCCCGTCTCAGCGCTAATGCCTGGTGGAAAACTGGAAGGCGATATAAAACAACTGCACGATAGTCAATCCCACGATCACATAGGTCGCAAGTTCCATCCGTCTGCCGGATTCGCGGACGCTCTTTACGACTTCAGCCATGTCCGTCGTAGATTGCACAAGTTTCCCGGTAAGTTCGTCGAGATGATCGGTGGCGCTGCGCAGTTTGTCCAGGATGCGTGATGTATCGACCAGCGCCGTCGCCGCCCGCTCGCTGTTCCGCAGATCAAGCTCGGTCTTGCAGGCAGCCCACCACGGACTTCCCGGCGGGTTGTCGTACATGCGCTGCCGTATCTCCTCCGAGGAGCGAGAGCGGAGAAGCTGCACCAGTGCCTGGACCGTATCGCTGGTCTTGGGATCGAGAGTCGGGGTCGCCATAGTCAAGTAAGAGAAGGTCCAATAATAGAACCCGTCGGTAACCTTGGACAGGTAACGGAAGGCCAAGCGGATCTTGCTCAGGGACGAATTGGACCTTGGACAATCGTCTAAACTATTTATTCTAAAAGGTTAGGAGCGTCATACCTAATGTAGGCGCGAGCGCCTACATAAAACCCTACGAGGTTCGTTCCAGCTCCGGCCGGTCCCATTTGGCCAGGTTGGCGGCAGCTTCATATGTGCTCTGCAGAAACTCCAGCAACGCTGACCTGGGTGAGGGCTCCAGACGCACATCGTCGTACATCAGCAAGAATTCTTTCATCTGCGGATGGTAAAA
Organism: Terriglobia bacterium; assembly: GCA_963813645.1. Lineage (GTDB taxonomy): Bacteria > Acidobacteriota > Terriglobia > Terriglobales > Acidobacteriaceae > JAIQFF01. The sequence goes on from CAWEZS010000033.1 coordinate 74,068, forward strand.
CGTCTTGCCAGGACGCACCGGACTGAGTCCATAGCCCTCGGGTTCCGGCGCGGCATAGGCGTAGAAGGCGGGTCCCTTGATCTCACCGCCGCCCGGCCAGAATCCGGCGCTAATCACTTCATGCGAGTAAGCCTCGCGGGTGATCACGTCGGCGCCTTCGCGCTCCGGGGCGCGCCGTCCGGAAAAGCGAGTGACACACAAGTCGAAGCTGCCCCAGAAGAAATGCACCGGGCTGTTCTTGCCGATGAAGCGCGAGCGGAATTCCTGGAAGATACTGTCCACCACCAGCAGGATGCGCCAGAAGCGGGTCACGTATTCGCGATCGTAGGAGGCATGTTGGGTATCGCGATCGAACGCGATCGGGTTGGGAATTTCGACCGGCATGTGCCAGATCTTCACGCCGATGCCGAGTGAGGCCAGCGCTGCCATGAACTCCCGATAGAAATCAGCCACTGAGCGCGGCGCGAGTGGAATGGTTTTAGTTTGACCCTGGCTGGTCTGAATGACCAGGTTGTGATCGAGAAAATCGAATTCCACTTCGAAGATGCCGTCGCGGTACGGAATAGCGGAAGTCGTGAGCCCCCGCGCACTGATGTAAAGCGGCACCTCCCACCAATGATTGACCAGCGGACTCTGCGCGAGGCGTACCTTGCCCACGATCTGGGTCCACATGTGAAGCGTGGCGCAGGTGTCCTGCCAGGCCTCGAGCGGTAACGCGGGCCAGGATTCCGGCTTGCTGGTGAAATCGCCGTGGTCTACGGGTGTGTTCGGGCTACTATCTCTTGCAGGGGTCACTACCCACCTCTCAAGCTCTTCAGCGTACTCCTATTTTGCGGATGATGAGGAAGGCGCAACCACACCGGCGCTGGCCTGAACCAACTTCCCGACCGACGGGGCCACCATGATTAGCAATTGTGCCTGCGGCTTTTCGGCCTGCTCGACTAGCGCGAGTTGCGCGGCTACCCAACCGGCCGGGGCCGGTTCGCCGCGATCGAGATAATCCAGTGCGGCCAGTCCCGCAGCTCCGAGCGCGGAAAGATTCTGCGAGATGGGAGCGACTTCCTTGAGCAGAAGGGATTTCTCAAACTGGGGCTGAAGTTCCACCTGGTTGTCGCGCCAGCGGCTGAGCAAGTTCCTCACCCGCACCTCTGAACCCGGCTTGGCCGCGCCGAGTAGTTCGTTTACCGCGTCCGCAAACTGTCTTGCTGTAGCACTTTCCGGACGCACCGCATCCACCACACGATTCAGCGGCGAAGCACTGGTCGCGGGCGCGGGCGCCGCCTCTTCGCGGGTGTAGTCTTTCACCGGTTCGAGCACATCGGCCAGAACCTTGAGGGCCGCGATGTCATTCGTCCCGGCAATGCGCCGGAGCATGGGTGCGTAACTGGAATTATGGGTCAGGCCGAGCCCATCCATCCACGAACTCACGATTGCGAGGCGCTGATACATCGAGTTCACATCGCGCACCTGCTGCGGCGACCACAATCTTTCGGCGATGGCAGCGGTGCGGGGCCAGATGCGGGAGTCAATATTTTCGGGCGAAACATATTCGGCCCACATGCAGGCCTCGCCGCCCAGGATGCGCTTTTGTTCCTCCGCAGTCAGGCTCGCGGCGGCGCCACTCAGTGGCTCGGTCATGTAATGCCGTTCCGCCGACCACATCAGGTCAACGTAATAGCCGGAGGACAGCAAGCCGCGATAACCCTGCTTCGCTGCCTGAGCCAGAGAGTCCGGCCCGCGCCACGACTGAATGGCGATGCTCTTGGGCAGATCGGGGCGAAGAATTTCATCCCAGCCGAGCATGGTTTTGCCGTGTTTGGCGACGATCTTCTGCACTCGCTGGTTGAAGTAGGCCTGCAGGTCATTGTTGTCTTTCAGGCCATGGGCGTGCATGAAGGCCTGAATCTTGGGATTGGCATCCCACTCCTTGCCGTTCACTTCGTCGCCGCCGATATGGAAGAACTGGTCGGGGAAAAGCCCTGCCATCTCGCCGATGAACGCGTCCAGAAATTTGTAGGTTTCTTCCCGCGTAGGATCCATGGCGGGATCAAAAACGCCCCACTTGCGTTCGGTCTGATAAGGCCCCGAGCCGCTGGCCAGCTCGGGATACCCGACGAACCAGGCCGTGGCGTGTCCCGGCATATCAAATTCCGGCACCACGCGGATGCCTCGCTCCCGCGCATACGCGATCAAGCCGCGAACTTCGTCCTGGGTGTAGAACAGACCATCCGACCCCATCCCCTGGAGCTTGGGAAACTTCTTGCTTTCGATGCGGAAGCCCTGGTTTTCCGAGAGATGCCAGTGAAATACGTTCAGCTTCACTGCAGCCATGCCATCCAGGTTCCGCTTCAGAACATCGAGCGGGATAAAGTGGCGGCCAACATCAATCATCAATCCGCGCCAGGGAAAGCGCGGGCTGTCTTCGATGGAAACCGCAGGCACGGCAAAACCCGCGCCCGTAGTCTCCACTAACTGTAGGAAAGTCTGCAGTCCGCGCATGACGCCAAGGGTATTCGGCGCCGTCAAACGTGCCCCGGAGCTGGCGATATCGAGGCGGTACGATTCGTCTTCACCTAACTCCTGCACGTTCCTGGTCCCGCCAGCCGCTTGAACGACGAGAGTGGCATGTGTGGAATCTGCGATCTGCATGTCAATAGGCGGCATTCCGATTTGCCGGCCCAATTGTCCGAGAAACATCTCGACGGCAGAATCCAGCCGCGGCTCGTGACGGCCGGCGATGGAAACCGAAAAAGTTGGGCCGACCAGAAGCTGGCCGCTGCCCATCTGCATTTTGGCCGGCAGGGGCATGAGGTTCAGCGACTGGGCCTCAACCCCGGCCGCGAATACCAGGCAGAACATCACGGCCAGAATAGTCCGCACCATTCATTCTCCATTGATCGTTCTCCATTGATTTTGATGTTGCCCGCCGATTCGCCATGAGGATGTCACGAAGTGGGCAGCATAGTAGAAGCGAGTGCGGTCTGCAAAGTAGAGGGTGCACAACAGGCTGTTGGACTCTGTAACTGGAGGCCGGACGTCCCGCCCGGCTGGACGGGCGGGACGCCCTCCTGCATTACCCTTCGGCCACTAACTCGCTGTAACAACCTAGAGCCACGCCCCAGAGGCATGGTTCGGAGGCCAGTCTCTGCAGGCCAAGCTCGCCGGCGCTTTGGGTGCCCTGCATGCCCGTCCAGATGACCCGGAACCGGGCTTTTTCCTCGTCTGACTGCACTTCCAGGATTTCTCCTGGCTTGATCTGGCGCCGCATGCCCTGGACGACCGCACCTGTGCTGCTCAGGTTCTTGACGCTAACCAGCTGCATGAAAGGCAGGTCGTGGGCATCCACACCCCAGATTCGCACTGGCAAACGGGCCGAGACCCGAGAATTGCGACGACGATCCATTCGTCCTCCCCTGTCGGCTTCGAGGCGATGATTCGAAGCCCGGCGCGTGCTGGCCTGATGAGAGATGGTACGGGGAGGGCACGAAGAAGAGAACTTACCGGGGTCACGCCAGGATGGTGCCCCTGGTCACGCGGCTAAGTCCAACCCAACCATAGAGATATGCGGACCAAGGCTTTCAGTTCAATTGGGAAGGGAGCAGGATCCTGGGCCACGCGGGTCGCCACAGGAGCCGCATGCGCCGGTCGAGCGCGTCGCAGGCGACTGACCCTTGGCGCTGACCGCAAACACCGAAAGCTGGGGCGCCAGCTGGCTGCCGTGACACTTGGGACACTCCGCTTTCTGCTTTCCATACACCAGGGCTTCAAACTGGTGATCGCATTCCTTGCAGATGTACTCAAAAATAGGCATCGCCGGGACTCCTCTGCCGGTAGCTTTTGCCGCCAATGGAGGCCGGGCGTCTCGCCCAGCCTCCATTTAAAGTCATACCCATTTAAAATCAACCAGTGGAGACTGTGCAAACGAAATTGCCGACCTTTGTGCCCCGGCGAGGCCTCAGCGGCGGACACCGGCAGACCCTGGCCAGCTTTTTCCTCTCCCGCCGCACTCCACTGCCACCGTCCGAGGCGCGATATATCGAAGTCGAACCTGGCGTCCAGGTTCTCGTCCATTGCCACTGGCAAACCGACCGGCAGAATGCCCTGACGATCATCATCGTCCACGGCCTCGAAGGATCGAGCGATTCTACCTACATGCAGGGGATTGCCGCCAAGGGACTGGCTGCCGGCATGAATGTCGTCCGAATGAATCAGCGTAATTGCGGCGGAACGGAGGCTCTGGCACCGACGCTCTACCATTCCGGGCGCTCCCAGGATGTCGCAGCAGTGGCACAAAACCTGATCGAGCAGGACCGCATCTCCCGCTTTGCCCTGGCCGGATATTCCATGGGCGGCAACCTGGTACTGAAACTGGCGGGAGAATGGGGAAGTGCGGGTCCGCGTCAATTTCGCGCGGTGGCGGCGGTCTGTCCGGCGGTCAACCTGGCGGCCTCGGCGGACGCGCTGCATTTGCCGAGTAACCGTCTGTATGAACTGTATTTCCTGTGGAACCTGGGCCGGAGGCTGCGAACCAAAGCCCGATTGTTTCCAGGCACGTTCGACACCTCGCGCCTGCGTGGGGTCCGCACCCTGCGCGAGTTCGACGACCGGATCACGGCGTTCTATTGCGGCTTCACCGGCGCCGACGACTACTACGACCGCTCCGCCGCGGCGCATGTGATTGATCGTATCGCAGTGCCCACACTCATCCTCTACGCGGCCAACGATCCTTTCATTCGCATCCTCCCCGAAACCCGTCGCAAGATTCTGGAACAATCCCCACATCACATTCGTCGAGACCGAAGACGGCGGCCACTGCTCTTATTTAGCAAACCCCAAGAGCAGTAGTGACGGCCGCTGGGCAGAATCCCAAATCGTAGAATTCCTGCGTGAAATGTAGGCGCGAGCGCCCGCTCGTGCGTGGGCAGTGGCTTCCGTTCAGACAAATCCATCATACCGGCGTCATCCTGAAGGACTTTAGTCCTGAAGGATCTTGCGCGCACCGTCCCAACGGGCGTGAAGGGCATATCCGCTGCGCGCCAGATCCTTCGCAAGCTCAGGATGACGCCATGAGAGTAGGGAATTCAAACTGAGCCACTATCAGTTCGTGTGGTCGAGCAAACCTCGACTCGGTTTCCTATACAATCACGCACGAATGAGGTTTCTGCAGTCGATCCGCGTCGCCATCGTCCTGCTGGCGCTCCCGCTGTTGCTTTCGGCAGAGCCCGTCTCGCAACTGCATCCCACTGACTACGTCAACGATTTCGCCCACGTTCTCGATCCGACCACCATCGCGCAACTGGACAACATCTGCCAGCAACTCGATCAGAAAGCGCACGCGCAAATCGCCGTAGTCACGGTAAATACCCTGGACGGTTCCGACATTGAAAGTTACGCCGTCGCCCTGTACAAGCAGTGGGGCATCGGCAGCAAGGCCACAGACCACGGAGTCCTGATCCTCCTGGCGGTGCAGGACCGGAAATACCGCATTGAAGTCGGCTACGGCCTGGAGCCGATCCTCCCTGACGGCAAGGTGGGAAGCATTGGCCGCGAGGCCGTCTCGCTGCTGCGGCAGAATGACTACAACGGCGCAGTATCACTGATGACTTCGAGGGTCGCCGATGTCATTGCGCAGGATGCCGGCATAGAATTGACCGGAGCCCGCCCACAGCTCCCGGTCGCGCCCAGAGCCCAGCCACAGCTGTCCGGAAAGCAGCTGCTCATTCTTGGCGTCATTCTCCTGATCGTGCTGCTGACTCCGCTGCGCAAGCTTCTGTTCTACTTCCTTCTGTTCGGGGGAGGCAGAGGAGGCTACGGTGGGGGCGGCTACAGCGGCGGTGGTGGCTTCGGCGGCGGTGGGGGCGGCTTCGGTGGGTTTGGCGGAGGCAGCTCCGGCGGCGGCGGCGCCAGCGGCAGCTGGTAACGGTTTTGTAGCGCCGGCGTCCCGCCGGCTGTCCCGAGGGCATTCCTTCGGCTGCGCTCAGGGCAGGCTTGCCCTCGGCGCATGAGCTATCGTTCTGACGGAGTTCGAAGGAGGTTTCGGGAATGGTCGCAGAAAAACAGATCGACGAATTCGTCAGCCGTATGAAACAGGCCGCAGGACAAAACCTGCAGAGCGTCATTCTTTACGGTTCCGCCGCGACCGGAGAGTATCAGACCGACTTCTCCAATCTGAACCTGTTGTGCGTTCTGCGGGAGAGCTCTTTCTCCAAACTTTCCGCCATCGCCCCGGTGGTGAACTGGTGGCATCGCCAGAAACATCCCGCGCCGCTGGTAATGACCCAGGACGAACTGGAGCACTCCGCCGACGTGTTTTCGATCGAGCTGCTCGATATGCAACATCACCACCGTGTGCTCTTTGGCGAGGAACTGCTGACGCCCCTGAAGATTCCCATGCAACAGCATCGGGCACAGCTGGAATATGAACTACGCGAGAAGCTCATCCTGCTGCGGCAACGCCTGCTCGAGACTGGTGACAACGACCGCGCCCTCTGGCAGCTGCTGCTGGGTTCGGTGTCGGCTTTCGCGACCTTGTTCCGCCACGCGCTGCTGGCGCTGGGCGACGCAGCTCCCCATTCCAAGCGCGAAGCCATCCAGATTCTCGCCACACGCATTCCTTTCGAACCCTCGGCTTTCCTGCAATTGCTGGACATCCGCGACCACAAGGCGGACCGCAAGCAATTCGACGCCAAAGACGTTTTCACCCGCTACCTGTCGGCCGTGCAGCACGTAACCGCCGCAGTAGATAGAATGCTGGAGAAATGAGAATGGCGTCTAACATATCGGCGGATCCGGGTCTGACCGTTTCCGTGGCTATCTGATTCAGGAGGAAGTATGGTCAAAGTTCTAATCGTGATTGCGGTTCTGGCATTGATTGCTTTCGTGGCCTTCGGACAATATGTCGGCGTCCGCAACACACTGGTTACGAAGAATGAGGCCGTAAAGGCCTCCTGGTCGCAGGTGGACATCGTGCTGCAACGCCGCGCCGACCTGATCCCAAACCTGGTCGCAACCGTGAAAGGGATCGCGCAGCAGGAGCAGACGGTGTTTGGCGACATCGCCAAGGCCCGCTCGGCACTGCTCTCCGCCGGCAATCCGTCGGACAAAATTGCCGCCAATCAGCAACTGGACGGCGCCCTGGGCCGCCTGTTGGCGATTGTGGAGAACTATCCGCAGCTGAAGTCGAACGAGAATTTCCTGCGACTCCAGGATGAATTGGCCGGCACCGAAAACCGCATCGCGGTCGAACGCAAGCGCTACAACGACACGCTGCAGGACTACAACACCTACATCCAGAAATTTCCCAACAACATTTTCGCCGGCTGGGCAGGCTTCAAGCCGAACGAAGCTTATTTCGCGGCGTCCGAGGGATCGCGACAGGTGCCGACGGTAAATTTCGCGCCGCCCGCTGCTGCTCCACAGGCCACGCCGCAGCCCGCTCCCGCGCATTAGCGTGGAAGCTGATTACGCAGTCGAACTGGGGGCTGACGATGAAACCCTGGAATTGCCTTGGGCCGCCGACAACGGCGGCCCGCGCTATTACGACCTCAAGCGTCAACCCGAGCTTCTGCTGAACGTCGAAGAGGCCAGCCGTGTCCCAGAGCTGGCCGGGTTTCTTACCGTCATGAATTCGCCCGCCGGCATTCTCGAAACGGCGAAGTGCGACACCTGGTCGAGCACGGAAATTAATCCCGAAGAGCAGATCTTCGGGGCTACGTACAAATTCTGCTCGTATGTGGACATCCTGTTCTCGCACGAGTGGCGCTCCGCTTTCGCGGAGCATGAACAATTCGCCAAGAGAGTTACCCAACTCCTGAAGCGCGTGCCGGAGATTCCTGCGGCTGTCGAACTGCTGATCCGGCGTGGCTTTTACCACGGGGCCGGCGAGATTCATGAGGGCTTCTACATCACGTTCTATCTCTTCGGCTACGGAGACGATGGACTGCAATCCCGCCAGCGCTGGGCGATTGCGTTGAAACTGGTCGAGAACGCTATCCGCCAGGTCACCCTAATGTAGGCGCGGGCGCCCCGCGCTCGTGCGGGGATCATCACTGCCCCGTCAAGGTCCCGTCAAGCTTGCCGTTGCTGGGGAAAACTATCGAAGTACGCAGTAGCGCCGGCGTCCCGCCGGCTGTCCGCGGGGGCATCTTGCCCCCGCGCGGTGGGCGGGACGCCCGCCGGACAGCCGCCGGGAGTTTGGCGCTACTGTCCCGTCACGCTTCCGGCAGAGACGGGCGGGGACGCCCGTCCTCCACTTAGTACCGCCGCTTTCCATCGGGTTCGCAAGATCGAGAGCGCCAGCATGCCAAGAAAAACCAGCAGCAGCCCAAACGAGGCTGTCCGAATACTGGCAGCGTGCTTGGGCACTATGGACAGCCGTCCGTAGACGAATTCAATATGCACCCAATACACCAGCAGAGACGTCTGCCCCAGCTGGATCAGCGGACTGAAACCCCACTGGCCCGCGCCCCAGCGGCACCACGCATAGGCCACACAAAGAATCGCCAGCAGCAGACCAACGCGAATCAAAAAGAAATTTGGGCTGGTATGCCAAAAGTCATAGACCGAATAAATTTGCTCGGGCCGCGCATCCATCCATCGCGCCAGGTAGATCAGACCCACCCCCGCGGCCCCAGCCATCGCAAACACCGCAGCTTCACGCTGGCGCGTCCAATCGCTGAGCAGCAGAGAGCCGAGAGCGAGCCCGGCGAAGGCGAAAGCGGTCCACGGAAAGATGGGGAAGAGCCACGACTGCGGCTGGCCCAAATTGTGCACGCCGTCAATGTACGACTCGATCGGCCAGGGCAGCCAGTTCGGACGCCAGGTGGTCCAGATCAGCGGGGTCAGCAGCGAAATCACCAGGGCGACTCCGCTTGCGGTCATCCCCAGAGCTTGCTTTGAGTGACCTGGTGCCGCCTGAAGCACGATCCAGCACACCCCACCCATCAGCATCATGGAGATGCCAATCGTGTTCAGGATGTCCACACGCAACACATCGCTCCACGGAGCCCATCCCCAGGAAAAGACGTATTCCTGCAGGCGGAACAACAAACCCAGGCCAAGAATTTCCGCGCCGCGCCGGATGGTCGTTCCTGCGATCACATTCGCCGGCAGGCCCTTCTGCCGTAGCTTGTCGGTCACCATGGCGAAGGAAATTCCTGCCAGAAAGAGAAACAACGGCGCGGGCAGCGTCCCGCCCAGTTGAGACCACATGAAGAAAGTCGTCTTGCGGGCCTCGGGACTCAGCCAGGAATCGTAGCAGTGAGTTTGAAACATCACGACGCAGGCCAGGCCCCGCATCCAGTCGATATAGGCGAGACGGTAGGTAGCGGAAGTAGCCATGCGTGCCAGTGTCAGCCGAACGCGAAAGTATAAGCACGAAGCGTCCGCCTGTCATCCTGAGCGGAGCGAGTGCTTCGCGCAGCGAAGCTCCCGCGGAATCGAAGGACCCCTACCCTCGCCACAGACTCATTGGTTCGGGGATTTTCGGCGGCTGCTACGACGCTCCCCGGCTCACCTACGGCTCAGGTGCCAGATCGGACAAAAACACAAGCACGAAGCATCCCCGCTGTCATCCTGAGCGCAGCGAAGTCGAAGGCCCCCTACTGCGCCACGGACTGATTGGTTCGGGAGATCTTCTGCATCCACTACGACGCTGCCAGCTGAGTTTCAGCTTATAGCGGTCCTTCGACTCCATCTTTCCATTCGCGAACGAATGGAAAGATTCCGCTCAGGATGACACTTGTTCATGTATGGATCGACTCCGCGCACAAAGTCGCGCCCAACCCTGCAAACATCGTAAGATATCCCTGTGCCAGCCGAACCCAGTCTCGCCGCCAAACGCAACCTGCTCGATCAGCATCTCCGCGGCCTGGGACGGACCCTGATCGCCTACTCCGGCGGCGTGGACTCGGCTTTTCTCGCTTGGGCGTCGCACCAGGTGTTAGGCAGCAATATGCTGGCCGTCATCGCCGATTCGCCCAGTCTGGCCCGCACTCAACTAGGGGATGCAACCGCGTTTGCCGCGGAACAGGGAATCCCGCTCGAAGTCATTGTGACCAGCGAGCTCGACCGCCCGGAATATGCCCGCAACGATGCATCCCGCTGCTTTCATTGCAAGGACGAATTGTTCACGACCATGGAAGAATTTCGCAGCCAGCGCGGCTTCGATTCCATCGCTTACGGGGTGAACCTTGATGACCAGGGCGACTTTCGTCCGGGACAGCGGGCCGCCGAGCAACATCGGGTGGCCGCGCCATTGCGCGATGCCGGCCTCTCCAAGCAGGATATCCGAGAACTGTCACGCACTGCCGGGCTGCGCGTCTGGGACAAGCCAGCGTCGGCCTGCCTGTCTTCGCGCATCGAGTACGGACGCGAAGTCACGCGTGAGACGCTGAGCGTTGTTGAACAGGGCGAAGATGCGCTGCACGCTCTCGGCTTCCGTCAGGTCCGGGTGCGTCATCACGGAGACATTGTTCGCATCGAAATTGCCCGCGAGGAACTTAACCGGGCGCTGAGTCCGGAGATGGCCGCCGAATTTACCCGTATCTTCAAGGCTCTGGGGTTCAAATTCGTCACCCTGGACCTCGAAGGCTTTCGCTCCGGTTCCATGAACACGTTTCTGGCGGCCGAAATCCTTACCGGCAAACGCTGACTTCGCCGCCGAAGATGGCCTTTCAACCCTGATCCCCTAACGGCCAGCCCTCCCGTCCTTGTGAGATAATCGTTATGAATCTTCAATGTACAGGCGGTTTCTAGTGACGTTTCTGCGGCGTGCCACACTTGTGCTTCTCGTCATATGCCTGGGCTGCTCTGCCCAGTCCATGCCTCCCGAGGTGGCGCGGCGAATCGAGCAGCAGGTGCGGATGTTCTACACCATTCCAGCCCGGGTAAAAGTGGTTCTCGGACCGGTCAGGCCCAGCGCCGAGTTTCCCAACTACGACGCTCTGACCATCACCTTCGACGGCGGCACAAAGAAGCAGACTTACGATTTCCTGCTGGCCAAGGATGGCAAGACCCTGCTCCGCATGACCAAGCTCGACCTCAGCAAAGACCCCTATGCCGAGGTCATGAAAAAAATTGACGTCGCTGGACGCCCGACCCGCGGCAACACCAAGGCTAAAGTAGTTGCGATCAACTACGACGACTTCGAATGTCCCTTCTGTTCGCGCATGCACCAGACGCTGTTCCCCGATCTGCTGAAAGAATATGGCGACCGCGTGTTGTTCATTTACAAGGATTTCCCTCTGACTGAGATCCATCCCTGGGCCACGCACGCCGCGGTGAACGCCAACTGCCTGGCGGCGCAAAACCAGGACGCATATTGGGATTTCGCCGACTACATCCATGCCAACCAGAAAGAAGTGAATTCGGAGAAGAATCACGACGCTCAGTTCGCCGCGCTCGATCGCATGGCCACGGAGCAGGGACAGAAGCACAATCTCGATGGGACAAAGCTCCAAGCCTGCATCAAAGCGCAGCAGGACGACAAGGTAAAGACCTCCGTCCACGAGGGGGAGGCGCTGGGGGTGGAAGCGACTCCGACGCTGTTCGTGAACGGCGAGCAGGTGGATGGGGCCCTCCCGCTCAGTGAGCTACGCGCTATCCTGGATCGTGCCCTGGTGCAGGCAGGGGAGACGCCGCCCGTGCATCCTGCCCCAGCTCCGGCCAGCACGTCCCAGCCGGGAAGCAAATAATTTCTGCTTTAAGAATGTGATGCCTTGCGAGTCGCGGACGAGGCCCAGCATCGAGCAGCACTGCGGAGGACTTGATTTGAAACTACACGATCTCTCGCGCCACCAGCTGGTTGCGCTTTTCACCGTCTCGCTCATGATTTTTTCTGCCGGCTGCACTTCCAAGCGCGCCGGCGACGACGTCGCCGCGACGGTAGACGGCCGCAAGATCTACCGGGCTGACGTGGAAAAGTACTACCAGAACCAGACCGCCGGTTCGGAACAGGTGCCGGCCGGCGAACAGGCCACCAGCCTGCGCCTCAGCATCCTGAAGGAGCTGGTTGACAACGAAATCCTTATGCGCCGCGCGGAGAAGCTCGGACTGCTGGCCACCGACGAAGAGGTGGACAGCAAGCTCAATGAGATCAAGTCGCCCTACACCAAGGAACAATTCGAAGCCCGCCTGAAAGAGAAAAAAATCACGGTGGACGACTTCAAGCGCGATCTGCGCCGTTCCCTCACCGTGGACAAAGTATTGAACAAGGAAATAACGTCCAAGATCAACGTGACCGATCAGGACATCACGAACTATTACAACGCGCACAAGGCGGAATTTAACCTGATCGAGCCGCAGTATCATGTGGCCCGCATTCTGGTGACGACTACGCCCAATCCTCAAGTCCACAACCTGAAGAATGACAAGGCACAGACCGAGGCCGATGCCCGCAAGAAAATTCAGATGATCGTGAACCGGCTGGACAGTGGCGACGACTTCGGGACACTCGCCATGAACTACTCCGAGGATGCAGAGACTTCGGGGAGCGGAGGCGACCTGGGTTTCGCCCCCGAATCCTCCTTGCACAATACCGATCCCGGCACGCGCGATGCCATGACCAAGCTGAAACCCGGCCAGTACAGCGCCGTGATCCCGCTGGCTAACCCGATGAACAAGCAGGTGGCGGGATTCCAGATCGTGAAGCTGATTTCGAAGGAGCCCGCAGGACAGCGCGAGTTGGCTGATCCGCGGGTGCAACAAGCCATCCGCTCGCAGCTCCGTGACCGGCGTGAACAACTGCTGAAGGCCGCGTACTATGAGGTCCTGCGCGACCAGGCGCGAGTGGACAATTACTACGCGCAAAGAGTGCTGGACGGCAACGGCAACGCGCAATAATTCAGCACGAACCACGTAGACCCGGACGCCCTCGTCCGGGTGGGCGCGAGCGCCCCGCTCGTGCGGCGACCATCCCAGCCCTGAAATTTCGTGGTGGGTCAATCTGAATCTCCACTTCTCATGACGGGGTCATCCTGAGCTTGCGAAGGATCTAGCGCGCAGCGGATCAGGATCTCCATGTGGAGGACGTTCCCCGCCCGTCATGCACAGGCCGTTGCCTGACGGGCGAGGACGCCCGTCCTCCATTCACGCGATGGTGAGGGTCAGCGCGAGATCCTTCGGGACTAAAGTCCCTCAGGATGACACCCGTGTGTGGAGATTCTTTCAAACTGACTTACTACCGAAAACCTTAAATAATAATCTAAAAGATTGAGCCGGCTTCGCCAGGCCGGGCGGGTGGGAGAACCGCCCCTACGTGGACTGTGGTGGCTACTCTACGATCGCCAGCACATCTCCGGCATTCACTGCCGCGCCTTCAGCAACTGCCAATTTCAGCACTGTCCCCTTTTTCGGCGACTTGATTTCGTTCTGCATCTTCATGGCTTCGACGACCATCACACCCTGCCCTGCTTCCACCGCTGACTTCTCCGCTACCAGGAACCTGACCACCTTGCCCGGCATGGGAGCCACCAGAGGCCGTGGACCTTTCCCGGAATCGGCGCGGGCCTTGCGGCTGCGCAATGAGCGCGGGTCAGATACTTCAGTCGAATAGAATTGATCGCCCACCCAGATTCGAAAGTCGGATGCAATCCGCTCGCGTCGGATCTGGTACGCCTTGCCATCAATCAGGAGTGAAAGCACATCCGGCTGCGCCGCCACCGCATCGATCTGGACTTCGCGTCCGTTCAGCCGGCAGCGCCAGTTGCCGGACTCGCAGTCCAGGTTGACGTCGAGGCGAAAGACAGTTCCATCGATGGTGACGTTGTAGATCATTCTTAGTCTTTATGGAGGACGGGCGTCCGGCCCGCCTCGCACGGTCCGTGCATGACGGGCGGGACGCCCGTCCTCCACAAAAATCACGCTACATCAAACTTTCGGTTCGTGCTGCCTTTTTCCAACTGGATGTTTCCGGGCCGGCGCCGTTGTTTGGGGCAGTGCCTTTCGAGTCCAGCAGGGTGAAGATAGCCGCCGCGATGGCGGCAACGTTCGCGTTGTTCTTGCCGCCGCCAGTCTCGACTTTCAGCAAACGCTCCAGATATCCGGTATCAATTTTGCCGGACTGAAAATCTTTATCGGCCAGAATGCGCCGGAATAAACCCAGGTTGGTCTTGATCCCCGCCACGAAGTATTCGGGGAGAGCACGAGCCAGCCGGGAAATCGCCTGCTGCCGGTCCTCGCCGTAGCCAATGAGCTTCGCCAGCAGGGGATCGTAGTCGATAGACACGGTCCAACCTGCGTACACTCCATTGTCCAGCCGGATTCCCGGCCCCGCCGGAGTCAGCAGCGTCTCGATCTTCCCCGGGCTGGGGAAGAAATTGTTGTCCGCATCCTCCGCATAAATGCGGCACTCGATGGCATGGCCCCGGATGACAACGTCCTGCTGCCGGAACGGAAGTTTCTCGCCCGCGGCGATGCGGATTTGCAGATGCACGAGATCCAGCCCGGTGATCAGTTCGGTGACCGGATGCTCCACCTGCAGGCGCGTGTTCATTTCCAGAAAGTAAAAATTCTTCTCTGCATCTACGAGAAATTCGACGGTGCCCGCGTTCCAATAGTTGGCGGCCTTGGCCACTCGCACTGCGACCTCGCCCATGCGCTGGCGCATTTCGGGATCGACCGCGGGCGAGGGTGCCTCCTCCAGCACTTTCTGATGGCGCCGCTGAATGGAACACTCGCGTTCGCCGAGATACACCGTGTTGCCATGCTCATCCGCCAGCACCTGCATTTCGATGTGGCGCGGGTTGACGATGGCCTTCTCGAGGTAGACCTCGTTGTCTCCGAACGCCCGCTGCGCCTCGCTCTGCGCGGCTTCGAGCGCGGGCTGCAGCTCCTGCACGGTGTGCACCAGGCGCATGCCTTTGCCTCCACCGCCCGCTGCCGCCTTCAGCATGACGGGATAGCCGATCTTTTCCGCTACATCCTTCGCCTGCTGCACCGACTCCAATGCCCGAGACGTACCGGGCACGAACGGGACGCCGGCCTTCTCCATCTCCTGACGGGCGCGGGTCTTCGATCCCATCATTTCCATCGAAGCCGCCGTCGGTCCGATGAACTTGATGCCGGCGCCGGCACAGGCCTGGGCGAACTTCGCATTCTCCGAAAGGAATCCGTAGCCGGGATGAATTGCGTCCGCGCCACAGCGCTTCGCGACGTCAAGAATTTTTGCGATGTTGAGGTAAGACTCCGCCGCAGCTGCAGCGCCAATAGGATAGGCTTCATCTGCCATCAGAACGTGCAGCGCGGCTCGATCCACATCCGAAAAGACGGCAACCGAAGGAATCCCCAGCTCGCGGCAGGCACGAATCACCCGCGCCGCGATCTCTCCCCGATTAGCGACAAGAATCTTCTTGAACATGAACTATGTGGGCGCGAGCGCCCCGCTCGTGCGGCAGCGGCGCCGACTCGCTTTTTGTAGCGCCGGCGTCCCCGCCGGCGCTACGAAAAGCAAAACAAAAGCCTCTTCGTCTGAAGAGGCTCTCGTAAGCTAAACGATTATGCTCATTCCCTACTGGTTTGGCATGGTAATGCCCTGTGCGCCGGGCTGCTTCTCGGCCTTGGCTTTCTTGGTGGCCATGGTCTTGTCTACCCATTCGTCCGCCGTTTTCATGTCCGCCGCCCGCGCACCGGCATCATCGCACTGCAAGTCGCCGCGCTCGCGGTAGATAAGATTCAGGTATGCCATGGCATCGTCGTAGTCGGGACGTATCTGCAAAGCCTTCTGCAGCATGGCAATACCGTCCTCGATGACCGCCGTATTCTTCTCCCGCAGCATCTCGCAGACCTTTTTGTTTGACTTGTCCTTCATGATCCACTCGTCCGGCTTCAGTCCTGCCTTGGCGCGCTCTTCCATGCGCGGCTGATAGCTCTGGGTCCAGTCGATGACAGCGACCGAGTAGTACGGCTCGGGATCATTGGGGTCGAGTTCAATGGCTTTGCGGTAGAACTTCTTGGCGTCCTCAAATTTCTTCATCTGCAGGTAGAGGTAAGCGATCCCTTTTACGCTGTTGATGTTCTTGGGGTCACGCTCCAGCACGGCGCTGTACTGATCAATCGCGTTTTGTCCCATGCGGTTATTGTCTTCAGCATCGACACCGGGAATATATTGCTGGGCAAACGCGGTCGCCAGGTAGAGGCGGGCATTCAGCAGGCTGGGATCAAGCGATACCGCCTTCTGGAAGTGGTTGATCGCCTCTTCGTACTTGGCGTTCTTGTAGGACTGCACGCCCTTGTTGAGCTGGTCCCGCGCCTGCAGTTTGCTGCAGCCCGTGGTGGACAGCATCACCAAACCGAGCGCCGTCATTGCCAGCATCTGTACGCTTGTTTTCATTGCGCTGTAAGCTCCCTTGCCAGAAATCGTCAGGCCTGCTTGTGCCTACGGACGACCTGCACGCAGCATGCAACGCGCGTGCGCGGATGAGAATGGGCGAACCCGCGGGTCCGCCCCACAACGGTGTATCACAAATCTACTCGACCAGTAACGGAACTAGTTGCCGGCTTCAATCTTTGCCGTAATCAGACCCACCTTGTCCACGCCCGAGGTGGTCGCGATGTCAATCACGTTGGCGACATCGGCGAACGGAACTGCATCATCACCTTTGACGAACATTACCTTTTCCGCGCGGGTCTTGAAGATGTCGGTCAATCGTCCCTGCAGATTGTCCCAGGTGGTCTCCTCCTGGTTGATTTTCAGCGCAGGCGGCTGGCCCGCTCCCCGGTCAAGCAACTGCACCACGATGGTGCGGTCAGGGGCGGTGTTCTTGGGCTGATTGGGCGGCGGCGGTTGGGGCACCAGTGCATCCAGTCCTTTGGGGGTTAACGGCGTGATCACCATGAAGATGATGATCAGTACCAGTAGTACGTCAATCAGCGGCGTGACGTTCATGTCCGCGCTCTGACCGCCTCCCGATCCCATTGCCATTCCCATAACGATTCTCCTCGAATATCGTGACTTCTAAATCTCTAGTTACGAATATCTACGCCACGGATGCACAGGCTATTGCCCGCCGGCAGGCGCTGGCGTGGCTGGAGCTGCAGGCGCCGGCACCGCGGTCTTGCGCTGCTCGGTCAGCAGACCCAACTGGTCCACTCCCGCGGCACGCACGTTGTCCACTACCTCAACCACCGAACCAAACCGGGCACGCGCGTCGGCTTTCACGAAGACCCGCTTGTCCACACGGTTGGCCAGGCGATCTTTGACTTTGCCGGTCAACTGATCAGCCGGAAGCTTGTCGGTCCCGAAGTAGACCGTCCCGTCGCGCATGACCGAGACTAGCAACGCGTCTTCCTTGTCGGCGTCGGGCATTGACTGTGGGTTGTTGACCTTCGCCATGTCGACGCTGACGCCGTGCTGCAACATGGGCGTGATCACCATGAAGATGATCAGCAGCACCAGCATCACATCCACCATGGGGGTCACGTTGATGTTGGAGTTGACCTTGACTCCTTCGTTGCGCTTGTTCAACGGCATAAGCTCACTTCTCCTCGGCGGCCGCTATGTTCCGCCCGAGCTGAGGATCATCCTCAGCGACTAGCTTTGCGAGTCTCGCGGCTTCACGCCCCAGGTTTGAAACCCGGCGCCGGCCATTCGACCGGCGCCAGATTCGACGCTCTGAGGTTATAGCCTGCGATCAAGGCCTAGCTGCGGCGCATTCCCCGCCGCTTCAGGAAGTAATCAATCAGTTCGCTCGACGAGTTATCCATCTCCACGTCGAAGGCTTCCACGCGTCCGGTCAAGTAGTTGAACATCATGACGGCCGGGATAGCGACGAACAGACCAATTGCGGTGGTCACCAGCGCTTCCGAAATACCGCCGGCGACAGCTGCCAGACCGGTGGCCTTTTCGGACTGAATGCCTTTAAACGCGTTGATGATGCCGACCACCGTACCCAGCAGTCCGACGAATGGGGCTGTGGAGCCGATGGTTGCCAGACCGCCCAGGCCACGCTTTAGCTCGGCGTGAACAATGGCTTCGGTGCGCTCCAGAGCGCGCTTCGAGGCTTCGATGGTCTCGCCCGGAATCTCACCGCTTTCCTGGTGAGCGCGGAATTCCATCAGGCCGGAGGTGACGACCTTGGCCAGGTGGCTCTTCTTGTTGCGCTCGGCGACTTTGATGGCTTCTTCGATCTTGCCATCGCGCAGGGCGCCGGCCACGGCCGGAGCAAACGCACGCGATTGTTTGCGCGCGGCGCTGAAGGCCATGGCGCGATCAATCATGACTCCGATTGACCAGCCCGACATGACGAACAGAATGATGACCACTGCCTTCGCTGGAATACCCATTTGGTGCCACAGCGAAATCGGGTCCCAACCCACCGCTGCCTGCTCCTGGAAAAACCAGGCCGCCATGGTGGACATATGCGTAAATGCGAGTGCTGCTAGATTGGCTACGAACATGAGTCGCGTTCCTCCTCAGAGCTTGTCGGATTGCAAGACCTTTTACGGCTACGAATTGGCACACCGGAGTTTAACCCCCGGCAAGGGTGAAGTTGACGGTAATCTGCGTTTCCACTTCCACTGGCTCACCGTTCAGAATGTACGGCTTGTACTTCCACTGTTTGACGGCCTCGATCGCGGCCGGAGCCAGCATGGGGTGGCCGCTGATCAGGCGCAGGTTCTGAATCGAACCATCCTTGCTGATTTCAGCCTGCAACAACACTGAGCCTTGGATGCGGGCCTGCCGCGCCAGGGGTGGATAGTTCGGCTGAATTTTGCGGAGCAATAGTCCCTGGGTCACACCTTGCGACACCCGCACGCGCTGCGGAGTTGCGACTTTGGGCACTGCAATCGGGGTCGAGTTGATGATGCCCCCGATCACGCCGCCCATTTGTCCGCCGGCCGCGCCCGGGACGCCGCCCACTACACCTGCCATCGTCGAAACCGGTGGCGGCGCTTCTTCCTCTTTGATCATTTGGACTTTCTCGGGGATCTTGGTGGGAGTACGCAGTTGACCGTTAACAATATCGGTCTGAATTACTTTCACTACCTTGATGGGCGTCGCAGCCGGTGGCGGCGGTGGTGGCGGCGGTGGTGGCGGAGCCACCAGGAAGGTCATCAGCTGGGTTTTGGGCAGAGCTTCGGTAAACAGCAACGGGATCAGTACCAGGACTCCGACCAGTGCGATCTGAAAACCAAACGATACGAAAGTGGTCAGGCCGCGCTTTGTCTTGAGCCTGCCACCCGATTCAATGAGGCTATCTTCAAACATGAGGACCCTCCTGCAAGACCCTACGTATTGTTAGACACCGCTCGCACACGCTTTGCTCCCGTATTCCCTCGCCATCTGGTTTCGCGAAGAAACCAGTTCAAACTGTTGAAACCACGCCCGATTCGCCAAAAGCAAACCTACTGGCCGCTGGCCACCTTGCCCTTGCCAGCCGCAGCTTTGCCCCCAGTCGGCTTGCTCTTTCCCGCGATCAGCGCCACCGGCTTTCCCTGGTTCGACCGCCAATCCTGGTAGGCCACCAGAATGGGTGCCGCAATCGCGATCGAAGAATAAGTCCCGATCAGGATTCCAATTACCAGGGCGAAAGAAAAGCCATGCAGCACTTCGCCACCGAACAAGTACAGCGCCAGGACCGTTAAAAATGTTAGCCCGGCGGTCAGGATCGTCCGGCTCAGGGTCTGATTAATACTCCGGTTTACGATTTCTGACAACTTTTCTCGCCGCAGCAACTTCAAGTTCTCTCTGATGCGGTCAAAGATGACGATGGTGTCGTTGTTCGAATAGCCGATCAGGGTCAGGATCGCCGCGATCACGGTCAACGAAATTTCCTTGTTGGCCAGGGAGAACGCGCCCACCGTGATCAGGGTGTCATGAAAGACCGTAATCACGGCTGCGACGCCATAGATCCACTCGAAGCGGAAACCCAGGTAGATCAGCATGCCGATGAGCGAATAAGCCACGGCGCGCATCGCTTGGCCCTTGAGTTGTGCGCCCACTTGCGGCCCGACGATCTCTACCTGATAGACACCAAAATCTGAAAGAAAGAAGCCGTCCTGCAAAGCCGCGACTACGGCAGGATCGGTCGCACTCTTGAGTTCATCGAACGAACTAAGTACTCCGCCCCTGGTCTTGTCGCGATAGTCGACAATGGCTCTGGCCGCTGCCGTGTAGCGCTGGCTGGCATCGGTCCCGGCGCGCAATGGATCTTTCTCCAGCAGGTAATTGGCTAATGTCAAAGAACTGGTATTGTTCAGGTCCAGCTTGCCGGCCGGAGCATTGGTCTCCAGCGCGTTGATGATCTGAACCTTGCCCTGGTCAAGCGCCTTCTCGCTGGTCTCGCGCACGTCGAGGTCAATCAGCACCTCGTTGCTCGCCACGTCATTCAGGCGCTGTATCTTGGCCTGCGTCAAACCCACTCGTCGCAGCGCCTCACGGATGGCATTGTCATCCGGCGGGTGCGAAAACTTCACGTAGACCAGGGTTCCGCCCCGGAAGTCTACGCCCAGCGGGACGCCATGCCAAAACAACATGGAAAATACTCCCGCCACGCTGAACACCAGCGAAAGGGCGAGAAAATACCACTTCTTGCCCAGAAAGTCTATGTTTGGATTTCGAAAAAATTCCACGCTGTAGTTAAACCCCTCTTTATAACAACTAATCTTGGTTCTTCTTTGCGTCCTTTGCGGTGTCCTTTGCGATCTCCGCGGTCAAAAGCTTTTACCGCAAAGTGCGCAAAGGCCGCAAGGACAACCCGCCCTAAGCGCGCGCGGCTTCAACTCAGATGCTTAAGGCCTCACCACGCTGCTTGCGACTCAGAATCCAGTCAAAAATCATGCGGGAGACAAACACCGCCGTAAACAGGTTGGCCAGCAAGCCAAAGGTCAGAGTGACCGCGAAACCCTTGACGGGGCCGGTGCCAAAAAGGAACAGGATGGCCGCCGATACGATGGTGGTTACGTGCGTGTCCACGATCGTGACCCAGGCATGCGCAAAGCCTTGCTCCACCGCCGAGGGCGCCGTTTTGCCGTTCCTGAGCTCCTCGCGAATGCGCTCAAAAATCAGAACGTTCGAGTCCACGCCCATGCCCACCGTCAGGATGACGCCGGCGATTCCCGGCAGGGTCAGAGTGGCGCCGAAGTATCCCATGAAACCCAACAGAATGATCAGGTTAAGGATCAGCGCTAGGTCGGCGTTGATGCCCGCGCCGCGGTAGTAGATCAACATGAAAATCAGCACGGCGAGCATGCCGATAATCGCCGCCCGAACCCCGGCCCGGATCGAGTCCGATCCCAGCGACGGCCCCACGGTGCGCTCTTCCAGATACTTGATGCCGGCCGGCAGTGCGCCCGAATTGAGGACCAGGGCTAGGTCTTTCGCCGCCTGGTCGCTCATGCCGCCGCCGCTGATCCGTCCCTGGTCATGGATCTGCTCGTTGATGGTCGCCACTTCCCGCACCCGGTTGTCCAAAACTACCGCGAGCTTTTCGCCCACGTGGGCCCCGGTGAAAGCGGCGAATTTTCGTCCGCCTTCATTGGTGAGAACGAATTGAACGTCGGGCGAGTTGGTATTCGAGTCGCGTCCTACGCTGGCGCCACCCGACCGCAAATCGGCACCTGCCACCGCGGAGCTGCGCGTCACCAGGTAGAACTGTTCGCCCGCATCGTCGCTGGTCTGGCTGCCCAGGCTGCGTCCGCGCAGCAAGATGGAATCCGGAGGCAGCACGCCATTGTGTTGCTGCAACGCATCCTGCTCGCTCGAGTATGGCCCGCCCAGCACCTGCTTGATTTCCAGCATGGCGGTGGACTGCATGATTTCCTTCACCCGCGCCGGATCATCCACCCCGGGGAGTTGTACCAGGATCTGATATTGGCCGAGGCCGTGCTCCTGAATCACAGGTTCAGTCACGCCCAACTGGTCAATGCGGTTGCGGATGGTTTCGATAGCCAGGCTCACCGCGCGATTCTTCAGCTCGGCCAGGGCCTGCGGCTTCATGGTCAAAGCCCAGGAATTGTCTGCACCCGAATTGAGGTTATATTCGGGCAGGCGTTCGCTCGCGATGGAGCGCAAGTCCGAGGTGGCCTCCGGAGGAACACCCTTCAACGCGATCTGGTCGGGATGGTTCACCGGATCAGGCTTGCTGATCTCGGTGTAGTTGATCTTGTGGGTGCGAAGGTCTTCCTTGAGCCGCTCCAGCGCGCGATCCGAATCGCCATTGACCGCGTCGTTGACTTGCACCTGGAGAATGAGGTGGGTGCCGCCCTTGAGGTCGAGCCCGAGGTGAATGCGTTCCTGTATCGAAGCGAGCAGTCCGCTGCTCGAAAAGCTCTTCGGAATTCCGAAGATACCGAACAGGAACACCACCATGGTGGCGACGACGAGTCCGAGCTTCCAAGTTAAGGTCTTGTTCATGTCCTGAGGGTCAATTGGTTCGTTGTAGCGCCGGCATCCTGCCGGCTGTCCCGAGGGCGTCTCGCCCTGGGCGGGACGCCCCCACTGACAGCCGCCGAGACGGCGGCGCTACTTAAGTCTCATGCTGCTTTGTTGTTCTTGTCCTCCGGCGCGATCACCGAGGCTATCGAGGCCCGGGTCACTTCGAGGCGCAGATTGTCCGGAGGAACGCGGAGCTGGATGTAATCGTCCCGCAGCGCGATGACGGTCCCGCGCAGTCCGCCGCTGGTCACAACCTTGTCTCCCGTCTTGAGATCGTTCAGCATCTGCTGCCATTTTTTCTGGCGGCGCTGCTGCGGCATGATCAGAAGAAAATAGAAGATGGCAAAGATGAAGATCAGCGGAGCAAAACTCAGCCAGCCCCCGGCCCCGACCGTCTGCAGCGCCAGTATGTTTACCAGACTCATAAAACGATTGGCTTCCACTCCGACAAAGCTCAGCACGACGCCTGCCGGCGCGTACTGGCCCTGTGCATTTTACCGCAGGATTTCTCGCTTCTTCAGGCCGGAGATTCTTTTTGCTTCAGGCATGACCGGGGACGCCGGATTATGGTCTTATTCTTGACCGCTCCCCAGAAAGAAGTTGGGCCCTGTTCCCAAGCGCAATAGAATGACGCACCGACCGCATAGTGTCAAGGTAGAAGCTCAGGTTGTGGATAGTATTGAGGACTTGGGCCAAAACCTCATTGGCGGCATAAAGATGCCGCAGATAAGCCCGCGAGTAGCGCTGGCACACCCGGCAGCCGCAGTTGGGATCAAGCGGCCCGGGATCGGCGGCGAATCGAGCCTGTTTGATCGAAATCTTGCCCTGGGACGTAAACAGCAAGCCATGCCGCGCCGCCCGGGTAGGCAGGACGCAGTCCATCATATCTACCCCCGCGTTGGCATAATCGACGATCTCCTCGGGCGTGCCCACGCCCATGAGGTAGCGGGGCTTGTCCGCGGGAAGATGTGGCAAGGTAGCTTCCACGATCTCGCGGGTCACAGCGCGCGGTTCTCCCACGCTCAAGCCGCCGATGGCGTAGCCGGGAAATCCGATCTCGACCGTACGTTCGGCAGACTCCTTGCGCAGCGCGGCATCCATGCCGCCCTGCACAATCCCGAAAAGCGCCTGAGTCGTGCCGCAGTTTCCGGTTTCTGGTCTCCAGTTTCCAGTACTGGGGTTACTGGAAACTGGAAACTGGAAACCGGAAACCGGGTTCCAAGGCACTTCGTTCTTGTGCGCCTCAAAATATTTCTTGCTGCGGGCGGCCCAGCGCAGCGTTAACTCCATCGACTCGCGCGCCCGCCCCCGGTCTGCCGGAAACTCGGTGCATTCGTCGAACGCCATTATGATGTCCGCACCCAGCCCGATCTGCGCGCCCATGGCGCTTTCCGGGCTGAAAAAATGTGGCGAGCCGTCTAGGTGCGAGCGGAAAGTCACGCCTTCCTCAGTCACCTTGCGTAGTTCGTTCAGACTGAAAACCTGGAAGCCTCCCGAGTCGGTGAGAATGGCGCGCGGCCACGCCATGAAGTGGTGCAGTCCGCCCAACTGGCGGACTTGCTCGACTCCTGGCCGCAGATAAAGATGGTAGGTATTGCCCAGAAGGATTTGGACACCGAGGTCTTCCAGGATGTCCTGCGAGACACCCTTTACGGACGCCACGGTGCCGACCGGCATGAAGACTGGGGTTTCGACTATGCCGTGGGGGGTGGTCAGGCGGCCGGCCCGGGCTGGGCCGTTGGTGGCGTGGATTTGAAACGAAACGGACACTTTGGGATTGTAGCAATCGAGGCCGAATCGGCTTGAATGCCGCACAAGAGCGTAAACCACAAGGGACATGAAGGTTCACTGAAGTTCACTAAGGGAAATCCAACACCTTGCGACGTCCCTTGTGGTACTTCGTGTCCTTCGTGGTTTGTGTTTTTGATCGCTAGCCAACGGTGAGCAGGATAGGCTCGCCTGTAGTGATCACCAGCGTGTGTTCGAAATGCGCTGACGGACGGCGGTCTGCGGTGCGCACTGTCCAGCCATCATTTCCTACAAACGCGCGCCCCGAGCCAGCGGCAATGATGGGCTCGACCGTAATGACCAGGCCTTCGGTCAGAAACTGATTGGCTTCCGGATCGGCATAGTTGGGCACGCGCGGCTCTTCGTGGATGGTGCGTCCAATGCCGTGCCCACCGAGATCGCGGATCACGGAGAATCCGCTGCGCCGCACCTCGCGCTCAACCGCGCGGCCAATCTCAAACACGCGGAACCCAGCGCGCGCCACCAGCATGGCTTTGGCAAAGGCACGCTCGGCGCACACGATCAGTCGACGCTTTTCTTCGGAGACTTCGCCGACCGCCACCGTCTCGGCGGCATCGGCCATGAATCCGTCTTTCTCAATGGTCACATCGAGCTTGACCAGGTCGCCGGATTTGACCGCGCGTTCTCCCGGAATGCCGTGGACCGCTTCCTCGTTCAGGCTGATGCAGCTTACTCCGGGAAATTTGTAGACCAACTGGGGCGCGGATTGTGCCCCGTGCTCGCGCATGACCGCGGCACCAACCGCATCCAGTTCGGCGGTGGTGATGCCGGGACGCACTGCGACGCTTCATGGCTTCGAGCATGCGGCGCACGATGGCGCCTGCCGCCTTCATGCCCGCGAGGTCTTCCGGACCGTCGATGGACATGTTTCTAGCCTATCGCATTGGAGGGACGGCGCGGCGCGAAATAGAGCATCAGAACGAAACCGGTAACGAAGAATGGCATTGCCAGCAACAAGCTGAATCCAAGAACTCGCAACAACAGTCCGCACAGAGCTACGGCGTCGCAGAGCGCGTATATCACAACATAAGCGGCGCGCCAGCGTCTGAGCGCGACCGCATCTTCGGGTTTTATGGCGAGGATCTCCTCCGAGGGCTTTAGGAACTTTCGGCGGAAGAAGAAAATGCCTTCTACCGCCCACGCGGCGAGTCCAGCGATCACATAGAAATAAGTCTGCGTTTTAGGCGAAGCATAGGGACGGAGCCAACCCGCCACTGCTGCATAGAAAACGATGCTTGCCATTAAGACCAGCCGCACGGTCCGCACGAGTCTGAGGGAGGATTCCATCACTTGAATTCTGCCTCACGTTCTATTTGAGCGAGGCGGGAATAACAACGGTGTACCGGAAGCGGCAACGGCCAGTTCACTCAGGTGAGGGGATTGTGCAGCTGGAGCGAAAAAACGCTGCCGAGCGTTGCTCGGCCCGGACGGGTCCCTTCGACCACGCTCAGGGCGGGCTCCGCCCGTCCCCACACAGGCTGAGGTGCTTTGCTACGAGCCGGTAATTTTCAGGCGGAATTCTTCCGGCAGGCGCTCGCGGATTTCTGCGGGCAGGCGATCGTGGACGCGGCGTGCTCCCAGCTTGGCGGCGTCGACTACCGCCATGGGCGCGGGTGTGGTTACCGCCACTCCCAGCCAGATCAGGGCGGATAGCGCGAATCCTACCAGCGCCGCCACCTCCAGCCAGAAGGCGTGCCGCGGATTGAGATGGAGAATTACGCCAAAAGCCATCAGGAATACAGCGCCGGAGAGCGAGGCCAGGGCGATCAGCGAGAGATCGATGTTGCGGTGCAGATGCTGGCGGGAGCGGCAGTGGGCGCAGCTGTCGAAGTGTTCTTCGTAATCTTCGCGCATCCCGGGCGCAAGGCCGGAGATGTCATAACGCCAGCCGGCAAGAATTTTTCCAACAATCGGATCAACGCACTGGCTCATAAGAGCTTAAGTATGGGAACTATAACTGGATCGCTGCCATCGGCTCCGCTTGTTGCGCCAGCATTACCCGGTTCAGCAGTAATGTCTGGCGTCGTCCCAGGGCCTTTTCCGCTGTGCCCAGCGCGAGCTCGGGATGGTTGTTGAGCTCCGATAGGTGCGCCAGCACTATGTATGATGCGTTGCCATCATATTCGGTGCAGAAGAATTTAGCGAGTTTGTCGTTGGACAGGTGTCCGGTCGGACTTCCGACCCGCTGTTTGACCGACCAGGGATAAGGCCCGCCCCGCAACATTTCGAGATCGTGGTTGGATTCGATGACCAGTACATCGCAACCCCGCAATTGATCGCACACGTTCGGCGGCATGTATCCCAGATCCGTCGCGATACCCACTTTGACACCGTCGGCGCGGAACGTCAGTCCCACCGGATCGGCGGCATCGTGCGGGATGGTGAATGGAGTGATGGCGATGTCACCGATTTCGAAGCGGTGGCCGGCCGAGAAAATCTCAAGCCGCGCCAGCTTGGGCAATTCGCCAGCCTCATCGCGCAACGCTCTCGCCCAAGCCTGGTGAGTAGCGCCTGTCATGTACACCGGCACCTGGAATTTTCTGGCCAGCACCGCCAGCCCGTACACGTGATCGGAGTGTTCGTGAGTAATCAGGATGGCGGAAAGAGTTCGCGGATCGTCGCCCTGTGCGCGCATGCGTTTGACAGTCTCGCGGCAGGAAATTCCGGCATCCACGAGAATCTTTGTGCGCGAACTGGAAACGATGGTGCTGTTCCCCCGGCTGCCGCTCGCCAGCACCGAAACCGAGACTCCCATGCCCGAAGAATACTCGCGCAGGCTGTGGAAACGCGAGTAACTAATGGGATGGCAGCTGTCAGCTGTCAGCCGTCAGCTCTCAGTTTCATGTGCTCTGTCATCCTGAGCGGAGCTGGACGATTCGCTGGCGAATCGTCCGGCGGAGTCGAAGGACCCCTATGAGCTTAACCGGCGTTGTAACCTTCCCACTCTTCGCCTGCGGCAAAAACCAGCGCTGTACACGCACGATTCACTTATAGGGGTCCTTCGACTCCGCCACTGCTTCGCTGCGCGAAGCAGTGGCTGCGCTCAGGATGACAGGAGCGGAGAAAACTGTGAGCTGACGGCTGCGAGCTGAAAACCACACTCCTCACTTCCACAATTCCGCCAGTCCTCTTCTCGCAGTCGCTCCACCATATGCGCCGGCAATTCCTGTGAGGAATCCGAGAAATGATTCGTAGATCTGCGCGCGGTAGGGTTTCTCGGTCAGCACAGCGTAAGCAATCAATTGAACCAGGGGGACGAATGCGGCTACCAGCAGCGTCCAGCGCCAGGGGCGCTGCGGACGCAGCGCGCCGAGCAGCATGGTGGCCATGAGCACAAGAAGCGCGGTCAGCAGCAGGTCGCCGAATTTTACGTCGAGCACTCCGGCGCACACTCCGAGCACGCCACCGAAGATGTAGATGCCACGATCGCTTGCGTCCGCCATGATTCTGCGTGGCGCGGGCGCCCCCGCCCGCGGCCGTTGACGTTAAGCTGGAGTCACGCGGGCGAGGGCGCCCGCGCCACACATTCTTTTAATACTTGTAGAAGCCTCGACCTTTTAATACTTGTAGAAGCCTCGACCGCTCTTTTTCCCTAGCCAGCCGGCGTCCACCATCTTGATCAGCAGCGGGCACGGCCGGTACTTGGGATCGCCCAGGCCGTCCTGCAGCACGCGCATGATGTCGAGGCAGACATCGAGTCCGATGAAATCCGCGAGCGTCAGCGGGCCCATGGGATGCGCCATACCCAGCTTGAATACTTCGTCCACCGCTTCGGCGGTGGCCACGCCTTCCATCACCGCATACATGGCTTCATTGAGAAGCGGCATCAACACGCGGTTCGAAACAAAGCCGGGCGCGTCGTTTACTTCGATGGGAGTCTTGTCGAGTTGCAATGCCAGGTCGCGCACCGTGGCGAAAGTTTCCTGCGAGGTGGCCAGCCCGCGAATCACTTCCGCCAGCTTCATGACCGGCACGGGATTGAAGAAATGCATGCCAATAATTTTCGCCGGACGCCGCGTCACCGCGGCCAGGCGCGTAATCGAAATCGAAGACGTATTCGACGCCAGAATCACTTCAGGACGGCAAATCTGATCGAGGTCGCGAAAGATTTCTGCCTTGATTTCAAATTTCTCGGTGGCCGCTTCAATCACGAAATCACAGCTCACGAGATCGCCGCGCTTGAGCACGGGCTCGATCCGTTTCAGAGCGGCGGCTTTGTCTCCCGCGGTGATTTTGCCTTTGGCCAGCTCGCGATCGAGGTTTTTGCCAATCGTCTCGAGGCCGCGATCCAGAAATCGCTGCTCTACGTCGCACAGCGTCACGCGATATCCACTGCGCGCAAATACGTGGGCAATGCCGTTGCCCATGGTTCCCGGCGCCGATCACTCCCACCCGCTCGATTGGCATAAATATCGCTTCTCCTTCGCCTTCTTTGGCCCCTGAAACGTGATCAGTCTATCACTCCCAAGTGCTTGCTGCGCTTAGATTTAAGGTTCGCTTAAGCTTCAAATAAATATGCTCCGCGGTACAGCCAATTTTATTTTCGTTGGCATCCGAAGTCTTAGCAAACCGGTCCCAGGTGTCGAACTCGAGGGCAGGCGTGATTGCAATCAAGCCCTGCGAACGATGGAGCCGGGTAGGAGGAGATTATGCGAAGTATGAAGATAGCGGCACTGGCAGTCGCGATGACCTTGATGTGCAGCGGTCTCGCCCTTGGCCCGAGATCACGATGACGACAAACACAAGAACGACCACTGGGACCGTCAGGCTGACCGCGACCGGGACCACGATCGAGACCGCCACGAGTGGCAGAATCGTGATCACGACCGGGACCGCGACCACTGGCAGGATCGCAATCGCGATTGGAATCGCGACCGCGAGCGACGTGAACGTGAAAGATGGGAACGTGAGCATCGCCGCGATGATGGCTACTATCGTGGAGGCCAGATCTACAATCGCTATCCTCAGAGCTATCCCGGCGGCGGTATCTATGGATATCCCGGCGGGGGCTACCCCAGTGGCGGCTACCCCAGCGGCGGGTATGGTTATCCTGGTTCCGTATATGGCCGCGGTGGCAACAGGCAGAACGCAGCCTATGGTTTCGGTTATCAGGATGGCAGCTACATGGCGCGCAAGGATATTTCTCAAAACAAGCGCTTCAATCCCAATCCACGCAACGAGTATGGAAACCGCACCCACGGTTACAACAGTTCGTTCGGCGACAAGAATTACTACAAGGCTGAATACAGCAACGGATACTCCGCGGGCTACGAAGCCAACTATCGCGGCGGGCGAGGCTGGTAGAGGCAGCTGTTAGCAAATAGCAATTGGCGAAGGAGCCACAAAAAAAATGGCCGCCACGAATATGGCGGCCTTCTTTTCCTGACAGACAATTCCTGATCATCAACTCTTCAAATCAGCCCTTGGATTGACGGGGCTTCAGCTAGTTGCCAGGTGCCAATTGCTAATTGCTCCCACTTATTCCCGCTCCAGGCTCTCTTCCACTGCAACCTTGCCGCCCTTTTGCACTTCGACCACGCGATGCACCGGCTTATATCCTGACATTGTGATGTCAATCACGTAGGTACCAGGATTCAGGAAGAAGTCGACAGGTGAGAACTTGTCGAGAATGCGGTTGTTGACCGCTACCTGCGCACCCTTGGGCTGAGTCTTGATGTTCACCGCGCCCATGCCCGCCGTATCCCCGCCGCCAAAGAGTTTCTTGAATTTCCCGCCCAGCTTGATGTCATCGGCGGAGCCCAGAGCTTTGAGCGCGGGCGCGAAATGGAAGATCTGGCCGGCTTGCAGGCTCGCGCTGGAGGTTTCGTCCAGATAGCCCTGTTTCTTGACCAGAAAGGTATGTGCCCCAGGCTTGTCCACGTTGATCTGCGCGGGAGTTACTTTCCCGGTATCTTTGCCGTCGAGGAAAATCTGGGCGCCGGCAGGTTGGCTGGTAATTGCGGCGGCAGCGCTAAGCTGCGCCAGCTGGATCACCAGGAACGATTTGCTGCCCGAAGCCACTTCTATGGTGCGCGTCTCAGACGAGTATCCGGCCCGGGAGACAGTCACGCTGTGCTGCCCCGGGGCCAGGCCGGGCAGGTTGAAAGGCGTAACCCAGCTGGGATCGGTCCTTCCATCAATGTGAACCTCGGCCCCTTCCGGAGTTGAGTTGATGGTCATCTGCCCAGGAATCACGGATGGGGCGAAAGCCTGGACTTTGCCTTTCTTCTTGCTGTTCTTGTTGTACTTCGGAGTCACAAAAACCGGCGGCGCTTCCCGGCCTGCAGAGATCTGTTCCGGCTGGGCATGCACTGGAGCCTGGACCGGGGGTTGAGCCGGATTCCAAGCCGGCTTCGGATTGGTTTCGGCCGGAGCCGCCACCGCAGCCGGTGGCTCCGCCGTAGTTTCGTCCGCCGAGTTTTCGGAGTGGATGCGGTAGGCGATGAAGCCCACAACCAGCAATATGATTCCTACCGCGCCTGCGATCGAATACAAGAAAAGTTTCGGCGGGGTCTTCTTGATCTCGGTCACTGCCTTGCGCGCCACTTCCCGCGGCTGCACTTTGGGCTTTTCGGGTTGGTCGCGGTGCAGTGTGCTTAGCGAAGCAGGCGGCTCCGCATCGAATTCGGGCTCGCCCTGCGGCGGCGGAGGCGGAGGCGGCGTGTAACTTTCTTTCAGCGGCGGCATGTCCGTCATTTCGGAAAAGCTCCGCCCCTTGACGGCATCTTTCGTGCCTTCCACCATGGATGGATCCACCCGGAACGCCGGCGCTTCCGTCGCTGGCTCAACATCGGCCACGGCGCTGGCTCGCTCCTGAAAAGTAGTCTGAGCCGACGCTTTCGCCGGAGCTTCGGTGGCTTTCGGCGCCTTGGCCGGCTGCACCGTGGAAACTGCGCTCGCACTCTCCCATCCCGCAGCCGCGGCGGCGGCTCTTGCCGGTGCGCTAGCCTGGGAACTCGCGGAAGATTCGGAGTTGCCGGGGGCACGCTCCGACAACGCCGGCCGCGCAATACTTTGTGCGCTGGCGGCAGCCGCGGCCTTAGGCGCCTGCGGCGCGTTTAGTCCCTGAGCCGGCTGCGTTGCTTTCTTGGCTTCGGCCTTGGTTGTACTTTCCTTGCAGCGCTCCAAATCGTTGACCAGTTCCTGTCCACTCTGATAGCGATCTTCCGGCGCCTTGGACAGGGCCTTCATGATGACTTCGCTCAGGACGGGATGAATCTTGCGGTTGACCTCGATCGGCGCTGGCGGCGTTGCTTCGACAATCTGCTGCCGCACCTGGTCTGCATCGTCTCCGGCGAAAGCCTTGGCCTCGGTCGCCATCTCGTACAGGATTGCACCCAAACTAAAAATATTGGAGCGTCCGTCCACCGGATCGCCGCGCAACTGTTCCGGCGAAACGTAGTGCAGAACGTCCGGCGCCCTGCCTGAAGCCTGGCAGGTGAAGGCACCCATGCAGGAAACTCCGAAGCTCAAGACTTTCACCGTGCCGTCCCAGGTGACCATGATCTTGGCCGGCTCGAGACTGTAGTGCACGACATTGTGCGAGTGCGCATGGTCGAGACCCTGACAAGTCTGGCGCACAATGTCCTGCAGATCCCAGATGGAAAACCCTTCATTGCGGGCCAGCATCGTGGCTATGCTGTTGCCTTGCACGTATTCCTCGGCGGCGCAGCACTGATCTTCAATTACTTCCACGCCGAAAAGCTGTGCAATATTGTGGCTGCTGAGCGGCTTGGTGCCGGCGGCTTCCCGCAGAATGTGTTCGACCAGCACGTCGGCCTGTTCGTCCAGCATTTGCAGCTTGATGGTCTTCAGGGCAATGGTCTGCCCGCTCTCCGGATCGGCGGCCTTATAGACCGCGCCAATCTCGGAATGCGTGATCTCGCTGAGTATTTCGAAACGCCCAATCTTGTTTGCCATTGCTCCCTGAGCCCCGAAAAAACTGCCGACAGGCAGTCTTATGGAAAGACGCCAGACTTCGTCCTTTGGGGGAAAGGTGCGACTAGGATATCGCGGGTGAATCGGGGATGGGAGTTACGAAGGTACTTGGAAAATGGGTGAACATTCAGTGGGTAGGGAACAAAACCGGGAATTGCCATAAACTGTCGCGGGTGAAATCGTTGGCGGTTCTCATCATGTCACAAAGAGCTGTGATTGAAGTCACAGTGCAATGTCCTAGAGTAAGCGAACATATTTCCCAAAAATGGTTGGCGAGCGCGCGCGCAGGAGAGGCCTATGAAGAAAAGCAGCAAGCGAGCCAGCAGACCGCTCTACCAGATTGCGGTTCCCACTGACTTCTATCCCGCCTCCACTTCGGCCATGCAGTTTGCGGAGAGCCTGGCCAAGGTTCCGAGAACCCGAGTCACTGCGGTGTATGCGATAGATCCCCTGGAATACAGCTTTGGCCCGAAGGACCTGCGGGAACTGAAGAAGGAGCAGGTCTGGGCTGTGGCTCAGGAATCGATGGCACGCTGGCTGCAGGAAGGCGGATTCTCGAGCCGTGGGACCCTGACTGAAGGTGAAGCGGCCCCGGCCATCGCGCAATTCATTGCGGCTAACGAAACCGATTTGATCGTACTGAGCACTTCAGCCCGTCTTCGCGCCGCTCGGCTCGCGCTGGGCTCGGTGGCAGAAGAAATTTTCCGCAAGTCTGCTTGTCCTGTTTTCGTTCTCGGCCCGAAGGCGCGGGCCAGCTATCGACCTCTGACGCGGTTGCTGTTTGCCACTGATCTTGAACCACATTCACTCGCGGCACTTCCGCTCCTTTCGAGATTCGCCAGGAAGTTCAAGTGCACCGTGTCCGTGATCCGCGCGATTGATCCCGGCATCCGATCGCGCACCGAACGAATCCGAATCAGAAAAGAGACGCAAGAGAAGATCGAAGCAGCGGCCGACGCAGATCTGCGCAAGCGCATCAGCCAGATTCACGTGGAGTTCGGCCACCCCGTAGTGGCCATCCCGCGTTTCGCAAACCGCGTCAGAGCCAGCGCAATCGTCATGGGAGTTCGCGGCGGCGGGGATTGGGAGCGAGCCACTACCCATATTCCGTGGGCCCTCGCCCATCGCATCATTGCCGGGGCGAAGTATCCCGTTCTGACCATCCGAGGCTGACCCGGCCGATGCCATCGAAGCTGATCAGTCGCCGGACTAGCAATCAGAGTATCCGGACATAAGACGGCGGAGGGCATGGCCGCAGCAACCTGCGGCCATGCCCTCTCCTCGCCGTTATTAACGAACCCTACTTGTTGTTGTGCTTGTCTTTGTAAATGCTGCGGCTGATGCGATTCTGGCGGTGATTCAGCTGGTTCTGCTCCGCCTTGGTCAAATGACCGTTGTGCTTCGCCATGTCCGCCTGTTCCTGCTTCTGCACGCTGGCTTCGCGTCTCTCCAGATTTGCAGTCTCATGCGCATTCAACGAGCCGCTGTTGATTCCGTTGGCAATGCGCTTCTGCTGGTTCTCTTCGCGCTGGTTCACTTCATTCACGCGTGGATGACCGGGATCGACGACGCCAGGTCCGGCGCCTGAGGTTGAGGTTTGAGCAGCAGCAGAGCCGGCAAACATCAGGCCTCCCACTGCCAGGACTAAGAGCGAGTTGGTGATTTTGTTGGTCATGCGTTTCTGAAACCCCCACCCGGGAGGATAGTTGCCGGAAGAGGCGCAAAGGGAGGTTACCGAGGTGACGGGCCGCTGGTTACTTCTCCAGGAACTGGGGCCCGGAACCCTGCTCCTGGCTGTGAACATTCTTAAGAATCAGCGCGAGCGGAAGCCGCCGTTGACATCCTCGTCGCGAGACACTTCCGCCGACCGGAAGCGCGGGTGACGGCTGATGGATGATTAACGGCTGGCGTCGGGGTGGAACTTCTTCACGGCAAGAATAGTGAGCACGATAAACAGCGCCATCACGACCAACTGAGCAACCAGAAATGGCGGCTCCGACTGCGTAGGCGCGAGCGCTGTCAGCGCCGGCACCTTCTCGAAGGCCTGCACCACCAGCACAAAAACATTGAGATACTCGGCGATAATGGCCGTTACCACATAAATCCAGCACCACTTCCCAACCATGTGGAAGCCATAGCGTGCAAGAAGCGTAATCGCCAGTACGACCAGCGAGATCACTCCAACCTTGTGGCCCGGCGTAATGTGGGTAAAGGGAAAACCGAAGCCAGTCACGCTGGTCAATATTGTGGTCAAGAGAAACAGCGCGGTCCAGCCATTGAGCTGCTTGGCCGAGAGCATTCCGAATATCACAATCAATCCAGATCCGATACCCACCAGGCTGATGATTACGTGCACCGTGGTAAACGTCGAGAGGGACATGCCTAGCATCATGTTGCGGGGTCCTTTCCAAACAATAAGGCTGAGATATTACGATGAGGTCGGAGAAAATTCCACCGCGGGAATTGGTGTCATCCTGAGCGGAGCCGGTCGATTCGCTTGCGAATGGAGTGGCGGAGTCGAAGGACCCCTATGAGCTTGACGGGATTGTGCTGATCACTGCGCTGACGACTGAAAAGCTTATAGGGGTCCTTCGACTTCGCCGCGACTTCGCTACGCGAAGCCGCCGCTCCGCTCAGGGTGACACTAGGACAATTAGGCGGCGCGGATCGAGGTCAGCCAGGTCCGCAATAGCTGACGCACCCGGGCGCCTTCGGGCTTGCGCCTCACAGCATCAATCACAGCCAGCCGCGCCCGCAGCCCGCGACCTCGAAACCCCACCCAATAGGGAACATATATCTCGCCTGCCACCGGCTCAGCCGTGATTTGCAAATTGCGTATCCGGAAAAACCCAGTGCTGAAGAGCAGCCGCTGCACTTTGGCAATGACAATCTGGTTCGCTTCGGCTTCACCCAGCAGCGCCTCGGAGCAGTTTCGTGTCTCGAGATAAATCAGCTCACGCTCGCCCGGCAGCTGCTCGAAGTGATACAGATCCAGCGACCCGTTCACCGCGTCCAGTCCGAATATCCGATGATCCCGTTTACCGCCGTTGAGGATTTCAATCTGGAAGAGCCGGAATGGAATGTAGAAGTCGGCCACCGAGCGCAGCGGGCCGAAGGTAGTCTCGCGCAGGAAGTCGAACATGCCGGAAGAAAATTGCTGCATGGCTTCTTCGCGGGTCACGTTGGCTTTCAGGCTGCGGATGCGCGCCATCTCTGGGTCCCGAAACGGTTGCCTACCGGAAGTGGAACCATAGTCCGATCACGGTAGCGATCAACGCCAGGCTGAATATCACGTTGAGCCGATGCTCGGCCGCCGTCTCCGCCGCGGGTTTATGGTCGAGGACCCGCACCGGCGTGACGTCCATCTTGTCGTCCACCGTGGCAAAGGTCAGGCCGGCCAGCTGTTTGCGTTCCGGGGCGGGCGTCGCCAGGCTTACTCCGATCAGGACGGCGCAGCAGATCACGAACATCAGGATCGAGTAGTGCAGAAAATTCATGTCCACGAGTGTGCGAAGAAACGCGTTGTCGAAGGCGTGGCCACCGGCCGCCCGGTCCATGAGCTCGATGACGAAGCGGGCCGCGCCCATCACGAAGCCGGTCAGAAGCGAACTGATCGCGCCCTGTGCGTTCAGCCGTGGCCACAGGATTCCCAGAACAAAGCAAGCCGCGATGGGCGGGCTGATATATCCCTGTACGCTCTGCAGATAAATGTAGAGCTGGCTGCTGATCAGGTGGATGAACGGCACCCAGGCGAGCCCGAGCACCACCATCACTCCAGTCATCACCCGGCCGAAGCCGACCAATTGGCGCTCGGTCGCATCCGGCTTGATCTTCTTATAGAAGTCGAGTGTGACCAGGGTTGAAGCTGAGTTGAACACCGAACTCATCGCGCCCATCAGCGCTGCCAGCAGGGCTGCGATCATCACGCCCACCAGGCCAGTCGGAAGAAGATTGATGATCATCGTGGGATAGGCAATGTCACCGTTCAGCACTTCGCCGTGCGGCCCGAACTTGAACAGGTCGCGGTAGAGAGCGACGGCGATCAGGCCGGGCAGCACCAGCATGAACACCGGCAGGATTTTGAGAAAGCCGGCGAAGATGGTGGCGGCTTTGGCGTGTCCTTCGTCTTTCGCCGAAAGCACGCGCTGCACAATCACCTGGTCGGTGCACCAATACCAGACACCGAGAATGGGCGCGCCGAAGAAAATGCCCGTCCAGGGGAAGTCCGGATCGCTCACGGGCTTGACCATGTGGAAGTAGCTGGCGGGCAGGGCGGCGCGCAAGCCTGCGAATCCGCCCACCTCATGCATTCCGATCACAGTCAGGATGACCGCGCCGAAGATCAGGATCAGGGTTTGCACCAGGTCGGTATAAATGACCGCGGCCAGTCCGCCGGCAATGGTGTAAATACCGGTGGCGATGACCAGGATGACGGCCGCCGTCAGAGGACTCCATCCGACGACGCGCTCCAGTACGATCGCCGCCGCGTAGAGGTGGACTGAAATCTTGGTAAAGACGTAGGCAAGAATCGAAATTCCGGCGAGGTACACCGCGCAGGACCGGCTGAAGCGGCGCTCCAGAAACTCCGGCATGGTGAAGACGTTGGAACGCAGATAGAACGGAACAAATACCCAGCCCAGGACCAGGAGGATGAGACAGGCCAGCCATTCAAAGGATCCGACCGCGAGCCCCGAACTGGCGCCGGAGCCGGCCAGCCCGATGAAATGTTCGGTCGAGATATTTGAGACGAAAAGTGACGCCCCGATCGCGAACCAGCCCACATCGCGGCTGGCCAGGAAGTAATCGGTCGAGGTGCGTTCCTTACGGGCAAAATAAAAGCCGATAGCGAAGATCACTACAAAGTAAACAGCAATAATTGTGATGTCGATCCCGGTGAGTGACTTGTGCGTGAGATGCGCTACCGTCTCGCCCATACTCCTCCTTCACCACGTCCTGGGGGTGCGGGAACCGTGCGACATGCTAGTGCATTCGGTCCACCCAGGCAACCGGGAAAGCCAGAGCCAGTTCCCGAAGCAGCACTATTTTGAGGAGCACCAATGTGGTCGCCACACGAAATAAAATAGTCAGTCTGTCGATTTTGCACTCTCTCGTTCGACGTACAAGTAGAAGGAGGCATAAACGTGCGATTCATGATTGTGGTTAAGGCCACCAAAGACACCGAGGCGGGCAACGTGGGTGAGGAAAAGATGTTTGCCGCCATGACGACATACCACGAGGAACTGGCAAAAGCAGGGGTACTTCTCGACGCTAACGGATTGCAACCCACGTCAAAGGGCTGGCGCATCCGGTACTCGGGGCAAAAGCGCACCGTGATCGATGGGCCATTCGCCGAGACCAAGGAACTCATCGCCGGCTACACCCTCATCCAGGTGAAATCGAGGGAGGAGGCGCTGGAGTGGACCAAGCGCTTCCCTAATCCCGTGGGCGAGGAAGCGCCAGCCGAGATCGAAGTGCGCCAGGTATACGAAATTGAAGACTTGGGACCCAGCCCTTCCTTGGAACGCTTTCGCGATATTGAGGCGCTAAAGAGGTAGTCCCCGGGGCAACACGGCTCCAGACTGACGACCTACGACCGCACCTGTGGAACTTTTTCTGGCTTCGCCCCGTAACTTTCCAGACTCCTAGAACGTTGTATTTACATAAGGAGACTGGGTTTGCGATTTTTGGCTGGGGCTGGTTGCCGAGGCCTGACTTTTTCGTCTATCCTGATGAGGCTTGTGTGACGGTTGATCCGCGCCTGTCCTCTCCTGGAGTTCACGAGTATGACCTTGACCCGTTTTGTCACGAAGAACGCCTTCCGCAACAAGCGCCGCAGCATTCTGACCGTGCTCAGCATTGGCGGCTCGCTGTTGCTGCTCACGTTTCTGATCACCATCTGGCGCAGTTTTTATGACAACAAGCCCAGCGAACAATCGGCGCAGCGCCTGATCGTTCGCCACAAGGTGTCGCTGGTCTTCAATTTACCCAGCTACTACAAACAGAAGATCCAGGCGATCCCCGGCGTCAAGGAAGTGGTGAACCAGCAATGGTTTGGCGGGCAGTACAAGGACGACAAGCCCAATAATTTCTTCGCCCAGTTCGGCACCGATCCGCAAGAGATCATGAAGGTGTATCCCGAATTCAAGATCCCGGCCGACCAGCTCGAAGCCTGGCAACATGATCGGGCCGGCGCCATCGTGGATGTGGGCCTCGCCAACAAGTTTGGCTGGAAGGTCGGCGACCGCCTGAACATTACGGGCAAGATTTTCCCGGTAAATCTGGAACTGACTATCCGCGGAATCTTCACCCCGCCGGATCCCACACAATCCATATATTTCAACAAAGACTATATTGACGAAGGCTTCCCCAAGCTCAAAGGGCAGGAAGGGTTTTACGCTGTCCTGGCCGATTCGCCCGAATCCGTGACCAAAGTGGCGCAAGCCATTGACGAGACCTTTCGCAACGCCGATCGTCCCACCAAGACCGAAACCGAACACGCCTTCCAGCTGGGCTTCATCGGGATGCTGGGAAACATCAAAGCCTTCATCATGAGCATCTGCCTGGCGGTGGTCTTTACCATACTGCTGGTATCGGCCAACACCATGGCTATGTCGATTCGTGAGCGAACGCGGGAAGTTGCGGTGTTGAAGACGTTGGGCTTCACCCGCAACAGCATCCTCGGACTGTTTGTCGGCGAGGCGGTTTCGCTGTCCCTGATCGGAGGGCTAGTCGGCTCACTGTTATGTGCCCTGGTGATCGGCGCCATGGCGAGCCAGGGTGGAATGTTCACTGGCATGAAGGTCACTCCTGTCACCATCCTGGTGGCGCTGCTGATTGCGGCGGTGGTGGGATTCGTGAGTTCCTTCATACCTTCCTATAACGCTGCCCGGGTCAATATCGTGGACGGCTTGCGGCACATCGGATGAACCGCAATAAGGTTTTAACCACTAAGGGCAGGAAGGTACACGAAGTAAAACCAGGCGGTCGGCTCTAAGGAAATTAAATGGCAATCCCTCTTAGCTACAACGTGCGTAACCTGCGACTGCGCAAGAGTCTGACCGTCATGACCGCTCTCGGAATCGCGCTCACGGTTGCCACCGCTGTGTTCATCATGGCGCTGCTGGCCGGTCTGGGAAAGGCTTTCGCCACCACAGGCGACCCGCTCAATGTTTTGATGCTGCGCAAGGGGTCGGACTCGGAGCTGGCGGCGGGCGGGGTTTCACGAGATGCCATGCAGGTTTTGAAAGAACTGCCGGGCGTCGCCAGGAACGCCAAAGGCGAGCCGTTGGTTTCAGGCGAGGACATCCTGGTCGTGGTACTCCCCCGTAAAGGTGGAACGGGAGAGACCAACGTTACCACTCGCTTCCTCACCCCCCTCGGAATCGAGATGCGGCCTCAGATCAAGATCACTCAGGGAAGATGGTTCACGCCCGGACAGCGGGAGGTCGTGGTCAGCAGTTCGATCAACAAGCGATTCGAGCACGCCAACATTGGCGACTCGGTGCATATCGGAAAAGGCGACTGGCCCATTGTCGGCATCTTCGACGCCAGCGGCACGGCTCACGATTCCGAAATCTGGGGCGACATCAATCAGTTGGTCACCGACTTCGAACGCTCGGTGTACTCCTCGGTGCTGGTGCGGGCGACTGATCCGGTAGCGGCGCAGGCATTGAAAAACCGCGGCAACGACGATCAGCGTCTGGAACTGAACGGCCTGCTCGAACCCGACTACTACGCGTCGCAAACCAAGTCGGGGGGTCCGATCAAAGTTGTGGGCTGGATCGTCGCTTTCATTATGGCTGTGGGCTCCTGCTTCGCCGCCGCCAACACCATGTACGCTGCGGTGGCGTATCGCGGGCGCGAGATTGCCACCCTGCGGGTGATCGGGTTTTCGCGGCCCAGCATTCTGACATCGTTCATGCTGGAGTCGCTGCTGTTGTCGCTGCTGGGCGCGACCCTGGGCATCATTCTTATGTTGCCGTTCAACGGCATGACTACGGGGACACAAAATCAGGTAACGTTCAGCGAGGTTGTGTTCAGCCTGCAGATGACGCCGGCGGTGGTCATGGCGGCAGTGATTTTCGCTCTGATCATGGGCGTAGTCGGTGGGTTCGCGCCCGCGTGGCACGCTTCGCGACGTGACATATTGAGCGCGCTGAGGGATTAAGGTAACGCCGAAGGAATTTGCATCAGCAACAGGTTGGGCAACATCTGTAATCAACATGCCGATTGACGCAAAACACGAAGACCTAAGCAGCCTGCGCATTGATCGCACGGCGCGCACCGGCGGCGAGGGCGAGCCTCCAGTCTGGGCCCAGCGCTACATCCTTATCGGAATAGCGGTGCTGGTGCTACTCGGAATTGTTGCGATCTCCTATCGCCTGCTATCGCACGATGCGCCGGAGGTAGAAACCGTGCGGGCGTCCGCGCAAAGCAGTGACGTGGGCGGCGTCGTGCTTTCGGCCAGCGGCTACATCGTGGCCCACCACAAGATCAACCTGAACTCCAAAGTGACCGGCCGGGTGAAATGGATCGGCGTGGAAAAAGGCGACAAAGTCAAAGAAGGCCAGGTGCTGGTGCGCCTGGAAGATGACGAATTCCGCGCCCAGTTTGAACAGGCCAATGGCGCGGCGCAGAATGCCCAGGCTTATCTCGAAGAACTGCAGAACGGATCTCGTCCCGAGGAAATTCAGCAGGCGCAGCACAATCTTGATGAAGCC
Organism: Terriglobia bacterium; assembly: GCA_963813645.1. GTDB lineage: Bacteria > Acidobacteriota > Terriglobia > Terriglobales > Acidobacteriaceae > JAIQFF01. The sequence goes on from CAWEZS010000033.1 coordinate 114,907, forward strand.
CGGGCCACACTGGCCAACGACAAGATCACACTCGATCGCACCCGCGGACTCGTCACCGAAGGCGTGCTCTCGAAACAAGCGCTCGATGACGCCACCGCGAAGTTCGAAGCCGACCAGCAGCGGGCGAATTCGCTGGAAAAGGGTTTCCAGCTGGCCAAGATCGGTCCGCGGAAGGAAGAAATTGCGCGCGCCCGCGGCGCCCTGCAGCAGGCCCAGGGACAAGCGAACTACGCGAAATCGCTGCTCGACGCCACCGTGATTCGCGCTCCGGTGACGGGAACCATTCTCGAGCGGGCGGCAGAAAAGGGCGAACTCGTGACCTCGGGATTCGCCAGCACAGCCGAAGGCGGTCCGCAGGGCCTGGTCGTCTCCCTGGCCGATCTGAATGATCTCCAGGTGGAACTCGATATCGCGCAGGATGATTTTGCCCGGCTCAACCCCAAGCAAAAAGGTGTGGTCACAACCGATGCCTTTCCCGACCGGAAGTATGACGGTGTGATCGCTGAAATGTCGCCCCAAGCCAACCGGGCCAAAGCCACAGTGCAGGTGAAAGTGCAGATTCTTGCCCCGGACTCCTACCTGCGGCCGGACATGAACGCTACCGTCAAATTCCTGGCGGACGAAGGCAAGCAAGTAAGCTCGCAGCCACAGGGCGTCTTTGTGCCAACCAGCGCGGTACGTGATCGCGATGGCAAGAAAATCGTTTTTCTCTCGTTCGACGGCAAGGCCACGGCGAGAGAGGTGAAAATTCTGTCGCAACGCAGCGGCGGCGTGCTGGTGCAAGGGCTCAACGGCGGCGAAGACGTGATCACCACCGGGCCCGCAGATTTGAGAGACGGCGAAAAAATCAAGATCAAGGGACAATCATGAGCGCAGCGACAACCATTCCGCATACCGCCACCCAGACCAAGGTGGTGCAGGCCCGCAACGTCAGCAAGGTTTTCAAGCGCGACGCCTTCGAGGTCAAGGCGCTGGACGATGTTTCGATCGAAATCGGCGGGGGCGAGTTTATGGCCCTGATGGGACCGTCCGGTTCAGGCAAGACGACGCTGCTGAATATGATCGCCGCCATCGACCGGCCCACCGCAGGCGAACTGCTGGTTCTGGGCGAGAACATTTTCCGCTTCAGTGATTCGCAATCGGCACACTGGCGGAACGAGCATATCGGGTACGTGTTTCAGACGTTCAATCTGATCCCCGTGCTCACCGCATTCGAGAATGTCGAGCTGCCTCTGCTGCTGACCAAGCTCTCGGCGCAACAGCGGCGCGACCACGTGATGACCGCGCTGAAACTGGTGGGCCTCGAAGAACGCGTCGGCCATCTACCCAAGCAGCTCTCCGGCGGACAGGAACAGCGCGTCGCCATTGCCCGCGCCATCGTGAGTGATCCTACCTTGCTGCTGGCCGACGAACCTACTGGCGATCTGGATAGCCACTCTGCCACTGAAGTGCTGGAGATCCTGAAACGTCTGAACGAAGATTTTCACAAGACCATCGTGATGGTAACCCACGATCCTCACGCCGCTTCCTACGCGCACGTGACGCGTCATCTGGAAAAAGGCATGCTGCTGCCCGGGTAACCGGACACGTAGGGGGCGGGTCCCCTGACCCGCCCTGGCCGAGCGCAGCTCGGCTGGGGTTTGTCGTAACCAACAATCACATCGGTCTGGGAAGGGTGGGGGGCGGGAAGGGCACGACTTCAGTCGTGCCGAAAGAATCCAAACGCAGCCCGGCTTCAGCCGCTGCGGCTTGCTGTATCCAGCAAGAATTTCTACAGGTTATTTCGGTCCTGGGTTGCCTACGGCCCGTAGCGGGCAGGAGTGCCCGCTGCACATAATGAACCTCTTACAGGTTGGAAACCGGTTGGCTGCCGCGACTTGGAGCAAACCCACTGTCGGCGGGATCGGCGACCCACTGCCATGCCCGGCGGCCGTTCTCCCGCACTACCGTTCTAGCTTCGCCATATTCCACCAGCCGGTTGAGCACCGTGGTGACCGACGCCAGCGGATCCTTGTGGCGGAGTAGCACCGGCGGAATTCTTTGCTGAATGTGTTCGCAGACCTCGCGCGCCCCCAGTGGACGTGCCGCTTCCATCAGCACCATGCGGCAAGCCTTGGTGAACCCCGGCTGGCGGCCGCCGCTCTTCCGGTCCACCAGTTCCAGCAGTTCGTCGCTGAGCACTTCATCGCCGAACAGGTTGGCCAGTCCGACAATGGTCTGCTTCACCGTTCCGATGCGTTTCATCACATCGGCCCGCTGGCGCATGAGCTGGCGCAGCTCCTCGTGCGCCGCCTTCACCACTTCCTGCACGTGAGGATCTGAACTGCCGGGAAGATTTCTGTTTCCCGCGCCATTGCCACTGCGCCCGATGTCCATGACCCACCTTCCGGAGCCGAATACCGGCCGGCCCCTCCGCATTCTGTTGCGGCGCCCGCCCCCAACCACACCACTACTTGACTTCTGATACGACAGCGCCCGGCCCTTAGTTCCATCTTCCGCGAAATGATCCGAGCCAGGTTCCATTCCACCCGGCCGCGAAAATTACTCAATCGATTTAGCCACCCCTAAGCCACCACTCAATTGAGGCGGGCACGCAACTGCGTTCTGCTGCCTTAGACGTCGTTAGCAGGGAAAGGTTAAGGCGAACAAATGTAAAATCGGTGGAAGCCCTGATGTCCATATTGATTCGTGATTCCGCCTGGCCCAGCCGCGCTCTTTGCGCGCCAGTCGCCAGGTTCGGGGTATGCGGATTTCCATATTTTCGATTGTGAATTCGCTTCCAAAGTTGGGATCCTGTGACAGCAAACCGAGCCCTGCACCGACTTCCCCCACACCACAGGGCGTACAAATACTGTTAAGTTTGAGGTCTGGATGGGAATAGAAACTTCGAGGCATGGCAGGTTCGTCCCTGATGTGTTCCTCTTGACAAAACCGAAACAACTGATAAAGTTCGACTTAATTGTCCAAATTTCGATATATCTCCAGGTGCTGACGCGATGAAGAACGTTTATGAGGTTCTGAGGCAGAAAGAGCTTGAGTTGTCGAGGCTGGAAAAAGAGGTAGAAGCGTTGCGCGTAGCCGCGCCGCTTCTGTCGGAAGACAAGGAAGCCGGTAATGACAACAAGCCGACTTTGGCCGCGACAGCAGCCCAGACGCCTATCCGAATTCCGCAGCCGACGGTCAATACCGCTCCCCAAGCCGCCCGCGCCGCCGGGTGGGAAGACACCGCCAAGCGCTGGCCGTAGCCAAGTCGTTGGCAAGAGACCTGTCGAAGACGGCAGGCGAGGAATCGATCTGGCCCGGAGCCTGGCTCCGGGCTATAACTTTCTGGGACTAAATGGGGACGCGGACGCCCGCCTCCAGCCTGCGTCCCAGATTCAAAGCGAGCCTACGTGGGTTGTGCCTCTGCGTAGCGCCGGCGTCCCGCCGGCCCGATGGGGTGGGCGAGACGCCCACCCGCCAGCCGGCGGGACGCCGGCGCTACGGAACCCCCGTCGTTTCCGGTTAGAGCAGTCGAGGCAGAGCAGATCGAGCCAAACATGACCGCTTCCGGACACCCTTCATCGGGCTTCAGCGGAGTTCGCCGCCGCATTCCCCGCTATTCGGTGGCCATTCCGGTTGATATTACGGTGTTGCGTTCGGGAGCTCCCGCCAGCATTCCCGGACGTTCGCTCGATCTCGGAGAAGGCGGCGTGGCCGCCGTACTGGCGGCAGAACTGCAGCTGGGAGAGTGGGTGGCAGTCGAGTTCCAGTTGCCCAATGCTACCCAGGCGCTCCAGACCAAAGCGGTTGTACGGCATCACAACCAGCTGCGTTGTGGCTTCGAGTTTCTGGGCCTGTCGGGCGATCAGCGGTCCATGATCCGGCGCTGGGCGGGAAACAGCAAGCCCATTCCGATTCGAGAGCCCAGCTCGCCGGTTTCTCCTCCCACTCCGGTCGCCAGCGCCGCTGCCGCAAAGCTGACCACGCAACTGCCCGCCGCGCCAGTACTGCCTGCGCGCCGAAGGGCCGTCGCGCCCCGTAATCACGCCCTGGACCGTCTGCTGCGGCTGACGTTGACCTTGCTGCTGGTGGTTGGAGGCTGGGCAGCGTGGCAGTGGCACCGCGGCTGGCAGCAACTGGAAGCCAGCACAGCAAAGAAAGACGCGCGTGCGCAAACTCCCGCCGCCAAGGTTCCGCAGGATGTGATGGAGCGGTTGCTAATTCGCAAAGTCGATCCGGTCTACCCGGAAGCCGCGCGCCGGGCCAATGTCCAGGGTGTAGTCGTGCTCGACGCGATCATCTCGGCCGACGGCACGGTGGTGAACCTTCATCCCGTCAGCGGCCCCGATACCCTGGTCTCAGCCGCAATGGACGCGGCGCGCTGGTGGCGCTTCCGCCCGTATCGCGCCCGCGGCGAGCCTGCTGCGGTTGAGACCACGCTGTCAGTTGAGTTCCGCCCGTAAAGGCGCGAGGAATGCGGCTATGTCATCCTGAGCGGAGCGGTTCGATTCGCTTGCGAATCGAACCGCGGAGTCGAAGGACCCCTACCATCTTCACAATGTTGCCAGAGCAGCGCAACCCCTTCCACCGCGAGATCGTGCCGCTTATAGGGGTCCTTCGACTGCGTAGCGGCTTCGCTTCGCGGAGCCGCCACTCCGCTCAGGATGACAACGTGCACCAGGCCCTCGCCTTTTCGTGCTTTGCTTCCTCAGCCCGTCATCTGCGACACTGGCTTCGCATCTGCAAGGGCACCACCCATGGGCAGAATCCACGTCCTTTCCGAAAACGTCGCCAACAAGATCGCCGCCGGCGAAGTGGTGGAGCGTCCGGCTTCGGTGGCTAAGGAGCTGCTGGAAAATTCGCTCGACGCCGGCGCAACCCGCATCCGCATTCAGGTTGAGGCCGGCGGCAAGAAGCTGATCCAGATCACCGACAACGGCTGCGGCATGGTGCGCGATGACACCCTGCTCGCCTTCGAGCGCCATGCCACGTCGAAGATCAAGAACGCCGAAGACTTGCTCAGCGTAGCCACGCTGGGTTTCCGGGGAGAGGCGTTGCCTTCGATCGCGTCGGTCTCTCGTTTGCGGTTGGAAACGCGTGTGCACGACGAGGTTTCGGGAACGATCATCGAGATCAACGGCGGCAAGATTTTCAAAGTGGAAGAAGCGGGCCTGCCGCCAGGGACCTCAATAGCCGTGCGCGACCTCTTCTTTAATATTCCGGCGCGAAAGAAATTTCTCAAGGCGGAGTCTACCGAACTCTCTCACATTGCGTCGCTTGTGACCCACTACGCCCTGGCCCATCCCGACAAGCATTTTGAACTGCACTCCGCCACCAACGCCATTCTGGTAGCGCCGCCGGTTGCGGGATATAGCGAACGCGTGTACCAGGTCTTCGGCAAAGAAGTTCTCGACCAACTGATCCCGATCGCCGCCGTGCAACCGCTCGAACGCATCGGCCTGCCCCAACCTCCACCCTGGCGCCGCAAGGAAGAAAGCTCGTGTGGCGCGGGCGCCCCCGCCCGCGAACAGCCGGAAATCGGAAACCAATCCGAAGATGTCGACGAAGAAGAGGTCGCAGAATCCCCGGACTTCGGAGAACTCCGCGTCCACGGTTTCGTCTCCAAGCCCGAAATTCAAAAACTGAATCGCAACTCAATCTATGTTTTCGTGAACGGACGCCTGATCCGCGACCGCCTGGTCCAGCACGCTATCATCGAGGCCTACCGCAACATCCTGCCGCCCACTGTGTTCCCGGTGGTGCTGCTGTTTCTCGACTTACCGGCCGGCGAAGTGGACGTCAATGTGCATCCTTCGAAGACCGAAGTCCGTTTTCGCCAGCAGAGTGTCATGCACGATTTTGTGCGCGAGTCGATCCGCGCCGCGCTGATGAAAGCGCGCCCCGTGCCCCAGTTCGCGGTGGAAATCAGCGCTCATCCCAGTGCCAGTCCGTCGCTGACCGGAGGAAGAGTTTCTTCGCCAGAGGCCGCGGCCTGGCCTTCGTTTCACACACCGGCGGTGTCGCAGCCCTTCAGTCTGCAGGCGCCGGTTCCACCGCCGATCAACCAGCGCTTCCAATTCGGAGAAGGCATTTCGGTAGAGGGCAACGCTGCCCTGTCCCTGGTTCGCGCTCCCGAACCGGTGCCGGACTCGATGGCCAGCTCGATTGAAAACGACACTTGCGCTCCGCCCATTCCAGACGAGGCAGAAGTGCCCAGCGATCTGGCCCCGGCGCTGGCCTCGCTCAAACCGCTGGGCCAGATTCGCGACTCCTTTATTCTGGCGGTGAATCCCGAAGGCCTGTGGATCGTCGACCAGCACGTGGCCCACGAGCGCGTCCTGTTCGAGAAGATCCTGAAACAGCGGGCGGCGCAAAAAGTCGAAAGCCAACGCCTGCTGCTGCCGCTGGTGATCGAGCTTACACCGGCGCAGCAAGCCGTCTTCGCCGACATCGCCGACGAACTGGCAAAGAACGGCTTTGAAGTCGAGCCCTTTGGCGCGCGCAGCGTGGCGGTAAAAATTGCGCCTGCGGGAGTCGATGCTCATGCCGTCGAACACATGCTGCACGAACTGCTCGACCAGTTTTCCCGCGAGGAACAGGCCCTGAATCTGGAGAAGATCCGGGCGCGCATCGCCGCCTCCATCGCCTGCCATGCCGCCATCAAGGTCAACATGCCGCTCGAGCAAAATAAAATGGAATGGCTGCTGGCAGAATTGTCCAAGACCGACTGTCCCATGACTTGCCCGCACGGAAGGCCGGTGGTTCTGCGATACTCGATGAAGGACATTCAGAAGGCGTTCAAGAGAATTTGAGAATCAGCTATTAGCTTTTAGCCTTTAGCTCTTAGTGGGTCGTCCTCACGATCCACTCACGCCACTAAGCCGAGGCCTGAAGGTTCGGTAACAAGCTAAAGGCTAAGAGCTAATAGCTAAGAGCTGCTTTATGACTGACCAAGAACTCGATCAGCTCCGGCGCGAGAAGTGGCACCTGAACGGCGCACCTTTGCGCACGCTCGACCAGGCCCGCCGCTTCGTCGAGTCGGTCGGCTTCTGCCTCATGTATCCCATGCGGAAGCCGCTGTTGGCTCCCACCTTCATCGGCGCATGGACGGGCTCGGACAAAAATCTGCCCATGCAGCAGCATGCCTATGCGGATCCGCGGGCTAGTGAAGCTACCGAAATCATGGTCCGCCTGCTGCGCAATCATGACGCCTACGAAGCCAACCAGTTCGAAGAGAACAACGCCTTCCTGGTGGCCGGGTCGATATTTCCTTATTTCTACGCGCTGGTGGGAGAACGCAATCCCAGGCAGACGCCGCAGCCCAAGCCGCGTTCTGAATATTCTCCGCTGGCCTGCGACGCCTTTGAGTTGATTCGCCGGGCCGGACCGATCTCGAAGCAGAAGATGCGCGAGGACCTGGGCGGAAGCATCTCGTTTGTCGCTCTCGACCACGCTCTGGGCGAGCTCTGGTCAAAGCTCCGCATCACGCGTGTGGATTACAAGCCGGAGGAAGGCGCGTCCTGGGACGTGCTCTACCGCTGGGCCCCGGATGCAGTCCGCGAGGGCATTGGACTGTCGGTGGGTGAAGCGCTTTCGGCTTTGCTGTCGAAATATCTGGATTGCGTCATCGCCGCCGACCAGCAGGAAGTGGAATCATTCTTCGGCAATTTTGTCCCGCGCTCCCGGGTGAAGGAAGCGATCAACGCCCTCCAGGCCGCACGCGAACTGGATTTCATCCGGGTGGGCAACCGATCGCTGATCCAACTCGCGCAGCCCAAAGCTCCCGTGGTCCCCAGGATCCGCCCGGGAACTGGCAGCTCGGCGCGTCCGGCAAGACCTCAGGCACAAAAGAACTTGGCCACGGATTTACGCAGATCTTCACGGATCAGATCAGAAAGAAAAAAGTCCGTGTGATCCCTGAAAATCCGTAGCCGGGGCTTCGACTTACCATTTCACTCCTCACACGTCTATGTACAGGCCACTTGGCTCAGGAAGGTAGATTTATGCGTCTTTGTCTTCTTTCAGCAATTTTTCTCACACTCTGCGTCGCGTCGCTTGCTCAGACGGCACCGGCTTCGGCTTCCAGTTCGATGCCGGCCGTTGAGCACTTCAGCATCGAGCAGATAGATAAAACTCTCGACCCCTGCACGGACTTTTTTCAGTACGCCTGCAGTAAGTGGCTCAAGGCCAATCCGATTCCGCCTGATCAGGGCGGCTGGGGCACGTTTAACGCGCTGGCCATCTGGAACGTGGCCGCTGTGCGCAACACACTGGAAGAGGCAGCGAAGCCCTCTCCCGCCCGGACGTCGTTGCAGCAGAAAGTGGGCGATTACTACGCTTCCTGCATGGATGAGGACGCGATCAACAAGGCCGGCCTCAAACCCCTACAACCCGCGCTGGACCGAATTGCCCGGATGAAAGACAAGTCCCAGCTTCCCGAGGTGGTCGCTTCCATCCACCTGATCACTCGGCCCGCCAACCTGAGTTTCATTGACGCCGCCTATCAGGGCGTATTGTTCGGGATTTATTCGCAACCCAGCTTTGACGATGCCCGCCTGACCCTGGCAGCGCTCGATCAAGCCGGCATGGCGCTGCCCGGCCGCGAGTTCTATTTGAACGACGATGCAAAATCGAAAGACATTCGCGAGAAGTACGTCAAGCACGTGGCCCGCATGCTGGAGTTGAGCGGCGAATCGCCAAGCCAGGCCGCCAACAACGCCCAATCTGCGCTAGCCATGGAAACCGACTTGGCGAAAGCCGCCATGGAAATCGTCCTGCGCCGCGATCCCAAGAATCAGAACCACAAGATGACACTGGCGCAGGTCCAGGCGCTGACGCCATCCTTCAACTGGAGCCATTACTTTGCTGCCATGCAAGCGCCGCCTTCGCCGCAGTACATGGTGCTGGCGCCCGGCTTCTTCCAGGGGATGGAAAAGCTGGTGCAGTCGCATTCCATCGAACACTGGCAGGCGTATTTGCGGTGGTCAACGTTGAACGAACTCGCGTCCTCGCTGAGTAAGCCCTTCGTCGAAGAAGACTTTGACTTCTTCGGGCGCACCCTTGGTGGTACCAAGGAACTGCAACCACGCTGGCGGCGCTGCTCCAACTACGCGGACAACGATCTGGGCGAGGCCGTGGGACAAGCCTACGTCGCCAAATACTTTCCTCCGGAAAACAAGGAGCGCATGCTGCAGATGGTCAAAGCCATCAAGGCTGCACTCGACCAGGACATTGACGCGGCCACCTGGATGTCGGATGCGACCAAGAAAGCGGCTCACGCCAAGCTGGCCGCGCAAGTGGACAAGATCGGATATCCCGACCACTGGCGCGACTACTCTTCGGTCGAGATCAAACGCAATGACTTTCTGGGCAACGTGCAGCGTGCGTCAGGCTTCGAAATCAAACGCCGCGTTGCCAAGTTTGGCCAGCCCTCCGACCGCTATGAATGGGGTATGACGCCGCCCACGGTGAACGCCTACGAGGATGCCCAGGGCAACACCATCAACTTCCCCGCCGGCATTCTGCAGCCGCCGTTCTTTGACGCCTCGGCCGACGATGCCATCAACTATGGCGCCATCGGCGCCGTGATCGGGCATGAAATCACCCACGGCTACGACGATCAGGGACGCAAATTCGATGCCGACGGCAACCTCAAAGACTGGTGGACCGCCGCCGACGCTGCCAACTACGAGCAGCGTGACAAGTGCATCACTGACGAATACACCCAGGATGTCCCTGAGGCGGGCGTCAAGCAGAACGGCAAGCTTTCCGCGGGAGAAGACACCGCCGACAATGGAGGCGTCCACATCGCGCTCGCCGGTTTAGACAACACGCTAAAATCGCAAGGCAAGAGTCTCGACAACACGGCGGCCGACGGCGTCACCGAATTGCAGAACTTCTTTCTCGCCTACGCCAACGTGTGGTGCGGGGAGGTGCGTCCCGAGATTGCGCGCACGGCGGTCATGACGCAGGGGCACTCGCTGGCCCGGTATCGTGTAAACAATGTGCTCGGCAACATGCCGGAGTTCGCCCACGCGTATGGCTGCCGCGCCGGACAGCCGATGGTCCATGCCAACGCCTGCCGAGTCTGGTAGAGGGATTCAGGCGCAAGTGGGTGCTCGTTCCCTGGCATCCGTCAGATCGCGTAGTGTGCGCTCTTTGGCCCGAATGCTTGGACTTATTAAATTATTTCGGTTGGCCCGCTGGTGCCACGATGAGAATTCTCATCAGTTCCATCGCCAAGTCGAAGAATCTGCTTCGTCCATATTGGCAAGCACGACGATCCCCGCTTCGCGTTGGGGAAGAATCATGAAAAACGTGCTGGTGCCCTGTTGACCTCCACCATGTCCGACGTCCGCTTCGCCCAGTTCTTTGCCGGTCCCCCATCCCAGCGCATATTCGGATGTGGAACCATCTACCAATTTCTGCGGGGTCCACATAAGATCCCGGGTCGTACGCCGCAGCAGGACATCGTGCAAAACCGCAACTTCGAAGCGCGCCATGTCGTCCGCGGATGACAGCCAGCCGCCGCCGGGGATTTTGTAACTGGAGTCTAGAAGTTCAGCGTTGACCACGACCCCGGACTTGTTTTTGTGATAAAAACGCGTGCGTTGAGGAATGATGGCAAAGCGATCGTCGACCTGTGTCCTCGTCATGCCCGAAGCCTCGAGAATATTCTTGCGGACCACATCGACGTATTTTTCTCTTGATGCTCCCTCGATGACGCAGCCAATCAGGGTGAATCCCTGGGTCGAGTAGCTGAACTTCGTGCCGGGCTTCGCAACCAGCGGGTCACTGGCAAAAAAATTCAGGCCGGCCGCGATGGGGTCGTCGAAATGCCTGACATTTCCCACCTCGGGATCGTCCTGCGAGTCCGATTTATAGTGTCGGATTCCGCCGAGATGGCCAAGCAGCTGCCTGGTAGTAATCGGCCAGGGCTTCTGGGGAAAGGCAGGACAATACTTCTGTACCGGCACGTCCAGATCCAATTCCCCCCGTTCCCAGAGCTGCATCACGGTGGTGGCAGTCAAGGATTTTGAAATCGAGGCCAAGCGGTAGAGGGTTTGAGGCGTGGCGGGTACAAAGTTTTCCAGATCGGCCATGCCAAACCCTTCCGACCATATATGTTCACCGTCTTCAACCACCGCGATGGAGATGCCGGGAATGCTGCTCGAGGCCATGAACCGGGCCACGCTCGTTTCCATCTGGACGCGCACCTGTTCGTCGAGCTTTTTCTGCTGTGCCGGTACTTCGAGGGCGCAGAATAAAGCCAGCGTCACCATCGCGAGACAGCGCAGTCTCCGCGTACCGTCAGTCACCGTTTCCTCCCAGCGGGCCAACACACTCGCGTGTACAATCCTAACTTCACTGGATGCCCAATTCTACCCGCAAACTCATCATCGCCATTGACGGCCCGGCCGGCGCGGGCAAGAGCACAATCGCGTCCCGCCTGGCCCGCAAACTGGGTTACGTGAACCTCGAAAGCGGCGCCATGTACCGCGCCCTGGCGCTGAAAGCCATCGAATGGGATGTGTCCTTCGACGACGAACCGGCCCTGGTCAAGCTGGCACATAACACGCGTATCCTGCTCGAACCTGGCATGAGCGGCAATCGGGTGCTGCTCGACGGCCGCGACGTAAGCCAGCGGGTGCGAGAGCCCGACGTTACTGAGGCTGCCTCGCGCGTCTCGGTGCATCCCGGAGTGCGCCAGTGGATGGTGGCACGGCAGAAGGAAATGGGAGCGGGTGGCGGCGTGGTTATGGAAGGCCGCGACATCGGCACCAAGGTTTTCCCCGCCGCCGACGTGAAAATCTTTCTCGACGCCGACCCGGTGGTACGCGAACAGCGGCGCTTGCAGCAGCAGAATGTTCGAGGAGCGGCGGCCCACGCCATCGTCGCGGAACTGCGCGAGCGCGATCGCCGCGATCGTACTCGGCCCACATCCCCCCTGGTCCCGGCCAGCGATGCGCTGCTGCTTGACTCCACACAATTGTCGGAAGACGAAGTGTTGCGGCGCGTGGAGGAAGTGGTGCAGAGCAAGCTCAAGCAGTGAGTCCTGCTTGCCAGCAGTCACTCACAGTCAGGATAATGGCCTCAGCGCAGGGACGAAGTACGGACCTCTTCGGTTACGGGATCGGATACTGAGCCAGGATGCGGCTCGCGCGTAATATCCTTTGCGGGCGCGAATCTCAACCTTGTCTCCGCCTTTTCGCGCTGCGATTTTGATCGTTCGATAGTGGCCGTCCGGTGTGAACTCGGAAGGCTTGTAGGAAACCGCGTACCGGCTGCGTAACTCTTCTTCTATTTTTGCGAATGCTTTGGCCACATCCCTGGGGTTCGAAGGAAAGAGCACTCGCCCGCCGGTCTGCTCTGCCAGCTTGCGGAGAATCGAGTTCCCTTCGTCGGCGGCCAAGTCTCGCTGCGCCGAGTACCTGCCGTAGTTCGTGCTGATGGTGTAGATCGTGACTTCGGCTTCCTGAGCGGCATCGATGGCGCGCTCCAGGGTCACCTCACCGGCATTGTTCTGGCCGTCAGACAGAACTACGAGCACCCGCGCCACGATGTCCTGCTCCGGGTGGTTTCGCAGTTTCTGACACGCAGCGTGGACCGCGTCGTAGAGTGCGGTTCCCCCTCCCGGCTTCAACTGGTCCACACCTTTGGACAAAAGGTCGGGGTCGGCGGCGAAGTCCTGGGTCACAGTGGGATGATTTTCAAATCCCATGACGAAACCCAGGTCACTTTCTCGATTTACCGCCTGGTGAAAAAATGCGCTGGCCGCATCCTGCTCAAAGCGGAAGCGGGAAGTCACGGAATTGCTGGTGTCGATCGCAACCCCCACGCGCAACGGCAGCGATTGCTCGGTGCGGAAACCCAGGATGGCCGAGGGCGTTTTGTCGTCGTCCCGTACCGAGATGTCCTGCTGGGAAAGGCCGCCAACCGCTTTACCGTTGCGCAGGGCCACAAAGATCACGCTGACCTCGTTCACCTGTTTCGTGAGCAGCCATTCGCCCGAGGACACAGTATCCTCCGCCCGGGCATTGTTGACGCAATCAGCGCATCCCTGGGCGTAAGCTGCGGGGCCGGTCATGAGCAGAATCGCGACGAGCGCAGATGGCAGCCACCAGGAGTTGTTTCGATTTGAAGTTGGCCCAGCCGTGCGGACGGAAAGTGTTTGCATAACCCACCCCACGAAAAGCGACCGAGTACTGTCCGTACTAAAGCAAGTCGCAGGCCAAACTCGAGAAGTTTGGGGAACCGGCCACTTCGGCTCAACTCGCTGATTCGCAGAACCTTGCATCCCGGGGCCGAACCGATACCGCGTCCTGCGCGTGGATTGCCGGCGCTTCAATCTAACGCAACGGTTAAGCCCACCATCGGTTCGGTTAGGCTCCTGCCTCCACGCGGCCGCTTGACCAGAGAACCCAGCCTTGCCAGAAGTTGCGGCTTCAAATTTTCGACCGTGGAGACATCGCCAACGCCTGTCCCGGTGTCATCCAGATTTTGGGAAGCGAGCGGTCCGGGAAGGGTCAGCGAATCATGATCGGGCGCATCTTAGGCCGGATTCGAGAGCAAGTCAATGAGAGCTGGGACTGTGGCTGGAGGTGTTGGAATTGGGGTTCTCCATCACAATTCGGGGGGGCTGGCACCCCGGTTGGGTGATACCAGCCAAGATCCTCGTCAGAATCCAGGAGTGAAGGAATATCCCAGAGACACTCCGAAGCGTGTGGCTCGGGGAGAACTGAACTCCTGATTATTGTTGATCAGGTAGAGGTCGGCTTCCGGCCGGACGAAGAAGTGTCCCCGAAAATAGTAGCGGAGACCGGCGCCGAAATGCCCCATGAAGTGGTTGCTGCTGACAAAGTCGGTACAGCTGATCGCGCCACAACTGGTGAAGCCCTGGTAAAAGCGCAGGCTCTCCCATCCGATGCCTGCTGAAAGTTCGGCAGCCGCGCTCTTGCCCAGCTTAGGGGCGTAGATTCCATTGAAATCGTAGAAAAGCGGACGGTAAGGCTGGAACCCGGCGTACAGATTCCGACTACCTCTCCAGGCCAATTCGCCACTTACGCCGAACCGGTTCTTCAAAAGCAGGTCCGCGCTGAACACCGGGTAAGCTCCGCCGGTAAGCGAGACTTGCTCGTGGTTTCCAGTGGCACTCGACGCCGAGGGCGCCGTCAGGGTTCCGACTCCAAAAGCTACATCGAACTGCTGCGCGTGAAGAGTGCCTTGAATAAGAAGAGGTAGAGCTAACACTGCTATTAAACTTAGCTTTCTCAAGTGATCCTCCGGAGCGATATTTGCTTTAGATGCAACGGTTCTGCTGAGGGAAAGCGAAAAGTTTTGTAAAGCGAGAGGCCGCCGCAGGAATCGCGGCCGACGGCGAAGATCGGGCCCTCAGCCACCCGCCGGCAATGGTTTGCATCTATAATGCGGCTCCGGGAATCAAGTTAACTTATTGCATCGGTTATGTTCAGCCCTTCTTTCCATATGGAAGAACTCAACCCTGAAAAGGAGTCACCACAGAAGAAGGTTACCTCTCTTGCCGCGGTAGCCCTCTGCTTGTTCGCGCTTGAAGCAGGGCAGGCACAGGCGCAAGGCGCCAGTGGATACTCCAGCACCGGTTCGGATTCGACCCCGTCCGCAAGCATACAAGTTACGCCTTCGAATCAGAGCCCCTACAGCGGCAGCATCGCCCAGGGGACCGCCAAGCCGGAAGTGGTATCGCTCACCTTCCAGGACGCGATCGACCTCGGCCTGAAGAACAACCTCGGCGTGTTGCTGCAAAGCTACAACACCATCGCCGCGCGGGGCGAAAAGTGGAAGGAACTGAGCGCGCTTCTCCCCAACGTCACGGCTGGAGTGAACGTCAACGCGGTGCAGGACAATCTGGTGGCTCGTGGCTTGCGGTTCCCCGGATTTCCAACTGTTATTGGCCCTTACGGATTTACCGATGCCCGGGTCTACCTGAGCCAGTCGATCTTGAACCTTAAAGCCCTGAACCGGCAGCGCGGAGCCCGGGAAGACGAACGAGCGGCGCAATTCAGCTACAAGGATGCCCGCGACCTGGTCGTCCTGGCTACCGGCAATGCCTATCTTCAGGCGCTGAGCGGGGCGGCTCGGGTGGAAACCGCTGAAGCCCAACTGCAGACCGCGCAAGCGCTCTATGGTAAGGCCACCGACCAGCAAAATGCGGGCCTCAGCCCGGCGATCGACACGCTGCGTTCCCAGGTGGAATTCCAGAACCGGCAGCAACAGCTGATCGTCGCGCGCAATGACTATGCCAAGCAGAAGCTGGCACTGGTGCGAGCCATCGGGTTGCCGGTCGGCCAGGAAATCGCCCTGACTTCGAAAGCGCCGTACGATGCCATCACCACGCTCGGAATTGAAGGCAGCCTGCAACGCGCGTATACCTCCCGCTCGGATTACCTGGCGGCAGCACAACAGGTCCGCGCCGCCGAGTACTACCGCAAAGGCGCCACCGCGGAATACTTTCCCACCATCGATGCGACTGCCGACTACGGCGATCTGGGAGTCAACTTCGGGAACTCGCATGGCACTTTTACCGTAGCCGGCCGGTTGAATATTCCGATCTTTCAGGGAGGCAAAGTCCACGCCGACGTGCTGCAATCCGAGGCCACGTTGCGCCAGGCCCGCGCCCAGTTGGACAATTTACGTGGCCAGATCGAATATGAGGTTCGCACCGCTCTACTGGACCTCGAAGCTGCCGACCAGCAGGTGCAGGTCGCGCGCAGTTCAGTGGATCTGGCGGAACAGACCCTGATGCAGGCCCGCGACCGATTTGCCGCCGGCGTTACCGACAACCTGGAAGTAGTCCAGGCGCAACAGACAGTGGCGGGAGCCCATGAAAGCTATATTTCCAGTCTGTACGCTCATAATCTTGCGAAGATCGAACTGGTCCGCGCCATGGGATACGCGGAACAGGGCGTCATGCAATATTTGAAGAGTAAGTAATATGGAACAAACTACGACTACGACGACGACCGCGCCCGCCACACCTGAAGTTAAAACTCGCGAGCATCCTCCCTTGCCGGCTTCGGAGAAAGATCTCCGCTGGAAGCAAGCCTCCCGCAATCCCCGCTTTCGCGTGGCCCTGATCGTGGGCGGGATTGTGTTGCTGGTGGCCGGATTCTTTTTCTGGCGCTACCTGGGAAGTTACGAGTCCACGGACGACGCGCAGGTTGATGGGCACCTGAACGCCATCAGCACGCGGGTATCCGGGCACGTCATCAAGCTTCTGGTCAATGACAATCAGTTTGTGGAGGCGGGCACGCCACTTGTCGAGATTGATCCCAAGGACTACCAGGTAGCGGTCGCCAAGGCCAGGGCCGCCTATCAGGATGCCCAGGCCACGGCCGAGTCCATGCAGGTGAACGTTCCGATTACGTCGGTGAATACCGGCAGCCAGTTGTCCTCGTCACAGGCGGAGGTGGAAAGCGGACGCGCCGGAGTTTCCATGGCTCGACAACAGCTCGAGGCGTCGCGAGCCGAATTGGAGCAAGCCATCGCCAATGACATCAAGGCGCAAAACGACGTGGGGCGCTACAAACAGCTGGTGGACAAGCAGGAAATCTCGCACCAGCAGTATGACCAGGCCGTCGCCGCGGCCAAGTCGAGCGCCGCTGGAGTCGCCGCTGCCCGGGCGAACGCGGCTGCAGCCGAGCAGATGATTTCGCAGGCCCAATCCAAACGGGAGCAGGCGGAAGCCAACTTGCGCTCCGCCCAAACTGCTCCACAGCAGTTATCCGCCATGCGCTCCCGCGCCCAGGCTGCGGAAGCCCAGGCCCAGCAAAAGAAAGCTGAACTGGAACAAGCCACCCTGGATCTGGGATACACGCGCCTGGTCGCCCCCGTCAGCGGCATTGTGAGTAACCGCACTGTGGAAGTCGGCCAGAATGTCCAGGTCGGCCAGGAGCTGATGAAGATCATTAACCTCGACGACATCTGGGTGACGGCTAACTTCAAGGAAAGCCAGCTGCGCTACATGCGGCCCGGACAACGCGCCACCATTTCGGTGGACGCTTACGGAAAAAAATATAACGGACACGTGGAGAGCATCGCCGGAGCCAGCGGAGCGCTGTTCAGCATGCTTCCGCCGGAAAACGCGACCGGCAACTATGTGAAAGTCGTGCAGCGTATTCCGGTGAAAATCACATTTGATCCGGGAGAAACCAAGGAACATATCCTGCGTCCGGGAATGTCAGTCGAGCCGAAGGTCTGGGTCAGATAAATTAAGGTCAGATGAGTACCTCCCCGATGAGCAAGCTGCGATGAGTTCGGCCGCGCTGACCGCAGATAGCGCAGCCCTGCCGCGTCCGGCCATCAATCCCTGGATCATCGCGATGGCCGTCACCCTGGCCACCTTCATGGAGGTGCTGGACACCAGCATCGCCAACGTTTCTCTGCCCCACATTGCCGGCAGCCTTTCTGCCGGAACCGACGAGAGCACATGGGTGCTGACATCCTACCTGGTTTCAAACGCCATCGTACTTCCGCTCAGCGGGTGGATTTCTTCCATCATTGGACGCAAGCGTTTCTACATGAGCTGCGTTGCCATCTTCACGGTCAGTTCTTTACTGTGTGGATTGGCGCCGAACCTGGGCATGCTGATTTTCTTTCGCATCCTGCAAGGCGCGGGCGGCGGCGGCTTGCAGCCCAGCGAGCAGGCCATCCTGGCCGACACCTTTCCTCCCGCCAAGCGCGGCATGGCCTTCGCCGTCTATGGCCTCGCGGTGGTGCTGGCGCCGGCGATTGGTCCCACCCTCGGCGGCTGGATCACCGACAACTTCACCTGGCGCTGGATTTTTCTGCTGAACATTCCCGTCGGTATTCTTTCCCTGCTACTGACGTCGCGCCTCATCCAGGACCCGCCGTATCTGAAGCGCAAGAAGCTCTCTGAAACCAAGATCGATTACATCGGCCTCGGCCTGGTGACGCTGGGCCTGGGCACGCTGCAGATTGTTCTGGACAAGGGCCAGCGCGAAGACTGGTTCGAATCGCATTTCATCGTTGTGCTCTCGGCCATCGCGGCTGCCTCCTTGTTGTTCCTGATCTACTGGGAGTGGACGCACAAGGACCCGGTAATCGACCTCCATCTCTTCACCAACCGGACGTTCGCCGCAGCCAACGTCCTGATGTTCATGCTGGGATTCGCGCTGCTCGGTAGCACGGTCCTGCTCCCGCTCTTTATGCAGACCCTGCTGGGCTATACCGCCCAGCACTCTGGCCTGGCGCTGTTGCCCGGCGGTTTTCTTCTCATGCTGCTGATGCCTCTGGTTGGCTTTATGCTCTCCCGGTTCGATCCGCGCAAGATGATGACGTTCGGGCTGCTGGCGCTTTCCTTTTCACTATTTCACATGACCACCTTCGACCTCGGCGTTGATTTCCGTACGGTCGTGTTTGCCAGAATGTTGCAGACCATGGGCCTGGCCTTCCTGTTCGTCCCCATCAACACCGCCGCCTATGCATTTCTGCCCAAGGAGAAAAACAACGCGGCCTCGGGCTTGATGAACCTGGCCCGGAATATCGGAGGCAGCGTCGGCATCTCCATTGTGACCACCATGCTGGATCGCCGGCAGCAGTTCCACCTTAACCGGATGTCGAGCCATCTCTCGGCCGCCGATCCAAACTTTCGCAAGGCTCTTGCGGGCGCGGTTGCCGCGGTAAGTGGGGGAAGAGGCAGCGCAAATCCTCCTGCTGATGTTTTGCACAAGGCCTACGCACTGCTGCAGGCGAATGTCCTGCGTCAGGCTTCCATGCTGGCCTATATTGACAACTTCTGGTTGCTGGGAGTAGCTATTCTGGTGATGGTTCCTTTGGCTTTCCTGATGAAACGGCCAAAACCCGGCGGGGCCATGGCGGTCCATTAGGTGATCCGCCGGATTGTGGAAGGGCACGGCTTCAGCCGTGCCACAAAGACATCGTATTTCGCGGCTTTAGCCGCTGAGGATTGCTTTTAGCCCTCGTACGGAAGTTGTCGAGTCGGTAGAAAAGCCAACCCCAGGGGCTGAAGCCCGATCGGGAGCAGGATTGATGGCACGGCTGAAGCCGTGCCCTTCCCGTGATGAATGGGACAAGCCATCGAGCAGAGGAGGGACCGTGTTTCGAGTCATCACCGTGGAACGGGAATTCGGAAGCGGCGCCGCGGAAATCGCCCGCGAGATTTCCGAGCGCCTCGGCTGGAAGCTCTGGGACCAGGCCCTGACCGAGGAGATCGCCAACGAAGCTCAGGTGGACCGTTCCGCGGTGATGTATTGCGATGAACGCCTGGACAGCACCTTTCACCGTCTGGCGAAGACTTTCTGGCGCGGCAGCTACGAGCGCAGCATGCCCATGAAGGGCACCGAGCCTTTCGACGCCGATCGTTTTGTGGCAATCGGCCGCGACGTGATGACCCGGGTGGCCACTGCCGGAAACTGCGTTATCGTCGGACGAGGCGCTCCCTATTTCCTGCGCGAGCTTCCTGACGCGTTCCACGTCTTTCTCTACGCGCCACGGTCTGAAAAGCTGCGGCGGCTGCGGCTGATCGGGCACAACGAGAAAGAAGCCGAAGAATTGGTCGATACCGTGGATCGCGACCGAATCGAATTTGTGAAACACTACTTCGGCGCTGACTGGCCCACCCGCTGCCTTTACCACATGATGATCAACACCGCCGTCGGGGACGAAGTGGTCATTTCAACCGTCCTCGACACCATGCGCCTGCTGGAAAAACCCGTAACCGCCGGAGCCTCAGTCCCCCAACTCGAAAAGTGCCCCTAACCCTTTGGTAATACAGATGTGCACCTTTTTCGTTGCACTTTAACACTCCTGAAATATTTTCAAGATAGTATCGCAGGTGGAGACAGCTCTGCGGAGACTTCAGAAATGGGAGCGGCCCGGATTCCACAACACGCTCTTCCCTTGCAGGTTGCGGCTATCTGCTACCGGCGGCGCGGCGCGTCGGTCGAGTTTCTGCTGGTGAACACCAACGGCGGCGGCAAGTGGACCTTCCCCAAGGGCGATCCTGAGTCTTCTCTGTCTCACGGCCAGGCCGCCGAACGCGAAGCCTGGGAAGAAGCGGGTGTCCGGGGCACGATCGAGTCGCGTCACTTCTGCCTCTACATCCATTCCAAAGGCGTTTTCTGGAAGCCTCCTGGAGTGCGGGAGTATGTGATCAAGGCATTTCTGCTGGAGGTGGACATCGCGGAAGAGCCCCAAGAAGCCGACTCGCAATCCCACTTGGTTCAGCCCCGAGGAGACAAGGAAGATCCTGGCCAAGGGTCGCGAAGTGAAGTACGCCCGCGAAGTTGCAGGCGGTGGTGGATCGCGCGCTGGAAAAGATTGGCGCGTGCAATCTCTGAAGTGTCAGCGCCGCCGTCCCGGCGGCTGTCGTGGGGCGTCCTGCCCCCACACCCTGTCATGCTGAGCGCAGTCTGGACGGTCGCGTGCGACCGGCGACGGAGTCGAAGCACCCCTATACCCTGCCAGTCACACTTTAGAACGCTGCCAAATTCCCAAGCCCCGAGAGTTCGGGTGTGCAGCAGGGGTCCTTCGACTGCCGTGGCCACTTCGCGTTGCGAAGTGGCTACTCCGCTCAGGATGACCGGGGTTCTTCTTCAAACTCCTCTCTCATGAGACGATTGACAGGAATGATTCAACTCTCCGCCGCCGGAAAACGCTATGGCCACAAGCTCCTCTTCGAGGGAGCGGACTGGCTGATCACGCCTCGCGACCGCGTCGGCCTGGTGGGCGCGAACGGCACCGGCAAATCCACGCTGCTGAAGATTCTGGCGGGTACGGAAAGCCTCGACTACGGCTCGGTCAGCCGGGCCAAGGGCATCAGCGCCGGGTACCTGCCGCAGGATGGGCTGACGCTCTCCGGCCGCACCGTCTTTGCCGAGTGCATGTCGGTCTTCTCGCAACTGCGCGACATGGAACAGGAGATGGAAGACCTGACCGGACACATGTCGGAACTCGACCACTCATCTCCCGAGTACACGCAGGTCGCCGAGCGCTATCAGCGCATCGAGCACGAATTTCCACCCGCGACGGATACGCCATCGAGGCGCAGGTCGGCACCGTGCTCGCCGGCCTGGGCTTTCGCAAAGAAGACTGGACCCGCCAGACCGAGGAATTTTCCGGCGGCTGGCAGATGCGCATCGCGCTGGCCAAACTGCTGCTGCAACAGCCCAACCTGCTGCTGCTCGACGAGCCCACCAACCATCTCGATCTCGAAGCCCGCAACTGGCTGGAAGAATATCTCACCAACTATCCGAATGCGTTCGTGCTGATTTCGCACGACCGCTATTTCCTCGATGTCACCGTCAACAAGATTGTCGAGATCTGGAACAAGCGAATTCATCTTTACCCCGGCAACTACGAAAAGTATCTGGGCGCAGAAGACGCAGCGCCTGGAGCAGCTCGAAGCCGCCTACCGCAACCAGCGCGAGCGCATTGAGCAGCTGGAAGTGTTCATCAACCGCTTCCGCTACCAGGCCACCAAGGCCAAGCAGGTGCAGAGCCGCATCAAGGAACTGGAGAAGATCGAGCGCATCGAGACTTCCGGAGGAAGAGAAGACCATCCACTTCTCCTTCCCGCAGCCCAAACCCAGCGGGCCGGATCGTGGCCGAGTTCATCGGAGGTCGCGAAATCCTACGGCGAAAAGCAGGTCTTCCGCGACGTCAATTTCATGATCGAGCGCGGCGACCGGATCGCGCTGGTCGGAGTGAACGGCGCCGGCAAGTCCACGCTGATTAAGCTGCTGGCTCAGACTGAGCCGCTCACCCGGGGCGAGTACCAGCTGGGCCACAATGTCGAGGCCGATTACTTCGCGCAGGACCAGTACAAGGAACTCAATCCCGACGCCCGCATTCTCGACGATCTCGGCGACGTCTCTCCCCGCTCGACGCAAACCGAACTGCGCAGCCTGCTGGGATGCTTTCCTGTTCTCCGCCGACGATGTTTTCAAGCGCATCGGCGTGCTCTCCGGCGGCGAGCGCAATCGTTACGCGCTGCTGCGCATGCTGCTGCACCCGGCAAATTTCCTGCTGCTCGACGAGCCCACCAACCATCTCGACATGCGCGCCAAGGACGTCCTGCTGAAGGCGCTGACCGACTACACCGGCACGGTGGTCTTCGTTTCCCACGACCGCTACTTCATCGACAAGCTGGCCACGCGCGTTTTCGAAGTCGGCGACGGCCAGGTCGAAGTCTATCCTGGTAACTACGAGGATTATCTCTGGCGCAAAGCAGGGTGGCGCAGCGGAGCTGCAAAAGGCGGTTACGCTCACCAGCAAATTCTGAGCCGTCGAACGGCAATGTCAACGGGCAGCCGGGGAAATCCGAGGACGCGGCGGCCAAGCGCCTGAATCCCATCAAGCGCAAGCAGATGGAAGAGCGTGTCCACGAACTCGAGTCTCAGATCAACCGCCTGGAAGACACCATTGCAGAGTGCGAAGCAGCACTGCAGACCTTTGTCAGCGTCGAGGAAACACAGCGGATTACCCAGGAACTCGGGGATAGAAAGGCTGACCTGCAAAAGCGCCTGGCGGAGTGGGAGGAACTGGGTCAGGCTCTGCAAGTTTAGGCGCGAGCGTCCCGCTCGTGCTCCTGTGTCTCGGACGCTACCGCACGCGCGGGACGCTCGCGCCTACATTACTGGTTACTCATTTCCTATAGCCCGTTTTTCCGGTCTTGTTCTTCCGTAACCTGCTTTATTTCCTGCTCCCGTGCGATATTCAGCTTGGCCAAACGGCCAGCAGACTCGCCGCATGCGGTAACGCCCAGAGTGCGCGCCGCGCGGAACACTAAGGAGCGCCGCAACCGATGCTGCAGCCACCAGATTCCCAAAAATCGCAGTCACCCTCGAATCCCTACACCCCCAGCAAAACCGTCAGCGTGCCCGTTGAGCAGGCCACCATCGGCCGCTCGGTGGTCATCAAAGGGGAAGTCAGCGGGACCGAATCGCTCTATATCGATGGGCGCATTGAGGGCACCGTTAATTTCGCCGAACACCGGGTCACCATTGGACGCAACGGCAGCGTCGCCGCCAACATCAGCGCCCGCGAAGTTGTGATCCTGGGCAAGGTGCAGGGCAACATTCAATGCTCAGACCGTCTGGACATCCGCAGCGAGGGTTCACTGACGGGCGATGTGGTCACCCAGCGCATCAGCGTTGAAGACGGCGCCATTCTGAAGGGCAGCGTGCAGGTGCGCGCGGTCGAGCATGGCAAGTCTCAAGCTCAAAGGCAGACACAGGCTGAGTCAAAACCAGCCGTATCTGAACAGTCGAAGGCCGCAGCGGTCGCCGGCGCATAATTTAGAAGGATCGAGCCCTTTGGGGCGGACACTCTCGTCCGCCGCCTTTGCAGTTGGTTTTGGTCTGAGTCGCTAATATCAAAGGTCAAAGGCGGCGGACAAGCATGCCCTGAGCGAAGTCGAAGGAAGTGTCCGGCCCACACCTACTTCTCTTCCGGCTTCAAATCCAGCGCCGCCGAATTCATACAATAACGCAGCCCTGTCGGGGCGGGCCCGTCTTCAAAAACATGGCCCAAATGGGCATTGCAGCGCGCGCAACGCGTCTCGGTGCGGACCATGCCGTAAGTTTTGTCGGTGTGGTTGACCACGGCAGATTCGTCCACCGGCTTCCAGAAGCTGGGCCAGCCCGTGCCGGAGTCGAACTTGGTATCTGAACTGAACAGAGGCTGCCCACAACAGACACAGGCGTACGTGCCGGCATCTTTTGTCTTCCAGTATTTGCCGGTAAACGCGGGCTCGGTCCCGGCCTTGCGCGTTACGTAGTACTGCTCAGGAGATAACTGCTTTTGCCACTCTGTTTCCGGTTTCTCAATTTTCTCTGCCATACCATTCTCCGAATCGTAATTGGTTTCGATGTTGTAATTTGGGATGATTGCATCCTCAAATCTCGATGACCATATCTTCCAGGCGCGTGGGATAGCTGTTCAGCACCTCGCCCTTGTCCTTGCGCACCACCACCGTATCCGAATGCCGGAAGCCGCCAAAGTCGGGATCGTAAACCCCCGGCTCACAGCTGAAAGTCATACCCGGCTTCAACACGGTCTTGTCGCCCTCGGCAATCCAGGGAGCCTCGTGGCCTTCGAGACCGATGCCGTGCCCGGTTCGGTGTCTCAGGAACTTCTCAAACCCCGCCTTGCGGATCTGGTCGAGGCTCTTCTGGTCCACTTCCTCGGCGACGGCGCCCTCCTTCATATTCTCGACGCCCGCGTCGTGCGCGGCCAGCATGGCGTCGAACAGCCGCTTGGCATAGTCGGTTGGCTTGCCCGCACAAAACGAGCGCTCGCACTCGACGTTGTACCCTCCTACTTGCGCGCCGAAGCTCAGGATCAAGGCGTCTCCCGTTTTCAGCCGGTCTTTGCTGGGGACCGCGTGCGGGAATGCCGATCGCTTGCCGAACGGAACCAATCCGCCGAAGGGAGGATCGATCCCGACGCCGACGACGTCGTTCAGTTCTTTCGACATCCTGTCGGCTACGGCGTCGGCCGTCACTTTCAGAATTTCGTCTTCGCTCACGCTGCCGTTGCGTTGCACGAATTCCCGGCCCGCCTGCACTTTGAAATCGGCATACGTCATGGCCCGGCGCATGATGCGGATTTCGTCTTCGTCCTTGACCAGGCGAAGGTCGTCGACCAGGTCTCCGGCATCTACAATTTTTGCCTTGGGAGCGCCCAGATTCATTTGATGCAGCCGGCTGGGTCTAGGCTCCTCCACTCCGATGGTCGCCCGGTCGAATCCGCGTTTGGCCACGCGCTCAAAGATCCAGCGCACCCGGTTCACCGGGCCGGGATAATCAAAATAAGCTTCGTAGTCCTTGACCCACCAGGTCTTGACCTGGTCAGTCTCCAGCCCGGGAACGAACATCACCGGGTCTCCCGACTCCGGGATTAACGTCGCCAAAGGACGTTCGGTCGAAAGATGGAAATATCCTACGGTGTAGATGATGTTGGTCGCGTCCAAAAGAAGCAGCACGTTGAGCTTGCGCTCTTTCATCTTCTCCTGCACCTGGGCGACTTTGCGCCGGTACCACTCCGGTTGCAGGCGGTCGTGCAGGCTGTTGTCAGGCATGGCGGTTGCCATGCGCAGGAAGCGCATCCGGCCCAACCGGCTCACGTCTGTCGTGATACTAAACGCCGCCACTCCGGAGAGCGTGCGCATGAACTCCCTTCGGTTCGCCATTGAGCCTCCAGCCGAACAGCACCTCTCAGATTTCAGAAACGCTCCATCTTAGCGTACCCATGCGTTCCGCGGCTCAGCGATAGATCTTGATTCTGGGTGGTGGATTTTGATCCTGGAGCAGCGCTTAGCGCTGCATAGAAGGTATTGTCTCGTCCGGCTTCAGCCGCTGAAGTACCTCAGGGGCTTAAGCCCTGGGCACTACCGCAGCCTTATGCAGGCCTGAAGGCCTGCTCCACCCTACCGGTTTATACTTCCACTGTCGGCCTTTGCGCCCCCTATGCGACTCCTTACATTTGAAGACAGCCTGCGACGGTCCCGCACAGGCGCCCTTGCTCCCGACGGACGAATAGTCGACCTGAATTCAGCCTGCGCTTCGTATTTGCGGGACGTGGAGAACGAAGGCGCCTTCTACCGGCTGGCCGACGCCCTGGTGCCGCCCAACATGCGAGAACTCTTCTCCGGCGGCGATACTAGTCTCGAGGCCGCCCGCAAGGCTTTGGACCACGCGCTGGAAAGTGACAGTCTTTCCGGACCGAACGGGGAGCCCATCTTTTACTCGACGGACGAGGTCACTCTCAAAGCGCCGATCGTCCCCAGGAAATTTTTCCACGCCACCGGCTTTCAGAACGTGGACGCCATCATAGGCCATGAAGAGCCGGTGATTTATCCCGAACACCTCACGCAGGAACTGGATTGCGAAGTCGCACTCGCCCTTGTGTTGAAAAAAAGCGGCAAGCATTTCGCGCCGGAAGAAGGGACCGGTTACATTGGCGGTTACATCATTTTCAACGACATTACGGCGCGTGATATTCAGCGCCGCGAGATGAAGTCAGGCGCATCGAGCCTGTGCAAAGGAATAGATACGTTTTGTCCGCTGGGGCCGTGGATTGTGACGGCTGACGAGATTCCTGATCCACAGAACCTGGCCATGGAACTGCGAGTGAACGGCGAGGTGCGGCACAACTCGCCCTCCAGCAAGATGTCGGCGAATATCCCTGAAATTCTTTCACACTACTCTCCCATGGGATACAGGGCGGGCGATGTAGTCTCCACTGGCGCAGCTGTCGGCGGCGATGCCGGATCTCTTAAGGTTGGCGATGTGATGGAATGTGAAATCGAGGGTATTGGAATTCTACGCAACCGCATAATTTCGTGGGAGGAAGCCTACGGCCGCAACCTCGCTGTCCGCGGCGCTCAAGAGAAGGTTCCGCTGTAGCGGCCGGCGTCTCCGCCCGCCGCCAGCTGACGCGGGCGAGGGCGCCCGCGCCACACGAAGCAGCTAGGTCTCGGAGCCTCCGATAGTCCGGTATTCCCCGCGGTGATAAAGCAGCGGTTTGCCAGCGCGTACCACGACCTCCTCAACCTCCGCGATAAAAATCGTATGGTCGCCAGCATCCTGCGCACTGTGCAGCCGGCACTCAAGATACGCCAGCGCGCCATTGAGAACCGGAGTGCCGTGGGCGGTGCGATCGAAGTGCGCCCCCGCCTCCCGCTCCGCGTCGCGGTGGTCCTGGGCCGGGCGCGCGTAGTATTCGGAAATCACGCGCTGGTTCTCGGCCAGTACATTCACTCCAAAGCGCTTCCTGGCATGCAGGTGAGCGTGAGTGCGGGCACGATGGTCCACACAAACCAACACCAGCGGCGGATCGAGCGAAACAGAGCTGAAAGCGTTGGCGGTCATGCCGTTTACCGCGCCTTCGTAGTCCACCGTAATTACAGTCACTCCCGTCGCAAAACTCCCGAGCGCTCTGCGAAATTCTTCCTGAGTGACGGCCATTTGAAGGCTGAAGTCCTACCGTTTCGTATAGTTTGGGGCAAACTTCGGCGGTTGCTCGGGCGGCCCTTAAGAGTTTTACCACCAACCCGGAGAGTTGAACAATTCGACGATCGAACGCAGCCGGGAACAATTCCACCACGCCGGCGTCATCCTGAAAGGACTTCAGTCCTGAAGGATCTCGCGTGCACCGCCACAATTGACGTGATGGTGCACATCCGTTGCGCGCTAGATCCTCGCAAGCTCAGGATGACCCGCCATGACGGAGAACGCGGCGCGTTCCGAATCACTCTCATGTATCATTCTGATGTTCATCTGCTGGTGCCGGTCTCTGACAGGACTCAGACCGAGACGACATGCAAGTGCAGGAAAATTCGCTCACGGCTTATCTCGGCGAACTGCGTGACGGGCTTCCGCTTTCGCGCGAGGGAGCTTGCCAACTCCTGCGTTGCCCCGACGATGAACTTCCTGCTCTCCTCGCCGCTGCGCTCGAACTCAAGCAGCGTTTCAAGCCCGGCGTCGTAACCTATTCGCGCAAAGTCTTCATCCCGCTGACAAACCTGTGTCGCGACTATTGCGGCTACTGCACCTTCCGCCGCGATCCCGGCGAAGCCGGAGCGCACACCATGACCCCGGATGAGGTCTTGGAAGTGGCGACCGCGGGACAAAAGATGGGCTGCACCGAAGCCCTCTTCAGCCTGGGCGACAAGCCGGAGCTGACCTTTCCCGAAATGCGGGCTACCCTGCGCCACCTGGGATACAAGTCAACGCTGCACTATCTCGAAGCTATGTGCGAACGGATTCTGTGCGAGACTACCTTACTGCCGCATCCCAACTCCGGGCTGCTTAGCGCGGAGTGGATCACTCGCCTCGCAGCGGTTTCGCCCAGCATGGGTCTGATGCTCGAAACTACGAGCAACGCCCTGCTTGCGCCCAGCGCCGCGCACGACCACGCACCTGACAAAGTACCCGCCAAACGTTTGCGCACGATTGAAGAAGCAGGCAAACAGTCCGTGCCGTTTACTACGGGCCTGTTGATTGGAATCGGCGAATCTTTGGAAGACCGGGTGGACACGCTGCACGCGATCCGCGAACTCCACCAACGCTACGGCCACATCCAGGAAGTGATCGTGCAGAACTTCCGCGTCAAGCCGGAAATTCCCATGCGCGACTGGCCGGAGCCGACGCGGGGCGAGATGCTGCGAACCGTCGCGGTGGCGCGCCTTCTCATGCCCGAAGTGAACCTGCAGGCGCCGCCGAATCTTTCTGCCCCTTATTACAATTACGAAGACCTTCTCGATGCCGGCATCAACGATTGGGGCGGAGTCTCGCCTCTGACCCCGGACTTCATCAATCCGGAAAGACCCTGGCCGCACCTGGACCAACTCCAGGCGCGCACCGAATCAAAAGGATATATTTTGCGCCAGCGCTTGCCGGTTTATCCTGAGTTCCTGACGGCGATAACCTCGCGACCCGGCCTGCTCTCAGAAAGAGTTCGGGCCGCGGCCGATCGTGAAGGCTACGCCGGGAGGGCCAAGGCCGCATGATTGTCGTACTCACCGGAGGGACAGGCGGCGCTAAGTTTGTGGACGGGCTACGCCAGGTGGTCCCGTCGAAAGACCTCACCATCATCGTCAACACGGGAGACGATCTGGAATGGTGGGGGCTGTACGTTTCGCCCGACCTCGATTCTATCACCTACGTGCTGGCCGGATTGCTGAGCAAGGAACGCGGCTGGGGCGTGAAGGGCGACACATTTTTTTGCCTGCAAGCCATGGGCGACTTGGGCGAGCCCATCTGGTTTCATACCGGCGACCGCGACCTAGCCGTCCACCTGCTGCGCACGAAACTCCTGAAGCAAGGCAAGAGCTTGTCTGAGATCTCGGCTGAAATCGCAACCAAGATGGGTGTCGAAGCCCGAATCCTCCCCATGAGCAATACCCGCGTGGAAACCCGGGTGGACACGCCAATCGGCGAGCTCAGCTTCGAAGAATATTTCGTGCAGCGCTGGTATCAGGACCCGGTCAACTCGGTGCGCTTCGCGGGCATTGAAAATGCCGAACCCGCGCCGGGCGTGATCGAAGCCATTATGTCGGCGACGGTGGTGCTGCTCGCGCCCAGCAATCCCGTCACCAGCATTGGCCCGATCCTGGCTGTGCCCGGCATCCTGGAAGCGCTCAAACAAACTCGCGCCCCGGTTGCAGCCGTGAGTCCGATTATCGGCAACACGGCAGTTTCGGGACCGGCCGGCATTCTGATGGCAGCCCAGGGTTTGCCGGTTTCAATTGCAGGCGTGGCCCAGGCTTACAGCGAATTTCTGGATATCCTGGTGGTGGACAACCGGGACGCCAAAGCGGCGGAAGGACTGAAACAGACCGGACTGCGCGTCCACTGCGCCAACACGATCATGAGCACAGCCGACGAAAAGGTCGACCTGGCCCGCCAGGTCCTTTCATTCATGTCGACCGAAAGCGCTGCCCACGCCGGCTCGGACTCGCTATGATTCTCGTCCCGGTCAAGAACCTCTCCGGCGCCAAGCAACGTCTCGCCGCCCTGTTCGATCAACCCGCCCGCACCGAACTCGCGCAGGCCATGCTCTTCGATGTTCTCGAGACCCTGGCCACGTGGGCAGCTTGCCCCGAAGTCGGCATTGTCACCAGCGATCCTTTCGCGATTCAACTCGCGGATCAATTTCACTTTTCCGTGATTCCCGACAACTCCAATCGAAGCGAGACCGATGCCATCGAAATGGCAACCCGCTTTTGCGAGTCCCAGGGCGTGGATAGCACGCTGGTGATTCCAGGCGACATCCCTCTATTACAGAGCTGGGAGCTGGAAAGGGTTTTGCAATCTGCACCGGCCGAGGGTTCAGTGCTGGTGCGTGCCGCTGATGGACGCGGCACAAACGCTATCTGGCGGCGCCCGGCAGGATTGTTTCCCGCCCGCTTCGGCAACGACAGTTTCGAGCCTCACCACGCCGCCGCTCGGGCCACGCGGAAGCCCTGTGTGGTACTTTCCCTGCCCGGCATCGCACTCGATGTAGACACTCCCGCTGATCTGCGCGCCCTGGCCGCCGCGCCCGGCGAAACCCATGCCCAACGCCTGGTCCGGCGATGGCAACTGGCCGATCTTCCTGTAGTCGCGAATGCGTAAGCCGCAAGCCGCTAAGAAGAAAAAGGCCCCGAAGGGGCCAAAGCAGTCACTCTCGGTGGCCCGCGAACTCCGCATCATCCCGCTTCCCATAGAAGCCGAGGTCCAAGCTGGCGATTCGATCCCCGGCCTGCTGCTCGATGTCTTGAAGCACAACAAAATACAATCGGGCGACATCCTGGTCATCAAACACAAAATCGTCTCCAAGGCCGAGGGCCAACTGGTGGACCTGAACAAAATCAAACCCTCCGCCGCTGCCCGCCGCTGGGCCAAACGCTATCAACTCGATGCTCGCGTCATCGAGCTCGCCATCCAACAGAGCCGCCGCATCGTGCGGCGCAAACGCGGTGTGCTGATCACAGAAACTCGCCACGGCCTTATCTGCGCCAACAGCGCGGTCGACGTCTCAAACGTTGACGGAGGCCGCCACGCACTTCTCCTGCCCGAGGATCCCGACCGCTCCGCCGCCAGCATCCATCGCGATCTCAAGAAAGCTCTGCACCTTTCCATTCCCGTGATCATCACAGATACTTTCGGCCGGCCCTGGCGCGAAGGCCTGACCGAAGTCGCCATCGGAGTGGCGGGCATGCAGTCGCTCCACGACTATCGCGGACAGCCTGACTCGCACGGATACGCGCTGCAGGCTAGTATTGAGGCAGACGCCGACCAGCTGGCTTGCGCGGCCGGCCTGGTCTGCGGCAAGCTGGCTCGCACGCCGGCGTGTATCATTCGAGGATTCGCCTATCGTCCCGGCCGGGGCAGCGCTCGTGATCTGATACGCCCGGCTGCCAACGATCTGTTTCGCTGAACCGTGTTTCACGAGGAGGAGCCGTGACCCGAGTCCTACCCGATTCCGAACTGGAGAATTTTCCGGCACTCGAATGGCCGGAGATTGCCGAGCGCGTGTCGTCGGAGTCACGCAATGCGCTGGACCAGGTCCTGGTGTCGCTGGATGGCAGCGCCCTCTCTCACGAGCAATGTCTGCTCCTAGCAAACGCCGACGGCGATGATCTTCTCGGCTTGCTGGTCGCGGCCGACATGCTGCGCCGCGAGCTCGCTGGCAATATCGTGACGTATGTGGTGAATCGCAATATCAATTTCACCAATGTCTGCTTCGTCGGATGCAAGTTTTGCGCTTTCAGCCGAGGTCCGCGCGAGGAAGATAGCTACTTTCACAGCCTCGAAACCATGGCGCAGAAAGCGGTCGAAGCCCGGTCCATCGGCGCCACGGAAGTCTGCATCCAGGGCGGCCTGCCACACGGACTGCCTCCTTTCTACTATCGCGACATACTGCGCTCGATCAAGGCAGCCGTGCCCGACATGCACATTCACGCCTTCTCCCCCATGGAGATCGTGTATGGCGTCGAGCTTACCGGCATGCCGCTGCCTGACTATCTGACCATGCTGCGCGACAATGGCCTCGACACTCTTCCCGGAACCGCGGCCGAAATTCTCGACGATGACGTGCGCTTCGTGCTTTCGCGCAACAAACTATCTACTGAACAGTGGAAGCAGGTGATACGTACCGCGCACCAATGCGGCATCCGCAGCACATCCACGCTGATGTACGGGCATGTCGAGACCACGACGCACTGGGTCAACCAGCTTGAGCTTCTGCGTGACATCCAGCAGCAGACTGGCGGTTTCACCGAGTTTGTTCCGCTGGGATTCGTCCATCAGAACACGCTGCTGTTTCATCAGGGAATCGCCCGGCCAGGCCCCACCCTGACGGAGCATCTCAAGATTCACGCCTTGGCGCGGGTCATGCTGGCGGGCGCGATCAACAATATTCAGGTCTCGTGGGTAAAATTGAACCGTCGCCTGTCGCAACTCTGCCTGCACGCCGGCGCCAATGATTACGGCGGCACGCTGATGGAAGAAAACATCTCGCGCGAAGCCGGTGCCACGGCGGGACAATACACCAGCGGCGAAGAATTCCAATCGCTGATTCTCGAGATCGGACGCATCCCCGCCGAGCGCAACACGCTTTACACACGGATCAACCTCAAACTGCAACCTGACCACGTCGCAATCGAAGAAGCACTCGAGCCGGAGTTCGCCTGATGGAGTTCGCCCAGTGAGGCTGGAACCATAATGTCACGCACCATCGCTGTCCTGGGAGGTACAGGCCCGGAGGGCTTTGGCCTCGCGCTGCGCTGGGCCCGAGCCGGTGAGAATGTAATCATCGGATCGCGGGACGCTGGCCGGGCTCGCGAGGCAGCTGGGAAAATCCAGGCAGCCATTGGCAACACGGCAAACGTTTCAGGCGAAGAAAACAGCGCAGCCTGTGCCGGGTCAGATCTGCTGGTGCTCACTGTCCCGTTTGAAGGCCACTGCGGCCTGCTCAAGCAGATCAGGTCGGCAATCCGTCCCGCCAGCGTCTTGGTTGACACCACCGTGCCACTCGCGGCGAGCGTCGGCGGACGCGCCACCCGCACCCTCGGCATCTGGGAAGGCTCCGCCGCGCAGCAAGCTGCCGAACTCGTGCCTGCGGGAGTTTCGGTGGTCGCTGCGTTTCACAATACCTCGGCAGACATTCTGAACGGCGATGCCGCCGTGGACTGCGACGTCATCGTATGCAGCGATGACGCCGAAGCGTCAAAAACGGTGCGAGCGCTGGCGGCAAAAATTCCCGGCGTGCGCGCCATTGACGGCGGCAAACTGGAAAACGCGCGCATCCTGGAGCAGATCACTGCGCTCCTGATAGGCCTCAACATCCGCCACAAAGGCCACTCCGGCATTCGCATCACCGGCCTGCCAGAAAAAGCGTACGAGGCGTTGTAGTGTAGCGCCGGCCCTTCGACTACGCTCAGGGCAGGCTCCGGCTGTCGTGAGGGCATCTTGCCCTCACAGTAGAGCTCCAAATTGACGGCGAACAACAGCGCATGACCGATTCCCCCAACCCAGGCCCAGCCATCGAATTCCGCAACGTCGAATATCGCCTGGACAACGGAACCACCCTGCTTCGCGATCTGAACCTGGAAATCGAGCGCGGTGAAACCCTGGTGCTATTAGGCCGCAGCGGCTCGGGCAAAACAACAACTCTGAAGCTCATCAACCGTCTGCATACGCAAAGCGCGGGCGCCATCTTCGTAGACGGCCGTCCCCTGGACGACTGGGACGTAATCCGCCTGCGCCGCATGATCGGCTACGTCATCCAGGAAGTCGGCCTCTTCCCGCATTTCACGGTGGCCCGCAACATCGGGATCGTCCCGCAGATCGAAGGCTGGTCCGCCGAACATGTTCAGCACCGCGTCACTGAACTACTCGGCCTCGTCGGACTTGAACCACAACTCGCGTCCCGCTATCCGCGCGAACTATCCGGCGGACAGCGGCAGAGAGTCGGAGTGGCCCGCGCCCTGGCTGCCGACCCTGCATTTCTTCTCATGGACGAACCTTTCGGCGCACTCGATCCCATTACCCGCGCCGAACTGCAGCATGAATTCCTCGCCCTGCAGCAACGACTGGGCAAGACGGTAGTCTTCGTCACTCACGATCTGCGCGAAGCGCTTCTCCTCGGCACCCGCATCGCGCTTATGGAATCGGGCCAACTGATAGTTACGCTGCCGCCCGACGAATTCGTGCGCTCCACCAACCCGATGGTCGCCGACTACGTAGACGCCTTCAAAACCGAAATCTCCCCCAGAAAGGGCGGGAGCAATGAACCCGCAAAGTAGCGCCGGCGTCCCGCCGGCTGTCCCGAGGGCGTCTCGCCCTCGGAGATGCGAACGAGACGCACTCCGCCTACTACCACGAGGCCAATTATGAATGTCCTTCAATTCATCATGCAGAATCGCATGGAAGTTCTGGACCTCACGACCGAGCATCTCTGGCTGGTCGGAGCCTCCATCACGCTAGCTGTCCTGATCGGTATTCCGCTCGGGGTCGCGATCACGCGCTGGCCGGTGTTGAGTAAACCCGTGCTCGGCGGCGCCAACATTATTCAAACCGTTCCCAGCCTGGCGCTATTCGGATTTCTCCTGCCCGCACCCTGGATCGGTGCTCGCGCCGACCGCATCGCCATACTCGCGCTCATGCTGTACGCTCTCCTGCCTCTCATCCGTAACACCTACACCGGCATCAAGGGCGTCGATCCCGCCGTGGTCGAAGCGGGACGCGGCATGGGGATGACGGACCGTCAGTTACTTTGGCAGGTCGAGCTCCCGCTGGCGCTGAGTGTGATTATCGCGGGCATTCGCGTGGCCACCGTGCTGTCAATCGGCCTGGCCACCATCGCCGCCGCGATCGGCGCGGGCGGCCTGGGCGAATTTATTTTTCGCGGCTTGGCCATGGTCAATAATCAGGTCATCCTGGCCGGCGCAATTCCCGCCGCTGCTCTCGCAATCCTAGCGGACACGAGCCTGGGATGGTTAGAAAAGCGCCTAAGCCCCGGTTAAGAGTTCGCATCGTCGCGGCGGAGTAATGAAGTGGAAGCCGCGGAGCGGCAAAAGAATGTAGCCCACGGCGTAAGCCGTGGGTGAGGAACGATGCGAGCCAGCCCCAGCGGGGCGCAAGAAACACAATTTCAGCGATTTCTGCTTTCGCCGCCGAAACTATGCGCGTGTCCGCCATCGTCGAGATACGAAGAGTGGTCGCTGCTCTGGCTGCGCTGCTCCTACTCACCGCTTGCGGACCGCCACGCGCCGACGTCATTGTAGTCGGTTCCAAGAATTTCACCGAGCAGCTCGTCCTCGGTGAAATCATGGCGCAGCAGATCGAGAACAAGACCCACCTGCCGGTCGAGCGCCGCTTCTACCTGGCGGGCACCTACATTTGCCAGCAGGCGATTCTTGGCGGCCGCATTGATATCTATCCCGAATACACCGGCACCGCCCTGACCGCAATTCTGAAAGAGCAACCGTCGAGCAATCCCGCCGAGGTCTACAACCGGGTCAAGACGGAATACGCCCAACGGTTTAATCTCGAACTCGGCCAGCCTTTCGGATTCAATAACACCTTCGCCATCGAAATCCGCGGGGAGGATGCCCGCCGTCTCGGATTGAAAACCATCTCGCAAGCGGCCGCCTACACTCCGAAATGGCGCGCCGGCTTCGGCTACGAATTCACGGGACGTCCCGACGGTTACAAGGGGCTGGCGGCAACCTACGGACTTCGTTTCGCCGAAACTCCCAGCATCATGGACCTGGGCCTGCTCGCCCGCGCGCTCACCAACAAACAAATCGATCTGGCCGCAGGAAACATGACCGATGGCCTGATCCCGGTGCTGGACCTGTTCGTCCTTGAAGACGACCGCCACTACTTCCCGCCATATGAGGCCGTTCCCATCATTCGTCAGGAAATGCTGTCTCATCATCCCGGCGTGGCCCATGCGCTGCAGGAACTCGCAGGGAAAATTTCAGACGAGGACATGCGCCGGCTCAACTACGCGTTAGACGGCCAGCATCGCGATGTGAAGGAGGTAGTGAGAGAGTTCTTGCGGGAAAAGGGGCTTTGAGGGACTTTCTCTATGTCCTGCGTGTTAAAGCTCTTTGCTGCAATCTAAGGGCTTCACCACAAAGGACACAAAGGAAGTTACATCAACCACACCGCGTCCACATCCACGATCACCTGCGAACGCGGAATCTTCTGCTGGGCGACGTACGCCAGCATCGTCCTGAGCAACGTGTTCAGCTTCTCGCGGCTCGCCGATTTCACCACGAAGTGATAACGATAGTCTCGTTTCAAGCGCAAAATCGGCGCAGCCGCCGGACCCAACACGCGAATCCCTTCATGCCGGGTTTTCTCAAACCACTTTCCCAGAATTCCCGACCAGCGCAGCGCCTCATCCAGCTTGTCACTTCGCACCAGCACGTTGGCCAATGCGCTGTACGGCGGATAGTGCATCCAGCTGCGAAAGCGCAGTTCCTTCTCGTAGAAGCCGGCGAAATCGTGTTGCGCTGCATATTGCACTGCATAGTGATCAGGAAAATAAGTTTGCAACACGACTTTACCGGGACTATTTCCGCGACCCGCGCGTCCCGCCACCTGGGTCAGCAATTGGAAGGTACGCTCGGCCGCGCGAAAATCAGGAAACCCCAACGCCATATCGGCGCCGACCACACCCACCAGCGTGACCCCGTGTACGTCGTGCCCCTTCGCAATCATCTGCGTGCCCACCAGCAGATCGAGTTCGCCTTCATCGAGGGCGTTGAGCGCGCGCTCGAAGTCTTCGCGGCCACGCACCGTATCTCGATCTAGCCGTCCTATGCGCGCCTGCGGAAACATTCCGTGCAGCAATTCTTCCAGCTTCTCCGATCCGGTGCCGAGGAAATACACGTACTCGCTGCCGCAATGGATGCAGGCCTTGGGTACCGGCGCCGTGTACCCGCAGTAGTGACATTCCATGCGGCGAGAGCGCTTGTGATGGGTCATGGCAATGGCGCAGTTCTTGCATTCGAGCGTCTTGCCGCAGGTGCGGCACAGCACTACCGGCGAATATCCCCGCCGGTTCAGCAGCACCATGACTTGCTCTTTTCGCTCCAGCCGCTCCTTGATTTCTTCCGCCAGTTTTCGCGATATGACCTGCTCGCTGCCAGTCTCCTGAAATTCCTGCCGCATATCGATGATCTCGACCTCCGGCAGAGGACGTTGCTCCACCCGGTCGGGCAACTCGAGCAACTTGTATTTCCCTTTCTGGGCGTTGAAATATGACTCCAGCGAGGGCGTGGCCGATCCCAGCACAACGGCCGCGTTCGCCATCTTGGCCCGCATCACAGCCACATCGCGGGCGTGATATCGCGGCATTTCCTCCTGCTTGTACGAGGGATCCTGCTCCTCGTCCACGATCACCAGCGCCAGATCAGCAACGGGAGCGAACACCGCCGAACGCGTCCCGACCACCATGCGTGCGTCTCCGCGCTTGATGCGATGCCACTGCTCGGCTCGTTCCTTGTCAGACAGCGCCGAATGCAGGATGGCGACTCCCTCTTGGAAAAGTTGATGCAGGTCCGCCGCCACCGCCGGCGTTAACCCGATTTCAGGAACCAGCAAAATGGCGGAACGCCCAGCCTCGAGCACCGCCCGCATCGCTGAAAGGTAGATGGCGGTCTTCCCCGATCCAGTCACGCCGTGTAACAACATGCCGGCAAACTTTCGCGCGTTCACGCTTTGCTGGATGGACTTGAGCGCCGCCTGTTGCGCCGCGCTGAATTGCGAGTCAAACAGGCTGGGACGGGCTTTCAGCACCGACACCGTGAACTCGGCTGGCTCTTCGACAATTTCCACCAGTCCACGCTTCACCAGTGTGCCCAAAGTCGAGCGCGGAACTTCTAACGACTGCAGTGCATCGACCGGAGCCTTACCGCCGGCCGCAGCCAGTGTGTCAATGAGAGTCTGCTGATTCGCGTTGAGCTTGCCTTCGACATTCTTCAGGACAGCGAATTTGATCGTGCGAGCCGCATCGCGCGCTTCCGATAAATCTTCCCGCAGGCATCCACTTCTTTCGCACCATTCCAGCGAGCAGTTCTTTGGACGCCCGGGTCGCGGTCCGCAAACCTTCTTCCCGAGTCATCTCACGCTCCGCGAGGTAGTCCAGTACGCGAAACTCGATCAATTGTTCTTCAGGAGTTTTCTGCGAGCGCGCGGATGATCCCGACATCCCCGCCAGATGCAGCGCCAGGTGTCCCTCCTCCGTGATGCGGTAGCCAATTGCCCGCTTGAACTCCGCGCCCAGCGGCAGCATGGTGCGGAAAACTTCGCCGATGGGAGCGAGATAGTAGTCGGCAATCCATTGGCCCAGGCGGATCAGTTGCTCATCGAGCACCGGCGCGGCATCAAGCACGCTGATGATCTTCTTGGTTTTAACTTTCGGCTTGTCATCATGCAGCGCTGTGACGATCCCCGACATGCGCTGCTGGCGGAAGGGCACGAGCACGCGTCCGCCGACAACCGGCTGCATCCCCTCGGGAACAGCGTAGGTGAAGACGATGTCGAGCGGTACGGGCAGGGCTACGTCACAGAATTCGGGCATGTGGAGATGTCCGGCCGGCGAGCGTCCTAACGCTCGTGCAGTGCAGTGAGGACATCGCTGTGCGCAGCAGGCTCACTGCTATTCCGGGCTCTTAGGCGGAGCCACCAGCCCCAGATCTTTCATCACCATCTGCAAATCCTTCCAGGCTTCTTTCTTCTGCCGGGGATCACGCAGCAGAAAAGCAGGATGGTAAGTCACAGCAAGCTTGGTCCCACGGAAGTCGTACCACTTGCCCCGCAGCTCGGACATCGGCGCGTTGACGGCCAGCAACGTCTTGGCCGCGACCGCGCCAAGGGCCACAAGCACCTTGGGATTGATGGTAGCGATCTGCCGCATCAGAAATGGAGAACAGGTCTCGCACTCATCTCGCTCCGGTGTGCGATTCCCCGGCGGCCGGCACTTGATGATGTTCGCAATGTAGATGTCCTCGCGACGCAGGCCCATCGCCTTGATCATATTGTTGAGCAATTGTCCGGCGCGGCCCACGAAGGGTTCGCCCTGCTGGTCTTCGTCAGCGCCCGGCGCTTCGCCGATGAACATCAACTCCGCCCGCGGATTGCCCACACCGAAGACGATCTGCTTGCGGCCCTGCTTGGCCAGGCGGCAGCGGGTGCAATCGCCAATGTCTTCGCGGATGGCGCGCAGTTCCTGGGCAGGGTCGGCGAATGTCTGACCCGGGCTTGGTGGAGATTTCAAACAACTCTTCCTTGTCAGCGACGACG
Organism: Terriglobia bacterium; assembly: GCA_963813645.1. Lineage (GTDB taxonomy): Bacteria > Acidobacteriota > Terriglobia > Terriglobales > Acidobacteriaceae > JAIQFF01. The sequence goes on from CAWEZS010000033.1 coordinate 153,714, forward strand.
GGAGTTACGGCTGCGGCTTTTGCTCTGGGCAAGGATTCTCGCTCTTCTGGCTGGATTTGGACGATGGTTTCGCGCCGATAGAAATCGTAAATCCCAAGCTCATTGTAGTAGCGGATGCGTTCGGCCAGCGCGAGTTTGAGTTGGGGGTCCAGCATTGTGGGCATGGGAAACTGAAAGATTGCAGATCTCGGATTGCGATCCAGATTAGCCGAGCGTCCTCATGCCGAGGGGCTGGTGTCCAATCTTAAATCTAAAATCGATAATCTGAAATCTGTTGCTACCTGACCTGTGGCACTCTTCGCAGGCGAACTGCCTGGTCGAGGACACGTTGTGCTACTTCCCACTTCGTGGTCTCAGGCACCTCGATCACCTCGCTGTGGGTGATGATGGTGACTGCGTTGCGGTCAGAATCGAAACCCACGCCTTCGCGTGACACATCGTTCACCACGATGGCGTCGAGCGATTTCGACAGCAATTTCTTACGCGCGTTCTCCAGTACATTCTCGGTTTCCGCGGCGAAACCGATGATGACTTGTGAGCCCTTGCTGCGCGCCAACTCGGCAAGGATGTCAGTGGTCGGCTCCAGCTCCAGCGACATCGTGCCCTTGCGCTTGATCTTCTGCTCCGCCGCGCTCTTGGGGCGATAGTCGGCTACGGCAGCAGTCTTGATCACGATGGTCGCTTCGGGCAGCAGCTTCAGGACAGCCTGCCGCATCTGCTCGGCGGATTCGACGGGCACGACTTCGACGCCGCCCACGGGCGTCAGGGCTGTGGGCCCGCTTACCAGCAGCACGCGCGCTCCCCGCCGCAAGGCGGCTTCGGCGAGCGCGTATCCCATGCGCCCGCTGGAGCGGTTGGTGAGATAGCGCACCGGATCGATTTTTTCTCGCGTGGGACCGGCCGTGATCAGCACGGTCTCACCCGACAGTTCCTGCGAAGCACCCAAGGCCTCCATCACGGCGGCGACAATCAAGTCGTTCTCCGCGAGCCGGCCCGGGCCGGTCATGCCGCAGGCCAGATAACCATCGCCCGGCTCTACGACGCGCACGCCGCGCTGGCGCAGCAGCTCGAGATTCGCCTGGGTCGCTGGATGGTTCCACATGTTGACGTTCATAGCAGGTGCGACCACCACGGGAGCGGTCGTAGCCAGATAAAGTGTGGTCAGAAAATCGTTGGCGATGCCTTGCGCGAACTTGGCGAGAATGTTGGCGGTGGCAGGCACCACCAGCAGCGCGTCAATCGACTGCGCCACCGCGATATGCTCGATCGCCGAATCGATGTTGGGTTGGGAATTCTCGTCGCCGCCGGCAGCAAACATGCCGGTGATGACCTTTTCACCGGAGAGCGCGGCAAAAGTCAGGGGGCGAACAAACTGCTGTGCCCCGCTGGTCATGATGACTTGCACGCGGATACCCCGGTCCTGCAGCAGGCGGACAACTTCCGCTGCCTTATAGCCTGCGATGCCGCCGCTGACTCCGAGCGCAACTTTCATGGATAACCCACATGGATTGCAGATTCCAGATTGAAGATTTCAGATTGAACCCCCAGACCCATTGGTGTTGCGGTCGACAAATCTGAAATCGAAAAATCTGCAATCCGCAATTTAGACGTCTTTCGCCAGCGCCTTTTCCAGCATTTCGCTGGCCACCTCGGCCGCGGAGCGCGGCATTTCGGGGATCACCCACTTCACCTTGCCTGCCTTGATTTCATCCTGCGCAATCCGGCAAGGTTTGCGGGAAGGCGTTTCGATGACTGGAGGCGCACCACCCTGCAATTGCCGCGCACGCCGCGCAGCCACCAGGATGTATCGATAGTTGCTGTCAAACCCATCCATCAACTTCATCGTCTTCTCCCCTGCTGCTAACGTCCACCCGGCGCCGCTACCTTTTCGAACGAAGCCAGAATCGGCCGCAACCGCTCCCGCACGTTTTTCAGGCGGCAGCGCTCTGCTTTAGCGATCAGGTCGATATCGTCAGCGGATCTTTGTTTCTGTTGCTTCTGTTCTTTGGCTCCTGGTCGCGTCAGTCGCTCTGCGAGCAGGATCGACTTCAACGCGTCGATAGATTCTTCCAGGCGGTCGTTAATCAAAATATAGTCGTATTTGTCATAATTCTCAATCTCACGGGAGGCCGTGACCAAACGGCGCTGGATCACAGGTTCCGCGTCCAGACTGCGGGTGCGCAGCCGCTTTTCCAACTCCTGCCGGTTGGGAGGCAGAATAAAAATGCTTACTGCGTCCGGAATCTTACGCTTGATCTGCGCCGCGCCCTGAACATCAATGTCCAGCAGCAGGTCTTTCCCCTCTTCTTCCGCCTCGAGCAGAAAACGCCGCGCCGTGCCGTAATAGTTGCCGAACACATCGGCGTACTCAAGGAAGTCGTCCTTGCGGATCATGTCTTCAAACTCTGTCCGGCAGACGAAATAATATTCGCGGCCGTTCTGCTCGCTGTCCCGCGGCGCGCGTGTGGTGTAGGAAATGGAGAAGTCCAGGCCGGGCACAATCAGGCGCACCCGGTTCACCAGGGTGGATTTTCCCGAACCGGACGGCGCCGAAATGATGTACACCCCGCTCATTCGATGTTCTGCACCTGTTCGCGCGCCTTTTCGATTTCTGTCTTGATGGCCAGTCCCATCTCGGTGATTTTCAGCGCTTCGCCGGCCAGGCCGGAGGTCTTCGAGAGCAGCGTGTTGGCCTCGCGATTCATCTCCTGCAGCAGAAAATCCAGCTTCTTGCCGACTTCGCCGCCCTGCGTCGAGCAACCCGAGGAAGTGCTGGACGTGAGTATCAAGCCGGACCAGTTCCTCCTGGATGTCGCTGCGGTCCACCAGCAGCGCCGCTTCCTGCAACAGGCGCTCGGGGTCCACCTGGCTGCCAATCAATTCCTGCATGCGAGTCTTCAGCTTGTCGACATAGATGTGCTGCACTGCCTGGCGCTGTTTCTCTACACGGTCGCCGGCCTTCTGCACCTCGGCCATGCGCTGCCGCAATTCGCGTTCAATGCCGCGCCCTTCCTCTTCACGCATCTGGTTGAGGTGATCGAGAAGCTCTTCTACCTTCGCGAGAACTGAGGTCTCAAGCGCGCCGTCGGCAGGCAGCGCCGCGGCGTCCAGGGCGCCAGGCAGGCGCAGGACCGCGTTCAAGTCCGGCTCGGCCGCCAGTCCGAACTCCGCCGCTGCTGCTCGAAACGCCTGAATGTAGCCTCCCGACAATCTGCCGGTTCAGCGCGAAGGTCTCGTTTCCGCCACGCTCCAGGTTGAGGGTCAATTCTACGTGGCCGCGCGCCAGCTTCTCCTTCAGCAGGCGGCGCAATTTCATTTCCAGCGAATCGCTGTCGGACGGCATACGGAAGTGCAGATCGAGAAAGCGATGGTTGACCGACTTCAGAGACAGTGTAAATCCCACGCTTACCGGGCACACTGCTTCGCGGATCGGCAACCTGACCTTTTACCTGCGCGAACCCGGTCATGGAACGGATGGGCATTGAGTTTCGTGGCTCCGACCCTTCGACTGCGCTCAGGGCAGGCTCAGCCGGCTAGTCGCGAGGGCGTCTCGCTCTCACTATCGCACCGCATTCACCTTCGGCTGCTCCCCCTCCGCGAACTGCAAGATCGTACAGCCGCCGGTACGTGCCAGCTTTCTGCATGAGCTCTTCATGCGCTCCGATGGCCGTCGATCGTCCCGTTCTCGAGCACTACAATACGATCGGCGCGCCGCACCGTCGAAAGCCGGTGCGCGATGACAAACACGGTGCGCCCCGTCATCAGATTTTGCAGCGCCGACTGCACCAGCGCCTCCGACTCGCTGTCCAGCGCGGAGGTGGCCTCATCCAGAATCAGGATCGGCGCATTCTTCAGCAGGGCGCGGGCGATGGCAATGCGCTGCCGTTCGCCGCCGGAAAGCCGCACGCCGCGCTCGCCGATCATGGTGTCGTAGCCGTTCGGCAGACCCATAATGAAGTCGTGGGCCAGAGCGGCGCGGGCGGCGGCCTCCACCTCGTTTCTGCGAGATGGCCGGCTGGCCGTACGCGATGTTGTTGCGCAGAGTGTCGTTGAAAAGCACCGTCTCCTGCGTAACCACGCCGATCTGTGAGCGCAACGACGCCAGCGTGGTATCGCGCACATCGCGGCCATCGATCAGCAGCCGCCCGGCGGTCACGTCAAAGAAGCGCGGGATCAGGTGCACCAGCGTGCTCTTGCCCGCGCCGCTCGATCCCACTACCGCCACAACTTCTCCGGCGCGTCACTTCGAGATTGATGTCGCGCAGGATCTCGCGCGACTCGTCGCCGTCCGTCTCGTAGGAAAAGCACACGTCTTCGAAGCGAATGCTCTTGGAAAATGGCGGGATGCGGCTTCGCGCCCGGCTTTTCCCGGACGTCGTCTTCCGTGTCCATGAACTTGAAGATTTCGGATGATGCGCCCAGGGCCTGCTGAAAATTGTTGTTGAAGAGGGCAAACTTGCGCACCGGATCGTAGAGCTTGAACACGGCGACGATGAAGGCGAGAAAGGTTCCCGCGGTGAACACGCTGGTGCTTGATCTGCTCGCGGCCCAGCAGCAGCAGCAAGGCGATGGCGATGGCGCCGAAGATATCCATCAGCGGAGAACTGATCGCCGCCGCTGCCACCGAGCGCAGATTGGCGCGGAACAAGCGCTGCGCGGCTTTGGCGAAAGCGCGCGATCTCCCACGACTCCATGCTGAAGGCCTTCACGATGCGGTTGCCGGTGATGGTCTCGTGCAGAATGTTCTGAATGTCGGCCAGCTTGTCCTGGCCGCGGCGCGTGGTGTGCCGCACCCTGCGCCCGATTTTTCCCGCCGAATAAATGATGAAGGGCACAAACAGCACCAGCACCCAGGCCAGCTTTCCGCCCAGCAACACCACCACGAAGGCGGTGAAGATCAAGGTAAAGAACTGCTGCAGGAACTCCGCCAGCACGCTCGACATGGCGAACTGCACCCGCTCGATGTCGTTCACGATCGTCGAAATCAGAGTGCCGGTCGTGTGCTGCTGATAAAACGCCGCCGAGCGACGCAGGATGGAGTTGTACAGCTCGTTGCGCAGATCGGTGATCATGCCGAACCCGGCATAGTTCACCAGGTAAGTACCGGCATAATCAAAAATTCCCTTCAGAACGGTCGCCGTCACCAGGGCAAAAGCCACCACCGTCCAGGGATTGTGAAAGTGGGAGGGAACAAACTGCTGCAAGTACACGGTGTGTCCGGTAAGCCGGCACCTTGAACAGCTGCATTTCGCGCGAGGGAGAACCGGGATTGAGCACCCGATCAAAAATGGGCCCGATCAGCAATACCCGGAAGGCGTCCAGCAGCCCCACCGCCGCCATCAGCAACACTGAGGACAGCAACTGCCACCAGTACGGAGCCACGTACCGTAGAAGACGGGTCAGTTGCCGCATTGGAAGCTCTCGGTGCGCTGCCCGTCGTGGCCCGCGCCTGGTGGAATCGGCATAGCTTCTATCTTACTTCAGTTGTTGGCCGTGGGTCCTCGGCGCTTCGCCGTTGGTGGTTGGCCTTTGGTCGTTGGCCCTCGCTGTCTGCCTTTTCATCATCTCTCGTCAGTTGGGGATCCATTCTGGCCCGATTACTACTCAAAGCTGGCGATTTCGATCTTGGCCAAAGGCCAACGACCAAGGGCCAACGACCTACTTCGGACTATCCCGATGCACAACTTTCACCCGGTATCCCGCCTTGCGCAGGCGCTTGCCGACATCTTCCGCGATCATGACCGAGCGGTGCTGTCCACCGGTGCAACCGAAGGAGATAGTCAGATAGCTTTTGCCCTCGCGGATGTAGTGCGGCAGCAGGTATACCAGCAGCTCGGAAATTCGCTGGATGAATTCCCGGCTTTGGGGGAATGATCGAATGTATTTCGCAACCTTCGGATCCGATCCGGTCAGCGGACGAAACTCGGGCACGAAGTGTGGATTGGGCAGGAAGCGGACGTCGAACAGCAGGTCTGCATCGTCGGGCACGCCATGCTTGAATCCAAAACTGACGCAGGACACCAGGATGTTCTTGTCCGACTCCCGCTTGTGAAAACGCTCCGTGATGTAGGCGCGGAGTTCGTGGACATTGAACCTGGAAGTATCGATCACCAGGTCGGCCATGGCGCGTATGTACTGTAAGTGGCGGCGCTCGGCAGCCAACGACGACTTTACCGGCGTGTGCTTGCCCAGGGGATGCGGCCGGCGAGTCTCGCTGAAACGCCGCAACAGGATGGATTCCGCGGCCTCGAGGAACAGCACTTTGGTCGGCAGCATCCGCTTGACCGAGTTCACGATCGCCGGAAGTCCCTCTAGTTGTGTGCCTTCCCGAACATCTACGACCAGGGCGGTGCGTTTGATCTCGGAGGACTGCCCCACCAACTCCGCGAAGCGCGGAATCAATTCGACTGGCAGGTTGTCCACGCAGTAATAGCCCAGGTCCTCGAACGCCTTGAGCACCGAGGCCTTGCCCGATCCGCTCATGCCGGTGATGATGACGAGTTCACCCGGCGAGCGAACCGAGGTATTCTTGCGGACAGCCTGCTTGGCTCCGATTTTGAGGTTCTTCTTGGGCTTGGGACGGGCCATTTGGTGCGATGTTAGCAGGCACGGCCCGGGCTCGCCAGTTGCATCCCGGTTGCCGCGCCCAAGTTCTCGTGCATCTTGGAACCAGCGACAAATAAAAAAGGGGCACCGGATGTGCCCCCTCAATGCTTCGCTACGCAAGAAGTGCGCCTTCCCCCGAAGGGCGCCCCTAACGCAGCGTCGCGACTACGACAACACTTTGAGCCGGGTAATCCCGGGCTACTTCGGTTTCAAGACCACTCGTCGGCAATTCCAGGCCCCGGTCGTTCCCTGCCTTCCAGATCTGGGCCAAAAAATAATGGCTGCCGTAGCGGTGGAAAATCAGCTTGGTGGTCTCTTGCGCCTGCGGCGACTGGCAGGCATTCGGCAAGAACGCCTTCACGACTTTGTTGTTCGGGCTTTCGATCGCCATCGCGCCGGCTGTGATGCCCATAGGCTGGATCCGGTATTGCCCCGCGGGAAGCTCGGTCTTGTTTACGATGAAGTTGAACGGAATATTCGCCTTCACCACGCCGGTCTGGGCGTAGGCTGATGCAGTGGCCAGCAGCAGGCCCAATCCGATAAGAGCAAACATTTGATTTTTCATAACATCTCCTCGCGTCACTTTTCTATTCGTCGGAATCGTTTTTAAACCATCGGCGCTACAGGTGATTGCAGGTGGCGTGCCAGAGTTTATGACGGCGCGGGGGCTGATCAATCCGCGCTCCGAACTGATTGATGGGCTTGATGTTTTGGCTCGATGATCTGCGCCGAGGGGAGGTCGGGTTCGGGTTCAAGACACGCGCTGCTAACACAAATGTTAGAAAAGACCCAGCCGTTGGGTTAGTTGGCGGTGGTTCGATGCTCGATTTGGACTGTGTGGGACCGGGTCTCTGACCCGGTCGGGCGGACCGAAGGACCGCGGCTCATCGGCACTTCGAAAAGTCCATAGCAGTGCTGCGCACTGCCTGACCGGGTCGAAGACACGGTCCCACACATGCAGGGATAGACCCGCATGTACACTACAGGCGATCTGTGCTAAACAGCGGAGTATGGCAGAGGCGAATCCCAGGCTGGTCGGTATTGGCGGTCCATTGAAAGGCACTGCCTTTTCTCTGCCTGCCGGCGAAGTGTCCATCGGGCGCGACTCATCGAATCACCTCTGGGCGCCCGATCCCGCTCTATCGCGCCGGCATTGTCTGGTGGTGGCGACCGACGAGGAGGTTTCCATCCGCGACCTGGGCAGCCGCAATGGGACCCTGGTCAATGGTGTCCCAGTCGAGGAACAGCAGATGCGGCACGGAGACCAGATCTATATCGGCGATTCGGTTCTGCTCTTCCTGTTGGAAGGGGACAGCGAGCACCTCGCAAGAAATCCGGTTGAGTTTCAGGACACCGCCGCCATCGATGGCTCGCCGCTTCTGCTTCGCGCCGAGGACTCGCTCTACCTGCAACCGGAGAGGATCGGCGTCAGCCTGCCTGCCTCGGAGCGCCGTGCCCGTGACCTGAATTCGCTGCTCAAGGTCGCGACTGGAATCGGTGGCATTCGTGATCAGGACTCGCTGCAATGGCAGCTTCTGGGTTTCATATTCGAGGTGGTGCCGGCCGAGCGCGGCGCTGTTCTGCTCTGCGATCATCCGGACGAGTTCACTTCGACTGCGGCCTGGGACCGGCTGCGCGGGCCCGGCCATGCGGTTCGTGTCAGCCGCACCGTGGTACAGCGTGCGCTGGAAGAACGCGTTGGCCTGGTTGTGAGCGACGTCATGGGAAATGAAGCTCTCCGCCAGGTCAAGACTTTGTATGAATTGAAGGTAAGGTCACTGCTTTGTGTTCCGCTGCTGGTGGCGGACCGGGTCCTGGGTGCTATCTATCTGGATACCACCAGCCCAACTGTACAGTTCGACGAAGGACACCTGCAGGTCATGACCGCGGTTGCCGGCATCGCCAGCCTGGCCTTTGACAACGTGCGTCACTGGGAAAAGCTGCGGCAGGAAAACCAGGCGTTGCGCGCTGAAATCGAGCTCGAACACAACATGGTGGGCGGAAGTCCCGCCATGCGCAAAGTATTCGATTTCATCCGCCGCGTTGCGCCCACAGATTCCACTGTCCTGATCCAGGGTGAAAGCGGCACGGGAAAAGAGCTGGTGGCCCGAGCCCTGCATCGCAACAGCTCCCGCGCGGAACAGCCCTTCGTCGCCATCAACTGCGCCGCCATTGCTGAAACCCTGTTGGAGAGCGAACTGTTCGGCCACGAAAAGGGTGCCTTCACTGGCGCCGCCGCTCAGAAAAAAGGCAAGGTTGAAGTGGCCGAAGGCGGCACGCTGTTTCTGGACGAGATCGGCGAACTCGCGCCCGGCTTGCAGGCCAAACTGTTGCGCGTCCTGCAGGAACGCGAATTCGAGCGGCTGGGCGGCACTAAGCCGATCAAGCTGAACATCCGCCTGATTGCCGCCACCAACCGAAGCTTGCCTGATGCAGTCAAAGCGGGTACTTTCCGCAACGACCTGTATTACCGCCTCAACGTGGTCACGCTCAACGTGCCCGCATTGCGCGAGCGCCGCGAGGACATCTCCGTACTCGCCGACCACTTCACAGCCAAGGCCAGCCGGAAGTGCGGAATGCGGGCCAAGCCGCTTTCCTCCGAAGCGTTGGCATGCCTGATGCACTACGACTGGCCAGGCAACGTACGCGAACTGGAAAATGCCCTGGAACGGGCGCTGGTCCTTGGTTCCACAGATTCCATTCTGCCCGACGACTTGCCCGAGGCTGTGCTTGAGGCCGGTTCCACCGCGACCACCGCAACCGACAAATACCACGGCAATATCAAAGAGACCAAGAAGCAGCTCATCTTGCAAGCCCTGCAACAGGCCAAGGGTAACTACATAGAAGCCGCCAAGGCGCTGGGGATGCACCCGAATTCCCTGCTGCGCCTAATTCGCAATCTGGACTTGAAAGGGGTGAAAGCGGGGTTGCAGGAGTCGGGCCGGGAGTGAAGGCGTAGTTTCTAGTTCCTAGATTCTGAAGGGCGCACTCAGAAGCCGCGCCGGAAGCATGACAACAGCCCAAACCAGCGCGAGGGCGCCGTCAACCGCGATCCCGACCAGACGAAACGGCAGCAGCAGTACCCACACAAACGGGTAGAGCACCAGCGCCAATAGCGCCAGGGGCCAGCACACTACAAAAAGAATGCACCACAGAAGAAGAGCGATCATGCTTGATTTACGAAGAGAATACCCGAAAAGTTCCACGGCGGTTGCAAGTCAAAGAAACTGAGAACTGACAACTCGAAACTGACAACTGGGCTTTGTCTTCGAGCCAGGTCTCTCCCGGCTTGAACCCTCGATACAGCCCTTTACCCCGCAGGCACAGTTTCCGGCGCCAGCCTCCTCAGCGACTCCCCATAGGGCGCCCGCGCAATCCCGCGCTCCGTCACAATTGCCGTAACGTACTTTGCCGGCGTGACATCAAATGCCGGATTCTCCACCCCTACGCCATCGGGCACCATCTGCCGGCCGGCGATATGTGTTACTTCTTTCCCGTCGCGCTGCTCGATGGGAATTCCGCTCCCGTCCGCCGTTTCGAAATCTACCGTCGAAAGCGGGGCAGCCACATAAAACGGGATGCCGTGTTCCTTCGCCAGCACCGCCACCGAATAAGTTCCAATCTTGTTGGCTACATCGCCGTTGGCGGCAATGCGGTCGGCGCCCACCACGATGGCGTTGATTTTCTGTTGCTTCATCAGCGCGCCCGCCATGTTGTCGGAAATCACGGTGGTGGGAATGCCGTCTTTCATCAGCTCCCACGCCGTCAATCGTGAGCCCTGCAGGAAAGGACGCGTCTCATCGGCAAAGACGTGGATTTTCTTTCCCTGCTCAACGGCGGCGCGAATCACTCCCAACGCCGTGCCGTATCCGCAGGTGGCCAGGGCCCCGGCGTTGCAATGGGTAAGAACGCCGCCGCTCGCCGGCATCAAGGTCGCGCCGTGCCTGCCCATCGCCTGGTTGGCGGCAATATCTTCGGCATGCATGCGCTGGGCTTCGTCAATCAGCGCCTGCTTGATCTGCGCCAGGGGCCGCACCCGCAGCATCTCAAACTTCTCCTGCATGCGCCGGATCGCCCAGAAAAGATTTACCGCTGTCGGCCGGGTCTTCCCGATCACGTCGCAGATCTGATCAAACTCGTGTTTCAGATCACCGCCATTCTCAGCTTTCGAAGCCTTCACCCCGAGCGCGATACCCATCGCGGCAGCCACGCCAATGGCCGGCGCGCCCCGCACCACCATGTTGCGGATGACATCGGCGACCTGGGTGTAAGTCTTGCAGGTCACGTAAGTCTCTTCGGTCGGCAGCTTCGTCTGATCAATGAAGCGCACGCCGGAATCGGTCCATTCGAGAGTTTGAATCATAAAAGCAGTCGTTGGTCCTTGGCCTTTGGTCGGGTGTGACGCCGGCGCAATCAGTTCGCTGAATGTCAGATTCTGTAAATTTCGTACGTTTCGAAAACTCCTTTTGCAGGGAATGGCCAACGACCGACGGCCAAGGACCAACGGCGATTTTAGTTCTTATGCGCTTCGCAGCGGATCCGCGGGTTATGCACTACCGCCGGCTTTCCGCAAATCTCGCAGCCGGAACCTGCGGCGGGCATTCCCGGAGACGTCTCGTCGTTTTGCAGAAGATGCTCCCTCCGTACGTCGCTGGCCGTGAACACAGAAACAAACGGGGCCGGCGCGGCCGCCTTCTCGACGTTGGGACGCCCTCCCGCTTCCTCGCGTTCCACCAGGCACATTACGCCTACGACCTGAAAGCCGAATTCGCGCGCCGCTTCAATCGCCTGCACTGTCGAAGACCCGGTGGTGCAAACGTCATCCACAATTACGACGCGTGCGCCTTTTTCCTGAAAGCCTTCAATGCGACGTCCTGTGCCGTGCTGCTTCTCCGCCTTGCGTACCAGGAATCCGTCCACCTCGCCGCTGGCCATGGAAACCGCCACCACGATAGGATCGGCGCCCATAGTCAGGCCGCCAACTGCTCTGGCCTTCCACAAGCGGTGGCGAATCTCATCGAGGACAACCTGTCCGGTCAAGCGAGCGCCCTTGGCCGAAAGCGTGGTAGTGCGGCAGTCGATGTAATAGTCGCTGGTCCCTCCCGACGACAGTTTGAACTGTCCCAGCCGGAATGACTTAGCAGCCAGTAAACGCAGCAATTCCTGACGGGGAGAAGCCATGAAAACCTACGATATCACGCAAAACGCCTGCTATTGCGTCATGCGCTCCAGATGACGGAAATGATCCGTTCCGATATAGAGCACGCCGAAAAGCATCAGGTTATAACCCACGTGAATCAGAAGCCCGGGCGTCACCGACCGAGTCACAACTCGTGTGATGGTCAGGACCAGTCCGACTACGAACAGGACCAGCAGTGGTCCCCAGGCTTGCCCCAGTTGTTCGCCGTGCACCATGGCAAAGGCCAGACTCGTCACCAGCACCGCCAGGACCCTGCCCCACTTTCCGGCCGCCGAGGTTTCCGGTGCCGACGCCAGGCTTAGCATTCCGAGCGCGACACCCAGAACCAAGAGGACGGTCGTAGCGATTCCGAAAAAGCGACCGGAAATCGCTCCCGCCGCCAGTCCCCAGGCCACTATCGTGGAGGCCGGCAGCAGGAACAGGCCGGACGGTCTCTCTCCCGACCTCAGACTTCGCACCACCACCAGGGTCCCCACCAGCAGAAAAACTATAACCGACAGCAGGACTGACCACGCCAGTGGAAGCCGATGTTCGACATATCCCCAGCCCGCCATGATGAGAATCCAAATGCACCCCCGCCGAACCTGGCGCGGCGTCATAAAAAGGGTTTGCAGCCAGCGGTCGAGCACAGGGTACAGAAATCCGCGAAAGAGCATCTCCTCGGCCAGCGGGGCGACGGCTACCCCGAAAATCATCATCAGATACGCGCCCTGCGGGTTCTGGAAGAACTGGTCCATGGGAAGCGACTTTGGAATGGGCAACAGCCGCGAAAGCTCTCCCAAGGCCACAGCCAAAAATGCGCCGGCTGCCAGAAAACCGAGCCAGCCCAGATTGCCTGGCCAATGCCAACCCACCGTCTGCCAGAAAGAACGTTGCTGGTGACGCGTCACCAGCCAGTACATGGCTACCAGCATGGCGAGGTAGGCCAGCGTCATGCTGGGCACAATCACCAGCGGCCCGGGATTCTTGCCCAACTGGGCGGCAGACATGCCGTGCGCGAGTGGGCTATGCAAGACGATGGCGAAAGCAATCGAGGTGAACAGGAACAGCGCCGCCACCAGCACCAGCCCGACGATCAGCAGATCAAGTCCGCTCCATGGCGGATTTTCGGCGTTGGGATTGATCACAACCGACGGCGGCGAGACCACCGGTTCCACCGGCGGCTCGATCTGCATCTCCGGAACAACATGATCTGAGGAAGACAATTGGGTCTGTACCTACCTCGGCAAATGTGGGGCGGGCGCCCTCGCCCGCCGCCTTTGACCTTGGTTGGATTCCTTCGTCACTCTTACCTGCTGTGCCGGCGAATCTTAAAATCAAAATCAGCGTCAACGGCGGCGGGCGAGGGCGCCCGCCCCACACCACATCTACGCCAAGCTCTTTTCCCGCTGCCCGGTGGCAAAGTATCCTGCCAGCGCCTGCCCGGTGTAGGACTTCTTGTTGCGCGCCACCGTCTCTGGCGTGCCCTGGGCAACGATGCGTCCGCCTTCCTCTCCGCCCTCCGGACCGAGATCAATAATCCAATCAGCGTTGCGGATCACATCCAGATTGTGCTCGATGATCATAACTGTATTTCCCAGGTCGGTCAGGCGGTGCAGCACCTCGAGCAACTTCTTCACGTCATCAAAGTGCAGGCCGGTCGTCGGTTCGTCGAGCAGATACATGGTCTTCCCGGTCTGCCGCTTGCTCAGTTCGCGCGCGAGTTTGATGCGCTGGGCCTCTCCGCCGGAGAGCGTCACCGCAGATTGTCCTAAATGAATGTAGCCTAAACCCACGTCTACCAGCGTCTGCAGCTTCTGCCTCACCTGCGGAATATTCTCCAGAATGGGCAAGGCATCCGAAACCGGCATTTCCAGAAGATCGGCGATGGATTGTCCCTTGTATTTCACCGCCAGGGTCTCGTGGTTGTAGCGATGGCCGCCACAGACCTCGCACAGCACATACACATCCGGCAGAAAATTCATTTCGATGCGCCGCTGTCCTTCGCCCTGGCAAGCCTCGCAGCGTCCACCGGAGACGTTAAAAGAAAAGCGTCCGGGCTTGTAACCTCGTTCGCGCGATTCCGGCAGCATCGCGTACAGGTCGCGGATCTGGGCAAAAACTCCTGTGTACGTCGCGGGATTCGAGCGCGGCGTGCGCCCGATCGGCGACTGGTCAATGCGAATGACCTTGTCGATATTTTCCGTGCCGGAGATCGCTTTGTGTGTGCCAGGCTCTTCCCGCGAGCGGTACAGCTTCTGCGCCAGGGCGCGGTAAAGAATGTCATTCACCAGGGTGGACTTGCCCGATCCCGAAACCCCAGTCACCACCGTCATCACGCCCAGGGGAAACACCACATCGAGGTTCTTAAGATTATTTTCCCGCGCACCCAGCAGCGTGATCGCCGTGCCGTTCGGCGCTCGCCGGTCCGGACGCATTTCAATCTGTACGCGGCCTGAGATGTACGCACCGGTAAGCGACTCCGGCACGCGCTCGATTTCCTGCGGTGTTCCGTGCGCCACTAGGCCGCCGCCATGCCGTCCCGCTCCGGGACCGAGGTCAATCACGTAATCCGCCCGCCGGATGGTTTCTTCATCGTGCTCCACCACCAGCACGGTGTTGCCCAGATCACGCAATTCCTCAAGCGCCTTCAGCAGCCGGCCATTGTCGCGATGATGCAATCCGATGGAGGGCTCATCCAGCACGTAAAGCACACCGCGCAACTTGGATCCGATTTGCGTGGCCAGCCGGATACGCTGTCCTTCGCCGCCGGAGAGCGTTGCCGCCGATCGTTCCAATGAGATGTAGCCGAGTCCCACCGCATCCAGAAATTGCAGTCGCTCGACTATCTCGTGCACGATGCGCCCGGCAATGATCGCTTCGCGCCCGCTGAGCTTGATCTTGCGCGCCGTCTCCAGCGCCCGCGAGACGGGCAGTGCCGTGAAGTCGGCGATGGACATGCCGTTCACCTTCACCGCCAGGCTCTCCGGCCGCAACCGCTTGCCCTGGCAAGCAGGGCACTTCGTTGCCGACATATAGTCCATCAGAAATTCCCGGTACGTATCGGATGTGGATTCGTCCACCGCATGCTTCAGATAGCCAAGAATTCCGCGGAAGCCGGTCTTCCGGTTTTTGCCGGCCTCGTTTCCGTTCTTGCCGCCTTCGCCGTAAAGCAGCAGGTTCTGGATCTTCTCGGGAAACTTTTCGAACGGTGTCGCCAGGTCGAATCCATGCGCCGCCGCCGTGATTTGCAACATATGGATCAGATTCTGCGACGCGGACCCGGGCCCCAGTCCGCCGTCGAGCAGCGGCTTCGACCAGTCAGCAATCACGCGCGCCGGATCGAATTCATAGCGACTGCCTAAGCCGTGGCACTCCGGGCAGGCGCCGTAGGCGCTGTTAAAGGAAAACGACCGCGGCTCCAGTTGCGGCACGCTGATGCCGCAATCCGGGCACGCCAGCTTCGCGGAATAAAGCTGCTCATCACCGCCCACCACGGCAACCTGCACCAACCCGCCCGCCAGCTTCATGGCCAGCCCCACCGACAATTCCAGGCGATGCTCGATTCCAGGTTTCACCAGCAGCCGGTCAATCACAACCTCGATGGTGTGGTTTCGCCGCTTATCTAGAGGAATGTCATCTTCGAGATTGACCAGTTCGCCGTCAATGCGTGCCCGGGTGAAGCCGTGCTGCACCAGCTTCTCCATCTCTTTCTTGAACTCGCCTTTGCGTCCACGGACGATGGGCGCGAGCACCATGACCCGATCCTCCGGAGTCAGGCTCATCACCCGCGCCACAATCTGCTCCGCCGACTGACGCGCAATCGCCCGCCCGCAGTTGGGACAGTGAGGAACTCCGATCGAAGCAAATAAAAGGCGAAGATAATCGTAGATCTCAGTGATCGTCCCCACCGTCGACCGGGGGCTCCGGCTGGTGGTTTTCTGCTCAATCGAGATGGACGGGCTGAGACCGTCAATGGAGTCCACGTCGGGACGCTCCATCTGATCCAGAAACTGCCGGGCGTAGGCCGAGAGCGTCTCCACGTAGCGCCTCTGGCCCTCTGCATAGATGGTGTCAAAAGCCAGAGAGGACTTCCCAGAGCCGCTGAGCCCGGTAATCACAGTGAGGGTATTGCGGGGGATTTCGACGTTTATATTCTTGAGGTTATGCTGCCTCGCCCCGCGCACCGAAATCTTGGTAATAGGCATGAAATTGGCGAAGGTAAAACTGGCCTTCCGTAATATGGACGGCCCCACAGAAATGATGGAAAGTGGGTTTGCGCGGCTCTACTCACGTATCTTAGTTGCTAACAGCGGCAAGCGTCAACGCGGGTAAAGTCAGGGATTGCGCCAAACGGGTCCGGAGCATCTAAGCCGGGACCTGACTAGGAAAGTAGGCCGAACTTGGGCGGGTTAATCGTTGCTTTCGTCATGTCGTTCACTGCCATCACAGTCGTACTCGTGGGAATCCTCACGGCCTACGCCGTGATAACCGGTATTCTCTACGCCTTCGCCTACACCTCGCGCCGGCGCCCCCGCGCCACCACTGCCGTGCTCGTACCCAGCCAGAGCCAAGCCAGCGGCGACTAGGCCCGGAGGTCGGACCTCAGCCCTCGGACCTGAAATTCGTCCTTACATCTTGATGTAAATGGAGGACGGGCGTCCCGCCCGTCTCATTCCCTAACGCGAGACATCGAAGTTTTTGAGCCTTCTGACGTCTAGGTCTTGGGACTGAAGTCCGAGGTCTGAGGTCCGACGTCCGCCCTAGTTCGGCCCGCCCTGCGGCGGCGGCCCACCCTGCGGAGTCTGTTGCTGCTGTTGCTGCTGTTGTTGCTGCAGCTGCAACTCACGCAACAACTGTTCCGGGGTCTTCACCTGCTGAGCATTCGGCTGGGGCTGTTGCGGTTCTGCGTTCGCGGAGTTGTCGCCCGGGTCGTCCACCGGCTGTTCCGAGATATCCACACCCTGAACGCCCTGCTCATCCACCTGAGACTGATTCGTGTTCTGGGCCGCAGGCGTGGACGGCGAAACGTCTGGAACCCCGCCAGATTTCGAAGTCAAGATAAGCCGATCCACGCTGTCGGGATGCGCCGGCGAACCCAGCATCACGTAATTGAAGTGGGTCCCATTTAGCAGCGCTGCGAGGACGTCGCGGGCCGGCCCTGGCCCGAGATGAGCCACAACCCGTTCGGTAGCGTTCGGCGGGACTTCCACGTCCGCACCGGTCTGCGTCCGCACGGCTCGGAGAATGTCAGACAACGTAGAGTTCTCGGCCACAATCGTAAGCTGTCCGTGGCTGTACCGGACCTGGGGAGGCAGTGCCGGTAGCTGCGCCAGCGTGGGAGGAGGCGGGGGCGGAGCCGGTGGAGGTGGAGGCTCGGGCGCAGCCTTCTTCACCGTCTTGGCCGCACGCTTCCGCGGCTCCGTTTGTTGAGCTGAGGACTTCTGAGTCGAAGCTTGCGGCGCTGAAGACTGCTGGGCGGCACGTGCTCGGTTCGAGGTTAAAAACACAAACAAAATCGAGACCAGCACCAACCGGACTCGAGCCGACGCGACTGACTTGAGGAAAACCACGGTACCTGTTTCACGGCCTACACTGAGTTCGATGCCAATTGCGGCCTAAGCTGAATTGTAGCATCGTAATCTTGCGTCAGCCCGAGGATCTCCGACCTCGACTCTCTGGTCGCCAACGCTCGCCCCATTCCTGTTTTCATGCCCTTTGGAATATTTGCGGTTATACCGCGGGAGATTTATCTTTGTCCGGCATAAAAAGGAGACAACCATGTTTAAAATCATGCAGAAGCGGGGGAGCCTGCGATTCCTGCTGGCGCTCTCGTTATCCGCGATTGTGGTCGTTGGGCTGAGCGTGCGCTTTTCCACCGCGCAATCAGGCGCAAGGGCGGGTCATCCCGACGCTTTCTCACACGCGCTGCCACCGTTGGATGGCAGTCACCTACGCGCCACCGTCCTCGAAGTAAACTACGCCCCGGGCGAGGCAGACAAGCCGCACAGCCATCCCTGCACAGTGATCGGTTATGTCGCCAAGGGCGCAATTCGCTTTGCGGTGAAGGGCGGACCGCCCGAGGTAATCTACAAGGCAGGAGAGAGTTTCTACGAGCCGCCGAATGGGGTGCACGAGGTATCTGCCAATGCCAGCGACAAAGAGCCAGCAAAGCTGATCGCCTTCTTCGTTTGCGACCACGAAACGGTGCTTACCATGCCGCCTATGGACGGCCGTTAACCATTACCATGTGGGGCAGGCGCCCTCGCCCGCCGCCGTTGACCTTGGTTCTCGGACTCTTCGACTTTTTCCTGACTAGCTGAGATTTCATAGGCAACGTCAAGAGGGCGGGCGAGGGCGCCCGCCCCACACACAGCCGTCCTACAGAGACTAGGGGGTTTGTTTAGCTACTGCCGGGGCGCGTAGTACCCCTTGCGGGCCCGCACCTGCAGGTCTTTCTTCAGCGCGGTAATTTCAATCGAGCGGTAACGCCCATCGGCATCGAAGTCGGCTGGCTTGTAGGAAACCACATACTGACTCCGCAATTCATCCTCAATTGCGGCAAACGAATTCTTGATGTCCTTCATCTTGAAGGGAAAGAAGGCCCGTCCACCGGTCGCATCGGCAAGCTGTTGCAAGGCCTTGTCGCCCCGCAGAATCAGGCCGCTGTCGTCGGTCGAAATCGCGTAAACGATGACTTCGGCGCGCTGTGCCGTTTCGATCGCCAACGCCTTGCTGACCTCGCTCTGATTATCTTCGCCATCGCTGATAACGACGATGGCCCGCCGCACCGGATGGTCCCCCCGCTCCTTGCTCAGTTTTTCGCGGCAGGCCCGGTAAATTGCGTCATACATCGCCGTGCCGCCGCCGTTGTGCAGACTTCTCACTCCGGTCTCGAGTAGCCGAACGTTGTCGGTGAACTCCTGCGTGACCAGGCTGTGAGTGCCGAAGCCCATGACGAAGGCTTTATCGAAATTTGCCCGCAGGGTGTGCTGCAAGAAGCTGACAGCGGCTTCCTGCTCGAAATCAAAGCGGCCGTGTACTGATCCGCTGGTATCCACCAGCAGGCCCAATTCCAGGGGCAGATCGGTTTCACGGCGGAAGTTGACAATGGCCGTTGGCGGCTTGTGATCGTCCAGGATGCTGAAGTCGCCTTGGTTCAAGTTGCGGACGAATTTGCCACGACGGTCCGTGGCAATGAACAGCACATTAACTTCGTTGACTCGCGCCTTTATGGTAAGGATGGGATCCGATGAATCCGTCCCGGTGGAAGGAGAGGCTTCGGGCAGGGCCATGCTGGAGGCCGCCACATAAGACGACTGCGCGCGGGCCGGGAACCCGGCCATGGCAAGTCCAACCGTAATTAGAACTAGCCACCGATGCCACTTCGTGTAGTTCATGCCCGTTCAACCCAAAAATTTCACGCCAAACCGCTGCTAAATGCTTCGTCTCTCAATTAGATGCACGTATCGGGCCGAAAGCCGCAGCTGTCACGAGTACTGTCTTGACTGTAGGGGACTGGGACAAACAAGCCAAGTTACAAAAGGAGCACGCGCTTGGTCATTCGTCCAACTTCTTTTGTTTGTGTAGTTGGGTGATGTGTGGTCTGCAATCTGTGTGGTCGCGGGCGACTAGCCCGCGAGGCCCGGAGCTCAAGGTCAAAAGTTGCGGGCGAGGCCAACCGCGACCACACAACCACGTAAACTACCCTTACCGCCATGAAGCCCCAATCTTCAAAGCTGATCCGCTGCCACTGGCCCAGCAACCCGCTCTCCATCCGTTATCACGACGAAGAGTGGGGATTGCCTCAGCACGACGACCGGGTTCTCTTCGAGTTCCTCATTCTCGAAGGCGCTCAGGCCGGCCTGAGCTGGGACACGGTCCTGCAGAAACGTGAGAACTACCGCGCCGCCTTCGACGGCTTCAACCCACAACGCATCGCCCCCTACGATCGCCGCAAGCTGGCGAGCTTGCTGCGCAATCCCGGCATCATCCGCAACCGGCTCAAGATCGCCTCGGCGGTAGGCAATGCGAAAGCCTTTCTCGATGTCCAGAAAGAGTTTGGTGCATTCGACAGTTACATCTGGCAGTTCGTGGGCGGAAAGCCGCAGGTGAACGCCTGGCGTTCGGGGCAGCGCGTTCCAGCCAGCACCCCAGAGTCCGACGCGATGAGCAAAGATCTCAAGAAGCGCGGCTTCAACTTCGTGGGGTCGACGATCTGCTACGCCTTCATGCAGGCTGTCGGCATGGTGAACGACCACAGCATTGAGTGCTTCCGCTACGCTCAGATCAATCGCGCACGACGATCCCGCACCTGATCTCCAGCGTGCGGTCTATTTCCAGCATAGCAACCGCCCCAAGCGAATGGGACATCCACGACAGCTTTATATCTCTCACCCGGTCAGCAGGTTGCCGGGAATCCACGATCTTCAGGGTCTTGACAAGGGCTCAACGAGCCGCGAAGCGGCCCAAGAATATAGCCCACGGCGCAAGCCGTGGGTGTGGAGAGCGGGACCCGATTGAGCTCCGGAGGAGCGAAAGAGATCAACACCGTCAATTTTCTTGAGCCGTCCTGAATCAAACAATCTTCCCCTTTAATGTGACTAGATCAAATATATAATTGACCAGGTCACATTATTTATAGTTTTATGCTCACCTCTCCGAATACCCGTCTCAAGCAAGATATTCAGGCTGTCCGCGCCTTCAATCGCTTTTACACCCGGCAGA
Source organism: Terriglobia bacterium (assembly GCA_963813645.1). Classification (GTDB taxonomy): domain Bacteria; phylum Acidobacteriota; class Terriglobia; order Terriglobales; family Acidobacteriaceae; genus JAIQFF01. Next base: position 174,226 of record CAWEZS010000033.1, read on the forward strand.
TTGGCGTGCTGCGTGAAGGGCTGCTCAAGAGTCCCTTCTCGCTCACCGAACTGCGCGTACTCTACGAAATTGCGCACCGCCAGCAGCCCACCGCCACCGAACTCTGCCAGCAGCTTGGACTCGACCCCGGCTACCTCAGCCGCATCCTGCGCGGATTTGAAAAGCGCGGCTTGATCCGCAAATCCGCGTCTCAGGTGGATGGCCGTCAAAGCCTGCTGGGATTGACCGCACGCGGCAAAGAAACTTTCGCTACCCTTGACACCCGCCAGAGCGCAGAGGTCGCAACCATGCTGCGCCGGCTCCCGGCCGCTGGGCAGGCGCGGCTAGTAGAGGCTATGAGCGTCATCGAAACTGTGTTGGGCGACCGGCCTGAATCCAAGACACCGTATATCTTGCGCACCCATCAACCCGGCGATATGGGATGGGTGGTCCACCGCCACGGCGTTCTCTACGCCCAGGAGTACGGATACGACGAGAGTTTCGAAGCCCTGGTGGCGGAAATTGTCGCAAAATTTATTCAGCACTTCGATCCCAGGCATGAGCGCTGCTGGATTGCAGAAAAGGACGGCGAGATCGTTGGTTCAGTGTTCCTGGTCAAGAAATCGAAGACCGTAGCCAAACTGCGCCTGCTCTTGGTAGAACCATCGGCTCGCGGACTGGGTATCGGCAAGCGTCTGGTCGATGAGTGTCTGCGTTTCGCTCGGCAAGCGGGCTACAAGAAAATGGTCCTATGGACGCAAAGCGAGCTCCCAGCTGCCCGGCATGTTTACCAGGAGGCTGGCTTCCGCCTGGTGCAGCAGAAGAAGCACCGCAGCTGGGGCCGCGACGATCTGGTAGCGCAAATCTGGGAAGTCAAACTGTAAACTCCCAGCTTTGAGCCCAGCGATGAACTTCTTGGAGGATACTTACGCTCGCCTTTTCAGCTGTGGCGGCTGATACGTTCCCGGCACCACCCTGAATGCGATGCTGACTCGGTTCCAGCTGTTGATCGCGGTAACCGCGAGCGTAAGATCGGCCATTTCCTGTTCGCTGAAGTATTGACGAGCCTCCTCGAACACCTCATCAGGCGCATGTCCGTCGGTGATATTGGTGACCGCCTCTGCCCAGGCCAGCGCCGCTCGTTCACGATCGGTGTAGTAGGAAGTTTCGCGCCAGGCATCGAGAGAGTACATGCGCTGCTCGGTTTCGCCTTCCACCTTTAGGTCTTTCCAGTGCATGTCCAGACAAAAAGCGCACCCGTTTATCTGCGATACCCGCAACTTGATCAGGTGCAGCAACTTCTTCTCCACTGTGCTCTTGCTGAGGTAGTTTTCCAGGCCCAGCAACGCCTTGTATCCCTCGGGGGACAGTCGGTAAAGATCAATGCGCGGTTGCATAGCTTCCTCCTGCGTAAGATTGGCTTTATCTGTTTCGATTCGCAAAACCCGCTGCGGGCTAAAATTCTTCTGAGGCCCTAGGGGTTTTACTGTAGACGCGGGCACCTCGCCCGTGCTGCTGCGCACAGATCAAAGCCGCTGGGGAAACGCAGGTTATCTCCGCAATAAATTCCTGGCGATGAAAAACACATTCGCCGGCCGTTCCGCGAGGCGCCGCATGAAATAGGGATACCACTCGGTGCCGAATGGAATGTAGACGCGCATGCGCCATCCCTCGCGCACCAGCCGCCGCTGCAGGTCGCGTCGAATTCCGTAGAGCATCTGAAACTCAAAGGCATCGCGCGGGATATTCTCTCGGCTGGCAAATACTTTCGCCTGATTGATGATCTTCTCGTCGTGCGTCGCCAAGCCGTGATAGACGCCGCTCTTCATCAGAATTTTCATCAGCCGGACGTAATTCGCATCCACCTCTGATTTCTTCTGGAAGGCAATCTCTTCCGGCTCCTTGTAAGCCCCCTTGCACAAGCGGACACGAATGCGCTGGGCCAGCAGTTCTTCGATGTCTCTTTCTGCACGCCGCATATACGACTGGATCACTGCGCCCACGGCGCCCGCGTGTCCCGGCATGCGATGAAGTTCGTGCACGAAGTCGAGCGTGCGCTGTGTGTACGGCGAACCTTCCATGTCCACCCGGACGAAGTTGCGCGGCGTCATCGCCGCCGCTTTCGCCACCAGCCCGGTCACCAGATCGCGGGCCAATTTCTCGTCCACGTCGAGGCCCATATGGGTGAGCTTCAGGCTGACATTTGCGTTGAGTTGCTGGCTGGAGATCTCGTCCAGCATCTGATGATAGAGCTGCGCGCTGGCGCGGCCTTCCTCGGCATTGGTGACATTCTCGCCGAGATTGTCGACCGAAACGCTCAGACCCTTCTGATTGACGGCGTGCGTGACGCGCAGCGCATCGTCCACCTGAGTGCCGGCCACAAAACGGCTGGACAAGCGCTGCCCGATGGCAGACCGTTCAGCCATGCCGCGCAGCGAGCGGTTCTCGGAAAGAGAAATGAAAAGCGCCCTCAGCATGTTTCTTCCCGGCCGGCGTCGAGATGATGGGCGCTCTGCACGATCGTGAGAATCACAGAAATTTGTACCACAGGAAGCGGACGTCGGATGGGCGGTGGGCCAGTTTGATTCGGTTCACTCATCATTGGCCGTCACCGCAGTCTGTCATCCTGAGTGCAGTCTTTCGTCCCGCGAAGCGGGCTGAAAGCAAGCGAAGGACCTGTGCATTCTGCGTGCCGTCATGTTCAGTGTCGGCTCAAATCCAGGGTGAAAGCGTATCCCCAGATCGGGCAGGATTTTGCTGCTGCTATCGTCTCGCAATACACAGGTCCTTCGTCGGGAGCCCTTCGCCTTGCGAAGAGCTCCGCTTCCTCAGGATGACAGCGTGTGAATCTTGATGTAGCCATTGCAGGACAGGCTTGCGAACAAGACAGAGATGGAAACTAAATTCCGAGGTCCGACGTCTGACGCCCGACGTCACTCGAGAAACACCTCGTCCACGTAGCACCAGCGCCAGTCTTCGCCGGGCTCGAAGGATTGCACCAGGGGATGCTTAGTCTGGCGGAAGTGCTTTGTCGCATGTTTGTTTTTCGAGGAATCGCAGCAGCCCACGTGACCACAACTCAGGCACTCTCGCAGATGCAACCAGGTATCGCCCATTTCGAGGCACTCTTTGCAGCCTTTGCCACTCGGTTTTACTTGCCGGATTTCTCCCAAGTGGGAGCAGATTGGGGCCGGACGCGCCATCTAGATTCCTCCGAAGTTTAGTCTTACTCTCCCGCGCCTTCCAGAAACTTCTCGGCTTCGAGGGCGGCCATGCAGCCAGTGCCCGCGGCAGTGATGGCCTGTCGATAGCGCCGGTCTTGCACGTCACCGCATGCGTAGACGCCCGGCACCCGCGTGAAAACGTTCTTTTCGGTCACTAGATAACCATCCTGATCGGTTTCGAGTTGGCCCTCGAACATGCGGGCGTTCGGTATATGTCCGATGCCAAGGAACATGGCGCTGGTGGGAAACTCCCAGGTCTTGTCGGTCTTCGAATCGCGCAGTTTGAGAGCAGTAACTTCCTTCTTGGACGGATCGAGGACGTCCTCGACGATGGTGTTGGTGAGAAATTCAATCTTCTTGTTCTGCTGAGCGCGGTCCAGCATGATCTTCGACGCCCGAAACTGATCGCGGCGATGGATGAGCGTCACCTTGGTGGCGAAGCGGGTAAGGAAGTTCGCTTCCTCCATGGCCGAATCGCCGCCGCCGATAACCGCGATTTCCTTTCCGGAAAAGAAGAAGCCGTCGCAGGTGGCACACGAGGAAACCCCATGCCCGATCAAGGCTTTCTCCCCCGGCAATCCCAACCAGCGAGCCGATGCTCCGCTGGCGATAATCAGAGAGCGGGCGTAAATCGTCTCCTTGCCAAAACCCACCGCAAAGGGCCGCTTGCTCAGATCAACACTGGCCACATGCCCCAGCTGATACTGCGCCCCGAAACGTCCCGCCTGCTTGCGCATGTTCTCAATCAGCTCGGGTCCCTGAATGCCTTCGGGAAACCCCGGGAAATTTTCCACCAGCGTGGTGAGCGAGAGCTGGCCTCCGGGCTCATGGCCCTCAATCACCAGGGGCTTGAGATTGGCGCGGGCGGTATAGAGCGCCGCAGTATGGCCAGCGCAGCCCGACCCAATAATGACAACGTTGCGAATGTTCTCCATATTGATTGCCGTGCAACCTTAGATTGCCAAATCTCGATTTGGATGCAATGCCCGCGTACCGCCGGCTGTCCGGAGGGCGTCTCGCCCTCCGCTGATGCCCTATTTCCGTTTCGGCCCTGGCTTCTTGGCGGAAGGCGACCTCTCCGCCGTCTTCTCCGCCCCGGCGACCCGCTCCAGTTCATCCGGCACCGTGTTTCGAGCGCCCAGCAGACCCCGGTAGTTTGAAAGAATAGCCGACGCACTCTGAAACAGCGGCTCGTACGCGCTTTGATCGGGCGCCGGACCCGCCTCCGATCCCGAGCAACGGGCCAGCACAACCGACGACTTGCCGAAGCGCTCCAGCTTGATCCGGCTGGCGGGCGTGCTGCTGGTCAGCATCGTGGCCGGCGTGGTCACCGCCGAGGCACTGTCTTCGATCGAGACCTGCATCAGGTCTTTGGGATCGCGCACCCGGAAGACCAGCGTCTCCACCATATTTTTCGGATCGACGCTGAACGAGTACTGCACCGTCGAAAACAGCGCCTGCACGGAAAACTCGCGCCGGATACGCACCCAGTTGGAGGTGCCTGGGTCGGAGGACATCTGCCCCCCGGATCCAGGCTGGAGAAAGCCAGGACCGACTTCGAGGCCGGTTCTTCCTCGATCAATTTCGAAATCCACACCAAACAGAGGCTGCTTGGGAACCCGGGCGAGCGCGGATGCAATCTCCTGCTGTTCCGCGGCCGAAGGCGAGCACACGTTCAGGACATTCACTTTGACCTGGGGCTGCGACGATTGCTGCGCTATTGCGGGACAACCCAGGCCGAGACACATCAAGACGATCAGGATAGTTCGAAGCACCATGGGATTTTAGCAGGAGGGCTCGGACTGCGGGCGTCAGGCATCGGTCCTTTGACGACAGCATTCCAACGTCTATCACGAACCACGTGCGGACAGCCGCCCTCGGCTGTCCGGCGGAGCAACGCACCGTAAGGTTTGGCTCTTGGCAAAAAGCGGATCGAGCTTCGCTCGACTGGACAGCCGAAGGCAGCTGTCCCCACGTGGCTCGTGATAGATCTTTCTCCTCGCCTGACACGGGGAGGCATCAAGAGAGTACATTCAATCCGCTGCCGATTCGGCCTATCATCTCGAGAGATTAACCCCGGGAGGCAATTCACATGGCAGCGAGTCAGGTTGTTCTCTATTTTGACAAGCAGGAAGACGCGCTGCTGTTCACCTTGGCCGCCAGCTCAATGATTTCGGATGACGGCGCGGCACGCGCCGATGAGGCTCTGGTAAAAGTTGCCGCCGAAATCCGCAAGGCCAACCGGATCACCACCGAGGGTGTTCTGGAACCATCCAACTAGACTTCAACCTTCTTTCAGCCGCAAATCGTTTGAAATTTGAGCGCACTCTGTCGCTCTGAGAAATAGAAACGGCCGTCCTCCATTTCCGCCCGCCACTGCCCGCGCTCCCACTCCGTTGCAGCCCGCGCCGCGTCGGAAAAGCGACCCGTATCGCTTCTTTCTCTTCCACCCGTTTCTTTGCTGTAACAATTCCTCCAGGTCATTCGCCCGTCAAAGATCAGTTCAGAGAATTTGCCTGGGATGGCCACACGGACCAGTCGAACCCGAGTCGGAGGAGCATCGTGGATCGGGATCTCAAAGTTGCGAAAAAGCCCTACAGCGCTCCATCGTTTCAAGTCCTCGACACTGACGCCGCCAAGGCAGAACTTGAGGCCACCGGAACAACGGATGATGAAAACACCCGGGAAATGCTGTCTGTGCTGAACCGACGGGGGGATGGAGAGCCAATGCCGGGGCCTTCCACCGCGCAAACCTCAGTACCCTAGGCGGATTGCCGCTGCCTCGTGCATGGCTATGCGTTCCTGAGACACGAAACCATTATTTGGAATCCCGCTATTCAGGAATGGTTCTGCACCAAGTGCGGACAAACTTCAGATCAAGCCAGCGAGGAAGATGCGCATCTCGAACTGGAACAGCGCCAGTGCCACGTTCCCTGGGTAGAAATGCCCAACTCGACTTCGAATTCACACGGCACCTGAAGAGTGCAGCGGCTGTATTATCCGCCGTCGAGTCGGGAGTAAGCCTGCTCCGCCAGCACTAGGCCGCCCAGCACCCCCGCCTGACCTCCGAGCTGAGGTGGGACCACATACTGGTCGATATCCCGTATAACCTCGGTTGCGCGGACATATCCATTGAGCAGTTCCACCAGGTCTCGCCGGATTCGACCCAAAAGATGCGACTGGCGCAACACGCCTCCGCCCAGCAGGATGCGCTGTGGTGACAAGGTCAGCACCCAATTGGCCAGACCCAGTGCGAGGTAGTGCGCTTCCAGAGTCCAGGCCGGATGGTCGGGCGGAAGGTCCTGGGCCGCCTTGCCCCAGCGCGCCTGTATCGCGGGGCCCGCAGCCAATCCTTCCAGGCAATCGCCATGGTAGGGACAGCCGCCAGGGTACGGGTCCTTCTGCAGATCGTGTGGAACCTGAATGTGGCCCATTTCCGGATGCACCAGCCCGTGTAGAACCCGCCCGTTGATGATCGCACCGCCGCCGATGCCGGTGCCGATGGTGAGGTAAAGAAAGTCGGTCAGGTTCTGGGCCGCGCCCCAGCGCGCTTCGCCGAGTGCGGCAGCGCTCACGTCGGTATCAAAACCAACCGGTACGGCCAGAGCGTCGCGCACTGTGCCCGCCAGATTGTAATTCGGCCATCCCGCCTTTGGCGTCGAGGTGACGTAGCCGAACGTAAGCGAGGTGCGGTGCAGATCAATCGGTCCGAACGAGCCAATCCCAACCGCTTTCAATTCGCCCGCTGACTCCTGCCGCAGGAACTCAATGGCGATCGCCAGCGTGGCCGCGGGCGAGGTCGTCGGAAACTGCATCGTCCTCAGATCGGCCGGACCGGTCCCAACCCCGCAAACGAACTTTGTGCCGCCCGCTTCGATCGAACCGAACATAGGTTTGGATAAAAGTCTCAAGGGAGTCTGCCACAGAACCGCGCCGAGACAAAATCCCCGTGTGGGGCCTTCCGAGGCTTTTCAGCCTGCCTGAACTTCAGATAAGCTTTCACAAATGTCATCAAAAAACTTTTTGCCAGTAAGTTCCCTGTTACTGCTGGCGCTTCTGTTGCCCAGCTGCGGAGGTGGCGTTACTACATCTCCAACACCTACGCCTACTCCAACCCCGTCCCTGGCTCTGACCACGGTGGTAAGCGGTCTCAGCTCTCCACTCGGTCTGGAAGGCCCGCCGGGCGACAGCCGCTTTTTCGTGGTGCAACAAACCGGGACTGTCCGCATCATCCAGAATGGTTCCTTGCTGCCGGGAAATTTTCTGGACATCCAGAGCCTGGTGAACTTCGATGGACAAGAACAGGGACTGCTGGGTCTGACCTTCCATCCCAACTACAGCACCAATCGCAAGTTCTACGTAAACTACACCCGCAACTCCCCTAGCCCGCAGACCGTCGTTGCCGAGTTCCAGACCAGCGCCGGGGATCCCAACCAGGCCGACCCTAACAGCCAGCGGATTCTGCTGGTGATAAACCAGCCATTCGCCAACCACAAGGGCGGTCAGTTGGCCTTCGGCGCCGACGGTTTTCTTTACATCGGCCTGGGGGATGGCGGTGACGCCGGCGATCCCCTCAACAACGCACAGAACCTGTTCTCGTTGCTGGGAAAGATGCTTCGCATCGGGGTGGATCCCCCCTTCACCGGAAGCCTGCAGTATGCGATCCCAGCAGACAATCCCTTCATGGGCGGCGGCGGAGCGCCCGAGATTTTTGCCTACGGTTTTCGCAACCCCTGGCGCTTTTCGCTGGAGCGCGGAGGTAGCCGCATCTTCGTGGCCGACGTTGGCCAGGCCAGCTTTGAAGAAGTTGACATACTCCAGAAGGGCGGCAACTACGGCTGGAGGGTGATGGAGGGCGCGCACTGCTTCAACCCATCATCGGGCTGCGACACCAGCGGCAAAATCCAGCCGATTGCCGAATATGACCACTCGATTGGCATCGCCGTCATCGGCGGATTCGTTTACAAAGGCACTGCCATACCCAGCCTGGCGAACAAATATATCTTCGGCGATCTCAACGGCAGGATGTTCAGCCTGACCGAATCGCCGCCCAACACCTTCACTCGTGCCGACCTTCTCACCACTAATCGCATGATCTCGTCTCTCGGCCAGGACGCCGCCGGCGAATTGTACGTACTGGACCACGGCGCCGGCATCGTCCTGAAACTGGTTTCCCAGTAGGAAGTTGGGTGTGGGTGCCCACCCTTCGCGTTCTGTGCGAAGGGTGGGAGCCGTCGGCACAGACCGCGTGGGGACAGCCGCCCTCGGCTGTCCGGCGCGAGCGCAGCTCTGCGACTTTTGGTTTGGCACTGCACCAGCGCGAGCTTCGCTCGCGCCGGACAGCCGAGGGCGGCTGTCCCCACGTGGTCTGTGGTGCCTCCTAGAATCCCGCGCGCCCTTCCCGAATGCGGCGAGAAAAATCGGGATCATCTCCCGCGGCCCGTGCCGCAGCGTTGATGTGAGCCTGCTCTTTGAGCTGTGCGAATGAAAGATTTCCCGTTGCCAGATCTCCCCGTTCGTAAAGCATCTGGTCGGCGCGTCCATTCAGCAGGACACGCCAGTCCCACTGCGGTTCCCCGGCCAGCGCAGCGATGTTGGTGGTGCAGTTGTTGGTCAGCGCGTTGTACCACTCCGGACGGTTGCGAATCCGGTTTATCTTTTTCAGATAATTCAGGAAAGTAGCCCGCGCATGTTCGGGCGTGGCCAGCGTGTGAAAAATATATGTTTCTTCACCCTTGCGGAAATTGGTGCGCAGCCGCACCACGTCGCGCTCGTCGCTCACTGTGTAGATCAGCTCGTAGTAGCGGAAGAACCCACGGACTGCGGAGTACACCTCCCCAACTTCCTTCCGGGTCTCGATCGACATCGCAATGTAGTCATGGTCGCCAAACTGGAAGCTGACGATGGGATGCGCGATCCAGGGCGAACCCCAGTAGGTGAGAAGAAGATCCATGCCCCGTATCTGCGAAAGATCGAATGATCGAGTCTCCCAGCGCGGCGTGTAGTCTCCTTCGGTGCGGTAGTCGCAGTTGCGGACATTGTGAATGGTGACGCGATCGCCGTTGATCTCCGCCCAGGCGGTCTGTGCCACGTCGGGCTGCCAGGCCCGGTCATTCGACGGCTTCAGCGAAAGCCACCAGGCCAGCACCAGAACGAAGGCCGCGACGCAAATGGCGATCCCTTTGCCGCGCCCGCGGAAGGCCAGCAGCGTTCCCAGCATGGCGATCCCGTAGCCGGACGCCGCGACATTTCGCAGAGAGTAGCCGGACAGCAGGTCAAAATACAATGCCGCTACTGCCCATCCAGACAGAAGTAGAACCACAAGCAGAGCGAGTCCGCGTCCCGCGACACCCGCGACGCGCCGCCACAAAGGGTGTGGGTTCATCCACCGGTCCAGGTTTAGGCGTAGATTCCGCGTTGCCGCAGGGTAAAGGCAACCCGGTCAATGGCCAGCATGTAAGCTGCAATGCGGTTGCTGACGTTGTGGGTCTCGGCGTACCTGATTACTTCCTCAAAGGCAGTCCGCATGGTGTGCTGCAGATAATCGTTGACCACTGCTTCGGTCCAGAAATATCCCTGACGGTCTTGCACCCACTCGAAATAGGAAACCGTGACCCCGCCCGAATTGGCGAGAATGTCGGGAATGACGAACACGCCTTTGTCCACCAGGATTTCATCGGCTTCGGCGGTGGTAGGGCCATTCGCTCCTTCACAAAGCACCTTGGCTTTCACCCGCTCGGCATTGAGGGTGGTGATCTGGTTCTCGAGCGCGGCTGGAATAAGGATGTCGCAGTCAGCAACCAGCAATTCGGCGGAACTGGTTTCTTCGCAGCCGGGAAAACCGCTTAGCGTGTGGTTGTGCTGGTAGTGCAGCGACAGTGCTTCAATATCAATACCGTTCCGGTTATACAGCCCGCTCCTGCTGGTGGATACTCCCACGATCTTGTAACCTCTGCGGCGCATGAGCCGGGCAGCATTCGAGCCCACGTTGCCGAACCCCTGGATCACCACTCGGGTCTGATCCGGACTCATGCCGAGTTTCTTCGCAGCCTCGTCACACACGATCATCAGGCCGCGTCCCGTCGCTTCAATGCGCCCGTGCGATCCTCCCAGTTCCAGTGGCTTGCCGGTCACAACCGCGTTGACCGTATGGCGCACATGCATGGAATAGGTATCCATGATCCAGGCCATGATCTGCTCGTCGGTGTTGATGTCTGGACCCGGAACATCTTTCTCCGGCCCCAGCAGTTCCATCAACTCCGCGGTGTAACGGCGCGTGAGCCGTTCCAGCTCGCGTTTGGACAGCTTGTCGGGATCGCAAATCACCCCCCCAGCCGCGCCTCCGAAAGGAATATCCACCACGGCGCATTTCCAGGTCATCCAGCTGGCCAGCGCGCGGGTTTCGTCCAGGGTGACGTTGGGGGTGTAACGGATCCCACCTTTGGCCGGCCCGCGATCGATCGAATGCTGCACCCGGAAGCCGGTGAAAACCTCGAGGCGTCCATCATCCAACTGAACCGGTATGTGCACGATGACTTCCCGGCTGGGTTCGCGCAGTATTCTCCATAAGCCCTCGTTGAGCTTAAGTTTCTGCGCTGCCACGTCAGACCGGGCAACCTGCGCTTCCCACGGATTGACTTCTTCCAGATATGCAGTTGGCATGCGGATGTCTTGGATGGGGCATCGCCGTTGGCGAGCAGGCCCGCAGCAGAGTTTATCTCAAATCCCAGACTTCGCGCAGGGCTGCTCTGAGAAAGCCGCGGAGCGGCGCCAGATTGAAGCCCGGGGCGTAAGCCCCGGGGTCCCGTGCAGGAGACGGAAAGAGCCCTGAAAGGGCGAAAGAAACGAGCGTTACCCCTTCGCCCCCAACGCCATCTTCTGCGCCTTAACGCGAATGAAGGCATAGTTCAGAGCGGGCAGCGAATTGAATCCGGCGGCGTCTGCATACAACTTCTGTGCCCTGTCTTTATCACCCTTGGCCTGGTATGCCTGGCCCAGGCGATACAGATTGCGCGGGTCTTGCTGATTGGCCTGCTCCAGTTCCGTAATCGCGGCGTCGTACTCTTTCTGCTCCAGCGCGATTCGGCCCGCCAATTCATGGGCCAGCTTCACCTGTGCTGGATTCTTCGAGGCCTCAGCCCCCTGACGGTATTCGCCGGCGTGGGATTTCGCGGCAGCGTAGTCCTTCTTCCCAATCGCCAGCGCCGCCATATTGAAATGATGCAGAAGCTTGGAATTGTCTTTGATCTCTTGCGACAAGCTTGAGGCCTGCACCATCTCGAAAGAGCGATCGAACTGCTGGGCCGCCAGATCATACTTTGCCGTCTCCGCGATGATATTGCCCTTGGCCTGAAGGTCCGCCGCCATGGCCGCCACGTCGTTCTTCTTTTCCGCTACGGCAAACTCCTTGTCCATGGCCTGCACTGCCTTGTCCCACTTGGCGCCATCCGAAGCCACGACCGCCATGCCGAATAAAGCAGTCCGGAGTTCTCCGTCATTGCGCGCCTGCTCCGTCATCTTCTGCAGTTCAGCGTTGGCCTCGTCCGGCTTGCCCATGTAGGTCAGATCAGCCGAAATCCCGAAGTGCGACGGTACAAAATGCGGATCAATGGCAAGCGCTTTGCGATACTGCTCAATAGATTCGGGAAATTTTCCCATCTTCAACAATAGTTCGGCGTAAGAGTCGTAAGGATTGGGGTCGTTCGGAATCAGTTCAATGTATTTCTTGAAGGCCTGTTCCGCGTTCGCGTAGTCACCCGCCTGCCGGTAGGAATAGCCGAGCATGTTGTAAGCCGGCGAGTAATTGGGAGCCAGCTCCGGAGCCTTCTTCAAGTGTTCGATCGCATTAGCGTAGTCCTGCTGACCAAATTCGAATGCGCCCAGGTTAAAATGCGCCCGCTCATCATTGGGAAACGCAGCCACCAGTTTCTCGAGATAGTCCTTCTGCTTGACCACCTCGCCATTCGCGCCCGCCTGAGTAGCAAGGATAATGAGTCTCTCCCCCTCCGATGCCTTGTCCGCCAAAGCCACTGCCTTGTTCAGATGCTCGAAGAATTCCTTGGCGGTCGCACCGGAGTTGGCCCGCGCCAATTCCGCGGTGGCGAATTCGGGATCGAGCGCAATGGCTTTGTCAAAGTGCTGGACCGAATCCTGCGCCTGAAGCTTCTCGGAAAAATCGCGGCCCGCGAGGAATTCCTTTCTCGCCTCTTCGGACTTGGTCGTGATGGGAATTTTGCCGCCGCCAGCAGACGCCGCCGACGTTCCCTCGGTGTTCGTCTTGTCGCAAGCGCTCCACGTTGCCGCGCTCAGCACCAGCACAGCCAATACCCAGCAGTTGAAACTGTTTCGGCGCATTGGGTTACTCCTTCGAATTTGTGATGAGGTGGACGGACTCGTCATGTGCGGGGGTCGTGGCATCGACCTTTCGATCTCAACGGATGCCTGTTGTTGCTAGACGCCGACAGGGTGAGTTTGGATAGCAAAAGAATGGATGTTTGTTGAGTCCGCTGAAGGTATTCGAGCAACATAACAACAGACAATTGCTGAACAGCGCAACGCCAAGACCCAGCTCAGGTGATGTCGAACCGAGGGCTGCATCTCTCCAGCGGCCGCAGCAGGTAATGGACGGTGCGCACCAGTTCGATCGGTGTACGCTTGTCCACCAGAGTGCTCACTCCCAGAGAGCGCAACTGTTCGCGCTCGGAGCGAGACGGGAAGCGATGATAGGTAACAACCACCATCGGTTGAATTCCCGCGCCCCGGAAGTGAGTCAGAACCTGAACACAGTGCTGGTCGGAAAGATAGTCGTCTAGCACCAGCAGGTCGAAAGCGCCGGTGGAAAGAACCTGGAATGCCGCTTCACGACTCACCGTGACCGCCGTATCGTAACCTTCGTCCTCCAGCGCGCGCTCCAGTTCGAGGAGAACGTCTTCATCGTTGTCCGCAATCAGGATTTTTCCCACCTCGTCTTGTCCCATGGCTGCTTCCCTAGTTCGGAGTTGAGTTGGATCGAAAATTCCACCGGGGTCGCCGCAGATCAGGGGGAGACCCCACTGTCCTTGGCGACCCTGATAGAACCCAGGTGCGGGGTTGCGGCGTCAGCTGCCTTCAGCAGCCGAGGTTGAAAGATCGAGGTCCACCAGACATATCCTGGCCTGTTCATAGTCCAGAATGGTGTCCACGGTCTCGTGGAGTGAGGTAGCGTGGCTGTAAATATTGTCTACGGCTTCCGAATACGGCGCCCAGTACACGCTGCTGCGATCCTCAGCCAACAGATCGATAGCCTCAGTCAACTCCTTCGCCACCCCGACGAGGTGAGGCCGCACATTCTCAATCGCCAGCCGCTGCCCCTCATTGGCCTGCGGTTTCAGTTCCTCGAGATTCGTCAGGGTTTGACCCAGTTGGTTGACCTGCTCCTTCAGAATCTCAAGGTGGTGCGCATGGCTCCTCCAGTCCACCAGGCGGTTGGGCGTCAAGGCGTCCAACTGGTCTGCCCGAACCCGGAGGTCATACGCATTCTGTTTGAATTGCGCAAGTTGATTGGCAACCTCAGGATGCCCCATGACTTCGTTCGCCACGTCAGCACGCGCCGGAAGCGGCGTGAGTATGCCAGCCAGCATTACGCTTAAGAAAGCAAGAACTGCCGTCCACGATTGGTTTCGATTCACAGTCATTTTTCTCTCCTGTATGAATTGCCGATTACTCCGGAGGTGCCCGAGCCTGGAGTAACCGAATCATGGATGGTGTGATGCGACGGTTTCGGATCAGGAAAGCTACATAATATGAGCGCTATCGTTAGCTTTTGCTTAATGAACAGCTGCGGGCCTGTGGTTAGAGTGCGGGAACAACAGCGGCGTCATCCTGAAGGACTTCAGTCCTGAAGGATCTTCCGCGCAGCAGTTATGCACTCGTATAGCAAGTGTGGCAGTGGCGCTGCCTCCATCATCGTGGAGGGAAATTGACCCAGTCGGTGTCGCCAGCGAGTTAATCTGCGGTGTAGACTCGTGTCATCCTGCTAAGTTTTTCTTAATGGACGATTTCCAATGGAATGGCTCAATTACCATCACCTGCACTACTTCTGGACGGTGGCGCTGACGGGAAGCATCAGCAAGGCCAGCAAGGAGCTCCATGTTTCTTCGCCCGCGATCAGCGCCCAGTTGCACAGCCTGGAAGAAAGCCTGGGCGAGAAGTTGTTCGTCCGCTCCGGTCGTAATCTGATCTTGACCGAGGTCGGGCGCGTGGTATTCAGCTACAGCGAGGAGATTTTCGCTCTGGGGCGGGAGCTCACACAAACAGTAAAGAACCGGCCCACCGGACGGCCATTGCGCCTCGTCGTCGGCGTGGTCGACGTGCTTCCGAAAATGATTGCGCAATGGCTGATCGCGCCGGCTCTAAAGCTTCGCGAACCAGTGCATATCGTCTGCCGGGAAGGGAGTTCCGACCACCTGACCTCACAACTCGCGGAGCACGAGCTCGATGTGGTCCTGTCCGATGTGGCTTTCCCGCCTAACACCAGGACGCGGGTTTACAACCATCTTCTCGGTGAGTGCGGAGTGACCTTTGTAGCTACCGCGAAGCTTGCGAAGACTCTCAAGAACAAATTCCCGCGCTCGCTTGACGGCGCTCCCATGCTTCTGCCGATTGAGAACACCGAAGTGCGCAGAAATCTCCACTATTGGTTCGACTCTTTGGGAATTCGTCCCCAGATTGCCGGAGAGTTCCAGGACCACGCGCTGCTCCGAGCCTTCGGACAGGCTGGCATCGGAGTGTTCCCCATTCCCTCGGTGTTCGAAAAGCAGATTGAGCAGCAGGGCAGCCTGCAGAGGATCGGCCGCACTGAAGATGTGCGCAACCGCTTCTACGCCATTTCGGTGGAAAGAAAACTGAAGCACCCGGCTGTGCTGGCCATTTGCGACACGGCGCGACAGCTCTTCGCGTAATGGCGGTTATGTGGTCGCGGGCGACTCGCCCGCGAAGACCTCGAATCAAAGTCAAGAGCCGCGGGCGGGTCGCCCGCTCAACCACATAACCGCCTTCCACTCCAATTGATATAGTCACAAAGAACCGATGCCGGTCGAATCTCAACCCGCCTCTCACACCCCGCTGCGCGCAGATTTTCGCCTGACCCTGCGCCTCGCCCTGCCCCTCATCGTCGCCGAGATCGGCTGGATGAGCATGGGCATCGTCGACACCATCATGGTGGGGCGCCTGCCCGACAGTGCCGTAGCCATCGGCGCCACCGGCCTGGGCCAGAGCCTTTATCACAGCATCGCGATCTTTGGCGGCGGCCTTCTGCTCGGACTCGATACCTTCGTCTCGCAGGCCTACGGCCGCAAAGATCTGAACGACGCCCGACTCTCGCTGGTCAACGGACTTTTTCTCGCCTTCGCGATGACCCCCATCCTGATGCTACTGGTGTCGTTCTGGCCGGCGCTGATGCAGCGCTTTGGAATCAGCCCGGAGTTGGTAGAGCCCATGCGTCCGTTCCTGCATGCGCTGAACTGGGGCACCCTTCCCCTCCTCACGTACTTCGCCCTTCGCCGTTATCTGCAGGCGCAGAACGTGGCGTTTCCGATCATGTTCGCTCTCATCTCCGCGAACGTTGTGAACATCATCGGCGACTGGGCGCTGATCTACGGACATCTCGGCCTTCCCGCCATGGGCATCACCGGTTCTGGCTGGGCGACTTGCGTGGCCCGCATCTACATGGCGGGCGTCCTGGTCTTCACTTTGTTCTGGGTCGAGTCGAAGCGACTACAGCCCAAGTGGCCGAGCGCCGTCGGCATCGATCTGCGCCGGGTTGCTGCGTTGTTGAAGCTGGGAGCACCAGCAGCGACGCAGATTCTCCTCGAAATCGGGGCCTTCGCGGCGGCTACAGCGGTGGTGGCCAGGCTCGGTCCCGTCCCGCTCTCCGGCCACGAGATCGCTTTGAACTGCGCCGCACTAAGCTTCATGGTGCCATTGGGGATAAGTTCGGCCGCTGCGGTTCGCGTAGGACAGCAATTGGGGAGGAAGGATCCTGAGGGTGCGCGCCGCGCGGGATGGTCCGCCATCATCCTCGGAGCCGGATTCATGACCTGCTCGGGGCTGGTGTTCGTGTCTATTCCCAGCTGGATTGCACGCTTGTTCTCTCCTGATCCGGATGTCATTCGCACCGGCGCCAGACTGTTGTTGGTTGCTGCCGCCTTCCAGTTGTTCGACGGCCTGCAGACGGTCGCAACCGGAGCCCTCCGTGGCTCCGGCGACACCAAAACGCCCATGCTGGCCAACTTCGTCGCCTACTGGCTGATCGGGCTCCCGGTCGGCTATTTCTTATGTTTCAAGTTAGGATGGGGAGCGGTCGGCGTATGGATCGGGTTGTGCGGCGGCCTGGTGATTATCGGGTCAGCCCTCCTGCTTACCTGGCATAGGAGAAAGCTCGCGCCGTAATTTCGCATCGAATTCCCATCCCCGCGAGAGTGTCATCCTGAGCGCAGCCATCCATTCGCTCGCGAATGGATGGGCGGAGTCGAAGGACCCCTATCATCTGCACCGGCGCTTCGAGGCAAAGGGTACTGTTTCAACGAAATTCCGCGAGAGCGTGGAGCCGCTGGGGGTCCTTCGACTTCATGGCTGCTTCGCGTGCGCGAAGCATCCACTCCGCTCAGGTTTACAGCTTAAAGTTTTCCCTTCGCTACGAACCTGCGCGGATCTTCGCGTATCCAGGCTTTATGACCGTGTAGATCAAACGGCAGCGCTGGTCATAGGGCAGAAACGCGCTCTTCATCGCATTGATAGTAATTTTCTCGAAGTCATCCAGCGAGAGTCCAAAAGTTTCCGCTGCAGCCTCGAATTCCCGAGTCATCGTGGTGTCGCTCATCAGCCGGTTATCGGTGTTGAGCGTGACGCGAAACTTCTCCTGATAAAGAATCTTGAAGGGATGTTCCGCAAGACTAGGTGTCGCGCCGGTGTGAACGTTGCTGATCAGACAAATCTCCAGTGGAATTCGCTTGTCGAGAACGTACTGCGCAAGGTCGCCAAGTTTCACCACTTTTCCGTCGGCGACGGCGATGTCATCGATCAGCCTCGTCCCGTGTCCGATGCGATGCGCTCCGCAGTACTGAATCGCCTGCCAGATGGATTCCTTGCCGTAGCCTTCCCCGGCATGAATCGTGATGTTGAAATTCTGCCGCTGAATGTAATGGAATGCGTCCACATGTTTTTTGGGCGGATATCCGCCTTCCTCCCCCGCCAGGTCGAATCCGACCACGCCGCGCTCGCGAAAATCTACGGCCAGTTCCGCCATTTCCAGCGAGACGTCCATGTTGCGCATGGCGCAAATGATCAATCCTGAAACCGTTCCAAAATCTTTGCGTCCCGCGCTCCAGTCCCTTCAACACGGCCGAGACCACTTGCTGGTGGGTCAATCCCTTGCGCGTGTGAAAGACCGGCGCGAAGCGCGTTTCAAAATAAACCACGCCATCCTGGCTCAGATCTTCGGCCTGCTCGTACGCAACCCGCTCCAGCGCCTCTTCGGTCTGCATCACTGCGATGGTGTGGGCAAAGCCTTCGAGGTACTTGGCGAGACTCCCTTTGTTCGCGCCCTGATGAAACCACTGGGCCAGCGCCACCGGATCGCTGGTAGGAAGCTCGGTGTATTTCGTTTCTTTTGCGAGATCAATGACGGTCTGCGGCCGCAATACTCCGTCGAGGTGCTCATGCAAAAGCACTTTGGGTAAGCTGGTCAATCGCTCTTTATCAAGCTCCATGAGAGGACACCCACCTTCCGTTCGTCCGGACGGCGCATTCACTTATTATCGCCACCCGCCCAATAATTGCTTCTGAACAAGACCGTTTCATACCCTTCCGGATCTCTCAAGCGGACTCGAATCTGATGCAGGCCCGGCCGAGGATCTTTGGGTTGAAAGCTCAAAAGGTAGCGATTGTGAACGTGATTAGTGAAATCCGTCATTCGACTCTCGAATCGCTTGCGCGACTCGAACAGTTCGTATTCGCCTCCGGTTTCGGAAGCGATCGCTTTCGGCGTGTTTCGTTTCATCGCAGCGCTGGCTTGCGCGAGCAGCGCAAGCACATCGACCGTTGGTTTCATCTCATCCTGATTATTGCCCCGTTCAGTATCCAAAATGTTGGAGAGTGTGGGGGAGAACACCAGCGTGTAAACAGTTGTGTTGCTGTTGCCAATCAACGTCACGACATCTTCAATCTTCGCAAACTTGCTGCCGTGGTCACGAGTTTCGCTGATCAGGAGTAAAACTTTTTGTCTTTCTTCGGGCACCTGGTTTAGCAATCTTACCGAGTACTGCACGGCGTCGAGAATTGCCGCTCCGTCGTCGCCAGGCTGCAGATTGCGCAGGCAGTCAGCGATCTGCGTCCCGTTGTCGGTGAAGCCGTGCGCCAGATTCAACCGGCTATCGAAGGCGAGGACCGCAATCTGAGCGCCCGGTTGTTCGAGAATCGGGAACAGCATGGAGCTCAATCCCTGCTCCCTGCGGAATTCACGCCACGCACGCCGTCCCGTCTGTATCGCAACTATCAGCGAGACCGGTTCAGCCTCCGCGGCTTCGTCCAGATAAGGTGCCTGTTGTACGCCATCGTCCTCGATAACAAAATCCTTCGCCTGCAGCCCATAAACCACGCTGCCTTTCGCGTCCTTCACCAGCGTCGGCACCAGCACCACGGTGGACTGGGCATTGAAAGTCGGCTCCTGCGGCGCTGCGGCGGATTCAAAGATCGCCATAAATACGGCGAGGCCAAACGCGGCTTTGAAGAGGCTCATGGCGTCTGCAAACTATTCTTCCCCGATGTCCTCATTCCACACTTCGGGATTCTTCCGGATGTAATCGCCCAGCAGAGAAGCGCACTCTTCGGAATCGAGATCGATCACATTCACTCCGAGCGAGCGCAGCCATTCCACTCCGCCCTGAAAGTTACGGCTCTCGCCCACCACCAGCGTGCCGAAACCAAACTGCCGGACCAGCCCGCTGCAATACCAGCACGGCGCCAGCGTCGTAACCATGATCAGCTTGCGATAACTGCGCTGCCGCCCGGCGTTGCGGAAGGCATCGGTCTCGCCATGCATCGAAGGGTCGCCGTTCTGTACCCGGCGATTGTGGCCCGCGCCAACCAGTTCGCCGCGCGCGTCGAAAATCGCCGCTCCGATCGGAATTCCGCCTTCCGCCAGCCCCTTGCGGGCTTCGGCGAGTGCGATGGCAAGCATGGCGGCGTAGTCGAGACTCAGGTCCGTGCCCTCCGGAATCATTATGACATTCATGCCGCAGGCTCTAATGAGTCGCCGCCCGCGCCGTGGAAGAGCGGCCCTTTTAGGGCAACGTTCTCAACGCCACCACGCGCCGGCCTTCAGGCCATGCGATTCTGAAAATCTCCCACCAGCTTGAGCTTGATGCCGGTCAGTTTCAGACGCAGAGCTTCGTGAAGATAAAAGGCGAGCGTTCTCGCCGCAACCGCATATTCCAGACCCTCCGGGCGGATATTCGAAATGCAATTTCGCTCGGCGTCGGTGCGCCCGGGTCGCGGCCCCCAGGTGATGTACACGCCCAGACTGTCCGGCGAACTCAGGCCGGGGCGCTCTCCGATCAGGACAACCGAAATCTTTGCCTCGAGTGCGGCGCCGATCGCATCGCCGATGGCGACGCGGCCTTGTTCAACGACGCAAACCGGCCCCACCGAAAATTGCTGCTTGAGCAGCGGCAAGACGGCGTCCAGTAGCGGCAGCGCATGACGCGCCACCGCCAACGCGGAAAGGCCGTCGGCAATCACAAACACCAGATCACAAGGAGCGGGAACAAGCTGGGCGGTGGAATCCGGGCTCAACGTCCGCCCCATATCTGGTTGGCGCAAATAGGAGGAGCGGTCCGCGGCGGCGCTTTTGAGGACACACCACGGCAACCCGCGTTCGCGTAGTCCACCGATCAGCGACTGCACATCGAGTGTTGCGTGGACCGCGTCGCGGGCCTGTGCGTGGGCCAGTTGGAAGTCGAGGACTTCGTTCGTCGCCAGGCCGCGGCCCGCGCGGTTCAAACCTACCCGCGCCGAAGTGTATTGCCGAAGGGTTCTGGCTAGTTCCTGATTATTCATGTGGGGTTATTCATGTGGGCGCGCCATATCAGGACACCGGATTGACTCCCGCCGGCAAGAGCTCACTCACCGTCAGGCGGCGGAATTCGCCGCGTTCGAGCCAGGCCTCAAATTCAGGAGCGGGCCGCAATCCCAGCGCCGACCGCAGGTAGAGCGCGTCGTGAAACGATGTGCTCTGGTAGTTGAGCATGATGTCGTCCGCCCCAGGCACTCCCATAATGTAGTTGACCCCCGCCACGCCAAGCAGGGTCAACAGCGTGTCCATATCATCCTGATCGGCTTCGGCGTGGTTGGTGTAGCAAATGTCGCAGCCCATGGGCAGGCCCAGCAGCTTGCCGCAGAAGTGATCTTCCAAACCGGCACGGATGATCTGTTTTCCGTCGTAAAGATATTCCGGCCCGATGAACCCCACCACCGTATTCACCAGCATGGGCCGGTAGCGGCGAGCGACCGCGTAGGCACGCGCTTCCAGCGTCTGTTGATCGCATCCGTGGTGCGCTCCCGCCGAGAGCGCGCTGCCCTGGCCAGTCTCGAAGTACATGATGTTGTCGCCGACCGTTCCCCGGCGGAGCTCGCGCGCCGCGTGATGCGCTTCATCCAGCATCGCAAGATTGATTCCGAAGGAGCGGTTGGCCGCCTCCGATCCTGCGATGGATTGAAACACCAGATCAATCGGAGCGCCCTGTCGCAAGGCCTCCATCTGAGTGGTGACGTGCGCCAGCACACAACTCTGCGCGGGAATCGCAAATTTCTCCCGCGCATAGTCCACCAGGCGCAGCAACGTGCTCACGGACGCTACATTGTCGCTGGCCGGATTGATGCCGATCACCGCATCTCCGGAGCCCAGTGAAAGCCCGTCAACAATGGACGCGGCGATCCCAATCGGATCATCTGTCGGATGATTGGGCTGCAGCCGAGTCGAGAGTCTCCCGCTCAGACCGACCGTGGTGCGGAAGCCGGTCACAACCCGGATCTTGCGAGCTACCGCGATCAGATCTTGCGCCTGCATGAGCTTCGAGACCGCCGCCGCCATTTCCGGGGTGAGGCCAGGGGCCAGCGCAGTCAGTGCTCCACCCGAGGCTTGGTCGTCCAGCAGCCAGTCACGAAACTCGCCCACGGTGAAGGACGCGATCGGCGCAAACGCGGCTGCATCATGCGTGTCAACGATCAGGCGGCTGACTTCATCGGATTCATAAGGGATGACCAGCTCGTCTCGAAAGTGATGAAGAGGAAGGTCGGCGAGAACGAATCGCGCCGCGATTCGCTCTTCAGCGGTGGCCGCAGAGATACCGGCCAGTTGATCTCCCGATCGCAGTGGCGACGCCTTCGCCAGCAACTCCCTAAGGCCGGCAAAATTGTATGTCACTCCGCGAATGGTGTGGGACATCCGCATGACGGACGGCGGATGGGGCCGCGTCTTCTTAATTATGCCTGTTCGTAGAGCTTTTGGAGCAGTGGCCGATATTGCGGTAAGATACCTTGCCTTTTCATCTGTTATCGGCGAAGTTAGCGGCTGACGCAAGCCTGTGAATTCCGCAGCATCGGCCCCGGACATCTGAGTTTCTTGTCGGTGGGAGCCAGCAGGAGAATACCCGATGAAATTTTTCTGGAAGAATGCAGCTTTCATTCTGGTCCCGCTGCTAAGTCTGGCCGGGAACGCGCTCGCGCAAACCGCTTATAGCCTGCTTTCTCCTGACAAGCGAATCGAGGTGAGGATCCGGACCGGCGATCGCTTCAGCTACGATGTCGTCTTCAAGGGGACAGTGCTGCTGCAGAACTCGACTTTCTCCATTGACATTGATCACAACACGCTCGGGTTGCAACCCAAGGTCACGGCGACCAAAGCGCGCAGCTACGATGGCACGCTCGATCCTCCAGTCCGCCAGAAATTTGCCAGGGTTCGTGAGAACTACAACGAGCTGCGCCTGACCGCGGACGGCAACTACGCGGTCGTCTTCCGCGCGTACAACGAGGGCGTGGCTTATCGTCTGGAAACGTCGTTGCCGCAAGCTGAGGTAAAGGTCTACCACGAGGAATCCAGCTTCAACTTTCCCGACGATTACCGCGTCTACTATCCTCAGGAAGAGAGTTTCTTTTCGCACAACGAACGGCATTACCTGCCGGTAAATTTGAAGACGATCGCGCCCGCCGCCATTGCCAGCCTGCCGGCGGTGGTCGAGGCCGCGAACGGCGTAAAGGTGGCAATTGCCGATGCCGATATCGAAGACTATCCCGGCCTTTGGCTGCGCGGCACCAGCGGCAATGGCCTGGCGGCAACGTTCGCTCCTTATCCGCTCAAAGAAACGCTGGAGAAGGACCGCGATTTCAAAGTCACCCAGGCTGCCGACTACATCGCGGTAACTCGCGGCACCCGCAGCTATCCCTGGCGGGTGCTGGGGATCGCCGAAAAAGATGGTGACCTGATCACCAATCAATTGGTCTGGCTGCTGGCCAAGCCATCGCAGGTAGAAGACACCTCGTGGATCAAGCCTGGCAAAGTAGCGTGGGACTGGTGGAACGCGCTCAACGTTAATGGCGTGAATTTCAAATCCGGCGTCAACACCGAGACCTACAAGTACTTCGTGGATTTCGCCGCTAAGTACGGCATTCCCTACATCATCCTTGATGAGGGCTGGTACAAGCTCGGTAATGTTTTGGAAGTTGTCCCCGAAGTCAACATGGAAGAGCTGACCGCATACGCCAAACAGAAAAATGTCGGCATCATTTTATGGATGGTGTGGAAGACGCTGGACGACCAGTTCGATCCGGCGTTTGATGAGTTTACGAAATGGGGAGTCAAAGGCCTCAAGATTGATTTCATGCAGCGGAACGATCAGAAGCTGATCAACTTTTACTACAAGACGTCTCGCGAGGCGGCGAAGCGCCACATGTTGGTCGATTTTCACGGCGGACAAAGCCAGATCACTATGACTCGCACCTGGCCCAACATGATCAGCGGCGAAGGCGTCCGCGGCCTGGAGTGGAGCAAGTGGAGCGCCGAAACCGAACCTCAGCACAACATCACGTTGCCCTTCACCCGCATGTTTCTGGGACCGATGGATTTCACCCCCGGCGCCATGTTGAACGCAACCAAGAAGGATTTCGCTCCCGTGTTCGATCGACCCATGAGCCTGGGCACGCGCTGCCATCAACTGGGAATGTACGTAGTCTTTGAAAGTCCGCTGCAAATGCTGTCCGACAGCCCTTCGAACTATTTGCGCGAGCCGGAGATGATGGAGTTCCTCGCGCCCGTCCCCTCGGTTTGGGATGACACGAAAGTGCTCGACGCCCGCATCGCCGAGTATGCCCTGGTCGCCAGAAGAAGCGGCAAAGACTGGTACGCCGGCGCCATGACCAACTGGACCGCACGCGACCTGGAAGTGGATTTCTCATTCCTCCCGGCAGGAACCTATTGGCTCGAAGCCTACCAGGACGGAGTCAACGCCGACCGCATAGCCAGCGACTACAAGAAGACCAAGACCAAAATCACGCGGGACACAAAACTGAAGATATCCCTAGCCTCCGGCGGAGGTTGGGCCGCAAGAATCCATCAGTAATTGTCATCCTGAGCGGAGAGGAACGCTTTGCTCGCGAAGCGTTCCTCGCAGTGGAAGGACCCCTACAGCTTCCTCGACCGCCTGCTCCCTCTCAAATCGCAAACTTTTGCCTACATAGAGATGCCCCCGCGACTACAGTCTTGCCCTGATTGTTGGGAAATTCCATCGCCATTAGCCTTGGGCAGCATTCGATTCGAAACAGGAGGACTTCCATGGGAACAATTTTGATCATACTGTTAGTGCTTCTCCTGCTGGGCGCGCTTCCGACATGGCCATACAGCGGCAGCTGGGGCTACTACCCAAGCGGGGGCCTGGGACTGGTTTTGTTGATCGTGGTGATCCTGGCGCTTACGGGCAGAGTCTAAGCCGCGGGGCTTATTTCTCGCTCTCCTTGGAGTGGGTCTCAATCAGG
Organism: Terriglobia bacterium; assembly: GCA_963813645.1. Classification (GTDB taxonomy): domain Bacteria; phylum Acidobacteriota; class Terriglobia; order Terriglobales; family Acidobacteriaceae; genus JAIQFF01. The sequence goes on from CAWEZS010000033.1 coordinate 198,492, forward strand.
CGCTTCGTCAAGATGACAAGCGCAAGAATTTGTGTCCATTCCGAGACGATGTTTCCGGCCACTTGCCCCCACTTCGAGTCTGGGTCGGCGTGTTTGTAGACGACGACCCAGCAGAAGCCGGTGAGCAGAAGAAATATCGTGAGCGAGTGTTCAGTGATGGCCTCCCAGAACGTGCCCCGCAATTTCAGCGGCGGCTTTCGACTCTCCGCCGAGCCGAGTTCGTAAAGATATTTGGTGGCAAGCACCGTGACCACGACCCCTGACCAGTCGGCAATAGCGTTACCAAAAAATGAGCCCCAATGGGTCTTGGGGTCAGAAACGGTGTAGAGAACGATCCAGAGAATCAGAACCCCCACACACGCAATACTCAGAGAGTGCCGCGCCAGAAAGCCCCGTTTCTTTCCCGATTTCGTGGTCTTGGCTTTGTTGCGATCTTCTGGCGGCACAGAAACCAGTTTAAACCTGTTCGCGTCCCTCACTTGTCCTTTCGAAGATGTCATCCTGAGGAAGCGGAGCCCTTCGCTACCGAAGGGCTCCCGGCGAAGGACCTATGCATTTCTGCCACTGGCGGCAAGCAACGCGTGCTCTGCTCACGATTGTTACGAAATGGACTCGAATAGGCGCTGGCGAGGAATACACGGGTCAACTTTTGTGGTTCAGACACAAAGAAACGGCATCCCATCGGGATGCCGTTGTCGTTTTCGCCTATCGGACTCAGATGAACCACAGCAACTAGCGCCGGCCAGACCCTCCGTGCGGACTTCCGCCGCCATGGCTGCCGCCACCGCCCGATCCGCCCCGGTTCCCGCCGCCTCCGCCGCCACCACCATTTCGTGATGGAGACGACTCTCGCGGCGCGCTTCCCCGCACTTCAGAGGATCGCGGTGTCACAATCGGCTGCCTCATTTCTAACGGCGGCCGCGAATATCCGCGAGGCGAGTCCTGGACCATGCTGCGCCCGCCGCCCGCGGGTTGCATCTGGGGACGCGACATTTCATTGCGCGGGAACTCCGGTCCTGAACCGCGCCCGCCATACATGCCGCCTCCATTGTTCACCCGGTCAGGAGAGCCTTGGATGTTTCCGCCGGATCGCGGCGTGAAGTGCCGCCAGCTTTCGTTGTTGCTCGAAGCCGCCGGCGCAGTCGAGTTTCCCGGCCGCGAAATATTGTTGGACGTGCCCGCCGGCGAAATGCCTGAAGGACGATCCACTACACCATTGCGCTCGGCCGAATTCGTATCGGAAAACCGTCGCCATCCGGAATTGTCGGAAGTCGTAGGCCTTCCGCTCAAATTCGCGCCGCGCTCGGCCTGCTGCGCGTTCGAGTTATTGAAGCCGCCGCTGGAGGGAGTACGCACTCCCGGCGTGGGCCGGGCGGCGGAATTCTGGTTGAGATTCCCCTCTCTCGAGAATGACTGGCCTGCTCCCGCACCACTACGCTGCAGCGACTGCCGCATCTGCGTGACCTGGCGGTCGAACGACTGCGGCGCAGGCATCGGCCGCGCTCTTGAGAAGAAGCGTTGTTGCACTCCTCCACGCGGCAACGTAGACGCCGCTGCAGGCCGGTTGGTTACCGACAACGCCGACCGCGTCGGGACCACGGGAAGATTTCCCGCGATCATATGTCCGCCACGGAAGGTTTCGCCGTTGACTCCAACCGGAGTAGAGCGTCCCGTACCGAACTGGCCGATTGGAACGGTCGAGATGCCGCCGCGCACTCTGTCGTTCATCGCAGCCAGGCGCAAGTTGGAATACGCACCACCCGCACGCAGCGGCGCGAAGCCTCCAAATCCTCGTCCCCGGCCGTTATAGACATTGATGTTGGTGACGTTCACCACGTTGTAGCGCGAACCGTAACGGCCATACCACGGATAGAACCGGTCACACGGCCCAATCGGCAACCAGCCCACCGAACCAAATCCGAATCCGACGCTCACGCCAACGCCGCGTCCGAAGCCGAAGAAGGACACATACGCGGGAGCCCACACCGGGCGATACCGCGGATATCCATAAGCCGGACCGGGCCACCACACCCACGAGCTGTTGTAAACGAACCAGCGCCCGTAGTGATAAGGAGCCCAACCCCAGGGTTCATACGAAACCCATGTCCAACCCCAGCCCGGCTCCCACACCCAGCGCCCGCTGCGATACGGCGCCCAACCCGGGCCCACTACCGGCGTCCACACCGGACCGTAATCCGGCACCGTCACCCAGCGTCCGTAAGCATCAAGATCTTCTGAACCAGTGTAGTAGCGGTTGGTTTTTCCCCAGGACTGCGCGTCGTAGATCAGACGGTTTCGTTCGTTGTTCCACGAATCCCAACTGTCATTGGACGGCGCCTGCGCTAGCTTATATTGCGTGTCGTCGCCAGTACCCCGCACGACCGCCATTTGGCCTTTCTCTACTTTAGTGCTGCCCTGCGGCGTCGCAATTTCAGCCGACCCCTTGCGAACGATTACCAGGGTCTCGCCTTGCGCGTTGATTTGGATGCGATAAATTCCGTCGTTCTGTGCCGGCCGAATCGCCGCGTTCGCGGTGTCAATTTCAACCTCGGCTTCCGTCCCTTTGAAAACCGAGTAGTCAATCAATCCACGGTCGAGCTGCACCTGGATCTGGTTGCGGGTGAGGCCGGCGATGCTGGCCAGCGTGCTGTCACCCAGCCGCAGAATGTTGGCGGAGTCAAGCTGCACTTCAGCCCGCGAGTTGGCGCCAGTAGAAATCTTGTCGCTGCTCACCATGGGCTGGTTGAGTGCCGCAGTCGCCCAATCTCCGGAATCACCGCGTTGGGTGGAAACGTCCCCGTGCGTCAAGCTGATGCGGGCTACGCTGGACGAGGGCTCGGATTGAGCCTGCTCCTGTCCTTGCGGCTGCGCTGGCCCTTGTTCCTGCGGCTGCGCCTGTCCCTGTTCCAGGCCCGGGATTTCTTCTGACACCTGGGCGCCTGCCATCACGCTCGCGCCCAGAACCAGTATTCCAAAAATGAATGCAAATCTGTTTTTCATGGCCCCACCTCTCGCGAGAAAGAGACTCGCGCACCATGGACATTGCAGGTGCCGTGCCAAACGCCGCAGATTAAGGCGGAATAAGTACCTTATTTTCACTGGATTAGATCGGGGCGGAAAAGTGGTTGAGAGTAATCCAAGCGCGCCTGGCCGGGTTCAACCGGAAGTGGTGGTTTTCAGCCACCGGTTCAAATGGAGGACGGGCGACACCCGTCCTCCAGCAAATAAAATCCCAGCCCAGCTATTCCTGCCCGTCTTTTTCAGGCTCGTCGCCAATCCCAATCTTCGAGAGCCGATACCGCAGGGCGTTGCGTGACAGTCCTAACATGCGCGCGGCCTGGCTCTTGTTTCCGTGAGCGCGGCGCAACGCTTCGCGTATCATCTCGTCCTCCCACTGCTCGAGCGTCATGCCTTCGGGAAGAAAACTGGTGGGAAACTCCGCTGCCTTATCAGTTCGCGAATCAATATGAACGTCGCCGGCTTCCAGTACGGGTCCTGCCGCCAGGGCCGATGCCCGCTCCATAATGTTCTGCAGTTCGCGAACATTCCCCGGCCAGTGGTAGTCCATCAGCATCTTCAAGGCGCCCGCTGAAACTCCGGTGATCTTCTTGCCGGAATCCTGGGCGAAGCGCGAGAGAAACAGATTCACCAGCTCCGGAATGTCTTCTCTATGCTCCCGTAGTGGAGGAATATCGATGGGCACGACGTTCAGCCGGTAATACAGGTCCTCGCGAAATGTGCCGTCTTCAAGCGCGGCACGCAAATCGCGATTGGTGGCCGCCACCAGGCGCACATCCACCTTGATGGTCTTCGTGCCACCCAGTCTTTCGAACTCGCGCTCCTGCAAAACCCGCAGCAACTTCACTTGCGTCGCCGGTGGCACGTCGCCGATTTCATCGAGAAACAGCGTTCCCTTGTCGGCCAATTCAAACTTTCCCGGCTTGCTCCCGCTCGCACCGGTAAAGGCGCCTTTCTCGTAGCCAAACAATTCGCTCTCGAGAAGGTTCTCTGGAATCGCGGCGCTGTTGATCTTGATGAACGGTCCGGACACCCGGCGCGATTTCTCGTGGATGGCGCGGGCGACGAGGTCTTTGCCGACGCCGCTTTCTCCGCCCAGCAGCACCGTTGAATTAGTCGGCGCCACGCGTTCCACGGTGGAGAGGACTTCCTGCATCTTCGTGCTGCGCGCCACCAGGTTGGGATGCTGATAGCGTTGCTGCAACGCCTCGCGCAGCGACCGGTTCTCTACCCGCAGGCGCTGCACATCCAACTCCTTGTGCACCACCATGCGCATTTCGTCGAGGGAAAAGGGCTTCAGCACATAGTCGCTCGCGCCAGCTTTCATCGCCTCGACCGCCGTTTCGACGCTACCGAACGCGGTCATGACAACCACCGGCATCGCGGCCTGAAAGCGTTTTACGGCTTGCAGAAAATCCAGCCCGTTCATGCCCGGCAACTTGAGATCGGTGATCACCAGATCGACGGAACCATTTTGCAGAAGCTTCAAGCCGGTCTCGGCATCCTCGGCAGACAAAGTGCGGAAGCCGTCGTCTCCCAGATCGAGTTCGAGGAGGCGGCGCATCTTGGCTTCGTCCTCGACAATCAGAATGGTTGCGTTCGCTGCCGTCATGCGCTTCCAATTCTCTGGCGGGACTTCTCTTCTGCCGGAAAGAAGATCACGAAAGTGGCTCCTTTTGCGCCATTATGCTCCAGCCGGATGGTACCGTGATGCTCATCCACAATCTTTGAGACGATCGAAAGCCCCAGCCCGACGCCGGTTTTCTTTGTTGTAACAAAAGGATTAAAGATCTGCTCGCGCATTTCCGCCGGGACGCCGGGTCCGGTATCGCTCAGCCGCACCTGAACTCCTTTGCGCCCGTTCGAGCGCGCCTCGGAAACCTCGACCGCAAACGTTCCACCATCGTCTCCCATGGCCTCGTACGCATTCTGAACCAGATTCAAAAACACCTGCTCGCAAAGATTCTGGTCGAGAGGCACCGGGGGCAAATCCTTCTGATAGACCTGCTGCACCACGATTGGGCCGCCCGTCCATTGTTTCGCGACGGACTTCAAGGCCTGGTCGATCAATTCCGTCACTTGCAGCGGTCGCGTCTCAGTACGCAGCGGCCGGGCGAAATCTAGGAAACGGGTCACCAGAGCGCTCGCCCGGTTCACTTCGCTCGATATGTATCCCGCCAACTCGCTGGCCAGGGGATTCGAGTTCTCCAGCTTCCGGTTCAGGGTCTCCGCCGAACCTTTGATCACCCCCAGCGGATTGCGAATTTCATGCGCCAACCCGGCTGAGAGCTGCCCCAGGGCTGCCAGCCTCTCGGAGCGTCGAGCCTCCGCCTGGGCCCGCTCCAGCAGAAGATTGGCTTCCGTCAACTCCTCCGCCACTTGCTGGTATTGCAGCGTCTTGCGCCGGTTCTCGATGGTGAAGCGGTTCACCACGATGGCCGCCATGAAGAAGAACATGATCCGGATTGCGAGTTCGGCCGCTCCCGTCGAAGTAAGCGTGTATTCCTGCAGCGCGGGATACAGATATGAGCAGTAGGCCGCCGAGGCCAGCCCGGTCCAGAGCAATGTGCCCCAGGACCCGAAGTGGATCGCCGCGGTCACGATGGGAACGTAATAAATGGGATAGTAACTGCTGTTGATGCTCAGCTCACCCGTGTGATTGATCAGAAGCGTTGCCAGCACAATCTTGGCCAGGACCACGGCGGATGGCCCGGACCGCGGCGATTTCGCGATGATCCGGCCCTCGGCCAGCTGCACGATCCCAATGGCCAACAGCGCCAGTTGCTTGTGGCGCTCCTGCACCGGCGGCAGCACCGCCAGGCCCAGCAGGAAGACCAGCCAGAGCAGGTCCATCCACTTGATAGCACTGTGTTTTTCTTCGTTCATGCGAAGGCCAGACCGGGCTGTTGCCACCCCGGCTGGCGCGAGTTCCCCCTCGTGAGCAGTGTATCTCGCTTCTTATCTGGACCGTCAACGCGGGCTCTTTTCGCCGCCCCAATTGAGTTTTCCACAGTAGCCCGAATGGGCCATTCACAGGCCCTCTCCCATCCCTTATCTTGAAATTGAGCAGACTTCGGGGGAGGGCTGTTCGACAGACGTCCCATGACCAAAACAGGTCATGGGACGTTTTGTATTTGGCGACATTTCGGTAGCTCGCAGCGGTGTGATTTGAAAATCCCCAAAAGACTTGTCGTTCCGAAGCGCGGCCTTGTCGCCCGAGGAATCTGCTGTTTCGCTGCCGGCCACAAGCAGATTCCTCGCCGATAGAGCTGCTTCGGAATGACAACGAGGCGGGGTTGCTTTTTGCGCAAACTGCATCACTACCGGTCACTGGCTAACTGGCGCGGGCAGCCGCACACGTGTACCCTCTCTCGTTGAGTCTTGCCGCAGTCCATTCCAGGACGCGCCTCGGCGACACGCATGAACCAGATAGATCTGACTAACCGTCACGCAATCGTAACCGGCGGGGCTCAGGGGATCGGGTTGTCAATCGCCCGACGTTTTCTGGCGTCGGGCGCCTCGGTCACTCTCTGGGACCGCGACCGGGAACTCCTCGCGGCTACCGTGAAAGAGCTTGATGGCCGAGGTACGGTGGATGCCGTCATCGCAGACGTAACCGATGCCGAGACGGTTACCAGGGCTGCCGCCTCGACTGCGGAAAAGTTCGGAAGAATCGACATCCTGGTAGCCAACGCAGGAATTTCCGGCCCTAATCTGAAGGCGTGGGAGTATCCCGTGGAGACCTGGAAGCAGCTCATCGAGGTCGATTTGACCGGAGTGTTCTTATGCTGCCGTGCGGTTATACCCTTCATGCTGCAGCAGAAGTATGGCCGCATCGTCAACGTGTCATCCATCGCAGGTAAAGAAGGAAATCCAAACGCTTCCGCCTACAGCGCAGCCAAAGCGGGTGTTATCGCGCTGACCAAGTCACTGGGAAAAGAACTCGCCGATCGCAACATCGCAGTAAACTGCATTACTCCCGCGGCGGCGCGCACGCGAATCTTCGAGCAGATGTCGCAGGAACATCTCGACTACATGCTGTCCAAGATTCCTCGGGGACGTTTTCTCGAACTCGATGAGATCGCCGCCATGGTGGCATGGCTGGTATCTGAAGAAAATTCTTTTACCACCGGAGCTGTATTTGATTTGAGCGGAGGCCGCGCCACCTACTAGTGTGCTCGCTAGACGGAATCCCATCGGATCTCAGATGACAGAAGACCGGCACATGGAATACGGATCTTACCCAAGTCTGCGCGATCGGGTAGTGGTCGTGACCGGCGGCGCCAGTGGCATTGGCGAAAAGATCGTTGAGCAGTTCGCTCATCAAGGCGCTAAGGTTGCTTTCCTGGACATCCAGAAAGAAGCCGGAACCGAACTCGTAAAGAAGATCAGAGCGAACCGAGGTACGGAACCTCACTTTCTGCCGTGCGATCTCACCGATATTGACGCCCTGCGAGGCTGCCTGCAGAGGATTGTCGCGGAATTTAAGACAGTGGATGTGCTGGTCAATAACGCGGCCCACGATGCTCGCCATGCCGTGGCGGAAGTGACCCCGGAATATTGGGATCAGTCGATCGCGGTAAATCTGAAGCACCAGTTCTTCACAACTCAGGCGGTGATCCCCGCCATGAAGAAAGCGGGCCGCGGGTCCATCATTAACATGAGCTCGATCAGCTGGATGATTCCGGGCGTTGGGATGCCGATCTATATCACCGCGAAGGCCGCAATCGTGGGACTCACACGCACCCTGGCTCATGAACTCGGAGTAGACAACATTCGCGTCAACTGCGTTCTTCCAGGAGCAATTGTCACGGAGCGTCAAAAGCAATTGTGGTTTACGGACGCCTACAAAGCCGAGATCCTCCGGAGCCAAGCCCTTAAGCGTATGATCATGCCCGAAGAAGTGGCTCGACTCGTGCTTTTCCTGGCTGCGGATGACAGCGCTGCAATCACCAGTCAAAGTTATGTGATCGATGGCGGTTGGGTTTAGGGCTCTCTCAAGGTAGTCCGAAATTCTGAACTGGGGTTGATCATGAAAGACGAGAAAGCGCCTGTTGCTGAATCCACACCGAACGTTGAGCGCGGCAGCGATGCAGTTTGCACAAAAGTAAATCCACCCTTTGTCATTCCGGAGCCAGATCAATCGGCGAGGAATCGGCTTGGTTGTCAGCCTTTATCCTTTACTGTAATTTGTCTCTTTGACTTGCAGGGTAGGCCTACCAGCCTAAGCGGCGGCGGAAACAGGTTCAAGAACACAAAGAGGTCTCACTATGCAAGTATCGAATCCAGTTGTCAGGCCGGCCACGACTGTGCGCCGACCGCTCTTCCCCGCCGGACACCTCTTACCCTTCTTCCTGGTTACGGCGCTTTTTTTCCTGTGGGGCATCCCGAACAATCTGAATGATGTCCTGATCCGGCAGTTCATGAAATCCTTTGCCATTACCCGGTTTCAAGCCGGCCTGGTGCAATCGGCCTTTTATATGGGCTACTTCGTTCTGGCCATGCCGGCGGCGCTGATCATGCGCAAGCTTGGGTACAAGGCTGGATTTGTCATTGGACTGTTCCTCTTCGGCCTGGGTACGTTCCTGTTCTGGCCGGCCGCAATCGCCGGACGCTATGCTTTTTTCCTGCTCGCCCTGTTCGTGATCGCCAGCGGATTGTCATTTTTGGAAACCGCATCGAACCCGTTCATCGCACAGTTGGGGGATCCGGAAAGTTCGGAAAGACGGCTTAACTTCTCGCAGGCGTTCAATCCTCTGGGCTCGATTACCGGCGTCCTGATCGGCACAACGTTCATCTTCTCCGGCGTGGAATTGAACTCTCAGCAAGTGGATTCCCTGAAATCCCAGCACCTCTACGACGCGTACTTGCGAACGGAAACGTTGCGGGTGGTCAAGCCGTATCTCGCGCTGGGTGTGCTGGCGATCTTCTGGGCGCTGCTGATTTTGCGTACGAAGTTTCCCAGTATCCAGAGCGAACATGAGGCCAGCGGCGGCGACCACGGCCACTTCCGGGAGTTGTTCAGGTACCCCCACTTCCTGCTGGCCGTCGTGGCCCAGTTCCTTTACGTCGGGGCACAGGTGGGGACCTGGAGTTATTTCATCCAGTATGTCCAGGACTACACTCACCGCCCCGAGAAAGTCGCCGGATATTTCCTCACTGGCACCCTGGGGGCGTTTGGTATAGGACGCTTTATCTCTGCCTACCTGATGCGATTCGTCTCCCCCAGCAAATTACTGGGCGTGTACGCGCTGTTCAACGTGGCGCTGGTAAGTGTCGCCGTAATGCGCCCCGGCTGGGTCGGATTGTGGGCGGTCTTTCTCACCAGCTTCTTCATGTCACTGATGTTCCCCACCATCTTTGCCCTGGGGCTGAAGAAACTAGGGCCGAATACAAAAATCGGCGGCTCGTTGCTGGTGATGGCCATCGTCGGCGGTGCGGTACTCACGCCGATCATGGGCCTCATCGCAGAAAGCCACGGCATTGCTGCGGCGTATCTGGTTCCGCTGGTGGCTTACATCTTTATCGCGATCTACGGGTTCGCCGGGGCCAAGGCAGGACTCAATGAAGAAACTGTCCGTGTTCTCTTCGGCAGTGCTGCCCATTAGACTCGGGTCCGATCCATCAGGGGGCGCTGAATGCGTTATTCGCAAATTCGTAAGACCGGTGGCATCGCTTTCCTTCTTCTGTTTTTCTGTGTCCTGGCTCTCCCCAGGCTTCAGGCGCAACCCTCGCACTACGAACCGACGCTGGAGTCTCTCAATCAGCATCCTCTCCCTCGGTGGTATGCCGGTGCCAAGCTCGGAATCTTTATTCACTGGGGTCTCTACTCCGTTCCAGGATGGGCTCCGCTGGTCCACCCCGAGCACGACTTCACCTCTCAGGAATACATCATCAACAATCCCTACGCCGAGTGGTATTTCAACACCATGCGCCTGGATGGCTCGCCGACCCAGGCCTATCACCGCGAGCACTATGGCGCCGCCTCCGACTACTACAATTTCGCTCCCATCTTCGACCGCGAGATCAAGAAATGGAATCCCGAGGCCTGGGCCAGAGTATTCCGTGACGCTGGCGCGAACTATGTCGTCCTCACCTCAAAACACCATGATGGATTTACGCTCTGGCCGAGTTCAACTCCGAACCCCACGCTGCCTGCGGACCGCCAGCACGCCACCCGCGACATCGTTGGCGAGCTCACGGCCGCCGTCCGCAGCCAGGGTTTGCGCATGGGTCTTTACTATTCCGGCGGGTACGACTGGACGTTCGTGCCCGGGCCCATCCGAGAGACTGCAGACTATCAAAAGGTAAAACCGCAAAGCGAAGCGTACGGCAAATATACGGATGCGCACCTGCGGGAGCTGATCGCGCGCTACCATCCCTCGGTGCTGTGGAATGACATTGACTATCCCAAATCCGGTCATCCCCTTGAACTCATGGCTGAGTATTACAATGCTGTTCCCGATGGCGTCATCGACGATCGCTTCGGTGTGAAGCACTCTGATTTCAAATCCCCGGAATACCAGACGCTGGACAAAATCAGCGAGACCAAATGGGAGGAGTGCCGTGGCCTGGGACGCTCCTTTGGCTATAACCGCGCCGAAGGCGAAGCCGAGACCATCGCTCCCGATGAACTGATTTATCTCCTGGTCGACATCGTGAGTAAGAATGGAAATCTTCTGCTCGACGTCGGCCCCGAGGCCGATGGCACCATTCCCCCAGTCCAGATGAGCCGCCTGCAAGCGCTGGGAGCATGGCTGCAGCAAAATGGCGACGCCATCTACGACAGCCAACCTTGGAAACGGGCGGTGGGCGATACCGCCGAAGGTATCCCGGTCCGATTCACGCAGAAGGATTCGGCAGTTTACGCAACCCTGCTGGGTAAGCCGAAGACCAACAGCATTACACTCAAGTCTTTTTCTGCTAAGCCAGGTTCGCAGATTTACTTGCTGGGAAACACCAAGCCCGTAGCCTGGTCCCAGCAAGGCGAAGATGTTCGCGTTGATTTGCCATCCGCTCTTCCGGGGCACTATGCCTATGTGCTTAAGCTTGTGGGCTCCTGATGCCCATGGAAAGCAAGCCTCGGATTATTTGATCGGCACACAACGATGGGAGTGGCAACAGCAAAAATGAACCGACGATTCTGTTTCACCCTTGACCTCAAGAACGATCCCGCACTGATTGACGAGTACAAGCGCTATCACCAGAAACTCTGGCCGGAGATCACACAAAGCATAAAAGACTCCGGCATCGAGGACATGGAAATCCATCTCCTCGGCACGCGCATGTTCATGATCATGGAAGTGAATGATCGCTTCAATTTCGAAGCCAAAGCCCAGGCCGATGAGAAGAATCCGAGAGTCCAGGAATGGGAGAACCTGATGTGGAAGTTCCAGCAGTCTCTCCCCGGAGCCAGGCCCGGGGAGAAATGGCTGAGGATGGAGAGGATTTTCAAGCTGGACGGCTGACGTGGCACGTCAACTTCCGCCCCGGACGGCGGGCATCCGCAGGGAACTACCACGCACCGATGCGGAGGAAACCGCCCTTCCCTTTTGCTGCGTCGAACGGTCCCGCCCTAGAACATGTTGTTGAATCCCCAGAACAGGAAGCCCGCCAGAATCATGGAGGCCGGCAACGTCAGCACCCAGGCCATTAACAGATTTCGCACTGTTCCCCACTGCAGCCCGGTATGATTGGCCGCCATCGTGCCGGCGATGCCCGAGGACAGCACGTGCGTCGTGCTCACCGGCAGACCGAACCAATCGGCCGCGCCGATGGTCACCATCGCCGTAATTTCTGCGGCTGCGCCTTGTCCGTAGGTCAGGTGGTCCTTGCCGATTTTTTCTCCCACGGTCACGACGATGCGCTTCCAGCCGACCATAGTGCCCAACCCCAGCGCCATCGCTACTGCAACCTTCACCCAAAGCGGGATGAACTTGGTCGCGTTGTCGATGTGCTTCTTATAGTTGGCCAGAACCGCCCAGTCGCTGGCAGCGATCTCGGGCTGGTGGGTCTTCTGCATCAGACGCAGCGCTTCGCTGACCAGGTACATGTCATTGCGGAAGTTGCGCACGCGGTCGTTCGGTACCTTGGCAAGCTCACCAAACAGAGACTGTTTCGTTGCCGATATCGCTTACCAGCTGGCGCAGGGCCAGCATAGTGTTCGGGGTGAATTCCCTGGTGCGGATGAAAGCTGTGACATCTTCTCGCGCGTCAGCGATCACCGCGTTCGGGCTCACATACTTGTTCAAGGTGTTGCCGGCTTGTTCGGAAACGGCGACGAAATCCTGAGACTGCCTCTTGGTGACTGCATGGTTCAGCGCGTAGGCGGTGGGAACGGTCCCGATGAGGATGAGCATGATCAGGCCCATACCCTTTTGTCCGTCGTTGGATCCGTGGGCGAAGCTTACACCGGTGCAAGTGAGCAGCAGCAGGGCGCGAATCCAGAACGGCGGCGGCTCTGTGCCTTCCGGCGCCTCGTAGAGTTTCTTATTCTTCACTACGGCCTTCATCAGTGAAAGCAGCAGGAATGCCATCGCGAAACCCACCAGGGGCGAAAGCAGCAGCGATTTCCCGATGTTCAAGGCTTGTCCCCAATCCACACCGCTGGTGCCCGTTCTTACGGACATAAGCTGGTTCGCGATACCGACCCCAATGATGGAGCCGATCAGAGTGTGAGAACTGGAGGCGGGCAATCCGAAATACCAGGTACTGAGGTTCCAGATAATGGCGGCGACCAGGAGCGCAAAGACCATCGCGAATCCGGCTTTGCTTCCGACTTGCAGAATGAGTTCGACCGGCAACAGCGAGATGATGCCGAACGCCACCAACCCGGAAGAGGTAAGGACGCCCAGAAAATTCCACAAGCCCGACCACACCACGGCGATGTGCGGCTCGAGCGAGTGGGTGTAGATAACAGTCGCGACGGCGTTGGCCGTGTCGTGAAATCCGTTGACGAACTCGAATCCCAGCGCCACCAGCAGGGCGATACCGAGCAGGACATACGGCAGAATCGACGGATTATGGACGCCCGTCAGGTCCGTCGCCAGACTGTAACCGGCATAGGCGACGCCGATAATCAGCACCACCCCGAAGGCAAGAATTCCAATCCTACCCGGACCTTTGCCGAGCTTAGCGTCGAGCGATGATACGGGAACAGGCCTCAGCTTGACTGGGGGGCGGAGTAGGTAGTGTAGGTGCGGTGGCCATCGGTAGTCTCCTGGTTCTCGGCGAAAGGCCGGTCGAGATGCGGGTCACTATACGGCGGGATTGTTACAGCATTATTAATGTTGAAGGAAAAATCCGACGCTTTGCGGGCCAACACTACTTTCGCTGACCGTTAACAGCTCGGGGGTGGCATCTCCACAGACCGCGTGGGGACAGCCGTCCTCGGCTGTCCGGACGCTGCAGCTGATGGCTCTCTGCATCAGCGGGGGGCGCGCCCACATCAACCGTAAAACTTTGTAAAGGTCCGGTCTCACCGTCTTTGGGCATGTAAATTATTAGTGACGGGGCGCGTGCGCAAATGATCACCTTAAGAAGAAGAGGCCTATTCGTATTTGCAATCGGCATGGCCGCGGCCGCCTCGCTGCAGTTGATTCCAAACTCCGCCGCGATGCCGCTACCGGGGTTCCAGGCTTCGGGAGCGACCGCAACAAGTGCCACTGCAAGACGTATTGGCTCCATCAAAGCAATCTCTGGCGGAGTCATCACGCTGACGCCGGACTCAGGTCCCGAAATCCAGGTTACGGTTCAAGCCGGTGCGCGCATCGTGCGCATCGCGCCCGGAGAAAAAACTCTGAAGAACGCGACTCCGGCCGAGTTACAGGAACTGCAGGCCGGTGATCGGATTCTGGTGGCCGGCAAAGCCTCCGACGATGCCAATTCAGTCACGGCGGCATCGATTGTTGTAATGAAGCGGTCCGACGTTGAGACCCGCAAGGAAGAGGATCGCCAGGATTGGCAGAAGCGCGGACTCGGCGGATTGGTGAAAGCCGTGGATCCAGCTGCAGGAACGGCAACCATTTCTGTCAGCGGCTTCGGAGGATCCAAGACGGTTGTTGTGCATACCTCGAAAGCCACCGGGATTCGCCGCTACGCTCCGGACTCGATGAAATTCGACGACGCGAAGCCCAGCACTCTGCAAGAGATTCAGCCCGGCGACCAGTTGCGTGCGCGCGGTAATCGCAGCGCCGATGGCACGGAATTAGCGGCGGAAGAGATTGTTACCGGAAGTTTTCGCAATGTAGCGGGAATCGTCAACTCGGTCGATGCCAGCGCCGGGACGATCAATGTTCAGGATCTCGTGAGCAGGAAGCTGGTGCAGATAAAGGTCACGCCGGACTCGCAGCTTCACCAGTTGCCGCCCGAGTTCGCGCAACGAATCGCCATGCGGCTGAAGGCAGCAATGGCAGGTACAACCGGCGGAGCCGCCGGCCCAGTCGCGCCACCCGCGGCAACATCGGCTGGCGCACCACCACCGGGAGGAGCCTGGCCGGGCGGGGCAGGAGGCGGAGCAGGAATGCCCGGAGGAATGCGCTCCGGTGGATCACCAGACTTTCAGCAAATCCTCAACCGCATGCCCGCCGTCGCGCTGTCCGATTTACACAAGGGTGACGCCGTGATGATCGTTGCCACACAAGGCACGTCCTCGGGTGGAGCTACGGTGATCACCTTGCTCAGCGGTGTGGAGGCGATTCTGCAGGCGGCTCCCAGCGGGAGCCAGGCCATGATGCTGTCGCCCTGGAGTTTGGGCTCGCCTGCCGGGGTTGATGCTTTGGGTCAATAGCTTGCGGAAAAAAGTGTCGCGTCGTCGTTGCATCGCTGATCCTCGGCTGGGGAAGTGGACCTTAGAATGAGAGTTGATAAATACGCGGGCCTCTTAATTACATTTTTTTCACTACTCCTGTTCGCGAATATCTCGCTGGCTCAATCGCCTTCCGGAATTCTGCGGGGACAAGTTACCGACCCATCCGGAGCCGCCATCACAAATGCCAGGGTAGTGATGACGCCGCGCGCCGGCTCTCCTGTAACGACACAGACGAACTCACAAGGAATGTACGAGTTCAAAGGGCTTCCGCCCGGGAAATACACTCTGAATGTCATCGCGCAGGGCTTTACCGTGTACGAGAACGACAACGCAGCCATCGCTGACCAGCCGCTCCGGTTGAATATTCAGCTCACCATCGCGGTGGAAGAACAGAAGATCCAGGTCTCCGATACGGCGCCGACCGTAGACGTAAACCCCGGCAACAATGCCGGCGCCATCGTTCTTTCAGGCAAGGAACTCGAGGCCCTGCCCGACGATCCAGATGAGCTGCAGTCTGATCTCGAAGCGCTCGCCGGGCCCTCCGCCGGACCGAATGGCGGACAGATGTACATCGACGGCTTCACCGCCGGGCAGCTTCCGCCCAAGTCGTCCATTCGCGAGATCCGTATTAATCAGAATCCATTCTCCTCGGAATACGACAAGCTGGGCTATGGCCGCATTGAAATCTTTACCAAGCCCGGCACCGACAAATATCACGGCCAGTTTTTTGTCGAGGGAAACGATTCCGCTTTCAACGCCGCCAATCCCTTCGCCGGTCCGGAGCCGGGTTACGATTCGACGCAGTACAACGGAAACATCGGCGGTCCGCTGGGCAAGAAGGCTTCTTTTTTCTTTAATCTCGAGCGGCGCAATATCAGTGATCTTGCTCCCATCAATGCCCTGATCCTCGACCCCACCGACATCAATAGCACCGTTTCTTTTACCGATGCGGTTCCCAACCCGCGAAACCGCACCAACCTCAACTCGCGTCTCGACTACCAGGTCAGCAAAAACAACACGCTTACAGCGCGCTACCAGTACTTCCGCGACGCGCAGAACAACAACGGTATCGGGCAGTTCAATCTTGCCCCGCAGGCCTATAACTCCGAGTCCACGGAACACACCGTGCAAATTGGCGATACCCAGGTCTTCGGGTCCAGGATTATTAATGAAACGCGCCTCCAGTATCTTCGCGAGCGCGACAGTCAATTTCCGGCGACAGCCACTCCGGCAGTCAACGTTCTGGGAGCGTTCACCAGTGGCGGCAACAGCCGAGGCACGATCATCGATCACGAGGACCACTACGAATTGCAGAACTACACGTCACTGGTCCACGGCACCCACATCTTCAAGTTCGGAGGGCGTCTGCGCGCTCTCCGCAATGCCAACTTCTCTCAATCCGGCTTTAACGGCACTTTCATTTTTTCATCTCTGGATTCAGCCCAGGACACTCCGTCGAATCCCAACTGCGACATCAGCGCCAATCCTGCGACGCCCTGCCCCATTTCGTATCAATTCGCCGTGCAACAACTGGCGACTCCGGGCGGAACGCCCTACGCCACCCAACTTTCTTTCACCAGCGGCCTGCCTAACGCCAACGTCACCACTTACGACGGAGGCCTGTACGCACAAGATGACTGGCGCTTGCGGCCAAACATCACGCTCAGCATGGGTTTGCGCTTTGAGACCCAGAACGATATTCACGATCATGGCGATTGGGCGCCACGCCTTGGGATTGCGTGGGGAGTCGGAGGCAAGAGCGCGCCGCCGAAAGTTGTGTTGCGCGGCGGCTTTGGAATTTTTTACGATCGCTTCCAGTCCGAGCAGTTGCTCCAGGTCGAGAGGCTGAACGGCGTCACTCAACAGCAGTTCGTCATCAACAATCCCACGTGCTTTCCCGGGCTCGGTATTCCGGTCGACCTCCCAACCTGCGGCAATATCAGCGCCACCATGCCGACGGTTTACCAGATCGATCCCCAATTGCACGCGCCCTATACTCTGCAGTCTGCGGTCAGCGCCGAGCGCCAGATCACCAAGTCGGCGACGCTCTCGGTCACTTACCTGAATTCCCGAGGATTCGATCAATTGCTCACAATCAACGCAAACGCTCCGCTACCCGGAACTCCCGGCAGCACCACCAGACCGCAGCCCGGCGCAGGAAATATTTACCGCTACGTCTCGGAAGGAAATTTCAAGCAGAACCAGCTGATCGTCAACAGCAATATGCGGCTCCTCACCAAAGTCCAGTTGTTCGGTTTCTACACCCTGAACTACGCCAACAGCAATACTTCTGGGGTCTCGAGCTTTCCCTCAAATTCCTACAACATCAGTCAAGACTACGGACGAGCGTCGTTCGACACGCGCCACCGCCTTTTTTTCGGCGGCACCATAGCCATGCCCTACGCGTTTCGCCTCAGCCCGTTCATGATCGCGAGTTCCGGATCGCCTTTTAACATTACGTCGGCGAATGACTTGAACGGCGATTCGGTATTTAACGATCGCCCGGGTTTTGTCTCTACCGCAACTTGCCCAACCACCACCATCAGTCCGACGGATGCGAACCTCTACTGCACGAGCGTGGGAACCTTCGACGCCCGGCCAGACCTGGCCACGACTGCCCAAAGAATTCTTCCCATCAACTACGCCACGGGCCAGGCCCATTTCGTGCTGAACCTGCGGTTGACCAAGACTTTCGGATTCGGCCCCAAAACAAAAGGTGCCGCAGCCGGTCAAGGTCTCGGGGGGCCTGGTGGCCCTGGTGGCGGCGGCCCCGGCGGTGGTGGTTCCCGCGGCGGCGGCCCTCGCGGCCCGCTGTTCGGCGGCGGACCAACTGGGATGTCCGCCAATTCAGACCGGCGTTACAGTCTGATCCTCGGCGTTTCTGTCCGCAATGTCTTAAACAAGGTAAACCTGGCGAATCCCAGCGGAATTCTCGGATCGCCATTCTTCGACACCGCGAACGCACTGCAGGGAGGACCTTTCTCCACCGGCGCTGCCAACCGCCGCCTCGATTTGCAGGCAACGTTCAGCTTCTGAACGCACACTTCAGCGCGCCAGCCTGCGAGGTGCTGGTTTGCCGGTTTTTCCATGCGCCAACTTCCGGTCGATCCCGGCAAAGTCTTTGGCACACTCCCCCGGCGCAGTGTGCCCTCGCCGCTTGACACGAACCTGGACCGGGAATAGATTGTGGGGCTTTCAAGGGGACCCTAGTCCACCAGATGCTTCTGAGGTTCGCATGGAGAGAGTCGCAAATTCTTGCGGTCTGCTCAATCTTGATTCATGCTCCGCCGGGGCTTTTAGTGTCCGAGTCTCAACTGAGCTCTTATCTTTGCTGGCCGCCGCAATCCGCATCGCGATACCGGGACCGCATCTATGCTGCACCGGTGTCGGGCGGCTGGTGGCTCCGTCTTCACGATGCTGGCGACTCCGGCGGAAAGCGAGTAGCTATCGAGACTACCGTATTCAGAGGGATCACGGCGTCCCGCCGAGGTACTTAAAATTCCGCTGGAGAGAATCTACGCGATGAAACTCGACCCAATAGAGCCCAGCGCCTTGAAAGTAGTAATCGTCGGCGGCGGTTTTGCCGGCCTGAACTGCGCTCGCGAGTTAGCTCGGTCAGATAATTTTCACGTTACGTTGATAGACAAGAACAACTACCAGCAGTTCCAGCCATTGCTGTACCAGGTAGCGACTGCTGCACTGGCACCGAGCAATGTGGCATTCAATTTGAGAAATGTCTTCCGGCACAAATCCAACGTGAATGTGAAAATGGCTGACATCGTTTCAGTCGATCTCAACAGCCGCACGGCTGTAACCGCGGAAGGGCAAAAGTATCACGGTGATTTCCTGGTGCTGGCCGCAGGAGCACAGGCAAACTTCTTTGGCACCCCGGGAGCAGAAAAGAACACCTACCCACTCTACTCACTTGGTGACGCCGAGGTACTGCGGTCACGGATTTTGGCGGTTCTGGAAGCCGCCGATCGCGATCCTTCCCTTGTCGCCAAAGGCGTGCTCAACTTCGTTATTGTGGGCGCGGGCCCCACCGGAACAGAAATGGCGGGCGCGTTCGGAGACGCGGCTCGCGTGCTGCAAGAGGACCGGAGATTCAAGCACCTCGCAACCGATCAAGCGCAAATCATCCTGGTGGACCACGGCCAAGCGGTGCTGAGTGCGTTCTCGGAGAGATCGCGGTCTTACGCTGCCAGGATGCTGGCGCAGCGCGGCGTGCAACTGCGCCTGGGCACTTCGGTAAAGGAAGTAGGTGCCAGTCACGTGCTGCTTTCGGACGGGACCAGGATCAAAACTCGCACCGTCATCTGGGCGGGAGGCTTAAAGGCAGCACCTTTGTCAGCCAAACTGGGTGTCCAACTCGGGCAGGGTGGCCGCATCAATGTTCAACCGGACCTTACCGTAAACGGGTTCGAAGGTGTATATGCCGTAGGAGATTTCGCCAATATAGCGGGCAAGGATGGCAAACCACTGCCCCAGCTTGCATCGGTGGCAGAGCAGTCCGGCAAGTGGTGCGCCAGGAATATCGCATTGCACGCTGCCGGCCAGCCGAGAAAACCATTTCGGTACCTCGATAAAGGGATTATGGCGATGATTGGACGGAACTCGGCAGTCGCCGAGGTTGGCCCGCGCCGTCGCGGCGTTCATGGGGTAGTTGCGTTTGTTGCATGGCTGGGCGTGCATGTCGCACTGCTGACCAGTACCCGGGCAAAGATCGAAGCCATTATCGAATGGGCTTGCGACTACTTCGGCAGGGTTCGTAGCAATCCAATTCTCGATCGTATTGAGCAGGCAAATATCAATTGGAACGGGGATGAGGAAAGAACACCTGCGTCAATGGCTGGAGAAAGTCCGGACCGAAAAGTATCTTGAGAAGCCAGCCGTGAACTATGGGCGAGTCGAGCTATTCAGTTGGTGGGCCCAACGCATGGCATCGTTATAAGACGCGGCCACGTGAACCAGGGACAGGTTGAGCTGCTTCCCCAGCTTCGTGACACTTTCCCAATCGCCGGCCTCCCGGGCCAGCATCAGGTCGTAAATCGGAGAAAGAGGCGTCCGGTTGCCCGTCTTCCCACAAAGCAGTTGCGCCTTTACATCCCGATCCAAAGGCAGCCGTTCGATCACGACGCCGATTGGCACTTCCAGCATTGCGTCCATCAACGAGAGCATGCCCATCAGGAACAGATCAGACTCGCAGTGTTTGATCTTCTGTGCGACTAGTTCGCAGAAGCGGGCCCGCACCAGCGATGAAAGAGCCAGATCGGAAGACTTTCCGTGCCCCATCGCCAGAGTGCATGCCATTCGTATCCACCGCACCAGTTCCCGCTCCCCGAGCAGATTGAACGCATGCCGAATCGATAGAACGGGCGAGTGAGTTTCCAGCAGAGGAGAGTTCAGATACCGCAACAACCGGTAGCACAACGAAGGTTCGTGTTTTACTAGATCTTCCATCTCTCCCAGATTCAGTTCGGAGCTGGAAATAGCCTGCAGCAACCGGAGGTAGGTGACTTGGTTTGCAGGAATGCTGCGGGCTCGCAAGTGTCTGGTCTCGCGAAAAAAATAGCCCTCGAACTGTGTGAACCCCTGGTTCTTCGCTGTGGCAAAGTCTTGCCGGCTATCAACGCTGAGTGCCAGCAGTCGGCTTGACTTACGACCGTGCCGGGAGACCAGTGTCGCGACCTCTTCGGGCGGCGTCTTCCTGATGTCGACTTTGATGAAGTCTGCGTATTGAACGAGAGATTCCCGGGGATCATCCGGCCCAAAATCATCCAGAGCCATCATGTACCCTGCCCCTTGGAGCCGCTCGCACATGGCTACAACCGCAGCATCGGCGGGGACGGATTTCTGGATCTCAAGCACGACCCCGGAGGGCAACAATGCAAAATATTCCATCAACAACATATCGTGCGTACAGTCGATGAACGCACGACGCTCATCGCACAATACGCCCAGGCCAATCACATTCAGCGTATCAACGATGGCGCCAGTTTCACGTTGGGCATTGTCAGGAACGGCCTGGCCTTCCGAGTTCTGTTGAAATGACAGCTCGTAACCGAACACCTGCTCATCCGCGCTCAGAATCGGCTTGCGGGCAACGCAGGGAACGGATTCTTCGGAAGGAGCCGGTGATGCCTGAGTGCCCATAGTTCGCCGACCCCTTATCGGCCACTTTAATTTCAAACTTCAATGCGGATCACCGATATGCGACTGACGTCGCGAGCAGTATCGAGCTTGGAGTGGGCTACTGGATTATGGATTATGGCTTCCGGCTAAAGCAGACACAGAACGAATGGTTGTCAGCCAGGAGCTAGAAGCTAGAGGCTGGAAGCGCCTTTACGCAGCGGTCCGCGTCAGCACAACTCCCAGGATCGTCAACAACGTGATCAAAATGAGAGAGGCGCTGACCAGCAGCAGAATTTCGCTCAGCATATCCGCATTCATCAGATCTTCCGGATGCATGGTGGGTCTTCCTCTGTAGCGGGTCGGCACGATAGCGGCCCGGGCGGGCCCTCGAGAATCTGCTCAATCGCGGCACTTGTCTAGAGACCCGCCTCAAGAGGGCAGGCCGTCTGGTTTGGCGGGTAGCTGCTCCCTTGAGACACCAACAGCATCGCCCATTTGCTTTGGCAATACTGTGCAGAATGGCTCATTCCACGGGCGAATTGCAAAACCAATCCGCGGCTTTCAAAATCCGCTCGCGATCCATGGTTCCGGACTCCGCTTTCCAAGCGAAACACGGTCCGCGGGCATGGCTAAAGTCCGCGGCGGCTTTGAGCAGCAGATAGAAAAGGCGCGCCTTCCGGCGCGCCTTGTTGTGATGCCAGGCTGATTTGTTGACGGAACAGATGGCCGAAATCTCCACCCCATGTTTCAGGCAGCCTTACCGGCGGCAATTCTGTGGGTGGTGGAGGTGTGGACATCGAACGTGCGAATCATGGGCTCGGCCTCAACAAGGTGCCGGACCAGGTCGTAGACTTTCTGATACTCCACGCGGTGATATTCCTCAGCATCCTCGCGTCTATTCCAAAAGCTCAATGACAGAACGCGATTGTCCTCTTTGTCTGATACCAAAACGGTCTCATCGACAAAGCCTCTTTGTTTCTTCAGGATCGGCAGTATCTTGTCGTTGATGGTGTCAGAGAGTTGTTTATTCTTGCCTGGTTTGGTGGTGAGTTCGACGACGCGAGTGAACATGGTATGCGCTCCTTTCGATGGCTAAGGGTGAAAGGAACCCGTCGTCGTGCTGACGACGGAACGAATGTTGGGTTTCCGAACTACAGTACGTCAAATTCAAAGGAAACTACCGCGATAGCGCGGGCGGAGTTCTCAGAATCAGGCGGCCTTTCGAGATTTCTTACTTGTGCTCTCCTCTTCGGCAAGGAGCCAGTCGTCCAGTTCGTGTCCATCATCTTGGCCACGTTCCAGGTAGAGTTCGAACGCACGTTGGCGGATTTGGGACGTCAGCCCCTGTGGCTCACCCGTCGACGTCGCTGGTGGTTTCTTCGAAGTGTCGTTGTCCATGACGTTGACTCTCCTTTCGGCGCAAAACTACGCCTGAAGTGATGACGCGTCAATTCCCCAAAATTAGTGCAATTGAGAGACGTCTCTACGTAGAGCCAGCAGCGGGCGCACGCACTTTTGCTCGCCAAAATGTATCGGACCCACCCATACCGTGGGGCCGTTGACATCCGTTCCCTCGTCCAACGCGGGATACGCTTCTGGCACGGGGTCCCGTGGAAGATGTTGGAACAGGACAGTGAAAACAGGGCTTGAACCTTCAGTTCAAATCCTTGCTCGAGCCGTTCGTGCGTAATCCGACCTGACGTTCGATTGAACTGGCGGAAAAGCCTGCGCTTGCCTCTACGTTCGCCGCGGAAGGCAAGAGGGCAAGAATCCCCGCCCTCTTGATTCACGCCGCTTTTCGAGTCGGCCTGACCTTGGCCCACCTTGCACGTTGCGCTGCTGCGATCTTACGACGGGCCGAGACTGACATGGTTCGTTTCTTTGGATTCTCCGTAGTCCCGTTTGCTTTCGCCCAACGTGCTCTTTGAGCAGCGGCAATACTGGCACGGCCTTTCGCTGATATCTTCCCTCGAGGCTTGATTCCGTTGTCGCCCCGGTAGACCCGCGGAAAGCTTCAAGGGCTGCATTCAATCCCGTAGTCGGTCACGTTCCTTGCTCAACTGCTTCACTATCCCGTCCATGTTCTCCAATGTTGTTTCCTCCGAGGCCGGATTCTAACAGAGCACTGAGAGACTGAGTTGGTCAAACCTCAGCAGCTATTGGGCGCGGGACTTTGTAGTCGAGAATAGACGCTGCCATGCTCCCTACAGGATCTCCGCCTTGGGTAGAGCGGCTTCCCTTCTCTTTTTAGACAGATATCTCTGGAATTCACAACTTTTCCACAGTCTGATGAGAGTTAGATTGCTTATTGCTCATTCCGAAACTAATAACCCTCTTACCCCATGGCGATCTTCGCCGCTTGACCGTGAAACACTCTGAGAAAGCAGAGCCAATAACGTGGCAAAAAGACACAAGGTTCTAGCCGCAGCTGCGCTCTGGGGAGCATGTGCTTGGTTCGTAAGCTTGGATGTGGATATCCTGGTGACGAATCTCCGCAACGCTCCGCACTGGCTGCTGCAAGGTTTTCGTGCTCTGTTCATGGGAGCCAGCGTCGGTATCGGGTACGTGATCTATCGGAAATATCTACTTGAGATGCAGACTCGTGGCGAGAAATATGCTGAGATCAGGGTGCAGATTCGCCTGCTTCTTGCCGATTTGCTGACTGTTCGCGACGAAGATTTGATCCACCAGCTGCAACGCACTATCCAGCGGATCGAGCAACTGCTCAAACGCTACGACCCAGATGCCGCGTATCGAACTGGGGAACCCAAAAAGGCAAAGGTGGCATAACACGGGATAGCAGCATGAGAATGAAATCGGGAGAGTCCAGCGCAGGCGCAAAGCGTGCAAGAAGCCTACTTCGACACGGCTCACCCCGGAAGTCTGAAATAGAAGATACAGTTCGATGCCCCTATTGTGTTTCAGGCCTTGAATTTCGTCCCATGGTCGCGCATCTGGATGGCAGGTACATTTGTGACAAGTGCGGCCATACCGCCCATCCCGAGAATGCGAGATACAAGTGTCGCTGCCCCAGGTGTGTAGAGTTGGCGGACGCTCGAATCGCAAGTTAAGCGGTTCAGCGGGGCTGGTCGCAGTCAGTCCGCGGAAACAGCGAGCTGAACTGAGTTTGAGCCAAATGCCAGGCTGAAATTCACATTGACACGAACTTAAGTCCGTAGGAGATTATCAACCAGAAATTTGATTACACATAGGAAGCCTGGGCCGGTCTACTGTAACAGCGGAACCTAAATCTAGAGACAGCACCACCGAGCGAATCATGTGGAAGAAGGAATTCAACGTGAGCACAGAGCCAGCAATGTGGAAGAAGGATGTGACATCGAGCACACCGCCACCGCCATCGATGGCGACCTATACCGATGCGATGAATAAGTTCACTAAGGCGGCGACAGCCTTCATGGACCACGTGCACCTTTTAAGCGAGGCTCGGGATGCTTACCAGGCGGCTATGACCGCCAGCACGGCACTTCGCAACACCCTGGAGGCCGGGGACCAGGCATTGCGGTCGCTGATGACGCAGATGGAGCAGGTGGTTAGCGCTCATTTGGGTGAGCCCGCTCCCGACAAGAAAAAAGTTGAGGCGATCAGAACCAACGGAGAGAGCTCCGCAATTGGATGAAGCCTCTTTCCTGAAATCTGGCGCAGTGCTCCCATTGTCGGAGACACCCGGCTCGCATTAGTCTAGAGACTCTCGGGATCGCAATGTACTGCGACCATTGTTTGACGTTGTCCCGGGTATGCTGACGCCATGGTATTCCAGGCCAGGCCGCTGTTCCTTTCCCTGCGAAAGCAAATCGCGCCCGTTCTTCGAAATCCACTCCAGATGGTCAAGCCCGCACGAAAAAAAGAGGTCGTGCCGGATGCTCTGCTGCTCATGGCGAGGTACACCGAGGCGGCGAACAAGTTCACTAAAGCGGCCATGGAGATCATGGAATATGCCCGTCTTTTAACTGCAGCGCGGAATATCTACCTGCTGGGGCAGAAGGAGGGTGAGCTTGCCCGCCTGCAAAGAGAAATAGATTCGCTTAGAGTCGTCATTCCCTTGCTGGTTGAGGACTCACTTGAAATCCAAAATGGCGGAAGACAGAAGCCCGAGGCTAATCCCGGGGAAGGGTCTTGACTTTGTCACGCCGTAATTCGACGGTGAGAAAGGTTCGTCCGCCGCTACTGAGGCAGCCCCAGCTTCTGTACCAACTCAGCGAATCGTGGATCGGAACGTATGGGATCGAGTGAGAAATGTTAGGGCACTAAATGTTAGGGCACTAACTGATATTGACACCGACCGTTTGCTGGCGACATCAAGCGTAGTTAGTGGTTACGCCAGCGGAATCATGTCGATGATAGCTCCAGCCAAACCGAATTCTTCCAGGTTTATATCCGGCAGGCTACTTGCAGCTTCGCGTACTCCGCCTTGGCTTCCTTCAGGATGGGGATATCGGGGTAGGCGTCTTTCCAGAGGGTGAAAAAGTCTCACAGCGGAACGCTCTCGTCTCACGCCACCACGCCACTTGGACTTTCAGCTTGTCTTTTCCGGGCCGTTCAGGGTAGTGGAACGCGGTACAGGTTACGGTGCACAATTTGCTTGGGGAAAGCGTAGACAGACGGCTCAGGACCGGGCAAGACAAATGGCTGCTCGATCACCCGCACGCCGGGTACGGCCGCCAATTGCGCCTCAGACTTGAAGCCACGGGCAGCGAGATCAGCGAACGCCCTGCCGTGGGTCAAAGGCAGCACGAAAGTCTTATGCGGCTTTTCGCTCTCGCGTCGTTCGGACCCGTTTGCATCCCAGGTCAGGAACGACACGTAAAGGAACTCCCCGCCGGGCCCCCAGCGTACCTGACACCGATCACAAAGCTGCATTGGGTCCCCGCTCTCGGTCGGATAGGCCATGACCGTGGCCGACGCTTCTTCTCCGGGGAGTGCGGCAAGAGCCACCACCCACTTTGCGTCCGGGGAAACTCCGCCGAAAAAGACAATGGGATATGGAATCGCCTTTTGCAGTCCTGTTCCATCCTCTTTAATGCGATAGACGTAGTTGAGCTTGCCCTCCGCCGCTGCGAAGAACAAGTCGCCCGCGCCGTCGAAAATTGGATGAGCCTCCGCGATGGCGGGAGCCAGTTGCCGCGGAGCAACGCGGCGGTCGAGAGAAGCCCCCCAAATACTCGCCTTTCCCTCTGCGTCAACGGCCACAAACCCGACTCGCTTGCCGTCAAGAGAGATCGCGTAGTCTGTGATGGAGAAATCGGGAAGAACAACCTCGTTGCGGCCGGCGCTGAGTTCAGCCACCCACAGATCGCCCGCTCCAAGCATGGCACGCGATGTCCCGCGGTGAACCAGGTAGTAGAGCTTCCGCCCGTCCGGGGAGAACGCCATGCTGGTCTCGGTCAGGACCGAATGGCCTTCCGATGAAACTTCACGGTCGCCGCGCGAGTCGTGCGCCCACAGCGCCTTCTGGTCGGTGCCTACAGAAGTAACCAGCGAACGTCCGTCAGGAGCCATCGCGATCCCTTCCTCCTCGGTAGGTCCCGAGGTGATCTGTTCCGGCTGGCCGCCCGCGACACGCTGCCTCCACAAATGAAACCTGCCACCCGTGTTCGAGCTGAGATAGACCCACTCTCCGTCCGGCGACCAGGCGCCATTCGTGCAGGCGGCCCCAGGAGGCCCAACCTGTCTTCCCGTAGAGCTGCCGTCGAAGGGGACCACTCGGCAGGGCAGCCAGCCTCCGTTCTCCATTTCGACCAGTAACACCTGCTTGCGATCCGGGGACAGGTAAGACCTGTGAACCATGCCGCGCTCATGCGTCGGGACGTAGAGGTCGCGGACCCCGGTACGGCTTTCGGTTGCCGTCACCAGCGCCATGTGAATGCCCTTCTTGACTTCTGAAAAGAGCAACTGGTGATCGTCGATCCAGGAAAGGCCGGAAGCGTTCGGCAGCCATACACGCGACTCGCCGCCCAGGACGGGCACCACCCAGGTGTCCCACGGGACGGTATAGGCGATGCGCGAGCCGTCGGGAGAGAAGATCGGATTCAGCTTCGGGAGTGCGTCGTGGGTAAGCTGTGCTGGGTCGCCGCTGGGCAGCATTTTGACGTAGACCTGCCCTGGGCCGGCGAACGTACTCGACCCGCGCACGAATGCCAGCATACGCCCGTCCGGGGAAAGCGCCGGCGAGACCGCCGAGTCCGTGAAGTCGGTGAGCTGAACCCATGCGGCGGGCGACGAAGGCGCGACCCCTCTGTTCCGGTAGAAGAGCACGACCGCGAGCACCGCCACCATCGCGACGCCCAGGGCCGCGGCGCCGAGCAGACGATGCGAGCGCGCCCCGGAACTGGTCGCCTCTGCTGTTACGACGCGGCCCGAAGTGGTATCGCGCCTGAGACGTTCGAGATCGGCACGCAGGTCGGAAGCCGTCTGATAGCGAAGATCGCGGTCCTTCTCCAGAGCCTTGCTGATGATCCGTTCCAGTTCGGCTGGCACATCGGGATTCAGCCGCACCGCGGACGTGGGAGTTCCGTCCAGAATGGCTTTGAAGATGACTCCCGAGCTTTCCCCTCGGAATGGCAGCGTGCCCGTTGCCATCTCGTAGATCACCGCGCCGAAGGAGAACAAGTCCGTGCGGCCATCGAGGTCTTTGGCTCGCACCTGCTCCGGCGACATGTAAGCGACGGTGCCGAGAGCAGAACCGGGGCTGGTGAGATGCTGTTCGTCGATTGTGCAGGTCACCGTGTTCGCCGATGCAATCTGGCTGGAAGAACTGGTAGCGGGCATCACTTTCGCCAGTCCGAAATCCAGAACCTTGGCGTGTCCGCGCTTGGTCACAAAGATGTTGGCGGGCTTGATATCGCGGTGGACAATGCCAGCAGTGTGAGCGGCGTCGAGCGCGTCGGCGATGTCGATGGCGATGGGGAGAAGAACTTCCGTTTCGAGCGGACGCGCCCGCGATTCGGTGCTTCAGCGTCAGGCCGTCCAGAAACTCCATGGCGATGAAGGCACGGCCCTCCTGCTCGCCAATGTCGTAAATGGTGCAGATGTTGGGGTGGTTCAGTGCGGACGCGGCTTGGGCTTCACGTTGAAAGCGGGCCAGCGCTTGAGGGTCGCTGGCGACTTCATCGGGCAGGAATTTCAGGGCGACAAATCGGCGCAGCCGGGTGTCCTCGGCCTTGTACACCACACCCATCCCACCGCCGCCCAGCTTCTCGACGATGCGGTAGTGCGAGATGGTTTGGCCGATCACGGAGAAGACCCGCTCAGTCCGCGATTATCCTAGGAGCGAAGGTCGGGCAAGTCAATGTAGTGCGTAATGATCAACTCATGTGCGGTGACTAGCACCGGCTGCTACTTCAGCTTCGCGTACCCCGCCTTGGCTTCATTCAGGATAGGAACGTCGGGGTCGGCCAATTCCCACGAATCCATGATAATGCTCCACCCACTGCACGGCAGCGGCGACCATCGACTCAGTTCTCGGGCTTGGCTTGTTGTCGATGCGCGTCCATGAGCATTCCTTCCCTTCCTGATGCTAATGATGCTCAACATAGCTGACGCACTGCCCCTGATTCTTGAAAGGTCCAGCAGGCGGACCGAACTTCAGATATCCGTCCCACAAGCGGTGTTTTGTGGATGCGCGAGTTACCGCGTGGCGCGCCGTGCCCCTAAGATACGGCGATCCAGAGTTGGACACCTAGCTTGATTTGCGACCGTCTTCGAACTAACATCCGCACCGTTGGAGTGTGCCCCAATGCTTGGCAGCACCATCTCGCATTACAAGATCATGCGCAGGCTCGGGAGTGGAGGCATGGGGGTAGTGTATGAAGCCGAGGACCTCCGGTTGGGGCGGCTTGTGGCATTAAAGTTTCTTCCAGACGAGTTGTCTAAAGATCCCCAAGCACTGGAGCGGTTCAAGCGAGAGGCCCGCGCTGCCTCGGCACTGAATCACAGCAGTATCTGCACAATTCACGACATCGGAAATGAGGGTGGACGCTATTACATTGCGATGGAATTGCTCGAAGGGGAGACACTGAGAGAGGCGATCTTGCGCGGTCCCCTCAATCTGCAACGCGCCTTAGACATTGCAATCCAAATTGCGGATGGTCTTGACGCCTCACATCGAAAAGGCATTTTTCACCGAGACGTCAAGCCGGCCAATCTGTTCCTCACCGCTGCGGGGCAAACTAAAATTCTGGATTTTGGTATAGCCAAAATGGCCTACAACACGGCCAATAGAGCTCCAACAGCGGTGAGCACAGAACTGACCAGCGGCGATGCTGTGCTGGGAACGCTGCAATATATGTCACCGGAGCAGGTGTTGGGCAAGCCGCTAGACGCCCGGACGGATCTTTTTTCTCTGGGAGTAGTGCTGTATGAAATGACAACAGGGAAACGTCCCTTCACTGGAGAAACCAGCGGCGCCATCCAAGATATGATTCTCCACAAGAAACCGCTGACTCTGGGGAGACTGAATCCCGAGTTCCCGCCAGAACTTGATCAGGTAGTCAGCAAAGCCCTGGAAAAAGACCCGGATCTTCGGTATCAAAGTGCCGCGGAACTGCGCACCGATTTGCGGCGGCTCAGGCGCGATAGTACTTCCGTTGAGCAAGTGGAGGTTCGCGAACAGAATAAGCGAAAGTCTGGCGTTTATTTCTGGGCTGGTGCGGCGGCAGTTCTCGCAATCTCTGTGTTCCTCGGTCTGTATTTGATGACCCGGAGCGCAAACGCTCCGGCTGAGAACGTGAACGTTGTGCCGCTCACGTCTTATCCTGGCGGGTCACAGTTTCCGGCCTTCTCCCCGGATGGGAATGAGATCGCATTTGCCTGGACTGGCGGAGAATCAGGCCTGGATTTCGACCTCTATCGGAAACAGGTCGGGAGCGAAAAGGCGGTCCGCTTGACCACGACTCATGCCAACGAGGCGCTAACGCCGGCTTGGTCGCCGGACGGACGATATATCGCATACATACGTGTCGGTACTGATTACTCTGGGCTGTACCTGGTTCCTGCTCTGGGTGGACCGGTACGCAAACTGAGTGATGTTCCCGACGCCGTCTGGCTCGCTCCGTTTTTGAGTTGGTCGCCTGACAGTAAGTGGCTGGCCTACCCCGGCCCCGAGAATTCCAGGAGTACGGACATAGTGCCCGGCGCGCGAATCTATTTGCTCAATGTCGAGACACTCGAATCACGGATCTTGCCTTACCCCTCATCCACCTGCGCGGCTGCTGTGGGACCTGCGTTTTCTCCTGCCGGCGATCAGATCGCCTCATATTGTGCGGATAAAATACAAGTCGGGAGAATTTATATCCAATCCCTGCAGGGCGCCGTCGTCCGAGAGTTTGAGCGGCTCGACGGAGTCTTCGGAGGGCTGACTTGGACCTCAGATGGCAAGTCCATTGTTTATAGCCTTAACAGTTTCTTGTGGCGAGTTGCCCTCTCCGAAACCGCTAAGATCGGTGTCAGTCAATGGGGGTGATGAACAGGAATATAGTGAGATCGGGACAACGCCGGGATCATTGTTTGTGGATCGATGGACTCCCGGGCCTAACGGCATTTACTTTCTGGACGGCAGTAAGACGCCGGCCACACTTAATCTGCTGAACCTAACCACACGCAAAATCTCGCACGTCTCCGATGTTTCTGGTCGTCTGACCGATTGGGGATCCGGACCGAGCCTGTCCACTGACGGTCACACCTTGGTGTTCGCCACTGCCGACCGCATGGAAGGAGACCTCATGCTGGTTGAAGGCTTTCACTGATTCTCCCTAGGGAATCCGCGAACGGAGGACTCTTCCGTACGCTCCAGAGTCTGTTATCTCTAGCTCTCGGCCCTAAACTGGTTAACCTCTGACCAACGAATCGGCTTTTCCAGTGCCTACCATCGACCTGTTGCGCCCCAAACCGCCGTTCAAATCCCATAGCGCACCGCGTCCGCCGCAAACGCCAGCGGCTTCCTCCTCGTCTCCTTATCGAAAACGCCTCGGAACGATATCCTCTTCCAACCCGAAGTGCCTTGCCGAGGCGTTTCCGATCAAGGCTAGCGACTAACCACTCAGAACGTCTGATTCCTGCGCAATGTGAAACAGCAGGTCGCTTACCCTCACCTAGCGGACTGTCAAGTGAGCCGTACAGGCATTGTCGCCTGCCGATCACGGGTGACGTCGGGATTTGCGAAAAAACGGTGCGATGGAGGCGGTGATGGGTGAGCGTGTCCAGCGGATTGGTGACCATCTGCAAATGCCGTTGCGACAAGTGCAAGTACTGAGCAGTGGTCTCCAGATCTCCGTGTCCAAGCAGGACTTGGATCGTGCGCAAGTCGGTGCCCGCTTCCAACAAGTGGGTGGCCCAACTGTGGCGCAGTGTGGCGGAGTAACGCGTTAGTGGATGCCTGCCCGACGCGCAGCCTCGCTACAAGCGATCCAGACGGTCTTATCGGAGATCGCAACTCAGAATTTCCTGCGGTCACGGCCCGGCGGGAACGCGCCTCCAGGTATCGAGGTGGGCCTGGACTTTCTTACCTACCCTCCGGCAGACTCCAGGCAAACAGTACTCCGCCGCCGCTGGTCAGAACGTATTGCCGGTGATCCAGTTCATAGGTGATCGGAGAACTCGCGATCTGGCCGCCGGTGCCGGCGTACCAGAGAGTTTTGCCATCATTGCTATCGAGGGCAAGAACATTGCCGCTGGAGTCGCCGGTGAAGGTAACGCCTGAGTCCGTAGTCAGCACGCCCGCGGATGCCCCATCCCCAATATCGTGGCTCCAGCGAATTTTTCCTGTCTGGTAGTCGATGGCTTTGATCATGCCCTTTCCCCAAAGTCCGTAGTCCGCACCGGCCCAGCCATAGGCGCCGTCGGCGGGCTTGGCAAAATAGAGCGAATAACTTTCGCGCGCGGAAACTATGAACAGTCCGTTCCTGGGATCGAAACTCGGGGAGCGGAAGTTGGTCATGCCTCCTTCATCGGGCGCGATCAGGCGTCCATCAGGCGCCGGTTCTTTGTCCGGATTCGGAATCGGGCGCCCCTCCTTATCGATGCCTAACGTCCAGTTCACCGGGCCAAACGGCGCGGTGAGAAGGCTTTTGCCGTTGGTGCGATCGAGCACGAAAAAGTAGCCGTTCCGCGAAGCCTGCATCAGCAGCTTGCGAGGCTCTCCGTGAAAGTCGGCGTCGACCATAACCGGCACTTCAATGGCATCCCAATCATGCGTGTCATGCGGAGAAGGCTGGAAGGCCCAAACAAGTTTTCCGGTATCCGGGTTCAGGGCCGCGATGGTGCACGTATAGAGGTTGTCCCCGGGACGCGCCTTGCCATTCAACACCGGCGTCGGATTGCCCGTGCCGGTGTACAGCAGATTCAAGTCGGGGTCATAAGTCCCAGTCAACCAGATGGTCCCACCCGTGGTCGAATTCGGGGTGCCGGCAGGAGGCGTCGTGTTCCATTGCCACTGTGTCTTGCCAGTCTCGGGATCAATAGACCGAACGTAAGCGGTTATGTTGTCCAAGTCGCCGCCCACACCCAGGATCACGTGATCGCGCACCACCAGCGGCGCCATGGTCGTCCAATATCCCTTCTTGATATCGCCCACTACCACATCCCAACGGACTTTACCGTTCTTTGCTTCGAGCGAAATCAGGTGTGCATCGGGAGTGGAAAAGTAGAGCCACTGTTTGTACATGGCGACCCCACGATGCCCAAGGTGCATTCCTGCGTTTTGCTTGTACGTGTAGCGCCAGATCTGGTGGCCGGTACGGGCGTCGACCGCCCACACGTTGTCCGGCATGCTGAAATACAACACGCCGTCGACCAACAGCGGGGAGGACTTAATGTCAGCTTCCTGGTGGGTTTGGAACGCCCATGCCAGCCCGATGGATGCAACGTTCTGGGGAGTGATCTGGGTCAGCGGGCTGTGCCGACGGCCGGAATAATCGCCGTGGTAGCTCGGCCAGGAATCGGCCGGCGGGTTTGCAATGTTGGCGGGATCAAGCCCTTGCGACAGAAGCCGGCCCGGAAAGAACAAAAGCAGGCCGATGGCGCAGAAGATCCTTTTCTTTGAAAGAGATTTCATATTTCCTAGCGCAGCGTTTGCAGGTAGGCCATCAGGTTATGGATGTCGTCGTCGGTGTATTTTTCGAACTGCTCGATATGAGCATCCGAGGGTGAGTCGATTTTGTATTCAACGCCGCGGATCGGCCAGGATCTGTACCATCCTTCGGAGTCAGTCATTGCGATGTGAAACTCATCTTTATAGGTGAGCGTGCCGGTGAAAGTTTCGCCCGATGTGGTAGTGACGGTGACTTTGGCCTTCGCATTTTGGGGATAGAGCATTTGCATTTCGAGTTCCAGCCCCTCGCGGCGGGTGGCAATCCCCGCCAGGTCGCCGGTCGGAGAATGACAAGAGGAACATTTCCCGGGACCATTGAAATACGCCTTGCCTTGCTCCGCATTGCCGGTTTGCAGGTCAGCAACGTCGACCCCGCGGCGGCCACCGGGCTTGGAACTCAATTTCCTGGTTTGATCGCGAATGAAGGCGATGAGATCGTTGACCTGAGGGACGGTAAGTCTGGCGAACGACGGCATGCCTTTCTCAATCCGTCCGTCGTGCACCACCGCGCGAATCTTGTCTCCCCTGACGTCGCGTGCCACCAGACGAGAGCGCGTCAGGTCGGGACCGGATTCGCCGCCAGCGGCATCGCGCCCGTGACAGAAGGCGCAATCCTGCGCAAAAAGCGTTTTGCCGCGCGACGGCGCAGGCCGAGAGTTTGGTTTGGCTGCCTGCGCGGACGCTGGAGAGGCACCCGCCAGCAGCAGCGCAGAAATCAGCAAGGTTGTTCCTAGACTGCGCGCACCTATGCCCACCATCGATGGAACCCTCCGGGCAGGAATGTTCATCCCCGAACGCCAATGTTAAAAGAGTTTAGACGATTTGGGGACGGCGCGTGACCAGATCAAGATTCTTGATTTCGGACGGGCGAAGCTCGCCGCTGAAGGCAAGCTGATGGCCCAGGAAGCAAACGCAACCGCAAAACCGACTGCCGCTGGTGACGGTCCGGAGACCGTAATAGAGACGGTTGCCGATCGGGTATCCTTATCCGTCAGGGAACGGCTGTCCGGTGTTCTGCCCGCGCCGTTGTGTAGATCTCTCTCGCTGCATCCGCATTCATCGCTGCGATCCCCAGCCCTACAATCAAGTCGGGCCACGCTGATCGGATATAAATTGTGGTCAGCCCCGCACCGATAATGGCGACGTTGGCCAATGCATCATTACGGGCCGAAAGAAACGCGGCGCGGGTCAAGCTGCCAGCGTGGTGACGATAGCGGGCCAGCATGAGCGCACAGGACAGATTCACCACGAGTGCTCCAGCACCTGCGAGTGACAGTGGTAAAGGCGCGGGTGGAACAGGTATGAGGAACTTGTGCCAGGCTGTCCAAAGGGTGGCCAACCCCGGCACGAGCAAAATTCCAGCAAGCGCCATTCCCAGACGCGCACGGCGGGGCGCACTCCATCCCAACGCGACAAGGATCAGGAGGTTGACCGATGCGTCTTCAAGAAAGTCGATGCTGTCAGCGAAGAGCGAAACCGATCCGATAGCAAGAGCCACGGCGAACTCTATCCCAAAATATGCCAGATTGAGAATCGCCACGAGTCGAATAATGCTCCGCAAATCTGCCTGTCGCATCGCCATGCCCGATAAGGCTCCCATAGAGTCCACCGCCAGACAAGCCGATGCACGCCACCAAGCCCTGACTGTTCCAACACTTGAATCCAAAGACAAAATGTACCTTTTTAACTCCTTAACCAAATTTGCCGGTCCCGATCTTGCCTAAAACGACTCGTCCTCCGGCTAGCTATTTACGAAGAGGGATCCCGGTGCGTTGTCCCACTGGTTACGGGGTTGTTTTTTGGCGTCCCGGCCGCATACAGATCGGACTGAACGCAATCGCCTTCCATGAGAAGGCCGGTCGGAGTCAAGGGGATTCGTTTTGGTATTGGTTGGTCACGCTGTTTCTTTCCCGCCGAGTCGCCACTGTCGCCACCCTTCCATCCGCACTCTTCAATGAGCGGCTTAGGTTCGCTCGGTGCAAGTTGGGTGTTCTCGTTTCAGCCGGTGCTGCCACCTGTTTATCGACCTCGGTTCCATCTCGCAGATGAAAGCTGGGCCAGGCGATTAACGCAGTCCCCGGAACTCGGCTTTAGACTTTTGATTTTTCCCTTTCGCAGAGTGTTTTGGTTTTATGCAGCCGCCGGCATCGCTCGTGGCTTGCTCTTGCGTAACGGTTCGTACACCTCTCCGCTCACCCACAGGTGATGCAGCAAGACGGCCAGCTTTCGCGCCACGGCAACGATGGCTCGTTTCTTCCCGCTCTTGCCGCCGCGCTCGGCTAGCTTCAAACCCCAGCGGCGCAGATCGCTGTCGGCTCCAAACGGCCCCAGAATGTGGTGCGCTCCCTGCACCAGCAAGGTTCGCAGATAGGGGTCGCCTTCCTTGCTGATGTGCATTTGCGGCTCACTTTGACCGGAGTTTCTCCGTCCCGGCTGCAGTCCCAGATAACAGCCCACGTCCCGGCTCTTGCCAAAGCGATGCGCATCTTCCAGTGTGAGTAAGAAGGTCAGCGCGATCAATGTGCCCACCCCCTTCACCTGCTTCAGTTGCGCCACTTGCGGATAACTCTGCTGCGCCAGCGTCTCGATGCGCTCGTTGTACTCCCGGATCTGTTCACTCAGCGACTCGATTCCCACCAGCAACGGCTCCAGTGCGGTTCGCAGTTCCGGACTCAGCCCTTCTGCTTTCTCCGGATTCATGTTGCGCACGTTGCACCCGCGCAGCCGCTCGCCATAGGACTTGGCCAGTCCGCGTACCGTGTTGACCAGCGCCGTTCGTGCCCGCACCAGGCCGGCCCGCGCCCGGATCACGGTCAGATCCGCCTGCGCTTTCGCGCTGCGATGTTTCACCGGACACAGCAACTGCGGATCGATCCTGGCCAACCGCGCCAGTGTCTGCGCATCCAGCCGATCGTCCTTCTTTCGACTCTCTCCGATCAAGCGCACATTGCGGGCATGGGCCACGATCACCTCATGTCCCAACTCGCTCAATGCCCGGCTTACCCAAGGCGAGTGCATGCCCGTCTCCAGAGCGATCCGGCTGCGCGCTATCGCCCCGAACACTTCCTTCATCGCTTTCGGGGTCGTACCCAGTTTCTGCTCCAGCACCATCGCGCCTGCTTCATCCAGCACGCAATACCAGCTCCAGCGATCGCCCAGGTCCAATCCGATCGTCAGCTTCGGTTGAGAAAAATTCTTGCTCTGCTTTGCGGCTACGGTGCTAACCTTCTTCATTGCCGGTCTCCTTTTTATCTGTGCTTCGAGCACGTCGATAACTTGGGAGCGTACAGCATCCCGTCCGGAGACCGGCCTTCTCATCCCATCTGTTATCGCTGATGCGGAATTTCGCTGGTGCTGCTTTTCCTGGCGGGGCTGATTCTCTCGGTAGAAATAACACTCCAGAGTGGCGCTACCGGTTTGGCCGTCCTTCTTGGTACCATGGTGCTGGTAGCCATGGTGGCGACACGTTTACGATTCGGAAATGGCGGAGTGTTCCGTCGCGATCAAAAAGGCGATTGACACTGATAAGGTACGTGAGACACTCCAGAACAGGTCTCTATACATTGCTTCTGCCGGGTTCCATGGCCATGATCGGCCATTGAACAGCCCCGGCACGGTGCGACGAAACTAGGTCTCGTGACCCTGTTTCGATTTGCTGTAGTCGCCTGTTAGTCAACAGGTATTATTACAGCGATCGCAACATCCCGCACCAGCGAGGCGAACTTTCTTGACCGCAGCACGAGTCCTGATCATTGGCGTCGGCGCGGCGACCGGAACGTGCTTCGCTGTCCTGGCCGGGCTGAGCATCAGCGCCATAGCTGTTCCGGTCCGCCGCTTTCATGTCGCTTCCATCATGGTCGCCGCCGTCGCCATCTGTCTCGGGTGGCAGGCGTTCCGGGCGACAATGGCCGGCGTCACCAACGAAAAGACTGAAGAGACTGTGGTTGTGCCGCTGCTCCGTGGCATAGTCGGGGCCTTTGTTGGCCTGATCTTTATCGTTGCCTTGCTCCTCATGTTCGGTGTGGAGGCTCGGGGCGTCCTGGCTCACGCCGTGGGAAAGCCTACGTCCAGCTTTACCTCCGTTCGCTTGCTAGCTGCCGCGGTGCTACTCGGGTTTGGGACCGGATTCGTAATTCGCGTTCCTAGCGCAACCAGGCAGCCACCGAGCCTGAAGGCTGACGACTAGCATTTGACGATCGGGACGAGACTCGACGGTCCATGGATGTTGCTTTTGAGTTTCAATCGAAGCCGAAAGGACTAACTCTTGGGAGTGTGGGGAGCCGGCCTCTTCTCAGACGACGTGGCGTGCGACATACGTGATCACTATCGTCAGTTGCTGGAAGATGGTGCCGAGGATGGCGCTGCGATGCGGCTGACTCTCGAAAAATTCGAGCCGTATCTGGAGGAGTCCGATAGCATCGCGCTGGTCGCCTTCGCTGTGACGCAGTCGAAGCTTGGTCGACTGGAACCTGACGTTCGCGACCGCGCGCTCGCATTCATCGATGCCGGCGCGGACCTGGCGGTGTGGGAACGAGAGAATCCAAAGCTGTTGCCGAAGCGGCGCGCGGTGCTCGAGAAAGCTCGCACGCAGCTGACCGGTCCGCAGCCGGCCCGGAGACGCCTGCGGCCGCCGAAGCGAGAGCTTTCCGGCCTCGCCGCTGGAGACATCCTCGCTCTCGCGCTTCCACGGCGTGTGGCGCTCTTGCGCGTGGTGCGCGTGCACGCGCATCGTCTTGGCGAAACGCCGGTGCTCGAGGAGCTGGACTTCGATGGCAGTGAGGTGCCCACGCGCGATGTGCTCGAGCGCCTCGGTCCCCGGGTGAAGGATCCGATCACCTTCATGCACCCCTTGTCCTCCGATACGCGCCTCACCGCATTCGTCAACCAGGGTATCGACTGGCAGCATGCTGGTTTCCAGAAGGCACAGACGATTGGGGGTCGCCCCGGCGACGAGCAGACGGCGCTGCCAAACACCGGCCTCTCGTGGGCCGAGCTCGCCGAACGCTACCGTCGTAGAGCGGCGCGTTAGCCTAAACAGGGACCGATCCTTGCTCGCGGGCATAGAGCGGGATGCCAGCCGTGTGGTCTGGGTTTGACTTTTTCAAGCTGCGGCGGGTCGCAATAGTCGGTATTGCCACCCGGCTCCGACGTTTCGCTTTGGATACTCAACGTCCACGATGGTCAGCCTTGAGCGTAAATTCGCCGTCGCCGAGTGGTGAGCTAGGGGCGATCGTCACGATCCGGATGTTCGTGGCGATACTTCCAGTATGCCCTCTGTTGTGCTCGGTGCAGTTTGTAGAAGGGACGATAAGCTTCAGCTCCGGTACCTGCCGTCTTCGCGGTTGTCCCATCGATGGTAGTCCTTGTAGTGGCGGTCGTAATACCGCCGCTGGTTTTTTTCGTTCCGCTCTCGGGCATCTTGACGGCTGTCGTCTCGAAAATTGTTGCCGGCCTGGATCCCCACCGGAGCAATAAGTGCCACACTCAGGAGAAGCGAGCCTAGATATCTGTGCATACGACGCATGTGGTCCTCCGCAGCACGAGATTCCCATAGCTGGAGTCCCGGCTAGCAGCGACCGTACGCCCCTAGCCTCGCGGAGGATGCTCAATACAGACCACTGCTGGGGTTTCTCTTTTCAGGTGGCGCGGGTTATCAAGCACGCGAACAAGTGCCTCCCACTGCGTGGCTAGTCGGATCGTTCGTGCCGTCGGATCAGACGGCACGCTCACTAAGTCAGCCGCATGAGCAAAACTGACCAGCTAAACTTCATAACCTTCAGCATAATTGGGCTATCTCACATGTAGTACTGGAGGTTCTATGTTAGGTTACGGTTTGGCAGGAACAATTGTAGTAATTCTGGTAATTGTGTTTATCGTGCGCGCTCTATGAACACCCTCAACTCTGGGCGCGGTGACAAATCCCTAACTCATCGTCGCCCACGAACTTTCGGCAGGTCCGCCCCGGGTTGTTAGGCTCTCAGAAAGGACGCGTAACCCAGATCCCCAATCGACACCACTCCTACGATAGAGTCGGACTCCAGGACGGGAAGATGACGAAAATGACGCGTGGTCATCAGGACCATACATTCATCTACGGTATTCCGGCGCTATTTTAGCCCTACGGGGCAAACTCCACCGCTCGTGAGACTCGCTAGGGGTGGAACGAAATCATCAGACGCTCGAAGCTGGACGAATGAAGGCGAATCACACACCGTGCCCGGATGGCGCAGCGACCCCGCATAACGCAACCACTGTGATGTACGCGATGGTCCCGATATCTACCTCGCGGTGGGATAAAAAACCCAGATGAACCCCATGCACCGTGAGGTCGGCCAGTCAGCCGGCTTGCATCTGTTTCAAGAGCTCTCGACTTTGGGCCAGCAGTTGGCGCACACGGCTCTTTTGCCTGCCCGGAAGAACGTCGCTCTGCTCCCCAGTCATTCTTCTACAGACGCTCGCAAAACGCGTGCAGCCGCTCATTGAAACCAGCCGTATCGTCCCAGAACACCCCGTGCCCCACATTGGGCAATAACTGAATCTGTGCATGACGCATTGCCGCTTTGTGTTGCTCGACGGCGTCAGGTTTGACAATCGCGTCAGCTGCGCCGTGGGTAATCAGTACCGGCTTGCGGATCTTCGGCAACAGGTCATCGTTATCGAAGGATCGCGAGAACATCCCCTGGCGAACATACGGGGGGACCGAGAGGTTGTATCCCAGCATGAGATACAGCTCGGGAGGCGAGGGCTGTCGGACGAAGCACAACCTGAGCAATCCCTCCAAACCACGGGCGGCGGTCTCTGCGTCAGTGGAGAGGAACTGCGGAACCACGTTGAGAAATTCAGGAGTGAGGACCGCCATCGCCTCCGGACTGCCCAGCTTGGTGACCCCACCGACGAATTGCAGTCCGCCGATCTGCTCCTCGCCGTAGTGCCGAATGTAGTCGAGGAAAACAAGCGGACCGTACGACCATCCGGAGAGCACGGGATGATCCAGGTTGAGACTCTGAATCACCGCGTTAATATCATCGGCCCACAGCTTAGAGTCGGTGTA
Source organism: Terriglobia bacterium (assembly GCA_963813645.1). Lineage (GTDB taxonomy): Bacteria > Acidobacteriota > Terriglobia > Terriglobales > Acidobacteriaceae > JAIQFF01. The sequence continues at coordinate 238,605 of CAWEZS010000033.1, forward strand.
GGCGTCGTGCGGTTTGTCCGAGAGACCATGACCTCGCAGGTCCATCGCTACCAACCGATGTGCATCGGCCAGGCTCGAACTCATCTGGAGACTCCACGTGAGCGAAGATTGTGAAACGCCGTGGAGAAACACGACTGGCCGGCCTCGTTGGTTCCCTGTCTCTACGACGTGGAGTTGGACACCCCCGCCACCTGTGATTTTGTGAGTTTTCACGTCAATCCTCCTGCGCGGATACGCTGCCAATCCAAGTCGCGAAAGAACGTACATTCAAAAGGTGCACAGCAACGGATGGCAGAAATTTTCGATCAGGTCGCCGATTACTTTTAATGCGCCGAGAGTCTTAGAACCCAGCCAAATACCTTCCGACAACGGCGGCACAAGCCTCCACAAATTGCCGTTCCGATTGGTTGAACGTGTTAGGAAAATAGCTTTCGATATCCAGCTCGGCTACGAGCTTGTTCACGATAATCGGAACGACGATTTCAGACTTCACCATGGTCGACCCCGAAAGATAACGCGGATCCTTTTGAACGTCGTCCACCACCACGACCTGCCGGCTTTTGGCTGCTGCGCCACAGAGTCCTTTGTCGAGAGAGATGCGGGCATTAGGTGTAAAACTGCCGACGAAAGGCCCAACCACCAGGAACCCGGGATCCACCGGGTCTACGAGATAGAAGCCGACCCAATTGTACTTCGTCATCTTCTCGTGCAGGCGCTGGGAAATGCGCTCCATCAATGCCTTCGGCGTGGAAGCAGTTCCAGACCACTCCTGAAATTCCCGGAGAAGTTCCTCATGTAAACGAGTCATGGCTACCTCGTAGACGACGTTGGTCCGTTCTTCAGAGCAGTTTACGCCGAACACACCAAAAGCAGATGGGCGGTGTCGTTTTAGTCCGCAGCGAACCTGGGAACGGAACTCTCGTTTTGCCTCAATCTGGAATTCCACGCTAAGATGCCGAATTATGGACTCTTCAAGCGAGGCGCAGAAGCCGGACGAGCGTGGACTTGGGGATGCACCTGCCAAGTCTCAAGGGAAGTTAACGCTGGCTCTGGGAGTGATCGCAATCACACTCAGCTTGGTTCTTGGAGTTGTTTATCTGATGTCGGTTCGTCGCCTGGAGCGCGAGGTGGCACGGCTCAGCCAGCAGACGGAAGATTTCAGCCGCCTGGTCGTGCGCGCGCAGGAGCAATCGCAGACGTTGGCTCAGCAGGCGTCGCAAGCGGCTGCGAACGCGCAGACAGCCGCTCAACAGCGCGACTTGGCAAAACAGGATCAATCGAACTCGGAGGCGCAGGCGCAACTTGCGCGACAGCAGGCAGCCGCCGAGCAGCAAAAGGCGGATCAAGCCACACAGCAGGCTGAGGAATATCGGCAAGAGCGAGAGGCGCAACTTGCACAACTGCAAGAGGCTCTCGGGCAAATTGCCGAAACGCGTCGCACCGCCATGGGCCTGGTGATGACGCTGGACAGCAAGTCGATTCGCTTCGACTTTGATAAGGCAATCATTAAGCCGGAATACCGCGACATCCTCAATCGCATCGCCGGCATCCTGATGACGCTCAAGGGATATACGATTGCTGTCTACGGATATACGGACGACATCGGCACGCAGCCGTACAACTTGCAACTCTCACAGCGTCGCGCCGAAGCTGTCCGCGACTTCTTGATGCAGACTGGAATCTCCCCGACAATCATGAGCACCAAGGGTTTTGGCAAATCCGACCCGCGCGTTCCTGGCGACAGCGAACAAGCGCGTGCTGCCAACCGCCGGGTCGAGATCGGCATAGTGGATTCGAAGCTTGTCACGAACGGCCCTCTCGCCGTGCCAAAGTGAATTAGGCGGTACAGAGGTCCCGGTGTAGATGTCGAGCGCCGGACTTCACCAGGATCACCCGCTCGAAAGTTGTCTTACCAAGGAAGCCTGGTTTCTCCGGTCAATTCCTGAACCACTTTCGCAGCCTCATGCGGCAAGACATTGTTGCCTTGCCGCATTGGGTCGAGCTACTGTTTGGTCGCTGTAAACTGACTGTTGGATCCGTGCAACTTGTCCTCGACCTTGAGGGTCATGGTTTTGCCGTCGGAACCTACTGTCCAATGCGCGACGCTGATCACCTTCCCGTCGCGCTTGTCGGTTTCCTCGATCGTGTTCTTTCCCATGCTCTTCACGGAGACGCTGGTAGTCCCGGGATCTCCTTTGTACGGCGAATCCGTTCCATCCAACTTTGCAACATAGGATTGCCCGGTGAGGTTGGTCATGCTCAGGCTGTCGCCTTCCACCTTGAAGGTAACCGTGAGCCCGTTATCGGAGAGGGTCTCCAGCTTCGAGGTCACCCAGGAGCCGGACACCGCATGTGAACCTGCAGGGCCCTTGGCAACTTGGGTTACAGTTCCCTTGCCGGTGACCGGGTCGGCGTTCGTGTTGCTGCTGTCGGTGAACTCGAAATTGGCTGTCTTTCCGTCTTGAGACACTACGGTATTGGAGGTGGTGACCGTCTTCCCGTTCTTCTTGTCGACCTCCTCAATGGTCCGATCATCCACCACTTTGATACTGACGCTATCGAAGTAAGGGTGTCCCTCGACCGGCTGGTCCTGGCCGTCCGCTTTCACATCAATCGGGGGCACGCAGGTCTTGCAGTGATACATCCCGTCTTGCAGCAGAACAACGTCGGGTTTCTTGGGGAATTGCGCGTCGTTGAGATTAAACTTCCACGTGCCGTCGAAGGCGTTCTGTGCGATGGCTGGAACGGGTACTACCAGCACGATCAGCAGTCCAAACAAGAGTAGCTTCTTCATCGTGTATCCTCCGCTGGAATTCAAACATTTGGTTTCCCCCGGGGCCTCTGAAGAGACGGCCAATATACACCTGACCCCTCTGGCGTACAATCTGAGTCCCGCCAGACAGCATTCTCGCCAGTTATGTGTGCGGAGGATCGCAAGAATGGCTGAGGGCGATACATTGCGTTGAGACACGGGGAAAGTCAACTCACAAACCCTTCCAGATAATCCCGTTGCCGGTTGATGGCCTAAAATCGCCATAACACTGATTGACCCCATCGAGGAGGTTTTGAGTGCTAACCCCTGTTTACATCAGTTACCGGAGACGATTTCGATTTCCTGCAAAATATTACTCTCCCCTAGGTCTTCCGTAATCTGGGATGTGGGTGAAGAACTCAACTAGATTTAGGGTATTACGGGAGTGCTTAATCATGAGATCAGGGGCTGCTCTAGGCACGTCAATACTCGCTTTGGTATTGGGAACTACACTTGCCAGCGCACAGCACGGGCAGAGAGATCACGAAGATCACAAGCACGAGGGCAACGTTCACCAACAGGAACACGGACGGCAAGCTCAATCGCACGACAGAGATGATGCGCGCGGGCATGAACAGCGTCACGAATACCGCGAGCATGAAGCAGTCCAGAGATCCGAGCGCGGCGGGCATGGTAATGGACACCTGCGCGAGGTGAGAGGGTCCGAGCCGGGGCCGCACTACTTGCGGCAAGACATCTGGCAACGCCAGCGTGCGCACGATTGGCAACGAGAGCATCGTCCCTGGCACGAACGGGGTGGCTATCACGGATACCGCATTCCTGACGATCGCTTCCGCGCTCATTTTGGCCGGGGACACTGGTTTCGGGTCCACGACGTACCCGTCGTGGTGGTCGAAGGTTCCCCACGTTTCCAGTTCGGAGGCTTCTGGTTTGGAGTGGTTGATCCGTGCCCAGAAACCTGGTCACCTGTTTGGTACAGGACCGACGATGTCTATGTGGACTACGTCAATGACGGATATTACATGTTCAACCGACGGCATCCGGGAATCGCCATTGCCGTCAACGTCTCGTTGTAGTCAGGAAGTACAACTCCCGGAATAATGGAGTCTCAGCCCTCAAAGCGGCGCAATGACCGTCAAGGCATCAAATCGTGAGACGAAACGGAACGTTGCTTCCGACAGTGAGCGAAAAGGCGCCAATCTGTCGTGTAAAGCTTGCGGCCACGCTTTCGTAACCTTCCTTGAAGAAATGGCCGAGCACAACGCCAAACAAATGGTGGAGCTTGAGCCCCGGAAAGCGAGGGAGGGTCTCGCTGAAGTTACTTGCCCAAAATGCGGCAAAACCCACGACTACAGCTGACTCACCCCGGTGAAAGTCGTCATGCCGTCCGGCTCCAGCCTACAGCCATCGAAGCTTGCCTCCGGCCACTGCAATATGGCTACCCGTCCGACACACCTCAGAGTGTTTGCTTTGGGGTCACGGTAGTAGCAGCCCGACTTTGCCGGCGAGCAACGGGTTCGATTTCGATTGCGGGTCCTGCTAGATAAGGCCCTCTCGGATTCGACGAAGAAACTCATCCGCATCGGCACGAGCTTTTTCCATAGCTTTTGGGTTTCTGCCGCGTTCCAAGGCAATTTCTTGCAGCATTATTTCGACAGCATCCTTGGGTTTCAGGCCGCGCATGACAAGCTTTCGCAGACGCTCGATATTTGCTTCCTCGTATAGCGGCTTTCGCCCCATGGGGGTAGCGCCGCAATCGTGCCCCTTAAAGTTTGCGGAGGCGATGCGATCATATGCGTCTTTCGCTTGAGGATCGACTAGAAGCTCAGGAATCGGGTACGTCCATGCGCAGTCGGAGCATGTCCAGCCCTCGAATAGCTGGTCGATGGTCCAAGTCATGCGCCTTCCCATTTGGCTTTCCTATGGCGTAGCGGTAGTAACCACGTGCGGCTGAGCGAAAACCCGTCCTCAGCCTTCACCCCTGAAGGTGGCCGAATCTTCCTGACTGAAGAGTTTCGCAAACTTGTCCAGAATTGACCATTCTCTCGCTTGAATGTGTTACATCATGTCTTCGACATGAGGGACCTCAATCCCCAAAGAGTACTCGCCATTCGCCCCAACCTGCGGCGCTCCCCGGGAGGGCGCTGCGATTGTTACTCGCCGACATCGCGCCGCACCCCATCGCGAGGGCAGATTGACCGCATCAGAACATGTGAAGAGGAATTGGGTAATGACAAAAAGGAACACCGTTCTTCCCATACCGCCCAAAAGTCTGCGATGCCCCTTTTGCGAGGCAGAGCGAGGTAGACCTTGTAAGACCAGCGGTGGTCGCAACCTTCGCAATGCTCTCGGGATTCGTGCGTCTCTTGTTCACGTCGCGAGGATAATGAGAGCTGCGACTCTGGATGCTGGCCTTGCTTGATTGTCCGGGCTGTGCGTAAAACGTCGGCGTGGGTTGCGGATTCCCACGCACTCGGAAGAGCGGATGGCCTCGGCATGGCAAATTGGCAACAGTAATAAAAGACCAGGCGGCGCATCTCGGAGTACAGGAAACGCCGCCCCCGCTGAGCTACTTCAATGTAATGGAACGTGTTAGGACACTAGTGATCACGCGCACGTTTTGTACACGCTTGTCCACCACCTGTTGCTCTTTACTCTTGTCCCCATATTGTTTCATCCGGAGATCAAGAACCTTTTGTGCTAGGCCGTCGAGGGCGGCGAAGTTCTTATAGGTGAGGCTGAAGCCAACATCCCAGTCATCTGGATTAGCTTTCGTCGAGTTGAGAAAGATGCCGTAGTCTTCGATCAGACCCGCTTTCTTTTCCGCGTCCCAGATCGGCTTGATGTTATTTTTCAGGTCGTCCATAAACGCATTGAAATGGCCGGGCAAGATTTGGACCAAGGTGACGCGGGTCACCGAACCCTCCGTATATTGGTCTTGCGCGACTGCCGAGGCAACGGACATTATGGAGAGACAGAGCGCCGCAACTGCAAACCGCAAAGCTTGTTTCATATCGATTCACCTCCGTGAATTGACGATGCCGGAGTCTAACCGAGCATGCGGGTTGCCGTAAAGCCAGAAGGATGTTATGGCTGAGTCGTAAGCTCAACGCATTTCTATCCGCCGCGACCTGTTAATTGTTTCCGCCTCCAGCCAGCTCACGAACGATGTCGTTGACAAACGATTTGGCGTCTCCAAACAGCATCAGTGTCTTGTCGAGATAGTAGAGGGGATTGTCGATACCAGCGAAGCCCGGGCTCATGCTGCGTTTGATGACCATGACCGTGCGGGCCTTGTCCACGTCGAGAACGGGCATGCCAAAAATCGGACTGGAGGTGTCTGTACGGGCGGCCGGATTAGTCACGTCGTTGGCACCAATCACCAGTGCAACATCGGTCTGCGAAAACTCGCCGTTGATATCGTCCATCTCCACCAGCCGGTCGTAGGGAATATCGGCCTCGGCGAGCAACACGTTCATGTGCCCCGGCATACGTCCGGCAACCGGATGAATAGCGAAGCGCACGTCGACTCCGCGCTTGCTCAAAGCGTCATAGAGTTCCCGCACTTTGTGCTGAGCCTGGGCTACCGCCATTCCATAACCCGGAATGATGACCACCTTGTTGGCAGCAGACAGGATCGCGGCGGCTTCTTCCGCGGTCGCGCTGCGCGCCGTCTTGGCTTCCTGTCCGGCCACAGCCGCTGCCTGGACCTGGCCGAAAGCCCCGAAGAGTACGTTGCCGAAGGATCGGTTCATTGCCTTCGACATGATGACGGACAGGATGAAACCAGAGGAACCGTCGAGCGCACCCGCAATGATCAGGAGCTTGCTATCGACCACGAATCCCATCGCCGCCGCGGACAGCCCGGCGTAGGAGTTGAGCAAGGATATGACGGTCGGCATATCCGCCCCACCGATCGGAATGATCATGAGCACTCCGAACAGAAGCGAAACCCCGATCATCGTCGGGAACACTTGTCTGGCGCCGGGATGGAGCACGAGATAGCCAGCTCCGGCCACAGCCACTGCGAGAAACAAGAGATTGACCAAGTTCTGGCCTTTATAGGTGAGTGGCCGCTGCGGCAGAATCTCCTGCAGTTTTCCCGCTGCCATCAGGCTGCCAGTGAAGGTCAAGGAGCCGAGGATGACCTCTGCGGAGAGAACCGCCATGGTAAAGCGGGGGATGCCAGGACTACGCAGATAGAATTCGGCGGTGCCCACCAGGGTGACGCAAAGCGCACCGAAAGCGTGGCTGAGGGCAGTCCGCTGCGGAACGGCGGTCATCTGCACCATACCAAGAGGGATGCCGATGCAGGTCCCCAGCACCAGCGCGATCGCTATCCCGGTGTAATCGACGATGCCATGCTGCAACAGCGTCCCACCGATGGCCAGCAGCATCCCAATTTCGCCTGCCAAAATTCCGCGTCGGGCCGTACTCGGCGAACTCATCCATTTCAGCGACAGGATGAAAAGGATGCTGGCCATCAGATACGTAATTTCGATCACGGGCTGGGTTACGGGCAGAGTGTTCATGGCTTGGTGGGGCGGCTGCTGTGGAACATCTTAAGCATGCGGTCGGTAATCAGGAAGCCGCCGACAATATTGCTTGTGGCGGCGATGACCGCCAGCATGCCGAGGGCATAAGACAGCCTGCTCTCGTGCCGGCCCACCAGCACGATGGCGCCCACCACGGCGATGGCGTCCAGTGCGTTGGTAAGCGACATCAGCGGAGTGTGGAGCAACGGTGAAACCCGGCGGATGACTTCAAATCCGATGAAGGCCGCCAACATGAAAACGAAAAGACCGTTGATCAGCGCAGAACTCATTTTTCCTCCGCCCACTAGGGTATTTCGCGTTGCCAGCATCCTTGATGCCGACGAACTCTAATGCCCGCCTGCGGCAACCGGCGCGGGTGAGAAGAACTCTCGCACCCGTTGGTTGACCAGTGTCCCGGCCCGGGTCAATAAAGTTTCGCGAATGATTTCGTCCTCCAGGTCCAGCCGCAGCTTGCCGTCCTTCACCAAGTGCAGCAAAAACGCGGTGATATTGCGCGCATACATCTGGCTGGCATGGTACGGCACATCGGTCGAAACGTTGATCCGCCCGATGATGGTGACATTGTGAGCGATCACGGTTTCGCCGGCGCGGGTCAGTTCGCAATTTCCCCCGCGTTCCGCCGCCAGATCAAGAATCACCGAACCGGGCGCCATCCCCTTGACCATTTCTTCCGTCACCAGCACCGGGGGTTTCTTTCCGGGAATCACGGCCGCCGCAATCACCACATCACTTTCCGCCACCACCCGGCCCAGCAGCTCGCGCTGCCGGCGATAGAAGGATTCGTCCTGCTGCGTGCCGTAACCACGCGCGTCTTGGGCATCCTTGGCCTCGATTGGCAGCTCAATGAAGCGGCCTCCCAGGCTCAGTACCTGCTCCTTGGCCGCAGGACGCAGATCGTACGCCATCGCTACCGCGCCCAGTCTGCGCGCAGTGGAGATGGCTTGCAGTCCTGCGACACCCGCGCCAATCACAAACACGCGTGCCGGCGTAATCGTCCCGGCTGCCGTCGTGAGCATGGGGAAAAATCGGGGCAGAGTATCGGCGGCGATTAGCACGGCTTTATAGCCACAAACTGTTCCAATGGAGGAGAGGGCGTCCATGCTCTGAGCGCGCGTCGTTCGCGGTATCAGTTCAATGGCAAAAGATGTGGCGCCAGTGTGGGCGATTTGCCGGATCACTTCCAGCGATCCCAGCGGCCGCAAGAATCCAATGAGGACCTGCTCCCGACGTAAAAGAGGAAGATCAGCCGCGCCGGTGACATCATTGGACCCATAACACAGGACCTGGACAACAATATCTGCCGCGCTAAACACGGCGGCCCGGTCGCGGAGAATCTTTCCGCCCTTTTCGATGTATTGCGGGTCTGGATAACCCGCTTCCGCCCCAGCGCCGGCTTCTACAACAACTTCAAAGCCTGCCTTTACTAGACTCGGCACTACCATGGGAACCAAGCCCACGCGCCGCTCACCGGGATAACTCTCTCTCGGAACGCCGACAATCACAAGGTTGTTTCCTTTCTAGTGGAGGCTCTTAACATCGCAGTTTACAATCAATTACCTTTGGGCCAACGGTCGCCGACTAGAAATGAGGCACAGCTCCAGTGAGTTTCTGTGGTCTGCCGCTTTCGCCCAACAGCTGATGTCTGGCGTGCTAAGCAACAAAGTCCCGGCTTGTTCTAAGAGTTGCCAGAACGCATGTGGGTCAATTCCGCTCACTCCCGCCATGGAGGCGCTCATCGTTCTCCTCGATCGCTTTCGCAGCGCTGGCGAATCGGGCCTCCAGGTCACGCCAAATGGGGCAAATCATGAATGTCTTGCGACGATTGTCGCGCACGTACTGGAGAGTGTCCAGCAGGGTTCTAGAGAATGAGGCACCGAACGCAATCGGAGAGGGATTCGTTCAGTTCAGTACGATTCGCTGTGCGTTTTGCTCAGAAGAAGTCTTCAGTGAGCGTGTTTCAGCGCTTCATCGTGGGTCACAAGGCGATCCCTGTGACCCATCAACCCGCGAACGCTAATTCTATGCCCTGCCCGGCTCGGTCAGGTGTGACTTCTTCTACTTCGCTGGTATGAGGTCGAACTTCCCAGACCCTTCCTGATAAAACAACGCGCCTTCCGCTTTGTCGCCACCGCTCCAATGTCTGTGGCCACCCGGGACTCGGAGGAACTCTCCCGGTCCGACACGCTTTTCGCCCTCATCATCCTTGTAGAGATAAGCGCCCTTGATAACGACCAGCCATACGTCGCTCGTGTGTGTGTGCATCCCCGCATCGTATCCTGGCGCGAACTTTGTGAATGTTCCGTGAGGTCCCTTGTTCGGATCGCCCCAAAGGACGGCCATGGAGACACCTGCCGTCGGCGATTGACTGAATGTCGCCTTCTCTGCAGCCACATAAATCACGTTCTTCTTTTCCTTGCTCTGGGCCTGCGCAACGCCAACCGATGCCACGACCATGATTAGAGTTGTCAACCCAAACAAGACCAATTTTTTCATTTCGTTTCCTCCGTATGTTGTTGGCCCGGGTTTCCATTTGGCCTCCGGGCGGGCACCCTTATACACCATGGTTTGCCCAGCGGTAAAGAAATCCTGTCCACATGCTGCCATCTCCGGTTTGAATCGACAAGCTTCCGCGCAGAGATCGCTCGTCCGTGATTCTCTTGATCGGATTGCTGCTCAACGCGGCTCTGGGCTGGTGGTGGGCAGACCCGCTTGCGTGTTCTACGAATTTTGTTGCAGCGCCTCGGGTGCAGGCACTATGAAGATGTTGCATCCTCCCCAACGCACCCTTCAAAGGGGAGGTCCAATGGGTTCAATCTACACCACTTCAGGCGCTCACCACTTCCGCTGCTATAGCTCCGTGGACATTTCACATCTCGGACTACCACCGACTGGCCGCACTCACCGTAGGGCGCCGCGAGCTTGAAGCGAGCGATAGATCGCGTGGCCGGAGTCTAAGTCAGCGTCGGACCGCGATTGGTTGTCGGGTCGAGCGGGAAGGAATAGTATGTGTTCCGACGATGCGCGTGGGTCACCGAATCGGTCAACGGAACCTGTCCCCAGTCGCGCTCGCTCTCCACATTTTGTTCTTGGGTGTCTACATGTCTCCCACCAGCCAGTTGGCAGATTCTTTGGGAATTAGGACGCTAAATAGGAACTTCGCACGTCCAATTCTCGTAGGTTAGTTTATGCGGCGATTTGTGGACAGCTTCGGCCAGGTCCTGGCGGCCATGTGGGCGCACAAACTGCGCTCTTTCCTCACCATGTTCGGAATCGCCTGGGGCGTCGGGTCGCTGCTGCTCCTGATTGGATTAGGCGAGGGTTTTCGCGCGGGAACCGAGAAGAATCTGGCAAGCTTTCTCGGCGAAAATTACATGCAGATCTACAACGGCCGGGTGCCGGCCGTAGGCAGCAGCCAGCGTTCCTCTCGCCAGTACTACCTGAACTATCAGGATTTTGTCGACATTCGCAACTCGGCCTACGTGCGCGACGCCACCCCGGTGATCTACCGCGGCGACCTTCGTCTGGTGAGCGAGTACGGCAGCAGCAACGGCTACGTGGATGGCTCGGAGCCGCAGTTCTACGACATTCGATACCAGCCCCTCGACCAGGGGCGCTGGCTGAACTGGGACGACGAAAAGCAACGCAACAACGTCTGCGTCATTGGCAAAGAATTCGTGCGCATCCTGTTCCCCGGCCGTCCCGCCCTTGGCGGCAGAATTCTGATCAATGGCGTGCCTTTCCAGGTGGTAGGGACGATGCAAGGCGTCGGCCACGGCAACAACAGTGACCAGAACATGCGGTTAGTGATGCCTTTTGCCACCATGGCCGTCTATTTCCCGATGCCGGGAGAAGGCAATGCCAAGGCGATCAAATACGTTGCCTACCGGCCCAGCACGCGCGAGCAGCACGAACAAGCCAGAGATGCTGTCCACCGCATCGTGGCCAGAAATCACGCTTTCGATCCCAAAACGCCGGATGCGTTTGACGACATGGACACCATCGCCATCGTCGAAATGGTCGGCAAAATCTCGGACGCCATGGACGGATTTCTGGGAGCCGTTGGGCTGGTGACACTGGCTTTGGGAGCAATGGGGGTCGTGAACATCATGCTGGTCTCGGTGGCGGAGCGCACGCGTGAGATCGGTCTGCGCAAGGCCCTGGGCGCCACCCGGCGAAACATTCTGTTCCAGTTCTTTCTGGAGGGGCTGATGCTTACAGCAATCAGCGGCGCCATCGGCGTGGCCGGGGCCTACGCGGTGACCCGGCTCCTCGGACTTGCACCACCTATCGATGGATTCGAATTGCCTCACATCTACCCGGCGAGCGCTGCCCTTGCCATGGGAACTCTGGCCGCGGCCGGTATCATCGCGGGCTTGTACCCTGCACGACGGGCAGCCTTGCTCACGCCGGTCGAAGCGCTTCGCCAGGAGTGATTGATGATCCGTGCGAAAGATGTGTTCTCGGAGGCTTACGGCGCGCTTCGGCAAAATCGCCAGCGCACCGCGATCACCATGCTCGGCATGGCATGGGGAATCGCCACCGTGGTCTTGTTGCTGGCCTATGGTACAGGTTTCTCGACTGCCATCGTCAACATCTTCAGTGCCTTTGCCAGCATGCAGTCGGCTGGTATTGTTGGCGGCCGGACCTCGATGCAGGCCGGCGGAAGCAAAGCGGGGGCCAATATCCGTTTGACCCGGGATGACCTGGACCGCCTCGTGACCAACGTACCGCAAGTGACGCGAATCGCGCCGGAATCGTTTCTCGAAGCGCGCGTCAGCTACGAAGGCCGTTCTTACACCTGGAATGTCTCGGGCAGCACCCCCGTGATGCCCGACATTCAGAACCTGAAGGTAGATGTCGGCCGTTTCTACAATGCGGAAGACATGCAGTTGCGCGGCCGCGTCTGTGCGTTGGGCTCGGAAGCCAAGGAGAAATTGTTCTCCGGCCGCTTCCCCCTGGGAGAGAGGATTCGGATCAACGGCATTCCCTACGAGGTGGTCGGTGTGATGAAAGCGAGGCCGAAGGAAGGCAATGACAACACGATCAACCGCGTTGTCTACATTCCCTTTTCGACCCTGAGCGACTTTCGCGATACACGCTATGTCGACATGATCTGGGTGGATTTTCTGGGCTCCGACTACCCTGCGGTGAAGAGGTCGATCCGCAATACGCTGGCCACGGCCCACAATTTTCGTCCTGACGATGAGCGCGCGCTGCGGGTTTTCATCCTGATGGAACAACTCTCGCAATTCGGAATCATCAGCATGGCTTTGCAGGTACTGCTCGCCTTTATCGGCACGTTGACGCTGGGCATCGGTGGCGTGGGTCTTATGAACATCATGCTGGTGAGCGTGACGCAGCGCACGCGCGAGATCGGCCTGGAAAAAGCGGTAGGAGCCCGCCGCTTTGACATTCTCGTGCAGTTCCTGTCGGAGGCTCTGGCCATCACCTTCCTGGGCGGCGTGTTAGGGATTGCGCTTGCCTACCTCGTTTCGTACTCGGCAGGGACCCTCACCTTCTACAGCGCTCTTGCTCAGCACGGCGAGATGGGCGACATTCGCCTCATCATTTCACCCGCCAGCGTGTTGGTTTCGACCGCCATCCTGGCGCTGGTCGGATTGGTCAGCGGCATGATCCCGGCGATACGGGCGTCACGTCTCGATCCAATAGAAGCATTGCGCTACGAATAGACCCAACTGAAAGACGAGCAAGAGGGACCAAGTATGGGCGATACGCCGTGATACACACGCTCAGGACGGCCAACGAAGATTAGGACTTGTTCCGCTATTTTGCCCCATCATCGAAGGGACGCCAATCAGCGCGAACGCCGATGCAACCATAAGTGCGAAATTAATCCTCGTAGTCATGCCTATCCCATCTACCTGGTCGAATTTTGCGTAGTTCATAGAGTTGTTCCTGCACCTGATTGAGGCACGAGTAGTCTCAAGCGCCACGATGTGTACCGTGGCGCAAACTTGATGCTCGCGCAACTCACATCCTTCAAGCTCATTTAATGAAACCGGGCGGCCGAGAATGACGTGGGTCTCCGGCTGGCAGGCGGTAAAGATTTACGGTTCATCACGAGTCTTGAATGAACCGTATGGCGCGGAATTCCTGAAGCCTTAGCAACGGGAATCGCGAGTGCGATGTGCTCGGCGACGGAGGAAGCTAGCGGTTCCAGGCCGTCAATATACAATGAGGTGCAGGAGCCTGCCGTCATGAAACACGCCATCGAGCGACGGTGGTCGTCGATCTTGTTCTTTCCTCTGACGGCTGTCCTCTTCCTATCCGGGTGCAGTAATAAGGAACAAGCTCCGATGGCCGGCGGTTCGGGGGCGTCCTCCTGCACCGGTGGTTGTGGCCAGCGTTGAGCAGCGGGACATCCCGGTTCAGATCCACGCCATCGGAAACGTCGAAGCGTACCAGACCGTGCAGATCAGGTCCCAGGTCAACGGTCAAATCCAGAAGATCTTCTTCAAAGAAGGAGAGGACGTGCGCGCGGGCCAACTGCTGTTTCAGTTGGACAAACGGCCTTTCCAGGCAGACCTTGAAAAAGCGATTGGCCAGATGAAGCACGATCAAGCGCAGGCGGAGAATTCAGGGATTCAGGCGGACCGCTACTCCGGCCTGGAAAAACAGGGCATCGTCTCCCACGAACAGGCCGAGCAATTGCGTGCGCAGGCCAAGGCCGATGCATCCGCAGTGGAGGCGGATCGCGCCGCCGTCGACGCTGCTCGTGTGCAGCTGCAGTACACGGATATCGTCGCTCCCATCAACGCCCGCGCTGGAGCATTGATGATCAATCTCGGCAACCTGGTGAAGGCGAACGATACGCCCTATCTGCTGCAGTTGAACCAGGTCGCTCCGATCTACGTCACCTTCTCCGTGCCGGAAACAAACCTGAATCGGCTGCGGCAGGGCTTCTCCTCCGGACAGCTCAAAGTTCTGGCCTATCCCAAGGGGCAATCGGAGAGTCCGGCAGAGGGCCGGTTGACGTTCATCGACAACGGAGTCGACACAACGACCGGTATGGTCAAGCTGAAAGGCACGTTTCAGAACAGGGATCGACGTCTGTGGCCAGGAGAGTTCGTAGACGTTGCGTTGGTGCTCTCGACCCAGAAGAATGCCATCGTAGTCCCGACCAAGGCGGTTCAAACCGGGCAGCAAGGCGAGTACGTATATGTTGTCAGGACCGATAGCACGGCTGAATCGCGCCCCGTGAAGACGGCAGGGGCGTATCAGAATCTAACCCTGATTTCGGACGGATTGAAGGCAGGTGAGCGCGTGATTGTTAACGGCCAGTTACGCGTGGCCCCGAACACAAAAGTGATGGTGCAAGGCACCCTTCCCGGATCTCAGACGGCGGCCAGCGGTCCTGCCGGAGGCGGGCTGTGAATCTCTCCAAGCTCTTCATCAACCGGCCCATTATGACCACGTTGGTCATGGCCGCCATTTTAATCTTTGGTATTTTCGCGTATCAATTGCTGCCGGTCAGTGATCTGCCGAATGTGGACTTTCCCACGATTTTGGTGAGCGCTTCGCTGCCAGGCGCGAGTCCGGACACGATGGCTTCTTCGGTGGCCACTCCGCTGGAGAAGCAATTCTCGACCATCGCCGGCATTGACTCGATGACGTCCACGAGTTCTCTGGGACTGACCAACATCACGATTCAGTTCAACCTCAGCCGGAGCCTCGATGGCGCTGCATTGGACGTCCAGGCGGCAATCACAGCGGCGGGTGGGCAATTGCCTCCGGAGATGCCGACGCCGCCGACGTTCCAGAAGGTGAATCCCGCCGATTCGCCCATCCTTTATCTGGCGCTGAGTTCGCCGACCATGAAACTGTCCGATGTCGACGAGGCCGCGGAGACGACCATTGCCCAGAACGTCTCGATGGTGGCCGGCGTGGCCCAGGTGCAAGTGTATGGAGCACAGAAATACGCCATGCGGGCGCAGCTCGATCCGAGCGCCCTGGCTTCACGGCAGATTGGGATCGACGAAGTCACGGCTGCGCTGCAATCGGGAAACACCAACCTTCCCACGGGCACGCTTTATGGACAGAACCATACGTTCACGATTCTTTCCAACGGGCAGCGGATGAATGCTCTGCAGTTCGGGCCCATGGCGGTCGCCTATCGGAATGGTTCCCCGGTTCGCCTGAACGAACTCGGCCGCGTGATTGACAGCGTGCAGAACGACAAGACCGCAAGTTGGTTCAACGGAGTTCGAGCCATCGTGCTGGCGATTCAAAAGCAGCCGGGAACCAATACGGTTGCGGTCGTGGACAACATCAAGAAGCTGCTGCCCAGGCTGGAAGAGCATATCCCTGCCGCGGTCAGAATCGACACGCTTTACGACCGCTCGGTCTCCATTCGCGCGTCGGTCAACGACGTGAAGTTCACCCTGGTGCTGACCATCGCTCTGGTCATCATGGTGATCTTCGTCTTCCTGCGAAACGTTTCCGCCACGATCATCCCGTCTCTGGCTTTGCCCATGTCGATCGTCGGAACCTTTTCGGTGATGTACCTGCTGGGCTATAGCCTCGACAATCTTTCCTTGATGGCGCTGACGTTGTCAGTCGGATTCGTTGTGGACGACGCCATCGTCATGCTGGAGAACATCGTCCGTCACATGGAGATGGGTAAACGACCGCTGCAGGCCGCGATGGACGGCGCCAGCGAGATTGGCTTCACCATTCTCTCCATGACGCTGTCGCTGGCTGCGGTCTTTATTCCGCTGCTGTTCATGGGTGGAATCATCGGACGCTTGCTGCACGAATTCGCGGTGACGATCGGCGCCGCGATCCTGGTTTCGGGATTCGTATCACTTACCCTGACCCCGATGCTCTGCAGCCGGTTTCTCCGTCACCAGGAGCCGTCCGGCCACGGACGGCTGTTCAATTTCAGCGAGCGCGTCTTCGATGCCTGGTTGCGCGGTTACGACCGCAGCCTGAAGGCAGTCCTGCGGCACAAGTTCGCAACCCTGATGGTGTCTTTCGTTGTGATCGGGCTGACATTTTATCTGTACACGATCTCGAAGACCGGATTCATTCCCGACGAAGATCAAGGCCTGGTCTTCGCGTTCACCGAAGCGCAACAGGGCATTGCATTTCAGGACATGATGCAGTTGCAGCAAAAAGTAGCCGATGTCGTGCGCTTCGATCCCAGCGTCATGAACACCATGTCTTCGATCGGCAATCCCATCAATCAGGGCCGTATCTTCTTCCGCCTGAAGGACAAGAAAGATCGCGTCAACCACATGAGCGCGACGGAGGTGATTCAGGAACTTCGTCCGAAGGTATCGCAGATTCCGGGCCTGAATGTGTTCATGCAGATTCCGCCGACCATCCGCATCGGCGGGTCTCTGACCAAGTCGCAATATCAGTACACGCTGCAATCGCCCGATACAACCGGACTTTACCAGGATGCGCCCAAGCTGGAAAGTGCTCTCCGCGCTCTTCCGCAATTGCAGGACGTTACCAGCGACCTGCAGGTGAAGAACCCGCAACTCACCGTGGAAGTCGACCACGATAAAGCGTACGCACTTGGATTGACGCCGGCTCAGGTTTCCGATGCTCTCTATTCCGCGTACGGTACCCGCCAGATCAGCACGATATACACGCCCAACAATGAGTATTACGTCATCGTCGAATTGTTGCCGGAATTCCAGAACAATCCTGACAAGCTTTCCCTTCTATACGTCCGTTCCAGTAGCGGCAAACTGGTTCCGCTCGACACCGTCGCGAAGCTGGTGCCTTCCGTGGGTCCACTGACGGTGAATCACCTGGGCCAGTTGCCGGCCGCAACCATCAGCTTCAACCTGAAGCCCGGAACGGCGCTCGGCGACGCGACAAAACTGGTCGAGCGCGAGGCCAATCGAGTGCTTCCCGGCGATATCCAAGGCACGTTCCAGGGGACGGCTCAAGCTTTCCAAAACTCGTTCACCGGCATGGGCCTGTTGCTGCTGGCGGCGATTCTGGTGATCTACATCATTCTTGGAATTCTGTATGAGAGCTTCATTCATCCCCTGACCATTCTTTCCGGCTTACCTTCCGCCGGAGTGGGCGCGCTGCTGACTCTCATCCTCTTCCACCAGGAACTGAATCTTTACTCGTTTGTGGGGATCATCATGCTGATCGGCATCGTCAAGAAGAATGCCATCATGATGATTGACTTTGCCCTGGAAGCGGAGCGGACAGAAGGAAAGAGTCCGGAAGAATCCATTTATGAGGGCGCGCTCGTCCGGTTCCGTCCGATCATGATGACCACCATGGCGGCCCTGATGGGAACACTGCCCATCGCGATTGGCTTTGGCGCGGGCGCAGACTCGCGGCGGGGTTTGGGCTTGGCGGTGGTGGGCGGTCTGCTCTTTTCGCAGGTCGTAACGCTCTACATCACGCCGGTTTACTACGTGTACCTCGACAAGCTACAGGCAAAGTTCCGGAAGCGGCCGGGTGGACGAAAACCTGAAGTCCCTCCAGAGGACAAGCTCAACGAGGTTGCTTTGGTGGGACAGAACCACTGAGAGTTGACGCTCGTCTTCCACGCTTAAAGCACAGTGATACCACATCCTTCGGCCCCGGTTTGCACTACCCACTTCTTTTGGACCCGAAAGGAGACCGGAGCGGCCACGTTGCTGCTCCGGCCCCGGTCTGTCTGTTGCTCGTGACACGCTTAGGCGGCCAGCATTTGCACGAAATGCTCACACAGGGTGGTCTCGACGTTGTACGGCTTGTACGTCATCGGATTAGTCAGGTAGGGCTTCAGGATTTCCTCGATCTTTGGAAACACCTCGCGCTCATAGCGGTCCGCGTATCTTTTCTCCTCCCAGAGGGTAATGGCGATAGCCTTTTCGCTCTTGGTCTCGGGAAAGAAGGGCAGGAGTTCCATAAACCCGGTCTGCTTCTTCAGGACGGGAAGAACCTCGTTACGAATTACCTTTACCAATTCTTCTTTCTTTTCCAGCTTCGGGAAAAATTCAACAATGCGAGCAAACATGATAATTCTCCTTTTTGGTTCAGATTGATAGTTCGGCCCGGAAGCTGCTCCGGTTTGGCAGTGGAGTATTTGGCAGGCCACACTATCGTCGGCGTTAAGCTAGGCTCAGAAGAATGGAAAAGCAGTGACGCCAGCCATACATCGCAGTGATTGCAGTCACCGCCCCGCGACCGCACATTGAGGCGCGTCGGAGGCTTTCAGAGGAATGGCGTAATTCAGGCAGGAAGAGGCCACGAGGAATACAGAGCGTTGGAGCATTCGCCCCTGATATTTCCCTGTTCGGCACGGTCCTAGCCTGCGTCGGCGGGGCTAGGTCCAGGGCGTTTCCGCTCATATAAATGGGTGAGCTTAGGCAGCGGCAGATTTAGGAGGCTTAGAGGGAGGATTGCCCAGACTCCGTTCTAGGCGGATTGTTTCAAGGGCTTCGCAGAGGGTCTCGACAAGCGCTACCAGTTTCTTAGGGTCCGTTTCTTTCGCGGCTTCGGCGGCAATATCGTGCCAAGACTGAACGGGTTTACCATCGGCCCACGACATGACAGCTTCACTGAGATGTTCTAAAGCGAATGCTACACCCAGAGTCTGTGGAAAATCCGAACCGTGTCTTGAATGCCATGTCTCAGACCCAGGCCCCGATTCGATCGGGGTCTGGGGGTTCGAGGATTGCGTGTGGAGCTAAGAAATGCGAAGCGGATCGAACTGGCTATCGCCTTTTGCGGACGAGAAATGCTCGCTTGAATGCTGCGCGCGGAAGAGCACCTCAAATGCGCCGCTTCGATTTTTGGGCATGATCTTGCGTGAAATGGCCCGAATGGGCTACTCGCTGGTACGGGCCCCAGCGCTCTTCAAAGCGACTTTCAGTGTGATTTACGCGTTCCCGATAAGAGCTGCAGAAGCGCCTACGTGATCGGTTTGGGTAAACAGCTGCAAAGAAGGCTTTTCGACCGGTGACTCGGATCACTGCGTTCTGTATGCAAACCCTGCTAAGAAATATCCAGGAGGTTAAAAAGATATTGTCGATTCAGTTCAAGGCAGCGTCAGGCACGAAGCGTATGTCTTAGGCGTCTGGGAGTTTCGACGCACCGGCCCGATCGGCTCGGAAGGGACTTCGTAGCCCTGTCGCTGCCTTCAAGTTTTTGGTCAGTTAAGGGTGCCTCGCCCGTGCAACGGTTACGCTAGGAGAGAATGATGGCAGCCGCGAGCAGAATTCCGAATAGGGCTCCCTGCCTCATTTCCGACCAGCCTAGACTCTTGACCTGCAGCGGCTGGTGTCCCCCGAAAAACCAATAAAAACCGCGAAACAGCCCAGGAATGAAAGCGAGCATTACTAGAGCTGGCATCTCCGGCACTCGCGACCGGCCTCAGCACGGGCTGCTAGAGAAGGTGGTCTCCCCATGGTGACCAGCATCACTGCATAGCGTGATGAGGGGCACACCTGCATGCCCGTGGTTGTGGATAAAATGTGATTCCCCCACTCCTTACTCTTCGATAAGGGGCCCCTTGTAAATGCTCCCCCAAAATCACGCTTGGACTCATGTGCGTGTCCTTGCCATACAAATCCGATTTCGTCGGGAGACTCCGAATGAGAAGACCTCAGTATGTATTGGCGGTGTTGATCGCCTTGATTTCCTTTCCTCTTGTTCAATGTGGGAGTAGTCCACCTCCAGTTCTCTCAACAGCAATTGCAACCAAGCCCCATAAGAACGGTGTGTGGACTACTCTTTCTTATCTGACCAACAACAATCCTATACATGCGATGTTGCTTCATGCGGGAGCCAACGCCTATCGACATCTGGACCACTCCGTAGCCCTGCGCTTGCCGGACGCGACAGTGTGGTTTGCGGGGAGTCAAGGGACTGCTGCTCCCGGGCAGCCAGTCACGTTCGAGCATCACATGGAGATTTACCAGCCAGCCTACCTGTTCAATGCGGACGGCAGTCTGGCCACGCGTCCGGTAATCGTCCCGAGCCGTGTGGCGAGCAGCATGCAATATGGGGCGCAGTACACCATAGAGACGTCCGTTAGTGGGTTCGAGATCGCGTCGGTGGTTCTTGTACGACCAGGGGCCACAACGCACTCTTTCAACACAGATCAGCGCATGGTTGCACTCGTCTACACACCAACCGCTACGGGTATCACACTGACAGCGCCACCGAACGGCAACATAGCACCTCCGGGTTATTACATGCTGTTCATTGTGGACACGGCCGGGGTGCCGTCCGTCGCAGCCTTCGTGAAGGTGGGGTTATGACAAATCGAAGAGATAAAGCCCCGGAGAGGACCAAGTACTCCGTTCGGAAACGGAAGGAGAAGAGAAAAGCCGTGCTCTGCCCTCTGTCCTCGGAAGAGCGCTGTCCATTTCTAACGGACGGACATCCCAGGCGGCGGGCGCAAGACGTGCGCGGTGCGTCCCCGTTGGCGTGCCGTTTGCTGTTCACAAATCTGGAGGTAGAGTCATGACTTACATCCCTATCGGAAGCACCTCAGCAGCCATTCACGTGTTGGCTAGAATACTGGCCAAGCTGTTTGTTGGAGGACGCAAGCTCATTTGAGACCGGCGAGTTCCCAGTTTTGCTACTCGCCGCTGGGTACGACTTTGGGCGATGGTACAAGGGGGCCCATTCCCGGCACTCTAGTCCCGCAGTACGCTCTCGGTATCTAGGTGCGCGGCACGTATCCCCTCTCGCGCAAGACTCCCGCGACCCCTTACGCTGTTCCTAGATGTCCAGCCGCTCGGCCCCGGAGTCCCAACGAGAACCCTTGGTTTAAGCATGAGCCCACTCGCGGCCTAATCGTTAGGCCATTGCTGCCAGTGCCTCGGGTTGGCCGCTCGATCTCCGTAACCAAACCCAGGAGCAATCGCAATCCTCGCCGTGATTGACACGATATGTTGCCCGATCTATAGTTCGTCACAACTAAGACTAGAGGAGGAGTATGCGTCGAATCGCTTTAACGGCACTTGGTTTCGCTCTGCTGTTATCCGCAGTCCCGTTGTTCTCGCAAACGAATGCAACCATAGAGAAGACACTCGAGAGTAATGAAAAAGCTGGCTGGCAAGCGTGGAAAGACCATGATGCAAAGCAGGCGGTAGCGTGGTTCACGAACGACTCCATAAGCATCGCCGATGGCGGGGTATTCAAGGGCAAGGAGCAGCTTGTGAAAAGTATTACGGATGCGAGATGTGTGGTCAACAGCTTCTCGCTCTCCGATTTCTCCTATATGTGGCTCGACAAAGACACGGTCATCATGACCTACACAGGGACGCAGGACGCGACTTGCGACGGCAAAAAGCAAGGGGGAAAGGTTTTCGCCACGTCGATCTGGCAGAAGAAAGGCGGCAAATGGTTGTCACCATTCCACCAGGAAACCGAAGCAGGGAGCATGTAGCTGGTGACGAAAATTCCCATCCGAGTTCAGACGGAGCTTGGGTGGGCAGGCTGGAATCTGCTGTATGGCGGAGGTTGGCTTGCAATCGCGTCTCGGACTCAGGTTTGGCAAGTGCTGATTATTGCTGATCTGGAATCTCCAGCCCCGCCTTACGCAAGCCTTCGATGAGGTTCTCGACCCGTTTGGACTCCTCAAACGATATCAAGAACCAGGCGAAAAATCCTGGCCTCTGCGAAACTTCGTGATCCGGGGCTCAGTCTTCTGGTCGTATTACGGGTTATCCGGAAGTTATTCTGAGCCAGAAGTCGTCTTTACTAGTCCATTAATTGCGGAGGTTCCATGCGAACTTATAAATGTGAAATAGTCTTGCTCATTCTCGCACTTGCGATCTGATCGAAAATATAGAAGGGCTGGTGACGCTGCCTGACCTGGAAGTTGACCATCACCGGCACTATTTAGCGATGCATGGCCGGAGTTTGTCAATTGGCGTAATATCGCAATTACATTCGTGACCTGGACGATTCTGTGATGTTCGTTACATCAGGTCGGGCAGATCGCGACTACGATCTCATCCCACATGAAAGCCGCTGTCTACACCAAGGCCAAATCGGGAAGGGTCCTCGAAATGAAGGATCTCGAACGGCCGGTTCCGAAGAACAACGAAGTGGTCATACGGGTTTGCGCCGCTTCCGTCAATCCGCTGGACTGGCGCATGAAGAGCCAACGGCCCGGCGTGGATGTTGCTGGCGAGGTAGTAGAGGTAGGACGAACAGTGACGCAGTTCAAGCCAGGAGAAGCGGTGTTCGGCGTTTGCAAAGGTGCCTTCGCCGAATACGCGTCTGCTCCCGAAGCCAAGTTAGTCCCGAAACCGGAGAGCATGAGCTTCGATCAAGCGGCGGCTGTGCCGATTGCTGGGCTTACTGCCTTGCAGGGGCTGCGCGACAAAGGACACCTTGAGCCCGGGCAGAAGGTCTTGATTAACGGCGCGGCGGGAGGGATCGGCACCTTTGCCGTGCAGATCGCGAAGTCATTTGGGGCTAACGTAACCGGCGTTTGCAGCACGAAGAATGTTGAATTGGTACGCTCTCTCGGTGCCGACCGGGTCATTGACTATACACGCGATGATTTCACTCAGGACAGCCAACGTTACGACCTGCTTCTAGATAACGTGGGAAACCGCGCGTTGTCAGCGATGAGGCGCGTCCTGAGTCCGAATGGCCGGTGTGTCATGGCCGGAGCGCCTAAGGAACTCTGGGCGGTGTTTACCCGATTGTTCAAAGCATTCGCGTGGTCACTGTTCTTAAGGCAGAAATTCACATTCTTCATTGCGAAAATGAATAGAGACGACCTGACGACCCTCTGCGGACTTATTCAGGCCGGAAAAGTAACCCCGGTGATCGACAGACGCTACGCGCTGACTGAAACCGCCGGTGCCCTCGCTTACGTAGAAGGAGGGCACGCCCCGGCGAAAGTCGTCATCACGTTCCAATAGACGTAGGAGACGCTGCCAGGCCTCTCCGTCGTCTTCCTGTCAGAGGACGATGAAAAAGGAACCTTCAGAATCGAAAAGCGGGACGTTGAAGGGTTGGGCCAAGATTGCCGAATTCCAGGGCACGATCACTGAGCGGTTTATGGCGCATCACACTTTGCCGCCGGATGTGGTCCGCCCACCCGCTGATTCCGCTTTGCGAATGGCACGCTCACGCAGGTCGTAACTCTCGAGCGCCTTCCGCGCCCCTTCTCGGGCCAAATCGGTGCTCATTCGCCGCTCGGCCTCCTCGAAAGTATCTTCTGCATCCACCCTCGCGCGCTGCCCTTCGTCATACGCTTGCTTCACCTTCTTAGCCTTGAGCCTGACCTCAGGGGCGATGTTGACCCCCTCAGGATCTTTTTCCTGCCGGCGGCCCCGCTTAGGTTTTTCTTGCTCGACTAATTCCTTGTACGCCGTTTTCAAATCATCACTCCAAGCGGCTTTGACCTTCCTGTCAGCCTCGTGGAGAGCGGCCGTAGCTCGATCTGCGATCTCCTGCACTCGTCCTTTTTCCAGGAGCCATTTCCACACCCCCCACTCCATGCCTTCTGTCATCACCGCTCGTGCCTCTTCGACCGCCGCCAACTCTCGCATGACCATATGGTAAGGCGCATGGCCGACTTTTGTCTGCAATCGCCACGGACCACGTAGGGCGTGATCTCGGCATTGCGGCGGCTGGGAATCAGCCGCCAGTACTCGACCCCTGAGCTGGCATGGCCATGTATTTGCTGAGGACGCCCACCAGACCTTGGTTTGGCACACACCGCTTTGCCGAAAAGGAAGATAGGATGTGATCCAGCTCATTCTCGGACAGGCCTTTGAAGAGGCCAGCGTAGAGCGGCTGCATCAGGGTTCCCGTGTAGAAGCACAATAGGGTCTGACTCATGCACCGTACATTGAGTCGCGCATCCAACTGCGGATCACCAACCACTTGACGGATCTGGTCAGCAAGCTGAGCCGTTGCGTCCTTTACCGGCGTTGGCGGTAGCCACTTCATCCAATCGTCGGTGCCAAGAGCAACCTTCTTGCGAAGAAGGTCGCTGATGCGCTCCATGTACGGAGATGCAGGGTCAAGTGTCAGCATACCCATCACGCCAACATCTTTGTAATTCCACGTTGTCCAGTGCGTCTCGTGACTTTCAAAGATGCCAAGCTGATCATCTAACGCGCGAAGCCGGTCACGACTCTCATTGGCAGGCCCGTTAAAGACAGACCCAAACTCGCCAACCCACAGCGGAACGTTATGCTGTTGGGTGAACTTCGTTCCCTCTGCATCGAGGAAGTTGCGCTCCTGTTTTGCCAGATCCCAGCCCTGAGCACTGCCCGCCGCAGCCGATCGCGGATGGATGGTACCAGGGTATCGGCCAGGTCCAAACCCAGGCACAGTGTAGTTATGGGAACTGTAGGCGAGGTTATCGTCGAAGGGTTTCTCTAGGCCCGCGAAGTCCTTTGCGTAGTCATCACCTTCAAGGAAGATAATGTGTCTGGAATCGATCTTGCGAATCTCTGTAACCAGGCGCCGGTAGACGGCATTCATGCGGTCAAAATTGGGCCTGTAATTGGAACCCACGTTCCATGGATAGTCGCCCAGGGCGTTGTTCGCACAGGGCTCGTTCAGCACATCGTAACCGGCGATTACAGCCCTGTTCTTGTAGCGCCGCGCAAACTCCTGCCAAAGGGCAACGAAGCGATCCTGATAGAACGCAACCTCCCAGAAAAGGCTGATGCGCGATGCGTTGTCAGAATGCCAGTGGACATTCTGCCACCCCTGCGCCGAATGAAGGTCCAGAATGACGTAAAGACCATGTCTTTCGCAGTGGCTTAACACTTTATCGAGACGGGCAAAACCCGCCTCTATGTATTTGAAAGGAGCGGCATCGTCCTCGAAGTGTCGATAATTAAGAGGCATCCTGACGACGCTGGCGCCGGCCTTCCTGAGAAAGATCACATCGTCTTCATTGAAGAAGTAGTCCAGCATGCGCTCGAAGAAGAACTGTGCTCTGGCCGGACCAAGCACCTCCGCCATCTGCGCTCGGAGAGTATGCTCCGCGCCTGGGTGCCCATTAATGAAATCCTCCATGTTCATCCAGCCGCCCGGACAGGTTCCCCTCAGGCGAACCTGTTTCCCTTTCGCATTGACTATGTGACGGCCGCTGACACGAAGGAACTCCATCTTGTCATCCCCCTCATGACTGTCCGCTGCTGGTGGACCGGCAATTTGGTCCCCTGCGGCGGCTACTCCATTTCCTGTGAGCGCTACCGCACCGGTCAACGCGGCCAGCCTGAGAAATTCACGCCGTGGCTTCAGATTGCTTGCTTTCCTTGTCATAAAACCTCTTCCGAGAATTTGGTTTGGCGGTTAACGATCGCGGTGGTTTGGCGTTATTTCAATCCGCATTCTAAGCTTCATTTGCGGAGTGAGCGGAAAACCCCCACCCAAAAATACCCTAAAGAGCGGCAACGACGAACTGAACGCTCAAGATGCTCCCCCATTGTCCAAGGTCACGCTTGAGGAGGCCCGCGCAGCGCATACTCGAGGCCAGGATGTTCCGGTCACGAAGCTGCCCTCAGACATCGAAGACCGGCGCATCGTTGTACCGGCAAACAACAATCTCCTCATCCGTGTTGTCCGGCCCAAAGGACCGAGAGGTATCTTGCCCGCAGTGAATACTCGCGGTCTCCGGAAGCCCGCTATCCTGTTGCCATCGAGGAAGCCTACGCCGCAACCCAGTGGGTGGCTGAGCACGGCCCCGAGAT
Source organism: Terriglobia bacterium (assembly GCA_963813645.1). Classification (GTDB taxonomy): domain Bacteria; phylum Acidobacteriota; class Terriglobia; order Terriglobales; family Acidobacteriaceae; genus JAIQFF01. Next base: position 264,602 of record CAWEZS010000033.1, read on the forward strand.
CAATGTGGATCCTGCGCGCCTTGCGTTGGCCGGCGACAGTGCCGGTGGCAATATGGTGGCGGTCACCCTGCTTGCAAAGCAGCACGGAGGCCCGAAGCTGGATTTTCAACTCTTGTTTTATCCTAATACCGACACCACTTTCAGCTCAGATTCCTACAAACAATTCGCCTCCGGATACTTTCTTAGCCGTGACGACATTGGAGTCGTTCACAGGCGGAGGTGTCCCGCATCCAACAGGCGACGCCTGACACTGGGAGCGGCTTCGAAAGTTGGCCGATTGCTACTTCTTTGACAATTCGGAAGGCGGCTCTGGAAAAGGATTCCGCACTACACCTTGACAGCGGTAGCGCACGAGCCTAGCATTGTAATTGAGCAAGCTACCTCTTCTTACTCGTTCAGATTCCCTGAACTAAGTCAGCCCATCTGGAGTTTTTCCTCTTAGCTTTCCCCAAGGAGGAACTGCGTTATGACCATATTGACCCGTTGGGAGCCTCTCCGTGAGTTTTCCAATATGCAAGACCGCATGAGCCGCATGAATCGTCTTTTCCGCGAGTCGTATAGCCCGGAAGGGCCGGAAGACGCGTTGACAACCACCAGCTTCGCACCGCCGGTGGACATCTACGAAGACGAGCACAATATTACTCTGAAGCTTGAAGTCCCCGGCATCGACGAGAAGGACATTGATGTCCGGATCGACAACAACACGCTCACTGTCCACGGCGAACGCAAGATTGAGAAGGAAGAGAAAGAGGAGAACTTCCGTCGCGTCGAGCGGCAATACGGAAGCTTTACCCGCTCGTTCACCCTGCCCAGCTCCGTGGACCCAGGACAAGTGAGCGCCGACTACAACAAGGGGGTGCTGAAGATCAAGCTGGCCAAGAAGGCCGAAGCCAAGCCCAAACAGATTAAGGTCAACGTGGGCAGCGAAAAGACGCTCGAAGCCAAGGCTTCCGAAGCCAAGGCCCCCGGCAAGGTCGCGTAACAGGCAGTAGCGGAAAGAAATGGGGGGCAGCTTACTTCGCCCCCCAGGTTTGGAAAGGAGCTCCTTGCTGAACTCGACTAGTATTTCTTTCGGTCTGCTTGTCGTGCTACTGGCGATACCGTTCCTCCACAAGATCCACAAGCCGAAACCCCCGATCGCCGAGTACGGATCGCAGAGGATGTGTCCATCTTGCGGTTTGATCACATCCCGACTAAAGGCATATTGCTTGGAGTGTGGTCAGTCCCTAGCGACAGTAAGTGTCACCCAGATTATCGAGAAATAGAACTCAGGTTGCCACCTCGCCAGCTAGGCATTGATCGTCAGAAGTTAGAAGTATGAGAGATGAAGGAGAAATCAGATGCTTGCTGCTGAGAACTCATCCCTGTCATGGGTCTCCGTGAGTCACAGTCTTCCATTTGATGTGAACTGCGAGGTCCGTGCATGGCCAAAACTTCCTTCAATGCCTGGCAACATCTGAGGCATTTATGAAAACCATGAATACAAAATTTGTTGTGAAAGTGAATCGCGGTAGCACTCGGGCCACGGAATACGTGCAGCGCGTTGATCCGACACCCATCCAAATGACACCAAATCGTAGGCTGGCCTTGGTTATGGGCAGATTTACAGCCGAAGACACTGTCAAAGCGCTTCAAAACTCCCGGTGCAGTCCAGAGCTCATCTCCGTGCAAGTGCTTTGTCCGGAAGTGTTAGCACCAAGATAAACAGACATGCCCGAAATCCCTTCGGATAACGGGCATGCTCGGTTGTCAATTAGACAGCCTGGACGTTCTCAGCCTGCCAGCCCTTTGGCCCTTTGGTCACTTCGAACTGCACGGCTTGCCCTTCTTGCAGGCTGCGAAAGCCTCCTGCCTGAATAGCGGAGAAATGCACGAAGACATCCTCACCAGTTTGGCGGCTGATAAAACCGTAGCCTTTGGCGTCGTTGAACCACTTTACTGTTCCTTGTTCCATGGATATTCCTATTTCTGTTCTTGAATTTCGGCTGAGAAGAGTCGCTGCGAGATGAGAAGGGCTGACGCTGGTTGGCGGAACCGGTTTCAACTGCGGATGAATCAAACTTAGCTGATAACACTTGGATGCTTCTCACCCAGAAAAGACTCAAAAATTCCAGCCCGTCACGAAATGCACTTCAATCCCCTTTACCGTGTGACCTTGGCCCACCTCGCCGCCTGTGCTGCTGCAATCTTTCGCCGAGCCGAGGTCGACGTCATTCGCTTGAGCGCCTTCGCGGTGGTGACCGCGAAATTGGGTCTGCGAACTCTCGCTTAGACTAAGCAGGTCATGCGAATCGAGAGCAGCCCGTTCGAGCCATACATACACCGCTCGCCTGCCCTTAGGCTGATTGTGAGCAGACTCGGGGAGAGGGTTGTTCGGCGAACGCCCCAGGACTCAACTGAGTCTGGGGCGTTTTCCTTTGTAGGCCGCCTTCTTTGGCCACAGGAATTCCTCACATGAACCCCATGCACCGTGACGCTGAGCGTTCAGCCGGCTCGCATCTGTGATGTGGTTCGCGGGTGATGGCTTTGCCACCAACCCGAGAAAGCCGAGTCTACTCGCTATTGCCCGGTTGCTCAGAGGCAACCGCAGTGAGGTTGCCCAGCAAGCCATCGTTTTCATCGTTCGGACCGGCGGTGAAGTAGAGGCTAGTGGCAAATCCGTTCTTCGCATCGTCTCCACCGAAGCTGATCGCCCATAAGCCGTCTATAACGAGCGTCTTGCCGGTGCTGTCATCGAGCATCGTGCCTTCGTGCTTGCCAGTCATCAGATCGAATGCGTTGATAGTGCCGTCACCGAAATTGCCGATCAACAGGCGATGCGAGAACATTCCGAAGTCGCCAGGCGCGAGGGCCACCCCCCAAGGCGCGTTGAACCAAGGCCCATGCTGCAGCCGCAATAACAGCCGCCCGCTGCGATCGAAAACACCGGCGAAACCCAAACCCGGGGCATGGTCTTCATCCTTGCTGCCTTCTTCCCGGTGAGCGAACGTCACTACCAGATTTCCGCCGACGTTCTGGATATTGAAGGGAGCATAGTCATCGGAGAGGCCGCGCAGTCGAAAAGCGTCGGCATCCAAGTGCAGCTTGTTGAAATTGGCGTCGAAGACCTCAACGCGGCCGGACTGGAAGTTGGTGGCATAGAACTTAGGCCCACTTTTCCCTTGAGCGATCGCGCAACCTTTATAGATGGCTTTGCCAATACGATTCTTCAGCACAATGGCATTCGCATTCACGGCAGGATTCCAACCGGAAATGGTTCCATCCTCGGTGACGAACAGGAAAATCGCCTTCATCTTCGGTGCTACTGGAAATTCCGTCGTTGGATTGAAAACAGCCCCTGTAGGAGTCAGCGTGCCCTTGCCGTCCGGGGTAAGAATCTTCACTACGAGAGATTGAGGCATGCCCGTGGCGTTATACAAGGTGGAGAGACCGGTTCCGTTGTCGGAAACCCACCAGGGACTAACGCTGGCGCGGGCAAGTCCCCAGGCGTTGACCAGATTGGGGTCGGGATTGATTTTGGGGGTGTTCGGAGAAACAGAGGACATGTTGGCTGTGAGGTCGGTGCGATGAAACTGCTGTGCAAATGCTGCCCCGGACAACAAGAGCGCGAATGTCACAACAGCAAGAGCATTTTCACGAACGGAGGCAACTGACATACTTACACCTCGGCCAGATGAATTTTTTGGAGAGCGGACGTGCGATCCTGGTCTCCTGGGCAGCTGTAGAGAACGTTAAGGTGGGTCGGTCAGTTATTTGTCACAAGATTGTAAATTCTAAGCGGCATAAACCGAGGACCTAAAACAGTCCCTTTAGGCACCCGCGGATTTCAGCGGGACGGCGTAAAAGAGGCGCGTTGTAGTTTCGGTGGAGACGTGATGGGCTGGAACCTCTCGCCACATTTGGGACACTGCCCCCCCGAAATCCACCCGCTTGACCGGATCCGGCGTGATAGCGAATCCACACCGCGGGCAAATCTTGGTTAGCTCTGATGGTGCTCCTCGGTCGTGGCCAGCCACACTCCGTGGTCCGCCGTCCCATCGCGCTTATCGCGGAGGATGAGGACTATCTTGTTCTGAACGTAGACCGCAAGGCAGCCAAACAAGGAGCGAGTCTCGGGTGCCAGCGGTCCCCTCAACTCATAGCCAAACTCTCAACTCGTCTGCCGCATTTTCCAGAGTAGATTCGAGCCATATACGCGCCCCTACAGGTACCGTGAGGCTAATTGTGAGCAGCTTCGGGGGAGGGCTGTTCAACGAACGCCCCAGGGACTCAACTGAGTCTGGGGCGTTTTCGTTTGTGGCGGCGCGCCGCTCGATCCCGCTTTTCGCGACCGAGACTCGTAAACTGCCTAAGACTCCGGGCACCGTGAAACCGTCCGTTCAGTCGGCTTGCATCTGTTTCAAGAGCTCTCGACTTTGGGACTCATTCCCTCATGTTTCCCGCCATGTCGTAGGTCCCAAACGCCGCAAATTCCGATTCCGAGTGCGGAGCCAAGGTCCCCAGACCCGAGTGTTGTCCGGCCCAAACCACATGTGGGAGAGTATGCAGTTACTTCAGTTACTTAGCCATCCGTAGGCGCATCCCTCACAATTCTTTCATACACATTAGGTTTGAGGAGAGGTTGGGTTGGAGCAGATTCCATTCGGCACGTCATCTTTCGTCGACGTCACGGGCCTGCTCCGTGTCGGCCGGTTAAATGTGAGTTATGCTTCGCCCGACCACTCGCGGGTTATGGTCCTGCGGCAACTCGATCTTGAGATTGTTACAGGGGAAGTAATTGGAATCCTCGGAGAATCCGGCTCCGGCAAGAGCACTCTCGCCCGATCCATACTCAGATTGCTTCCGGCAGACGCCCTGGTTGACGGCTCGATTCTGTTTCGAAATCAGGAACTGCTGGGATTGCCCGAGAAGCAAGTACGCAGAATTCGCGGCGCCCGGATTTCCTTGATTCACCAGGAGCCCGGGTTGGCACTGAGCCCAGTAATGCGTATCGGCGATCAAATTGCTGAAGTCATTCTCGCGCACCGCAAACTTCCCCGAGAGGCGCGCAAACTGGAGATCGAGTCGATCCTACGGGAGGTTCGTCTGGTAGAAGTCGAGCGGATCTGCGCTGCTTACCCTCATCAACTTAGCGGCGGAGAGCTGCATCGAGTCGCCATTGCCCAGGCCCTAGCATGCCGGCCAGATCTGATTATTGCCGACGAACCCACTAGATCTCTCGACGTGAACATACAAGCCGAGGTTCTGAGCGTATTGCGAAATCTCAATCAGACACTTGGCACCGCCATCTTGTTCATCACTCACAATCCAGCCTTGCTTGCAGGATTTGCCGATCGGGTAGCCGTCATGTATGCCGGCCGGGTGGTTGAAATCGGCAGCGCGTCGAGAGTGTTTGGCCGACCGCTCCATCCTTATACCAGGGGCTTGCTCGACCTGGTGCCGCGATCTGTCCGCGCTGAGTACACGGCTGCCGCGGATCGCCTGCCGACCATGCCTGGCGGTCCACCTGATCTGAAAAGTTTAAACCCCGGGTGTGCGTTCGAACCCCGGTGTTCGCGAAGAACAGAGATTTGTGGAACCGAAAACCCCGAGGAGCTCACACCGGAAGCCGGTCATCGCGTGAGTTGTTTCCATCATGGCAGCTAACCTTGCGACAAAACGCGCAACTAACCCTGCACTCATCCGGGTGAAGGGGTTACACAAGCGGTTCGTGCAATGCCAAGCACTCTCGCGGCGCAGGTTCGTTGTAGACGCGCTCCGGAACATAAACCTTGAGCTTCAGCCGAAATGTTTAACTGCGATGGTAGGCGCATCTGGCTCGGGAAAATCAACACTTGCATGCTGCCTGGCCATGCTTGAAAAACCTGATGCGGGAGAAATCTGGTTTGAAGAACGGGAGATATCGTGCTGCGATACTCGCGATCTGATCGGGCTGCGGCCGAGGATTCAGATGGTCTTTCAGGATTCCGCCGGCGCCCTGAACCCATTTTTCTCGGCCGCGCAGATTGTCGCCGAGCCGCTCGAAGTGCAGCGTCGCGTGTCCGGCCACAAGCTGCGACAGCGGGCCTGCGAGTTAATGGAAGAGGTGGGGTTATCACCGGATTGGGCCGATCGCTCTCCGTTGCAATTCAGCGGCGGCCAGCGGCAACGGCTGGCCATCGCCAGGGCGTTAGCCCTGCAGCCTACACTTTTGATATTGGATGAGTCGCTCTCGGGTCTTGATCTGGTGACACAGGCCCAGATACTGAATCTGCTTGCCGATATCCGAATCACGCACTCCTTGACCTACCTGTTGATCACTCACGACTTGAGCCTGGTTGGACAGGTGGCGGATTACATCGCCGTAATGCATGAGGGCACGATCGTCGAGCAGGGATCTACGCAACGGGTGTTTGGCAATCCGCAGCACACCGAAACTCGTGAGTTGCTGGCAGCCGCCCGGGGCCTTGAGTCGGCTTTTCAGACTACAGAGCCGGAAGTGCGGAAATGAAGTATCTCCGGCGGCGCCTGTTTCACGGAATGTTGCTTCTGATTGGAGCCTCGATTCTCTGTTTTCTGTTCGCCGATCTGGCGCCGGGCAGCTTCTTCGATGAAATCAAGCTGAACCCGCAGATCTCGCCTGAAACCGTGGCTGCTCTCCGCGCTCACTACGGACTCGATCAGCCCACGCCCGTTCGATATGTTCGCTGGGTCAAATCGGTGTTCAAAGGCGAGTGGGGCTACTCGTTTGCCTACAACTCTCCGGTGAGCAGTCTGCTTTTGGCTCGGGCGCGCAACACGCTGCTGCTTACTGGAGTTGCCACGGTGCTGGTCTGGCTGATTGCGGTACCGCTCGGAATTTGGATTGCGGGCCATCCCGGCAAATGGAACGATCGGTTGTGCATGGGGAGTACGTCGATCCTCTTGTCGGTCCCGGAGTTGGTGCTCGCCCTGGCATTCCTTTGTTTGGCGGTTCGTACTCATGCACTGCCGGTGGGGGGCATGACGTCGGTGGGATTTGATCAACTCGGCCGATGGTCAAGGCTTCGCGACCTGTGCACCCACCTGATCATTCCAGTCATGACATTGGTTCTGGCGGGTCTGCCCGTTCTGCTCCGGCACGTGCGTGCAAGCATGACCGAGGTCATGAACGCGCCATTTATCGATGCCGCGCGCGGACACGGAATTTCAAACCCGCGGATTCTCTTTGGTTACGCTCTGCCCGCTGCGGCCAATCCTCTGATCTCGCTGTTCGGCTTCTCCGTGGGTGGACTCCTCAGCGGGTCGCTGCTGGTCGAAGTAGTTACCGGCTGGCCGGGACTGGGACCCTTGCTGCTGGAAGCAACCATGTCCAGAGACTTGTACGTCGTGGTCGGTGTAGTGATGGCATCGACCGGGTTCATGATCCTGGGTAATTTGCTGGCGGACGTAATGCTCGTGGCTGTGGATCCGCGTGTGAGAATGCAATAGCGAATGGCACATATATAGATGATGACGAGCAAAAACAAAACCTGGGCCGCCGCGACCCTGCTGGTGGCCCTGCACATGGCCATATTGTTCGCCGGCTTTATTGCGCCCTATGATCCGGTCAGTCAGAACCGTGATCTTCCCTTTGTGCCACCCACCCGCCCTCACTTTTTCGACTCTCAAGGACACTTTCACCTGCGTCCTTTCACTTACCAATGGGTCTCGCGGTCGCAAGGTTTATATGAGTATGAAGAGGCCCGCGAGCGGGCGTATCCGATCCATTTCTATGTGAAGGGACCAGAGTACCGGGTTGCCGGTCTTTTTTCCTCGCACACCCACTGGTTCGGGGTTGAAGCGCCGGCGCAGCTCTTCCTCGCCGGCAGCGACAACTATGGACGCGATCAATTTTCAAGGATCTTGTACGGCGGGCGCATCTCATTGGCGGCGGGGCTGCTCGCCACACTGATTTCACTTTCGCTGGGATTGCTGCTTGGCGCCATCTCTGGCTTCTGTGGGCGATGGATCGACGAATCGCTGATGCGTACCGCGGAACTTTTTCTGGTTCTGCCCTGGCTCTATCTACTTCTGGCTGTGCGGGCGTTCCTGCCGCTCCACGTCAGTCCCGTTCAAACCTTCTTCCTTCTGGTAGCAGTCATCGGATCGGTGGGATGGGCGCGGCCGGCGCGTCTGATACGTGGCGTCGTGCTCAGCGCCAAGACTCGTAAGTACGTTGCAGCCAGCCGGGGTTTTGGAGCCTCCAACGCCTACATTCTCCGGAGGCATGTGCTGCCCCATACTTATGGAGTGTTGCTGACGCAAGCTGCCCTGCTGGTTCCTCAATATGTCATTGCGGAGGTCACCCTGTCGTTTCTTGGACTGGGACTGAGCGAACCGGCGCCCAGCTGGGGCAATTTGCTGGCAAACCTACAGCAATATAGCGTTCTGGTTTCTTATTGGTGGATGTTCATCCCAGCAGTGGTGTTGGCGGTTTTCTCTCTTGGTTACCTCGCCATGGCAGACACATTCCTCAAGCGGTTACAATCGACCACGGTCTAAAAATCAGGCCGTTTGACCCTTATGCGCCGTTTGGCATGGATCGCCGCCCTGGTGTCGGCTCTCGGTCCCTCCTCTCTCGCCTTTTCTTCCCCTCAACCACCGCAATCTGGCGAAGAAGTACAGATTGCCGACAACCCAGTGGGGCGCTACGGCGGGACCCTGGTTGTCGCCCAAAGTGCCGAGCCGAAGACCCTCAACCCCGTTACCGCCGCCGATGTTCGCTCACGCGAGGTGATCGGCCGGATGATGGCTGACCTGATTCACATCAACCGAGACTCGCAAAAGACAGAACCGTCGCTGGCCAAGTCGTGGACTACATCGCGTGATGGCCGGGTCTTCATCCTGAAGCTAAGGCGTGGCTTGAGATTTTCCGACGGTCAGCCCTTCGATGCCGACGATGTGGTGTTTTCTTTTCAGGTTTACCTGGATGAAAAGATCCACTCTCCACAGCGGGACCTCCTGATCGTGGGCGGAAAACCGATCGCAGTGCAAAAGATTAATGCGTCCACGGTTCGATTTACTCTGACTCAGCCCTACGCCGCCGCGGAACGAATCTTCGACAGTCTGGCCATAATGCCGCGTCATCTTCTGGAGAAGGCCTATCGTGAAGACCGTTTTACCCAGGTGTGGAACGTCAATGCTTTGCCCGCAGAAATGGCCGGCCTGGGCCCGTTCCGGCTGAAGCAGTATGTGCCCGGACAACGGATCGTGCTGGAGCGCAACCCCTACTTCTGGAAGATAGATCAGAAAAAGAACCGGCTTCCTTACCTCGATGAACTGGTCTTCCTGTTTGCAGGAAATGAAGACGCTCAGGTGATTCGCTTCCAGGCCGGCGACACCGACATCATGAGCCGGATCAATGCGGAGAATTATGCGCTTCTGTCCCGGGATGCGCAAAATCGAGGGTATGAACTCTTCGACCTCGGCCCCAGCCTGGAATACAATTTTCTGCTTTTCAACCTGAACGACGTGAAAGCGCCAGTCGCCAACAAGCTCGCGCCTCAACTCTCATGGTTTTCGAATTTGAAGTTCCGCCAGGCCGTCTCCGAGGCAATCGATCGGGAATCCCTCGTGAAACTGGTCTACGCGGGCCGGGGCAGACCGCTGTGGGGAAACGTAAGTCCATCCAACAAGCTCTGGATGGACCAGTCTCTGCCGCACCCGGCTCGGTCAGCCGAGCACGCGCGAGATCTGCTGAAATCCTCCGGCTTTTCCTGGCGTAGCGATGGCCGCTTGCTGGACCGCCAGAATCGTCCGGTTGAGTTCTCCATCATCGCCAGCTCCTCCAACAGCCAGCGCACAAAAATCGCGACGATGATCCAGGATGACCTGAGCCACTTGGGAATGGATGTTCACGTTGTTCCGCTGGAATTTCGGGCCCTGCTCGATCGCATATTTCAGACCTTTGACTACGAGGCTGCAGTCATGGGTTTGGGCGGCGGTGACGCCGACCCGAATCCGGAGATGAACGTGTGGTTGTCGAGCGGGAGCACACACCTTTGGCATCTGGGAGAAACCAAACCAGCCACGGATTGGGAGGCGCAAATCGACCAACTGATGCAGAAGCAGATGGTCGAGCTGAATTATGGCCGCAGAAAACGTCTCTACGACCAGGTCCAGGAAATCATCGCCGCCAATCTTCCCTACGTCTTTCTGGCGACGCCCAACATTCTGGTGGGCGCGAAAAAGAATTTGGAGAACTTCAAGCCAGCCATCCTCGAGCCCACCACCCTGTGGAATGTTGAGCAGCTGTATTTTCGACCGGCAACCGGGGCCACCGGCGGTGCACAACGGTGAAGCAGGAAAACCTGCCGCGTGAGCGCTTCTGGTCGAGCGAGCGGTTGGTTCGCGAATGCTGCGAGGGCAACGAGGCAGCGTGGTCGGCGTTGATCGAGAAATACAAGAATCTGATTTTCTCCATCCCCATCAAGTTCGGGTTGTCTCGCGATGACGCCGCGGATATCTTCCAAGCGGTTTGTCTTGACTTGCTTTCCGACTTGCCCCAGCTGCGCGAGCCGCGGGCTCTTCCCAAATGGCTCATGCAGACGAGCTATCACAAATGCCTGCGCGTCAAGAAGCAGGCGCTGAATCTACTCGATGACCCAACAGAGATCGAGAACCGGCCCGAAGCGGCAACCGATGAACCGCCCGAAGAGATGCTCTATCAGTTGCAGCGCGAGCAATTGCTGCGGGACGCCATTGCCGCACTTCCCGCCCGATGCAGTCAGCTGATCGGCTTGCTCTTCTTTGACGAACCACCCCGGCCATATGAGGAAATCGCCAGGCAGTTGAAGCTGGCAATCGGCTCGATCGGATTCATTCGAGGACGCTGCCTGAAACTACTTCGGCAGAGACTGGAAAAAGAGGGTTTCAGGTGACCGAGCCCACGTCTGCGCACGACAAAGCGCATAAGGAAGAGCTGTTCGCGCAGCTGGCCGAGCTGCCGGATGAACCGGCCAGGCGCGAGTTTCTCGCTCGCAATCCGCACCTGTTCAAGACGGAAGTTGTAACCGCTCTCGCGGATCAGGCACGTGAGAAGATCCGCGTCGATGTGCGGCAAGCGTTGAGCCTGGCCGAGGCTGCGCTAGTTATCGCGGCCGGACTGGATAATAAGGAGTCTCTGGCGCGCGCGCTGCGGGCGAAGGCGAATGTTCTGTATGCCCGAGGCGAGCACGCAGCGGCGGTCGATCTGCACGAACAGGCAGCCGCCTGGTTCGACTCTGCGGGACAGACCCACGAGGTGGCTCGCACTCTCAGCGGATCGATCCAGCCCATGCTCTTGCTGGGGGAGTACAACCGTGCATTCGCCGCCGCCGAACGCGCGCGGCAAATCTTCGCCGCCGAGGGAAACGCCTGGCGTCTTGCCCGGCTTGACATCAACATCGGAAATATCTACTACCGGCAGGACCGCTTCGGCGAAGCCCGGGATTGCTATGAACGGGCCTACCGCGGCCTACTGAATGAAAAGGATGCTGAGGGCATCGCCGCAGTCTTGAGTAACCTGGCGACTTGCTACATCAGCCTGCATGCCTTTTCCAAGGCGATTGACGCCTATCAGCAGGCCCGCCAGTTCTGCGAAGAACACAACATGCCGTTGCTGGTGTCCCAGGCTGACTATAATATTGCTTATCTTCACTATCAGCGAGGTGAGTACAGCAAAGCCATCGAAATGCTTCGGGCTGCGCGTGCGGCCTGCAAGAAGGTAGACGATGCGTATCACCTGGCATTGTGCAACCTTGACCTCGCGGAACTGTATCTCGAACTGAATCTCAGCTCAGACGCCGCCGAACTTTCCCAACAAGGCTACGAGGGCTTTCAGAAACTAGGCATAGGGTACGAGAGCGCCAAGTGTCTCGCCTTTTCGGCCATCGCGGCAAGCCAACAGGGACACGCTTTTGAAGGCCTTAAGCTATTTTCGGAAGCTAGCGAGATTTTCGTTCGGGAGAAGAATCGGGTTTGGCCATCACTGATCGACTTGTACCGGGCCCTCGTTTTCTATAACGAGGGTCGATACTTTGAGGCACGGCGACTCGCCGCCGACGCCCTGGAGTCGTTCCGCTCGCTCAACCTGGGACACAAGCTGGTTCTTGCTCAGCTTCTGCTGGCGCGGATTGCGCTGCGCACCGAAAACCTGGAGCAGGCCTACCGCCACGGCGACGAGGCGCTTGAAAAGCTCGCCGGCTTTGAGGCGCCCGTTCTCGCGTATCAGGCCCATCTGCTGATGGGTAACGTTCATTCCGCGGGTGGCAAAGTTGAGCAGGCGTACGCGTCCTATCAGAAGGCCCGTCAGGCCCTTGAGACTCTGCGCAGCAGCCTGCGCGGCGAAGAACTCAAGATCGCCTTCATAAAAAACCGCCTGGAAGTGTACGAAGATCTGATGGACATCTGCTTGCTGCGCGAGGGTGACGCGGCAGCAACCGAAGAGGCGTTCGCGTATGTCGAGCAGGCAAAATCCCGCAGTTTGATGGATTTGTTCTTCCGACCTGTGCCAACAATCACCGAAGACGAGGCGGGCCAAAGCGATCTGGTGCGGTCCATCCGCGACCTGCGTGAGGAGCTCAACTGGTACTACAACCTGATCGAACGAGAGCAACTGCAACCCGAACAGCAGTCGCCGGAACGTATCAGATCACTGCAGACGAAGGCGGGAAACCGCGAGAAAGAACTGCTGCACATGCTGCAGGAGGCGACACCGGCCGACGCCGAACAGGCCGGGTTACAGACTCCTACCCACCTTCCCATTGCAGACCTCCGATCCGCCTTGCCTGCCGACACCTTGTTGATCGAATATTTTCGAGTCAAAGATCGCATCGTGGTGTGTTTGCTCGGGCCAGAAACACTCGAGATTCTTCCCATCACGCTGGAATCCCGAGTGGCAGGTTTTCTGCGCTTGTTGCAGTTTCAGCTATCCAAGTTTCGGCTCAACCCGCAATATCTCGAAACCTTTAGGGATTCGCTGGTACAGTCGACCCGCGCACACTTGACCGAGCTCTATCAGGAACTGATCGCACCCGTGGCCCCCCGCTTGAAAGCCAGTCATCTTGTTTTCGTTCCACACGGATTGCTCCACTACGTTCCATTCCACGCCTTGTACGACGGCACTGAATACCTGATTGACCGCCACACCGTGTCGTACTCACCGAGTGCGAGCATCTTCGCGTTGAGTCAGAGGCGAACCGCAAACTCCTCGGGAACGGCTCTCATTTTCGGCATTCCAGACCCTCAGGCGCCGGCCATTCTGGATGAGGTTCAGGCTCTCACCGCCGTTCTCGAAGGGGCGGAATTATTTTTAGGACGGAATGCTACCGAGCAGGTTCTGCGAAACCAGGGGCCGCACAGCCGAATGATTCACATTGCAACCCACGGCCGTTTCCGCCAGGACAATCCCATGTTTTCGGCCATCCGCATGGGAGACTCATACTTGAGTTTGTTTGACCTCTATCAACTGAGGCTCCCGGTCGAACTGATAACCCTAAGTGGTTGTTCCACCGGCTTGAACGTGGTCAGCGGCGGAGACGAGCTAATCGGCCTCGCGCGGGGCCTGTTGCATGCCGGGGCACAGTCCCTGGTACTAAGTTTGTGGGATGTGCACGACCAGAGCACGGCCGAGTTCATGGTGGCCTTTTATGGCTTGCTGCGCCAGGGACAAAACAAGGCGGCTGCCCTGCGGAGGGCCATGTTGGCGATGCGATCGAGCTATCCCCATCCTTATCAATGGGCTCCGTTCGTTCTGATCGGCAGTGCCTGATGCCTAAAATATTTTTCTGTACCCCTATATTTTTTGGCCACCTGGTGTCCCTTATTCCCAGAGTCCAAAAAACAAGCAGGGTGTGACCAGGAACTCTGGTCTATTTCCCCTGCGGAGGCAGAAGTTGAAGCATTTCAGTGACGAAGCATGGGCAGATCTGGTTCGCGACCTGACGGTGCCCACGACCCGAGCAACCATGAACAAGCACATCAGCAGCGGTTGCGGCAAGTGCGAGACCGCATTGCAGGTATGGCAGGCGGTTCTGTCCATTGCCAGGTCGGAGAGTGCCTTCATTCCTCCGGACGACGTGGTCCGGGTCAGCAAGAGCCAATTTGCAGCTACTGTTTCCGGAGCAAAACACGGGCTTCGTCTTTTGTTCGATTCCAATCTGCAACCAGTTACGGCCGGAGTACGGGGTTCGGTCTCGGCACGGCAGTTTCTCTACGAGACGGACGATTACTACATTGACCTTCGCCTCGAACCACGCCGGGACTCGGATTCAGCGTGCGTGGTGGGACAGGTATTGAACCGCGCCGGGAGCGACCGGGCGCCTCATGCCGTGCCTGTTCGACTGCACTCGGGAACCTCGCAACTGGCCGAAACCGTCACCAATCAGTTCGGCGAATTTCAAATCGAGTTCGAGGCCAGCTCAAACCTGTGCCTCTCGATCGGTCACCAGCCAGCAGACGAAATCATCCTCCCCCTCTACGGCATTCAAAAGTCCCCCAATCGAAAGGACTTAGCGTAGGCCAACTGGCCTGACGGTAACTCCGTTCCGATTACGGCTGTAAGTTTAGCGAAATCCAATTTTGTCCTAGACTCACCAAGCAGTCGAGTCAGAGGGGGAGCAAGTGGGAACGAACCATCAGTCAAAGACTGGTACACAACAACACTCCAGGGCGCGGGCTTTGCGTGCCTATTTTGCGCTTCTGTTGCTTCTTTGTTTCGGAGCCCAGAATCTAGCGGCGCAAGCCGCTCCACAGACTCGTCTAGTCGTCCGAGACAAGCTCGGCCT